>CAVOZP010000007.1:0-43872 GCA_963700995.1 uncultured Acidimicrobiales bacterium
TGCCGAGGAACATGAACAGGAGGAAGATGATGAATCCAACCGTGGTTCCGAGCAGGCCCGTGCCGGATTCGTCACGGGCGTGTTCACCCCAACCGTTGTCAGGGTTCACCGGCAGCATGGATCGACGCCTCTCGGGGCTCCGACGACGGATCAGCCGCCGATCTGATCGACCTGGGTCTCGGCTTTGGTGCTGGCCGAATCGAAGAGCGCCTTGAATGCCACCCAGGCGGCCACCCCGAGGAACGCCATGATCAACACGGCGATGGCGGCCGAGATCACGCCCTCGCCTCGTTCGTCACGGGCACGCTTCGCGAGATCGACGGTGAGACAACGCACGAAGACATCGAGTCGGATCGCATTGGTTGTGAGGGTGTTCACGGGGACCTCCTGGGTGGTAAGTGTGTCACGCATCGGTGAAAAGGCGTAAGGCTTCGACGAAGGGAACAGCGAGGAACAGCACTCCAGGCACGAGGGTGGCCACGGTGACGGGGATCCAGACCTGCTGTCCCCGACGCTCGATGGTGGCCAGTAGCTCGCGGTGGACCTCGCGTCGGATCGCGTGGGCCTCGTCGTGGATGAGCCGACCGAGATCGACTGCGCTTCGGTTGAGCGCAAGGATCGACGTGAGCCGGTCGAGGGCGTCGACGTCGGCGAGCTCGGCCCACTCGGCGAGTGCCTGTGCCTCGGAGAGGCCCTGGCGAACACGCGAGATCACCAGGCGAAGATCTTCCGCGACTACGCCGTCTCCCCGGGTGGCAATCCGCTGCAGGGCCGAGCCCAACGAGTAGCCGGCCGAGAGCAGCATTCCCAGTTGCTCGGCAATCACCGGCAGCTCGAGGAAGAGGCGACGCTGTCGTTTCTCCGAAGCCGACGCCACGTGTTGCTCCTGCACGAGGAAGGCGAGGATCGGCGACCCGATGATGAGAAGAAGGGAGACCACGAGTGGGGGTTGGACGGCAACGGCGAACAGCGCCGACAGGCCACCGATCGCCAGGCACACCCCGACCTGGCGGGTTCGGAACGAGGCGACATCGAGGGGAGAGTGGATCCGGCGAAGGCGGACCGAGAGCTCCTCGCTGACTCCGAAGGTGCGGGCCAGTGACGCGCCGATGCTCTGGGAGAGCGGTGCGACGACATCGCGGAACGACTCGACGCTCAGCAGCCCGGCTCGCCCGTGACGGCTGCTCACGTTCGGCGAGTACTGCCGGAGCCGGTCCGCGAGCGGACGCCGACTGAACCAACGCAACTCTGCCATCATCAGCACCAGACCGACCCACAGCAACAAACCCGAGATCACGACGAGGCGACTCACGAGACCTCGTCTCGTCCGGCCAGCACCCGCTGCTCTTGGGGGAGCCGCATGAAATACCCGGCCCACATCCAGCAGATCACGATGACGGCGAGTGCGAAGACGACGATGGTCTGCCCGATCGCCGTGCTGTAGGCAGCCCGACCGTTTCCGACCGACATGCCGGCAAGTGCCATTCCGGCCGGAACCAGCAGCACGAACCATCGGGCGAATTTCACCCCGGCCTGCTTGGCGATCGCGTCCTTGCGGCCCTGCACATCGAGGACGCGATCCTCGGCCAGCGACTGGAGGCGATGGTCGAGATCGGTGCCGCCGATCTCCTGGGCCACCAGCAGTGTCTCGAGCGCCGCATCGGCGGTCGAGTCGGCCAGCTCGCGTTTGAGGACGGCAACGGTGCGGGCGAAGTCGGTCGTGATGAGCCACTCCCGCCGTCCGGCGGCGAAGGCCGATTGCATCTCGTCGGGCGCCCGCTCGCCGATCTCGAAGAGGGCCTGGGGAATCGAGCGGCCGAGTGACCCGGTGAGGACCCGCATCTCCTCGATCATCCGCGGCCATGCCTCCTGGGCGCGAACCCGGCGTTTCTGGCGCCGCAGCCGGTAGCTCGCAAGGGGGAAGGTGGCGGCGAAGAGCCCCACCACGAGGGCCGGGACCGCTCCGCCGAACACAGTGAAGGCGACCAGAAAGCCGAGCACGAACAACATGGCGACCACGGCACCGAACTGGTTGAGGTCGATTCCCTCGAGGCCGGCCTGGGTGAGCCATTGCTCGATTTGGTGAGACGCTGACTGCTTGCGCCGGGCTCGCGGGCTCGGGGCCAGGCTGGTACCCGTCCAGCCGACGGCCAGCGCGGTGTAGAGGTAGTACACGCCGAGGGCACCGACCAGAGCGAGAACGAGGCCGATCACAACGCACCCTCGGCTGCGCTCGGATCGATGTCGAGCAGCGCGTGTAGGTCGAAGCCATGCTCTTCGATCTGACGACCGGCCCGCACGGGCAGCTCTCCCGTCCAGCCGAGCTGGACGCCGGGCGCCGGCCGGCGAAAGATCTCCGAGATGGTGAACTGGGTGCCGTCTGCTGCGCTCTGGAGGTCTTCCACGGCAATGACCGACGACACCTGAGGGCCCTCCGCGCTGCGGGTGCAATGCACGACGATGTCGACCGAGTCCGACACCAGGGTGTTGAGCGCCGACATGGGTAGTTCGTTCGACGTGTCGGAGAGCTGGCAGATGAAGCGGAGCCGGGACAGGGCCTGACGGGCCGAGCCGGCGTGGATGGTGGTGTATCCGGTGACGCCCGAAGACAACGTGAGCAGGAGTGGTAGCGCTTCTCGGTCTCGGACTTCGCCCACGATCGCGACATCGGGCGCCATTCGCAGGAATCCGGCGACCAGGCGGCGAAGGTCGACGGCAGAGCGCTCGGCTCGTGCGGGTCGGGTCTGCATGCTGGCGACGTTGGGCACCATCACGTCGGCCTCGAACACCTCTTCGGCGATGACGACACGAAGCGACGGATCGAGCTCGGCGCAACAGCACGACATGAGCGTGGTCTTGCCAGCGCCAGGTGCACCGGCGAATACGATTGAGAGCCGTGACCGCACGCAGGCGGAGAGGAATCGGGCGACCTCGGCCGAGAGCATGTCGCGATCGACGAGCTCGCCCAGGTTGCGAAACGGCACGCCGGTGAACTTGCGGATGTTGACCATCGTGTGGCTGCCGCGAGCGACATCGGCATGCACGATGTGCAGACGAGCGCCGCTGTCGAGCTGGGCGTCTTGCAGGCCCTCGCTCGGATCGAGCTTTCGGTGCGACCGCGACGACTCGTCGAGCACCTTGGTCGAGTACCCGGAGCACGTGCTCGTCGTCGTGGAAGACCTCGTCGTTGTCGCCGCTACCGCCCGTGTCGCGTTTCACGAAGATCGCGTCGGGAGCGTTGATCATGATCTCCCAGACATCGTCGTCGTCGAGGAGCGGACCGAGCGGTCCGTAACCGACCAGATTGCGATCAGGCGCGATCGGCGACGATGAGGTGCGTCGGAGAGCTGCGTATGGCCGCTGGCCCCGCTTGAATTCGTCGTTCCAGCGGCTGATCTCGTCGTCGATCAGGGCACGGATCGCTGCGGGTCCTCAACGCCGTTCATATCGAGCGCCATTGTTTGGCCCGGTCCTGCACGCGCTCTTCGATCGAGTGCGAGTGGAGACAACTCTTCGGCGTGCTCGCTCACGCGTCACCAGTTTCATCGAACTCGGCGAATGTGCCGAGCGAGCCGGGCGCGATGGGACGGCCTCGAAGTCGGCTGAGGAACCGCAGCATTGTCGCGATGCTCACGGTCGAGAAGGGCGAGGACCGCACGTGGACGTCATCCCCAGACTGGTCGGTAGCGGGTGCCGTCACGGATGGCATCGTCGACGCGGCGTCTCTCGGAGACGAAGACCGGGCTCGCAAGCCCACGGCGAGCGCCGTCGAGCAGCTCGGCGAAGCTCGAGGTGACCTCGGCCCGCTGGCGCACGCCGCGCGGTCCCCGATTGATGACGGGCAGGATCGTTTCGGCGGCGACACCGAAGTCGAGCAGAGCCGACACGACGCGGACGAGGGAGTGCAGTCCCTTCACTCCGGGATTGCCTACGACGACAGTGAGCGAGGCTCGGCGCGCAGCGGTGCGTGCCAGCAGGTTTCGATCTTCGATCTCCACCACACCCGTCTCGGCTCACCCTCGATGTCGGCATCGACATCGGCCACCACCAGCCGGTATGAGTGCAACAGGCCGGCCACAGCGGCGTCGAAGGCGCGCGGTCGGAGTCCGGCCCAGTCGCGGTGGCGTCGGAGCCCCAGCAAGAGGTGATAGTCGCCCCGTCGGTGGAGAAGACCATGGTGCGGATCTCGGCCGATGTCGGAGCACCGGTACGGAACGCCTCGACGACCTCCTGCAGACCGGGCACGACGTCACGGGCATCGTGCAGTACCGCCTGTTCGCCATCGAGCGCGAGGTCGGCGAGCAACACCAGTTGCCGGAAACGGGGATCGGTCGCGAGCGCCTGAGCGAGGGCCATCGACACCACGGAGGCGCCGGTACCGCCGGAGCCCGTCACGGCGATGAGGCGACCACTCCAGCTCGGTTCGACGGTGTCGTCAGTCGATGGCCCGAGCGTCAGTGTGTCGGCCCGGCTGATGGGACGGGCTCCGTTCTCGAGCGCATCCAACAAATCGCTGCGAGTGAAGTCGGCCTCGAGGATGCGACTTGCTCCCAGTGAGAGCCGATCGCGTTTGAGCCGGCGATCGTCGATGACGAAGACCGCCGCGCCGGTCTCGGTGACGGCGTCGAGCAGATCGCGGTCGGCTCCGGGGAGGCTCCCGTCGATCAATAGCGCCGAGTAGGGGCGACCGGCAGCGAGGCGAGCACGAACCTCTTCGACGGTGAGGCACTTCACGAACTCGGCGGGAATGGCCGCCGCGTTCGCCCATCGACCCACGTCGCGGAACCATGGCGAGCGTGCGTGGGCGAGCCCCAGAAGGACGAAGCGGTCAGCCATGGTGACCTCCGTAGCTGCGGCCGAGCGGCGCGGTCCTCAACCGTCGACCCCGTCGGCAGGGGCCGTCGTGGCCGCACCGTCGAAACGGAACGAGTCGGGAAGCTCCTGATCGGTGACCTTTGTGGCCCGCACCACGGTCGAGCTCCTCGGCGTCGTCGACCGCGTTCACGGCGGCGAGCACGGTCGACGGGTCGGCGAGGGCGACGGTGATCGTGACCCCGCCGGTGCTCGACAGCAGACCGTCGCTCGCCTCGGTGATGCGCAGGACTGGCGCGTCGCGGAACACGACCACCGTGTCGGATTCGCTCTGGACGGAGTACGTGGCCACGAGGTCGATGGTCTCGCCCGGCCGGATCTGGCCGTCGACGGCACGAGCCGCCGCGATCGAGAACGAGAACTCCCGCCATGGCGGGTCGTCGGGCTCTTCGCCGGGTGCCAACAACAAGACGTCGCTCCGCTGGAGCATCTCGACCCGCGAAGAGGAACGATGGCGACGGCTCCGATGACCGCGCTCGGGTCGCTGAACACCGTGGCGGTGACCGAGTCGGGAGCTCGATCTTCTCCATCTGCAGTCGGCGGCAGTCACCCGTTGCCCGGCCTCAACTCGTTCGGCCAGCACCACGAAGCTCGTGTCGGGTTCACCGACGGCCTGGCGGTAAGCGACGAACAATCCGATGGCGGCCACGGTCACCAGGAGCGCTCCGACGACGGCGCGGCCGGTGGTAGGCCACGACGGCGTGTGATGGACGGTCCGGCCGCGCCGGTGATCTCGGGCGGCGTGGCGTACGGGCTGTCTTCGGTACTCATCAACGAACCTTGGAAGGCTTCGGCATGGCACCGAAGGTATCGAAAGTATCGAAAGTTGTCGAAGAGTGTCGTACACTCAGGGACTTATGGCATCCGAAGACACTTCCACCGACGCGGCGGCCGGCGCAGGCTCGAGCGCGGGCCAAACAGATTGGCTGAGCACCAAGGAAGCGGCCCGGCGTCTCGGCATCACCGCGCGCACGCTGTACCGCTTCATCGACGAGGGCGACCTGCCCGCGTACCGTTTCGGCCGGGTCATCCGTCTCAAACCGGCCGACATCGACGCGTACGTCGAATCGTGTCGTATCGAACCCGGCACCCTCGAACATCTCTATCCCGAAGCGAACCCGCCGTCGAAGTAGCCGTCGGGAAGGCGGGGTCACGTCGAAGCCACCTCGGCGATCGACGCCACCGGAATCGCGGCCATCGCCCTATCGGGCCCGTCGAGGCCGAGGTTCGAAGACGTCGCGGCCGACCGATCGCAACGTGCCGGCCACCGACTGGTTCGGGCCGCGGAAGATGATCAGCACCCGGGGTCGATCGGCGCTCAGCTCGTGCAACGCCTCGGTGAACAGGATGTCGATGGTCAGCGTGCGATCGCCGAACGTCGCCGCCTCGCCCGCCTGCGGGCGCACGTAGGAGACAGCGTCGAACGGCACCAGGATGTCGTGGTCCTGGAGGGTTCGCATGAGCACGAAGTCGGCGCCCACCGCGCTGATCGCCCCGCGGTGCTGGCGCCCCGCCACGGTCGAGATGCCGACCGGCCGGCCCCGCTCGGCGAGGTCGACGAGAGCACCGGCGAAGGTGGCGTCCTCCTCGGTCTGCTGGCGCAGCCACCGCTCGCGGACCCGCTCCTGGGCGCGCTCGTCGACGCGCGCGTCGGCGGTCCAGCGCAGGAGGGCGTCCTCGAGTGATCGTCCGCCCGAGAAGCCCAGCGACGAGTCGAAAGGGACATCGGCCATGGGTGCCGCCAGAGTAGGAGGTGGCCGGCGAGGCGGGAAGGGGGCCATGGGTCATTCGACCCAATGCTGGCGACGGGCCGCCGGGCGAAGCGGTCCGTATGGCCACTAGCCTGTGGAGACCACCATGCAGGCCACTCCCACCAAGATCACCGTCCCCGGCAACGAACTCATGCCCGCCCTGCTCGGCGAGCGCGACGAATACCTCCGCATCATCGAAGCAGCGTTTCCCGACACCGTCGTGCACGTGCGGGGCAACGAGATCACCGTCGATGGTGCCGAGACCGACACCGTCGCCGATCTCCTCCGAGAAATGGTGCTGTTGGTGCAACACGGTCAGCGCCTCGACGTTCGCACGTTGGAACAGAGCATCGAGATGGTGGCGTCGTCGGAGTCGCCGAGCGACGTGCTCACCACCGAGATCTTCCGCACACCCCACGGCCCGATCCGTCCGAAGTCCGCCGGACAGAAGGCCTACGTCGAGGCCATCGCCAACAACATCATCACCTTCGGCATCGGCCCCGCCGGCACCGGCAAGAGCTGGCTGGCGGTCGCCATGGCCGTGCAGGCGCTGCAACAGAAGCAGGTCGACCGCATCATCCTCACCCGACCGGCCGTCGAAGCCGGCGAGCGGCTCGGGTTCCTGCCCGGCGACCTCATGGCCAAGGTCGACCCGTACCTGCGTCCGCTGTACGACGCCGTGCACGACATGACCGACACCGACGGCATGGACCGCATGCTCGAGCGAGGATCGATCGAGGTGGCGCCGCTCGCGTTCATGCGCGGCCGCACCCTCAACAACAGCTTCATCATCCTCGACGAGGCCCAGAACACCACGCCCGAGCAGATGAAGATGTTCCTCACCCGCATCGGCTTCGGATCCGCGCGCCGTCATCACCGGTGACGTCACCCAGGTCGACGTGCAGGACGGTCGCAGCGGCCTGCTCGACCTCGAGACCATCCTCGGCGGTATCGACGGCCTGGCCTTCGTGCGCCTCAGCAGTCGCGACGTCGTCCGCCACCGCATCGTGCAACAGATCGTCGACGCCTACGAACGGGTGCCGCCGAAGTGATTTCCGACAGTCCCACCACCACCGGGGAACGTCGATGACCTCGGTGGTGCAGGTGCACGGCATCCACGTCGAGGCACACGATGACCAGGACGCCGAACCGATCGACCTCACCCGATGGGCCGACCTGTTGGCCCGGGGCCTCGACCACGAAGGCGTCACGGGTGCGGCCGAGGCCAACCTGGTCTTCGTCGACCGCGACACGATCGCCCGGCTCAAGGTCGATCATCTCGATGGCGACGGCGAGCCCACCGACGTTCTGGCCTTCCCCATCGACGCCGGCGACGAGGGCGAGGCTGGCAGCCTCGACATCCCGCGCATGGTGGGCGACATCGTGATCTGCCCGGCCTACGCCCGCGCCAACACCACCCTCGATTCACTCGACGACGAAATCGCCCTGCTGGTGGTGCACGGCCTGTTGCACCTTCTCGGCCACGACCACGCTGATCCCGACGAGAAAACCCGCATGCGCGCGCGATGAGCAGGTACTGCTCGATCGGTTCCACCGATGAGCACCGTCGACCTCCTTGCGGTGCTGGGCGTCGGCCTGCTCATCGTCCTTGCGGCCTTGTTGGCGGCGGCCGAGACCGCCATCACCCGCATGAGCTCGGCCCGAGCCGAGTCGCTCGAAGAAGAAGGCCGACGCGGCGCGGTGACCCTGCGTCGGGTCGTCGAGAACCGCGAGTCGGCCATCAACCCCGTGCTGCTCGTACTCCTCGCCAGCCACCTCGCCACCGCCACCGTCGTCGCGGTCTTCTCCCACGAACGATGGGGTTTCTGGGGTGCGGTCATCGGCTTCGGCGTCACCCTGGCCGTCGTGTTCGTGGCCGCCGAGGCGATTCCCAAAGCCATCGCCCTGGCCGACCCCGACCGCACTGCCCTTCGACTCGCACCTCTCGTTCGCGCCCTGACCCTGGTCGCGCCGTTGCGCTGGGTCGCCAAGGCCCTCCTGGCCCTGGCGGCGCCCATTCGCCCCAGCGACCCCGAGTCGTCGTCGGAGGTCACCGAGGAAGAGCTGCTGGCCCTGGCCGGCGAGGCGGTGGCGTCCGAGTCGATCGACATGGAGGAGCGCGAGTTCATCGAGTCGATCATCACCTTCGGCGACACGGTTGCCCGCGAGGTGATGGTGCCCCGTCCCGACATGGTCGTCGTCGAGGCCGACTTCCGGATCGCCGATGCGCTCGAGGTCGCCATCCTCAACGGCTACAGCCGTCTGCCGACCATCGGCGACGGCATCGACGACGTCGTCGGCATCGTGCTCGCCAAAGACCTGATGCGCGCCCAGCGCGACGACCTCGAGGCCGATCCCGTCACCGGCATCCTCCGTAGCCCCCGGTTCGTCCCCGAGACCAAGCGGGTCGCTGAGCTCCTGCGCGAGATGCAGGCCGAGACCTTCCACCTGGCCATCGTGGTCGACGAGTACGGGGGTACCGCCGGGCTGGTGACCCTGGAGGACCTCATCGAGGAGCTGGTGGGCGAGATCGTCGACGAGTTCGATGTCGAGAAGCCCATGATCGAACGGGTCAACGACCGCCACTTCAGGGTGAACGGTCGAGTGCCGATCGCCGACCTCGAGCACGACATCGGCGTCGAGCTGCCCGAAGGCGACTGGGACACCGTGGGCGGGCTCATCTTCAACTCGCTCGGCCACATCCCCGTCGAGGGTGAGACCCTCGACGCCAACGGTCACCTGCTCACCGTCGAACGAGTGCAGGGCCGGCGGATCGCACGCGTGAGCATCGATGTCGGTGAACCGGCTGTCGACCATGAAGCCGCCGGTGAGCCGGCATGACCGATTTCGACGACACGCCCGAGGGCTTCCGGTCGGGATTCGTCACCTTCGTCGGTCGACCCAATGCCGGGAAGTCCACCCTGCTCAACCACATCCTCGGCACCAAGGTGTCGATCGTGTCTGACAAGCCCCAGACCACCCGCAACCAGATTCGCGGCATCCTCGACCGTGCCGATGCCCAGGTGGTGTTCGTCGACACACCAGGCATCCACAAGCCGCGGTCGAGCTTCAACGAGAAGCTCAACGAAGCCGCCACCCAGGCCGCCTCGCAGGTCGATGTCGTCTGCCTGGTGATCGACGCGTCGGCGCCCATCGGCCGGGGCGACGAGTTCATCGCGGAGACGCTTCGCCCCGACACGGTCGTGGTGCTCACCAAGGCCGACAAGGCCAAGCCCGACAAGATGATCGTGCAGCTGGCCAAGGCGGCCGAGTGGGACTTCTCCGAGTATTTCCCGGCTTCGGGTGTCACCGGCGCCGGCGTGCCCGAGCTGCTCGACGCCCTGATCGCCCGGCTCCCCGAAGGCCCGCGACTGTACGACGCCGACACGGTCACCGATCAGCCCGACGCGTTCTGGGTGGCCGAGCTGGTGCGGGAGCAGTTGTTGAAGATCACCCGCGAGGAGCTTCCGCATTCCATCGCCACCCGGGTCACCGAGTGGGAGTGGCCCTACATCCGGATCGAGATCCTGGTCGAGCGCGAGAGCCAGAAGGGTATCGTGATCGGCAAGAAGGGCGCCGTGCTCAAGCAGGTGGGCGAGGCCGTTCGCGAACAGCTGCGCGAGGGCGCCTACGTCGATCTGCACGTCAAGGTGAGCAAGGACTGGCAGGACCGTCCCGAACGCCTGGGTTATGGCGCCACCCCCGACCTCTGACAACCAGCCGAAATCGGTTTGCGTGGGCCCAGATGTGGCCTCCCACAAACCAAATTGAGCGTCGGGGAGGGGCTACTGTCGGGCGGTGATCGGGCGTCGGTTGGTTGCGTTGGGGGTGGCTGCTGGTCTGTGCGTCGGTGCGTGCTCGGCAGGCACCGCAGACCAAGCCGACGAACCCGTGGCGCTCGAGCCGTCCGAGCCCACCGCCACCGCAGAACCGGCCACCGACGCGGTCGCCGATCCCACCGCCGCTCCGACCGTCGCACCACCTGAACCGCAGTGGATCTCCATGGAGAACGGCGCCTTCGTCGATCGGCGCACCGACGATGCCTTCGTGCTTCGCGGCGTCAACCTCATGCGCAAACAGGCCGGTCGGGGGGATGTCCTTTTCCTCGACTACGACCCCGAGTGGCTCGACCAGCAGCTCGACGAGATCGTCGGCCACGGTTTCAACACCATCCGCTTTTTCCTCGACCTGTGCATGTCGTGCGCAGCATCGAGCGAGGGGATCCGTCCGGAGTACCTCGACAACCTGGCCGACCTGCTCACCCGCATGGCCGATCGTGGCCTGGTGGCCCTGCCCACCAGCAACGACATCCCCGATCCGGGATACACCGAACGGATGCCGTGCTGTGAGGTGTTCGGCGGCTACCGGAACTCGGTGTACCTCAGCGCCGAAGGGCATTCGATCGCGGCGGAGTACTTCACCGACCTGCTCGCCGGGCTGAGGGAACGGGGCGCGCCTCTGCATGCAGTGCTGGCTTGGCAGTTGGCCAATGAGCAGTTCTTCCTCCGTGACGTTGCGCCGCTCTCGCTGACGACCGGTTCGGTGACCACCGCCGACGGGGCCACCTACGACCTGGCTGACGACACCGCCGTCGAAGAGATGGTGGCCGACAACCTGCTGGCCTATCTGTCGTCGGTGGGTGACGCTGTGCGCCGCGAGCACGACGGCGCCCTGGTCACCATCGGCTACTTCTCCGCCGAAGATCCTGACGCCGGACGAGTGGCACCCGACAACCGGTGGGTGCTGCCGGAAGTGGTTCTGCGTGAGAGTGACCTCGACTTCGTCGATCTCCACGCCTATCCGGGGCTCGGAGGCGAGTGGCCGACGCTGGCGGCGGCGTACGGCATCGACGAGCCGGTCGACATGCCCATCATCCTCGGCGAGTTCGGCGCCTTCTCGGTCGCCTCGAGCAGTCGCGAGGACGCTGCCGCGGCGATGGCACGCTGGCAAGCCGAGTCCTGTGCCTATCCGTTCCTTGGCTGGCTGGTCTGGCTGTGGGGGAGCGAGACCGACGACGAGGTCATCACCGTCAACTCGGGCGACGACGAGATCGCAGTGGCGCTGTCGCCTCAGACCCGTCCCGATCCGTGCATAGTTGGTGATTACGAGAGCCCGAACCTGGCGCTGAACCGCCCGACCGCCGCCTCGCTCGAAGAGCTCGACCAGCCCGAGGACTACTCTGCCGCCCGGGCCGTCGACGGCAGCGCGGCCACCTGGTGGACGGCGCCTGAGGGACCACCTCAGTGGATCGAGATCGACCTCGAGGAACCCCAGACAGTGGGCCGTGTGGAGATTCTCATCGGCCACGTATCACCCACCGGCCCCCAGACTCATCAGGTGTACGTGCGCGGCGCCGACGAGCCTGCGCCGGGGCGCCTCGTGGGCGAGGTGAGCGCCGACGCCACCCGGGGTCAGGTGCTCGTCGTCGAGCTCGATCCTGCGCCCGACGACGTGCGCTTCGTCCGGGTGCAGACCGTGCAGATGGACGGTTGGGTCATCCTCCACGAGGTGGCCGTGTACGCGCCGCTGTAGCAGCGGCGTCGACGGAGCCGGGATCAGCCCCAACCCGCCCTCGGAATTGGTTTGTGAGAGCCCAGATGTGGCCCCCGACAAACCAATTTCGGATTTGGGGTTGAGGTCAGGAGCCGTCGCGGAGCTCCCGGAGGAAGGCTTCGACCTCGTCGCGGTCACTCGATCGGCGGAATGGGGGGAGGGCGTTGATGAGGTTCCATCGGTAGCTCTTGGCGGTGGCCAGACGCGAGTCGAGCACCGCGACGACGCCCTTGTCGTCGCCCCGACGGATGAGGCGCCCCGCACCCTGCGCCAACAGCGTGGCTGCTCGGGGGAGGTCGACCGCACCGAAGGCACGGCCGCCGGCACGGTCGCGGCGCGCCTGGAGCAGCGGGTCGTCGGGCCGGGGGAAGGGGATGCGGTCGATGATGACCAGCGACAGGGAACGGCCGGGGATGTCGACGCCCTGCCAGAAGCTCATCGTCGCGAACAGCGATGCCTCGGGGTCGTCGGTGAACGCCTCGAGCAGCGCCTGCTTGGGCAACTCGCCCTGGGTCAGCAACCGCCACGGAAGCCGCCCGTCGAGATGGTCGGCCGCAGCACGCATCATGCGCCAGCTCGTGAACAAAGCGAGGGTCCTCCCGCCGGCAGCCACGATGAGGCGCTCGATCTCCGCGAACACTGCGTCCTGGTAGTCGGGTGACCGGGGGTCGGGCAGATCGGCCGCGCAGTAGAGCATCGCGTTCGCCTCGAAGTCGAACGGGCTACCGACGTCGAGCTCGTCGTAGCCATCGGAGGGCAGCCCGAGACGATCGGCCACGTTCACCGGCAGAGTTGCACTGGTGAGAATGGTCGTGGTCACGGGCCACAGCACCTCGGTCAACAGGTCGCCCACCTCGACCGGCGCGATCCGCAGCTGTGGAGTATTGCCCCCTGCCACCCAAGCCACGTGGGTGTCGGGCAGGGCAAACGCGGCAGCGATGTCGTCGAGCAACGCACTGGCCGACTTCGTGACCCGTAACGCCTTGGCGGTGACGGTCTCGCCTGCGTCCTTGGGCACCTTGCGGGCGGCGTCGAGCGCTCGTTGTGTTCGTTCCTGGCCGAGCAACAGAGCGTTGGCCAGATCGGGAACCTCGGCGGGCCGAACCGCCACGTCGGCGGAGTCCTCGAGGGCAACGGCGATGGAGTCGGCCGATGCGTGGAGATCGGCCACGAGCTGGGGATCGTCGATGATGGCGACCACCGCGTTGGCCAGAGCCGAGAACCGGCCCGCGCCGAGGGTGACTCCGGCGGTATTGGAGATGACCTCCTCGAGCTGATGCGCCTCGTCGATCACCACCACGTCGTGCTCGGGAAGCACGGCGTTCTCGGCCGCAAGGTGAATGCCGTAGAGATGCGTGTTCACGACGATCACGTCGGCCTCGGCTGCCCGATACCTCGCCGCCTCGGCGAAGCAGTTGGCCCCCTGCGGGCAGCGGCTGGCACCCGGGCACTCACGCAGGCCCACGCTCACCTTCTCCCACGCCGCATTGGACGGTTCGACGGCCAACTCGGCCCGGTCGCCCGTGCTGGTCGTGGCCGCCCATTCGACGAGCACCTCGACCTCGGCTGCCACGCGCTCACGGGTGCCCTCGATCTGGAGCTGCTCGTCGTCGTCGAGCTCGTCGACGCGCTGGCGACACACGTAGTTCGACCGACCCTTCAGCACGGCGAAGCTGAACGGCTGCCCGAGCGTCGCTGCCAGGTGGGGGAGATCCTTGCCCGCCAACTGATCCTGCAACGCCTTGGTTGCCGTGGCGATGACTGCCGTGCGCTTCGACAACACGATCGGCACCAGGTACGCGAGCGACTTGCCCGTACCGGTGCCGGCCTGCACCACCAGATGACGCTCGCCGTCGACCGCACGAGCCACCGCCTGGGCCATGGCCAGCTGCCCCGAACGGAGCTCACCGCCGCCGGGCAGTTCACCGGTCACCCGGGCAAGGGCGTCTTCAACCAGGTCACCGTCGATCATCGCGACCTGAGGGTACGCAGGTCAGCCGACGATGCCGGCGGCGGCCAGCAGAGTCGTCACCACGAGAGTGGCAACGATGGCCGCATAGGCCAGTCGAGCGACCGGCCAGACTCGAATTGGCTTCTTTCCGTGCACGTGCCGGAGTTCCGATACCCACGGAGCTGGTTGCGTTGTGATGACAAAAGATTACGCGCTCGCCATTCCCCGAAGGTGGACCCACCGGGCGGTAGGTTGCCGAGGTGGTTCCGGTGCTCGACCCCTCCCGCATGCCTGCTCACGTCGCCTGCATCATGGACGGCAACGGTCGGTGGGCCAACGAGCGGGGCCTGAAGCGAACGGCCGGTCACGAACAGGGCGAACAGGCGTTGTTCGACACCGTCGACGCCGCTCGTGAGCTCGGGATCGGCTGGTTCACGGTCTACGCATTCTCGACCGAGAACTGGAAGCGTCCTCCCGAGGAGGTCAGGTTCCTCGTCAACTACAGCCGGGTGATCCTCGATCGCCGCCGCCAAGAGCTGCATGACCGCAACATCCGCATCCGGGTGATCGGCCGCCGCAACTGGCGCGTGCCCCGCAGTGTGTTGAAGCGCATCGAACTGGCCGAGGAGCTGACCCGCCACAACACCGGCCTCACCTTCACCGTGGCGTTCAACTACGGCGGCCGGGCCGAGATCGTCGATGCAGTGCGGGCGATCGTGGCCGAGGGCACCGCTCCCGCCAAGATCGACGAACGCACCATCGCCCGGCACCTCTATGACCCCGATATGCCCGATCCCGACCTGTTGATCCGCACGTCGGGCGAGGAGCGCATCTCCAACTTCCTCCTCTGGCAGATCGCCTACAGCGAGTTGGTCTTCTCCGACACGTTGTGGCCCGATTTCGGGCGTGAGCCCCTGATCGCGGCCATCGCCGAGTACCAGGGCCGCGACCGACGATTCGGGAAGGTCTGATCGTGTCGCTGTACCGCGACCAGGCGATCGTGCTGCGCACCTACAAGCTGGGTGAAGCCGATCGGATCGTCGTTCTGTTGGCTCGCGACCACGGCAAGGTGCGGGCTGTGGCCAAGGGCGTCCGCAAGACGCGCAGCAAGTTCGGAGCCCGTCTCGAACCCACCAGCCACATCGACGTGCAGCTCTACACCGGTCGCGGCGAGCTCGACATCGTCACCCAGACCGAGGCCATCGACAGCTTCCGTCGCATCCGCGAAGACCTCGACCGCTACAACCGGGCGATGACGATGCTCGAAGCCGTCGATCACCTCGCCCAGGACGGCGAGCCCGCCCCACGGATCTACCAGATGTTGCTCGGTGCCCTGCGGACGCTCGAGACGAGCAACCCGCCGCTGGTGATGGCCGGCTTCTTCTGGAAGTTGCTGGCGCTCGAGGGCTTCTCGCCGATGCTCGACCAGTGCGCGGTCGTGTGGTGCCGTCGAGTCTCTGGCGGCCTTCGACATCGGCCACGGCGGCGTGCTGTGCGAGTCGTGTCGACGTGGTCTGCCGATCAGCACCGAGGCCTTGCGTCTCCTCCGGTCGGTGCTCGGCGGTCGCCTGGGCGATGCCCTCGAGGAGCCCGACAGCCCTGCGGCCACCGAGCTCGAGAACCTGGCCACCCGCTCCGTCGAGCACGTGCTGGAACGTCGGTTGCGCTCGGCGGGCCTGCTGGGGGCCTGAGCTCTTCGGTCAGCCGTCGCGCCACTGGCCGGTGGCGTTGTCGTAGACCTGCACCCGACCGGTCGGATCCCGGTGCACATAGGCCCCCCGTTCGGTGTCCCACACCGGCTGGTTGGTCGGAACTGGTGGGGGAGCACTCTGGTAACCCATGGACTCCGGTGAGCCGATGGCGCCGGAGGCCACCGAGTCGGCGCGTGCGACGAAGGTGCCGGCGACCATGTCGCCCACCCGCTGGTTCTTCTTGGTTGCCGCCGCCGTGATGAAGCCGACGAGATACGCGAACGGCAACGAGTCGATCAACCACATGACTTCTCGCAAGGCCGAGCGGCCGATGCCGGGCGGGACACCCTCGGCGTTGACGACCTTGAGCCCGAGGAGCTTCTTGCCCGGCGTGCGACCGTTGAGCCCCTGCGGGATGATCCGCATCAACAGCCACACGCCCAGTCCGACGGCCAGCAAGACGACGACATCGCCGTCGGTGCCGACGTAGTAGTCGTCGTTCACGTTGAAACAGATCGGGTACTCGTCGTTGATGAGCTCGCACGCGTCGACCCCGAGCCCCCCGGCGGGCACCTGGACGGTTTCGACGAGGAAGGAGCCGATTGCGATCACCACGATCCACGCCAGTATCAAGTCGATGATGAAGGCGCCGACCCGCACGCCGATGCATTTGGTGTCCATGTCCAGTCGGTCCCCTTCGCTTCGCGCGTCGGACCTGTTGTAGCAGGCGACCGACCGCGCCGGGGTGACCGCGAAAGGTGATCGGCCCGTAACGGCACGCCGCTAGCCTCGACCGCTATGGCCGATGCCGAACTCAGCTCCGAAGCCGACCTCATGGGCAACATCGTGAACCTCGCCAAGCGGCGCGGAATCGTGTTCCAGTCCGCCGACATCTACGGCGGCTTCCGGTCTGCATACGACTACGGACCCATCGGTGTGCTCATGCTCCGCAATGTGAAGGACGCGTGGTGGCACTCGATGGTGCAGCAACGAACCGACGTCGTCGGTCTCGACGCATCGATCCTCTCACCGCCCGCCGTGTGGGCCGCGGTGGGCACCTCCAGAACTTCACCGACCCGCTCGTCGACTGCAAGCAGTGCAACGATCGCTTCCGCGAAGATCAGCTCGACGACCCGTCGACGTGCCCCAACTGCGGGGCCAAGGAGAGCTTCACCGAGGCGCGGGCGTTCAACCTCATGTTCAAGACCCAGGCTGGTCCGGTGGAAGGTGCCGGTCACGACGTGTACCTGCGACCCGAGACGGCCCAGGGCATGTTCATCAACTTCAAGAACGTGCTCGAGACCAGCCGCAAGCGGCCTCCGTTCGGCATCGCGCAGGTCGGCAAGAGCTTCCGCAACGAGATCACGCCCGGCAACTGGGTGTTCCGAACCCGCGAGTTCGAGCAGATGGAACTCGAGTTCTTCGTGCCTCCGGCCGAGGCCGAGGAGTGGTACCGGTACTGGTGCCAGGAGCGGTTCGACTGGTACGTCGAGCTCGGCATTCCCACCGACCACCTCCGGCTGCGGCCCCACGGCGCCGACGAGCTCAGCCACTACAGCTCCGATACCAGCGACGTCGAGTTCCTCTTTCCCTGGGGTTGGGGTGAGCTCGAAGGAATCGCCAACCGCGGCGACTTCGACCTGAAGCAGCATTCCGAGCACTCGGGCGAGCGGCTCGAGTACTTCGATCAGCAGGCCAACGAGCACTACACGCCGCACGTGATCGAGCCGGCGGCGGGGGCCACCCGGTCGCTCATGGCCTTCCTGTTGTCGGCCTACGCCGAGGAGACGGTGAACGACGACACCCGCACGGTGTTGCACCTGCACCCGAAGCTCGCTCCGTTCAAAGTTGCCGTGCTCCCGCTGTCGAAGAAGGACACGCTCACGCCGGTCGCCCAAAGGGTCTTCGCCACTGTCGCCGAGCGGTACATGGCCGACTACGACGAGACCCAGGCCATCGGCCGCCGCTACCGCCGTCAGGACGAGATCGGTACCCCGTACTGCGTCACGGTCGACTTCGACACCCTCGACGACGATGCCGTCACCGTGCGCGACCGTGACACGATGCACCAGGACCGCGTCTCCATCGACCGCCTCATGGGCTATCTCGGCGAGCGTCTCTGAGGCCGGTCGGGCTACTCGCCGGTCACGGCACGGTGCACGAAGTCGAGCTTGGCGACCACCGTCGGGCGACAGGACGAACGGGTAGAGGTCGCCCTGGCCGATCGAACGGGCCATCGCGTTGAGGGCGATCGTGAGCCCCAGCCACGGCTGCACCATCGGGCCCGACTGCGGTTCCGACGCTGCTCGACCGCCGCCGCGGCGCCGGCGACAGCGAGGGCTCGCCGACCGACGAGCCCGAAGCCGAAGGCGGTCTCGAGCCCGTCGACGATGTGCAGGTAGTGGGCGAAGGTCTCGGCCCAGTCCTCCCACGGGTGCATGGTGGCGTACTCGCTGACGTGGGTCGATCGACCAGTCGAAGCTCGCCGGCGCTCCGGTCGTAGTGGTGCCGCATGGCCGCGTCGTAGGAGATCGCGCTCGTCGCCGAACAGCGCACGGAACGCGTCGCTCTCGTCCGGTGTCGAGCGACCAGCATCGGCCAGTAGTAGTGGCCGATCTCGTGGCGGAGGTGACCGAGCACCGTGCGGTACGCCTCGCCGAGCTGTTGGCGCACGAACTCACGATGGGCATCGTCGGACTCGGAGAGATCGAGGGTGATCACACCGGCCTCGTGTCCGGTGATCACGTTCTGGCCCCGCGACGACAGCAACTCGAAGGCGAGACCACGTTGCTCGGTCGATGCTCCGGTCGATGACGGGCAGACCGAGACGTCTGGAGTTGCGCGAGCAGCCGCCGCTTGGCCGCCTCGGCGTCGGCGAAGGCCTCGATGGCGTCGATCTCGTAGTCGGTGGGCCGCACCGATGTCAGCCGACAGCTCGTGCACAAGGACGTCGGTGTCGTCGACCGCCACCAGCCAGTTGCAGCGAGCGACAGCTCGATTGGCGCAGCGCCGGTACTCGCCTGGCGTGCCGTCGGCGGTGCGCAGCGGTGTCGAGTCTTCCGCCAGGGCCACCAGACGGTTCTCCTCGGGGAGGAACCCGAGCGGCGACCCACAGCGAGAGACAGGTCGAGTTGTCGAAGAAGAGCAGTTGCCCGCAGACCGCACACCGGAAAGGGCTGCATGGCTGGCGGACGCTACCGCGCGTGGGCGTCACCGTGGGGCAACGTCGACTTCGACGGTGAGCGTGCTCTCCTCGGCGTCGGTGAAGATCACGCCCTTCAGCGGCGGCACGTCGGCGTAGTCGCGGCCCCGTGCCGTGGTGATGTAGCGCGGACCGGCCATCTGGTCGTTGGTGGGGTCGACACCGATCCAGCGACCCGTCGCCCGGTAGACGCCGACCCACGCGTGGGTCCGGTCGACCCCGGTCAGGCGGGCCGACCCGGCGGGGGGTCGGTCTCGAGGTAGCCACTCACGTAGCAGGCGGCAAGGCCGGTCGAACGAAGGGCACCGACCATCACGTGGGCGAAGTCCTGGCAGACACCCTTCCGCAGCTCGCATCACTTCGTCGAGGGTCGTGGTGACATCGGTCGCCTTGGGGTCGAACGCGAAGTCGGTGTGGATGCGTCGATTCAGATCGAGCACCGCGTCGGCGAGCGCCCGTTCGGGGGCGAACGACCGCGCGCCGTAGGCGGCCAGCGCCTGACTTCGACCGACCAACGGCGAGTCGATCGAGTACTCCAGAGCCGTGAGGTCGCCGGCGAAGCCCGCATTGGCCGGTGCGGCGAACGACTCCCACGGGCGGTCTCCCGCTTCGTCGAAGTGGCTCGGTCGGGCCGAGGTGTCGATGGCCGACCGGGCCGTGACCACGAGCTGGGTGTGCGCCCCGTGGATGGCGAACGTGGCGGCGGTGTTGCCGAAGTAGTCGGTGTGTTCCCGTTGATGTTCGGACTCGGGTGAGGTGGCCACCGTCCGTTCGAGGCAGCGTTGGCCGTCCATGTCGGCGGGGAGCACTCGTAGCGACCCGTAGCTGGCCGTGACCGGAGCATCGTAGGTGTACGAAGTTCGGTGGACGACGTCGTAGATCACGATGCCCGCTCCGGGGCCTCGGCGGGTGTGACCACCGAGTGTTGCGGGACGAAGCGGGTGAAGTTGTCGGATCCGACGGCGTCGGCACAGCGTCGCAGGGTGGAGGTGATGCTCGACGTGAGCTCTTCGAGACGGGCCCGGTGGCCGGCCGGGTCGGTCTCGGCGAGCAGCGAAGACTCGGCCGTGTGCACCATGTGCGCGAGGTCGAGTACCAGCGGCGGGGCGGTCGAGGCTGTTGTCCCGCTGTGGCCGGCGTCGATGGCCAGGAGATCCTCGTGGAGTCGATCGATCTGGAAGCGCAGCGAACGGGGATTGCCGGCGTCGGTGAGCAGCAGGTCGAGCACGGTCGACGCGCGGGCCCGCGACCGGTAGCGCCGGCGGTAGGTGATGATGCTCTCGGCCGCCGTGAGCGTCGACTCGACCACCAGGCTCTCGGTTCCCGGGTCGTGTTCGTGCGGCCAGCGTGTTGCCGACCAGGGCGCTCACCTGGAGTGCTCGTTCGAGCCGGCGTCCGGCGTCCATGAAGTGCCATCCCTGGTCACGCACCATCGACTCGGCGGCGAGGCCCGAGAGCGCGAGCAGGCCCTGGAGCAACGCGTTGAGCACGTTGGTCACGGCCTCGTCGCGGTCCGCCGATGGCTGATCGAGCGAGTCGATCTCCCGCTGGAGCGAGCCGATGACCAGCCACGTGTCGACCGACAGCTGGTCTCGTAGCTCGCCGACGGCTTCGAGCATGTGTCGTACGGCGTGGGCGACGGTTCCCGGTCGGCTCTCGTCGACGACCAGGGCGAAAAGCTCGTCGCCGGGGTCGAGGTGGAGCGCGGCCTGGTCGTCGCCGACGAATCCCGGATACGTGCCCGTGGTACGGGTCAGCGAGTCGAGCAGCACGGCGACCGCAGTGGGTCCGGGGCTGGTCCCGCGGTACTGGAACTCGTCGCGACGGGCGTTGATCGTACGCAACAGACGTACCGTCGACTCGGCCCGTTCCGCGTAGCGGCCGAGCCAGAACAGGTTCTCGGCCGCTCGTGCGGGCAGCGTCGACATCGGCGGTGAGACCGGTTGGCCCGGCCCCGCCAGCCAGAAGCCGCTCAGGGTCTCGGGCTCGGAGCTCAACACCCAGATGTCCTTGGAGATCGCTCCGGCGCGGTTCGCGATCGGTGCGCCGCTGTCGTCGTTCGCAGTGCGGGCCAAACCGCCCGACATGACGACATACGAATCGTCGCGCGCCACGGCGAAGGTTCGTACGACGGTGTCCCGGGGCTGGAGGGTCGCGTCGGCGAGCACGGGCGCCGTGGTCGGCTGGAAGCATTCCTGGCCCACCCAGTGGGTCGGCTCGCCCTCGATGCGGCGTCGCCACTGTTCGAGCTCGGCCGTCGAGAGCACGGCCGTGTCGATCGAATGGCCACCGGCGATCCGCGAGCTGGGGCGAAGGACGAGCTTTCCGAGGTTGGCGATGACGTGGGATCGCCCGGCTGCGTCGCCACACCACCACGACGGCACCGACTCGAGCTCGAGGTCGGATCCGAGCACCGTCCGTCGCCAGTGCGGGCAGCCGCGTCGCCAACGCCGCGTTCTCGAGCACGCCGGAGCCGAGCGTGTTGACCACGCTCACCGCGCCGGCACGACAGGCGTCGGTCAGGCCCGCCACGCCGAGGGTGGACTCGGGATTCAGCTCGAGTGGATCGCAGAACCAAGCATCGAGGCGTCGCAGGATGACGTGTATCGGCATCTGCTCGCCGACGCTGCGCAGCCACACCTGTCCGTCGCGAACTTGGAGGTCGCTGCCCTGCACGAGGGGATAGCCGAGCTGGCTGGCGATGAATGCATGCTCGAAGGCCGTCTCCGACAGCGAACCGGGCGACAGTACGACGATGGAGGGATCATCGACCCCGGCAGGAGAGACTGCCTGCAGCGCAGCACGAAGCGACCGGACGAAAGGAGCCAGCCGGTGCACGTCGGCGTTGCGGAACAGACTCGGAAAGACCCGCGACAAGATCCGGCGATTCTCCAGCGCGTAGGCCGCCCCCGACGGTGCCTGGGTGCGGTCGCCGATCGCCCTCCAGTCGCCGTCGGCGCCACGGGTGAGGTCGATGCCGTACACGACGAGCTGTTTGTCGCTCGGGAGCCTGATTCCGTCGCAGGCCCGGAGGAACGACGGATCGCCCAGCACCAGCTCGGGCGGGACGGCTCCGCTGCGGAGGAGCTTGCGTTCGCCGTACAGATCGCGCGAACACCAGGTCGAGCAGCTCGGCTCGTTGGGTCATCCCTCTCTCGATACCGGCCCACTCGTCGCTCGGGAGTACCAAGGGCAGCGGGTCGAGCTCCCACGGGCGATGCGGTCGACGTAGGTCGTCGGCGACGTTGTAGGTGACACCGTCCTGCTCGAGCAGCAGGGAGATCTCGTCCTGGCGTCGGGCGAGCTCCGTTGCCCCGAGCGCTCGGTACGACTCGACGAGCTTGGCCCAGTGTGCCCTGACCGACCCGGAGCGGTCGACCATCTCGTCGTGCGCGGAACCCGATGGCCGGTAGCGGTCGACCGGGTCGTCGGTGGCGAGGGTGCTCATGGTGTCAGTCGGCTGGTTCGGGCGGGGCGAACCGTCGGAGGTCGAGGGTACGCGGATACTCGCCCGAGCGGGTGGCCGCAAGGGCGTCGAGGGCGGTGATGTCCACCGGCCCGGAGGTGTGGCCGTGGGCGAAGAAGCGGCTCATCCGGCGAGCTTCGGCTTCGGCGGCGTTGACCGGGAACGTGTCGTAGGACCGACCACCCGGATGCGACACGTGGTAGGTGCCACCCCCGAGCGAGCGGCCGGCCCACCGGTCGATCACATCGAAGGTGAGCGGACCGTGTGCGTCGATCGTGGGATGCAGCGCCGACCAGGGCGCCCAGGCTTTGAAGCGGACCCCGGCGACGCCGCCGCCGGGCTCTCCTGTGGTCTGGAGCGGGAGCGGCACCCCGTTGCACGTCACGATGTGGCGAGCCGGGTTGAGCCCGCTCGCCCGCACCTGGAGACGTTCGACCGACGAGTCGACGTACCGCGCGGTACCCGTTTCGGCTACTTCCTCGCCGAGCACGTGCCAGGGCTCGATGGCCGACCGGATCTCGAGCGACACGTCGTCGACGTGCAGCTCCCCGACGAGCGGGAAGCGGAATTCGAGGAACGGTTCGAGCCACGCCATGTCGAAGTCGACCCCGTGAGCCCGGAGGTCGGCGACCACCTCGGCGATGTCGGTTCGCACGTACCACGGGAGCAGGAAGCGGTCGTAGAGATCGGTGTTCCACCGCACGAGCGGGCCGGCGTAGGGCTCGTGCCAGAAGCGTGCGACCAGCGCTCGGACGAGCAGCGACTGCACGAGGGCCATCTGGGGATGGGGCGGCATCTCGAACCCCGCTGAGCTCGAGCAGGCCGAGGCGACCGCGTTCGGTATCGGGGCTGAAGAGCTTGTCGATGCAGAACTCGGCCCGATGGGTGTTCCCGGTGAGATCGGTGAGCAGGTTGCGGAGCAACCGGTCGACCACCCACGGAGTGGAATCGTCGCCCTGACCTTCGAGCTCGGCGAAGGCGATCTCGAGCTCATAGAGCGTGTCGGCTCGGCTCTCGTCGACGCGTGGTGCTTGGCTGGTGGGGCCGATGAAGCCGCCGGAGAACAGGTACGACAGCGACGGGTGGTGTTGCCAGAACGTGATCATGCTGCGCAACAGGTCGGGCCGCCTCAACAGCGGGCTGTCGGCCGGCACGGCGGCACCCAGGGTGACGTGGTTGCCGCCACCGGTGCCGGTGTGGTGGCCGTCGATGGCGAACTTCTCGGTGCCGAGGCGCGCCAGCCGTGCGTCTTCGTAGAGCGTGTCGATGACCGCGCCCATCTCGGACCACGACGACGTCGGCTGGATGTTCACTTCGATCACGCCGGGATCGGGGGTGATCGCCAGGCTGTTGACGCGAGGGTCGCGCGGCATGGCGTAGCCCTCGATGATCACCGGCTGGTCGAGCTCGAGCGCCACCTTCTCGACGAGTCCCACCAGCTGGACGGCGAGTTCGACGCGCTCGACGGGCGGGAGGAACACGCACAGATGGCCGTCGCGGGCCTCGAAGGTCACCGCGGTGGGCAGCGCCTCGTGCCGATCGACCACCTCGGTGGTCGGCGCAGGGAGCACACCGTGGGGCGCGAGCGTGGCCACGGTCTCGAACGGCGACTGCTCGTAGGCGGGCGGGGTGTCGGACCACATGAGCGAGTCGAGCGGCAGTCGGAGGCCCAAGGGCGAGTTGCCGCCGATCAGGTAGAGGCGCCCGCGGCGAAGGTGCCATTCGGTCGTCCGCCACGCCAGCCCGGTGGGGCTGGGATGCAGCGGAATCACGAAACCGGCGGGAGCGTCGAGGTCGCCCTCGAGGCGGCGCAGGAGAACCTGACGGGCGTGGACACTCCCGGCGGCGTCGCTGGTGGCGTCGACGTCGAGATCGGGGGGATCACCGGCGGGCAGTCGAGCTTCGGCCCAGGCGTCGCCGACCGGATCCTCGTAGGCGGCAAGGACCAGCGACGGGTCGAGGCCAAGTCGCTGCGGCGAGGCGAAGCCCGAAGACCTTTGCGTCGTCGGTGGTGGCGGTGCCGGCCGATTCGGGGTCGGCGAGCAGGTCGTGGTGTGCCCACAGGGGCTCACCATCGTTGCGCCAGACGATGCTGATCTGCCAGCGGGGGAGCGGCTCACCGGGATACCACTTGCCCTGTCCGTGCTGGACCAGTCCGCCGGGCGCGAAGGACTCGAGTAGACGACCGGCGAGGACATTGGCCAGGTGGCGCTTGGCCGGGCTGTCGGCGGTGGTGTTCCACTCGTCGCCTTCCATGTCGTCGATCGACACGAACGTCGGCTCGCCACCCATGGTGAGGCGGACGTCGCCGTCGTCGAGCAGCTTGTCGACGGTATGGCCGAGCTGGTCGATGCGGTGCCACTGCTCGTCGGTGTAGGGGAGGGTGACGCGCGGATCTTCTCGAACCCGCCGCACGACGTTCGTGAACGAGAAGTCGACGGTGGTCGGACCGGTGGTGCCGGAGACCGGCGCGGCCGATGACGGATGAGGTGTGCAAGCGAGGGGGATGTGGCCCTCGCCGGCGAACAGGCCCGAGGTGGGATCGAGTCCGATCCAGCCGGCGCCGGGGATGTACACCTCGGCCCATGCGTGCAGGTCGGTGAAGTCGACGCTTGGCCCGTCGGGCCCGTCGAGGGCCCGACGATCGGCGGTGAGTTGGACCAGATAGCCCGAGACGAAGCGGGCGGCCAGCCCGAGGCGGCGCAGCGCCTCGACGAGCAGCCACCCGGTGTCTCGGCACGAGCCGATGGCGCGCGCCAGTGTGTCATCGGGCGCCTGCACGCCGGGCTCCATGCGGATCGAGTAGCCGATGTCGGCGTACAGACGGGCGTTGAGGCTCACCAGGAAGTCGACGATGGCCATGCCGTCGCGGGGCACCGTGACACCGGACAGCCATCTGTCGAGCCCAGGGCTCGGCGATGTGCCGAGCCGGAGGTACGGGTCGAGGTCGGCCGCGAGCTGTGCGTCGTAGGAGAACGGGTAGGTCTCGGCGGACTCCTCGACGAAGAAGTCGAAGGGATTGATCACCGTCAGATCGGCGAGCAGATCGACTTTCAGTGCGAGGCGGTCGGCGGGCTCGGGGAACACGAGCCGAGCCATGAAGTTTCCGAAGGGGTCCTGCTGCCAGTTCACGAAGTGCTCGCCGGGCTCGACATCGAGGCTGTAGGCGAGAATGGGCGTCCGACAGTGCGGGGCGGGACGCAATCGCAAGACGTGCGGATGGATGGCGACGGCGCGTTCGAAGCGATACGTGGTGTGGTGTTCGAGGGCTACATGGATACCCACATCGGCTCCTCGGACCACGTGGCGGAAGCGGTCACGGCTGCGAGCGTACCCTGCGGTCGCCACGGCACTTTCGACGACCGCGGCTACCTTCGGATCCATGGTCCTCGAGAACGAACTGCTCAATCAGGTCACCTGGAAGATCCCCAATGCGCTCGCCCTCGTCGGGTCGCGTTCTGGCGACGAACGTAACGCCATGACCACCAGCTGGATCACCCAGCTGTCGATGGAGCCCGTGCTCATCGGGGTGGGCGTCGACAACGAGGCGGTGACCCATCGCCTGATCACCGACGGCGGGTCGTTCACCGTGAACCTCTGGGACGCCGAGAACACCCGGGTGTTCGTGAAGTTCTCCAAGCCGGCCACCTACGCCGACGGAGCACTCAACGGGTGGGCGGTGACCGAGGCGGCAACGGGCGCACCGGTGTTCGTCGATGCGATCGCCTGGATCGACTGCGAGGTCCGGCACACCTTCGACCTCGGCACCCACACGCTGTTCGTGGGGGAGGTCGTCGACGCCGCCATCAACGACGACGACAAGCGGTCGGCCTCGATGGCTGACACCCGCATGAAGTACGGCGGTGTGAAACGCCACTGATCGCCGAGCCCCCGAACGGCCTCGGTCGACCAACGATCCGAGCGGGCATCTGCCCAGGATGTCCGCTCGGATCGGCCCCAGTCGATGGCTCGCAGAGCGTCACCTTTGACCGGGACGGGATCCGCCTGAAAAGAGAGGGGTAACCGATTTTCGGAGGGATCCCTAGAGATGTTTTGTGGGCTAACGAGGCTCGAACAGCACGCCGGAGCGCTTAGGTCGGTGGTTCGCCAAAGCTGGAGCGAATGCAACCACCAACAACTGGAGGAGCACACGCGAAACCTACCCTGGATGTGGTCGGTCGCACAAGGGTCGTCCCGGTCGGCGGGATACAGTGCCCATCGACGGATGAGTTCCGCGATCGTTACGACGTCGTGCGCAGGCCCCCGGTCGCTGGACTCCGTGCAAACACTCGTTGCCCGCAGCGGCGTGAATGTCGGCATTCGCCGAAAGCACCAACGCCCAGCCGAAAGCCGTCCGACCATGCCGGTCGATTCGAATCTCCTCGACGTGCTCCGCCAATTCGCGTCGCGCATGGCCGACCGCTCCGAGGTCACCGATGTGTTGTACGAGCTCTGCGATCATGCGGTGACCGTGCTCGACGCGACCGGCGCCGGAGTCTCGGTGGTGAACTCCAGCGGTGAGCTTCGCTTCGTCACCGCAACCAATCAGGCCGTCGTCGAGATCGAACGGGTGCAGGCCAAACACCAGCAGGGCCCCTGTGTCGAGGCCTTTCACTCGGGCCATACCTGGGTGGTGACCAACGCCGCCGAGCTCGACCAGTGGCCTGCCTACCGCGATGCGGCCACGCAGCTGGGGTTCATCTCGGTCGCTGGGGTGTGCCTCGCCCTGAACGGCCGTTCGGTGGGTGCCCTCAACGTCTACGCGGCAGAGGAACGGAGCTGGAGCGAGGAGACACTCGAGGCGGCGCAGGTACTGGCCGACATCGCCACCAGTTATGTCCTGCGGGCGGGAGAGCTGGCGCAGGCCCAGCAGCTCAACGGGCAGCTCCAGAACGCCCTCGACAGCCGGGTGATCATCGAACAGGCGAAGGGCATGCTCGCCAGCAATCACTGCGTCTCGGTCGACGAGGCCTTCGAACGGCTTCGGAACCATTCCCGCCAGAACAACGTGCCCCTGCGCGTCGTGGCCCAAGCCGTGGTGAGCCTCGAGCTCGAGATCCCTCGGGCGAGCTGACCGACCCGTCGCGTGCCCCTGCGCACTGGTAGCTTTCGGCCACGACATGACGTGACGAAACGGAAGGGGGACTCGCAATGGGGATCGTCGATGAAGACATCGCCAAGGTGCGCGAGTCCACCGACATCGTGCAGCTCATTTCGCAGTACACCCAGCTCAAGCGGGTGGGCCGACGCTGGGCGGGCCTGTGCCCGTTCCACGGGGAGAAGACCCCGTCGTTCTCGGTGAACGCCGAGCTCGGGCTCTACCACTGCTTCGGGTGTCAGCAGAGCGGTGACGCCATCACCTTCATCCGCGAGATCGAGCATCTCGACTTCGCCGGCGCCGTCGAGCACCTGGCGGCCAAGGCCGGTGTCTCGATCCGGTACGACAACGACAACGAGAACCGGGACCGCAAGCGCCGCAAGGAGATCGTCGAGATCATCGCCAAGGCGGTCGAGTGGTACCACGATCGACTGCTGGGTTCCGCCGATGCCGGCCCGGCCCGGGCCTACCTCCGCGACCGCGGCCTCGACGGCGAAACCGTCCGGCGGTGGAAGATCGGTTGGGCGCCCGACGAGTGGGACCAACTGGTCAAGAGCCTGCGACTGGCTCCGAAGATCCTCGACGAAGCCGGCCTCGGATTCGTGAACAAGGCCGGCCGAGCCCAGGACTCGTTTCGTGCCCGCATCATGTTCCCCATCCACGATCTCAACGGCGACCCGGTCGGTTTCGGCGGGCGCATCATGCCGGGGGCCGACGGGCCCAAGTACAAGAACTCCCAGGACTCGTCGATCTACCACAAGAGCCGTGTGCTCTACGGGCTGCACACGGCCAAGGACGCCATCGTGCGGGCCGATCAGGTGATCGTGTGCGAGGGCTACACCGACGTGATCGGCTTTCACACCGCCGGCGTTCCCCGTGCAGTCGCCACCTGCGGCACCGCGCTCACCGAAGACCACGTCCGCATCCTTCGGCGCTTCGCGTCGAAGGTTGTGTTGGCCTTCGACGCCGATGCGGCCGGTCAGGCCGCCGCCGAACGGTTCTACGAGTGGGAGCAGAAGTATGACGTCGACGTGTCGGTGGCTGCGCTACCCGCAGGCGTCGACCCGGGCGAGCTCGCCCAACGTGACCCCGGGGCGCTCGCGGTTGCGGTCGACAACGCCACTTCGTTCCTGGGCTTCCGGGTCGAGCGCACGCTCGAGGCCGCCGATCTGTCGAATCCCGAGGGTCGGGCCCGAGGGGCAGAAGAAGCGGCCGCCACGGTGGCCGAGCATCCCAACGAGCTCGTACGCGATCAGTACCTCGTCACCATTGCCGAGCGCTGTGGCGTCGATCTCGACGTCCTGCGCTCGATCCGCGCTGGGCAGCCGGCCGCGAACGCGGACGCCGGGGAGCGCAGGTCAGGGTCGACGAGGCGCCCCGCCGTGCCCCGGTGCATTCGGCCGACAACCCCGAGATCCACGTGCTGAACCTCGCGGTGCATCACCCCGAGGAGATCCCCCCCTTCATCGACGAGGATCTCTTCGGAAATCCGCTCCACCAAGCTGCCTTCGCAGCGCTCGTCAGCGCTCCATCTCTGGCGGCCGCCATCGAGTCGGCCGATCACGAAGTGAGCGAGCTGCTGCAACGAGTGGCGGTCGAGGAACCGACCGACGACGCCGAGGCCCGGTTGGCGCGTTTCCTGCACGACGCCGCCGTTCGCAAGCTCGACGCGATGAGTGCCGAGGCCCGTGCCGGAGGAGATCCCACCCTCTTGCGCACCATTCCCGACCTGAAGATGGCCATCGACGAGGTACGCAGCAGTTACTTCAATCTCGCCGAGGCCAACCGATTGCTACATTGGCTCGGGCGGCGGACGAGGCAAACGTATGAATCAACGAGCAGCGAGCATCGAGGGCGTCCCCGCCGATGAACTGGAGGCACTCCTGGCTCGTGGGCGCGCCCAGGGAAGCCTGTCGATCGACGACGTGATGCGCCTGCTGGAAGACGTCGTGCTCACCCCCGACACCATCGCAGCTGTCAAGGCGGCGCTCGACCACGCCGGGATCAGCCTCGACGACGAGCATGTCGAACACGACGACGACGCCGTCCACGAGGCCGTACCGTCGCCTCACGACCTGGCCCTGCTCGCCGACGACCTCGACCTCCAGGAAGAGGAAGATCTCGAACACCGCCTCGCCCGCCACCGGCGCCGGCGTCGCCAGCTCGGCGGCGTGACCAACGACTCGGTGGTGAACTCGAGTGACCCGGTGCGCATGTACCTCAAGGAGATCGGACGCGTGCCCTTGCTCACTGCGGCCGAAGAGGTGTCGCTGGCCAAGCGCATCGAGCTCGGTATCGAGGCCCGCGCCGCGCTGTACGCCGTGACCGAGGGCGACGTGCCCTCGCCCGACGCCGATGAGCTCCGTCGCCTGCGGCTCCTGGTGCGAGACGGCGACGAAGCCCACCGCGCCCTCACCCGGGCAAACCTGCGGCTTGTCGTGTCGATCGCCAAGCGTTACGTCGGGCGGGGCATGATGCTGCTCGACCTCATCCAGGAGGGGAACCTCGGCCTGATGCGTGCGGTCGAGAAGTTCGACCACTCGCAAAGGGTTCAAGTTCTCCACCTACGCCACGTGGTGGATCCGCCAGGCCATCACCCGGGCCATCGCCGACCAGGCCCGCACCATCCGCATTCCGGTGCACATGGTCGAGTCGATGAACAAGGTGCTGCGCATGCAGCGCCAGATGATGCAAGAGCTCGAACGCGAGCCGACGGTCGAAGAGCTGGCCGACCGGGTCGACATGACCCCGGCACGGGTGCGCGAGATCCTGCGGATCTCCCAGGATCCGCTCTCGCTCGACTCACCCATCGGCGAGGACGACTCGAACCTCGGCGACTTCATCGAGGACGATCGTGTCGAGGCACCGTCGGACGCCGCGGCCAGGAACATGTTGGGAGCGGCGCTGGTCGAGGCCCTCGACGAACTGAACGATCGCGAGAAAGAGGTGGTCAGGCTCCGGTTCGGCCTTGTCGACGGTCGGCCCCGCACCCTCGAAGAAGTGGGTCGCCAGTTCGGGGTCACCCGCGAGCGCATCCGCCAGATCGAGGCGAAGACGCTGGCCAAGCTCCGCCATCCCCGACGCAGCGACAAGCTCAAGGACTACCTCGACGCCTCCTGAATGGTGCGCTTCCTCGATGGCGTGCCTTGGTAGAGTCACATCGCCCATTCCGGGGTAGCTCAGCTGGCAGAGCAACTGACTGTTAATCAGTGGGTCGTGGGTTCGAGCCCCACCCCCGGAGCGAACTACGGTTCGATGTCATGACTACGAGCCATGACATCGACGCCCGCATCAGCGGCCAGACCGTTGCATCCCGGTTCCTCGCCAGCCTGGCTGGGCGGCCCGACGCCACCGTGCTGCGGTGGAAGGACACGACGGGGGAGTGGCAAGAGCAGACCCTCGGCGAGTTGGCCGACATCGTCGCCCGCCTCGTGACCTCACTGAAGCGGCTGGGGGTCGCACCCGGGGACCGCGTCGTGATGATGATGCGCAACCGCCCCGAGTTCCATGCCCTCGACCTCGCCATCCTGTTCTGCGGCGCCACGCCGATCTCGATCTACAACTCCTCGGCACCCGACCAGATCGAGTACCTGGTGAATCACTGCGGTGCCAAGGTGGCGGTGGTGGAGGACGACGGGTTCCTCGGCCGGTTCCAAGGTGTGGCCGATCGACTGCCGACCGTGAAGCATCACGTGGTCATCGACCCCTCGGCCGACACCGGCGATTCGGTCGTTCGCTACGCCGATCTGCTCGACGCCGAGCCCGCCGACCTCGCCGAGGCGGTCGCGATCGGATCGCCCGACGACATCGCCACCGTGATCTACACGTCGGGAACGACGGGCCCGCCCAAGGGCGTGATGTTGACGAACTACAACGTGTGTTGGGCCCTGGCGTCGATGGACGAGGCGTTCCGCGAGCAGGCCGGGCTCGACACGTTGGCCGGGCTCAGTCACATCTCGTATCTGCCGATGGCTCACGTGTTCGAGCGTCTGCTTGGCCATTATCTGACCGTCGACCAGACACTGCTCACGGTGTGCTGCCCCGAGACATCCCAGGTGGCGGCCTATGTGGGTGAGGTTCATCCGAACGTGTTCATCGGGGTGCCTCGCGTGTGGGAGAAGCTCCAGGCGGGGGTGCTCGCCGCGCTCAGCGGCGATCCCGAGAGGGCGAAGGCGTTCGACGATGGCGTCGCCGCCGGCGCACCCATCGCGGAGAAGATGGCCGCAGGAACCGCCACCGAGGAGGAGATCGCCACCTGGGACTTCCTCGACTCGGTGGCCTTCAGCACGGTCAAGGAGCGGATCGGCCTCGACCAGGCGCAGTTCTGCGTGACTGCGGCGGCACCCATCCGCGCCGAGGTGCTCAGCTGGTTCCGCACCCTCGGCGTGCCCCTCACCGAGGGCTACGGCATGTCGGAGACCACCGCCATCCTCACCTGGGCGCAGGCGGCCAAGGCCGGCTTCGTGGGCAAGCCGATGCCCGGCGTCGAGTTGAAACTGGCCGACGACGGCGAGGTGCTCAGTCGAGGTGGCAACATGTTCGGTGGGTATCTGAACGCACCCGAGCAGACCGCGGAGACCCTCGACGACGAGGGCTGGGTACACACCGGCGACATCGGCGTGGTCGACGACGACGGCTACCTGAAGATCGTCGATCGCAAGAAGGAGCTCATCGTCACTGCCGGCGGCAAGAACATCAGCCCGGCCAACCTCGAGGCGGCGCTGAAGGGCATCCCCTTGGTGGGTCAGGCGTGTGCGGTGGGTGATCAGCGGCCGTTCGTGGCGGCGCTCGTGGTGCTCGATCCCGATGCGGCGGTGACATGGGCGGCCGACCACGGCCTCGAAGGCGAGGAGGCGACGCTCCCGGCCATGGCCGAGAACCCCGATGTGATCGCCGAGATCGAGGCGGGCCTGAAGGACGCGATGTCGGTGTTCAACAACGCCGAGTCGGTGAAGCGACTGAAGGTTTTGGGCGAGGAATGGATGCCCGACTCCGAGGTCATGACGCCGACGGCCAAGCTCAAGCGGCGCGGCATCCTCAACCGGTTCGCGGCCGAGATCGACGCGCTGTACTCCTAGCCGGCCCGCCGTCGGCTCAGACGGGCAGGTTCGACCCGAAGAAACTCTGGAGCGTGTCGGCCATCATCGCGCGGTACTCGGCGCCCGACACGATCAGGTCGACTGCGGGTATCGAGGTGTGGATCTGTCCCCGGGCCTGGACGTGTCGCACGTCGACGCCGGCGGCCTCGAGCGCCTCGGCATAGGCGTTGCCTTCGTCGCGCAGCGGATCGAACTCGCAGGTGACGACGAGCGCGGGTGGAAGGCCCGAGAGGTCGGCCGCCCGCAGCGGTGCGAGCCTCGGGTTCGTCCGGTCCGCGGGATCGGCATAGTGGTGCATGAACCACTCCACCAGCGACCGGGTGAGCACGTAGCCCTCGCCGTTGTCGCCATAGGACGGCCTCGTGAAGTCGGAGTCGGTGACCGGCGTGAGCAGCACCTGTCCGGTGAGCGCCGGGCCCCCGGCGTCACGGCACATCTGCGCGGCCACGGCGGCCACGTTGCCCCCCGCGCTCCAGCCGGCGACGGCGAGCCGGCCGGGAAGGCCGCCGATGGATTCGGCGTTGGCCGCCAGCCATTGCACCGCGGCGAACCCGTCGTCGACGGCAGCGGGGAACCGGTGTTCAGGGGCGTGGCGATAGTCGACGGAAACAATCATGGCGTCGGATCGCACGCACAGGTCACGACACATCGCGTCGTCGGACACCTGACTGCCGAACACCCAGCCACCGCCGTGGAAGTAGGCCACGACGGGATGAGGTCCCGGCGTGGCCGGCCGGTACAGCCGGTAGTGGAGCGGGGCGCCGTCGGGGCCCGGTAGGTCACCGTCGACGATCTCACCGACCTCGGGCCCGGGCGGCTGTTCTGCTCCGATCGAGTCGAACAGTTCCCGGGCGTCGGCCACCGGCAGTGTCTCGAACTCCGGTAGCTGGAGGGTTTCGATGAACTCGATCATCAGGCCGACGTCAGGCGCCAGACGGCGGATCACACCGTCGCGGCAGATCGACTCGCCGTTGCGTCGGAACGAGAAGCCGAGGTACTCGTTGGCGACGACCTCGTCGCAGATCGTGCGGTAGACGTCGACGCCACCCACATAGGGCAGGAAGACTCGGGGCTTGCCCGGAACGTTGGCGCCCATGTACCAGGAGTCGGCGGTGGGGTAGAGGGTGATGTCGCCGAAGTCGTTGACGTGTTGCACCCAGCCCGCCTCGGCCGTGTCGGTGGGTTCGATCGCCTCCAGCTCGTGGCTGCGCATGTGGTCGATGCAGTTGGTGATCCACTCGACGTGCTGCTCGATCGACACCGCCATGTTCGACAGCACCGACGGGCTGCCGGGGCCGGTCACCGCGAAGAAGTTGGGGAACCCGACGGTGGTGAGGCCGAGGTAGGTCTTCGGTCCTTCGGCCCACTTGTCCTTCAGCATCACGCCGTTGCGGCCCTCGATGTCGACGGCCACCAGGGCCCCGGTCATCGCGTCGAAGCCGGTGGCGAACACGATGGCGTCGAAGGCATAGGACTCGCCTGCCGTGACGATTCCGGTTTCGGTGATGGTGGTGATGGGGTCGTCGTTCAGGTCGACCAGCCGCACGTGGGGCCGGTTGAATGTGGCGTAGTAGCCGGTGTCGAGGCACGGGCGCTTGGTGCCGATCGGATAGCTCGTGGGGCAGAGCTTCTCGGCGGTCGCAGGGTCGTCGACGATGCTGCGGATCTTCTCCCGGACGAACTCGGCGAGGGTCTCGTTGGAGGCGGGGTTGATGAGCGTGTCGGCGAATGTGCCGAGGATGGCGATCAGCTCGCCCCGTTCCCACACGTGCTCGTAGCACTCACGGCGTTCCTCGTCACTCACCTGGAGGGCACCGAGCTCGGGTACCTCGGAGGGGATTCCTGCTCGCGACAGCCGGGCGCTCTCGCGATAGGCGTCGGGATCGGTGCGGAAGGCCTGAAGCTTGGGGGCTGGGATCGGACCGTTGTGGGCGGGCAGGGTGAAGTTGGGCGTGCGCTGGAACACCGTGAGCTCGGCCGCCTGCTCGGCGATGAGAGGGATCGACTGGATGCCCGACGAGCCGGTGCCGATCACGCCCACCAGTTTGCCGGTGAAGTCGACGCCGCCATGGGGCCACCGGGAGGTCAGGTAGACCTCGCCTGTGTAGCGGTCGATGCCGTCGATCTCGGGCGGCTTGGGTGCCGACAGACATCCGGTGGCCATCACGTAGAAGCGACAGTTCACCGCTTCTCCTGCGCTCGTGGTCAGGTGCCAGAGGGCGGCTCCGTCGTCCCACGTTGCGTGGCCGACCCGCGTCTCGAAGGTGATGTCGCGGCGCAGATCGAAGCGGTCGGCCACATGGTTGAGGTAGCGCAGGATCTCGGGTTGGGTGGCGTACTTCTCAGTCCACTCCCACTCTCGTTGGAGGTCGGCGTCGAAGCTGTAGCTGTAGTCGATGCTCTGGACGTCGCAGCGGGCGCCGGGGTAGCGGTTCCAGTACCAGGTGCCGCCGACGCCGGCCGCCACATCGAAGGCGCGCGCCGAGAAGCCCAACTCCCGCAGGCGGTGCAGGAGGTACAGCCCGGCGAAGCCGGCGCCCACCACAACCACGTCGACATCGGGCTCGGTGTTCTCGGCAGCCATGGCTTTCCCCTGCTCTCAGCCGGACGTTCTCATCGTGCCAGTGCTGGTCGTAGGGCTCAGAGTTCGCGTTTGGTCGGTCCGGTCGGGAACGCCGGGTAGTGTCCGGGCGGGCTCGTAGCTCAGTGGTCAGAGCAGAGGACTCATAATCCTTCGGTCGCGGGTTCGATCCCCGCCGAGCCCACGGTAGTTGACCTGCGGTTATGCCAACTCTCGTGTCGGCTGATCCGCTTCAAAAACTCGAAATCCAACATTTTTCCAACATTTTGGTCACCCGAGTTGTGCGTTTTCGCCATGGCGAAGCTGCGATCGGCGCCAGGAATCGCGCGAGCGTGAGCCCAACGTGTGGGAGCTCATCGTCGAGGCTGGACGCGATCCGGTCACTGGCCGGCGCCGACAAGTGAGCAAGACCTTCCACGGGAATCTCCGTGAGGCGAAGAAGGCGCGGGCCGCGCTGCTCGTTGATGTGGGCAAGGGTCGCCACACCGGCACGAAGGCAACCCTCGACGATCTCTTCGGCGAGTGGATCATCGAGTTGCGGCGCAAGGGTCGCTCGCCGCACACGGTTCACGGCTACGAGCAGGTGTACGAGCGCAACATTCGGCCGACGCTGGGCAAGCGAGCCGTGACCCGCATCACCACCAAGACCCTCACCGACCTCTACGGCGCCCACCAGGCTCGAGGGCTGGCACCCCGCAGCGTCTACCAGATCCATGCTTGCCTCTCGTCGATGTTCACCCAGGCGTGCCGATGGGGCTGGCGCGACTCGAACCCGTGCGGGGGTTCGATGTGACGGCTTCGACGCAGCGTGTATCGACGTGATAGGTCATGCTCTAGGTCCATGCCTTCTGCGAGCGACAACCGAATCATGCACGACGCACTTTCCGGCTACGGGCTCGTGCGCCTTCCGTTGGCGGCGACCATCGAGGCAAGCACTCTCAACGCGCCCGAGCTGGGCTGGAACCGATCGATGGTCGCTGATCGGCAACCTCTGCCGGCTGCGCTGGAATTCCTCAACAAGGTGACGTGGCCTGCAACCCGCTTCGCAGCGTTCCAGCTCACGCCAGAGTGGACCGCCATCGTGAACAACCAACGTGGCGGCTCTGACGTGATTGACCTGATTGGCCAAATCCACCGAACGAACACCGCCACGACAGTTTCGCGTGGTCGACCGCGATTCGTCAGTCATCGTCCAGAACGGCTTCCGAGTCCGCATGCAATACGAGGCGCGGATCGTGGAGCATCATGCCCACGATTCGGGGACGCGGTCCATCACTTGTACCGACGACGGCGGGCGCTGGACGTTCGACGTTGCTGGTACACCGCTTCCGATCGAGGAACAGTTCGACTATGACGCTCGCCGAAAGCGCGACCGGTTTACCAAGCAGAATCTTGCCGCTTTGATCCGGAGCATCGGTGCTCGTTCGGTCACGGCAGACGACCTTGAACACACGCACGATTTCAGGCTTGTTGCGGCGACTCCACGCGATGATGGATGGCGGGACCGCATCGACGCTCAAGCGTGCTCCGCGGCGGACGCTGCCGATCCAGCGCACGGCTACTTCCAGCGCGGCATGGGGTGGGTCGACCACATGGCCACCCACGCGTCAAGCGTGGTAGCCGACTTGGGCAAAGCCGTTCTCCTCAACCCAGAGTTCGAACCCCGATGCCGTCAGGCACTCGACTTGGCGAGAGCCCAGATCGGAGATGTTGCATTCGACGATGCGCTGAGAAACGCCCGCACCGGTCTCGACAACGTCTGACACACCGCTCAGAAGAACGAGCATCACGATGCACAACAACCACGCGATATCGGCACATCTTCCTGCCGCGGACGCAAGCGATAATCCGCGAGCGGCAAGTGCGGACCAGTGGCCGCTCCCTGAAGCTCGTAGGGATGTCAAGGGCCTCGCCGGGCTTGTTTCGTGACCTGGTGTTTTGTGGGCTGGGTGGTGTTTCGGGGCGCGTCGATGTAGCAGTTGCCGGTGCTGTTGATGAGGTGATTTCTGGGCACGACAGGGATGAGACACTCGGCGTTGCCGAGGTCACGCTCGTAGGAAGCCACGATCACCGCGGTTCCGCCCGCTGGGTCGGGTGGCAGATCAATTGATGCACAACCTCAAGAGGTGTGAGCCGGTTCGGGCGAGCCAGGTCCCGACCTGTCGAGGCGGCGGGTCAGGTCATGGTGGAGGGCAGGTGCGGGTAGACCTCGCGTGCGACGTAGCGCTTCAAGATGCGTGCGATCTCGCCCATGGTCTTGCCGTCGGCGGTGCGTTTCGCGACGTAGGTCTTGGTGCGTTCGTCGTTGGACATTCGGGTGAGAACGATTCGGTAGAGCGCCGAGTTGGCTTGCCGGTTGCCGCCGCGGTTGAGTCGGTGGCGTTGGATCTTGCCTGACGACGCTGGGATCGGCGCGACTCCGCAGAGGTGCGCCCAAGCAGCTTCAGATCGGATCCGGTGCGGGTTGTCGCCAGCCGCGATCAACAGTTTCGCGGCGACGTCGAACCCGACGCCGCGGATCTCGAGCAGCGATGGTGCGACCTCGCGGATCAGGGGTCGCATCTCGGTGTTGAGGCGCATCTTCTGCTCACGCAAGAACAGCGCTCGCCGGCCGAGTTCGCGCAACGTCGACAGGGTCGTGAAGCGCACGATGTCAGGATCAGAACGCCGCGGTTTGAGTGCTGCGGTGGTCCTGACCAGGGTGATCGGCGACAGATCCAAGAACCGGGCCCGGATGTCGTCAGGTGCAGTGAACACGACATGGCGGATCTGGGAGAGGACCGCGATCCACTCGTTTGCTGCTGAACGCCTGGCGACGGTGAGCACTCGGATTGCTTCGATGTTGCCGGTCCGCGACTTCGGTGTTCCCGTCGCGGTGCCGGTCAACGCGGCTCGTGCGGCTGCGATTGCGTCGATGGCGTCGGTCTTGCCGGCACGGTGTCGGGCTTGGCGGTTCGGTCGGTCGACCTCGACAACTCCGATGCCCTTTTCCGTGAGGTGTCGAGTGAGGCCGGCGCCGTAGGAGCCGGTGCCCTCGACGCCGACCAGGCTGATGGTTCCGAACCCGGCGAGCCACGCGACGAGGCGCCGGTATCCGCCAGTGGTGGTATCGAATGTTTCGACGCCGAGCACGCCGCCATTGGAATCAACGGCGGCTGCGACGTGGAACTCGAGGTGAGTGTCGACACCGCCCGTGACGGTCAACAGATGGTTCTCTACGATGGTCATTGCCATCCCTTTCAGTAGCTGTGAACGGGTTGACACCGCACCTGCCGGAACGGCGACATCACTGCGAGAACTGCGCCAACAGTTCTCGAGTCACAGTCGTCGCCCAACCGGTGGGTGCCGTTCCCGAACACGGCCGACCAGTCATTCTGAAGACAACCCGAAGGCGTCAGCCGGTTCTCGAGTCAGACCAGGTCGGGAACGACCCCGAACCTACGCAAACAACCCAACGGTGATCGAGCCCCACGTACCTTCGGTGCACCCAACAACATCCTCCCTGCCGGTTCTCGAGCGGGTCTGAAGCCGTCGTGGCGCCGCGAGTATCGGGCACCACAGTAGGGCCGGAGTCGGGCGGGTGCGGGTGGTCGGGACTTGATCCTCTGGCTGTCGAGGACTGCGAGCGCAAGCTGGTGGTGAGAGTTCAATTTCGCAGGAGGTGGGTCATGAGGCTCCTTTCGATTGGTGTGGCTGTCAGCCTGTCGATCCTGGCGTTGGGTTGCGGCAGTGACGACGACTCGAGCGGCACCGCAGGACCGGTGCCGGCCGACGAGGCCCAGCTCGAGTTCACGTTCACTGGTGACGGAGCGTCCTTTGTCGGCGATCGTGAGATCGTCGAGGGAGCCGCTACCTTCTCGTTCTCGAACGAGTCGGGTGGCGCGGCACGCGTCGCGATCCTGGGGTACGAGACCGGCTCCGATGCGCTCGCCGAAGAACTTGAGGTCATGGAGGAGGGCGGCACTGTCGTAACGAACGACGCTCCCAGCGACGGATACTTCGAGGCCGAGTTCGACGATCTCGGTGAAGCGGTCGCCCCCGGGGACTATTCCTGGACGGTCGACTTGGTTGCTGGCAACACCTACCTGTTCGATGTGGGCGCGGAAGACTTTCACGTCAGCGGGTTGTGGCGACCAGCCGTGATCGAGGTCGTCGCCGAGTAACTCGACCGATGACGGCGGGCGGCGGCACTCCCGGTGCGCCGCCCGGTAACCGGCGAAGTCGCTCGCCTCCGAACGCACGGAGGCCACTCGATAATCACTCTGCTCGAGAGCCGTCGAGACCGCCCGAGAACGGCACGTCCACGCTCGGCGAGCCGCTCAAGAATGCGGGGCCCGAGTACGCGAAGTCGATACCGCCCGGACGTCGCTGCTCGTGGCGCCTTTGGCCTCACCCGACCGAAGCGGTGCGCGAGACCGGCACCGATGCGCTCGTGCCCGATCAAGGATCTGCCTCGAGTCGTGCATCCGGCACGCTGCTCGATGTCGCGACCGAAGATCTTGTAGATCAGGCGGTCGAGGAACCCGTTCTGTCCATCCCGCTTGTCGTTGTCCCGATGACGGTCACAGTAGAAGTCGTACGGCGGGATCTCGACTCCACACGTCTTACACCGGTACGACTGACGCTGCACACGTACAGGCTAACGACCGATGGCGCTCGGCAAGTACCGCTTTCAAGGCAAGGGCATCAATGAAGGCTGCTACTCGCGTCATGGTTGCCATATTGGTCCATCGGGCGGCGGGAAGGGTGGAGCGAATCGCGAAGAAGTCACGGCCGCCCGGGCGACCCGAGACAGCTACCGACCCCACGCATATCAACGAGCCGACCCAGCAGTCGAGCCCCCTCAGGAACGGCACTTCTTCGGGCGGCCACCTGCTCCAGATCGTACGGGTCGAGGAAGCGGCCGTCGACGCAGCGCCCTGCGCTCTCCGCTGCCGGATCTGCGTGTGCGACCGCGCTGCTTGCCGGCGTCGATATCGAGTGGTCTGGCGCGGTCCTGCGGGCCGAGCGAGGTGAGCGACTGAGGCGTGCGCCTGGCCATGAGTTCCCGGTCGTTACAGTCGCCGACTGTGATCAGCATCGCGAGTGACGCCAGTCGTGACGTCGCGTCGAACGCGACCGCTTCGGCGCTGATCGCTCTCGTCACTTTGCTCGCAGCGAGCGCAGCGGGAGCGTGGTGGCTCAACCGGCAGGCGGATCCGTTCATCGCCCGCTCGCCTGGTTCGCGGCGCTGGTGTCCGTCGCTGGTTGCATCTCGTTGACGCTGGCGCGCGACGGCGCCCCCGAGGCGTTCCGGCCGGGCAGCGCCTTTGCATGGACAGGGTCGGGTTGGGATCGACTGGTCGATGGGGACCTGCTTGGCAGCAGCCAGTTCCTGCTCAACGTCGTCTTGTTTGTCCCTGCCGGGCTTGCATGGACATGGCTGACTCGACGACCAGTGCGAACGTTCCTCGCCCTGGCCGGGTTCTCGATGCTGATCGAAAGCGTGCAGGCGGTTGCTGGGCTCGGTGGCGCTGACATCACCGACGTCGTCGCCAACACGATCGGCGCTGCTCTCGGAGTGGCGACGGTTGCGGTTGCCCTGAATGGGATCGACTGGTCAAGACGATCGCAACGACCGCCCGTCGACAGCGCGAAGGCGAGGTGCCGTCGCTGCGGGAATCGTTGCGGTTGTGCTTGCTGTGCTGGTCGGGCTGCTCGCCGGTGCCGACCGGCGCCAGCGCACATCCACGACGAACTGCAGGACGCCTTCATCAACACGAGCTACTACCAGATCGCTGCCGTGCTCCAAGGCGACCCTGACGATCCCGATCGGCTCGACCCTGACGCACGATTCTCCGATAGCGAGCAGATCTTCAGCGCGATCTCGGTACGTGCCGACGGCTTCCGCTACAGCGACGACCAGATCGAGCTGCGATGGCCGGCGCTGTTCTTCGGGTTTCGGCGATGCGTCTACGTGATCTGGACACCGTCCGCCGTCCAGTTCCGAGATCTCTCCGGAGCCGCATGCACTGACTTCATCGGCTGATGCTCGCGACCGAACGACGATGCGATTCTCGTCCCAAGGCGGGAAACCAAGCGCAACAGGCCCACGCATAGCGTGTCGCGCTGGCACGCCGCCTCCCCGCTCAGGATCGGCACATCTTCGGGCGGCCATGTGCACCAGATTTGCGGCCGTGCGGGTCCGCAGCGCAACGCCGGGTTGCTCGACGACGCAGGTGTAGGTTCGGCTTTGTGGAAGCTCGGCTCGCCGTTCACGACGAACTGAGTTCCTGGTTTGTCGATCGGACTGATCTCGAGTTGTCGGATCTCCTGGCTCTGGCCGCACCTCGTCCGGGATGGGGAATGAGTCGAACCCTTGAGGTCGCCGGTCATCGGGTGTTCGTGAAGACGATCCCGGTGACCGATCTCGAACTTGCGAAACCCGCTTCGACGCGCAACCACTTCGAGTTGCCAATCTTCTACAACTACGGCGTGGGATCGGCCGGTTTCGGAGCCACTCGCGAAGTCGCTGCACACCTGACCACTACCCGATGGGTCCGCGAAGGCGCCATCGATTGTTTCCCGCTGCTCTATCACCACCGCCTCCTGCCGCTCGCAGGCCAGACACGCAAGCGCAGCGGCGAACAACTCGAACGCTACGTCGACTACTGGGATGGCGACCCCACGATCCGACGCTTCATCGAGGCACGCGAAGCATCCTCACACTCGATCACGATGTTCATCGAGCACGTTCCCCACGTGTTGCAGGACTGGCTTCCCCTCAATCAAGACGCCATCGGATGGGTCATCGACCAGGCGGTCGAGATCACGGATTACCTGCGCGACAGGGGCGTAGCTCACCTCGACTCGAACCCGTCGAACATCTTGACCGACGGCAAACGACTGTTCTTTGCCGACTTCGGGTTGTTCCTCGACCGCAACTTCGACCTCACCGACCGAGCGCGCCTTCCTCGAAGGCCACCGCTACTTCGACATCGCCGAGTTCATTGCCTCTCTGGATTGGCCGGCACCGCACCAACCCGTCGAACACGACAACGGGTACAAGATGGCACTGACGCCGTATCGAGCGCTCATCGACGAAATGTCAGGAGTGTTCGGCCGGCTCGCAGCTGGACCGAAGACAGAGTGGCGACACAACGACACCCGAATCGCGTCGCTACTGGCCGAGGCAAGACCTCACTAACCCGCTCCAGAACAACAGTCGCCGCTCGTCGCCGAGACCGCTCCTGATCGGCATGTCCGCGAGCGGGCGCCCGCTCGAGATCGACACGGCGCCCTTGGCTCAAGGAGCCTCGATCTGGACGGGAGTTCAGTCCGCTCGTCGTGGCGGAGCCGCCACGAGTTGGGTGATCGTTCGCTTCGTCGAGTGCGAGCGGATCGGCGATGAAACTACGGTCAGGACATGGAGCCCACAGCACAGCGCCTCGTCATGTACGGCTCTCATGCCGAGGTCGGTGGCCTTGGCTGGAAGTGGGTCGAGGACCAACTCGTGAACGCTGGGGCCTACGGATCGTGACCCCCAGCACCGGCACCCTCATCCGCGACCGGTCTGGGGAATCTGGACACAGAGCCAGCTCTGCGTGAGTATCGGAAGTCCCCGGCTCAAGGCGGACACTGGAGCCGACGGCCGGTCACCGTTCACCTCGGCGGCATCAATGACGTCGTGATCGTCGAGGGGAGGACCGCCGGCGCGATCAGCGACAGCCGACTGTTGGACCTCTACAACATCAAGTACGACTGGAACTACACCGTCGAGGAGCATGGGCCGTTCACGATCGTCGGGCCCGGCCAAGGTGATCGCCTGGCGATCGGCGGTAGGGCGGCCGAGATGGATTTCAAGCCACCGGCCGATGGTCCTTTGGGTCTCCTGCGGACTGACCGGAACACTGACACCCGCCCGGAAGTCCCGACGACCCCAAGTCTTCTTCCACCGAGCGATATCGGCACGAGCGCTCGGCCAGGAGCGCATGACGGCGCTGCGGCCGCAACGGACCGCACCGCTGCGAGAGCCAGTCGGTCCCGATCTCGGGCCCTTCTGAGGCGGTCGGCGATGCCAGGTGCCTCAGTGATGCGACTCGTTAGCCTCCGGCGATGATCGTCCGATGGTTGACCGCCGCGGCAATCGTGGTCGGCGCAGCGCTTGTCGGAGTTGTCGCCTGGATCGTTGGACTCAAGGGCCTTGGCAACCGTGCTGAGTCCATATGCTCGCCGATATCTACAATCATCCCGGATACGGCGGGTATCGGATGTCCAGCCAGCTGTGGTTGCCGTCGTTTGAATGCCGCTTGCTGGGAAACTCGACGGAGCCGATCGTTGTGCAGCACCCGCTCGAAGCGTTCGTCGCATTCGGCTGGATCGTGGTTGTCCCCGTCCTGTATGCGATTGCGATACTGGCCCTCACGCTGAGGTGGGCGCGCCAGGAGCGCTGACCTGAGTCAGAATCGCGCTCTCGGTGCACACACATCAGAGCGCCACGGGGGATGAGGTACGGGGCGACCTTCATAGCGAACTCAGGGTCGGCCGGGTGGGACCGACGCATGCCGAGTGAGCGATCAGAACAACATGGTACAAGCGGCCATCAACCCATCCGAGATCGGCACATGCA
>CAVOZP010000008.1:0-162734 GCA_963700995.1 uncultured Acidimicrobiales bacterium
ACGACGTCGGCATCGACCAAGGAGTCGGCGAGTGGTTCCGGGACAGCACCCGTGGTGTCGACTACGAGCACACGCTGTTCTCCTCGACCCCGTCGCTGTTCGCCGCGGCACCCGAAGAGCTGGGACCGCCGCCACAGATCTTCGACTACCGCTACGGCGACAGCCCGCTGAGCCCCTCAGCGCAACCCATCCCCGGAGTCCAGATCGACTGGCGCGGCGGCGTCACCGTGAACTGGGTCTGGAGCGACGAACATCAGGGCTGGTTGCGATTCCAGCGGGGCACCCCTCACGTCGATGTCGACGGCATCCAGGTCGCGCCGCCCAACGTGGTGATCTTGACGACGCCCTACGGCACGTCGGCCGCATCGGCGGGCTCACCGCAGGCGCTCACCGTCGGCGAAGGCGATGCACTGGTCCTCACCGACGGCCACGCGATCGAGGGTCGGTGGAGTCGTCCCGAGGCACTCGTGCCGTGGCAGGTGTCGGACCTCGATGGCGATCCGATCGGCCTGACGCCGGGCCAGACCTGGATCGGCCTTCCCGAGGAGGGGAACGTGGCCATCATGAGCCAGGCCCGAGCCGACGAGCTGCTGGCCACTGCTCCCTGATCCGGCGCTCGCTGATCCGGCCCGAGATTGGCCCTATTCGATCGGGTCCAGTTGGGTCTCGTTCTAGACTCGATGCCATGACCGATCAATCCGTCTCGTCGTCTCCGGCCCCTCGCCACACCGGTACCGTCCGCGCGAAGCGGGGCCTGGCCGAAATGCTCGAAGGCGGCGTGATCATGGACGTCGTCAATGCCGAGCAGGCCAAGATCGCCGAGGACGCAGGCGCGGTGGCGGTGATGGCCCTCGAACGGGTGCCCGCCGACATTCGCGCCGACGGCGGGGTGGCCCGCATGAGTGACCCGGCCATGATCGCGGCGATTCAGGAGGCGGTGACCGTCCCGGTGATGGCCAAGGTCCGAATCGGCCACTTCGCCGAGGCTCAGATCCTCCAAGCCATGGCCGTCGACTACATCGACGAGTCCGAGGTCCTCACCCCGGCCGACGAAACCCACCACATCGACAAGTGGGCCTTCGAGGTTCCGTTCGTCTGCGGTGCCACCAACCTCGGCGAGGCGCTGCGGCGCATCAGCGAGGGCGCCTGCCTCATCCGCTCGAAGGGCGAGGCCGGTACGGGGAACATCACCGAGGCGGTGCGTCACCTCCGCTCGATTCTCGGCGACATCGGCAAGATCACCACCGCCGACGAAGCCGAGCTGTTCGAATGGGCCAAGCAGCTCCGGGCCCCGCTTCCGCTGGTACAGGAGATCGCCGACACCGGCAAGCTCCCCGTTCCGCTGTTCTGCGCCGGCGGGATCGCCACGCCGGCCGATGCGGCGCTCACCATGCAACTCGGTGCGCAGTCGGTCTTCGTCGGCTCGGGCATCTTCAAGAGCGACGACCCGGCGCCTCGGGCCAGGGCCATCGTCGAGGCCACCACCAACTTCAACGATCCCGACATCCTCGTGAAGGTCAGTACCGGCCTGGGTGCGCCCATGACCGGCATCGGCATGGACGAGCTCGACGTCACCTTCGCCGACCGAGGTTGGTAGCCGGCGAGCCGCATCGCGGAGTCTCGTGGTGAAGGTCGGTGTCCTCGCGCTGCAGGGTGCCTCGCGTCTGCACCTCGACGCGTTGTCGACGCTGGGCTGTACGGGCGTCGTGGTCAAACGACCCGAGCACCTGATCGACGTCGATCGGCTGATCATCCCCGGCGGCGAGTCGACCACCATCTCCAAGCTGCTCGATCTCAGCGGTATCCGCGAAGCTCTGGCCGAACGCCTCGAAGCGGGCCTGCCAGTGCTCGGAACCTGTGCCGGCATGATCCTGCTGGCGTCCGAGGTCACCGACGGCCGACCCGATCAGCGCTCCTTCGGTGCCATCGACATCGGCGTCCGGCGCAACGGGTACGGCCGCCAGGTCGAGTCCTTCGAGGCCGATCTCGAGATCGTCGTGGTACCAGGGGGACCCTTCCACGCCGTGTTCATCCGCGCGCCCCGGGTCGAGCGCTGTGGCCCCGACGTCGAGGTGTTGGCGACCTTCGACGGCGATGTCATGGCGTGTCGGCAGGCCAACGTGGTCGCAACTAGCTTTCATCCCGAACTCACCGATGATCTGCGATTCCACCGCTGGTGGATCGAGGAGGGATCCCCATCATGAGCGGCCATTCCAAATGGGCCACCATCAAGCACAAGAAGGGCGCCGCCGACGCCAAGCGCGGCAAGCTGTTCGCCAAGATCATCAAGCAGGTCGAGGTGTCGGCGCGCCAGGGTGGTGGGGACCCCGATGCCAATCCGACGCTGCGCACGATGTTCCAGAAGGCGCGTGATGCGTCGGTGCCGCTCGACACCATCGAACGCGCCATCAAGCGCGGCACCGGCGAGCTCGAGGGGGTCAACTACGAGACCGTGAACTACGAGGGTTACGCGCCCGCAGGTGTGGCGTTGTACGTCGAGACGCTCACCGACAATCGCAACCGCACGGGTGGCGAGATGCGGTCGATCTTCTCGAAGAACGGGGGCAATCTGGCCGAGCCGGGCGCCGTCGCCTGGCAGTTCGAGCGTCGCGGCGTGATACTCATTCCCGACACCGTCGACGAGGACGAGGTCATGGTCGTCGGACTCGACAACGGCGCCGAAGACCTCGAGGCCGACGGCGACTTCTGGCGCCTCACGTGCGATCCGTCGTTGCTGCCCGATCTTCGCGATGCCCTCGATGCGGTGGGCATCGAGGTCGAGTCGGCCGACCTCACGATGCTCCCGAGCCAAAGCGTCGCCGTCACCGAGCTGTCCGCGGCCAGGGCCGTACTCCGCCTCGTCGATCTGCTCGACGACAACGACGATGTCCAGGACGTTTTCGGCAATTTCGACATCCCCGACGAGATCCTCGAGGAGCTCAGCGACGCGTGAGCGCATCGGTGGCGGCGAATGCTCCACCCGTCGATGCGGACCGAGCAGTATGGTGTCGTACATATGTTCGTTCTGGGGATCGATCCCGGTCTGTCTCGTTGCGGGTACGGCGTCGTCGAGCACCGTCGCGGCCGCCAGCGCGCGGTGGCAGCCGGCGTACTGCGGACGCCCCCGAAGCAGCCGTTGGCCCAGCGCCTTGCCGAGCTCCAGCGGGAGATCCGGACCCTTCTGGTCGAGTTCGAACCGGCGGTCGTGGCCATCGAGCGCGTGTTGTTCCAGGTGAACGTGCGCACGGCGATGAGCGTGGGGCAGGCCAGCGGCATCGTCATGGCCGAGGCCGCGAACTGGGGCGCCGATGTGGTCGAATACTCCCCGAACGAGGTCAAGCTCGCGGTCGCTGGTCACGGCGCCGCCGACAAGCAACAGATGGAGCGCATGGTGCAGACCCTCATCGGCATCGAGATCCCCCTGCGGCCCGTCGACGCCGCCGACGCCATCGCCGTCGCGCTGTGTCACTGCGCCCAGAGCGTGCTGGTCGAGGTGAAGCGATGATCATCGGCTCGCTGCGCGGCACCCTCGTCGAGCGGGCCGACGACGAGGTGATCATCGAGGTCGGCGGCATCGGGTACCGGATTGCGGTCGCACCGTCGGTCACGGTGAAGTTGGGCGAGCTCGGCGACGAGGCCTTCGTTCACGTGCATCACCACATCCGCGAAGACGCCCAGTCGCTCTACGGCTTCTTGTCGCGCGACGAGCGACGCACCTTCGAAGCGCTGCTCGGTGCCCACGGGGTGGGGCCGTCGCTGGCCTTGGCCATTCTGTCGGTGCACGAACCGGTGGCGCTCCAGTCGATCCTGGTGAACGACGACACCGCCGCTCTCTGCCTGGTGCCCGGGGTGGGCAAGAAGACGGCCGCTCGTCTGCTGATCGAGCTCAAGTCGCGTCTCGACATCGACATTCGCGACAGCGAGGTGCCCGGCGGTGTCACGGCGCCCGCCACCACCTCGGTCACCTCCGATGTGCAACAGGCCCTGGCCGAGCTCGGCTACGGAGCCGACGAGGTCCGCGACGTGCTTCGTGACCTGCCGGCGGTCGGCGACACGTCGCAACTCCTGAAGCAGGCCCTCCAGAAGCTGGCGAGCAGGGTCTGATGGCGCGCGACGAACTACTCCGCGCCGATGCGCCGCTCCCCGACGACGACGAGCTCGACACGCTCGTGGACGAAGGCGGGCTGCGGCCGTCTCGTCTCGACGATTTCGTGGGGCAGACCGAGCTCAAGCAGCATCTCGAGATCCTGCTGGGCGCAGCCCGGAACCGCCGCCAGGCGGCCGATCATCTGCTCTTCGCCGGCCCGCCCGGCCTCGGCAAGACGACCCTCGCCCACATCGTTGCCGCCGAGATGGGCGTCGAGATGCACACCACGTCGGGTCCTGCGCTCGAACGGGCGGGCGATCTGGCCGCGATCCTCACCAAGCTCGGCGATGGCGACGTGTTGTTCATCGACGAAATCCACCGGCTGCCCCGGACCGTCGAAGAAGTCATGTATCCAGCCATGGAGGACTTCGAGCTCGACATCGTGCTCGGGAAGGGGCCCGCGGCCCGGTCGATCCGCCTCGAGCTTCCGCGCTTCACGCTGGTCGGGGCCACCACCCGCACCGGTCTCATCGCCAAGCCGCTGCGCGATCGCTTCGGGCTGGTGTCGCGTCTCGACTTCTACGAGGTCGACGATCTCGACTCCATCGTCACCCGCACCGCCGGCATCCTGGGTGTCCGGCTCGACCCGACGGGAAGTCACGAGATCGCTCGCCGCGCCCGGGGCACGCCCCGTATCGCCAACCGGTTGTTGCGGAGGGTGCGCGACTATGCCGAGGTGCGAGCCGATGGCGTGATCACCGCCGAGGTCGCCCACGACGGCTTGGCGCTGTTCGGCGTCGACGATCGCGGCTTCGACAAGATCGATCGGGCGATTCTCTCTGCGATCTGTGAGCGTTTCGGCGGTGGCCCGGTCGGATTGTCGACGCTCGCCATCAGCGTCAGTGAACCGCCCGAGACCGTCGAGGACGTGTACGAGCCCTTCCTGATCCAACAGGGCATGCTCATGCGTACCCCCCGGGGCCGGGTGGCCATGCCCGATGCCTGGCGTCACCTGGGTCTGGCACCGCCGACGGTGCCCCCGGCGGTCGACCAGACCGCTCTTTCGACCGCGGCTGAGGCCATGGGCCCCGACGCCTTCGACTATGAGCTGCCCGAACGCGCCATCGGCCACACCCCCGCCGAGCCCCGCGATTCCGCCCGCCTCCTCGTCGATCTGGGTGACCGCGTCGACCATCGCCGTGTGCGCGACCTCCCCGAGCTGCTCCGCGACGGCGATCTCGTGGTGGTGAACGACACCCGGGTGCTTCCCGCACGGGTCTTCTTCACCAAGCCGACCGGTGGCCAGGTCGAAATCCTGCTGCTCGAACCACGAGACGACGGCACCTGGGAGTGCCTGGTGAGGCCCGGTCGCCGGGTACCCGCGGGGACGGTGGTCACCGCGCCGGGTGGCCTCTCGGCGGTAGTGGGCGATGCCCTCGGCGACGGGCGCCGCGCCGTTCGGTTCGACGTCGGCGAGCTCGACCTCGTTGCTGCGCTGGAGGCCCATGGCCAGATGCCACTGCCGCCGTACCTCCATACCGAGCTCGACGATCCCGACCGCTACCAGACGGTGTACGCCGATCGGCCGGCATCGGCCGCCGCCCCGACCGCCGGGTTGCACTTCACGCCCGAGACCCTCGAAGCGCTGAGCGCCAACGGCATCGGTCTGGCCCGGGTCGAGCTGGTTGTCGGGCTCGATACCTTTCGACCGATCACCGTGGACGATCTCGACGACCATCAGATGCACACCGAGTCGTATCGGGTGCCCGAATCGACGTGGGAGGCCGTGCAGAGTGCCCAGCGTGTCGTTGCGGTCGGCACCACCACGGTTCGGGCCCTCGAGTCGGCTGCGGCCACCGGAAACCTCGTCGGCCGCACCGATTTGTTCATCCGCCGTCCGTACCGATTCGAGGTGGTCGATGCGCTGCTCACCAACTTCCATCTGCCTCGCAGCACACTGCTGGTGATGATCGACGCCTTCATCGGGCCGCGCTGGCGCGAGCTGTACACCTTGGCCCTCGAGGCCGGCTACCGATTCCTGTCCTTCGGCGACGCCATGTTGGTCGAACGTCGGACTACGGGGCTGTCGTGAGGGCCCAGTTCGAGCCGGTCGCAACCGACGGTGCCGCACGCACCGGACGGGTCCGCACCGCCCACGGCACCTTCGACACGCCCTGTTTCATGCCGGTCGGAACCCGGGGCGCGGTGAAGCATCTCTCGTCGGTCGACCTTTCCGAGCTCGGCGCCCAAGTGGTGCTCGCGAACACGTATCACCTCATGCTCCGGCCGGGCGCCGAGACGATCGCGCGCGCTCGGTGGATTGCACGGGTTCACCGGTTTCGGCGGCCATCTGCTCACCGACTCGGGAGGCTTCCAGATCTTCAGCCTCGATCCCAAGGTCGACGACGACGGGGCCATCTTCACCTCCACCTACGACGGTGGCAAGCACCGACTGACGCCCGAGGGAGCCGTCGACACCCAAGCGCTGATCGGTGCCGACATCCAGATGGTGCTCGATGTCTGCTCGGCGCTCCCGGCCACGACCGCCACGCTCGCGACTGCAGTGGACCGGACGGCCACCTGGGCCGAGCGGGCCCGGCGGCACTTTCTCGATCACGCCGATGCGCCGCATCGCCAGAGCCTGTTCGGGATCGCCCAGGGCGGCACCGACATCGAGCTCCGGAAGCGATCGGCCGAGGCCACCGTCGCCACTGGATTCGACGGCTATGCCATCGGTGGCCTCTCGGTCGGCGAGGGACGCGACGACATGCTGCCGGCCCTCACCGCCTGTACCGACATCTTCCCGGCCGACCAGCCCCGCTATTTCATGGGCCTGGGCGACCCCGTGGGCATCGTCGAATCGGTGGCTCGCGGGGTCGACATGTTCGACTGCGTGCTTCCCACCCGTCTGGCGCGCCACGGGACGCTGTTGACCTCCGGTGGCCGGGTGAACCTGCGCCGCGCCGAGTACGCCGACGACGACGAGCCCCTCGATGCCGGCTTCTCGTCGAGTCCGGCCAATCGGTGGTCGAAGGGCTACCTGCGTCACCTTCTGCAGGTCGGCGAGCCCACGGCGGCTCGCATCTGCACACTGCACAACGTGGCGTGGCTGCTCGACCTGATGGCGCGGACCCGCACCGCCATCGCCGCCGGGACCTTCGCCGACCTGCGCGCCGAGGTGCACCGAATCTGGGCGTAGACCACCCGTGATCGCCGATCCTGGCGCGGTACCCATCACGGTGAGCCGACGATAGGGTGATCCGGCTATGGGAAGCCTCATCATTTTCGTCCCCCTCCTCGTCATCATGTACTTCGTGATGATCCGGCCACAGCAGAAGCGTGTGTCCGAGCATCGTCAAGTACTCGCCTCCCTCGAGGTGGGCGACGAGGTGATCACCTCTGCCGGCATCTACGGCGTCGTCACCGAGTTCGACGGTCCCACGCTGTTCCTCGAGATCTCCGATGGTGTCGAGATCAAGATCGGCAAGGACACGGTCACCAGCGTGGTGTCCTACGACACCGCAGACGACGACGCTGAGGCCGACCAGGGCCCCATCAGCTGACGCCAATGCGCAACGGACTCGTCCCTCTCGTCGGCATGGTCGCGGTGGTCGCCGCGGCGCTGATCGGCACGATCGTGGCGGGATACCGGCCCCTGCTCGGCATTGACCTCACTGGAGGTGTCGAGGTCGTCCTCCAGGCGGCCGACGACCCCAATCGTTCCGAGCCGCCGTCGGATGCCGAGCTCGACCAGGCCGTCCAGATCCTTCGCAACCGGGTCGACGGTCTCGACGTCGCCCAGCCCGACATCACCCGTCAGGGCGCTCGTGTCGTCGTACAGCTGCCCGATGTCGACGATCAACAACGGGCCATCGATCTGGTGGGCACCACCGCCGAGCTCCAGTTCCGACCCGTGTGCGCCGTCGTCCCGATCCTCGACCCCGCGATCACCCCCGCCGACGAAGCACCCGCCGACAGCCCCGCCCCCACCGACGAGGAGGGATTCGGCTTCTCCGGCGACGGCGAGTACGCCGCCCCGGCCCTTCCCGGCCAGACCGATTCGACCGGCGAGGAACCACCCGAGGAGCCGGTTGAGGTGACGCCCGACAGCACCGAACCGGCGCCCTCGGAGATCCTCAACGATGCCGCGGTCCCCCCGAGCCCGTGCGAGACCGATCTGCTCGCAGCCTCCGCCGACGGCCCGACCCCGACCGATCAGATTCTTCGCGACGAGCCCGTGGTGCTCGATCAGGTCGACGAGAACGGCAACCCCGTCAGTCGCTACCTGCTCGGGCCGGTGCCGAGCACCACCATCGAAGGAGAGGGGGTCTTTCTCGTGGGAGCGGCCATCGAGACGGCCGAAGCGGTGAACACCGGATTCGAGGCAGTCGTGTCGCTCACCATGAAGGAGGGCGACGGCGGCATCCGCCTCTTCAACACCGCGGCGGGGGAGTGCTTTGCGCAGGCGCCCACGTGCCCCACCGGCCAGTTGGCCATCGTGCTCGACGGCGTGGTCGAATCGGCCCCCAACATCAATGCCGCGGCCTTCGAACGAGACGCCATCCAGATCAGCGGTGGCTTCAGCCAGGAACGCGCCGAGGACACTGCGCTCGTGTTGCGCTACGGCTCGTTGCCCGTCGAGCTCGAACAACAGCAGGTGCGCACCGTCTCGGCCAGCCTCGGCAGCGACTCGCTGCGCGCCGGCATCATCGGCGGCCTCATCGGCTTGGCCCTGGTCGCTCTGTACATGATCGCGTACTACCGACTCCTCGGTGTTGCTGCGCTGCTCAGCCTGGCCGTGTCCGGAGCGCTGCTGTGGGTGCTCATCTCCTTCTTCAGCGAAACGGGATTCTTCTTCAGCGGAGTCACTCTCACCATCGCCGGCGTCGTCGGTCTCATCGTGTCGATGGGCGTGTCGCTCGACTCGAACGTCGTGTACTTCGAGCACCTCAAGGAAGACATCGCCAACGGCCGCACGTTGCGTTCGGCGGTCGACCGGGCCTTTCCTGTCGCGTATCGAACCATCTTCTGGGCCGACATGGCGGCGCTCATCAGTGCCTTCATCCTCTACACGCTCACCTCGGCCTCGGTCCGCGAGTTCGCGCTCATGCTGGGACTGGCGTCGGTGCTCGACCTCATCGCGACGTACTTCTTCCTCCGACCCCTCGTTCGGCTGATGTCACGGACCCAGTTCGCCATCGACAACCCGGCGGTGATGGGCCTTCCGCCGGTGCCCGGAAGGGTCCACGCATGACCGACACCGACCCAACCGAACACGTCTCGACGGCGAGGAAGTTCTACCGCAACCAGGTCGACATCGACTGGCCGACGTGGTGGCGCAGAGGGCTCACCGCCTCCGCAGTCATCATCGTGATCTGTCTCGGGTCGCTGGTGTTTCGCGGTCTCAACCTCGGGCTCGAGTTCGAGGGTGGCGCAGTCTGGGAGGCCGAGGCCAACGGCGCCGACGCCGGCGAGGTCCGGTCGACGATGGCCGACATCGGTTTCGCCGGTGCGACGATCCAGATCAGCGGCGATGTCGTGCAGGTGCGGGCCGAGGTCGACACGGCCGACGAAGCGACATCACAGCAGGTGGCCGAGGCGTTGGCGGAGGTCACCGGTACCTCGGTGAACGACGTCGTGATCAACGACATCTCGGCGTCGTGGGGCGACGAGCTCACCACCCAGGCGCTGCGCGCGCTGGTGGTGTTCCTGATCGCCATCGCCATCTACCTGACGCTCCGCTTCCACTGGCGCATGGCGGTAGCGGCTCTTGTGGCGCTCGCCCACGACATCGTCCTCACCGTCGGTATCTACTCGGTCTTCCAGTTCGAGGTCACCTCGGCGACCGTCATCGCCTTCCTGACCATCCTCGGGTACTCGCTCTATGACACGTTGGTCGTGTTCGACCGGGTTCGCGAGAACGAGGGCCGGCCGGCGCTGAACGGCAAGGTTGCCTTCGCCGACATCATGAGCCTGTCGGCCAATCAGGTGTTCATGCGCTCGGTCAACACCACGCTCACGTCCGTGCTGCCCATCATCAGCGTGTTGGTGGTCGGCTCGATCGGATTCGGAGCCGTCACGCTGCGGGAGTTCGCCATTGCCCTGCTGGTGGGTCTGTTGTCGGGGACCTACTCGTCGCTGTTCGTCGCGGCTCCGGTCCTCGTGGCGCTGAAGAATCGCGAGCCACGGTACGCCGCGCTGGTGGATCTCGCCGGTTCCACCGGTCGTGACGAGTTGGCGACCATGGCCGCAACGGCGCCAACGGCAAAGCGGACCCGCCCCGACGAGCGCCGGATATCGGCAGGGACCGCCAAGCGGCAGACGCCGGCGGCCTCGGGAACCATTCCGCCACGGCCACGCAAGCAGAAGCGACGCGGCTGAGGGCTCGACCGGCCAGCACGGTGCGTCAACCGGATGCGGCTAGCGTTGACCCATGCCGGATGTGAAACGCACCGATACGTGTTTTCTCCGTGATCTGATCCGTGACGTGCCTGATTTCCCCGAGCCGGGAGTCATCTTCAAGGACATCACGCCACTTCTCGGTCACGACGACTGTTTTCGCTACGCCGTCGACGCCCTGGCCGATCACTTCACCGGCCTCGATGTCGATGCCATCGCCGCCATCGACGCCCGGGGGTTCCTCTTCGCCGCGCCCGTCGCCTATCGGCTCGGCGTGGGGCTGGTGCCCGTGCGCAAGCCGGGCAAACTGCCGACGGCCACCCTGTGCCACGAGTTCGACCTCGAGTACGGCAAGGCGAGCCTCGAGATCCACGCCGACGCCCTGGTCGACGGAGCTCGCACCGTGATCATCGACGACGTCCTCGCCACCGGCGGGACCGCGGCTGCCGCTGGAGCGCTGGTGGAGAACGCCGGCGGCGTGCCGATCGGGTTCGGATTCGTCTGTGAGCTCGACTTCCTCGGCGGCAGGAACAAGCTCGGCTCGATTCCTGTTCACTCGTTGGTCAACTACGCGTGATCGGCGACCCGATCGAAAGGAGGTCCCGGTGGCAACCGTGAGCCGGGTACTTCCCTGGCGTCGCCACAGCGAGCCCGCGCTCGTCGAGCTCGAAGGCCTCATCGACGAGTTCGAGGTCCACCACGCAGGTTCCGATACCACCCTGATCCTCTTGGCCCACGAGATGGCAGCCGAGGCCCACCGGGGTCAGCGCCGCAAGACGGGTGAGCCCTACATCCACCATCCGGTCGCGGTGGCCCACATCGTGGCCGAGCTCGGTCTCGACGACGTCACCGTGGCCGCCGCCCTCCTCCACGATGCAGTCGAGGACAGCACGTTCAGCCTCGCCGACGTCGAGCGGCAGTTCGGCGCCGAGGTGGCCATGATCGTCGATGGCGTCACCAAGCTCGACCGGCTTGCGTTCGACTCGAAGGAGGACCAGCAGGCGGCATCGATCCGCAAGATGATCGTTGCCATCGCCAAGGACCTTCGCGTCATCATCATCAAGCTGGCCGATCGGCTCCACAACATGCGTACGTTGGCGGCCCTCCGCGAGGAGAAGCAGCATCGCATCGCCATCGAAACCCGTGACATCTACGCTCCGCTGGCCCACCGCCTCGGCATGCAGGAGATGAAGACCCAGCTCGAGGACCTCGCGTTCGCCTCCCTGCATCCCAAGCGCTATGCCGAGATCGACCACATGGTCGCCCTGCGGGCACCCGAGCGCGACCTGTATCTCGAGCAGGTGCTCCAGGACGTGTCCGCTCGCCTGATGGAGCTCGGGATCGGCGCCGACGTCAGTGGTCGCCCCAAGCACCTCTGGAGCATCTACGAGAAGATGATCGTGAAGGGTCGCGAGTTCGACGACATCTACGATCTCGTCGGCATTCGAGTGGTGGTCGACTCGGTGAAGGACTGCTACGCGGCCCTGGGCTCGATCCACGCGTCGTGGAAGCCGGTTCAGGGCCGGTTCAAGGACTACATCGCGATGCCCAAGTTCAACCTCTACCAGTCGCTTCACACGACGGTGATCGGGCCCCAGGGCAAATCGCTCGAGGTGCAGATCCGCACCCGCGACATGCACGCCGCGATCCGAGCACGGTGTCGCTGCGCACTGGGATTACAAGGACCGCTCACAGAGCGATGACCTCACGTGGTTGGCTCGAATCGTCGACTGGCAGAACGACACCAACGATCCCACCGAGTTCATGGCCGCGCTGAAGGTCGACCTCGAACACGACGAGGTGTTCGTGTTCACGCCGAAGGGCAAGGTCATCACCTTGCCCATCGACTCCACTCCTGTCGATTTCGCCTACGCCATCCACACCGAAGTCGGCCACTCGTGCATCGGCTCGAGGGTGAACGGCCGCCTCGTGCCGCTCGAGACGAAGCTCCAGTCCGGTGACACCGTCGAGATCTTCACCTCGAAGGCCGAGAGCGCTGCGCCGAGCCAGGACTGGCTCGAGTTCGTGGTGAGCGGCAAGGCCCGTTCGAAGATCCGACAGTGGCACATCCGCGAGCGACGCGAGGACGCGATCACCAGCGGGCGCGAAGACCTCACCGCCTCGTTGCGACGCGAGGGCCTCCCAGTGCAGCAGATCCTCGGATCGACCATTCTCGACGAAGTCGGCAAGGAGATGAACTACGCCGATCGCGACGCCCTCTACGCGGCAATCGGCGACGGCCACGTGAGTCCTCGATCACTGGCCCGAGCGCGTGGCGAAGCACCTTCACGAAGGTGCTCCCGAACAGCAGATGCCGCGCACCGCCACCCGTCGCCCCTCGCGTCGGTCCTCCGACGGTCGGCCGGCGACGGGGGTGCACGTCGAAGGTCTCGACGACGTGATGGTGAAGCTCTCCCGCTGCTGCACGCCGGTGCCACCCGACGAGATCATGGGCTTCATCACCCGGGGGCGCGGCGTTTCGGTGCACCGCACCGACTGCGCCAATGCCGTCTCGCTGGCCAACGAGCAGTCGAACCGGGTCATCGAGGTCGAGTGGGACGGTCACGCCGGGTCGGGGTTCGTGGCCGCGATCGAAGTGAAGGCCATCGACCGCTCGCGACTGCTCCGCGACGTCTCCGACAGCTTGTCCGACCAGCGGGTGAACATCCTTTCGTGTTCCACGGTGACCGACGACGATCGGGTGAGTCGGATGGTCTTCGAGCTCGAGATGGGCGACTCGTCGCACCTCGACTCGATTCTCTCGTCGGTGAAGGGCATCGATTCGGTTTACGACGCATACCGCGTGCTCCCGGGAAGTCGGGCCGCCGGCGCCATCCGGGCCACCAACACCAACAACCGGACCTGACCCAGCGCGTGCGCCAGTAGCCTGACGCGCCGTGTCGGCACGAGATTCCTTCCGAGCCCCCAAGGGCACTCGCGACCTGCTCCCTCCCGAGTCGGGGCGTCGAGCGCGCCGTGCTCGACCGGTTCGCCGCGCTGTCGGCGCGGTACGGGTACGGCGAGATCGTGTCGCCGATGTTCGAGGATCTGGCCGTCTTCGAACGAGTGGGCGAGAGCACCGAGATCGTCGGCAAGGAGATGTTCGAGCTGGTCTCCAGAGGCGAGGGCGAGACGCGCCTGGCGCTGCGCCCCGAGCTCACCGCATCGGTGTGCCGGGCCTTTGCCCAGCACCGACCGGCCACGCCGTGGAAGGTATTCTACCAGGGACCCCAGTTCCGCTACGAGCGACCGCAGGCCGGTCGCTACCGCCAGTTCACCCAGGTGGGAATCGAGGCACTGGGCCCCGACGATCCGATGCTCGACGTCGAGGTCATCACCGTGGCTCGACGATTCCTCGACTCGCTCGGCCTGACTCGGGTGACGCTGTTGCTCAACACCCTGGGCGACCCGGCGGGCCGCCCCGCCTACTTCGACGCCCTGCGCGAGTACTTGAACGACCGCCGCACCGAGCTGTCGATCCAGTCCCAGACCACGCTCGAGACGAACCCGTTGCGGGTTCTCGACTCGAAGCGGGCCGAAGATGCCGACGTGATCGCAGGCGCTCCGCTCATGGTCGATCATCTCAGCGCCGAGGCGGCCGAGCATTTCACTGCGGTGCGCACCGGCCTCGACCAGCTGGGGATCGGCTCATGAGATCTCGCCGCGCCTGGTACGAGGCCTCGACTACTACCTGCGTACCACCTTCGAGTTCGCCGCCGAGTCCCTCGATGCCGCCCAGAACGCCGTTGGCGGTGGCGGCCGCTACGACGGCCTCGTCGAGCAGTTGGGCGGTCCTGCCACGCCCGGAGTCGGCTTCGCCCTCGGCGTCGATCGCATTCTGTTGGCCTGCGATGCCGAAGCCGCCTTCGACGGTCCACAGGCGGCGGTGGACGTGTTCGTCATCGATCTCATCGACGGCACTCGCGCCCTTCCGATCATCGACGAGATCGCCTCGGCCGGACTCGCTGCCGACCGGGCCTACGACAACCGTTCGATGAAGGCGCAGTTCAAGGCGGCCGACCGCTCAGGCGCTCGCATCGCCGTCATCATCGGTGACGACGAGGTCGCGGCGGGCACCGTCACGGTCAAGAACCTCGCCACCGGCGACCAGGCCCCCGTGGATCGCGCCGATCTCCTCACCGCACTCAGGAAGCAGCTCTCATGACCAACCTCCGTACCGACTATTGCGGCGACTTGCGCGTCGCCGACATCGACCGCGCCGTGTCGGTGTGCGGATGGGTCGACCGGCGCCGCGAGCACGGTGAACACCTGGCCTTCATCGACCTTCGCGACCACACCGGCGTGATCCAGTGCGTGGTCGACGAGAAGCACGACCTGCGCAGCGAATATGTCGTTCGCATCACCGGCGTCGTCCGGCCCCGGCTCGAGGGCACCGTGAACACCTCGCTGGCCACCGGTGAGGTCGAGGTCGGTGACTGCGAGGTCGAGGTGCTCTCGGTGTCGGAGCCGCCGCCGTTTCCGCTCCACGATCGGGTCGATGTCGACGAGAACATCCGCCTTCGGCACCGCTATGTCGATCTTCGTCGGGCCAAGATGCAACGCGGTCTCCGACTGCGGGCCAAGGTCAACAGTGCGGTTCGCCTCGCCATGGACCGCCAGGGCTTCGTCGAGATCGAGACCCCCATGCTCGTCGCCTCGACTCCCGAGGGAGCGCGTGACTTCGTGGTCCCGAGTCGCCTCAATCCGGGCCACTTCTATGCGCTGCCGCAGAGCCCGCAGCTGTTCAAGCAGTTGTGCATGGTGGGCGGCATCGACCGGTACTACCAGATCGCCCGGTGTCTGCGCGACGAGGACCTTCGCGCCGACCGCCAGTTCGAGTTCATGCAGCTCGACGCCGAGATGAGTTTCGTGGGACAAGACGAGGTCTTCGCCTGTATCGGCGAGGCCGTGAAGGACGCCGCCGAGGCGGCAACGGGGGAGCGGCCCGGCCCCATCGCCACGATGACCTGGCTCGACGCCCAGGAGCGATACGGCTCCGACAAACCCGACGTGCGCTTCGGCATGGAGCTCACCGAGCTCACCGACGCCTTCGCCCACACCGAGAGCAACGTGTTCACCGTGCCCTGCATCAAGGGCATCAACCTCGAGGGCGGGGCCGACAGTCTCGGCCGCAACGCCATCGACGAACTCACCGACAAGTGCAAGCGGTGGGGGGCCAAGGGCCTGGCATGGTTCCGCGTCCGCGCGGGCGACGACGGCGCCGTTGCCCTCGAGGGTGCCCTCACCAAGTTCATGAGCGACGCCGAGCAGACGGCGGTCATCGATCGGCTCGGGTGTGCCGACGGCGACCTGGCACTGATCATCGCCGACACCCGACGCACCGCCAACCACGTGCTCGGGCTGTTGCGGCTCGAGCTCGGCCGGCCACCCGTGAACGAGGGGGGACTGAACTTCCTCTGGATCACCGAGTTTCCGCTGTTCGAGGCCCTCGACGAGGCCGGCAACCCCATCCCGGCCCATCACCCCTTCACGATGCCGCATCCCGACGACGTGCATCTGCTCGACGAGGGCGGCGACGCGCTGCTCGACGTGCGTTCGCTGGCCTATGACCTCGTGCTCAACGGGTGGGAGCTGGGCTCGGGAAGCGTCCGTATCCATCGCGGCGACATCCAGAGCCGAATCTTCAGCCTCCTCGGGATCGGTCCGGAACAAGCCCAGGCGAAGTTCGGTTTCCTGCTCGACGCGTTCCGCTACGGGGCACCACCGCACGCGGGTTTCGCGGTCGGTCTCGACCGTCTCGTGGCGTTGCTGGCGGGCGAGGAGAACATCCGCGAAGTGATCGCCTTTCCGAAGACTCAGTCGGGTGGCGATCCGCTCACCAATGCTCCCTCACCCATCGATGATCGCCACCTCGAAGAGCTGGGTCTGCGAGTTCTGCCTCCTGGCACCTGAGACCGGGGCATAGGCTGCGCCCGTGGCCGACGATCTGTTCAGCGCCGCCGCCGGCGAGCGGCTGGAACGACTGGCGCCCCTGGCGGCCCGACTCCGGCCGACCCATCTCGACGAAGTGGTCGGCCAACAGCACCTGCTGGGGCCGGGGAAGCCGCTGCGGGCGCTCATCGAGGCCGACCGCCTGTCGTCGGTGATCCTGTGGGGACCGCCGGGCACGGGGAAGACGACCATCGCCCAACTGCTCGCTCGCACGACGGAGAAGGCCTTCGTCCAGCTCTCGGCGGTGTCGGCGTCGGTGAAGGACGTGCGGGCCGAGATCGCCAAGGCCGAGGCCCGGCTCGGCGAACGCAGCCAGGGCACCATCTTGTTCCTCGACGAGGTCCACCGGTTCAACAAGGCGCAACAAGATGCGCTGTTGCCGGCCGTCGAATCGGGCCTCTTGGTGCTCGTGGGCGCGACGACGGAGAACCCGTACTTCGAGGTGAACCCACCACTGCTGTCACGGTCGACGCTCTTTCGGCTCGAGCTGCTCGCGGCCGAGGACCTCTACGAGCTCCTGGGTCGGGGTCTGGAGGTGGAGGGTGCGTCGGCCACCACCGAGGCCCTCGATCACCTGGTCGCTCGCTCCGACGGCGATGGTCGACATGTGCTCACCTCGCTCGAAGTCGCGGTCGCCCTGGCCGGCGAACGTGGCGCACCCCCCGAGGTCGAGCTCGCCGATGCCGAGGCCGCGCTGAACACCAGGGCGCTGCGATACGGACGCGACGAGCACTACGACGTCATCTCGGCGTTCATCAAGAGCATTCGGGGTTCTGATCCTGATGCCGGCCTGTACTGGATGGGTCGGATGCTCGACGCCGGTGAGGACCCGCGCTACATCGCCCGACGACTGGTGATTCTCGCCAGCGAGGATGTCGGAATGGCCGATCCCCGAGGCCTGCTCGTGGCCAACGCAGCGGCCCAGGCACTGGAGTTCGTCGGCTTGCCCGAGGCCCAGCTCAATCTCGCGCACGCCGTGGTCTACCTCGCCACGGCGCCCAAGTCGAACCGGGTGACCACGGCGATCGCCTCGGCCATGGCCGACGTGCGCAACCACGGTGGAGAAGTGCCGATGCATCTGCGCGACGGGCACTACCAGGGCGCGGCGAAGCTCGGTCACGGCGTGGGGTACGAGTATCCTCACGACGATCCACGAGGATGGGTCGATCAAGAGCACCGACCCGACGAGGTTCGTGAGAACGTGTACTACCAGCCGAGTGAGCACGGATTCGAAGTCGAGGTGGCTCGCCGCATGACCGAGCGGACCGACCGGTGAGCGCCGGCGACCTCGCCGCCGTGCTGGTGGCGATCTCCGCGCTCGTGGTCATCGGCTTGGCCTGCGTCGTCGTCGTGAGCCTGCGCCGGACCGTCGACGAGCTCGACGCCGCCGTTCGAGATCTCCGCGATCGACTCGAACCGGCCACGAGGCAGTTGGTGGAGACGGCGGACCTCCTGGCCGACGAAGCGCAACGGGCCGACGGCGTGCTCGACACGATCGATGCCATCTCGGCCCGCTCCGACGCGCTCTCGAGGGCGACGTTCAAGGCCATTGCCGAACCGGTGATCCGTACTGCATCGGTGATCCGGGGAACCTCGAGGGCAGGCCGCAGGCTGCGCAGTCGAAACGAGGAGGAGGCTTCGTGATGAAGCGTCTGATGTGGTTCGTCGCCGGTGCCGGCTCGGGGGTGTGGGCCCAACGGGCGGCAAAGAAGCGGTTGCGTAGGTACACACCACCGGCGGCGGTCGAGCGGGCCCGCCAGTCGACGGTGAAGGTCGCTCGCGACGTGAAGACCGCGGTTCGGGAAGGTCGTACTGCGGCCAGCGACTATCGAGACGACGCGCGTGCCGAGGTGCAAGCCGATCGGGCTCGGCGCCGAATTCGGCCTGTGCGCGACGCGGGCTGACGCTCCGGCGCCGTCAACCCGGAGTGGTGTCGGCGTCGATGACGAGGCCGTGTTCGAGGGTGATCACCCGGTCGAACCGCTCGGTTGCCGCCTCGTCGTGGGTGGCAACCAGGACCGACCCGCCCGCTTCGGCCACCTGATCGACCAACTCGACAAAGGTCGATTTGCCCGATCGATCGAGCCCGGAGAACGGCTCGTCGACCAGGAGCAGCTGGTAGGGCCGACAGACACCGACGGTGACGGCCGCCTTCTGGCGGAGACCCCGGCTGTAGTCGGCGGGGAGGTCGTCGATGCGGTCGGCGAGGCCGAACGCCTCGAGGAGGTCCTGACTGCGCTGGTCGGCCGGGGTGGTGTGGTGCAGTCGGCTGAGGTAGTCGAGGTGCTCGGCCAGGCTCAGGTCGTCGTAGAGCACCGGCGTGTCGGGAAGATAGGAGACCAAGGCCCGCGCCCGAAGGTCGCCGGTGGGAAAGCCACGGATGCGAATGGCACCCTCGGTGGGTTCGAGTCGCCCGGCGATGAGTGACAACAGCGTCGATTTCCCCGAGCCGTTGTGACCGACGAGCGCGACCCGTTCTCCGGCATCGATGGTGAACGAGACCGGGCCCACCGCGCGGGCGCTGCCGTAGTCCTTGGTCAGGTCGGTGCACCGCAGCAGGGGCTTCGGAGCTCGCGTTCGGCGTTCAGCCATTTCGTGCCTCCCGGGCGAGTTGGTGAGTCATTTCTGGTCCACGCGGGACTGGGTGCCGATGGCGAGCAGGTCGTCGCGTACGCGAATCCACACGAACATCACGGCCGCCAGAACGGCAATCGCGATCGTGACCCGCACTGAGGCGGTCACGGCATCGACGCCGCGCTCATCGGCGCGCCGGGCAACGATCACCGGCACGCCGCCGAGGCCGGCCAGGGCGATCGGCCACACGAGCCGAATGACGGTCTGGGGGCCGGCGATCTCGTCGGGAACAGGCAGCGAGGAGATCCCGCTGCCCACCCGTCTGGTACTGATGGCGGCGCCGCCCACTGCCGCTGCGGCCGCAGGCACGCTGGCGACGGCCAGCACCTCGAGCAGGTCGACCGAGCCGGTGACCGCAGCCGCCACCGCCGTCGCCCCCGCCCACCACAGGCCCATGAGCGCGGCGGCCGCGCTGACGTGGAACACCAGGATCGTCGGGCCGTCGACGGGAGCAGCCTCGAGGATCGACGGATGATCGAGCTCCTGGGAGAAGGGTTCGACCGCTTCGAGCGACGCCAGGTACGAGGCGGCCGCGACGCCGAGGACCAGTGCCGTCGTGCCCCGCCACATACCGGCGAGGGCCAGCCCGGCCAGCACCGAGAGGGCGCCGACGCGCACCACACGCTGGAGCGGCCAGCGCAGATAGCTGCGGAGGTCTCGGTAGAGCGCAGGTACCCGGGCTTCGAGACGCCCTGACCCGAGTCGGACGAGCGGTCGGCCCCGAGGCCGTTCGAAGCCGAGCTGGCGACGCAAGAGGATGAGCGATCGGATGTCCTGTTGGGCCAGCGCGAAGCGAACCTGGCGTATCAGATGCGCCCGCCGACCTGCCCGCTCGATGGACAACCCGCCGATGTTGCGGGCGCCGATGGCGACCAGGCCTGCTGCCGCCAGGGGGGCGACGATCGGCCACCACGAGAAGTCGAGGGCCCAGAGCGCCACGAGCCCGACAGCGGTCGTTGGCGCCGATTCGATGTCGAGGGCGATGTCGGCGACCGACCAGCCGACGAGGCCGATCGCGACCCCCGACGTGATCCACGGGCGTCGTCGTAGCAGCGGCAGCGACGCAGCAACGAGGGCAGCACCGACGCCGGCGGTGGTGATCGTCACGCCCGACAGGGTGCCGGCACCGACCCAGGCCCACGGGTTGCCGGGGAGACGACGGGCCGCCAGCTCGCCGGCGCCGGCGCCGGCCACAGCACCGATCGCCAGCGCACCGGCGACAAGATTGCGCACGCCCGACCGGAGCACAACGCGGCGGTCGATCGGTGACAGCAGGACGTGCTGCAGGTCGACCTCGTCGATGACGAGCGGACCCCCGTTGGTTCCCGAGCGGACGCCGGCCGCAAGGGTGAGAGCCGCAAGCGCGCCCACCCATGAGGCGCCGTGGTTGCGAACCCAGGCGATCTCGGTTGCACCGATCGGCGCGTCGTCGATCAGTCCGAGCGCGAGGTAGAACCCGAACAACGACATCAAGGCCGTGACATAGACGCGGTAGAGCACGTCGAAATGCGAGAGATGCCCCCGTCGTCGAGTGCGGACGAGCTTGCGTAGGGAGCGGAGCGCGACGTCGTCGGCGCGTCGGTTGCCCTCGGCGGCAGCGGATGAGCGCTCGGACATCACCGGGCACGATACGGCTGTGCGAGGCAATGGCACTCATCGATGCGGCCAGAGCCAAGATCGTGCGCCGGTAGGATGATCCGACCATGAAAGCCAACGAGTTGCGTCGCGCCTTCACCGAGTACTTCGTCGCGCGCGGGCACGTGACGACGCCGTCGGCCAGCCTCATCCCTCACGATTCCACGCTGCTCTTCGTCAACTCCGGGATGGTGCCGTTCAAGCCGTACTTCGTCGGTGACGAGCAGCCGCCGTCGTCGCGGGCGGTCAGCATCCAGAAGTGCGTTCGCGCCGGTGGCAAGCACAACGATCTCGACGAGGTGGGGCGTACCCAGCGCCATCTCACCTTCTTCGAGATGATGGGCAACTTCAGCTTCGGCGACTACTTCAAGGAGCTTGCCATCCCGATGGCATGGGAGTTCGTCACCGAGGTGCTCGGTCTCGATGCGGAGCGACTGTGGGTGACGGTGCACCTCACCGATGACGAGGCCGAGGAGATCTGGGCCACCGATGTCGGCGTGCCGCGTGAACGGATCCAACGCCTCGACGAGGACAACTGGTGGCGGATGGCCGACACCGGTCCGAACGGGCCGTCCTCGGAGATCTTCTGGGACAAGGGCCCGCGCTTTGGCCCCGATGGTGGACCGGCCAACCCGGAGGCCGACGAACGCTACGTCGAGATCTGGAATCTGGTCTTCATGCAGTTCGAGACCGACGAGTCCGGCGAGTCGCGGGCCTTGCCCAAGCCGTCGATCGATACGGGAGCCGGGCTCGAACGCATCCTCTCGGTACTCCAGGGAAAGGACTCGGTCTTCGAGATCGACGAGATGGCGTCGCTCATCGAAACCGCCGAGGCGGTCACCGGGCGGCGACTGGGTGACGACGAGCTCACTGATCTGGCGCTCCGCGTGTTGGCCGAACACGCCCGCACCATGACCCTGCTCATCAGCGATGGTGTGTTCCCGAGCAACGAAGACCGCGGGTACGTCCTGCGTCGCATCATGCGGCGGGCCGTGCGCTACGCCTACCTGCTCGGTGTCGAAGACCTGGTGACCCCTCGTCTGGTCGATGCCGTTGTCGAGATCATGGGCGACGCCTATCCCGAGCTGCGCGAGAACCACCAGTTCGTCCGGGGTGTCGTCGAGCGCGAGGAGAAGCGCTTCCGGGAGACGCTTCGCACCGGTTCGCAGTTGCTCGACGCCGAGCTGGCGCCGCTCGGTCAGGGGGCAGAGCTGCCGGGCAACGTGGTGTTCCAGCTGCACGACACCTACGGTTTCCCACTCGAGCTGACCGAGGAGATCGTGGCCGAGCGGGGCGGCACCATCGACCGCGCCGGCTTCGACACAGCCATGGCTGCGCAGCGTCAACGGGCCAAGGCCGCCGCGAAATTCGGATCGGCGGGCGACGACACCACCGACTACGGAGCCATCGCCGCCGAACACGGGACCACGGACTTCGTCGGCCGGGACGTCTTCGACACATCGGCGACCGTCGTGGCCGCCGTGCCCGCCGGCATCGTGCTCGATCGCACACCGTTCTACGCCGAATCGGGTGGCCAAATCGGTGACACCGGCTCGATCGAGTGGGCCGAGGGGAGCGCCGCGGTGATCGACACGACCTACGGCGCGCCCGGGCTCGTACTGCATCGTGTCGCCGAAGGGACCGAGCTACCCGCCGAAGGCACCGAGGTGCGGGCCGGTATCGACATCGATCGTCGCAACGCGATCCGACGCAATCACACCGCCACGCACCTGGTCCACCACGCTCTGCGGGCCGTTCTGGGCGACCACGTGAAGCAACAGGGTTCGCTGGTCGGACCCGACCGACTGCGGTTCGACTTCAGCCACTACGAGGGCCTCAACGCCGACCAGATCGCTGCCGTCGAATCGATGGTGAACGCTGAGATACTGGCCAACCCCCCGGCCCGTCATTTCGAGACCACCATGGATCACGCCAAGGAGCTCGGCGCGGTGGCGTTCTTCGGGGACAAGTACGGCGACATCGTGCGGGTGCTCGAAGCCGGCCCGCATTCGATCGAGCTGTGCGGCGGGACCCACGTGAAGGCCCTCGGCGACATCGGCGCGTTCAAGATCGTCTCCGAGGGATCCATCGGCTCCAACATCCGCCGCATCGAGGCGGTGACCGGTATGGCCCCGATCGAGCGACTCCGTCGGCAGGAAGCGCGGCTGACGGCGGTTGCCGACCAGCTCGGTGTGGCCGACGATGACATCGAGTCGGGTCTCGAGCGACGCCTGGCCGACCTCAAGACGCTGCGGCGAGAGCTCGACGACGTTCGCCGTGCCGCAGCCGTCGGTGCCGCCGACGACTACGCCGCCGCGGCCGTCGACGGCGTAGTGGTGGCCAGGGTCGACGACCTCAACCGTGACGATCTCCGTGATCTTGCCGTTGCCATTCGCGATCGCGCCGGCATCCGAGCCGTCGTTCTCGGCGCCGCGCCGGCCGCCGGAGGCGTGGCCTTGGTCTCGGCGGCAACCCCCGACGGCGGCCTCGACGCCGGTGAGCTGATCGCCGACGCGTCGAAGCTCGTGAAGGGCGGTGGCGGCCGCAATCCCGAGCTGTCGGTGGCCGGAGGCAAGGACCCCGAACAACTCGACGCCGCCCTCGATGCCGCCCGGGCGGCGGCCGGCATCTGAGCCCGTGCGCATCCTCGGCATCGACCTCGGATCCAAACGCATCGGCGTCGCCCTCACCGACGCCTCCGCCACGCTCGCCTCACCGCTCACCACGGTGCTCCGCACCACCGATCGCCAGGCCGTCCGTCGCCAACTCCGTGAGCTCGTCGCAGAGAACGAGGTTGAACTGGTCGTCGTCGGCGTTCCGTATTCACTCGACGGCTCGGTCGGAGCGGCGGCCCAACGTGCCCTCGCCGAGATCGAGGAGCTGCGTGACACCCTCGGAGTGCCGGTCGAGACCTACGATGAGCGTCTGACCACGGTCACCGCCGAGCGCCTGCTCGGCGACGCCGAGGTCCGCGGCGTCGAGCGACGAGCCGTGATCGACAAGGTTGCCGCTGCGGTGATCCTGCAGAACTGGCTCGATGCCGCGGCGAACGCGGCAGCTTCCGAGGAGCGTTTGTGACCGACAGCCCGTACCCCGACGAAGCGTCGAAGAGCCCGTATCCCGACGGCGGTGGGGCCGACGATCCCATCCTCGGCCCCGATCGCACCTATCGGCACCAACCGAGCTCGTCGGTCTTCGACTCCGAGTCCGACGATCCCGGCGGCCAGATCGCCGTCGCGCCACCGGAGACGCCGCAGCCCCCGACCGTTCGCCGACCGTTTCGGCGGGGATTCGACGACGGCTCGTCGTGGGAGCAGTACGACGATGCCGACTACGACGACGACCCCTCCGACTGGCAGGATCTCCCTCGTCGCTCGTCGTTCCTGTTCCGGCTCGTGGTCAGCGCTGCCGTGGTCGTGGCCGGATTCCTCACCATCGGCACCGTGGTCACCGGCTGGATGAACGACCAGCTCGATCCGCCCGGCCCACCGGGCGACAGCATCGTGATCGAGATCCCTGTCGGTGCCACGACCAACGACATCGCCACGATCCTCGACGACTCGGGCGTGGTCACCAAGTCGTGGGTCTTCCGCTACTACCTGCAGTACAAGGACGCCCCCGAGTTCCAGGCGGGTGTGTACGAGTTCCAGGAGGCCATGGCGGTTTGGGAGGCCCGAGAAGTGCTCGAGGCGGGCCCGGCGCCGGCCGATCTCACGTTCGTGACCTTCGTCGAGGGCCTACGGCTCGAGCAGCTCGAGCAGTCGATGCTCGACCAGTTGCCCGACTTCACGTCAGCGGAGATACAGGCGGCCTTTGCCGATCCGACGATGCGTCCCGCCATCGTTCCTCCCGGAGTGAACACCCTCGAAGGGGTGTTGTTCCCCGCCACCTACGACATCCCCGAGGAGTTCGCGGCCGACGAAGCCGGACTGACACGTCGCATGGTGAGCCAGTTCGAGACGGTCGCCGACGAGCTCGACATCGAAGGCCGCTCGGCGGCGCTGGGCATCACGCCTTACGAGGCCGTGATCATCGCATCACTCATCGAGGAAGAGGCGGCCTACGCCCCCGACCGCGTGAAGATCGCTCGGGTCATCTACAACCGCCTCGCGGCGGGGGAGCTGCTCGGGATCGATGCCACCGTGCTCTACGCCGTTGGCAAGGACCCCGGCGACACCATCTTCCAGAGCGATCTCGACTTCGACAGTCCCTACAACACGCGGCTCAACGCGGGTATCCCACCCACACCCATTGCTGCTCCCGGCCGCGACTCGCTCGAAGCCGCGCTGAACCCCGCCGACGGCGACTTCTTCTTCTACGCCCTCACCAACGAGGGTGGGGTGGTCGGTGCGCACACCTTCTCGGTCACCCAGGCCGAGCACGACGCCGCCGTTGCGGAATGCCGGGCCCAGGATCTCGGCTGTTGAGTCCCGCCGATCCCGCGCCGACTACGGCGCTTGCCGCAGTGATCGGCTCGCCCATAGGCCACTCCCGTTCACCGTCGATCATGCGTGCGGCCTTCGCAGCGACCGACCTGCGCTGGGAGTTCGCAGCTCTGGAGGTCGGAAAGGGCCAGGGAGCGGCGGCGGTCGATGCGTTCCGAACGCTCGGGTTGCGGGGCTTCTCGGTCACGATGCCGCTCAAGACCGAGGTGATGAGTGCCGTCGATCGACTGACGCCCTCGGCCGAGGCGCTCCAAGCCGTGAACTGCATCGCGTGGGAGGGCGACGAGCTCGTCGGCCACAACACCGACGGAGCCGGGTTCGTCGATTCGCTCGGTGGGCGCGGTATTGCGTTCGAGGACGGACGAACCGTCGTGGTCGGGGCCGGAGGCGCGGCTCGGGCAATCATCGACGCCCTGGCCCGAGCCGGATCACCCGAGATAGTCGTGGTCAACCGCTCGCGCAACCGGGCCGAGGCTGCCGTGTTGCTGGCGGGTCCGGTCGGGCGTATCGGTTCCTTCGACGACGTTCCGGATGCCCGTCTGGTCGTGAACGCCACCTCGGTCGGCATGGCGCACACCGCGGGTCACGATGCGGTTGCGGTGCCGATCGGGTTGCTCGAGTCGCACCACACCGTTGCCGACATCGTCTACAACCCACTGCGCACGCCACTGCTCGCGGCGGCCGAAGCAGCCGGGGCGACCACGGTCGACGGACTGGGCATGCTCGTTTGTCAGGCCGCGCGGGCCTTCACCCTCTGGACGGGTCTCGCCGCCCCCATCGCCGCAATGACCACGGCTGCGCGCCACACTCTCTGACGTGGCGGAGCGAGCCCGATGAGCGGCGCAGCAGTGGTGGTGAGCGGCGTGGCCGGTCTCATCGTGGGCGTTGTGATGACCTCACCCGTGAACAGCTACCTCGCCACGCTCCGGACCGAGGGAATTGCAGCCCGTCCCGCCGTCCCGTGGGCAGTGGCCATCGCGACCGGGCTCACCTTCGTCGCAGGCGCGGCTGCTGCCGACGACGGATGGCACGCGGTGCCGCTGTTGGTGGCCGCGACGGGCCTCGCGGCGGTCTCGGCCACCGACGTCCGGAGCTACCGCATCGCCGACCGCATTCTCTTCCCTTCGATCACCGCGACGCTTCTTGCCATGATCGTGGTGGCAGTCGGACCCGGTCAGTTCGGTGACCTCTGGCGAGCACTCGTTGCCGGGGCGGTCTTCTCGGGGCTCCTGTTGCTCGTTGCCCTGATCGCGGCGGCCGGCGGACTCGGCCTGGGCGATGTGAAGCTCGCCATCCTGCTGGGCATGGTCGTGGGGTGGTCGGCAGGGAGCAACGACGACGTCGCGCTGGCTGCTGATGTACGCCATGTTGTTGTCGAGCCTGCTCGGGGTGTTCAACGGCCTGTTCCTCGCCATGGCCCGACGGCTCACCGGCAAACACCTGCTTCCCGATCCCGACGCAGACCCCGACGCACCACTGCCCCCGCTGCTCAAGACGGCGTTTCCGTTCGGGCCCGGACTCGTGGCCGGAACCCTGATCGTGATCGCCTTTCGCGACGCGCTCGTGTGATCGAATCGATTCTGCGCCAGCGGTCGTGCTCGGTCTGGGTAGATTCGAGCCCGTGATCCAGCCGTTGGTCGTGTGTCGATGATCACCACCGTCCGCGTGCCGCTGGCCGAGCGTGGGTACGACGTGGTCGTGGGGGAGGGGGCGATCGATGCGCTCCCCAGCCTCCTCCCGCAGGCGGCCCGGCGGGCGGCGATCGTGACGCAACCAAGTATTCCCGTCACGGTCGACCCCGGTATCGCCAACGAGGTGTTCCTGATCGGCGACGGCGAGAAGCACAAGTCGCTGACCACGATCGAGTCACTTTGTCGTCGCTTCGCGCAGTGGGGCCTGACCCGGGCCGATGTGGTGATCGGTGTCGGCGGGGGCATCGTGACCGACGTTGCGGGCTTCGCGGCCGCGACCTATCACCGCGGCACCCCGGTCGTGCACGTGGCGACCACGCTGCTCGGTCAGATCGACGCCGCCATCGGTGGGAAGACCGGCGTGAACCTGCCGGAAGGAAAGAACCTCGTGGGGGCGTTCTGGCAACCCCACGGCGTGGTGTGCGACACCGCCATGTTGGCAACCCTGGCCCCGCGCCACTACGCCGCGGGACTCGGTGAGATGGCCAAATATCACTTCCTCGGACGCGACGACCTCGATGCGCTGCCCTTCGACGAGCGAGTCGCAGCCTGCGTTCGTATCAAGGCCGATGTGGTCGGATCCGACGAACGAGAGGGTGGCAGGCGCGCGGTGCTCAACTACGGCCACACCCTCGCCCACGCCCTGGAGACCGCAGGCGGGTTCGATCTACTCCACGGCGAGGCGGTGGCGATCGGACTCGTCTATGCCGCCGAGGTCGCTCATCGACTCGGCCGCATCGACGAAAGCCGAGCGGCCCAGCACCGAGACCTCATCGCCCGGTACGACCTCCCGACGAGAGTGACGGCACCTCTGGATCCGCACCGGATTCTCGAGCTCTTCGGGCGGGACAAGAAGGCAACGGCTGGTCTCACGCTGGTGCTCGATGGGCCCGACGGTGTCGAGCCGGTCACCGGCGTCGACCCCGACGTGCTGATCGGGGCCCTCAGCGCCGTGGGCCCGATCTCATGAGACCGGCCGATCTCGCGGCGCTGGAGGTTGCGCCCCGCCACGCTCGGGTGCAGACGGCGCTTCGCGACGCCGAGATCGACTGGCTGGTCGTCACCTCGACGACCAACATCCGGTGGCTCAGCGGCTTCACGGGCTCGAGCGCCACGCTGCTGATCACCGACGACCGTTGGGAGCTGTTCACCGATACCCGGTACGCCACACAGGCGCCGATGGAACTGGCCGCCAATGGTATCGATGTCGAGGTCGTCGTGGGTGGGCGGCCCTTCGATCGGGCCGCATCGGCGGCAACCTCGCGACGGGTGGGAGTCGAGGCCGATCACGTCACGTGGGCCACGATGATGCCACTCATCGATGAGCACGGCGCCGAGGCGTTCGTGCCCACCGTCGGCCTGGTCGACCGGTTGCGGATGGTGAAGGACGCCGCCGAGCTCGCTCGCATTCGCATGGCAACCGCCATCGTCGACGACGCCCTGGCCGCCACCCGCCCGGCCCTCGTTCCCGGGGTCTCCGAGCTCGAGCTCGCCCGTCGTCTCGATGATCAGATCCGTGCCGCAGGTGCCGCCGGACCCGCCTACGACACGATCGTGGCCGGAGGGCCCAACAGTGCTCTGCCGCATGCGTCTCCGGGCATGCGTCTGCTGGCGCCTGGCGATCTTGTGGTGGTCGACGTGGGCGCCGAGGTCGACGGCTACCGCTCGGACATGACCCGTACCTTCGTGCTCGGCGATCCGACCGTCGAGCAGCAACGCCAGCTCGACGTGGTGCTCGCCGCCCAGCAAGCGGGGGTGGCCGCAGCCGTCAGCGGCGCCACCGGAGCCGACATCGACACTGCGGCGCGGACGGTGATCGATGCGGCGGGATGGGGAGGCGAGTTCGGACACGGGACGGGCCACGGCGTGGGTCTCGACATCCATGAGCTGCCTCGCGTGAATCGCACCTCGACCGATGTCGTCGTCGCGAACACGACGGTCACGATCGAGCCGGGGGTGTACCTGCCGGGAATCGGCGGCGTGCGGTGGGAGGACCTCTGCGTGGTGGCCGCCAATGGTCCGGCCGAGGCGCTCACCCGAGCCCCGAAGGAACCCATCGTTTCCCTCTGATCGGCGGCGGTAGGCTTGCTCGTCGCCGTCCCGAGGAACGTCATGCCCACCATCACCACCAACGACCTGAAGACCGGGATCACTCTCGAGATCGACAACGATCTCATGCAGGTGGTCGACTTCCAGCACGTGAAGCCCGGGAAGGGCCCGGCGTTCGTCCGCACCACGCTCCGCAACGTCCGGGCCGGCACCACTGTCGACCGCACGTTCCGAGCCGGTGAGAAGGTCGAGCGCGTCAACATCGACAAACGCGAAGATGCAGTTCCTCTACCGCGAGGGCAACGACTACGTCTTCATGGACACCGAGACCTACGACCAGCGCCCGGTGCCCACGACGTCACTGGGTGACTCAGTCGACTATCTCGTCGAGAACAGCAACGTCGTGCTCATGTTGTTCGGCGAGGAGATCATCGGTACCGACATGCCCGCATCGGTCGAGCTCACCATTGCCGACACCGAGCCGGGCATGCAGGGCGATCGCGGTCTCGGGCGCCACGAAGCCCGCGACGCTCGAGACCGGTCTGATCGTCCAGGTGCCCCTCTTTGTCGGACCCGGTGAGACCATCAAGGTCGACACCCGCAGCGGCACGTATCAGAGTCGCGGTGAGCGATGGCTCAGGCTTCTCCGGTCGTCGAGCGGCACGTGAACGGGCGCTGAGCTTCCTCTACGAGGCCGAGAGTCGCGACTGCTCGGTCGAGGCGATCCTCGACGAGCTGCCCCTCGAGGTCGATGCCTTCGCCGTCGACCTCGTCTCCGGCGTCGAGTCGAACCAGGCCACCATCGACACCCTGCTCACCGCTCATGCCCACGGGTGGGCCGTTGGACGGATGCCGTCGATCGACCGGGCGATTCTGCGCCTCGCTGCCTACGAGCTCGGCCATCGAGCCGACGTTCCGACTGCGGTCATCATCAACGAGGCGGTCGACCTGGCCAAGGAGTACAGCACCGAGAAGTCCGGCGGATTCGTGAACGGGGTCCTGGTGGCTGTCGCCGAGGAGCTCCGGCCCGATAGTGACCGACCTGACGATGAGCAGTCGGGCTGAGAACACACTTCGACGGCCGGCCCATCCGTTGAGGTTCGGGCCGATCTCGTTGCGGGCATGGCGCGGCTCGACGAGAACGACGCCGCCTTCCTCCTCGCCGGGTGGACCGATCGTGAGGTTGCCCGGTGGTCACCCGTGCCCGAGGAACCGACCAGGACAACTGCGGACCGGTGGTTGCGACAGGCGAGCGCGGAACGAACCGGAACCACCGCCATCGACCTGGTCATCGTCGATGCCGGATCCGATGAACCAATCGGCGAGATCGGGGTGACCGAGGTCGACGTCGAGCGCGGGACGGCCGTCGTCGGGTGGTGGCTCTCCGAACCCGCCAGGGGCAAGGGGCACGCGACCCGGGCGCTCGACGGCTTCGCCGCCTGGCTGTTGGAGGCGTGTGGGGTGAGCCGGCTGGCTGCGATCATCGACACCGACAACGTCGCGTCGGTCGCGGTCGCCCGCCGGGCGGGTTTCGCGCACCGGGCGAATCTGCCCGATGGACGAATGGTGTTCGAACGCCGGACCGGTTCTGCTACGGTGCGATCTCGACCGTGAAGCGGGTCCGGTGAGGCTCGCACGGAAGAACGAGGTAGCCCAGTGGCCGAACGTGAACGCCGACGCACGCCTCCTTATGGAGGCGTTTTCCGTTGCCCGCTCCACTGTTCTCGATGCCGACGACATCCGCCGAGCGGTATGGCGCATGGCCCACGAGATCCTCGAGCACAACCAGGGCGACGACCAGATCCTCGTGATCGGTCTGCAGACCGGTGGCGTCGAGCTCGCCCATCGACTGGGGGAGGCGCTCACCGAGATCAGTGGCACCGAGCCACCGGTCGGAACGCTCGATGTCGCGTTCTACCGGGACGACATCGGCCTCCGCCCGGTGCTGCCCGAGGCCCCGACGGAGATCCCCGACGATCTCACGGGGAAGATCATCGTCTTGGTCGACGACGTTCTCTACACCGGCCGAACCATCCGGGCCGCGGTCGATGCGGTGCACGACTTCGGGCGTCCCCGAGCCGTGCAGCTCGCCGTGATGGTCGACCGCGGCCACCGCGAGCTCCCGATTCGCCCCGACTATGTCGGGAAGAACCTGCCGACCCGGCGCGACGAGGTCGTGAATGTGTCGAGTACCGCCGTCGAGCTGGGGGAGATGCACCGATGAGCCGTACGGCGCGGCCGGCAGGCCGCCAGAAGGCGAAGGTCGAGCAGTGAGCCGTACGGCGCGGCCGGCAGGCCGCCAGAAGGCGAAGGTCGAGCAGTGAGCCGTACGGCGCGGCCGGCAGGCCGCCAGAAGGCGAAGGTCGAGCAGTGAGCCGTACGGCGCGGCGGCATCTTCTGACGATCGATGACCTGGGAGTCGAGGGGGTGCAACGCATCCTGAGGCTGACCGACAGCTTCGTCGAAGTCAGCCAGCGGCGTATCCCGAAGGTGCCGGTGCTGCGCGGCCGCACGGTGGCGTGGCTGTTCTACGAGGACTCCACCCGAACCCGCCTGTCGTTCGAGACCGCGGCGAAGCGGTTGTCGGCGGACTCGATGAACTTCAGCGTGGGATCGTCGGCGGTGAACAAGGGCGAGTCGTTGCGAGACACGGTCCAGACCATCGAGGCCATGGGCGTCGATGCCATCGTGGTGCGCCACAAGTCGGCGGGTGCCCCCAAACAGATCACCCAGTGGCTCGACGCGTCGGTGATCAATGCCGGTGACGGCTGGCATGCCCATCCCACGCAGGCGTTGCTCGACTGCTACACGTTGCGCGACCGGTTGGGCGGGATCGAGGGTCGACGCATCGCCATCGTGGGCGACGTCAAGCACTCGCGGGTCGCTCGGTCGAACATCGCTGCGTTCACTTCTCTCGGCGCCGAGGTCGTCCTGGTTGCTCCGCCGACGCTGCTGCCTCCCTCGCTGGCGCCCTTCGATGTCACGGTCAGCCATTCCATCGACGAGGTCATCGGCGAGGTCGATGTGCTGTACCTGCTGCGCATGCAGCTCGAACGGATGCACGAAGCGCTGGTGCCGAGCCTGCGTGAGTACACGGCCACCTACGGGCTCACCGCTGAGCGAGCCCGTCGTCTCGGCCCCGACACGGTCGTGATGCACCCGGGTCCCATGAACCGCGGGAGTCGAAGTGGCCGCCGACGTTCCACAGATGCCCAACGCCGTGGTGACCGATCAAGTGCGCAACGGCGTGGCCGTTCGCATGGCGGTGTTGTTCGATCTGTTGGCCACCGACGCCGACCCGGTGTTCGGCGACGATGGGGAGGAGACCGATGCCTGAGCTGGTCATCAAGGGAGGTCGAGTGATCGACCGTCGGGGCGAACGCGCCGTCGACGTCGCCATCGACGGCGGCCGGGTGGTCGGCATCGGCCCGGATCTCGAAGGCGATCGGCTCCTCGACGCGGGGGGTGCGTGGTCTCGCCCGGCTTCGTCGATCTCCACACCCATCTGCGCGAGCCCGGAAACGAGGAGGCCGAGACCATCGAGTCCGGAAGTCGGGCGGCGGTACTCGGGGGGTTCACCGCGTTGGTGGCCATGCCGAACACCACGCCGACCATCGACGATGCGTCGGTCGTTCGTGAGGTCTTGGCCCTCGGACGCCAGTCGCTGGTCGACCTGTACACGTCGGCAGCGATCACGGTCGGCCGGAAGGGCGACACGCTCGCACCGATGGCCGAACTGGCCGACCTGGGGGTGCGGATCTTCACCGACGACGGCAACGGTGTGCAGGATGTGCGGCTCATGCGCCGAGCGATGGAGTATGCAACGGGCCTCGGGGTGACGCTCGCCCAGCACTGCGAGGTCGAGGCGCTGTCGGCTGGTGGGTTCATGCACGAAGGCGAGTGGTCGAGTCGTCTCGGTATCCCGGGTCAGCCCGCCGAGGCCGAAGAGCTCATGGTCATGCGCGACATCGCGCTGTCTCGGCTCACGGGCTGCCGCATCCACCTCCAGCACCTCTCCACCGCCGGATCGGTCGAGCTGGTGCGCGCCGCCCGGGCCGCAGGGGTCGCGGTGACCGTGGAGGCGACGACCCATCACTTCACCCTCACCGATGCGGCGTGCGCCGACTACGACACGGTGTACAAGGTTCACCCGCCCCTGCGGACCGATGCCGACGTCGCGGCGATCAGGGTCGGCCTGGGCGACGGCACCATCGACGCCATCGCCACCGACCACGCGCCCCACAGCCCCGAGACCAAGGAGCGGCCGTTCGACTCTGCGCCCCCAGGAATGCTGGGGCTCGAGACCGCACTGGGCCTGGCCCTCACCGAGCTCGACCTGCCCCTGAGCGACGTGATCGGGGCGCTGTCGTGGAAGCCGGCGGCCATTGCCGGCATCGAGGCAACCCACGGGATCGACATCGTCGACGGGTCGCCGGCCAACCTCACGGTGTTCGATCCGGGCCATACCTGGACCGTCGACCCGAATGACCTGGCCAGTCGCAGTCGCAACACACCGTATGCGGGCCGTCGGCTCGTAGGGAAGGTCCGGCACACGGTGGTGACGGGTGAGGCGGTCGTGATCGAGGGGGAGGCGCAGCGGTGACCCGGCGCGACGAGGCGTTGCTGGTCCTGGCCGACGGTTCGGTGTTCGAGGGTGAGGCCATCGGCGCACCCGTGGCCGCCGGCGTCACGACCGGCGAGGTCGTGTTCAACACGGCCCTGTCGGGCTATCAAGAGATTCTCACCGACCCCAGCTACTCCGGGCAGATCATCTCGTTCACCTATCCACACATCGGCAACTACGGCGTGAACGGCGACGACTTCGAAAGTCGCCGAGCGTTCTGCAGCGGAGTGATCGTGCGCGATCTCGCCCGCCGGCACTCCAACTGGCGGGCCGAACTCGACCTCGAGTCGATGCTGATCGACCAGGGAGTGGCGGGGATCTCGGGCATCGACACCCGACGTCTCACCCGTGCCATCCGTGACCACGGTTCGATGGCCGCCGCGTTCGGCACCGCTGACGAGGCCACACTGCTGGCGGCAGCACGGGCGCAACCGACCACCGACGGAATCGACCTGGTGGCCGGGGTCAGCTGCGTCGAGCCCTACGCGGTGCCGTCGACCGGTGGGGCTCGCCGGTTGGTGGCCTACGACTTCGGCATCAAGCGCACCATTCTTCGTCACCTGTCGATGCTCGGCGACATCGAGGTGGTGCCGGCGTCGACACCGGCGGCGGAGGTAATGGCTCGCGACCCCGACGGCGTGTTCCTCTCGAATGGCCCTGGCGATCCCGAACCGGTGAGCTATGCGGTGCAGGCCATCTCCGGCCTCCTCGGCCACGTACCGGTGTTCGGGATCTGCCTCGGCCACCAGTTGTTGTCGCTGGCCGTCGGCGCCGAGACCTACAAGCTCCCGTTCGGGCATCACGGCGGCAACCATCCGGTGCGGCGCGAAGCCACTGGAGGCATCGAGATCACCAGCCAGAATCACAACTATGCGGTGGCGATCGAGGGGGTGTCGGGCATCGAGGTGACCCACCGGAACCTCAACGACGGAGTGGTCGAGGGCCTTCGAGTGCTCGGCGCACCGGCGTTCAGCGTGCAGTACCACCCCGAGGCCGGGCCCGGGCCCCACGATTCCCGGTATCTGTTCGCCGCCTTCGACGACCTGATCGACGCAACCGCCCGAAAGGCGAACTGATGCCGCGTCGTGACGACATCGAGTCGATCCTGATGATCGGCTCGGGACCGATCGTGATCGGCCAGGCCTGTGAGTTCGACTACTCCGGGACCCAGGCGTGTCGAGTGCTTCGCGAGGAGGGTTACCGGGTGATCCTGGCCAACTCCAATCCGGCAACGATCATGACCGATCCCGACTTCGCCGACGCGACCTATGTCGAGCCGCTCTCGGCCGAGGTGCTGACCCGGATCATCGAGCGGGAGCAGCCCGATGCGCTGCTGCCCACGCTCGGCGGTCAAACGGCGCTCAACCTGGCGATGGAACTGGTCGAGCTCGGCGTGCTCGGCCGCCACGGTGTGGAGCTGATCGGGGCCAACGCCGAGGCGATTGCGACCGCCGAGGATCGTCATGAGTTCAAGCAGGCGATGCTCGAGATCGGCCTCGCTGTTCCGCGCTCGGCCATTGCGCGCACGTGGGACCAGGCCCTGGTCGCGGTCGAAGAGATCGGCCTGCCGGTGATCATCCGCCCTGCCTACATCCTGGGGGGCAAGGGCACAGGCATCGCCACCACGGCTCTGCAGTTCGAGAGGATGGCCAAGCTGGGGCTCGAAGCCAGCCCCATCAGCGAGATCCTCATCGAGCAGTCGATCGCCGGATGGAAGGAGTTCGAGCTCGAGGTGATGCGCGATCACGCCGACAACTGCGTCGTCGTGTGTTCCATCGAGAACCTCGACCCCATGGGCGTGCACACGGGTGATTCGGTCACCGTGGCGCCGGCTCAGACACTCAGCGATGTCGAATACCAGCTGATGCGTGACACCGCCTTCGCGGTCATGCGCAGGGTGGGCGTGGAGACCGGCGGCTCGAACGTGCAGTTCGCCGTGCACCCGCAATCCGGTGAGCAGGTCGTCATCGAGATGAACCCGCGGGTGTCGAGGTCATCCGCGCTCGCCTCGAAGGCCACGGGGTTCCCGATCGCCAAGATCGCTGCCCGGCTGGCGGTCGGGTACACCCTCGACGAGATCCCCAACGACATCACCAGGATGACTCCAGCGTCGTTCGAGCCCACGATCGACTACGTCGTCACCAAGATTCCTCGATGGGCCTTCGAGAAGTTCCCCGGCGTCGCGCCGGTGCTCGGAACCCAGATGCAGTCCGTCGGCGAGGTCATGGCGATCGGCCGCACGTTCCCCGAGTCGCTCCAGAAGGCACTGCGTTCGCTCGAGACGGGCCGGTACGGCCTGAACGTCGACCCCGGCGAGGCCGAGCTGTTCACCATCGACACCGCCGATCTGCTGGCCGGGGTGGCCGTGGCCACCCCGGCGCGTCTGTTCGAGCTGGGAGAGCTGCTACGCCGAGGCGTCGCAGTCGACGAGCTGTTTCGCGTCACCATGATCGACCGGTGGTTCCTCGAACAGATGTCGGCCATCGTCGACCACCGGGCCGAGCTGGGCGACCGGTCGCCGGCCGATCTCACCCGACGGGAATGGAAGCGGGCCAAGCAGTTGGGTTTCTCCGACGCCCAGCTCGCCCATCTCTGGTCGGTCCCCGAGGACGAGGTGCGGTCGTGTCGCACCGACGCCGGGGTGGTGCCCACGTTCAAGACCGTCGACACCTGTGGCGCCGAGTTCGCGGCCGAGACCCCCTATCACTACTCCGCCTGGGAGGACACGAGCGAGGTCGGCGAGAGCGATCGCCCGCGGGTGATCATCCTCGGTTCGGGCCCGAACCGAATCGGCCAGGGAATCGAGTTCGACTACTGCTGCGTTCATGCCAGCTTTGCCCTCCGGGAGGCGGGCTTCGAGACGATCATGATCAACTGCAACCCCGAGACGGTCAGCACCGACTATGACACCTCCGACCGCCTCTACTTCGAGCCGCTGACCCGGGAAGACGTGCTGAACGTGATCGAGGCCGAGGAGGCGGCGTCGGCGGGTGGACCCGGCGTCGTCGGCGTCATCGTCGCCCTCGGTGGCCAGACCCCACTCAAGCTGTCGTCACTGCTCCCCACGGAACTGATTGCCGGCACCAGCCCCGATGCGATCGATCAGGCCGAGGATCGCGATCGGTGGAACGCACTGTGTGCGCACCTCGAGATCCCTCAACCCCCCGGCGGTACGGCGATCACCATCGACGACGCGCTGACCGTGGTCGAGCGGGTCGGTTATCCGGTCCTCATCCGCCCGTCGTACGTGCTCGGCGGTCGGGCCATGGTGATCGTCTACGAGGAAGACGGCCTTCGCGAAGCGATGGCCGAGCTGACGGTGATCGGCTCGCTCGGTCGTGAGGGTGGGCTGTCGGCCGAACGGCCGGTGCTGGTCGATCGTTTCCTCGAAGAGGCGATCGAGGTCGATGTCGACGCCATTCGTGATCACGTCGGCGAGGTGCTCATCGGCGGCATCATGGAGCACGTCGAGGAGGCGGGTGTTCACTCCGGCGACAGCGCGTGCACGCTCCCGCCGGTGAGTCTGTCGTCGGCCACCATCGCGACGCTCGAGAACTACGCGACGGCCCTCGCCAACGCCTTGAACGTTGTCGGCTTGTTGAACGTGCAGTTCGCCGTGAAGCGCACCGGCGGCGAGCAGGTGTTCGTGATCGAGGCCAACCCGCGGGCCAGTCGCACCGTTCCGTTCGTGGCCAAGGCCACCGGCGTGCCGTTGGTGAAGGTCGCGGCCAGGGTGATGCTCGGTGCGACGCTGGAGGAGCTGCGGGTCCAAGGCGTGCTCAATGAGAGGGCCGTCGGCGATCACATCGCCGTGAAGGAAGCGGTGCTCCCGTTCAGTCGTTTCCCTGACGCTGACGCCATGCTCGGCCCCGAGATGAAGAGCACCGGCGAGGTCATGGGCATCGATCTGCGGATGGGTCTCGCCTTCGCCAAGGCCCAGCTCGCGGCGGGCAACGAGCTTCCTGCGTCGGGCACGTTGTTCCTGTCGGTCGCCGACCGTGACAAGGCCGCGGGCGTCGAGGCCGGGCGGGCGTTCGTGGATCTCGGCTTCTCCATCGCGGCCACCGCCGGCACCGCCGACGCGCTCCGCGAGGCCGATGTGCCAGTGGCCATTCAGGTTTCGAAGCTCGGCGAGGCGTCAGGCACCGATGCCGTTCACCTGATCGACTCGGGCCTCATCAAGCTCGTCGTCAACACCCCGCGTGGTCGAGGCCCGCGAGCCGACGGTGCCCACATCCGGCAGGCGGCCGGGGCCAAGGGCGTACCGTTGCTCACCACTGTCTCGGCCGCGCTGGCAGCCGCGGGTGGCATCGCCGATCGCCGTGATCACGCGCTCGAGGTGCGGACGTTGCAGGAGTACCACCGCGGCGTCCATCACGAGCCGGCAGGCGATTGAGCCGTGCCGGCCGATGGCCCGCAGCTCCCGACGACCATCGGCTCGTTGCGACTGCGCAGTCCGGTGCTCACGGCCTCGGGTACCGCGGGCCACGGTGCCGAGCTGCACAGCTACTTCGATCTGTCGACGCTCGGGGCAGTGGTCGTGAAATCGTTGTCGCCCGACCCGTGGCCCGGCAATCCAGCGCCGCGGGTGCTCCCGACCGCGAGTGGCATGCTCAACAGCGTCGGACTCCAAGGGCCGGGAATCGCCGCCTGGGCCGAGAACGATCTGCCCGAGCTGGCCGCCACCGGTGCGGCCGTGGTGGTCAGCATCTGGGGACACAGCATCGGCGAGTACCGACGAGCGGCGGAGATGTGCGCTGAGCTTCCGGCCGAAGTGATCGCCGTGGAGGTGAACGTGTCGTGCCCGAACCTCGAGGCGCGGGGGGCGATGTTCTCATCGAGCCCCGAGGCCACCGGAGCGGTGTTGGCCGCCACCGTGGCCGCCGATCGCCCGCGCTGGGCCAAGCTCAGCCCCCACGTTGCCGACATCGTGCCCATCGCGGGGGCGGCTGTCGACAACGGTGCGGAGGCGCTCACGATCGCCAACACGCTGCTCGGGATGGTGATCGACATCGAGGCCCGTCGACCGGCGCTCGGAGGCGGTGGAGGAGGCCTTTCGGGTGCCGCCATCCACCCGGTTGCGGTGCGCACGGTCTTCGACGTCCACGCTGCGTTTCCCGACGTTTCCCTCATCGGGCTGGGCGGCGTACAGAGCGGAGCCGATGCCATCGAGTTGATCATGGCCGGCGCCTCGGCCGTCGGAGTGGGAACGGCGACCTTCGCGGACCCGAGGGCATGCGAGAGGATCCTCACCCAGACCCGTCGATGGTGTCACGATCATGGGGTCGCGTCGGTGGCCGAGATCGTCGGAGCCGCGCACCGACCGACCAGTACACCCTGACCTGGAGTGATGATGTCGCCCACCGAAGTTCCCGAATCCATCCGCAGCCAGCTGGCGTTGGCCATCGATGTCGACGACCTGGTGGCCGCCAGCCGTCTCGCTCGCAGTCTGCGGCCCTATTTCGGCGTCGCCAAGGTCGGCCTCGAGCTGTTCAGCGCCGCGGGTCCGGAGGCGTTCGGCCTGATGCAGGACCTTGGTTACGAGGTCTTTGCCGATCTGAAACTCCACGACATCCCCAACACGGTGGGCAAGGCCAGCCGTGTGCTCGGTGCGCTCGGGGTCAAGTACCTCACCATGCACGCCCACGGCGAAGTCGACATGCTCCGCGCCGGAGTCGAGGGTCTGGCCGAGGGGGCGGCCGGAGCCGGACTCGACCGTCCGGTCGCGTTGGCCGTCACCGTGCTCACCAGCGACCGAGACGCCCCGCCGCACATCGTGCCCAAGCGGGTGCGAGCGGCGATGGAGGCAGGGTGTGGGGGGATTGTGTGTTCGGGCACCGACCTCGACGACGTTCGCACCCTGGCCCCACGCATGGTGCGGGTCGTTCCCGGCATCCGTCCCGCGGGCGTCGCGGTCGACGACCAGGCTCGTGTGGCCACGCCGCGTCAGGCCATCGACGCCGGCGCCGATGTGCTCGTCGTCGGCCGGGCGGTGACCGCCGCCGACGATCCCGTCGCGATGGCTCAGGCGATCGTGGCCGAGCTCGAGGGCTGATCTGTGTTGACCCGAGCGGCGATCTCGGCGAGCGCGGTGAGGGCCTGATCGATCTCGAGATCGGTGTTCGCCGCTGTCAGCGTGAACCGCACGCCGCAGGCATCGAGCGGAACGGCGGGATAGATCGACGGCGTGACCAACAAGCCGTGGTCCCAGAGCATCATCGAGGCTTCCCGCGTCCTGGTGATCGAGCCGATGGTGATGTTCACGATCGGGAAGTCGTATGCGTTGTCGTAGTCGAAGCCGAGCTCCCGGATTCCCCGGCCGAGGCGACCGGCGAGTCGCCGAAGCCGCGCCCGAATGACATCGCCGGAGTGGTCGTTCACCTCCAGGCCTGCGAGGGCCGAGGCCAAACTGGCGGTGGGTATCGGCCCGGAGAACACGAGCGTGCCCGATCGCTCGAGTTGCCGCCGCTCGGCTGGGGTCTGAACGGTGACGAACACGCCCATCGACGAGTAGGCCTTCGACAGTGTCGCGCAGTAGACGATGCGCTCGTAGTCGAGGCCGAAGTGCTTCACGACGCCGTTGCCTCGGTGACCGTATGGCGACTGCTCGGTCGGGTTCTCGCCGAGGATGCCGAAGCCGTGAGCGTCATCGACATAGATCAACGCGTCGTGACGAGCAGCCAGCCCCGCCAGATCGACGAGCGGAGCCGGGCCGCCACTCATCGAGTAGACCCCATCGACGACGAGGACACGCGGCCCGTTGGCCGCGTCGGCCAAGAGGTGGTCGAGCTCGGCCAGATCACCGTGATCGAACGCTGTGACGGTGGCGCCGCGACCCGAGGCGAGCTCGGCGGCCTGCTGCAACGACTGATGGGCCGCTCGGTCGATGAAGATCGAGCCCGTCGGAGTGGCGAGCGCGGGAAGGGCGCTGAGGTGCAACAGGCTGAGGGCGGGGAAGACGACCGTGTCGGGCACACCGACCAGGCCGGCCAGCGCCACCTCGAGCTCACGGTAGGGAGCGGGCGAGGCGACGGCACGGGTCCAGCTCGGGTGTACACCCCACTGGCGCAGCGCCGGATCGATGGCTTCGATGACCTCGTTGTGAAGATCGAGGCCGAGGTAGTTGCACGAACGCGAAGTCGGTGAGCCAGCGTCCGCCGATGCATACCTGACGGTCTTTCTGGTCGTCCACGGTCCGGAGAAGCTGGGGGAACGGCGTGGCCGCCTCCTCCAATGCGGTGGTGATGCCGGTGCCGGCGGGAGCCGCCCCGTCTCGCCGGCGAGCGGTGCCGATCTCGATGAGGTCGCCGACGGCAGGCGTACCTCGCGGAGATCGCTCTCATGGAGCGCGATGTCGAGCTCGTCCTCGATGGAGACGGCCAGCTCGTACAGGTCGACCGATTCGAGACCGAGGTCGGAGGTGAGCATCGACGCTTCGGTGACCTCGACCATTGGGATTCGACGCCCCACGATGGCTGAGACCAACCCTTCGATGACCGCTGCGACCTCCAGGCGGGTGAGATCGATGGTCTCGGTCTCGACCTCGGCCACTGCCTCCGGGTGCCGTTCCGGGGTGAGTGCGGTCTGGGAGACGATCCGGAGCTCGCCGGCTTCGAGCACCAGCCGGGTCTTGCGGTGCTGCTTCTTGCCACTCGTCGTGCCGCGGTAGAGCGTTGGGATTGAGCAGCAGCAGATCATCGACTGCGGGACGGAACAGGTCGGCGTTGGCGACCATGGCCTCGCTCACGGTGTTGGGATCGGTCTTGCGTCCCATCTCGACGAGGGCGGTGATCCGACCATCGCCCTCTGTCAGGTCGGAGTCGATAACGACGATCGAGTCGGCGGGAAGGCCCGTCACCTCGGCGACGAGGTCTTCGATCGCAGTGGCTGAGATGTTCTGACCCGACCGGATGATGACGTTCTTGAGTCGGTCGATCACGTACAGCTCGCCGTCGTCGAGAAAGCCGATGTCTCCGGTGCGAAAGCCCTCGGGATCGAAGGCATCGACGGTGCCGTCGGATCGCAGATACCCCGCGGCAAGCGAAGTGGTGCGGGTGACGACCTCACCGCAGACGAGATCGCGATCGAGGCACTCACCGTCTTCATCCACGATGAACACCTCGGTGCCGAGGCCGGCTGGTCCGACCCCAACGAGCTCCACCTCGTGGTCGCCGACGGGAAGCGCGCGATCGAGCGTCGACCGACGCAAGGTCGACACGTCGCCGAGATGCAGCAGCGGCGACCGCTCGACGACGGCAGTGAGGACGGGCCGTCGCCGGGCCGGCATCGTGAGCATGAGCGTTGTCTCGGCCATGCCGTAGGTGGGCACCAGCACGTCGGTGGCGAGTCCGTGGGGGCCGAAGCGATCGAGAAACGAACGTAACGTGCTCGCCTTGATGGGTTCGGCACCGCAACACACCCGCCGCACACAGGAAAGATCGACTCCATCCAGACGCTTCGCCCGGGAGCGCTCTGCGGCATGGCGAAGCCCAAAGTTGGGAGCCGCCGTACTGGTGATCCGAAGGTCGGCAATTCCCTTGAGCCACGAGGAGGGGTCACCGAGAAAGTCGAACGGGGTCATGAAGTACATCGAGGCACCGAGCGCCATCGGCACCATCGAAAAGGCCACGAGGGCGAGATCGTGGTAGAGCGGCAACCAGACGAGGAATCTGTCATCGTTCCGTAGGTCGGATCGCTCGATCATGGCGCCCAGCTGCGCCACGGCGGCCGTGTGGGTCACCGCGATCGGCCGTGGGTCACGCGTCGAGCCGCTCGACAATTGGAGATAGGCGATGTCGTCGGGAGATGCAGTGGGCTGACGGATCACCGACCCGTCGTATGTTGCGAGATCGATGGGCAGCTCGACGACGCGCAGCGCCACCGACGTGGGCGGAGCCTTGGTGCCCTCGGCGACGACGACAGCGGGGGTTCCCGGTAGGCCTCGGAGAACAGCGTCGAGACGATCGTTGGCTGTGGTCGGATCGTCGAACGCCGGCCGCACGGGCAGGATCATGGGCAGGGCGCCGATGGCAAGGGCGCCGAAGAAGGATCGCAGAACCGAGGGATTGTCGCTGACGGTGATGACGGTGATGTCGCCGGCACGGAGTCCCTGGGCGACGAAGCTCCTTCCGCACCGGTAGACGTCGGCCACGAACCCGCTCATCGACGTCGAGTCCCACGTCGGTCCGGCGCGTCGATAGAAGCCGACGCTGGCCTGTCCGGCGTCGACGCACGAGGCGAGCATCCCTCGGAGGTCGCCCGGCGTCGCCGTGAAGTCGGACGCGTTGACGCCACCCAAGGGCAGGGGCGCCGCAGGCGACAAGGAGGGTTCGAGACCGGTCGACCCGTGGGCGTAGGCGGAGGAGAACGACGGCATTGGAGTTCGACTCTCGCCGGTGTTCGACCGCTGGGCGAGGCCTCCAGTGAACCACACTCAGTGGCAATATGTGCAACTTGTCGACCGAGTCGACACCCTGCGTGGCCAAGTCGCCGCGATTCGACTATGGCACTGCCGATGTCGCCTCCTTGGCGGTCACGCCGCCATCGGCCGACGGCCGAGCGAAATGGAAGCCTTGACCCACTGTGCAGCCGAGCTCCAACAGCACCTCGACCTGCTGGGGGGTCTCGATGCCTTCGGCGATCACGTCGAGATCGAGGTGCCGCGCCATCTCGATCATCGATCGCACCTGAGCCCGTGCGCTCGACGCCCCCTGGTGGGCCACGCCGTCGATGAGGCTGCGATCAAGTTTCACTCCGCTGAAGGGCAGACGGCGCAGGGCCGCATACGACGCATACCCGGCGCCGAAGTCGTCAGCGTAGACCTCGCAGCCGAGGCGGCCGATCGCGGCGAGCCGGTCGGCGTCGGCACCGTTCTCGTCGACTCGGGACGTCTCGGTGAGCTCGATGGCGATGTTCGTCGCCTCCACCTTCGATGACCGCAGCGCGTCTTGGATGTCGTCGAGGATGCCGTCGCCCTGCAGCTGCCGGGGTGAGACGTTGATGCCCATCTGGAGGTCGGACCGACCGAGGAGGAGGCTCCACTCGGCCAGACGTTCGGTCGCTTCGTGAAGCACCCAGCGACCGATGGGAACGATCAGGCCACTCTCCTCGACCAGGGGGATGAAGTCGGCGGGGCTGACGAGACCGTGACCGGTGCGCTCCCATCGAATCAGCGCCTCGAAGCCCACCAACGAGCCATCGGTGAGGTTCACCACCGGCTGGTACCACAGCCGGAACTCGTCGAGGTCGAGCGCCCGCGAGAGGTCGCTCTTCAAGTGCAGCCGCTCCATCGCCCCGAGGTGCATGGACTCCTCGTAGGACTCGGACCGACCCTTGCCCGAGGCCTTGGCGGAGTACATCGCAGCGTCAGCACTACGGATGAGCGTCTCGGCGGAGCGATGGGCGAGGTCGCTGCTGAACGCGATACCGATGCTCCCCTCGACCGTGAGCTCGCTGCCACTGATCTCGACGGGTTCTCGAATCTTGGTGAGCAGACGATGGGAGATGTCCACCGTCTTCTCGCGATCCGATGCGTCTTCGATCAGTACGGCGAACTCATCGCCGCCGAGACGGGCGGCGGTGTCGCCGACCCGGAGCACCTGCCGGAGCCGGAAAGCGAGGATCTTGAGAAGGTCGTCTCCTGCATGGTGCCCGAGGCCGTCGTTCACCGTTTTGAAGTCGTCGATGTCGATCACGAACACGGCAACGTCTGCCTCGCGCCGGGTCAGAGCCTGCTCGACTCGGTCGGAGAACAAGGTGCGGTTGGGAATACCGGTGAGGCTGTCGTGCAGTGCCTGATGCCGGAGGTTGTCTTCGAGCCGTTTGCGATCGGTGATGTCGCGTGCGTTGACGACGATGCCCTCGACCGTCTCGTCGTGGCGGAGATCTCGTGCCGTGATGTCGAGCGTACACGTCTCACCGGCGGCCGTGACCAGATCGAGCTCGAAGTCGTAGGGAACGTCGGGTCGAGTCCCGAGACGCACGAGCGCATCACGGAGCCGGGCTCGGTGACGATCGGTCACGAGATCGGCGAAGGTGGTGCCGACCAGCTCATTGGCCGCGATGCCGAGAATTTTCGACGAGGACGGGCTCGAGTAGCTGATGGTCCCGTCGCCCTGGAGAACCGCGACGAGATCGGTTGCGTGCTGGACGAGCGACCGGAATCGGGCCTCGCTGCGATGGGTACGATCGTCGGCGACCTTGCGACCATGGACGTCGCGTGCGGTCACGACCACGCCACCGATGTTGGGGTCGTGGCGGTGGTCGGCGGCCACGATGTCGAACCAGCGTTCGTTACCGCGTGCGTCGACCAACCGGACCTCGGTCGAGGCCGGGGCCGACGGGTGGCGTTCGATGCACGCACGGAAACGGTTCTGGTCCTCGGGAGCGACGAGATCGATCATCGGCGTCCCGAGCAGGCGGTTCTCGTCATGACCGAGCAGGCGGCTCACGGCCGGGCCGATGAAGTCGAGATTGGCGTCGTCGTCGAGGAGGGCGATCACGTCGTTCGACTCGTCGACGAGGGCGCGGAATCGCCGTTCGCTCGCCTCGCGGTGCTCGGCTTCGGCCCGTGCTGCACCCTCGAGCGCCAGGGAGAGGTCGGCGGCAAGTGACGAGAGTGTGGTGTTGGCAAGGGGCCGAAGGGGCCGGTCGGTGTTGATCAGGAATGCGCCGCGCAGACTGCCCGATGCGACCAACGGGAAGATCGTCACCGTCTCGCTGTGAGACGTTGCAGAGTCGAGCGCCGGGAGGTCGAAGAAGGTCTCGCTGCTCCGCGACTCCAGCGCCCTGCGGATGCCGTCGTGGATCGGGAGGAATCTCACCACCGTGCCGGTCGGATCACCCATCTCGGGCCCCACCGAGGCGGCTACGCAGAACTTGCCGTCCTCGCAGGACAGGATGGACGTGCGGCGATGCACACCCCACCATTCGGCAACAACGCCGGCGGCACGAATTGCCGACCTGTACATGGCGGGTGGCGCAGTCGAGGCCATGAACTGCTCGGACGCCACGGCGAGGACCCGATCGGCCGCGGCCTGCTTCTCCCGGGCGTGGATGAGGCCGCTGAGGCGGGCCAGGATCCCGGCAATCGTGAGCACCCAGATCAGCAAGGTCCCGAGGGTGATCCACGTCGGGTCGTCCTGGCCGATTCGGGCGAGGAGCAGGATCGGTGCGGTCATGGCCGCGATGCACATCGACACCAGTCGATACCCGCCGAGGGAGTTCAGCGGTTCGACGGTCGGTTCGGTGACCCGAGCCATCGACGGGTCCATGGCCGCGAGCGTTGAATAGACGAACGCCACTGCCGGTGCGAGTACAGCAAGACGTGAGATGCCCGGGAACTGTGTGCCGGAGATCTCCATCGAACCGAGCACATCGCCGAGCAGCGCGCCGATGCCCATCGCACTGAGCAGGTAGATGGCCCGGTCACGGCGTCCTGGGCCGAAGAGAAGTGCGGCGACCAGGCCGCAGAGCGTAAGGCTCAGCATGTTGAACATGCCGTTCAGGATCTGCCCTTCGGTCGAGAGCATGCCGTTGCGCAGTCCGGTCACGATCACGAAGTTCCAGATGATGACGGCGAGCGAGCCGGGCACGATCAGGGACTCGCTCACGCTGTGGCGGCCACCGAGGCTGGTTCGTTGGGTCAGAAGGACCGCGAAGGCGCTGACCGCGATCGAGTAACCGATGAGATCCAAGTAGTCGGGGAGGCTCGGGTAGGACCGAGGGGCGAGGATCAGGTCGACCACCCCTGCGAGCAGGAAGACCGTGCCCGTTGCGACCAGTGCGTACCAGATCCCCGGACGACTCGGCCGCATCTCGCGGACCCGCAGCACGACGATGACGATCGCCGACGGCCCGACGACGAGTCCCAGCGCGATCGAGATGAAATCCGGACCGAGGGCAGTCGTGACGGCGAGGAGCGCAAGCATCGACACCAGATACGTGCGCGAGCGGAGTCGCATGGAGGAACCGGTCGGCGACAACGCACAGAAATCAAGGAATACCGGGCGCTCCGGGCGATCCCCGAAACCGGCTCGGGTTGGAATTACACTCGTGTGATGGCTGCACCCCCAATGCTCACCGATGACCAGAGACGAGCTGCGCTGGCCAAGGCCGCCGAGGCCCGCCGCGTCCGCGCCGAGCTCAAGGAGCGACTGAAGATGGGCTCGGTGAGCCTTCGGGAGCTCCTCGACCGGTCGGGAGAAGACGTCGTCGGCAAGACCAAGGTGCTCGCCGTGCTCGAATCGCTGCCCGGTGTGGGGAAGGTGAAGGCCCGCCGGCTCATGGACGAGTGCAAGATCAGCGAGAGCCGTCGGTTCCGCGGTCTCGGTGGTCAGCAGCGGGCTGCGCTGCTCGAGGCGGTCGGGAGCTGAGCGATCGGCCCGGTCTCGTCGTTGTCCTCTCGGGTCCCGGCGGGGTCGGCAAAGGCACGATTGCCCGGCGTCTGGTCGAGTTCGATTCGCGCTTGTGGCTGAGCCGATCGTGGACCACACGGCCACCTCGCCCCGGCGAGGACGAGACCTCCTACACCTTCGTCGACCGGCCGACCTTCGAAGCACACCTGGCCAGCGGCGGATTCCTCGAGTACGCCGACTTCCTCGGCCACCTCTACGGGACGCCCGTGCCCATGCCTCCACCGGGGTTCGACGTGTTGCTGGAGATCGACGTGCAGGGCGCCCGGCAGGTCCGCGAACGCGACATCGACGCACTACTCGTCTTCGTCACCGCCCCCAGCCCCGACGAGCAGGCCGCCCGTCTCCGGCATCGCGGCGACACCGATGCCCACGTTCAGAAGCGGCTCGAGGAAGCTCGGCGCGAGAACGCAGCGGCCGAGCAGCTGGGCGCCGTCACGGTGGTGAACGACCAGCTCGATCGTGCCGTGGACGAGATCCTGTCGCTCATCAACCGGGCTCGAGCCGAGCAACGCCGAGGATGAGGCCGGGAAACCGGCGTCCACGCTGGTAGCGTTGAGCCCCGGCACGTGACCCGAACGGAGCACTGATGAGTGAACTGCATGACTCGATGATGACCCCTCCGATCGAGGGTCTGCTCGAGCGAGCCGAGTCGAAATTCCGCCTGGTCACCCTGGGTGCGAGCCGGGCTCGCGAGATCAACGCCTACTTCGGCGGTCTGGGCGAGGGGCTGGGCGTCTCGGTGCCTCCCCAGGTCACCTCCGTGTCGCGCAAGCCGCTCTCGATCGCCTTCGAGGAGATCGCCGCCGACAAGATCATCGCCACCATCGAGAGCGACGACGACTCGGGCATCGCGGTGGTGGCCGGCACCGAATCGGCCGGCGACCCCGACGCGGGCTGATCCAACGAGCTCTCGAATCCGGGCAACCACCATGAGCCTCCACGGTCGCCGAGTCGTCCTCGGAGTCTCCGGTGGAATCGCGGCGTACAAGGCCATCGAGGTCTGTCGGCGTCTCGTCGACGCCGGCGCCCACGTGCAACCGGTACTGACCGAAGCGGCGACCCGTTTCGTCGGTGCCACGACGTTCTCGGCGCTTGCCTCCGAGCCGGCTCGTGTGTCGCTGTTCGACGACGACGACGTCATCCCGCACACCACCCTCGGCCAGGGCGCCGATGTCGTGGTGGTCGCGCCGGCCACTGCTCGCCTCATCGGCTCCTATGCCGCCGGGATCTCCGACGACCTACTCACCGCCACGCTGTTGGCCACCGAGGCGCCCGTGGTGCTCTGTCCGGCCATGCACACCGAGATGTGGGAGCACCCCGCGGTTCAGGCCAACCTCGCCACACTCAGCGCACGCGGCGTGATCGTCGTGCCGCCCGAAGATGGTCGCCTGGCGGGGGGCGACATCGGCCGCGGGCGACTCGCAGTTCCCGCCGACATCGTTGCTGCAATCGAGCAGGTGTTCGCCCACGGGGCGCTGTCGGGCCTTCGCGTAGTCGTCTCCGCGGGCGGTACCCGAGAACCGATCGACCCGGTGCGCTACATCGGCAACCGCTCCAGCGGCAGGCAAGGCCATGCCCTGGCCGCGCGGGCCGCGGCGTTGGGCGCGCAGGTCACCCTGATCTCGAGCTCGGCGCTGAGCGTGCCCCGTGGGGTCGCCTTCGTGGCGGTCGAGACAGCACGAGAGATGCACGATGCCGTCGTCGCGGCCGCCGCCGATGCCGATGTCGTGATCATGGCGGCGGCGGTCGCCGACTTTCGCCCGGTCGAGACCGCTCCGACGAAAGTCAAGAAGACCGACGGCGCCCCCGAGATCGTGCTCGAGCCGACCGACGACATCCTCGCTGCGCTGGGCGCTCGCCGCGGCCCGACGCAGGTGCTCGTGGGTTTCGCGGCCGAGACCGACAACGTGATCGCCAACGCCCGGCGCAAGCTCGAGACCAAGAAAGCCGACATCATCGTCGCCAACGACGTGAGCGAGCCCGGGGCGGGCTTCGCGCACGAGACCAACCATGTCGTGATCGTCACGGCCGACGACGAGGTCGACGTCCCACTCACCACGAAGGATGCGGTGGCCGGCGAAGTGTTGGCTAGGGTCGTGCACTGTCTTGCCGCCAAGAAAGCCGTTTCGTGAGTTCGATCAGGAGAAGCAGTGGGTAACTACACGTTCACGTCCGAATCGGTGACCGAGGGTCACCCCGACAAGATGGCCGACCAGATCAGCGACGCCATCCTCGATGCCTTGCTCGAGCAGGACCCGATGAGCCGAGTCGCCTGCGAGACCCTGGTCACCACCGGTTTGGCCATTGTTGCCGGCGAGATCACCACCGACGCCTATGTCGACATCCCCAAGATCGTACGGAGCACCATCAACGGCATCGGCTACGACAATGGCGACGTCGGCTACGACGGGAACACCTGCGGCGTGATGATCTCGATCGACGAACAATCGAGTGACATCGCCCAGGGCGTCGACGACTCCGAGGAGGTCCGCTCCGGGCAGGCCGGCGAGGAGGACGACCTCGACAAACAGGGCGCCGGCGACCAGGGCATGATGTTCGGCTACGCCTGCGACGACAACGACCAGCTCATGCCCCTGCCCATCCACGTGGCGCACCGCCTGGCCGAGCGTCACGCCGAGGTCCGCAAGGCCGGCACGATTCCGTATCTCCGGCCCGATGCCAAGACCCAGGTCACCTTCGACTACGAGGATGACCGCCCGGTGCGGCTCCGCACCGTGCTGGTGAGTACCCAGCACAACGACGGCATCGACCGCGATCGCATGATCCGCCCCGACCTGATCGAGCACGTCATCCGTCCGGTCATCCCAGCACGGTTCGCCGACGACGACTACGCCGTGCACGTCAATCCCACCGGCCGTTTCGTCATCGGCGGCCCGGTCGGCGACGCCGGGCTCACCGGTCGCAAGATCATCGTCGACACCTATGGCGGCATGGCCCGCCACGGCGGAGGTGCATTCTCGGGCAAGGATCCGTCGAAGGTCGATCGGTCCGCCGCCTACGCCACCCGCTGGGTGGCCAAGAACGTCGTTGCCGCCGGCGCCGCCACGCGCTGCGAAGTGCAGGTCGCCTACGCCATCGGCATGGCTCGCCCGATCTCGATCCTGGTCGAGACCTTCGGCACCGAGGCCGTCGATCCCGTCAAGATCGCCGAGGCGGTCGACGAGGTCTTCGACCTGCGACCCGGAGCGATCCTCCGTGACCTCGATCTGCGCCGGCCGATCTACCAGCAGACCGCCGCGTACGGTCACTTCGGCCGCACGAGCGAGAACGGCGGCTTCACCTGGGAGCGCACCGATCGCGCCGCCGCGCTGAAGAGCGCTCTCGGCCTCTGACGTTGTCGACGCCGCAGCGGGTTCGGGTCATCCCCGACCTGCCCGCGGTGACCCGTCGCTTCGACTATTCGGTTCCTGCGGCCTGGCACGTCGATGGCCGGGCCAGACGACTGGTCGTCGGCTCGATGGTGCGAGTCCCGCTCCACGGCCGACGAGTAGCGGCGTGGGTGAGCGAGCTCGATCCGGCCAGCCCTCCGGATCTCGAACTGCTGCCCCTGGCGAAGCTGTCGGGCATCGGCCCCGACGCGGCCACGATCGGGCTGGCCGAGTGGGCTGCGTGGCGGTGGGTGGGCCCTGTCTCGTCGTTCCTGGGAACGGCCTCACCGCCGAGAATGCTCGAGGCCGCCCGCACTGCGCCGTCGCCTCGTCGACCAGGACCTTCGCCGCGCTTCGACCGACTGTTCACCCGCCCAGTTTCTGTCTTGCGGTGGCCCCCGACGGCCGACCTCGTGGAACTGGTCGCCGCCGCCGTGCGGGCCGGTCCCTCCCTCGTCGTGGTAGCGCAGGCCTCGATGGCACGACGGTTGGCCGCAGCCGTCCGCCAGGCTGGTGGCCACCTCGTCACCCACCCCGACAACTGGCCGCTCGCCGCCGGCGGCACATCGGTGATCGGTACGCGCTCGACGGTCTGGGCCAGAGTCGACGGCCTGGCGAATGTCGTGGTCATCGACGAACACGCCGAGGCGCTCCAGGAGGAGCGATCTCCTACCTGGCACGCGCGTGACGTGGCCATCGAGCGGGCGGCCCGCCTGGGCATTCCGTGCGTGCTCGTCTCGCCCCATCCGAGCGTCGATGCACAACACAGTCAGCGGGTGCTGGCTCCGTCCCGGCAGGAGGAACGCGAGGGATGGCCCATTCTCGAGATCGTCGACCGTCGCGACGACGCCCCGACCGAGCGCGGGCTCTACACCGGCGCCCTCGTCCGGTTCGTGCGGGCCGAAGGTCGCCGGGTGTGCGTGCTCAACCGCACCGGTCGCTCGCAGCTGTTGGCCTGTCGCAACTGCGACGACCTGGCGTGTTGTGATCGCTGCGGTGCGGTGGTCCGCCAGGTCGACGAGGGTTCGCTGGAATGCCGATCGTGTGGAGCCACGCGGCCGGTGGTCTGCCAGAACTGTTCCTCGACGAGCTTCAAGAACCTCCGGCAGGGCGTCGACCGCGCCAGGGAGGAGCTCGAGGCACTCGTCAACGAGCCGGTGGCGGAGGTCACGGCCAAGGGGTGGCAGGGCGACGAGCGCGCCCGGGTGGTGATCGGGACCGAGGCGGCGCTGCACCAAGTGTCGGCGGCGACCGGTGTGGCGTTCCTCGACTTCGATCAGGAGTTGCTGGCACCACGGTTCCGTGCCCGCGAACAGGCGCTGGCCAAGCTGTCGGCCGCGGCCCGACTGGTCGGCCCGCGGGCGAAGGGAGGGCGCCTACTCGTCCAAACCCGCCAGCCCGACAACATCGTGCTCGATGCGGTGCTGCACGCCGACCCGGCTCGCGTGGCGAGTCACGACATCGAGCTACGCGGTTCCCTGGGACTGCCGCCCTTCGGTGGCCTCGCCCTGGTGTCGGGCCACGCGGCGTCGGCCTTCATCGAAAGCCTCGGCAGCCCCCTGGGTCTCACCATCGTGGCCCTGGCCGACGATCGCTATCTGGTGCAAGGCTCCGAACTCGCCACGATGCTCGACGCATTCGCGTCGACACCCCGCCCGTCGGGGCGACTGAGAGTCGAGGTGGATCCGCCCAACGCGTAGGTTGCCCGCCCTCCGGATGGCACGGGCGAGGCGTGTAGCTTCTCGACATGCCTGTCGAGCGGTCGTCCCATCCTGTCGCGATCGTCACCGGAGGGAGCCGGGGGATCGGTGCCGCTGCCGCAGCCGCCCTCGTGGCGTGCGGGTACCGCGTCATCATCACCGGGCGTGACCACGATCGACTGAAGGTGACCGCCGATCGCATCGGGGCCGAGTTCGCCGTCGCCGATGTGACCGAAGTCGGGAGCGCCGAGCGGGTGGTCGACGAGACGTTCGGCCGTCACCGACGCATCGATGTGGTGGTGAACAACGCAGGCATTTCCGGCGACTTGGGTCCGCTGGCCGCAGGATCGGTCCAGGCGTGGTGGGCGGTGCTCGAGGTGAATCTCTACGGGCCGATGGCGGTCATGCACGCGGCGCTGGGCCACATGATTCCCACAGCGGAGAGGTGTCATCTTCAACATCGGCAGCTACGGCGGGATCCGACCCCTGCCCGGGGCGTCGGCCTACGGCACGAGCAAGGCGGCGCTGGCCCGACTCACCGACTCCGTCGCGCTGGAGGTCGTCACCGCCGGGGTCACCGTCATGTGCCTGTCGCCGGGGTTGGTGGAGACCGACATGACGAGCGGCGTGCCGGTGTTCGATGACGTGCCCGCAAAAGAGTGGGACTCGGTCGACCGCATCGGCACGCTCATCGTCGGGCTGCTCGGCCGCGACGATCTTCAACGACTGACCGGCCGGTTCGTTCACGTGCGCGACGATCTCGATGTCCTGATCTCCTCGATCGACCGCATCGACGCCGAGCGGCTGTACCGGTTGGGCTTGCGAGGGCTCTCGGGGCCGATCGACTGACTACTGCGATACGGCCGTCCAGTGTTGCCGGCGTACCTCGTACAGGGCGATGCCGGCCGCCGTCGCCACGTTGAGCGACCCGACCTTGCCGAGCTGGGGAACGAAACCCACCTGATCGCTCCGATCGAGCACCACCGCGCGGATCCCTCGGTCCTCGTGGCCGACGACAATGCAGATGTCGCCGCTGAGATCGAGCTCGTGCAACGGGGTGGCGGGCTCGGCCAGCTCCACGGCGACCAACGAATAGCCGGCGGTGTGAACCTGCTCGGCCAACGCCTCAGCGGTATCGACGCGGCTCCAGCTCAGGTACCGGTGGGTCCCGAGGGCGGTCTTGCCCACTTTGTCGCTGTCGAGCTCGGGGGATTCGCCGAGCAACCAGACGTGTTCGACCCGCATGGCCGCGGCGGTGCGGACGATGGCGCCGACGTTGAAGGGGCCCTGCACCGCGTCGAGAGCCAGCGCGAGCCGTGGGGACGCCCGGCGACGCCACTCGCGGTGGAGCCGCTTGAGTCCGGTCGAGTCGAGAGAACGAGTCATGATTTGGCCTCGGGCCCGGCGTCGATCTCGAGAATGCGGAACGTGGCACTGGCCCGGTGGCGCCGGGTGGGCCAACCCTGGGCGTCGCACCATCGATGTAGTGAGTCGGCGCCGAGGTGTTTCTGCACCACGAGCACCATGCGTCCGTCTTGCTCGAGCCGGGCGTGCCAGGTCGCAAGGAGGTCGTGCAGCGCGCGCTTGCCGATTCGGATGGGTGGGTTCGACCACACCTCGTCGACGACGAGGTCGCTCGGGAGCTCGTCGTCGAGCAGCGCAGTCGCGTTCGGGTACGGCCGCAGGTTCTCGCGGGCCAGCTCGACCGCTCGGCGATTGACGTCGACCGCCCACACCCGCGCCGTCGGTGCCCGGTGAGCGAGCGCGACGGCGATCGGGCCATACCCGCAGCCGAGGTCGACCAGCCGGGTCGACGCTGGTCGCAGGGGAGGCCCATCGATCAACAGCAGCCGGGTTCCGACGTCGAGCCGGTCGCGAGCGAAGATGCCTCGGTCGGTGACCAGCTCGGTGGTCAGGTCAGGGAGCACGAGCGGCACCGTGGCGCGAACGGAGGCAACACCGGGCTCGCGAGCAAAGTATTGGCCACCGGCGGGCGGGGTGTCGGGGGCATCGGTGGCCATCGCGCCGACGCTAGCCTTGAGGCCATGTCGTCCCACGCAATCCGCATTTTCGGCGACCCCGTCCTGCGCACGCCCGCCGACGTCGTCACCGAGATCGACGGACGGCTGGCCCGTCTGGCCGACGACATGTTCGACACGATGTACGACGCCAACGGCCTGGGCCTGGCCGCCCCCCAGATCGGCGTCCGGAAGCGCTTCTTCGTCTATGACCACGGCGACGGCCCGGAAGTGCTCGTCAATCCCCTGCTCGAGGAAGGCGATGGCGAATGGGTGTACGAGGAGGGGTGCCTGTCGGTGCCAGGCCTGTCATGGGAGATCACCCGCCCGAAGACCGTGCACGTCGTGGGATTCGATCTCGACGGCAACGAGGTGAGCATCGAGGCCGATGAGCTGGTGGCCCGTCTGTTCCAGCACGAGCTCGATCACCTCAACGGCGTGCTGCTCGTCGATCATCTCGATGACGAACAGCGACAGCGACGCCATCCGCGTCATCCGCGAGATGGGCATGGGTGGATCCCGGACCCCCTCCAGCGCGTCCGGCGGTCTGTCGCTGCCGTGACCGGCGCCTCGCCGATCCGTCGGTTGGTCTACATGGGTACCCCGGAGATGTCGGTGCCTCCTCTCGTCGGGCTCGTCGATGCGGGCTTCGACGTCGCGCTGGTGGTGACCGGCGGTGATCGCCGAAGAGGCCGTGGCGGCGCCATCACGCCCACACCGGTGAAGGCAGCCGCCGTCGAGCTCGGACTGCCGGTCTCTCACACCGTCGACGACGCACTCGATGTCGACGCCGACCTGGGGGTCGTGGTCGCCTTCGGCCGGATCATCCCCGAAGACGTTCTCGCCCGCCTCGATCTGGTCAACGTCCACTACTCCCTGCTGCCACGATGGCGCGGTGCTGCGCCCGTCGAGCGTGCGATTCTGGCCGGTGACACCGAGACCGGTGTGTGTCTCATGCAGCTCGAGCCCACCCTCGATACCGGTCCGGTGTACCGCCGGGTCGTGGTGCCGATCTCACCGGTGGCCACTGCTGAGGAGCTGCGGGCCGACCTGACCGCGGCTGCGGTTCCCCTGCTCGTCGACGCACTCTCCGAGGGTCTCGGGGACCCCGAGCCCCAGGTGGGCGAGCCCGTCTATGCCCACAAGCTCGGTCCCGACGATTTCGCGCTCGACTTCACCCGTCGGGCCGAGGACCTGCTGCGGATCGTACGCATCGGTGGGGCCACGGCGTCGTTCCGCGGCAAGCGACTCAAGGTGTGGCGGGCGTCGCTGGTCGTCGGGCACCAGGGCGAGCCCGGTTCGGTCCGTGGAGACGTTGTCGCAGCCGGGCACGACGGGCTACGACTCGTGGACGTCCAGCCCGCGGGCAAGCCCCGCCTCGCCGCTGCCGACTGGCTCAACGGTGCCCGACCCACCGCCGACGACCGGCTCGGGCCTCCGTGAGCGGCGCCGCCGGTGTTGCCGCTCGCCAACTGGCGATCGAGGCGGTCGAGCGCATCATGTCGAAGGGCGCCTACGCGAACATCGTGCTGGCGCCGATGCTCGACCGTTGCGACCTCGACAAGCGCGACCGGGGCCTGGTCACCGAACTGGTGTACGGCACGGTGCGCAATCGCCGGGCGTGTGACTGGCTGGTCGATCGGTTCCTCTACGACCAGGTCGACCCGTCGGTCCGTGCTGCGTTGGAGGTAGGCGCCTACCAGCTGGTCTTCCTCCGCCAGCCGCCCCACGCGGCGGTGAGCTCGACGGTGGGCGCGGTTCCGAAGAAGGTGCGCGGCCTGGTGAATGCCGTTCTGCGCCGAGTGGCCGACGATCTCGCCGACGGGCCCGTCGAATGGCCCGACCTGGGTACCGAGCTGAGCTATCCCGACTGGCTCCTGCAGCTGTTCATCGACGAGCACGGTGCCGACGACGCCGTTGCCGCCCTGCGCAAGATGAACGAGTCACCGAAGGTCACAGTACGAGACGACGGCTACATCCAGGACGAAGGTTCCCAGCTCGTCACCAGCGTCGTCGGGGTCGCTCCCGGCGACCGGGTTCTCGATGTGTGCGCTGCACCGGGAGGCAAGGCCACGGCCATGGCGGCCGCGGGCGCGTGGGTCGTCGGTGCTGATCGGCGACGATCCCGCTGTCGACTGGTCGCCGCCAACGCCGCCGATCTCGGATCGGATATGGCCGTTGTCGTCGCCGACGGCACGGCTCCGCCGTTTCGGCGGGGTGGATTCGACAAGGTGCTCGTCGATGCACCCTGTTCGGGCCTCGGGACGCTGCGACGACCGCGCCGATGCCCGGTGGCGGGTCGAACCCGAGACGGCCGAACGGCTCGCCCGGCTTCAGCTCGACCTGCTGGTGGCGTCCCTGCCGATGGTGCGAGACGGTGGCGAGGTGGTCTACAGCGTCTGCACCGTCACCCGAGCAGAGACGCTCGGCGTCGCCGATGCGGTCTCTGCGATCGAACCGTCATTGGAGCCGCTGGGCGTAGGTGCGCCGTGGAGACCGTGGGGGACCGGCGGTCTGGTGCTTCCTCACGACCACGACACCGACGGCATGGCCGTGTTCCGTTGGCGGGTCCACCGCTAGGGTCACTCCATGCCAGACAACGACGTCAGCGGCTTGGCGGCCAAGGTGCTCACGGTCTCCGACGGCGTCGTGCACGGCACACGCGAGGACCGCTCCGGCGAGGCCCTCGCCGAACTGCTCGCCGGGGCCGGCTACACGGTGGTCGAGCGCCGCGTGGTGGCCGACGGCGTCGACAATGTGGCGCCCGCTCTCACCGAGCTGGCGGAGAACTTCAACGGGCTCATCGTCACCACCGGCGGAACCGGATTCGGGCCTCGCGATCTCACCCCCGAGGCCACCCGCAGCGTCATCGAGCGTGAGGCTCCGGGGCTGGCCGAGGCCATGCGGCTGGTCAACCCACTGGGAAGACTCTCGAGAGGCATCGCGGGCACGCTCGGTCACGCCCTCATCCTCAACACCCCCGGCTCGCCCAAAGGGTGCGTCGAGTGCACCGAGGCAGTGCTCGACGTGGTGCCGCACGTCGTGCGGTTGATGAGCGATGCCCCCACCGACCACTGATCCCGCCGACGCCTCGTGGATGCGCCAGGCGATGGCCCTCGGACAGCGCGCGCGGCTCCACACGACACCGAACCCCTGGGTGGGTGCCGTGGTCGTCACGACCGCCGGTGAAGTCTTCGAGGGCTCCACCGCTCCTCCGGGAGGCCTCCATGCCGAGCGCCGAGCCCTCGAGGCGGCGGGAGGTGCCGCGGTCGGGGCGACGGTCTACACCACTCTCGAGCCGTGCGCCCACCACGGCCGCACGAGCCCGTGCACCGACGCTCTCATCGAAGCCGGGGTGGCCCGGGTGGTGGTAGGGGTCGCCGATCCCGATCCGAACGTGGCCGGATCCGGGCTGGCGCAGCTCGCGGCCGCCGGGATCGAGGTCACGATGGTCGCCGATGCCGTCGCCGCCGATGTCGGACGCTCGCTGCAGCCGTACCTGCACCATCGACGCACCGGGCGGCCCTACGTCGTGCTCAAGATGGCGACGACCCTCGACGGCCGAACCGCCGCCCCCGACGGCACCAGCGAATGGATCACCGGTCCCGAGGCGCGCGCCGACGTGCATCGACTCCGAGCCGAGAGTGACGCCATCGTCGTGGGCGCCGGCACGGTACGAGCCGACGACCCGTCGCTCACCGTGCGGAGCTTTCACCCCGCCCACCCGCCTGAGCGAGGTCCTCTCGACCCTCGCCGCATCGTTCTGGGCGCCATCCCGCCGAGTGCGCGTGTCGAACCGGCCGAGACGCACACGGGAAGCATCCACGAGCTGGTGCACCGGCTCGGATCCGAACACGTGGTCCAGCTCCTGGTCGAAGGTGGCGCGACCGTGGCCGGCGACTTCCATCGCAGCGGGCTGGTCGATCGCTACGTCTTCTACCTGGCGCCCGCCATGCTCGGCGGCGGCGACGGACTACCCGTCTTCGGCGGCGAGGGCGCACCGACGATGGACGACGCATGGCGTGGAGTGATCGACGACCTTCGACGACTCGGCAACGACATCCGCGTCGACGTGGTCCCGCGTGACGCCTCGGCGTAGTTTCCCGTCCGCATCGGACGACGTCGCCGCCGCCGATAAGTTGGCCGGCATGCTCCGACTGGTGTTGCCGAAAGGGTCCCTCGAGAAGGCGACTCTCGAACTGTTCGATGCCGCCGATCTGCCCGTTCGCCGCAACTCGGCGGTGCAGTACAGGGCCACCGTGGCCGACCCGCGTATCGATGAGGTGCGGATCCTGCGCCCACAGGAGATCCCGGTGTACGTGGCCGATGGCCTCTTCGACCTGGGCATCACCGGTCGTGACTGGATCGAGGAGACCGACTCCGACGTCGTCAGCGTCGGTGAGCTCGCCTACTCGAAGGCCACGTCGAATCCGATTCGCGTGGTGCTGGCGGTGCCGGGCGACTCGCCGTACGAGTGCGTCGATGACCTTCCCAACGGCGTCCGCGTGTCGAGTGAATACCCGGAGATGACCCGTCGGTACTTCGCCGCCGCCGGTGTCGACGCCGACATCCGTCTGAGCTACGGCGCCACCGAGGCAAAGGTTCCCGACATCGTCGACGTTGTGGTCGACATCACCGAGACGGGACGGGCGTTGAAGGCCGCCGGTCTCAAGATCATCGACACCATCGCCACCTCCTACACCGAGCTCATCGCCAATCCGGCGGCCCACCACGATCCGGTCAAACGGCATGCCATGGAACAGCTGTACACGCTGTTGCAGGGTGTGCTCGAGGCCCGGGGCAAGGTGCTGGTGAAGCTCAACGTGCCCGTCGACGCACTGGGTGCGGCCATCGACCTCCTGCCGTCGATGAAGGCGCCCACCGTGAACGAGTTGTTCGGCGGGCAGGGCTACGCAGTGGAGACGGTCGTGGCGAAGTCCGACATCAACGTCTTGATTCCTGCTCTGCGTGATGTCGGCGCCACCGACATCATCGAGCTGCCGATCTCCAAGATCGTTCACTGAGCCCCGTCATGCTCCGCGGCAACGTCGCCACCTTCCAAACGGACCGCGGTGTGGGCGTGATCGAGACGTCGACCGGTGAACGGTTGGCGTTCCACTGCACGGCGGTTTCCGACGGGTCGCGACGAATCGACGAAGGGGCGGCGGTGATCCTCACTGTCGGCCCAGGTCGTCATGGGCGCTGGGAGGCGGTCGAAGTCGCCCGAGTCTGAGTCGTTTTGCTCACATCGTCGCGTGGTGAACCGACGGAAGACGATGCGCCGAGTCTCGCCCGCATCCCCCGGCATTGCCCTCGTGCCCTTCGGGCTCGACGATGCTCTCGGCTTGAACGCAGGACCTGGTGAATCACTGTCGTTGATGATCGGCGGCGCCGTCGTGGCCATCCTCGCCGTCCTCGGAGTGGCGGTGATGAGCTGGTGGATCGGCCGCACCGGTACCCCTCGCCGCCTGGCCGCGATCGCCACGACCGACAACCTCACCGGCCTCGGAAACCGCCGGAAGTTCGATCAAGACGTTGCGGCGCACCGGCGCCGGGCGGCGCCCGAGCCGGTCGGTCTGCTCATGATCGACGTCGACCACTTCGCCCGCTTCTCCGACGACCACGGTGAGGGTGTGGGTGACGAGGTACTCCAGAAGGTCGGGACATTGTTGGCCGACAACGTCCGGCTCGGTGATGTGGTGTACCGCTATGGACCCGAGGAGTTCTGTGTGCTCCTGCCCGGGGCGACGAAACGCCAGGCCTTCGCCGTGGCCGAACGACTCCGACTCCAGGTGATCACCCTCGAGCTCACGGTGCCGGCGACGATCACCCTCTCGGTCGGCCTGGCTGTCGGCGAAGCAGTCGGCCTGTCGGAGCTGACGACGAGCGCCGACGCTGCGCTCTGCGTCGCCAGGAACGGTGGACGCAACCGCACGGCGGTCGCCGGCGGCTGACCCCGCTCACTCCTCTTCGTCGGAGGGCTGTTCGGCTGCGGCCTCCGAGGATTCGTCGGAGGGCTCTTCGGCTGCGGCCTCCGAGGATTCGTCGGCGGGCTGTTCGGCTGCGGTCTCCGAGGAGCTGGGTGTCGATGGGGTCGAACCGGCCAGCTTCGACACCTCGACGTAGGCCAGCCGCAACTGCTGGATCGCGTCGCGAAGGACCGACTCGTTGTCGCCCAGCCGACCGGGAAGCGCTTCGAGCACGGCGCCCATGGCATCGATCGCCACGGCCGCTTCGCCGAGCTTGGGTGGCTGGTTGCTGAGATGGATGGCCGCAAGCTCGTACAGGCCCATCACGTGATTGGCCACGATCAGCGATGCCGGCGTCTCGGCGATCTGTTGGCGTGCTTCGGCCATCTCGGCGGCCATCTGCGCGGCCTGGGCCTGTTCCTCGGCCGACAGATCGTCGAAATCGGGTGCTTCCCCCACGACATCGGCGGCGGCGGGCGGCGTCTCGGGCTCGCGTTTGATCGGGCGTTCTCCGTCTGGTGTCCACAGACTCACGGTGGGTCCTCGGTGTCGGGGGCGATACTGACCGCATGGCCAAGGCGCCGAACGGCGCCGTTGCGTGTAGCCTAGGGCCCTGACAACTGAGCCAAGTGAGGTGGTGGTCCGGGTTTCCGGGTCACGGCGAGGCCTCCACCCGGCCACTGCGGTGCGTCCGGGTTCTCCGAGAGCAGATCGACCAACCGGTCGAGCTTGCCTGACGACGGGTGCCTCGCGGCACCCGTTCGGCGTTTTTCGCTGTCAGTCCGACAGTGAGTACCTACAGAGAGGACACGAACACGTGTTGAGGAGTGATCGGTCATAGCTACGGCACAGGAGCCCCGGATCAACGATCGAATCCGGGCCCGCGAAGTTCGTCTGGTAGCTCCCGATGGGGAGCAGATCGGTATCCGTCCACTGCCCGAGGCGTTGCGCATGGCGCGCGAGCTCGACCTCGACCTGGTGGAGGTGGCCGACAAGGCGAATCCACCGGTGTGTCGCATCATGGACTACGGCAAGTACAAGTACGAAGCCGCCCAGCGGGCGAAAGAGTCTCGCAAGAAGACCGCACAGCACGGCACCAAAGAGATGAAGTACCGACCCAAGATCGGCATCGGCGACTTCGACACGAAGACCAGAAAGGTCCATCACTTCCTCGACGAGGGCAACAAGGTGAAGGTCACCATCATGTTCCGCGGCCGAGAGGTGCAGCATCCCGAACTGGGACGCAAAATTCTCGATCAGGTGGCCGAGGTGGTCGACGACGTGGGCAAGGTCGAGGTCTATCCGAAGCTCGACGGCCGCAACATGGTGATGGTGCTCGCTCCCGACAAACGCAACAAACCCAAGAAGAAGAAGCCAGAAGCGAATCCTGCTGCCAGCCCCGACGCCGTCGCCGACGTTGCGGCCCCAGCATCCGAAGCCGCAGTCGAAGCCACGGCCCCAGCGTCCGAAGCCGCGGCCGACTGACGGCCCTGCGACAGCAACCGAGTTCCGAGAGGTATTTCCCATGCCGAAGATGAAAACCCACCGCGGCGCTGCCAAGCGGTTCGAGAGGACCGGCACCGGCAAGATCAAACGTCGCCGGGCCAACAAGAGCCACATCCTCGAGAAGAAGGCGCCCAAGCGCAAGCGCCAGCTCCGAGCTCCGGGTCAGGTGTCCGAAGCCGACGCGCCCGTCATCCGTCAGATGCTCGGCGGCAAGTAGCCCCGACCCCTCGAATCGTTCGAAAGGAGCAATCATGGCAAGAGTCAAGCGCGCCGTGAACGCCAAGAAGCACCGCAAGGCGGTCCTCGCCAAGGCCAAGGGCTACTACGGCAACAAGAGTCGGTCGTACCGGGCCGCCAACGAGCAGGTCATGCACTCGGGCAACTACGCCTTCCGTGACCGCCGCGCTCGCAAAGGCGAGTTCCGCAAGCTGTGGATCCAGCGCATCAACGCTGCGTGTCGGCTCAACGGCACCACCTACAGCCGGTTCATTGCTGGTCTGAAGGCCGCCGATGTCGGCGTCGACCGCAAGGTGCTGGCCGATCTGGCCGTCAATGAGCCCGCCGCCTTCGCCGCCCTCGTCGAGGTCGCCAATTCGGCGCCCGCCCCCGAGGCCGCTGCTTCCTGATCTCACGATCAGTGGCGTCGAAACGTCCAACCGTCGACACGCGGGCCAAACGCCTTCGGGCGCTGGCCCGCAATCGTGCCGAGCGCGACTCCCAGAACCTCGTGCTCATCGAGAGCGCCGTAGTTCTCGGCGTCGCACTCGAAGCGCGTGTGCCCATCGAAACCGTGGTCGTCGAGGCCGATCGTCTGAGCCTTCCCGACGCAACGGTCGTCCAGGCGGCCCGAGTGGCCGGAGCCGAGGTGGTCGAGGTCGGCCCCGGAGCCTTGGCGTCGCTGGTCGACACGAAGAATCCTCAGGCGGTTGCTGCGGTCGCCCGTCGACCGAAAAACGGGCTCGACATGGCGCTGGCCGACGCAACCCTGGCGATTGTCGTGGTCGATCTCGGCGACCCCGGCAACCTCGGAACCATCGTGCGTTCGGCCGAGGCGGCCGGCGCCGACGCGGTGATCGTGGCCGGTACCAGTGTCGATCCATGGTCGCCGAAGGTCGTGCGCTCCTCGGCCGGAGGGGTGTTCCTGTTGCCCGTGGTCACTGCGCCCACCGACGTGGCGTTGCGGGTGGCCGGCGACACGGGTCTTCGCAGGCTGGCGGCCGATGCCGCCGGTGGGCGACCCTACGACCAGGTCGACCTCACCGTTCCCGTGGCGCTCGTGATCGGTAACGAGGCCCACGGCCTTCCCACCGGAATCGACGAATTGATCGATGCCCGGGTCCACATTCCGCTGGCCGGGCGAGCCGAGTCACTCAACGCAGCCATGGCGGCCTCGATCCTCGTGTTCGAGGCGGCGGGCCAGCGCCGCAAATCGATTCGATCGGCACCGTGATGTCGACCAAGCTCGTAGCCATCCCCACCGAGGTCCGATGCTTCCGATGACTCGTTTCCAGACTCTCGTCGACGACGCAGTCGCCGCCATCGACGCCGCGAGCGACCTCGCGGCGCTGAACGCGCTGCGCCCGACCTTGGTGGGCAAGAAGGCGCCGTTGGCCGAGGCGAGCCGATCGCTGGGAGCCATGGACGAGGAGGAACGAAAGCGAGCCGGGCAGGAGCTCAACGCCGCTCGCCAGGCGGTCCAGAGCCACCTCGAGGTCCGCACCGAGATCCTTCGCTCCGACGCTCGTCGGGCGCAGTACGAAGCCGAACGCATGGATCTCACCGAGGTCCGCGGCGACCTTCGCCGCGGTCACCTTCACCTCGTGACCCAAGCGAGGGACCGGTTGGAAGACCTCTTCGTCGGCATGGGCTACACCATCGCCGAGGGCCCCGAGGTCGAGACGGCCTGGTACAACTTCGAGGCCCTCAATATCCCTGAGTGGCACCCGGCCCGCGGCGAGTTCGACACGATCTTCGTGAACCTGGGTGAATCCGAGGAGGTGATGCTGCGCAGCCACACCTCACCGGTGCAGATCCGCACCATGGAGAACACCGAGCCGCCAATCTACGTCGTGGCCCCCGGCCGCACGTTTCGCACCGACGCGGCCGATGCCACGCATCTGCCTGCGTTCAACCAGATCGAAGGTCTGGTGGTCGACAAGGGGATCACCTTCGGCGACATGGCCGGAACCATCGACTCGTTCGTGAAGGCGTTCTTCGGCGCCGAGGTCAACACGCGCTTGCGGCCGAGCTACTTCCCGTTCACCGAGCCGTCGGCCGAGGTCGACATCTCCCGTGCCGACGGCAGCTGGCTCGAGTTGGCCGGTTGCGGCATGGTGAACCCGCAGGTGTTGCGTAACTGCGGCATCGACCCCGAGGTCTGGCAGGGTTTTGCCTTCGGCTTCGGCATCGACCGCTTGGCCGTTATGCGCTACCAGCTCGACGACATCCGTGAGCTGGTCAACAACGACGTCCGCTTCTTGCGGCAGTTCTAGGGGAGGCACGTATGAAGGTTCTTCTCTCCTGGCTCCGTGAGTTCGCGCCCGACATCGCCGGCGACCCCGTCGAACTGGGTGAGCGGCTCTCGGGCCTGGGCCTGGCCGTGGAAGCCACGACCATCACCGGCGAGTCGATCCGCGACATCGTGCTGGCCAGAGTGCTCGAATTGTCGCCTCACCCCGACGCCGACAAGATCCAGATCGTGCAGGTCGACGCGGGCGACGGCGAGGCGCTCCAGGTGTGCTGCGGCGCCTTCAACATGGCGGTGGGTGATCTCATCCCGTTCGCCCCGGTCGGCTCCACCATGCCCAACGGCATGGAGATCGGTCGTCGGAAGATGCGCGGCCAGTGGTCGAACGGCATGTGCTGCTCGGCCAGCGAGCTCGAGCTCGGCGACGACCACGACGGCATCATGATCCTCACTGCATCGGCCCATGGCTTCGCTCCCGGCACGCCGATCGCCGAGGTGCTCGGCATCGAGGCCGACGTTTTGTGGGATCTCGAGGTGAACGCCAACCGGCCCGACGCCATGTCGGTGGCCGGCGTCGCCCGTGACCTCGCCGCGTCGCTGGGCGTGCCCTTCTCGTTCCCCGACTACACCGTTGCCGAGTCGGCCGAAGCGGTGGGCACCTTGGCGTCGGTCGAGATCGTCGACCCCACCCTCTGCGGCCGGTTCCTGGCGCGGGTCATCAGGAACGTCAGCGTCGGCTCGTCGCCGCCGTGGTTGGCCAATCGCCTCACGGCGCTGGGCATGCGTCCGATCAACAGCGTGGTCGACATCTCCAACTTCGTCATGCTCGAGCTGGGCCAACCCAACCACGCCTACGATCTCGCCACCGTGCCAGGAGGAGCCCTGCGGGTACGTCGGGCGGTCGAGGGGGAGACCCTCACCACGCTCGACGGCGTCGAGCGCACGCTCACCGGCATCGATGGTGTCATCGCCGACCGAAACGACCGCGCCATCGGCATCGCGGGAGTGATGGGCGGCGCCGACACCGAGATCTCCGACACCACCACCGACGTGCTGCTGGAGATGGCATGGTGGGACCCACCATCGATCTCGCGCACGGTCAAACGACTGAACTTGCCGAGTGAGGCGTCGGTGAGGTATCGCCGTGGCGTCGACTACGGCGACAGCATGGATCGCGCCATGCGCCGATTCCTGCAGCTCATCGTCCAGACCGGTGCAGTGGCTACCGGGGGACAGATCGACGAGATCGGCGAGCTCCCGTCCCGCGAGCCGGTTCGCGTGCAGCCCACCAAGGTCAACGGTCTGCTGGGAACGTCGCTCAGGGCCGAGGAGATCACGGTGTATCTCAGCGCCCTCGGTTTCGAGGTGTCGGCCGAGGCCGGTGCCGACGAGTTGGCCGTGGTGGTACCCACCTGGCGCTGGGACACCACCACCGAGACCGACGTGATCGAAGAGATCGCCCGCATGTACGGCTACGAGAACATCGCTCACACCGTGCCCAAGGGCGATCAGGTGGGCCATCTCACCGCGTATCAGGCCGATCGCCGCACGGTTCGACAGGTGCTGGTCGGAGTCGGCTGTGACGAAACCCAGCCCATGCCGTTTCTCGCTCCCGGCGACCTCGAACGTTGCGGCCTGGCTGAGGACGCAATCACCCTCACCAACCCTCTGGTGGCCGAGGAGTCGGTGCTGCGCACGTCGCTGCTGCCCGGCCAGCTCAAGGCCGTGGCGTACAACCAGTCCCATCGGGTGGGCAACGTCCGTCTCTTCGAGTTGGGCCACATCTATCCACCGTCAACCGGCGATCAGCTTCTGCCCGACGAACACGAGGCGATGGCGGTGTGCCTCTCGGGCCGTGACGCCACCGCCGCCGTCGAGGTGCTCACCGTGTTGGGCGACGCGCTCGCCTTCCCCGACATCGAATTGCGCCACACCAAGATCGCAGGCCTGCACCCGACACGGTCGGCCGAGGTGGTCATCGTCGGTCAGGTGCGCGGCGCGGTTGGCGAGGTCGACCCTGCCGTCCTCGATGCCTACGGCATCGAGGGCCGGGTGGCGTGGCTCGAGCTGAACCTCGAGGCTGTGCTCGAGGGTCCCCACGGTTCGCGGACCTACACGCCGGTGAGCAAGTTCCCCAGCAGCGACATCGATCTGGCCTTCGTGGTTCCCGATGCGGTGCGTGCCCTCGACGTGCGCAAGACCCTCGACGAGGCGGGTGGTCCCCTGTTGGTCGAGCTCCAGCTGTTCGACGTGTACCGCGGCAGCGGCGTCGATCCGGGTTGTCGCAGCCTGGCCTACCGTCTGCGCTTCCAGGCCACCGACCGAACCCTCACCGACACAGAGGTCGGCGAAGCCCGGTCGGCGTGCATCGCAGCCGTCGAGACCGCCCACGCTGCGACACTGCGTAGCTGACGCGAGCAGCCCTCAGCGAAGGGGGCCGACCGAGACGGGTATCGGTTCGCTCTGGCCGACCGGTGGCCTCGACAGCAACGGATCGTCGCGGGTGGGGAGCAGTCGGGGCGACCGTTGTTGACGCCGCCGCGCCGTCATCACCCTCGCGACTGTCATCAGCGTCAGGACCACTATCGCGCCGACACCGACGCGCACGGCGGTGCGGCCGACGTCGGTACCGGCCTGGACGCTGTGGATGCTGGCGGTGACGAAGAGGACCGGAGCGCTCCAATGCACGGTCCGCCACCACTTTCGGGGTAGGTAGCGCATCGCCCACGATGTGATCTGGATCGCGATCAGGATGTACATGCTCACCACGCCCCAGGCGACGGCGCCCGGACGCCACGGTGAGGAGCCAGGGATGAACAGATCGCCGATGCTGAACTGCACGTAGTCGTCGGCGAGAAGGCCGAAGAGATGGATTGCGGTGAAGACGAGACCCATGGCGCCGAGGAAGCGATGCACGGCCAGGGTCCATGCCGGGTTGGTCCGGCGACCGAAGGCACGAGATGACAGGAGGAGACCGAACGCAATCGACAGCGCCAACATGGCCCAGGCGACCAAGCCCGCCGAACGGGCCACGTACCACCAGAACTTGGCGTTGACGATCAGCACAGGAACGGCTCCAGGTCGTGGGCGTCATGGCGGACTCCGTTGCTGTCGACCACGAGCCCGGTTGCGCCCGATGCGCGGAGCAGCTCGAGGGCCTGGTCGACCCCGGCCACGACGGCCGCGGTTGCGAGTGCCTCGGCCCACCAGGCCTCGGTCGCGATCACCGTGGCCGCGCTCACGTTCGACGTCGACGATGTGCCCGTCGCCGGATCGAGGAGGTGGTGTCTCGGCCCCTCGATGCTCGACCATCTCCGCCGCATCGAGCTACTGGTGGCCACGCCCCCGGCGTCGGCGCGCAAGGTGACCAACGGGGTCCCCGGATTGCCGGGATCCTCGACATCGACCCGCCACCCTCCGACGGGCGGGGTACCGGCCAGGCGGAGATCGCCGCCGATGTCGACGAGAACGCTGGTTGCGCCGCATTCGAGTGCCCGGCGCGCCACCAGATCGGCGGCCCGGCCCTTGCCGATGCCACCGGGATCGAAGGCCACACCGTCGGGGATCGTCACCATCGCCTCGGCTGCGTTCACATCGATGGTTGCGCAGCGCCCGCGCCACGGCCGCACTCTGGTCAGGGTTCGGGTATGGGCCTCGACGGTCATGACGAAGCCCTCCTGGAGAGTTTCCAGTTGAGCGAAGTCGCGGTCGTAGCCCGCCGCTGTGACCTCGAGTCCCAGGGTGGGATCGAACCATCCCGCGGTCTCCCAGGACGCGAGCAACGCATGGCGGATCAGATCGATGGTGTCGACGCCGACCTGGGTGGGCGAATGGGCTGCGTTCATTCGGCTCACGTCGCTGTCGTCGCGAAAGCGGCTCCAAGCCGCTTCCAGCTCGTCGACCGCGGCTCTCGAGGCGCGCAACAAGGTCATCGGGCCCACCGTGGACCCACACGCGGGCGCTGGTGCCCATGGCGTCGAAGCGGTGGTCAGCTGGCACCGGTGGTCGGCGTCGGGTCAGGGGGCGGGGGAGGAGGCGTCGGTGTCGGTTCCGGCGTCGGCGGGGGTGTGGCGGTCGGCTGTGGTGTCGGTACTGCAGTGGGGACGGGTGTCGCGGCCGGTGCCGGCGGTGGTGTCGCCTGGGGTGTCGCCTGGGGCTGGGCCTGGGGCTGGGCCGGCATCGGTGTCGGTGTCGGTGCCGGAGCCAGAGGTACCGGCGGTTGCTCGGTGGTCGGCGCGTCTCTGGGGGTGGACGGCGCCGCCTGCGGTTGTGTGGGAGCCGTGACGGGTGGCGGGACCGTCGGCGTGTCGTTGGCGGGGCTGGAACCGAGATCGAACTGCAGGTCGACCACCACCGTCGGGCGCGGCTGTTTCGGGGCCTGCGCACCACGGCTGCCGGTCGACAGCGATGGCGTCGGAGCGGCCGGCGGCTCGAGCTCGGGCGCGTCGGGCCGGTCGGCCTCGGCACCGGCGAGAAGGCCGCTGTCGCCGAGGGCGATCTCAGAGGCCGGGGCCGGGTTCGGATCGACGTCACCTGCAGCCTGAAGAGAGCCGCTTGCCTCCTGGTCGGCCATCACGCCCATGAGGGCGAGGAAGGCCGAGCTTGCGCCACCAGCGGCCAGAGTGCGGGTGGACAGGGCGTGGCGTCGCTTGCGTCGCTTCACCGGCTGTTTCCCTCCGAGGCGGCGTCGCGTGTCACCGTGTAGTCGGGGTCGATGAGGCCGGTCTGGACGCCGTACGCGATGGCGAGCGCGATCAGCATCACGCTGGCGAACACGGCGAGCAACAGTCGGCGGCTGGCCATCAGGGTTCCTTGGTCGTGTGGTGCTGCGGCCTCCGGATCGGCCGAGTCATCTTGGCTCCATCGGCTCTGTGGGCCCGAACCTTGGGCAATTCTGCCGTCGATGGGTCGCGCGGCCCATCGGCCGCGGAGCGGCATGGCCGAGCAGGTCGCGGAGTGGGTATCGTGCGAAGCGCCATGGCCTGAAATGCAATACGTCGCATAAACATGCAGAACCGGTAGAGTGCGCGGGATGAAGATCGGAATCGTCGGCGCGTCCGGGCTACACGGGGGCGGAGCTCATGCGGCTGTGTGCCGCCCATCCGCACTTCGACGTCGCGGTGGCCACCGGCGAGACGCAGGCCGGGCGGCCGGTCGCCGACCTGTACCCGAACCTGGCCGGCGTGTACGGCAACCTGAAGTACACGCCCTTCGAGCCGAGCCACTGCGACGGTCTCGATCTCGTCTTCCTCGGTCTGCCCCACGGTGCCGCTGCCGAGGCCGCCGTTGCGTTTGCGAGGCACCGTGGGCCACATCGTCGACCTGAGCGCCGACTTCCGGCTCCACGATCCCGGTCTCTATCCGACGTGGTACGGAACCGAGCACCCCCACCCCGAGCTGCTCGACGACTTCGTCTTCGGGCTCCCCGAGCTGTTCCGCGCCGATTTGGCCGGTGCCGAGCTCATCGCCTCGCCCGGCTGCTACGTCACGACAGCGGTCCTCGCGCTGGCCCCCCTGCTCGAGGCCGGTGTGATCGCCCCCACCGGAATCGTCGTCAACGCCGTCAGCGGGGTTTCCGGCGCCGGGCGGTCGCTCCAGGAGAACACGACGTTCTGCGCCGTCGACGAAGATTTCGCGGCCTATGGGCTACTCGACCACCGGCACACCCCCGAGATCGAACAGGCACTGACCGACCACGTCGGCGAAGGGGTCGAGGTGTTGTTCACGCCGCACCTGGCGCCGATGAATCGGGGCATCCTGGCCACCTGCTACGGACGGGCAATCGGCCAGGTCACCGGCGATGCGTTGTTCGCGCTCCTCGACGAGTCGTACGCCGACGAGCCCTTCGTGGTCGTGACCGACGATCCACCCTCCACCAAGGCCACGCTCGGATCGAACACCGCGCACGTGACCGCCCGCGTCGACGACCGCACCGGCTGGGTGGTGGCCATCGGCGCCCTCGACAACCTGGTCAAGGGCGCGATCGGGCAGGCCGTACAGAACGCGAACCTCGCGCTCGGACTGGACGAGACCATGGGTCTGCCGTTCGTCGGGCTGTGGCCATGAGCACCGTCTCACCGCTCGCCCCTCAGACCTTTCCGCGAGCTGCCCGGCGGTCGCCGGGGTGCGGCTCGCCACGCACGCGGCCGGCCTGCGCTACCAGAAGCGGGCCGATCTGATGCTGGCCGAGGTGGTCGAGGGCACGACCGTCGCCGGCACGTTCACCCGGTCGCTGTGCCCGTCGGCGCCCGTCGACTGGTGCCGACGCATCCTGCCGACCGCGACGGGCGCGCGCCGTCGTCTGCAACGCCGGCAACGCCAACGCCTTCACCGGCCGGGCCGGCGACACCGCCGCCGCAGCTGACCGCGGAGACCGTCGCATCGCAGCCTGGGCGTCGCCGCCCGACGAGGTCTACCTCGCCTCCACCGGCGTGATCGGCGAGACCCTGCCCGACGCGACGCGCTCGTCGCCGCCCTTCCCGGCGCTCGTCGCCGGCCTGGCACCTGCATCGGGTCCCGACGCATGGCAGGCCGCTGCGGACGCCATCCGCACCACCGACACCTTCGCCAAGGGAGCCGGTCGCCGCCATCGACGGTACCGATGCCGTCGTCGTCGGCATCGCCAAGGGCAGCGGCATGATCGCCCCCGACATGGCGACGATGCTGGCGTTCGTCTTCACCGATCTCGGCCGTCGTGCCCGCCTTGCTGCAGGCGTGCCCTGACCGCATCGGTCGAACGCAGCTTCAACCGCATCACCGTCGACTCCGACACCTCGACCAGCGACACGGTGCTCGCGTTCGCCACGGGGGCCGACGGTGCTCACGCCGGGGTCGTCGACTCTCCGGGCTTCACGGCGTTTCGCGCCGCGCTCGACACCGTCTTGCTCGATCTCGCCCACCAGATCGTGCGCGACGGCGAGGGCGCCACCAAGTTCGTGACCGTCGCGGTGACCGGTGCCGAGCGACGACACGGCCGCAAAGCGCATCGCCTTGTCCATCGCCAACTCGCCGCTCGTGAAGACGGCCCTGGCCGCCGAAGACGCCAACTGGGGTCGCATCGTGATGGCCGTCGGCAAGGCCGGTGAGCGCGCCGACCGCGATGCGCTCACCATCTGGATCGGCCCCGAGCTGGTCGCCGAGCCGGGGAGTGGCCGCATCCCGACTACTCCGAGGCCCGCGCCACCCAGCACCTGCAAGGCGACGAGGTCGACATCACCGTCGATGTCGGCATCGGCGACGGGGACGCAACCGTCTGGACGTGCGATCTGACCCACGGCTACATCGACATCAACGTGGGGTACCGCTCATGATCGGAATCGCCGACGACCGCGGCTTCAAGCCCGAACAGCGGGCCGACGCACTCGTCGAGGCGCTGCCCTACATCCAGCGCTTCCGCGGCGCGGTCGTGGTGGTCAAGCTCGGCGGCAACGCGATGGTCGATCCAGCGCTGTCGGCCACCTTCGCCGAGGACATCGTCCTGTTGCGCTCTGTCGGTCTCAAGCCGGTGGTCGTGCACGGCGGCGGACCCCAGATCGGCGAGCTTCTCGGCCGGCTCGGCAAGGAGACCGAGTTCGTCGACGGCCTGCGCGTCACCGACGCCGAGACCCTCGACGTGGCGCGCATGGTGCTGGTGGGCAAGGTCGGGCGCGACATCGTCGGCTCGATCAACGTGCACGGTGCGCTATGCCGTGGGCTTGTCCGGCGAGGACGGCGGCCTGATCAGGGCCAGCGCCCGTGATCCCGAGCTCGGTTTCGTCGGCGACGTCGAGTCGGTGAACCCCGGCATCGTCGAGCGGTTGCTGGCCGAAGACATGATCCCGGTGGTGTCGCACCATCGGTTCCGACGGCGACGGCCAGGCCTACAACATCAACGCCGACACCGTGGCCGGCGCCCTCGCCGGCGCGCTCGACGCCGAGAAGGTCGTCTACCTCACCGACGTCCCGGGGCTGCTACTCGATGTCGACGATTCCGCGAGCATCGTCGCCCGAGCCACAGTCGCCGAGCTCGAGGCCTACATCGCCGACGGCACCATCGCCGGCGGCATGATCCCCAAGGTCGGTGCGTGCCATCGAGGCGGTCAAGGCGGGGGCCGCACAGTGCCCACCTGCTCGACGGTCGGGTTCCGCACGTGCTGCTGCTCGAGCTGTTCACCGACGCAGGAATCGGCACCATGATCACCCAGGAGCCCGTGCCATGACCCACACCGACGCCATGGCGGCTCCCGGCGGCCTCGACCACTGCCCGCTGATGCCCAACTACGGCGCACCGTCGATCATGTTCGTCGAAGGCAAGGGCACCGAGGTGTGGGACAACACCGGCAAGCGCTACCTCGACTTCGTCGGCGGCCTCGCCGTGCAGTCGCTCGGGCACGCGAACCCCGAGGTGGCCGAGGCCATCGCCGACCAGGCCACCAAGCTGGTGCAGGTCTCGAACCTGTGGGCCACCGAACACGCCGCACCACGTGGCCATGACCCTCGACCGGCATCTCGGCGGCGGGGGACAGGTCTTCTTCTGCAACTCGGGGGCCGAGGCCAACGAGTTCGCCTTCAAGCTCGCGCGCAAGTGGGCCGGTCACGGCCGCTTCGGCGTGGTCACGACCTTCGGCTCGTTCCACGGCCGCACGCTCGCGGCGCTCGCGGCCTGCGGCCAGCCCAACAAGCACGAGCCGTTCGCCCCCATGCCCGAGGGCTTCTCGCCACGTCGCCCGCGACGACGTCGACGCACTCGCCGGCGCCCTCGACCGGTTCCACCGCCGCCATCCATCTCGAACCGGTCCAGGGAGAAGGTGGCGTCTGGCCCAACACCCCCGAGTTCATGGCCGCCGCCCGCGCCCTGGCCGACGAGCGCGACCTGTTGTTCATGGTCGACGAGGTGCAGACCGGCCTGTGCCGCACCGGCGAATGGTTCGCCGACCAGCACTACGATGTCCAGCCCGATGTGGTGTGCATGGCCAAGGCTCTCGGCAACGGTTTCCCGATCGCAGCGGTCTGGGCGCAGACGCGAGGTCGCAGCCTGTCTCGCAGCAGGCGATCACGGCAGCACCTACGGGGGGAACCCGCTCGCCACCGCAGCCGCCCGCAAGGTGCTCGAGATCATGGAGCGCGACGACATCGTCGGCCGGGCCCGTCCCTCGGCGACCAACTGAGCGCGGCGCTCGCCGAGCTCCCGCACGCCGTGGGCGTGCGGGGCATGGGGGGAATGCTGGCCGTCGAGCTCGACGGTGCCATCGCCAAGGACGGTCGCCGCCCGAGCGGCCGCCAGCGGGCTGCTGGTGAATCCCATCACGCCCACCGCGCTGCGATTGACCCCACCGCTCACCACCAGCGCCGACGAAGTCGAGGAAGCCATGGCGCTGCTCGGCGACGTGCTGGACACCACGGAGGTACCCGCATGACCCGACACGTCCTCGAGATCGACGATCTCACCCCCGACGAATTGGCCGACGTGCTGACCAAGGCGACCGATCCGTCCCCCGCGCCGGTGCTGGCCGGCAAGGGCGTGGCGCTCTTGTTCGAGAAGCCGTCGGCGCGAACCCGCAACTCGATGGAGATGGCGGTCGTGCAGCTCGGCGGCCACCCCGTCTACGATCCGACCCGACGAGGTGGGCCTCGACGTGCGCGAGAGCATCGAGGACGTCGCCCGCACCCTCGCCTGCTACTACGCCGTCATCGGTGCGCGGGTGTTCAGCCACAGCAAGCTGCGAGCGAATGGCGGCGGCCGTCGACGGTCGGCGCCTCGACCGGCGTGGTGAACATGTTGTCGGATGCGTCCCATCCGCTGCAGGCACTCGCCGACCTGCTCACGGTTCGCCAGGAGTTCGGCGATCTCGAGGGACGTATCGGTCGCCTACGTCGGCGACGCCGAACAACGTGGCCCGATCACTCGGCATCGCCTGCGGGATGGCGGGTATGGGGTTCCGCGTCGCGAGTCCGGCCGGCTACACGCTTCGCCGACGACGACCTCGATCGCATCCGGGCCAGCGGCGTCGACCCGTTCGTCACCGACGATCCGGGCGCGGCAGTGACCGGCGCCGACGCCGTCTACACCGACGTGTGGGTGACGATGGGCCAAGAGGCCGAGACGAAACCGAACGCTCGATGCCTTCGCCGGCTACACCGTCGACTCGGCGCTGATGGGCCGGGCCGCCGACCGACGCCATCTTCCTGCACTGCCTCCCGGCCCATCCCGGCCAGGAAGTGCACCCGAGAGGTGCTCGACGGCGCCGTACAGCCGCATCTGGCCCCAGGCCGAGAACCGCATGCACGCGGCCCGTGGCCTCCTCGTGGTGGTTGCTCGGAGCAGAACCATGGGTAAGCCACAGAGCGCCAGCACCTGATCGGCCAGTTGCTCGCCGACCATGCCGTCACCAGCCAGGCTCAGCTCGTCGACCTGCTCGAGAACGAAGGCGTCGACGCCACCCAGGCAACGGTGTCGCGAGACCTCGAAGACCTGGGCGCGGTGAAGGTGCGAGTGGCGGGCGGCGACACCGTGTACGCCATCCCCGAGCTGCCCACCGATCATCACTGCCCCGGACGATCACCTCCGTCGGGTGCTTGGCGAGTGGGTGGTCGAGGTGGGCCGCTCCGGCAACATCGTGGTGCTGCGGACACCGCCGGGCTCGGCCCACGTGGTGGCATCGGCGCTCGACCGGACCGGACTGCCCGGGGTGCTCGGTACCGTCGCCGGCGACGACACCATCCTGGTGGTCGCGGCCGAAGGCATCACGGCGCAGGCCGTCGCCGACCTCCGTCGCCGATCTCGCCGGCACTGGAGTGACCTCCACCAAGAAGGCTCGCGGCAACGACATCCCCGCTCGATGACAGGTCGACAAGGTCGTGCTGGCCTACTCGCGGTGGCCTCGACACCTCGATCATCCTCGCCTGGCTCCAGGACGTCTACGACTGCGAGGTCGTCACCTTCACCGCCGACCTCGGCCAGGGCGAAGAGGTCGAACCCGCGAGGGCCAAGGCACAGGCCATGGGCGTCGAGCGAGATCTTCATCGACGACCTCCGCGAGGAGTTCGTCCGCGACTACGTGTTCCCCATGTTCCGAGCCAACACGATCTACGAGGGCGAGTACCTGCTCGGCACCTCGATCGCCCGACCGCTCATCGCCAAGCGTCTGGTCGAGATCGCCCACGAGACCGGCGCCGACGCCATCAGCCACGGTGCCACCGGCAAGGGCAACGACCAGGTTCGCTTCGAGCTCGGCGCCTACGCCCTCGACCCCGAGCATCAAGGTCATCGCCCCGTGGCGTGAGTGGGATCTCAGCCAGCCGGGAGCCGCTGATGGCCTACGCCGCCGAGCACGGCATCCCCATCGAGCAGAAGCGAGGCACCAAGTCGCCGTTCTCGATGGACGCCAACCTGCTGCACATCTCCTTCGAGGGCGGTCCGCTCGAGGACCCGTGGACCGAGCCGCCGAGTGAGATGTGGCGCTGGTCGGTGTCGCCCGAGCTGGCCCCGACCGAGGGCGCCTACGTCGACCTCACCTACGAGAACGGCGACATCGTCGCCATCGACGGTCGGGCGATGAGCCCGGCGCGGGTTCTGACCGAGCTCAACCGGATCGGTGGCGAGCACGGTGTCGGCCGTCTCGACATCGTCGAGAACCGGTACGTGGGCATGAAGTCGCGCGGCGCGTACGAGACGCCGGGCGGCACCATCATGTTGCGGGCGCACCGCGCCATCGAGTCGATCACCCTCGATCGGAGGTCGGCCCACCTCAAGGACGACCTCATGCCGCGCTACGCCGAGCTCATCTACAACGGCTACTGGTGGAGCCCCGAGCGCGAACTGCTCCAGGTCCGATCGACGCACAGCCAGGAGTTCGTGAACGGCGAGGTGCGGCTCAAGCTCTACAAGGGCAACGTCATGGTCGGTAGGACGCAAGAGCGATGACTCGTTGTTCGACGAGCGGATCGCCACCTTCGAAGAGGACGACGGCGCCTACGACCAGGCCGACGCCGATGGCTTCATCAAGCTGAACGCGCTGCGCCTGCGTACGATCGCCCAGCGGAGGCTGCGGTCGTGAGCACTCTCTGGCATGGTCGCTTCTCGGGCGGTCCCACCGAGGCGCTCCAGGCGCTGAACGACACGCTGCCGTTCGACCAGCGGCTGTACCGGGAGGACATCGCCGGGTCGCGGGCGCACGTCGCGATGCTGGCGTCGGTCGGCCTGCTCACCGCCGACGAGACCGACGCAGATCCTCGCAGCGCTCGACACCGTCGAGTCCGAGCTCGCCGACGGCACGGTCGTCTTCGTTCCCAGTGACGAGGACATCCACACGGTCGTCGAGCGCCGGGTCACCGAGCTGGCCGGCGCCGTGGGCGCCAAGGTGCACACCGGGCGAGCCGCAACGACCAGGTGGCCACCGATCTACGGCTGTGGACCAAGGCAGCGCTCACCGACGTGGCCCGACGCGTGCTCGAACTCCAGCGGACACTGCTGGCCAGGTCCGAATCCGTCGGCGAGGCCTACCTCCCCGGGTACACGCACCTCCAGCAGGCTCAGCCGGTCGCTCTGGCCCACCATCTGCTGGCTCATGGCTGGGCACTGGGACGCGACGTCGATCGGCTGCTCGACGCCCGCCGCCGGACCGATGTCTCGGTCCTCGGTGCCGGTGCTCTCGCCGGGATCAGCGCTGCCGCTCGACCCGGCCCAGACCGCTGAGCAGCTGGGCTTCGCCGCCGTCTTCGACAACAGTCTCGACGCCGTCGGCGATCGCGACTTCGTTGCCGACACGCTCTATGCCCTGGCCATGACGGCGTGCACCTCAGTCGTATCGGCGAGGAGCTCATCCTGTGGGCCAGCACCGAGTTCGGCTTCGTCGAGCTCGACGACGCCTTCTCGACGGGCTCGTCGATGATGCCCCAGAAGAAGAACCCCGACATCGCCGAGCTGGCCCGAGGAAAGGCCGGTCGCGCTCATCGGCCACCTGACCGGCCTGCTGGCCACCCTCAAGGGCCTGCCGCTCACCTACAACAAGGATCTCCAGGAGGACAAGGAGCCGCTGTTCGACGCCGTCGACACGGTGTCGCTGACGCTGGTCGCCCTCGACGGGATGGTGGCCACCATCGTGTTCGACACCGATGCGCATGGCGGCCCAGGCCGACTCTTCCTATGCCGCGTCCACCGATCTCGCCGAGCTCCTCGTGACCAGGGGCGTCCCGTTCCGCGAGGCGCACGGGATCGTCGGCGGGAAGGTACGCGACGCCCTGGCCGGAGCCGGCACGTTCGCCGATCTGGTGGCCGCGGACCCGCGGCTCGGTTCCGAGGCGGCCGCGCTGCTCCAACCCGGCGCATCGGTGCGAAACCGCACCACGCACGGCTCGGGCGGGCCCGCCGCCGTGGCGGCACAACTCGAGGCATTTCGCTCTCGGCTCGTCGCCGACGAGGTCCGAGTCGGCTGATGGGGTACCGCCACGAGGTCCGCGTCCGCTACGTCGACTGCGACATGCAGCGAGTGGTGTACAACGCCCACTATCTCACCTTCGTCGACGACACCGTCGACTGCTGGCTCCGTTCGCGGTGGCCCGACTTCGAGAACCTCGGCTTCGACGTGATGCTCAAGGCGGCCAGCGTGACCTGGCACGGCTCGGCGCGCCTCGCCGAGCGCCTCGTGATCGACGCCGACATCGGTCGATGGGGAACGACGTCGTTCGACGTCGATTTCCGCGGCGCGGTCGACCAACGGCTCGTCTTCGACTCGACGGTCACCTACGTGTGCGTCGACCCGACCGGCCTCGCTCCGATGCCGGTTCCCGACGATCTGCGCCGCTTTCTCTCGGTCTGACATCGTGTCGCGCCTGACAAGGGACTTCTTCGCTCGAGACACCCTCGACGTTGCTCCGGAGCTGGTGAACAAGGTCCTCGTCACTCCGGTCGGCTCGGGACGAATCGTGGAGGTCGAGGCGTACCGAGGCACCGACGACCCCGCCAGCCACGGGCATCGGGGTCCCACGCCCCGCACCGAGGTCATGTTCGGTCCGCCGGGCCACCTCTACGTGTACTTCAGCTACGGCATGCACTGGTGTGCCAACGTTGTCACTGGCCCGACCGGCGAGTGCGGGGCCGTGCTCATCCGTGCCCTCGAACCTCTGACCGGCGTCGAAGAGATGTATCGGCGTCGGCCCCGGGCTCGTCGTGATCGTGATCTGTGCTCTGGACCGGCCAAGCTCTGCGCGGCGCTGGGGATCAGCGCTGAACACGGCGGGAGCGATCTCTGCGGCGGCACCGTTGGCCTGGCAGTGGTCGACGACGGCACACCAGCGCCGGACCCACCGACGGCCACGACCCGAATCGGCATCAGCAGGGCCGCCGACCTACCCTGGCGCTTCGTGGCCCCCGGCAGCGTGCATCTGTCGCAGCCCATCCGGGCATGAGGGAGCTCGACCGGGCCGTGCGCCACGTGCGGGCCGTGTCGGACGGAGATCCCGAGGTTGACGCATTCCGGCAGCGGATGCTCCGGTTCGCAGCCGAACACGACGACGCACTCGTCCGGAGCTGTCTCGACGGCCACTTCACCGCATCGGCGATGATCATCGACCACACCGGCACCCGGGTGCTGCTGCTGCACCACACCAAGCTCGAGCGGTGGCTCCAACCCGGTGGCCACGTCGACGGCGACGGCGATCTGGCCACTGCGGCGCTGCGGGAGGCGACCGAGGAGACCGGCATCGTCGACCTCGAGGTGGTCGGCCACGCGATCGACCTCGACATCCACACCATCCCCGAGCGAGTGGACGAGCCGCGGCACGAACACCTCGACGTGCGGTTTCTCCTACGAGCGCCTGACGGCGCCCGGCTCGACGCCAACCACGAGTCGACCGACCTCCGGTGGTTCGGCTTCGGTGAGGTGGCCGATCTCGACGTCGACCACGGTCTGCTGCGACTGATTGCCGCGGCCCGGGCCCGCGTCCTCGACGACTAGTACCGACCACCGTCGACGAGAAACCGCTGCGCCGTGCACGCTGCGCCGTCGTCGGCCGCGAGGAAGAGCACCATCTGCGCGAACTCCTTCGGGTAGATGCGCCGCTTGATGGCCTGGTCGTGCATCGTTTGCTCCTCGGCTTCGGGACTCCACCACTTTTCGAGTTGCCGATCGGTGGGCACCCAGCCGGGCATGACCGTGTTCACTCTCACGCCATGAGGGCCGAAGGTGCGGGCCATGGTGCGGGTGATGCCGTCGACGGCGGACTTGGCAATGGCGTATCCGGGAAAGCCGTCTTCCTGCATCAGGTAGCTCGAGCTGCCGATGTTCACGATCGACCCGCGGCCGGCGGCGATCATGGCCGGCGCGAGCGACTGGATCGCGAAGAAGTAGTGCCGGAGGTTCGTGTTCAGACGGTCGTCCCAGTACTCGGGGGTCATGTCCCGCCAGTTGTGGCGGTCGTCGTTGGCGGCATTGTTCACCAGCACCTCGATGGTGCCGCCCAGATCGACCAGCGCCTGGTCGAGTGCCTGTTTCAGGGCCGCGATGTCGACCAGATCGACCTCGTAGAACAGCGGAGCGTGGGCGGCTCCGGCATCGACACACTCGGCAATGTTCGAATGCGCCTTGGCCGCGTTGCGATCGGCGAAGCCCACGCGCGCCCCCTGGTGGACGAACTCCTGAACAATGGCGCGACCGATGCCGTCGGCTCCGCCGGTGACGAACACCGTGCGGTCGACGAGGGATGGGTACGAGGCGTAGGTCATGAGCCGATCCTAGAGCTCGGCGACGTCATCGATTGGCGGTCCACCACGCCCGCAGGCGGCCGATCGAATCCGGATCGACGAGTCTCGGGGGCACGTCACCACGCAGGATCGCCGCGATCTGCTCGATACTGCTCGCGGCCTGCGCATCGGCGTTCTCCGGCGTCAGACCACCGAGGTGAGGGGTGGCGACCACCCCGGCCCGAGAGGCCAGCCAGAGGGACGGTCGCTGATCTGGCGCCCGTCCGACATCCATGGCGAGGCCGCCGAGGGTGCCGTCGCCGAGCGCCATCGCGACGGCGTCCTCGTTGACCAGCTCTCCCCGCGACACGTTGACCAATGTGGCGCCTCGCTTCATGGCGGCCAACGCCTCGGCGTCGATCAGGTCGACATTGGCCGGTGACGCCGGGGCCAGGGGATAGACGAAGTCGGCGCGGGCGAGGAGATCATCGAGGCTCACCCGCTCGAAGGGCGATGGCACATCGTCGACGAAGGGGTCGTGGACGAGCACCGCCATGCCGATGCCGTGCAGCAGGCGGGCGAGGTGGGATCCGATGGCTCCGTACCCGATGATCCCTGCGATCTGTCCGGCCAGCTGCCGTCCCGGCCGCTGTGGCGGTGATTGGCCCAACCTGTAGTCGATGGTCGACTCGGCGATGTTTCGGGCGAGGTCGAGCGTGAGCCCGAGGGCCAGCTCGGCGGTCGCGATCACGAAACTCTTGTCGGCGTGACCCACGGCGATGCCGAGGCGCGACGCCGCGACCGTGTCGACATTGCGGAGGTCGACGGCGCAGCGCAGAAACGCCACGAGACCGGGCGACCCGTCGAACAGGGCGGTCTCGCCGGAGGTCGACCGGTGCGAGACGATCACATCGCAGCCCGTGGCTGCCTCGATGAGCTCAGGTGTGGTGAGGTCCCGAGAAAGCGGATTGCGAACGACCTCGACCAGGTCGACCAGATCGGGAAGCGACCTGGCGTAGTAGGCGTCGAGGTCTTCGGGCGAGTGGGTGAGAAAGACGCGCATCGTGGGTGACTATCTGCTGGTGGGGCCGATGGCAAGTCGTCCCGCGCCATGGGCGCTGGCCGCTTACGCGGGTAGCGTCGTTGTCGGTATGTACTCGATGCGCAGATTCGGCAGCTCCGACGACCCCTGGTTCCGCGTCGGCAACATCGATGTCTCCACCACGATCTTCGTGACAGCCCTGGGTGTGCTGTCGATGGTCGTCTGGGCGATCGAAGGCGCGCCGCGGCCCCATCTTCCGCAACCTCATTCTCATCTCCCAGAACTCGGTCACCGGCAGCGTGCTCGACGGTCAGCTGTGGCGCCTGGTCACGTGGCCCATCCCGAATGAGCCCGATTTCTGGACGATCATCCTGTTGTTCGTGTTCTTCCAGTTGGGCACCCAGGTCGAGAATCTCATGGGCCGCAAGCCCTTCGCCTGGTTCCTGGTTGCTCTGACGGTGATTCCGGCGATCATCGTCACCCTTGTCGAGGTTGTTGCGGGGGTCAGTGGCCTCGCGGAGGGCCTGCGGTTCGTCGAACTCGGCGTGCTGATCGCCTTCGCCATGCAATACCCGAAGGCCCCGTTCTTCTTCGGCATCCCGGCCTGGGGCATCACGGCGGCCATCGTGGCACTCGAAGGACTGCAGATCGTCGGTCTGCGCGACGACTACTCCCTCGTGGTGTGGATCTGCCTCATCGTCACCGCGATGGTCGGCTTCCGCTCCTTCGGCTACGCCGAATCACTCCCCCAGATCCCCAAGGTGCCGCTACCGGCATCGCTCACCGGGTCGATCACCACCTCGCGTGCCTCCCGCCCACCAGGCCGTCCGACGCGACGCCGAGGTCGCAAGAACCTCCAAATTGTCCCGCCGGCCAATCCCGCCCGCGACCGTCTGACCGAGATGGAGATCGACGCCCTGCTCGATCAGGTCGCCAGCGACGGCCTCGACAGCCTCACCAAGCAACAACGCAAGCGGCTCGAAGAACACTCGAAGGAGCTTCGCCGCCGGCGCGAGCAGGATTGATCCTTCTCGACGTCGGATGCGCATTGGTAGCGTCGCCGCGGTGGCCACCCGGCCACCTCCAAGGGGGGTCCGACATGACGACGCACAACGAGGAGTTGGTGCGTGAGTTCTTCGCCACGCTGAGTACCGGCGATCTCGAAGCGCTCAGAGCGCTGATCCATCCTGACGGTAGCTGGGAGGTCATGGCGCGCACCGTGCCTGGTGCCGGCATCACCCGAGGTGGCGACGCCATCATCGACGAGTTCCTCGCTCCGGTGCGGGGCATGTTCGTCGACAGCGATCCCAAGATCGTCGTGAAGACACTGTTCTCGGCAGGGGACATGGTGGCCGCCGAGACCAACGCGGTCGGAACCCTCGCCAACGGGAACCACTACGACAACCGGTACGCCTGGATCATCGAGATCCGCGACGACAAGGTCTGCCGTATGCGCGAGTACATGGACACCGCCTACATCGAGAGCGTGATCTGACCTGGCGGCGGCGCCGGTGACCGAGCTCTGGCACGATTCCGACTCTCCCCAGTCCGAGATCCTGCTCACCGACGATGTCTGATGTTCGCCGCCGCCAACCGAGATCCGCGTCGGTGCGGCGATCCCGAGGCGTTCGACCCCGGCGGTTCGAGCCACGCCGATGATCGCCGAGGCGGCGGTTCGCTGATGCCGACGGTCGGCTCTAGCCTTCGTGCCGACGGGCACGATCCTTTTGGGGGCACACGATGGCAGGAGTGACAATCGGCGAGCTGTTCGATGTCGAGGGCTACGGAGTGGTGGTCACCGGCGGCGCGAGCGGCCTGGGCCTCGGATACGGGGAAGCGTTGGCGCGCAACGGCGCCCGGGTCACGCTGCTCGATCTCAACCGGGAGATGCTCGACGAAGAAGTGGCGCGCCTCGGTGCCGACGGGCTCGACGTACGACGAGGAGTGGTCGACGTGACCGACCACGCCACGCTCGATGCCGAGATCGATGCGGCCGCCGCCCACTACGGCCGTCTCGATGTGGTGTTCGCCAACGCAGGCATCGATCCAGGTCCGGGCTTCCTCGGGGCCTGGGCCGGCGACGAGCGTCCTCGCAACCCCGATGGGGTGCTCGAGAACTACACCGACGAGCGCTGGAACCACGTGATCGACATCAACCTCAACGGCGTGTTCGCGACCGTGCGGGCGGCGGCCCGCCACATGAAGAGGCAGGGGAGTGGAGCGATCATCATCACCACGTCGGTTGCTTCGACCCAGAACGAGCCGGCCATCGGTGCGGCATACATGGCCGCCAAGGCTGCGTGTCGGCACCTCACTCACTCGGTGGCCCACGAGATGGCGGCCCACGGCGTGAGGGTGAACGCCATTGCCCCCGGGTTCTTTGCGACCAACATCGGGGGCGGGCACGCCAAGACGCCCGAGATGGCCGAGGCGATGGGCAAGATCATCCCCATGCATCGAATCGGCGATCCCTATCTCGACGTGGCGGGTTTGGCGCTGTTCCTGGCCTCACCCGCGTCGGGGTATCTCACCGGCCAGGAGATCCAGATCGACGGTGGCTGGGCTCTCGGCGCCGCCGACTGACGCACCGACGGGGCCCGCTACCGTCGAAGGCGTGAGCTCTTCCCTCTCGGCGCTGGTCGACAGCCAGATCGACGCGCTGGCCGAACGGACGGACTCGAGCGCACGAGTACTCCTCGTATCGGTTTTCGGTGACTCGCTGCATCCCCGAGGAAGTGCCGTGTGGCTGACGAGTCTCGCTGCGCTCGTGGCGCCTTTCGGGGCGAGTGATCGGCTGGTTCGCACCTCCGTACAGCGTCTGGTGGCCGAGGGCATCCTCGAACGAACCGCCGTCGGCCGCCGGAGCTTCTACTCCGTTGCCGCAAGTGCGACCGCCGACTTCGACCAGGCCGAGAGCCGCATCTATCACCATCGGGTATCGAGATGGGACCAACGCTGGACTCTGGTCGTCGTCCCGCCCGAGGGTCTCGACGGTTCGAACCGGGCGCGCCTCCGTGATCGCCTCGGCTGGATCGGGTTCGATGCGGTGACGCCGACGGTGTTCGCCAGCCCCACGCTCGGGGCCGCCGACGCTCGCGACGTCATCGCCGGCCTCGATCTGACGGGCGACGTCGTGGTGCTCTCCGCCGAGACCGCCGACGACACGGGCGGCCGGCTGCTCACCGGGATGTCCGGGGCGCTCGACACGGCGGGCAGGCTGTTCCGCGCCTTCACCGAGCGCTACGGCGAGATCGCGTCGCAGATCGACGCGGCTGGTGAGCTCACGGACCAGCAGGCGTTCTGCCTGCGCACCGTGATCGTGCACGACTACCGCCGAGCCGTCCTCGTCGACCCCGGGCTCCCGACCACCCTCGTGCCCGAACGCTGGGAAGGTGAGCGCGCCTACACCGTGGCCCGGACCATCTATTCGGCTGTCAGTGCGGCAGCCGACCGGCACGTGCAGAAGAGCTGTGTCGGCATCGACGGCGCGCTCGGACCACCCGACGCCGCGAACGGCACGGCGGTTCGCCGAAGTTCAGGCGTCGTAGTCGACGGTGACCGCGTCGGTGGTGGGTCGCGCCTGACACGTGAGGACATAGCCGGCATCGACCTCGTCCCCCTCGAGTCCATAGCAGACGTCCATGGCGACGGCTCCACTCGTGACCCTCGCCCGACAGGTCGAGCACGCCCCGGCCCGACAGGAATACGGGACATCCGAACGGTTTCGCAGCGCAGCATCGAGAACCGTGTCGGTCGGTCCGACCACGACCATTGATGATCGCCCGTTGAGCACCACGGTGCACTCGGCTCCGATCACCGAAGCGGTCGGCGTTCCCGAACGGACAGGTGAGGGCACCCCGAAGAGCTCCGATCGCACCCGCTCGGTCTCGACGCCGTGGTCGGCGAGGCCGCGGAGCACGGTCTCGGCCATGGCTTGGGGCCCGCAGACGAAGTAGGTGTCGGCGGTCGTCTCGATCACACCGGCGGCGACCAGGTCATCGAAACGCTCTCGGTCGATGCGGCCCGAGAGCAACGCACTCGGCCCCGGCTCGCGGGTGAAGAGATGGGTGATCCGGAGCCGTTGCAGGTGACGGTTCTTCAACGCCTCGAGCTCTTCGACGAACATCGTCGAGGCGTGCGATCGGTTCACATAGAGCAGGCTGACGGTGCTGAGCGGCTCGGTTTCGAGCAGCGTGCCGACGATCGACAGGATGGGCGTGATCCCACTGCCGGCGGCGATGACCACGTGACGCCTCGCGACATCGGGGTCGGTGTCGCACGTGAAGCTCCCGGTCGGGGTCATGACCTCGATCTCGTCGCCGACGGCCACGTTGCCGGCCAGCCAGCTCGACATGGCGCCGTCGGGTACCTGGCGAACACCGATTCGGAGCGGCCCACCGGCGGGCGCGGACACCGAATAGCTCCGCCGGATCTCCTCACCGTTCGGAGCCGCCCGGAGCGTCAGATGTTGGCCGTGGCGGTGGCGATACGCGTCGGCCAGAGCCTCGGGAACGGCGAAGGTCACCACTACGGAATCGTCGGTGTCGGGTCGATTCTCGGCGACGCGAAGGCGGTGGAAAACCGGGGTCGGGCGGGCCACGTCAGATCGGCTTGAACAGCTCGAAGGGCTCACCGCAGGCCTGGCACACGTGGGGCGCCTTGCATGCAGTCGCGCCGAAGTCGCCGAGTCGACGGGTGCGGCGGGAGTGGCAGCGTGGGCACGGAGCGGGAAGATCGATGACGGCCTCGAGATTCCCGGCGATCTCCGGGGGTGGAGCGATGCCGGCCGCTCGAAGCTTCGCTCGCCCCTGCTCGGTGATGTCGTCGGTCGTCCACGGCGGGTCGAGAACCATCTCGACCGAAACGGGGCCGAAGCCGGCCTCACCGATGGCAGAGCGAACCGCGTCGACGATGGCCTCGGTGGCGGGACAACCGGTGTAGGTGGGCGTGATCTCCACCACGATTCCGAACGACGACGACCGAACGGAACGAACCATGCCCAGGTCGCCGATGGTCACGTGCGGGAGCTCGGGATCGGGCACGGCATCGACCAGTCGACGTACCCGATCGACCGACATGGCGGCTACCACGAGACCCCCGGATGGGCCCGATGCAGCGACTGCATCTCGGCGAGCAACTCGATCAGGAGCGGCGACGGTTCGGTCGCAGGTGTGAACGCCTCGATGTCGGTGGGAACCGCAAGAGTTGCTTCGGCGAAGCCAGCCGCGACCCGATCGTCGAAGTCGGGACGCAGGGCAGTATCGGACGCGGCGAAGAGGTCGTCGACGAAGGGCCACATGGCCTCGACCGCGGCGGTCATGCGTCGGTGGCTCTCGTCGGTGCCGTCGCCCAGCCGGACCAGCCAACCCCGGCTGTAGCGAAGGTGATAGGTGGTCTCCTTGACGACCTTGGCGGCCAGGGCCCCGACGGCGGGATCGGGGCCGTCGACTCGTGCGGTCCACCATTCGATGGCGTAGGCGTCGTGCAGGAACTGTCGTACGATCGTGGCGGCGAAATCGCCGTTGGGCTGCTCGACCAACGCCGGATTGCGGAATTCGTCCGCCGGGCGAAGGTAGGCGAAGTCGTCCTCGGTGCGGCCGGCCCCCTCGCGTTCCCCGGCAAGCGTGTAGAGCGAACGGGCCTGTCCCAGGAGATCGAGCCCGAGGTTCGCCAGCGCCATGTCCTCCTCGAGGTCGGGAGCGTGGGCGATCCATTCGGTGAGTCGCTGGGCCAGGATCATGGCTCGGTCGGCGTGCCGGAGCAGCTCGTCGTTCGACAACAGCGTGGTACCCATCACATGTTGGCGACTTCGTCGGGCAACTCGTAGTGGGTGGGGTAGCGGTAGTCCTTGTCATCGGCCGGATCGAACAGCTCACCCGCGTCGTCGGGATCCGAGGCCACGATGTCGGCCGACTTCACCACCCAGAGACTCACCCCTTCGCCTCGTCGGGTGAACAGATCGCGGGCATGTTGGAGGGCGACTTCGGCATCGGGCGCATGGACGGAACCGGCGTGCACGTGGTCGAGGCCACGACGGGGGCGCACAAAGACCTCCCAGAGGTTCCAGTTGTCGCTCATGCGGCGATCTCGGAGGTGCGGGCCGCGATCTTGTCGGCGTGGGCGACGGCAGCTTCGCGAACCCATGCGCCGTCGTCGTGGGCGCCCTTGCGGGTGGCCATGCGTTCTGCGTTGCACGGACCGTCACCGGCCACGACCCGGCGGAGCTCGTCCCAGTCGGGATCACCGAAGTCGTAGTGGCCGCGGTCGTCGTTCCACGCCAGTTCGGGATCGGGAACGGTCAGGCCGATCAGGTCAGCCTGGGGAACGGTGGCGTCGACGAACTTCTGGCGGAGCTCGTCGTTGGTGAATCGCTTGATCTTCCACTGCATCGACTTCTGACTGTGGGCCGACTCGGTGTCGGGTGGCCCGAACATCATCAGCGTGGGCCACCACCAGCGGTTCAGGGCGTCCTGGGCCATTGCCTTCTGCTCGGCGGTGCCGTTGCACAGGGTGACCATGATCTCGAATCCCTGACGCTGATGGAAGCTCTCCTCCTTGCAGATGCGGACCATGGCCCGTGCGTAGGGTCCGAACGAGCATCGACACAGCGGAATCTGGTTGGTGATCGCGGCGCCGTCGACCAACCATCCGATGGCGCCCATGTCGGCCCAGGTGGGCGTGGGGTAGTTGAAGATGTTGGCGTACTTCTGCCGCCCCGCGTGCAGAAGATCGAGCAGTTCGTGGCGAGTGATGCCGAGGGTCTCGGCGGCACCGTAGAGGTACAGCCCGTGGCCGGCTTCGTCTTGCACCTTCGCGAGCAGGATCGATTTGCGGCGCAGGCTCGGTGCGCGAGTGAGCCAGTTGCCCTCCGGTTGCATGCCGATGATCTCGGAGTGTGCGTGCTGGGCGATCTGGCGGATGAGGTTCTTGCGATAGTCCTCGGGCATCCAGTCGTCGGGCTCGATGCGCTGGTCGGCGGCGATGACGCGGTCAAAGCGGTGCTGCCGCGTCTCGGTGGCGGGTGTGGGCATGGCGGCTCCTGAAGTGATACACGAAAAGTATCGACGATTCACGAATGTGTGTCAATTACCCAGGCGATGGATCGGCGGCGGGATTGGGCCACACTGGTGCCATGAGCCATCCGGGAACGGTTGCGGTCCACGACCTGTCGAGGCTCGAGCTGTTCGACGGCGTGTCCGGGGTCGATCGGCTCGCCGGATTGCTCGAGGCCCGGGAGCTCGTCGCGGGCGCCGAGGTCGTCAGCAAGGGAGATGCATCGACATCGTTCGCCCTGGTCGGTCTGGGCGCGCTCGAGATCTTCGACACCGACGGCACCGTGCTGGCCATCGCCGAGCGGGGATCGATCGTCGGGGAGCTCGGTATCGCTTCGGGTCGCCCACGGCGGGCCACCGCGGTGGCGGCCTCACCGGCCGTGCTCTACGTCGGTGGTCGTGACGCATTCGAGGAGATGCTCGCCCTTCCCGGTCTGCGTTCCAGACTTCAGCGCATCGCAGCCGCTCGACTCGCAACGGCTGCGCCCGACGTGGCGGCCACGCTCCGTGACGGCTCCGATGTGTACCTGCGGCCACTGCTCGCCAGCGACAAGCTCGCGTACACGAATCAGCTCCGGCACTGGTCGGCAGAGTCTCTGCGTCGTCGCTTCTTCAGCCCGGCCGCGCCGTCGGCCGACCTGATCGACTACCTGGTCGAGATCGACTACGTCGACCACTTTGCGTGGGTCGTCGTCGATCGTTTCCGGCCCGATGTCGGTCTCGGTCTGGCCCGTTATGTCCGCTCGGCCGCCGACCCCCGACGCGCAGAGGTCGCCTTCGGCGTCGAAGAGGAGAGTCGCGGGCGGGGTGTCGCCACGATTCTGCTGGGCGCCCTGGCGGCGGCGGCAGACTCCGCGGGGATCACGACCTTCACCGCCGAGATGCTCGCCGGCAACGACGCGATGCGTGCGGTGCTCGGCAAGGCCGACGCGCGATTCCATGCCGTCGACGGCACGTCCGTGTCGGCCGAGCTCGAGGTAGGGGTCGCCCGCGCCCTGCTGCCGCCCCACCTCGGCGACGGTCTCGCCGCTGCGGCCAACGACGTGGTGAGTGCCGCCGGCATTGCGCTGGTCGTGCCTCACATCGGGTGACGTGATGCCGCTGGTACCCGGTATCTACCGAGGTCGCGATCTGTGGGCGCTGGGTCGTCGGCCCGCGGAGCTCAGCGATCTTCTGCCCCAGCTGGCCGACAAGGCCAGGCTGATGCTGCCACACGGGGGCCACGGTCGCGTCCATCAGGTGGTCAGACAGCTTGTCGACGATGGCGTCGCCATCCTGCCCGATGTCGTTTCCGCCGAGTTCATCGAGGCCGCTCGGGCCGACCTCGATCAGTTCGTTCGCGAGGCCCCCGACCTCAGGGGTACGACTCGGGTCAAGCCCGCCTCCACCGGCGGGACCCGTGAGTACGAGGTCCACGAGTGGCAGCCCGACCTCGACATCTACCGCACGCATGACCCCCTCATGGTTCTCCCGGGCTACGTCGATTTCCTCCTTCTCCCCGAACTGATGAAGGTCGCCGCGGGATACCTCGGACGGCGGTGGTTCTACCAGGCCATGATCGCCACCCGTACGGGCCCGACAACCCTGGTCGACCGACGCGGCTTCGCCGGCTGGCACCACGACGCACGGGGCCAGAAGCTGAACGCAATCCTGCTGATGAGCGACGTCGGCACCGACGGATCGGCCACGGTCGTGATTCGCGGGTCGCACCGTCTCGTGTACTCGAGGGCGCGTCGGCTCCGGAACTTTCTCCCCGACGGGGAGATCGAACTGCTCTGCCGGCATCATGGTTACGACGAAGTCGTTGCCTGCGCTCCTGCCGGATCCATCGTCTTCTTCGATTCCCAGGCCTTGCACCGTGGCCGTCGGTCGCCGCATGCCCGCGATGCCTACCAGGTGAACCTCATGACCAAACGTTCTCACCTGTGGCCCCACGAGATTTCCCTGGACCAATGGGGGGCATTGCCCCCCCGGTCCCGTCGTCTGCTCGGGCGCCGATCCGATCTGACCGTCGTCGCCTGAGCCGCTCGACACCACGTGGGCATGGTCAAGAGGGCGACAGAGCTGGCATGGTGAGGATTCTCCACCCGACGAAACCGAGGTTCCGATGAAGATCGCCATGCCCCTGCGCTACACGGGCGACCCGCGAGCGGCGGCCGACGAAGCTCGTGGGCTCGAAGCCGCCGGAGTCGGCCTCGTCTGGGTGGCCGAGCTCTACAGCTACGACTCGGTGAGCATCCTGGGCTACCTGGCGGCCAAGACCGAACGCCTGCAGCTCATGTCGGGCATCCTCCCGATCTACTCCCGCACCCCTGCCCTGATCGCCATGACCGCAGCAGGACTCGATGCCGTCTCGGGCGGCCGCTTCAACCTCGGTCTCGGCGTCTCGGGTCCCCAGGTGATCGAAGGCTGGCACGGCGTTGCCTTCGACCGTCCGCTCGGGCGGACACGTGAGATCGTCGACATCTGTCGGAAGGTGTGGCGCCGTGAACGTCTCGAACATCCCGGACCGAACTACCCGCTGCCGCTCCCAGCCGACCAGGGCACGGGGCTGGGCAAGCCCCTCAAGCTCATCAACACCCCCGTGCGGCCCGAGATCCCGATCTACCTGGCCAGCCTCGGTCCGAAGAACGTCGAGCTCACCGCCGAGGTCGCATCGGGTTGGCTACCGGTGTTCTTCCACCCCGAGAAGGCGAAGGACGTCTGGGGCGACGACTTGGCTCGGGGCCTCGCCGTGCGTTCCGCCGATCTCGGACCGCTCGAGATCGTGGCCGGCGCCGCGTTCGCCATCTGCGACGAAGCAACCGCAACGGTGATCCGAGATGCGGCCCGACCACAGATCGCGCTGTACGTGGGCGGCATGGGCGCCAAGGGCAAGAACTTCTACAACAACATCTTTCGGCGCTACGGGTACGAGGGGCAGGCCGACCAGATCCAGGAGCTGTTCCTGTCGGGTCGAAAGGACGAGGCGGCCGCGGCGATTCCCGACGAGTTCCTGATGGCGACGCAGTTGGTCGGTCCCGACGGCCATGTTCGTGACCGTGTCGAGGCCTACCGGGAGGCCGGGGTGACGTGGCTGCAGATCAACCCCGCCGGTCCTGATGCGCCCGCCCAGATAACCCGCCTCGCCGAGTGGTTGGCGTGACGGTGGCGGCGGAGACACCCCGTCGCTGATGCCGTAGCGTCTGTCGTACTCGACGATGGAGGAGAACCATGGCCCTGTGCAGGGAGACGATGACCGACGAGCAGCGCAAGTCGGTGGCACTCGAGTACCTCAAGGCGTTCGACAACGGCGGCGTGACCTCCGACGGGGGCGGCATTCTCGACCTCTTCGCCGACGACGCGCAGGTCTACTTCCCGAAGTGGGGCCTGGCCACCGGCAAGGATCAGATCGGCCAGATGTTCGGCGACGTCGGTGGGACCCTCGAGTCGATCCTGCACCACTACTCGCACTTCAACTGGATCTTCTCGGGCAGCGATCTGGTCGTGTGTGAAGGCACCAGTGAAGGCGTGCACAGGGACGGCCCGTGGTTGGCGGGCGACCCCGAGTGGAGCGCCGGCCGCTGGTGTGATGTCTTCGAGATCCGCGACTGGCAGATCCACCGGTGCTTCATCTACCTCGATCCCGACTACGCCGGCAACGACGTCGCCCGCTACCCCTGGCTGAGCTGAGCGCGTCGGCGACCACGCTGCACCTTCTCGGCCACGTCCACCTCTCCGACTCGACTCACGAACTTCCAGATCTCGGTGAAATCGCTGTCGGGCATGGCGCGATCGGCGGCTCGCCACACGTCGAGGACCGCGCCGATCACCTCCGCCGAGGTTCCGGCCGTGACCGCCTCGGACACGAACAGATCGACGTCCTTGGTCATCAGTCTCGTGTGGAAGCCGCTGTCGTAGCTAGCCGAGAGCACTCGGTTCGGGAACTTGTCGTCGGTCGCGGAGTTGCGTCCGGTCGAGACGTTGAGTACATCGATGATCTGGGCCATATCGAGTCCCTGAGCGACCCCGAAGGCCACCGCCTCGGATGTCGCGGCCAGCGCGGTCGCCGACAAGACGTTGTTCAGGAGCTTCATGGCCTGGCCCATGCCGGCCTCGCTGTCCGACGTCGAACACGTTGCCGGCGATCGCATCGAAGATGGCCCGATGGTCATCGAGAATCGGGGCCGGACCGCTGTACATCAACGACACCGTGCCGGCAACTGCGCCTGCTCGACCACCCGAAACGGGACAATCCACGTAGGTGACGCCCAGGGGTGCCAATGCTGACGCAGCGGTGGTGGCGGTCGCGGGACCGACGGTCGAGAGATCGCATACGACGGAAACGGCCGGCTCCGGCGTCGCGGCCAGCGTCTCGACCACCTCGAGCACGACACGACCGTCGGGCAGGCTGAGGAACACGGTGTTGGCGGTGCCGAAGAGATCCGTCGCCGATGCCGCAGCTCGGCCGCCATCGGGCAGGCGACTGTCGGTGCCGGCAGCATCGAAGCACACGAGGTCGAAGCCGGCGGCCGCGATGTTGGCGGCCATCGGCGCTCCCATGTTGCCCAGGCCGACGAGCCCGATCGTTGCTGGCTCACTCATGTGTCACCGAGGTGATCGGGATCGATCCCCTCGGCGTCGAGCACCTCGCGCGCCAGACGGAAAGCCTCGACGCCCGCGGGAATCCCTGCGTAGATGGCGATCTGGACCAGGGTCTCCTTGAGTTCGTCGAGGGTGCAGCCGTTGCCGAGGGCGCCCCGGAAGTGGGTCTTGAACTCGTGTGAGCGGTTCAGGGCAGCGAGGATGCACAGGTTGTTCAGGCTTCGCTGCTTGTCGGACAGGGTGGGCTGACCCCACACCTCGCCCCAGCAGTAGGTGGTCACGAGCTCCTGGAAACCGAGATTGAACGAGTCGGCCGACTCGAACGCCTTCGCCACATACTGCTCACCCAGCACCCGTGACCTCGCTTCGCGTCCAACGGCGAAGGTCTCCTCGTCCATGGCTTCTCCCCTGATCGACTCGTTGGGCGTAGCCTACGCATCGGTCACGAGCGCCGGGGAGTCGAAGGGGGAGGGGCAGGTGCACAGCAACGGCGATCTCGCCGACTACGAGGTGTGTGCGGTCAAATACGCCGAGCGAGACGGTCGACGGTCCGAGCACTTCCTCGGCGGCGACCCCCACGACGCCCCCATGGCCATGGACTATTTCGTCTGGGTCGTTCGCGGTCACGGTCGCACCTTCGTCGTCGACACCGGCTTCGAGCAGTCCGACGCCGATGCCCGTGGTCGGCGGTTGCTCCGATCGGTGTCCGACGCGTTGGCCGTGGTCGACGTCGAGGCTGCAACGGTGTCCGACGTGGTCATCACCCACCTGCACTACGACCATGTCGGTGGGTTCGCCCAGTTTCCGCGGGCCCGGTTCCATGTCCAGGATCGCGAGGTCGCCTACGCCACCGGCCGGTACATGACCTTCGCCAACCTCGCTCACGCCTTCACCCCTGACCACGTCGCTGCCTTCGTCCACGAGGTGTTCGCCGGGCGAGTGGTTTTCCACGACGGCGATGCGGAACTGGCCCCTGGCCTGTCGGTGCATCATCTCGGTGGTCACACCGACGGACTGCAGGTGGTTCGGGTCCACACCGACGTCGGCTGGATCGTGCTCGCATCCGACGGCACCCACTTCTACGAGAACATCGAGTCGGGTCGACCGTTCCCGTTCGTCTACTCGGTAGGAGACCTCCTGGCCGGGTACGCCACACTGCGCCGTCTCGCCGACCATGATCACCTGGTCGTCCCCGGCCACGACCCGGCGGTCTTCGACCGGTATCCGCCGTACTCGGCCGCCGCTCGCAGGGTCGCGGTCCGACTCGATGTCGAGCCCACGATCGGATCAGCTCCACTCCAGTAGTATTGAGAACCATTCTCATGGACTGGCTCACCGACCCCTGGACGTGGTGGATCGCACCGTTCGTCGACAACGTGTTCATGCGCGATGCGCTCGTTGCCAGCCTGCTGGCCGTTGTCGCCACCTCGCTGGTTGGTACGTGGGTGGTGCTCCGCGGGCTCACGTTCCTCGGCGACGCGCTGGCCCACGGTGTCCTTCCCGGCGTGGCGATTGCCTTCGTCATCGGCACGAGCCCGACCGCCGGCGCGCTGCTGGCCGCGCTGGCCATGGTCGGCGCCCTCAACGTGTTGCGCTCTCGCTCACCGCTGCCCGACGACACCTCGATCGGTGTGCTGTTCGTCGGGTTCCTCGCGCTGGCGGTCGTGGTCATGTCGAGCCAGTCCGCCTCCTACGCCGGCGATCTCAATCGGTTCCTGTTCGGTTCGGTCACCGGGGTGACCGACGGCGATCTGGTCCGTCAGGCCATCGCCGCAGCTCTGGCGCTCGTGGGCGTGATCGTGTTCCACCGCTCGTTCCTCGTCCTGAGCTTCGACGAAGTGCAGGCCGAGCTCCTCGGCTTGCGCCCCCGACTCGCCAACGGTGTGTTGTTGGCCCTCGTGGCCATCGCGGTCGTGGCCACGTTCGAGACCGTCGGGAACCTGTTGGTCTTCGCGTTTCTCGTCGCGCCTCCGGCAACAGCCTCGCTGCTCGTCCGTCGGGTGCCGCACATCATGGCCGCAGCGGTGGCCTTCGGTGCGCTGGCAGTGGTCATCGGCCTCCTGATCAGCTTTCACCAAGGCAGCGTTGCTCCGAGCGCAACGATGGCTCTCGTGGCCACGGCCATATTCGTGCTTGCGGTCGTCGCTCGATCCGTGGCCGAGGCCGCAGGTCGGCGGTCGGCGGTTCGCCCGGGCTCCGACGCCCACTCGCACTGAACCGAGCCATTTCGGCGGGACGGGAATCGATCAGTCGGTGTGGCCGTGGTCGTCGAGGATGATCGCCGTGCCCGACTCGGCGGTGATGACCCGGCCGCCGTAGGCCTTCCGAAGATGTTCGGCGGTGAGTACTTCGGCCGGTGTTCCGTCGGCCACCACCTGGCCGTCGAGCAACACGACCCTGCTGCATCGCCGGGCCTCGTCGAGGTGATGGGTCGACAAGACGACGAGCGCCCCTCGGGCGGCCTCCTGGTCGACGATGTCGAGTATGCGCTCCTGGCTGGCGAGGTCGAGTCCGGTGATGGGCTCGTCGAGCAACAGGACGCTGCTGCGTTGGGCGAGGGCGCGGGCCACCAGCACCCGTTGTTGTTGTCCACCAGAGAGGTCGCCGAATTGCCTCTTCACCAAGCCGGCCACCTCGGTGCGGTCCATGGCCTCGGCAATGGCGGCGCGATCGACCGCCTCCATCCGCCCGACGAGGCCCTTGCCCACGAAACGCCCCATCTCGATGATCTCGCCGACGGTGAGCGGCATCCACGGACGGTGGTGGCCGTGCTGGGTGACGAAGGCGGGTGGCGGGTCGGCAACCAGCGCAGCCTGTCCGGCGGTCGGCTTGACCAGACCGGCGATTACCTTGAGCATCGTCGTCTTTCCCGAACCGTTGGCACCGACGAGCGCCACGGACTCGGAGCCTCCGGCGACGAAGGTGACCTCGTGCAGGGCCAGATGGCGGCCATAGGCCACGGTCACGTCGCTGAGACGCAGCGTCGGATCCCCGTTCATGCGGTCATCGTAGGATCGAAGCCATGGCGACCACCGACTGGAACCCGATTCTGCGCGACGAGTTCGACGAGGCGTACTGGAAGGATCTCCAGGAGTTCGTCCACGACGAGCGCACGAATCATGCGGTGTTCCCGCCCCACGACGACGTGTTCACGGCGTTGAAGCTCACGCCCTACGCCGACACGAAGGTGCTCGTGCTCGGCCAGGATCCCTATCACGGTCCCGGGCAGGCCCACGGCCTGTGCTTCAGCGTGCGCCGCGGTGTGGCCGTTCCGCCGTCGTTGCAGAACATCTACAAGGAACTGCATGCCGATCTCGGAGTTGGCGTTCCGCGGCACGGCAACCTCGAGGCCTGGGCGCAGCAAGGGGTCCTGTTGTTGAACGCGGTCCTGACCGTGCGCGCCCATGCCGCGGCTTCCCATCGGGGGAGGGGGTGGGAGATCTTCACCGATCGTGTGATCGCAGCGGTCAACGCCAAACCCGAGCGAGTCGTCTTCATCCTGTGGGGCGGATACGCCCGGAAGAAGAAGCCCCTCATCGACACGGGCCGTCACGTGATCATCGAGTCGCCGCATCCGTCTCCGCTCTCGGCTCACAACGGCTTCTTCGGCACCAGGCCCTTCTCCCGGGCCAATGCCGCGCTGGTGGAGGCAGGCAGGAGCCCGGTCGACTGGACGCTCCCCGACTGAGGAGCGTTCAGCGGAATTCGGCCAGGATGACGTCGGCCTGTTCGGCGAGGCCGAGAACCGCCTCGCCGTTGGGACCGGTGAAGTCGAACACGGGGAGCTTCACCGATTCGGGATCGAGCCCCTTGAGCCCGCGACCGAACCTGACGGCTTCGAGGAAGCCCCAACTGTCGTCGATGCGAACGTTGCCGACCAGGGAGTCGGCCGCGCGGTAGAGGGTGAGGGGATTGCGGGTACCGCCCACCTCGTTGAACACGGCCTCGAGGAACACCTGCTGGCGCTGGACCCGGCCGAAATCCGACGACGGATCGAGCACGTTCTGGCCGTCGATGACCTCGATGTAGTTACGCGTGCGCACGTAGGCAAGCGCTTGCTCGGCTTCGAGATGGACCGGACCGGCCTGGGCGATGTTCAACCCGGTCTTGGGGTCGAAGGCAGGATGGGCCACTTCGACATCGATCCCACCGATCGTCTCGACCAGACCGAGAAAGCCGGCGAAGTCGACTTCCATGTAGTGATGGATGGGTATGCCGAGGCTGTCCTGGATCGTGTCGACGAGCTGCTGGGGGCCACCGGAGAAGGCGGAGTTGATGCGTTGTTCCCCGCCGGTACCGGCGATGGGAACCCACAGATCGCGATTGAGGGCGAGGAAGCTGTTCCCGGTCGGAGCAACCCGCAGGATAACGATGGTGTCGGTGCGTTCACCGGCGAAGGACTCGGTTCCGTCGCCGAAGATCCCGCCCGCCGTCGACAGATTCTCGTCGACGCCGTCGCGTGAGTCGGTGCCGACGATGAGGTAGTTGGTGCCGCGGGTGGTATCGGTGGCCAGGTCGTCGATGGCGACACGGTCGACGCGGTTCCACGTGATCCAGGCGAGGGCGATGCCACCACCGACCAAGGCCGCAACGACGACGACGAGCGCAATGACGGTCCGAAGCGGCCATCGCCGGCGTCGGCGCCGGGGCTGAGCGGATGGGGGAGGAGTCACCGGTTCACTCGGTCGAACCGCCGTGGCCGGCGGGGCCGACGGGGCGGGCGGGGTCACGGTCGAGGGATCGGGAGCGGGCACATGGTACTGACCGGCGGGAGCGTAGACCGACGTCGAGGGGGCGTCGGCAGGCGGCGGCTGTCGCACCGCCCACGAGTCAGCGATGGGCTCGTCGTGGATCGACGGCAGGCGCGCCACTTTGTCCCATACATCGCCGGGTTCTTCTGGGGGACGATTGTCTGACACTTCGGCTCTCTTCGCAGTGGCCCGCAGTAAACCACGGCCGGGGTCGGCCGCGGTGTCGCGAGGTCGCAAGCGGGCAAACCAGTGTGCCGCCGGTCATCGACGACGCCACCCGTGGGTGCCGCTACCGGCGACCTTTCCGATTGCCGACGCAGCCGCTACCATCAAGCGCTGGTCCAAGGGGCAATGAGCGGGCCTGGAGAACTTCCCGCGCTCGATGACACCCCACCGCATCACCCTTCGCCGAACGGTCGTCGGCATCGTCGCGCTCGGGATGGCGGCCACGCTGGCGCCGGCGGCGGCCCAGACCGATGACGATCGTGTCACGGTCGCCGACAACATCGAGGACGCCCGAGCCGAACGAGACGAGGCTCGGCGCCAACAGCTCATCGCCGCGACGACCCTCAGCCTCCTCGAGGCCGAAGACGAGGACATCAAGGCTGCGCTCGACGCCGCCAACGAGCTGGTCGCCTCACAACAGGCCCGTGTCGATGCTGCCCGCACCCGCCTCGACCTGGCCGAGCTCGATCGGTATCGCGCCGAGACCGACCTGGCCTGGGCCAGCCAGGACATCGAGGTTCTCCGCGCGGCGGCGCGCTTCTTCGCGGTCGAGTCGTATGTCCGCCTCCCGGCGAATGGCTCGAACTTCCTCATCGAGAGCGGCGACCCGAACCGTTCGGCCCGTCGAGCGGCGTTGTTGGGCTCGATCGGACGCAGCGCCATCGATGCCCTCGACGACCTGCGTGCTGCGGAAGAGGACCGCGCCGGGCTAGCGGTCGTCGCCGCTGACGCCGCGACCCGCGCGGCCGAGCTCGAAGCCGAGCTGACCGACCGGCTGGTGGTGCTCGAAGAGGCACAAGCGACCCAGGCGTCCATCGCCGCCGAGATGGACGCACGCATTGCTCATTGGGAGCAGGAACTGGCGGGGTTCGAGCAGGACGAGCGCGACCTCACCGAACTGATCCGGCGCAAGCAACTCGAGGCTGCGGGCATCGGAGGGCCTTCGCAGCCGGGGATCGAGTCGTCCGAAGGTTTCGTCTGGCCCACTGCGGGCAAGGTGGGCAGCGGCTTCGGTCCCCGGTTGCATCCGATCCTCGGGTACACCCGAATGCACAACGGACTCGACATCGGTGGGGCACAGGGCCAACCGATCTGGGCGTCGAAGGCGGGCACCGTGCTCATCGCCGGTTGGCAGGGTGGCTACGGCAACGCCGTCGTTGTCGGCCACGAGGGAGGGCTCACCACGTTGTACGCCCACATGTCACAGATCTCGGTCTCGGTGGGCACCCAGCTGGATACCGGCGACTTCGTCGGTCAGGTGGGCAGCACGGGGCTGTCGACCGGACCGCACCTGCATTTCGAGATGCGGGTGAACGGGAACCTGGTCGACCCGCGTCCCTTCCTCGCCTGAGCACCTCTCTGGCCGAGAACGTGGCTCAGGCGTTCAGGAGCAGCAGGAGCCCGACCACGGTGTAGGCCACCATGGCCGCGAGCATCGGGTACTGGGAGCGAATTGCCAGCGCGGCGTCGTGGCGCTCCACGGCTCGGTCGTGGGCAACCGTGACGCCCGCAATGTGGCCGACCACGATCGACACCACCTGGACCCATGCGATGAGCGCCGTCGACACCAACAAGAAGTCGACGGTGTTGTCCTGGGTGCCGAAGAGGTTCCAACCCTCGCCGTACGGATCGGAGGCCTGAATGAGGAAGTTCTGGCCCTCGAACACGAACAAGGAGAAGTAGTGCGCGATGGCGTAGGCGAACATGATCGGGACCAACGAGGCCACGAAGTCCTCGGCCACGTCGGGTTGGGCACGTTGGGTCAAACGAGCCGTGAACCACGAGGCCGTGTGGTACACAGCGGCAACCGCGGCCACGACCCACGCCATGCCGAGGGTATTCACCGCCGTGAGCTCCCAGCCGCTCCGACCCGCGATGATGTCGGCCCAGGCATCGACTCCCTCGATGCCGTCGAAGGTGGTCGAGCCGAGAACGACGAGCACGAACCCCACCGTCCAACGATCCGGCTGGAGGCGGCTGAGCCCCGTGAAGGGAAGCCGGAGCCCCATGCCGCCGTCGGGGCGCCGATACAGCGGTGCCATGGCCCCCAGCAGCGACGCGAGAACCACGAATCCGTCGTTCAGACGCAGCCAGTCGCGGCCGTAGCGGACAGCCCCGCCGACCATCACTGCAGAATGGATCGAAAGCCACAACGCGAGCACACGGGGATCAGCCGGCGAATGGTAGGCCAGTTCCAACCAGAGGAATGCACCAATCGAGATGACGGCGAGCGGAGCCGCCGGACCGGGAGGGATCGCCGATGGCTGCTCGAAGCCCTCGCGTCGTACGGCCGCCACGATGGTGTCGAAGGGATTGACGCGCGTCCAGAACGCGCCGACCACCGCCGAGGCCACCTGTAGGCCGACCCAGAAGATCACGAACACGGCAATCGGCGAGATGTTGACCGCAGCGTTGTCGGTGCCGAACCACCCAGCCGTGAGGACGATCGCCCATGCGCCGAGCACGAACACCCGAACCGCCAGCTCGAGTCGGTCGACGGCGGTCGTCGCACGGGCTCCGAGCGATACGCCCCTGCTCGCTTCGACCAACCGAGGGGTGACCCACAGCAGACCGAGGGCGGCGAAGGACACGACGACGGCTACGGCGGCGCCCCACACGACCTGCCACACCGGCAGGGGAAGATCGCCGCGGGAGCCCACGCCGTGGGCCCCCGCCGCTCCGGCGAAGAGAGTGACCGCAGCCGCGGCGACCGCGAGGCCACCGACCACGAACCGCCGACGCAGCCGCATCAGCTGACGACGATCTCGGCCAGAAGCAGCCCGGAGTTCTCGAGCTCGATCTCCCAGACCCCGGGGAGCGAAGCGTCGAAGACAATCTCGGAGGCCACGTCGGGGACGAGCTCGGCGAAGAGGTCGTATCCGTGAACGTGCACCTCGTCGGCGGTGTCGGAGACGACTCGAACCGTGAGCTGGGTGCCCACGTCGACGTTCCGACGGCCACCGCCGGTGACCGTCCCGTCAGCCACGGTGACGTCGATCTCCTGCGCCGCGCCGATATCGCCCGTCTCGTCCATGGCGGCCGAGTCGTCCATATCGCCTGTCTCGTCCATGTCGTCCATGTCGTCCATGGGAACGAGCTCACCGGCGGTTTCGGTGACCGTCGTGGTGGCATCGATCATGGTGCCGTCGACGGCGAGGACAGAGTGGTCGTTGGCCGACAACTCGACGCGGATCTCGTGATCGCCCGGTGCGAGGGCCGGCAGGTGGAACCACTCGCCGTAGAGCCGGGCCACCTTGACCCCGTCGACGTAGAGGTGCATGTGCCCTTCGCCGTCGATCGGCTCGGTCGACGCATGTTCGGGGGCGAGGCGGTGACCCGTCGGCACCGCCTGGATGTTCCAGCCCGAGATCGGATCGGCACCGACCTGCAGGGTCACGGTCGGCACGGGCGACCAGGTGACCTCGAGCATGTCGCCGTGTTGGTGCTGATGGCCGTCATCGGCCGCAGGCTCGGCGATCGAGTCGTCGCTGGTGGGAACCGTCGCTGCGGCATCGGCTCCGGTCTCGACGGCGGCAGGTTCGGTGCTCGACGAGCAGGCCGCCCCGAACAATGCGACGGCAACGGCGAGCGCGCAAAGACGCGTGGGGAATGATCGGTCTTTCATGGGAGGCTCCTCGGTGAGAATGATGGTGAACGAGAGGGATCGTTCAGCGAGGAGGAGCCCGCGACCCGAAACTGATTGCCGCTGTCGACCCGGAGGGGAACAGCGGAGGAAATGGGGCGCCAGAGCTGGGCCGGCCCGGTGGGAGGATTCGGAGCGGGGCGGGCGGCGATACCCGCGCCGAGACGCTCGGCGTGGCGAACCAACATCAACAACGCAAGCGCAACGAGCGGCTGGACCAAGAACCCGACGAGGACGGGCGTGGCGGTGAGGGCGTGAGCAAGGGAGTCGCCAGAACCGATGCTCTCGACCATCTCCTGGGCGGCGAACAGACCGGCCTGCAGAAGGGCCAGTCGGCCGACGGTGATGGTCACCACCGAACCGTTGCCGACGGCCGCCCGCACGACGACGACGCCGACGAGAGTGAAGAGGAGCGACATCAAAGTGGCGAAAACGGTGTCGGTGGCGCCGTGGCCCGTGAATCCGACGCCGGTCGACAACAGGCCATAGGCCACGGAATGGGAAAGCATCGAACCGGTGACGGCGAGCACGCCGTGGGCCAGTCGACGGTCAGCAACCACGGTCGGAGCGTAGCGGCGGAGGGGTCTGGAGCCCGGTCACGAATCGAAGTCGGCCGATCTCACACACTCAGTACGATCAGGATCACGAGCCCGACCACCACCAGCACGCCGATACCGAGACTGATGATCGCTGCCCAATTGGTCCGAGGCAGCGGCTGGACGGCATCGTCGATGGGTGCGGCGGGAGCGACGGGGAGATCGGCCTCGGGTCGGGTCTCGATGACCGGCGGATCGATCCCGATGGTCGCACCATCGCGGACGCGACCGGTCCACTCGGCTCCGTCCCACCAGCGGGCTTGATGTCGCTGGAAGGGATCGGGATGCCACGCCGGTCCTTTCGGGCGCGCATCCTGATCTCGTCGCCCCGGTGCCATGGCGCCAGACTAGGTGCAGCCGCGACCGGCCCGCTCGTGTCGGCCACTACCCTCGCGACTCGTGGAGCCCACGCCTGCCAACACGATGCCGCGCTGGCAGCATCCGTTGATCGCCATCGGCGTCACGCTGTTCGTGGTGGTCACGGTCGTCGCCGCCATCTCCTTCGGCACCTCGTCCCCAGGTCCCGCCGAAGGAACGAGCGCGGGCCCTTCGCCGGATCCGAGTCCATCGACCGCACCCGCTGACCCCACGCCGCTTCCGCAGGTGCCGCTCGAGCCGCCGGTGGCCCCGGCTCCGGTTCTCCGGATCGAGGCCGAGCGTCCGTCACGATCGATCTTGGTCGAGGCCGTCGATGCCTTTCTCGGTGCGTGGCGCGCCGATGACCCGACCCGGCTGGCCGGCCTCACCTGGTCGAATTGCCGTGCCTCTGGTCGAGACATCGCGGCCGAGCTCGACGCGCGCCTCGGCGGGCAACGGTCGAGTGTCGCGGCCGGGCGGATCATCGTGGTGACCGCGACGCTCGGTGCCGTCGATCTGGTCGACTCCGATGGCGGTGCCCTCGACCGGTTGGTGTTCCGGCTCGAGGACGAGCTGTGGCGCAGTGGCGTGTGTCCCGATGTCGACGACGACCTCGGTTCGATCATTCGGCTTCCCGCCGATCTCATCGGTGTCGCAGGGCTCAGCTTCGAAGGCGAGTCGATGGCGGCGGAGGTACTGCAGCGAAGAGATCTGGCCTACGCCGTGTTCGACGGCGCGATGTTGCGCCAGGCGAACCTCTATGACGCCGACATCGAGGGCGCGAGCTTCGTCGGAGCCGACCTCGCCGAGGTCTGGGCACCCGACGTCGATTCGGGCGTTCAGGGTGCGGTGTTCGATGACGCCGATCTGACCCGGGCAGTGTTCCTCGACGCGAACCTCACGGGATCGTCCTTTGCCGGGGCCGACGCACGATCGGTGGACTTTTCCGGTGCGGTTCTCGACGACGTCGACTTCCGTGGGGCCAATCTCGATGGGGCCTTCATCGATCGGATCGCCGCGGCGGCCGTCACCGACTGGACCGGCGCCATCTGTCCCGACGGTGAGACGGCACCGGAGACGATCGGCTGCCTCGAGAACCTCAATCCGTACGGCTGAGCCGTCCGAAGCGGGCGACGACCGCGGCGATCGGAGGCACGGGTCCGGGTCCGATGGGTTCGAGCGAGAAGGCAACGTGGATCTCGTCGTCGACGACCTCGACCTCCCCGGCGAGCTGGTAACGCGCGGTACCGGGATCGAGCACCAGCAGCTGGAACAGCCCCGAGTCGGCATCCTGATAGGTCACTTCACCGAGCCGATGAGCGACATCGAGAAGATGGATGAAGGGGTCGGCCCCGTCGGGAATCCGCAGGACGGCGACATCGGTTCGGACGAGCATCGCCGTCGTGGAGCCGGGGGTACTCGGGAGCTCACCCGACTCGTATGCGGCACGGACGATGGCGAAGGCGCCGGTGATGGCGCTGGCGTCGATCAGGGAGCCCTCGGCGTCCTTGCGGCCGAGGTCGGGGTGCGCCCGGCGGATGAGTAGTCGGTAGGCGCGTCGCACCGAAACCCAGTCATCGGTGGGGGAGATGCCGAGAACGACGCAGGCCTCGAGGGGCGACACGGGCCCAGTCTGCCGCAGACGGCGTCGAGGGCCGGCACCCGTTCCGGTGCCGGCCCTCGATCGATCAGGGAACGGTTGATCAGACGAACGCGCTGGCGAAGACCAGCGACACGATGGTCATGACTTTGATCAAGATGTTCATTGACGGACCCGAGGTGTCCTTGAACGGATCGCCGACCGTGTCGCCGACAACGGCTGCCTTGTGCTGCTCGGAGCCCTTGCCACCGTGGGCCCCCGCCTCGATGTACTTCTTGGCGTTGTCCCATGCGCCACCGGCGTTGGCCATGAAGATCGCCAACGAGAAGCCCGTGACGAGCGCACCGGCCAGCAGGCCGCCGAGCGCATCGACGCTCACGAAGCCGACGACGAGGGGAACGACCACGGCGAGCGCCCCGGGGACGATCATCTCCTTGAGTGAGGCAGCCGTGGAGATCTCCACACAGCGAGCCGAGTCGGGTACCACACCTTCCTTGCCCTCACGCAGGCCGGGGATCTCACGGAACTGTCGGCGCACCTCCTCGATCATCTGCCCGGCGGCTCGACCGACGGCGTCGATCGTGAGGGCCGCGAAGAGGAACGGCAGGCCGGCTCCGAGGAGCAGACCGATGAATACATCGACCTCGCCGATGTCGAGATTCAGCGCTTGAGTGGGGTCGGCCTGGGCGATGGCGAACTCGAAGCTCTTGAACAGGGCGAGAGCGGTGAGCGCGGCCGAGCCGACGGCGAAGCCCTTGGCCACTGCTGCGGTCGTGTTGCCCAGGCTGTCGAGGGCGTCGGTGACCTCGCGGACCGACGGGTCGAGCTCGGCCATCTCGGCGATGCCGCCGGCGTTGTCGGCGATGGGACCGTAGGCGTCGACGGAGACGACGACTCCGGTGGTGGCAAGCATGCCGATGGCGGCGACGGCGATGCCGTAGATGCCGCCACCGTCGTCACCGAGGGTCTGCTCGCCTCCCCAGTACGCCAGAGCCACGCCGACGAGGATCAACACGACGGCACTGGCGACCGAGGCCATCCCACTGCTGATCCCGGCCAGAACGGTGGTGGCCGGGCCGGTCTCGGACTGGCGGGCGATCTTCTTGACCGGCGCGTAGTGATCGGAGGTGTAGTACTCGGCGGCCTTGCCGAGCGCCCAACCCACGATGAGGCCGCCGATGACCGAGACGCCGAGGCCCCACGGCTTGTCGAAGAACGCATCGTCGGCGAACAGCCAGAACGAGATGGCGAGCGTGCCGACGACGGTGATGGCCATGGCGACGTTGGTGCCCATGTGCAGCGCACGACTGAGCGCCTTGGAGTCGGTCGAGTCGCCGCCCTTCACGAAGAACGACCCGATTATCGAGCCGATCATGCCGACGAACGCAATTCCCATGGGGAAGACCAGCAACTGGATGACGCCGTCGGTGCTGTTGTCGGAGGCAACGAGACCCGCCGAGAAGGCGGTGAGGGAGATCGGGGCGATGATCGAGCCGGCGTAGCTCTCGAAGAGGTCGGCACCCATGCCGGCGACGTCGCCGACGTTGTCGCCGACGTTGTCGGCGATGGTGGCCGGGTTGCGGGGATCGTCTTCGGGAATGCCGGCCTCGACCTTGCCGACCAGATCGGCACCGACGTCGGCGGCCTTCGTGTAGATGCCGCCGCCGACACGGGAGAAGAGCGCGATCGACGACGCTCCCAGGCCGAAGGCCGTGAAGATCTCGAAGGCGTCGTCGACTTCGAGCCACACCACGAACAGCAGGTACGTGAACATGAGCCCGAGCAGGGCCAGGCCCGCGACCGAGAAGCCCATCACCGCGCCACCGCGGAAGGCAATGGGAAGCGCCCTTCCTGGCCCGAATCTGGCTGCCTCGGTGGTTCGTGCGTTCGCCATGGTCGCGACGGTCATGCCGGCGTACCCGGCGGTGGCGGAGAGGGCGGCACCGAGCACATAGCTGATGGCAGCGAGCGGCGTGATGACCACCGCGAGCAGGACCATCATGGCGACGACGAAGATCGACACCCACTGGTATTCCTTCTTGAGGAACGCTCGCGCTCCCTTGTGGATCTCGTTCATCAGGAACTGCATGCGGTCGTTGCCCGGCGATGCCTTCTTGACGTCGAGGAAATAGAACACGGCGAGGCCAAGAGCAGCGATGGCGCTGAGCGCGGCGAGATACGGGACGGCGTCCATGGGGATGTCGTCTCCTCCTTCGGGGGTCGAGGGGAACCGTCCGAAGCTACTGTTCCGGTCGGAGCGCCACAACATGACCGATGACCTCAATGCGATACGCCGCGAGATCCGGGCCCAACGCCGCGACCTGCCGTCGGCCACGCGAAAGGTGGCTGACGCCGCCATCAACCGCCATCTGGTCGATCTGGTCGCCGAGCTGACACCCTCGTCGGTCTCGTCGTACCTCACGACCGACGGTGAGCCCGATCTCACTGCCTTCCATCAGGCGTGTGTCCGCATCGACGTGCCGGTGGCGGTGCCGGTGATGGGGCCCCATCGAACCCTGGAGTTCCGACCTCTCGCCGGGCACCCGCTGTCGGTCAACTCCGCGGGCATTCCCGAGCCGCAGACCACCGAGGTGGTCGAGCTCGGGTCGATCGACATGGTGGTCGCGCCGCTGGTGCTGTTCGACGCCGGCGGGAATCGCGTCGGGCGCGGTGGCGGATGGTATGACCGGGCCCTGTCGAACCGACGAGCCGATCAGTGTCTCGTGGGTGTCGCCTATCACTTCCAGCAACGGCCAGAAGTACCGACGCACGCCGGCGATGTACCCCTCGACCTGGTCGTCACCGACGAGCTGATTCACCGAGGCAGTCGCGGCGGCACCTCCGTTGGTTGACCGTACTGCCCTGCACAGAGGGGCCGTTTCAACGGTGGTCGTGCTCGGCGCGGGAATCCAGGGCGCCACCCTGGCGCTGGCGCTGGCGATCGACGGGTACTCGGTCACCCTGGTCGACGCGGCCGACGGGCCGATGACCCGGGCGAGCGAGGTCAACGAGGGCAAGATCCATCTGGGTCACGTGTACGCACGCGACACGACCGGAGCCACGGCCGAGCTCATGCTGGAGGGGGCGCTGCGCTTCGCGCCCTTGATCGAGAGCTTCGTCGGTCACCGCGTCGACTGGGCGTCGATGCGTTCGACGCCGTTCACGTACGTGCAGATGGCTGAATCCCTGAGCAGTACCGAGGAGCTGGCCTCGCACTACGACCGGCTCGATTCTCTCGCGCGGTCACTCCCCGAAGCGGATCGCTCGAACTACGTCGGGATCGAGCTCGGTCGATTGTGGCAGCCGACGGCGGTCCCCGGGTTCATCTCGGCGGGTAGGGCCGTGTGGGCCGCCTCCACGCCCGAAGTGGCGGTCGAACCGGTCGGACTCCGCGCCGTGCTCACGGCTGCCCTGGACGATCACCCCGGCATCACCCAGTGCTTCGGCCACCACGTCGACGCGGTCGAACGAACAGGCAACGGCTTCCGGGTCACCGGACGACGAGGTGACGGCTCGTCGTGGGCCCGGTCCGGCGATGTCGTGGCCAACTGTCTGTGGTCTGACCGCCTTCGGGTCGACCGAACGCTCGGCGTGGAGAACCCGGCCACGGGGGTGTTCCGGAGGAAGTACCGGGTCTTGTTCGAGCGGCCGTTGGGCGTGCAGCTTCCGGGTTCGGTGACCATGGTTCTCGGCCCCTTCGGTGACATCGTGACCCGGTTGGGATCCGAGCTCATCTACACGTCGTGGTACCCCACGTGTCTCCGGGGATGGAGCGACCGCTTGGCTCCGCCGGGATCCTGGGAAGTCGACCACGACGAGATCGGTCGCGAGGTGCTCACCCGGACGCGACGGGCGCTGGCCGACCTGGTGCCCGGTTTGGCCGACGCGACGGCGGCGTCGGTTCGAGGTGAGATCATCTTCGCCCACGGTCACTCCGACATCGACGAGCCCGACAGCACACTGCACGAGCGGTATCGAATCGGCCCGCGATGGTCCGATGGGTTCGTGTCGGTCGATACCGGCAAGTTCACGACCGCGCCGCTGTTCGCCGCACGGGTCGTCGCCGCGCTTCGGGACCGGGCCTGCGCATGAGTGGTACGGGCGCGACCGGAGGTGACGCTCGCGATTCCGCTCTATCGATCGGAACGGTTCGTCGACTCGATCGTGGCCAACGTCGAGGCCGTCGATCACCCGAGCGTGGAGATCGTGATCTCCGATCGGCACATGCACGACGACGCGCTCGAGCGGCTCCGCGGTCGACTGGGGACCGACGATCGAGTGGAGTTCGTCGGCACCACCGATGGCGTGGCGTGGGTCGATCACTACAACGACCTGCTCGCTCGGGCACGGGGTAGTTATCTGCGGTGGATGCCACACGACGACGGGTTCCTCAGGTGTGATCTGGTCCGTCTGGTGGCCGAGATGCAGGCCCACCCGGGGGCGGCGATCGTCTACGGGCCCACCACGGCAACCGACTTCGACGGCCGCCCGATGCCCGAGCGCGATCGGCCACATCCCCATCCGATCGCCGACAGGGAGCCGTGGACGCTACGACACTCCCTCGATCTGGTCCCCAAGGGCTACTGCAACGGCGCCTTCAAGGGGCTCGTGAATCGCGAGCTGGTTCTGGCCAACGGCTTGTTCATCCGACCGACGCGGAGGAATGTCCACGCCGAGCGGGCGTGGTTGTTCGCCGTCAGCCTGGTCGGTGAGCTCCGATTCGTTCCCGAGTACCACTATGTCAAGCGCTACGGGCCCTCGAGCCTTCATGCCGGGTGGACCGAGGGTCCGCTCGAGTCGATCAGCCTCGGACGGGTGATGCTCGGGTATCTGCGCGACCACGGCCCGACCGGATCGCTCGTTCCTGGCCGGCGTGCGATCGGCGCCATGACCAGCCGACGCCTACTCAGTCTCCCACCAGGAACTCGGCGAGGGCGCGGCTGAAGCGTTCGGGATCGGCCGAGCCACACATCTCCCGGGCGGAGTGCATCGACAACTGAGCCACGCCCACGTCGACGGTGGAGATCCCCAGTCCGGCCGCAGTGGTCGGACCGATGGTCGAGCCACAGGCCATGTCGGAGCGCATCACGAAGCGCTGATGAACGACATCGGCCCGCTCGCACGCCAGCACGAAAGCCGCAGCCGACGGGCCATCAGTGGCGTAGCGCACGTTCGCGTTGTGCTTGATGACCGGTCCGCCGTCGAGCGCAATGTTGTGGTTCGGGTCGTGTCGGTCGCTGTAGTTGGGGTGAGTCGCATGGGCACCATCGGCGGATGCGCACGCCGACCGGGCCAAGCAGGCGGCCAGCGTCTCCCGGTCGCCACCACGGGCGCCGACGATCCGTTCGATGATCGTCGGGAGCATCGACGACCCGGCACCAGCCGCCGATGTCGAGCCGATCTCCTCGTGATCGAACAGGCAGACGAGCGGCACGACGTCGTCGCGGTTGTCGGCCTCGACCACCCGCAGCAACGCGGCCAGCCCGGCATGGCACGACAAGAGGTTGTCGATGCGCGCCGAGGCGATGAACTCGCCGTCGGCACCCACCACGCGGGCCGGCGTCAGATCGTGCAGCATCAGGTCGTGGCTGATCACGACGTCGGCGGCCACAGAGGCGCGATCGGCCACCAGGGCGACGAACTCGGTCGCCTCACTGCGGGTGAGGCCCCAGACCGGCGTGAGGTGAACCTGGGGGTTGAGCACGAGCCCTTTCGTGTTCACCTCGCGATCGAGATGAACGGCCAACTGCGGGATTCGGAGGCCGATGTCGTCGACCCGGACGAGTACGTCCGCGAGGTCGGCCCCGCTTCGGATCGTGAGGCGTCCGCAGACCCCGAGATCCCGGTCGAGCCAGGAGTTGTACAGCGCCCCGCCGTACACCTCCACCCCGAGTTGTCGGAACCCCGAGCCAGACGTGTCGGGAGCGGGCTTCAGCCGGAGATTGGGGCTGTCGGTGTGGGCACCGATGATGCGAAATCGCAGTTCGGGGCGCGGTTCGCCGACGGCCCACGCAACGAGCGATCCGCCCCGGCGTACGAAGTAGCGCCCGGGTTCCTTCGGCCAGGGACGACGTTCGTCGACCTCGACGAATTCGGCCTGCGCCAGCCGTGATGCCGCCGTCGGCGACGGCATGGTACGGCGACGGCGACGCATCGAGGAACGAGAGCAGGTCGGCGAGGTGGGCGGCGGTCATGGGCCCATCATTGCCGATGGGCCGGCTCGGTTCGTGGGCATCTCGGCCCGGACAGTACAATTGCCATTTCCGGTAGTGGGTCAGCGTGGTCCCCCGACCGCCTCCAACTCCGCTCCCACAGCGTGTCGGCACGTCCAGGAAGGATGCATGAGCTCGTTCGTCGTACCCCCTGAGTCCTCCCGGTCGCCCCATGAACCGCTCGCGAATCCTGATCTGCCCGCGGCCCAGGGTCTGTACGATCCTCGCAACGAGCACGATTCGTGTGGCGTCAACTTCGTCGTTGACATGCAGGGCCGGCGCAGCCACAAGATCGTCGCACAGGGTTTCGGAGCGCTGTGCGCGCTCGAGCACCGGGGCGCCATCGGGGCCGAACCCAACACCGGTGACGGTGCCGGGATGCTCATCCAGGTGCCCGACCGCTACTTCCGGGCGGTGGTCGACTTCGACCTGCCCGAAGCGGGAGCCTACGTCACCGGTATCGGCTTCCTCCCCGCCGACAGCGAGCTCGCCGGTGAGGTGCGGGTCCAGATCGAGAAGCTGGCCGAGAGCGAGGGGTTCACGTTTCTCGGCTGGCGCGAGGTGCCCACCGACTCCTCGATGCTCGGCCCGGGCGCGAAGCGGACGATGCCGTCGTTCTGGCAGCCGTTCCTCGCCCACGGCCCACTGTCGGGGTTGCCGCTCGAGCGACGCGCCTACGTGCTGCGCAAGCGGATCGAGCACGAGATCCGCTTCGACGTCGACGACGACGATGTGAAGGTGGCGTCGATGGGCGGCAAGACCCCCACGTTGTCGCGCGTGTACTTCTCGAGCCTCTCGGCCCGCACGTTCGTCTACAAGGGCATGCTCACCACGCTGCAGCTCACTGCGTTCTACCCCGAGATCAACGACGAACGGGTCGAGAGCGCGCTCGCCATCGTGCATTCGCGGTTCTCGACCAACACGTTCCCGTCGTGGTCCCTCGCCCATCCGTACCGGTACGTCGCGCACAACGGCGAGATCAACACGGTGCAGGGCAACCGCAACTGGATGCGGGCGCGCGAGGAGTTCCTCGCGGCCCCCGACATCCCCGGCGATCTCGAACGGATCTTCCCGATCTGCACCCCCGGCGGCTCCGACACCGCCGGTTTCGACGAAGCGCTCGAGCTGCTCCACCTCGGCGGGTATCCGCTGCCCGAGGCCGTGTTGACGATGATTCCCGAACCCTGGGAACGGCACGAGACCATGAGCCCCGAGCTCAAGGCGTTCTACCGGTTCCACGCCATGCTCATGGAGCCATGGGACGGTCCGGCTTCCATCGCCTTCACCGACGGGACCGTCGTCGGCGCCGTCCTCGATCGCAACGGCTTGCGTCCGTCGCGTTACTGGGTCACCGACGATGATCTCGTGATCATGGCCTCCGAAGTCGGCGTGGTCGACGTGCCGGCCTCGAAGATCGTCGAGAAGGGTCGACTCCAACCCGGTCGCATGTTCCTGATCGACACGAGCGAGGGCCGAATCGTTCGCGATCACGAGATCAAGTCGCAGCTCGCGTCGGCGCGCCCGTATCGCCAATGGCTCGACGCCAACGAGGTCGAGCTCGATGACCTGGTCGAAGGCCTTCCGCCGGCAGAGCGGCCCACCAGCGACAACCTGACCACGGCCCAGCTCACCTTCGGTTACACCCACGAGGAGCGCAAGCTCCTGCTCACACCCATGGTGGTGAGCGGCAAGGAGGCGATCGGATCCATGGGGACCGACACGCCGTTGGCGGTGCTGTCGAGCCGACCCCGACTGATGTTCGACTACTTCCAGCAGCTCTTCGCCCAGGTCACCAATCCGCCCCTCGATGCCATGCGGGAAGAGCTCGTGACCGCGGTCGACAACTGGATCGGGCCGGAGGGAAACCTGCTCGAGCCGAACGCCGACAGCGCCCGTCAGATCCACATCCCCCATCCGGTGATCACCAACCGGCAACTGGCGGCCATCGTTGCCCTCGACGGCGTCGTTGCGCCAGCCGACTTCAGTACGCAGGTCGTGCCGTGTCTGTTCGAGGCCGCGGCCGGGGGCTCCGGCCTCCGGGCCGCCCTCATCGGGATCCGCGCCCACGTCTCGGCCGCGATCGCCAACGGGAAGAACATCATCGTTCTCTCCGACCGCGGCGCCGACGAGACCTATGCGCCCATTCCGTCCTTGCTCGCCACCGCCGCCATCCACACCCATCTGGTGCGCGAGAAGAACCGGGCCAAGGTCGGACTGGTCGTCGAGACGGGCGAAGCGCGCGAAGTGCATCATCACTGCCTGCTGTTGGGCTACGGCGCCACCGCAGTCAACCCGTACCTCGCCTTCGACACCATCGACGACATGATCGATCGTGGGCTACACGGGCTCGATCCCTCGATGGACAAGGTCGAGGCCCATGAGAACTACACCAAGGCGTGCGATCTCGGGGTGTTGAAGGTCATGTCGAAGATGGGCATCTCCACCGTGCGGTCCTACCACGGCGCCCAGATCTTCGAGGCCATCGGCATCGGCCACAACATGATCTTCGACTGTTTCGCCGGCACGGTGAGCCGGCTCGGCGGCGTGTCGTACGCCCAGATCGCCATGGGTGTCGGCGCTCGTCACCGGGTTGCCTATCCGGCCACGCCCGAGCATCGGGCCCACCGCGATCTCGAGGTCGGCGGCGAATACCAGTGGCGGCGCGAAGGCGAGTACCACCTCTTCAACCCCGAGACCGTCTTCAAGCTCCAACACGCCACCCGCGAGAAGCGTTACGACGTCTTCCGTGAGTACACCACCCGCGTCGACGAGCAGGCCACCTCCCTGGCCACCCTTCGCGGCCTGTTCCGCTTCAAGGACGACGAGCGCACGCCGGTACCCCTCGAAGAGGTCGAGCCGGTCGCAGAGATCGTGAAGCGGTTCTCCACGGGTGCGATGTCGTACGGCTCGATCTCGGCCGAGGCCCACGAGACGCTCGCCATCGCGATGAACCGCATCGGCGCCAAGTCGAACACGGGCGAGGGTGGCGAGGACCCACGCCGGTACACGCCCGACGCCAACGGAGACCTGCGCCGATCGGCGATCAAGCAGGCCGCGTCCGGTCGCTTCGGCGTCACCAGCGAGTACCTGGTGAACGCCGACGACATCCAGATCAAGATGGCGCAGGGCGCCAAGCCGGGGGAGGGGGGCCAGCTGCCGGGACACAAGGTCTGGCCCTGGATTGCCGAAGTTCGTCACAGCACGCCCGGTGTCGGCCTCATCTCGCCGCCACCGCATCACGACATCTACTCGATCGAAGACCTGGCTCAGCTCATCCACGACCTCAAGAACGCGAACCCCAAGGCTCGTGTCCACGTGAAACTGGTGTCGGAGCTCGGCGTGGGAACCGTGGCCGCCGGTGTCTCCAAGGCCCACGCCGACGTCGTCTTGATCTCGGGTCACGACGGTGGAACCGGCGCGTCTCCCCTCACGTCGATCAAGCATGCGGGCACACCGTGGGAGCTCGGCCTGGCCGAGACCCAGCAGACCCTGCTGCTCAACGGACTCCGCGACCGCATCGTGGTGCAGGCCGACGGGCAGCTCAAGACCGGTCGCGACGTGGTCGTCGCCGCGCTACTCGGTGCCGAGGAGTTCGGTTTCGCCACGGCACCTCTCGTGGTCATGGGCTGCGTGATGATGCGCGTGTGCCACCTCGATACCTGCCCGGTCGGTGTCGCGACCCAGAATCCCGAGCTGCGGAAGAAGTTCACCGGCCAGCCCGAGTTCGTCGTGAACTTCATGGAGTTCATCGCCGAGGAGGTACGCGAGCTCCTGGCTCAGCTCGGCTTCCGTTCGGTCGCCGAGGCCGTCGGTCATGCCGAGATGCTCGACGTGTCCGATGCCATCGATCACTGGAAGGCCGCCGGGCTCGATCTGCGACCGATCATGTTCCGACCCGACCTTCCCGAGGGCGCCGCGCTGCACTGCGTCACCGAACAGGATCACGGGCTCGGCAAGGCGCTCGATCACCAGATCATCGCCCTCGCCAAGCCGGCACTCGAGCGGGGCGAGAAGGTACACATCCAACTGCCCATCCGCAATGTGAACCGAACCGTCGGCACCATGCTCGGCTACGAGCTCACCAAACGCCACGGCGCCGAGGGGCTCCCCGACGACACGATCTCGATCTCTTTCACCGGTTCGGCGGGCAACAGCTTCGGCGCATTCCTGCCACGCGGCATCACCCTCGATCTCGTCGGTGACGCCAACGACTATGTGGGCAAGGGCCTGTCGGGAGGTCGGATCACGGTGCGCCCTCCCGACGATGCCGGCTTCGTGGCCGAGGAGAACGTGATCGCCGGGAATGTGATCCTCTACGGCGCCACCGGAGGCGAGGTATTCCTGCGGGGACGCGTCGGCGAGCGGTTCTGCGTTCGCAACTCCGGTGCCGTCGCGGTGGTGGAGGGGATCGGTGATCACGGCTGTGAGTACATGACCGGCGGCAAGACAGTCGTGCTGGGCAGCACCGGCCGGAACTTCGGCGCCGGTATGTCGGGTGGCGTCGCCTTCGTCTTCGATGCCGACGGGTCCTTTCCCAGCCTCGTGAACCGCGAGATGGTCGACCTCGACCCGCTGGGATCAGACGACAAGGAGTGGTTGCACGAGTGCATCAGGCGCCACGGCGAGGCCACGGGCTCCGCGGTTGCCGCTCGGTTGCTCGCCAACTGGTCGGCCGAGTCCGAACGCTTCGTCATGGTCATTCCGAAAGACTTCAAACGCGTCCTCGCGGCCCGCCACGACGCCACCGTCAGCGGTCTCGACATCGATCTGGCCGTGATGGAAGCGGTGGGGGGCTGACGTGGGTGACATCAAGGGATTCATGAAGTACGACCGTCAGCTGCCCCCTCGGCGGCCCGTGCCGGTTCGCCTGCGCGACTGGAAAGAGGTCTACGAGGAATTCGCGCACGACACCCTCCGGGCTCAGGCCAGTCGCTGCATGGACTGTGGCATCCCGTTCTGCAACAACGGCTGTCCCCTCGGCAACCTCATTCCCGACTGGAACGACCTCGTGTACCAGAATCACTGGCGGGACGCGATCGATCGGCTCCATGCCACCAACAACTTCCCGGAGTTCACCGGCCGCCTGTGCCCGGCCCCGTGCGAGGCCGCATGCGTGCTCGGCATCAACGAGGATCCGGTCACCATCAAGCAGGTCGAGGTGGAGATCATCGACTATGCGTGGGAGCGCGGTTGGGTGGAGCCGGTGCGTCCGAGCACCCTCACGGGCAAGAAGGTGGCCGTGGTCGGGAGTGGTCCTGCGGGCCTGGCCTCGGCCCAGCAGCTCACCCGCGCCGGCCACAATGTCACGGTGTTCGAGCGGGCCGATCGCATCGGTGGTCTGCTGCGCTACGGCATTCCCGAGTTCAAGATGGAGAAGCGTCACCTCGATCGGCGGATCGTCCAGATGGAGGCCGAAGGCACGATGTTTCGGCCCAATACGGAGGTGGGCGTCGACATCAGTGCGGCTCAGCTCCATGCTGACTTCGACGCCGTCGTGCTGGCGGGTGGGGCCACGCAGGGCCGCGATCTGCCCATTCCGGGTCGCGACCTCGACGGAATCCTCCAGGCGATGGACTATCTCCCGGGAGCCAATCGCGTTCAGGAAGGCGACTACACCGACCCGCCGTACACGTCCGAAGGCAAGGACGTCGTCATCATCGGCGGCGGCGACACCGGCGCCGATTGCCTCGGTACCGCGCATCGACAAGGTGCTCGTTCGGTTCACCAGTTCGAGATCATGTCGCGCCCTCCCGAAGACCGCCGCCCCGGCGACCCGTGGCCCACCTATCCGAACGTGTACCGAGTGTCGTCGGCCCACGAAGAGGGCGGCGACCGTGTCTTCGCCGTCAACACCACTGAGTTCATCGGTGCCGACGGCAAGGTGACCGGGCTGCGGTGTGTCGAGGTCGAGCAGAAGTTCGCCGATGGCCGCCTGTCGTTCGACCCGATTGCCGGCACCGAGCGCGAGTACCCGGCGCAGCTGGTTTTGCTGGCCATGGGGTTCGTCGGCCCCGAACGGTCACCGTTGCTGAAGGACCTCGGAGTGGAGATGACCGACCGGGGCAACGTCGACCGCAACCGTTCGTGGCGGACGAACGTTCCCAATGTGTTCGTGTGCGGCGACATGGGCCGGGGCCAGAGCCTCATCGTGTGGGCCATTGCCGAGGGACGGGCGTGTGCTTCGGCGGTCGATCGTGCCCTGATGGGTTCGACGCTGCTCCCGTCGCCGCTCGAGCCGACGACGCAACAGCTTCGCTGAACCGGCTCGACGCCATGACCCCCGTCGCGGTGATCGTGCACCGTGATCGACCCGAGAGCTGCATCCGGACCATCGGGCAGCTACGCGAGCAGACCGTACCGATGGAGATCGTGGTCGTCGACAACGCATCGACACCTGCCGCGATTGCGGCGATCCGTGCGGCGGACGACGTTCGAATCATCGAGCTCGACGCGAACCGCGGCTTCGGGCCGACCGCCAACGTGGGCCTTCGTTCGTGGTTGGCCGGTGAGATCGGCCACGATGCCGAATGGGCGTTCGTCGCGCCCCACGATGCGCTGGTGCGATCCGACACCGTCGAGCGGATGCTCGCGGTGGGAGCGACCGAGGGCACGACCGGCGTCCTGTGCGCCGATGTCGGCGATCAGGCCCGACCGATGATCGACCGGTTCTTCGGGGCGCTGCCAGGCCGCGCGTTGAGCTACGAGGGATTCGAACCCGTCGACTATCCCCATGGGACCCTGCTGGCCCTCCGCCGTGAGTGCGCGGCCGACATCGGGCTGTTCGACGAGCGCTACTTCGCCTACGGCGAGGAGGCCGACCTCGGCCTCCGGGCCCGCGCCGCCGGCTGGCAGGTCGGCCTGGTGCGTGACGCCGTGGTTGCCAACCCGACGACGTCGGGTTCGGGCGCGCTCGTCGACTACCTGAAACACCGAAACACCCTTCTGTTGTTGCGGGAGCATGCCGGGCGGTGGCCGGTTGTGGTGCGCGTCGTCACCCTCGGGGTGCAACTTCTGAGGGGAGCTCTCGCGCCGGAGCGTCGTCCGCCGTGGTTCGATGCCTCGGCCCGCCGTCTGGCGCTGGCCGACTACCTACGAGGGCGTACCGGGCCGCCTCCGGCCGAGATCGATGGTTCGTGATCAGGCGTCGAGATTCCCCTCCTCGATCCCGGCGAGCGTCGAACGAATACGGGTGAGGTAGTAGCCCGCCACGACCAGGCCCAGCCCGATGATGAGTGCAGTGAACAAGATGGCAGCCATCCAGTGGGTTCGATCGCGATCGGCCATCGCCCAGACCCACGACGGGCGTCGGGCGGCGTCGAGCAGCGCCCATACCGACACGCCGATGGGAGCGAAGCCGAGGGTGACGGCCACAACCGCGAGGGCGTAATCACCGACGCTGTAGGCAAAGATCACACCGGTGTGTCTAGCATCGGGGATCCTGTGACCCTGCCTCCGACGATCGCCGTCGCCATTCCCGCCTACAACGAGGCCGACGGGATCGCTGCGTTCATCGCCGAGCTCGATGCCACCCTCGATGCTGTCGCCTCCGACCACGTGTTCGTCGTCGTCGACGACTGCTCGAACGACGACACGGTGGGGGTTCTCAACGAACTGGGCGGTCACCTCACCGGGAGCCTGGTCGTTGTCGAGTCCGAGCGCAATCGGGGCCACGGGCCAACCGTGGTCGATGCCTACCGACGGGCGCTCGACGAGACGACCGATGCGGTTCTGCAGGTCGACGGCGACGGGCAGTTCCATGCATCGGATGTGACCCGGCTGGTCGATCGCCTCGCCGCCGGCGACGACGTTGTCACCGGCCGCAGGGTCGATCGCAACGAGCCGTGGTTCCGTTCGGTGGTGACCCTGGGCCTGCGGTGGACGCTGCGTCTCGGGTTCGGCGTACGCCGGATCGATGCGAACTGCCCGTTCCGTCTGTACCGACACGATGTTCTGGCCGACCTGTTGACTGCCCTGCCCGACGAGCCGCTGGTGCCCAATGTCGAGCTCACGGTGCTCGAGACGCGGCACGGACTGCACACGACCGAGATCCCGGTGCAACATCTTCCGCGGCGCGGCGCCGACCGGACGGGAACCATGTGGCGTGGCCGCACCGCGTTCGCGGCCCCGCTGCGCCTGGCTCGGTTCTGTGCGCTCGCCCTGTGGGAGGTGGCCGGCTTTCGCCGCCGGCTGTAGGACCGGGGTCAAACGGCGGCGTCGAGCACAAGGTGGGGGAGCGCGTGGTCGATGGACGAGTCGAGGCGGCGAACCGAACGGACATCGGTCGAACGGAAGCTCGCGACGCGGACCGACCATGCGTCGAGGTGAGCCCGGCCCCTGTCGGACCGGAAGAACGTGGTGAGCGGGCCTTCGAGCTCGTAGCCGTCGACCTCGTCGATGAGCTCGGTCCGGTCTCCCAGGGTTATCTCGAATGCGGCCATGTCGCCCTCCTCGTCGGTGCGGCCCCGCTGGCCGTTCGGCTCCTGTTCAACCTAGGACCATGACCCTGTGGGGTGCCAGAGGAACAACCCGTGGATCTCGTGTGGAAAACTCGGGCCGCTGGTGGACAACTCAGTGGCGTTCGATGCGCCGGAACGCCATCCGGGGTCCATAGCGCGGGGCGCGTCGACCGTGACGCTCGACCAGCATGGCGACGCGGGCCCGGTGGCCGGCGAAGGGCTCGAGGAGCTCGAGCATGCGGGCGTCGTCGGCGCGAGCCTCACCTGCGAGGTTCCAGGCCACGACGTTGGGTAGGTGGTAGTCGCCGACCAGGACGGCGTCGGCATCACCGAACGCTGTCTGGGCAACCGCCGCTGACGTCCAGGGGCCGACGCCGCGTATCGCTTCGAGACGGGCACGGGGTGCCAGCGGTCCGTCGACGAGGCGCGGCAATCTCGGCATCTCGCGGGCGACGCGCACGATGGTGTCGGATCGGGCGCGTTCCACCCCGGCCCGATGGAACTCCCATGATCCCGTACGGGCCACGACGGCGGGGTCGGGCAGCATTGTCAGTCCGGCCGGACCGGGGGCCGGGTCGCCCAAGCGGTGAACCAGTCGGCGAAACGACTCGTCGGCTTCCTTGCCCACTACCCGCTGACCGAGAACGGCGGCGAGAAGTGCTCCCCACACGTCGCCGCTGGCGCCCAGTCGGACCTGGGGAAACCGCTGGGCCAGGTCGTGAACGACCGGATGCCGGGACGGGTCGAACCCGGCGAGGTCATCCTCGAGGCCGAGCAGACCGGGCACCCGACGGGCGAGCTCGGATGCACCCGGCCCCCAGCAGGTGATCTCGGCGGTGGTGGGAGTCGGCTGTCGGAACCGGGCGGTGGCTGGACCGTCGGCGAGACGAAACGATCGATGGATGCCATCGTCGTGGCGTCGGATCGTCGGATCGCAGGGCCCGTTGGCCGTCGCCGCGACCATGGCCAACACGTCGAGGTCGGTCGGCACTTCGACGAAGAACGAATCGGTCAGCTCGGCCATGCGCTCGTGGAAGGCTACCCGGCGAAAACGCACAGAGCCCCGAGACTGTCGACCGAAGTCGACGATGTCTCGGGGCATCCCGTGCGGATCGTCACCCACCGCCATCCCCGTCGCCCGAAGGCTTCGGTTCGACGGGATGTGATCTGGCCGGCATCAACTCGGGAGCGAGTCCGTTGATGACACCCACCCTGATCGCATCCGCCGACCCGGTCGGATTCTCCCGAGGGAGTCACCTTCCGAACCGGGGCCGGTGTCGCCTTGCGGCTTCACAAACCAGTGTCGGTCCTCACCAAGCAGTCCCGAATCAGACTCCCCTCACACTCCTGCTTCTGATTTCTGACCCGAGGGTCTTCGTCTTCGGCCCTCTCGTCTCGGCCGAAGCCTCGACGGGAGGTGTGTCCGGACTTCGTCGTGTTTCCACGCTTCCCTCCGAGGGTGGAAGCCGTCGACGTCGGTGTTGCCACCTTCGCCTGCGACTCCCCCGATTCCCAGAGCCGAGGCTCGGGTTTCGGTGGTCCGACTTCACTGGTGTCACCACCGGATCTGCCGTTCCGAACGAGGCTCAGCGCCTGCTCGGTATTGCTTGGCTGGAGATCACTCTGGGCCATCGGCGCCATAGTCGCAACCAGGTTGGCGACATCCCCAGGGTTATCCCCGCCGCCAGGCTGAAATCCCCAGGTTCACCGGAGCTCACCCACAGTTTGCTACCGGAAATCCCCAGGGCTGTCCCCAGTTGTGACCGGCGAAAGGGCTCACTAGGGCCACTGACCGCGCTCGATCAGGACATCGCGGAGCACCGTCGGGCGGTCGGTCATGATGCCGTCGACACCGAGGTCGAAGAGGCGATGCATTTCGAGCTCGTCGTCGATGGTCCACACGTGCACGTGGACGTCGTGACGGTGAGCGGTGGCGATGAACCGCTCATCGACGAGAACTCGACCGCCGGCGTGAGTGGGGACCTGCGCACAGCTGGCACCGATTCGCCCGGCCGGCACGCCGAAGCTGGCGGCGCGCAGCCGGGCGATGCCGGAGCGCCCGAGGCTGTGACACAGGCGAGGCCCCAGGGCGTGGCGCATGCGGCGTATGCGCCGATCGGAGAACGACGCCACGCACACCCGATCGAGAAGGCCGAGACGGGCGACCGCATCGATCAGGGGCTCGACCGACGAGTCGGCTTTGGCGTCGACGTTGAATCGAGCGTCGGGAAACGCCATCACCAGCTCGTCGAATCGAGGAATCGGCTCGCGACCGTCGACCCGTGCCCGAGCGACCTCGCTCCACGGGAGGTCGGCGATCGCACCCCCTCGATCGGTGACCCGATCGAGGCGGTCGTCGTGAAAGGCGACGAGCACGCCGTCACGGGTGCAGTGCACGTCGGTCTCGAGATACCGGTAGCCGAGCCCGACGGCGTTGGCGAAGGCAGGCATGGTGTTCTCGGGCCAGTCGCCGGCCCCACCGCGATGGGCGAAAGCGAGGGGAGCGGGGTGGTCGAGGAAGCCCATCAACCGCACGTTAGCCGGGCGGCCAGGCGGCCCATCTCGCCCGGTCGGAGCGGCCGCCGAACCGCTACCGTGGCGGGGGTGAGGACTCGTAGAACGAAGATTGTTGCCACCGTTGGCCCTGCGTCGGACACGACGGAGATCATTCAGGCGATGATCGAGGCGGGCATGAACGTCGCCCGGATCGGCCTCGCTCACAGCTCCCTCGAAGAGGCGACCGAACGAATGCGACGCGTCCGCGAGGTCGCATCGCAGTTGGGCCGGCGCGTCGGCATCCTCATCGACCTGCCCGGCCCGAAGCCGCGGCTGGCGGCCACCGACGGCCGGATCGAACTCGTCGAGGGGGCCACGGTTCGCCTCGTTCCCGGAACTCATGTCAGCACCTCGGCGGAGTTGGCGATCGACTACGCCGGGGTTCTCGGTGATCTCCGTGTCGGTGAGTCCATCGGTCTGGGCGACGGAACCACGGTGATTCGAGTCGACGCGATCGAGAACGACGCGGCCGTGGCAACGGTCGTGCTCCCCGGCTTCTTGTCCGGTCGCAGCGGGGTGCACATCCCCGGGGAGCGACTGAGTCTGCCCAATCCCACTCCGCCGCGACCTCGAGATCGTCGATCACTTCGTCAAGCACGGGGCCGACATGATCGCCGTCTCGTTCGTCCGCACCGCCGAGGAGGTTCGCAGTCTGGGCACCGAACCCCATCCCTTCGGCCCGTTGGTGGTCACCAAGATCGAAACGCGCGCGGCCATCGAGAATCTTCCGAGCATCATCGGCGCATCGTCGGCCCTCATGGTGGCGCGCGGCGACCTCGGCGCCGAGTGCGATCTCGCCGACCTGCCTCACCTCCAGAAGCGCATCATCCGCGAGAGCATCGCTGCCGGCCTGCCGGTGATCACGGCGACGCAGATGCTCGATTCGATGGTGCACTCCGCCATGCCCACGCGCGCCGAGGCATCTGATGTCGCCAATGCCGTGTTCGACGGCACCAGCGCGGTGATGCTGTCGGCGGAGACTGCGGTCGGCGTCGATCCACCGGGTGTCGTTCGCACCATGGCCGAACTGGCGGAGCGAGCCGACGAGGAGTTCGATCACACCGGCTGGGGCCGGCGACTCTCGGACAGTCGCGGCACGGCACCCAATCGTTCGACGGTCACCTCGGTGACCGACGCCATGACCCATGCATCGTGGCGGGCCGTCCAGAATCTGGGGTGCAAGACGCTCGTCTGCATCTCGGGTAGTGGTGGAACGGTTCGGTCGATGGCCCGGTTCCGTCCCGAGGCCAGGATCCTCGGCTTCACCGTGGACGAGCGCACCGCCCAACAGCTCACCCTCAGCTGGGGGGTCACGCCGCACCTCCTGGACCACGACGGCACCTATGAAGACCGCGTGAACACGGCGGTGCGCCAGGCCCGTCATGCCGGCGAAGTCCGGTCCGGCGACCTCGTGGCCGTCCTGGCCGGCATCGACACTGCGGCCCATGCCACCGACACCCTGCGTATCGTGAGGATTCCCTGAACCTCTCTGCTCTGGCGGTCGATCACCACCGCGGAACATCGGGCCATGTCGTCGTGTGCGTACACGGGGCGCTCGATCGGGGCGCAAGCTTCTCCAGGGTCCGCCGCCGCCTACGCGATCACGATGTGATCACCTATGACCGCCGTGGCTACGGCCAGAGCATCGACGTGCCCGTGGAGGGCGGCATCGATCGCCAAGTGGCCGATCTTGCCGCAATCATCGGGAAGCGCCGGGTGATCGCCGTCGGCCACAGTTTCGGCGGCCTGATCGTGCTCGGTCTTGCTGCGCAGTTCCCCAGCCGCGTGGCCGCCCTCGTGGTGTACGAGCCGCCGCTGTCGTGGCTGCGGTGGTGGGGCCGCGCGCGCAGCCAGATCGCAGGAGGCGAGGTCGCCCCGGCGTTGGCAGCCGAACAGTTCTTCCGCAGCGTGGTCAGCGACCAGGCATGGGAGCGGCTCGATCCGGCGACTCGTGAGCAACGTCAGGCCGAGGGTCCGGCCCTGGTGGCCGATCTCGTCGCCGCTCGGGCCCGCCCGCCGTTCGATCCGGCTGCCATCGTGGCTCCGACGGTGGTCACACGGGGTGAGCATGCTCTCGAGCGGCACGTCCGCGGGGCCGAAACGCTGTCGGCGTGGCTCGGCGAACCGGACATCCACTTGATCGCGGGAGCCCACCATGGTGCCCACATGAGTCATCCCGACTCGTTCGCCGAACTGGTCGAGGTCGCGATCGACCGCAGCCTCGCCGAGTCTGGTGCTTGATCAGCCGCCGCGGCTGCGAATGTAGGCCTGGCACTGCTGAATCGCCCCTGGGGGAAAATCGACTTCGAAGCCGGCCACACTGCACGAACAGGTGCGGCGACACTCGTCGAGATCTTCGCGGTACACCCACACGGAGACGACCAGCCCGAACAACAGAACCAGCGCAACGATCTTCTGAAGGACCGAGGTGACGATGCGCACCGTGAGCAGCATGAGCAGGCCCAGACCGATGAGGACCGCCCATGACATACGTTCGAGGAACGTGACGTCCATGAACTCGGGCAGCATGGGGAAACAGTAGTCGGGGCACCAGGCTCGGTTCGCGCATCCCCACGGCCACAGTAGAGTCGACCGATGAGTGATTCACCCGTCAATCTGACGCGCTCGGGTCCGCCCGAAACCGTGCTCGACGAAGAACCGCCCGACGTGGCTGGCGCCATCGAAGCGGCCCGAGCCCTCGACGGACCTGGCCGACGCAGCCGCCTCGCCGCCATCGTGGCCGACCATCCGCAGTCGCTCCTCGGGTGGGCGGCCCTGGGAGAGGACAGCGACGACATCATCGAGGCGTACGCCTACTTTCGCGTGGGCTATCACCGCGGCCTCGATCGGCTGCGCCAGTCGGGATGGCGGGGGTCAGGATTCGTCCGCTGGGGTCACCCGTCGAATCGGGGGTTCCTTCGGGCGCTGGCCGGTTTGGCCGCTTCGGCCGAGGCGATCGGGGAGACCGACGAAGCGGAGCGGTGCACACTGTTCCTCCAGCAACTCGATCCCTCGTGGCCGCCGACTCTCGACTGAGCTCGACGGCATCCTCGGAGCGGGGCTTCGCCGGGGCCGTGCTGGTCGGCGGACGGAGCTCTCGCATGGGCACCGACAAGGCACGACTCGAGATCGATGGAATTCCTCTCGCCGACCGCGCGGCCGCGGTCCTGGAAGCCGCAGGAGCCGATCCCGTGGTGCTCGTCGGCTCTTCACCGGAGGGCACTCCGGCGCAGTGGGCGGTGGTCGACGATCGGTTCCCCGACCAAGGGCCGATGGGCGGTGTGATCTCGGTGCTCGACGCCATGGATGCCGATCTCGTGGCGGTCGTGGCCTGCGACATGCCCGCATTGGATGCCGACGAGTTCGGACGGCTCCGAGCAGCGATCGGGACCGCCGATGTGGCGATCAGCGTGGCCGCCGGCGTCGACCAGCCGCTCCACGCCTTGTGGAGTCGTCACGCGCTTCCGGTGCTCCTCGCCGCCTTCGACGGCGGCGAGCGGTCGCTACGACGAGTGCTGCGTCAACTTGCCGTGGTGAGGACGCCGGCCGGAGATCCGGCGCATCTCGTCGACATCGACACCCCCGAAGACCTTCGTTCGTATCTCGCCCGGCGATAGTCTCACAGCGACATCGACAGGAGTCCCATGATCATCAACGACATTCCTCAGGTACCCGTGGGCGAGCTGGCCCAACGGCTGGAGGCGGGAGCGTGTCTCGTCGATGTCCGAGAGCTCCACGAATTCGTCGCCGGTCATGTTCCCGGTGCCCTCCATGTCCCCCTCTCCGAGTGGCCGGAAGCGGCCGGCGCCGTTCCTGCCGGCCAGGTCCACGTGATCTGTGCCAAGGGTGGCCGCTCGCAGAAGGCGGCCGAGTACCTGGCCGCCCTCGGGCAAGACGCCGTGAACATCGAGGGTGGCACCACGGGTTGGGTCCGCAGTGGCTTCCCGGTCGAAATCGGTGCAGCAATGGGCAACGATGCCTGAGACCGTGTCGGCGCCGTTCGAGTACATCGATCAGCCCGAGGCTTTCGCCGCCGTGCTCGACCACCTGTCGCGCGCCCAGGTCTACGCCGTCGACACCGAGTTCCACCGTGAGCGCACGTACTACCCGCGAGTCGCATTGGTCCAGATCAAATGGGGCGATCGACTGGTCTTGGTCGACCCGCTCGCCGTCGATCTCGAGCCGCTGGGTGAGGTACTCGACGGGCCTGGCCTGGTTGTGATGCACGCCGCCGGTCAAGACCTCGAGGTGATGCTCCGGGAGTGCGGCACGGTGCCCCGGCGCATGTTCGACACCCAGATCGCGGCGGGTTTCCTCGGTATGCGTTCGCCGTCACTGGCGGCCCTGCACGAGCGCATTCTGGGCATGCGGCTCGGCAAGGGCGACCGACTCACCGACTGGCTGCGTCGGCCGTTGGAACCCAGCCAGCTCGCGTACGCGGCCTCCGATGTCGAGCATCTGCTCGAGATCTACGATGCGCTCGTTGCCGACCTGGAGGCGCGCAGTCGCACCGAGTGGGCCGAAGCCGAGACCGAGAAGCTGCGACGCAAGATGGTCGTGGCCCGTGACCCCGACGATGCCTGGTTGCGCATCAAGGAGACCCGTCACCTGAAGGGCCCGGCCCGAGGTGTGGCCCGAGCGGTGGGAGCATGGCGCGAAACGGTGGCCAGCGAGCGAGACCTCCCGCCCCGTTTCATCCTGTCGGATCTGGCCGTCGTGTCGGTGGCCCAGAAGGCCCCGGCCTCGATCGAGGCGTTGGCCAAGCTCCGCGGCGTCGAGGAGCGCCAGGCGCGAGGCCCTCAGGGTGAGGAAATCCTCGCGGCGGTCGTGCGCGGCCTGGCCGAGGGCCCACCGAAGCGGGAACGGGCGATGAGTCGCGGCGATCAGGTGTCCCTGAGGCCGGCGGCGTCGCTCCTGTCGGCCTGGATCGCCCAGTACGCCAATGAGCTCGAGCTCGATCCAGCCCTGCTCGGCACGCGCTCCGACATCGAGGCCCTGCTCCGAGGAGAACCCTCGCGGCTCAGTGAGGGCTGGCGAAACGATCTGGCGGGTGAGCCGATCCGTCGGCTGGTGGCCGGCGACGCTTCGCTGGCTTTCGCCGGCGGGGGCAAGCTCCTCCTCGAGTCCCGCTCGGGCGAGCCGATCGTCACCGTCGGGCGACCCGGCGACGCGGCGGGGTGATCGGGCGAGCCCGCACGCTCGTGTACGGTGGGTGACAGGGCTGGCCGAGCCCTCTGTCCACCGTCTGACGGGCAGCAACGGCCGCTAGAGTTTGCCTTGTACTGTTCTCTCCCGCGGAGTCTTCCAACGTGAAGAAGGGACGCCACCGACGTTACGAAGAGGCCCGTGCGCTCAAACACACGAGCGACGGCCTCGACGGAATGTTCAGCGACAACGAGGAACCCTGCCCCGAATGCGAGGCACTTCCCGGACAAGACCACAAGAGCTGGTGCCTCAATGCGAGCGCCTCGGTTTCACCATCGAAGGCCGATGACGCCGAGGACCTGTTTCCCCGCTGACGGTCAGGTGCCCGGACGGTCAGGAGCTCCGCCCTCGGTCTGATCGAGGATCTCGTCGAGCTTGAGGATGTCATCGGCCCGCACCACGCCGATGAAGTTTCCTTCGTTGTCGGTCACCGCCATCTGGTCGATGTCGGCACTGTCCATCGCCTTCACTGCGTCACGAATCGTCCACGAGGGTGTCGCCGCCGGGACCTCGGTGTTCTTGATCGACCCGAGGTCGATCTCGTCCCACTCGTCGCGGGGAACGCCGCTCAGCTGATCGAGCGAGCACATGCCGGTGTACTTGCCGTCGTCGACGACGGGTACCTCGCGCTCGCGCCGACCGAGCACGTGGATGTAGACGAACTCCGAGGCCGTGGCATCGCTTGGTGCGGTGAGCACGTCGGTGCTCAGCGCCGCCGTGATGGGAAGGGTGAAGCGCCGCTCGAGGTGCCCGAGACGCACCGAGCGCTGATACGAGGAAACCGACGCGTTTCCGGCACTCAGCTGCGATGCAGCGGCCGCGATCAACGCCGGCACGACGTAGGCCGCGCCCGCGCCGTTCGACTCGGCAACGAACATCACCGCGGCGATCGGCGCTCGATACCCCGCTCCGAGGAAGGCGGCCAGTCCGAGCGTTGCGTACAGCCCGGTGGTGTTGTCGAGTGCTTTGCCGACGAAGGACCCCATGATGACGCCCTGCACGGCGAGAGGGATGAACAGGCCTCCGGTGCCGGCTGAGGCGACCGTGGTGAGGGTGGCGGCGATGCGGAAGCCGAACAACGCGGCGATCAGTCCCAGGCTGTGATCTCCGCCCGTCAGCCATTCGAGAGCCCGGACGCCGGGACCGAGTGTGGTCGGCTCGTCGAAGACCAGGTCGGACGTGATCACGAGGCCGGCGAGCACTGCTCCGCCTACGAGCACCATCACAACGGAACCCGTGGACCGGGCCAGCCTCTTGGCCCACTGCACTGCCCAGGCCACCCATCGCGCCCCGAACCCCGCGAGGAGCCCGACCACGGCCCCTCCGACGATGTCGGTCAATCGCAGCTCCTGCTGAACCCGCCCGAAGAACGGCAGGACGGGCTCGGTGCCGACGATCAGAACGAAGGTCAGGTAGGACGAGGCCGCCGCGAACAGCGAGGGCAGCAGTGCGCGGCGGGCCAGGTCGTCCCGGTAGGGCGCCTCGAGCGCGAAGATCACGCCCGTCGCCGGCGCCTGGAAGATCGCGGCGACACCCGCAGCCGCGCCGGCGGTGAGCAAGACCTTGGTTTCCTCACGACGGAAGTACTGGCTGAACCGCTCCTGGAGGTTCAGCCCGATGCTGGAACCCGCGTAGATCGACGGCCCCTCGAGACCGACTGCCCCGCCGAATCCGATCGTCGCGGCACCGGCCAACAGCTTGGCCGGAAGCTGCCTGAGGGGCAGGTGCGGCGCCCGCTCGTGGAACGAGCGTATGTACTCGTCCGAGGTCGACGAATCGGCGCCGTACCCCACGAAGCGCAGCACGGCGGCGGAGATCGCCAGACCGAGGAACGGGGCGATTGCCTGCTGCCACAGTGGCCGGTGGTAGAGCTCCTCGAGGAGCAGTCCGACGGTGACCTTCTCGAAGCCGGCCACCACCGTGCCGACGAGGATGCCGGTCACCAGCGAAGCCACCACCATGCCGCGGCAGGCGGATGTCGGCCGCTACGAAGGGAAGTTTCACCGGCGGGAGCGGAGCTCGACGGGCACCGACCCCGGCTGCGGTACGACACGACGGAGGTCGAGCGTGTCGAGGTGGCGAAGGAGGATCGCGTACACGTCGGCGCCGACCAGCTCGATTATTTCGTCGCGCAGGGCCTCCAGCACCATCTCGTTCCCGACGAAGGCGTCGTGCTCGTCGGTGCACCACCAATCGAAGTCCGCCCCGCCGGCCCCCCAGTCGCGCCGCTCCCAGCCGCGGAGTCGCCATGTCCGATGACCATTGTCGTCGACGTGTTCATCGAGGCGGAGGGGAACCTGCCAGCACACGTCGGGTTTCCAGTCGAGCGGCCGCTCTGCATGGCTCAAGGCGCCGAGGTGGAGGGCGCATCCGACGCCACCGGCGAATCCCGGCCGGTTCAGGAAGATGCAGGCGCCGTCCACGGTGGTGGTGACCGCCACGCCGTCGACGACCGCGAACGCATCGGTGACGTCTGGGGGTCGATGCTGCCACTGGGCGGCGCTGAGGCGCCGGGCCGAGGCGAGGGTGTCCGTGCGATCGTCGTCGTCGGTGAAGTGAGCACCGTGGATGCAGCATCCCAGCGCCGAGGCGGCGTCGCGCGTCTCACCGATGCCGAGGCAGCCCGCGCCGTAGATGCACGTCCAGTTGCTCGTCAGGAACGAGAGGTCGAACATCCATGTGTCACCGTCTCCGTCGGTGAAGGACACCCATTGGCGGGCATCGGCCGCGATCTCGTCGTTGATGTCGCTCTGTGAGTCGGTCGTGGCCGGCGGACTGGAGACGCCCGAGGTCATGCTTTCGAGCCGAGGCTCTCGAGCTCGCGCCAGAGCTCGGCCATTGTGACGGTGGCCGTTCGGAGGTCGACCAGCGTGAGCTGCTCGTCGGGCGCGTTGATGCGACTGCCGGCATCACCCACCGGCACCAACAGGATGGGTTGATCGGGGTAGTGGTCGTAGACCGCGTCGGGAGGCCCGGCTCCACCGTGGCGCGACAGCACCGGATCGACACCAGCCACGCGCCGTGTGGCGGCAATGAGCGCCGAGAAGGACGGACGCCCTACGGGTCCGATGGTGGGTCGGGTCGACTCCCTGACGGTCAGGTTCGACTGCACGCCCCACGGAGGCGCGCCTCGACCCACGAGCGCATGGCCGACACGAGCTCTTCGCTGCGCTGGTCGGGCACGAGCCCGAGCGCCAGCCGGATGGTGGCCGAACCCGGGACGATCGCCTTCGCCGCGTCGCTGCGATTCCCCCCGCTGATGCCCACGATGTCGGCGCTCGGCCGGGCGACCAGTCGCTCGAGTGCGTTGTAGCCCGACTCACCGACGGTGAGTCGGGCGCCGGGGACGTCACGCCAGGCCGACTCGTCGAAGTCGAGGCTGGAGAGCACCTTGCGGCCTCGATCGGACAGCTGGCGCACCCGATGGTAAAAGCCGGGGATCGTCACGCGCCCCGTCGCATCGACGAGGTCGGCGGCCAGGCGCGACGCCACGATGATGGGGTTGGCGATGGCCCCGCCGTAGTTCGCGGTGGCCGCGTCGCGGTCAGCGGTGCGGATCTCGATATCGACGAGGACCAATCCTCGGGTCCCGGCCAGCACTGTGGCGCCACGGTGTCCGGCCCCGGCGACCGGCACGACGACCACGTCGGCCTCGAGTCGGTCGGCTTCGTGATCGAGAAGCGTAGCGAGGTTCGGGCTCCCGATGGTGGCTTCGGCATGCACGAGAAACTTGAGGTTGAGCGCCGGCGTGTGGCCCGACTCGATGAGCCCGTGCATCGACTCGATGGCCGCGAGCGCCGCGCCCTTACCGTCGGCTGCGCCACGACCGATGATGGCGTTGTCGGTGACGTGCGCATCGAACGGAGGAGACGACCACTCGTTCAGCGGCGAGGCGGGCACCACGTCGTGGTGGGCGAGGACCAACACCGTCGGCGCCTTCTCTCCCGCCCCGGTCCATTCGGCATAAGCGGCCGGTCCGGCGACCTGGTCGAGGATGGTGGCTCGACGCAGGCCGACCGCATGCATGTGCCGGGAGGCGAAGGCGGCCGAGGCCGCGACATCCTTGGCGAGCGACGGCAGCGCCGTCACCGACGGGATGGCGATCCAGTCCCGAAGAGCGGTGGCGATCGCAGTGGCGTTCTCCGGATACCAGTCGGCGAGAGCAAGCGGTCGTGACACAGGGGAGCATGGTAGATGCGGTCTGGCTCGATGGGGGTTCGTGACACGAACCATTTCTATGGGACACACTGAGCCCATGGTCGGAGAGTTCGACGAAATTCGTATGCGGCTCGATGCGATCGCAGAGGAGCTGGCCGACCTTGCGATCTCGCGGCTCCGGGACTCGATCGATGCGGGCGGGACGGAGCTGCCTGTCGACGAGAAGCGATTGACCCGAGCCCGTCGAGCAGTGCAGAAGGCGTCGAGCCTGCTGCGTGATGGCCCGAACGAGGTCTGGGACTGACTGCTTCTCAGTCTGCAGGAGGCTCGTGGTGGTTGATGCGGTCGATCATCTGTCGGAGTCGGCCATAGGAGCGACGATCGAAGGCGAGGGCCAGTCGGGGGAGGTCGACGACATCATCGTCGGCGATCTCGGCGTCGGTGGTGTCGATCGCGGCGATGTGCCCCGACTCGACGATGTCGCTGAACTCCCTGTCGATGTCGGCTATCTCGTCGCCATCGAGCTCGTGACCGAGGCGCAGCACCAACCGCTTCCCCACGAAGCGCATCGAGTGGTACGTCCGGTAGAAGGCACAGACCTCGTCGACGGCGTCGTCGACGGTGTGGCAGATGCGAGCCAGGTCGAGGTCGGCGGGGGAGATGAGGCCACGCTCGCCCAGTTCGTACTGCACGAAGTGGGTCCAGGTCTCCCAGTACGAGGTGTCGGCGTCGAGCATCACGACCGGAGCCAGGTAGGTGCGTCCAGTCTGCATCAGGGTGAGGAGCTCGAAGGTCTCGTCGAGGGTGCCGAACCCGCCGGGGAACAGTGCGTACCCATGGGACTCTTTCATGAACATGAGCTTGCGGCTGAAGAAGTACCGGAAATTGATGAGCTTGGGGTCGCCGTCGAGGCCCGGCGGTGCCCCACTCTCGAACGGGAGGACGATGTTCACCCCGAAGGAGTTCTCGGCCCCGGCGCCGACGATCCCCGCGGTCATGATGCCGGGGCCGGCACCGGTGATGACCATCCAGTCGCGACCAACCATGCCCTCGGCGAAGTCATGGGCCAGCTGGTACTCGGGTGAGTCGGCGTGGATGCGAGCCGATCCGAAGATCGACACCTTGCGGCGGTCTTCGTAGGGGGCGAACGCCCTGATGGCGTAGCGCAGCTCTTTCAGGGCGTTGTTCAGGAGCTTCAGATCACCCCGTCCGGTACCGTTTCGTCCGAGCCGGGCGGCGGTGGCGAGCATCTCGAACACGAGCTCGGGGTTCTCGCGATTGTCGATGAGGCCGACGATGCCGGCCAGGGCCTCATCGATGGCGTCGTCGCCGGTGCGATATCGGGGTATCGAGAACCACGAAGGGGTGTCGGTCATTGCATCATGATGCCCGAACGGGCAGCCCGACCCGGCGACGACGGGTCGGGCGGAGGCGCTCGGCGTCGGCCGGCACCCGTCCGTAGGCGGTGCTGCGCTGGACCAACGTGCGACCGAGTGGTTCGACCAGGCGGCGGAAGTCGGCCTCGGCGACCTCCTGACCGTGTTCGGCGCCGGCCGCCCGGCTGATGTTCTCGTTGATCAACGTGCCGCCCAGATCGTTGACACCGGCCTGCAGGAGCTGACGGACGCCAACGAGTCCGAGCTTCACCCACGACGCCTGGATGTTGTCGATGTGGCCGCGGTAGGCGAGGCGGGCGATCGAGTGCATCAGCACGACCTCCCGGAAGGTGGGACCCCGGCGGGCCTTGCGTTGGAGGTAGATGGGTGCAGCCATGTGCACGAAGGGCAGGCCGACGAACTCGGTGAAGCCACCGGTCTCCTTCTGCAGCGCGCGGGTCCGCACGAGGTGACGGGCCCAGTGCACGGGCTGCTCGATCGTTCCGAACATGATCGTGACGTTCGAGGTCAAGCCGACCTGGTGGGCGGTGCGATGGGCGTCGAGCCACTCCTGCGTGTCGATCTTGTCGGGGCAGAGAATGGCCCGGATCTCGTCGTCGAGAATCTCCGCTGCCGTTCCCGGAAGCGACTTCAGGCCCGCGTCCATCATGCGGCGCAGGTACAGCGCGAGCGGCTCGCCGAGGCGTCGGGCCCCCTCGGTCACTTCGAGCGCAGTGAAACCGTGCACGTGCATGTCGGGGACTGCGTCGACCACCGCACGAGTCACGTCGAGGTAGTAGTCGCCGTCGAAGTCGGGATGGATGCCGCCCTGGAGGCAGACCTCGGTGGCTCCCTTCTCGGCCGCTTCGATGGTGCGGTCGGCAATGTCGTCGAGGGTCAGGAGATACGGCGTGCCTCGCAGGTTGAGCGACAGTGGGCCCTTGGAGAACCCGCAGAACCGGCACTTGAACGTGCAGACGTTCGTGTAGTTGATGTTGCGGTTCGAGACCCAGGTGACCTCGTCGCCCACGGCGGCCTTGCGCAGCCGGTCGGCGGCGGCGGCAATAGCGGCAACATCGGGCCCGCGGGCGCCGAAGAGCGTGACGATCTCGTCGATCCCCAGCTCGTCGCCCGCCTCGAAGCCGTGGAGGATCTCGGCAACGGCGGGCGTGGTATGGGTGACGGGTGCCGGCACCAACACCGGTGGGTCGACGGCACTGCCGGGTGACCAGGCGGTCGTGGCGCCGTCGCCGATGACGAGCATGTCGGCGCCGTCGCCGGCCGTGGCGTTCTCCATGGTGCGTTCGGGGAAGACGGCACCGGGGTCGTCACGACCGAGACCCTCCGCATCCGATCGGTCGAGCACCGCGAATCGCAGGTCCTCGTGGAGCCAGGTCTCGGGTGCGAGCACGTACTCGGGGTACACGGTCAGTCGCGGCGCGAGGGTGTATCCGTTGGCCTCGGTGACCGCACGGAGTCGCTCGAGCGCCGGCCACGGCCGCTCCGGATTCACGTGGTCGGCGGTGACCGGCGAAACGCCGCCCCAGTCGTCGATTCCCGCATCGAGCAGTGCCGCGAAGTCGTCGCTGAGGTTGGGCGGGGCCTGGAGGTGAATCGACGACGGCAGGATCAGGCGGGCCAGGGCGATGGCCTCGAGGAACTCCTCGGATGGGCACGGCGGCGAGAGATGCATGGCCGTGCCGAACTTCGGCAGGAAGTTCTGCACGATGACTTCCTGGACGTGGCCGTGGCGGCGATGGGCGTCGGCGATCGCCTCGAGCGCCTCGATGCGATCGGCGCGCGCCTCGCCGATGCCGACCAGAATGCCGGTGGTGAAGGGGATGCGCAGGGTGCCCGCGGTCTCGAGGGTGGCGAGCCGGCGATGAGGTTCCTTGTCGGGTGAGCCTCGGTGGGCGTCGAGATCGGCGCGAAGCGACTCGATCATCATGCCCTGGCTGGGCGAGACCCGGCGCAGGGCGGCCAGCTCGTCGGCGAGGAGCGCTCCGGCGTTGGCGTGGGGGAGCAGCCCGGTCTCGGCGAGCACGAGGTCGGCCATCGCCTCCAGGTAGTGGACTGTCGAGTCGTACCCGTTGTCCGACAGCCACCGTGCCGCGTCGGGATAGCGGAGCTCGGGCCGCTCGCCGAGGGTGAACAGCGCTTCATGGCAGCCGGCGAGGGCGCCGCGGCGGGCAAGGGCGAGAACCTGCTCGGGGGAGAGGTACGGCGTCTCGAGACGGGCGGGTGGCCGGGCGAAGGTGCAGTAGCCGCACTTGTCACGGCACAGCATGGTCAGCGGGATGAAGACCTTCGGTGAGTAGGTGATTCGGTGCCCGTGCTCCGCGTCGCGCACGGCTCGGGCCTCGGCCATCAGCGACGAGAGGGGACGGTCGAAATCGATCATGCGGTCGCCTGGTTCTCCATGGTTCGACCGGGCCCGGGACTCGCCTGGTTCTCCATGGTTCGGCCGGGCCCGGGACTCGCCTGGTTCTCCATGGTCCGGCCGGGCCCGGGAAGGCTCCGGATGTCGGGAGCGGCGACCTCGTCGTCGCACGTCGGACAGGTGATGGCGACATCGAGTGGGGTGCCGCACTCGTGGTGCACCAGGAGTACCGGCGGCCGATCGTCGGCGCACCAGTGGTCGCCCCAGTGCATCAGCGCGACGAGCGGCACGGACAGCTCGCGACCCTTCGGGGTGAGTCGGTACTCGAAGCGTGGCGGGCGCTCCGAGTAGGGCACCTTGGTCAAGATGTCGACGTCGACCAGCCGGGCGAGGCGATCGGCCAGCAGATTGCGGGCGATGCCGAGATCGGCCTGGATGTGACTGAACCGGTGGTAGCCCCGGAAGATGTCCCGCAGCACCAACAGTGTCCATCGGTCGCCCACCTGATCGAGGGTCTGCTGGATCGAGCAGTGATCGTTCGGATGGGCACCCACTGCGGCACTCTACGACGAGTCAGTTTCGATCTGCAACCAACTGGCCAGGACGGGGTCAGAGCTCCTGGCGTTTCGTGTCGAGGGTTTCGATGAGCGACGTGAAGCTCTTTTCGAACGAGGCGACACCCTCGACTTCGAGTTGCTTTGTCACTGCCGCGAGATCGACGCCCAGTTCCGCCACGGCATCGATGACGGCCTCGGCCTCGCTGACGTCCTCGTCGACGGTGCGCCCGAGAGCCCCGTGATCGATGAAGGCCTCGAGCGTCGCATCCGGAAGGGTGTTCACAGTGTCGGGGCCGATGAGCGTGTCGACATACAGCGTGTCGGGATACGAGGGGTCCTTCGTCGACGTCGATGCCCAGAGCGGCCGTTGCGCTCGTGCCCCACGTTCCTGGAGGGTCTCCCAGCGTGCGCCGCGGAAGGTCTCGAGGAACGCCCGATACGCGAGCTTGCCGTTGGCGACCGCGGTCTTGCCCTTCATGGCCTGCGCGGCGGGGGTGTCGATGCTGTCGAGCGCCTTGTCGACCGCCCCGTCGACACGGGAGATGAAGAACGATGCGACGCTCGACACCCGCGATAGATCGCCCTCCGCGCGTTCGAGGCCCCGAAGATAGGCCTCCATGACCTCGCGGTAACGATCGATGGAGAACAGGAGGGTGACGTTGATGTTGCGCTTCTCGGCAATCATCTGCTCGATGGCGGCAAGACCTTCGGCGGTGCCGGGGATCTTCACGTACAGGTTGGGCTCGGCGATCGTGTCCCAGAGCGCCCGCGCCGCGACCATGGTGCCGTCGGTGTCACGGGCCAAGCCGGGATCGACTTCGACCGAGACGTACCCATCGCCGCCGTCACTGGCGTCGTACACCGGACGAAGGATCCGCAGCGCGGCCTCGATGTCGCTGACCACCAGCCGCCAGTACGAGTCCTCGACGCTCATGCCTTCGGCGATCGACGAGCGGAACTCGTCGTCGTAGTCGGCCGATCCGGCAATGGCCTTCTCGAATATCGACGGGTTCGACGTGAGGCCGCGGACGCCGATGTCGACCCACCGCTGGAGCTCGCCGCTGGTGATCCAGCCGCGGCGGAGGTTGTCGAGCCAAGGGCTCTGGCCGTAGTCGTCGAAGAGGTCGTGAAGATTGGTCATGTCAGGCTCCTTGTCGGGACGAGAGCAACGTTCGCGCCTCGGCGGCGACGTGCTCGGCGGTGATGCCGAGCTCGGCCATGGCGACGTCGGCCGGCGCCGATGCGCCGAATCGGTCGATGGAGACGTGGGCGTCGGCGTAGCTGCCCCATCCGAAGGAGACACCGGCCTCGCAGGACACAGCGGGCACACCCGGCGGCAGCACCGAGTGGCGATATGCGGAGGTTCTGGGCGTCGAAGGCGCCGAAGCACGGGAGGCTGACCACCTGGGCCGAGATTCCTTCGTCGGCGAGCAGATCGGCCGCGCCGACGCAGTGTTGGACCTCGCTGCCGGCACCGACGAGGACGACGTCAGGGGTCGCGGCCGGTCGCACGATGTAGCCGCCGCGGGCGACGAGGGCGGGATCGCCGACGCCTTCGAGGGTGGGCACGTCCTGGCGGGTGAGAACGAGGGCGGTGGGTCCGTCGTGGGCGACGGCCATCTGCCACGCAGCGGCGGTCTCGTTGCCATCGGCGGGTCGGATCACCTGGAGACCCGGCATCGCCCGTAGCGCGGCGATCTGCTCGACCGGCTGGTGCGTGGGCCCGTCCTCGCCGACGCCGACCGAGTCGTGGGTGAACGAGTAGATGACCCGCACGCCCATGAGCGCCGCCAGGCGAATGGCACCTCGCATGTAGTCGCTGAACACGAGGAAGGTTCCCCCGACGGGCAGGAGGCCGTGGAGCGACAGGCCGTTCATGATGGTTCCCATCCCGTGCTCGCGAACGCCGAAGTAGAGCTGGCGGCCGTCGGGATGCTCGACGCTCAAGGTGTGGTCGTTCGCGCCGAGCTTGGTTCCGGTGTTGCCGGTGAGATCGGCCGCACCGGCAACGAGGCCGGCGATTCCTGCCGCCGCTGCGTGAAGGCAGGCTTGCGATGCCTTCGCGTGGCAGTCGCCGAGCCGGCGTCATAGGCAGGGAGGGCGTCGGTCCAGCGTGGGTCCACGGCGCCGTCGAGCACTGCTCGGAAGGCGCCGGCGTCGGGTAGATCAGCCACCCGTTGGGTCCATTCGGCTCGGGCTGGAGCTCCGCGGCGGCCGGCGGCCCGGTAGAACGCTCGCACCTCGTCGGGCACGAGGAACGGCTGATCGGGCAGGCCCATGGCTGCTTTGGCTTCGCTGATTTCGGCATCGCCGAAGGCCAGTCCGTGGGCGCTGGGCGAGTCGGTGAGCGACGGCGACGGGTACCCGATGTGACTGCGCACGATGATGAGCGACGGAGCGTCGTCGATGGCTCGAGCGCGGTTGATGGCCGCCTCGAGGGCGTCAAGATCCTCGGAGGCCTCGCCCAGGTTCTCGACGTGCCAGCCGTACCCCGCGAACCGCATGGCGGCATCGTCGGTGAGGGCGAACTCGGTGGGGCCGTCGATGGTGATGTGGTTGTCGTCGTACACCGCGATCAGGCGACCGAGATGCTGATGGCCCGCAAGTGATGCCGCCTCGTGGCTCACACCCTCGCTGAGATCGCCGTCGCCACAGATCGTGTAGGTGAAGTGATCGCAGGCGGCCTCGCCGAAGCGGGCTCGCAGCCAGCGCTCGGCCATGGCCATGCCGACCGCGTTGCCGAAGCCCTGACCAAGGGGACCGGTGGTGGTCTCGACGCCTGCGGTGTGGCCGTACTCGGGATGACCCGGGGTGGGACTGTCCCACTGGCGGAAGTGCTCGAGGTCGTCCATCGTCAGACCGAAGCCGGTGAGGTGCAACAGGGCGTACTGGAGGATGGAGGCGTGGCCGGCGCTGAGCACGAATCGGTCGCGATCGGGCCAGTCGGGATCGGTTGCGTCGTACTTCATGATGCGGGTGAAGAGCACGTGGGCCAGCGGGGCCAGTGCCATCGCTGTGCCCTGATGGCCCGACCGGGCGCGGTTGGGAGCATCGAGCGCGAGCCCACGAATCACGTTGATTCCGAGCTGCTCGAGGTCGTCGGTCATGGATCCTCCGTGTGGGTCAGGGCCGACCCTACTGCGCCCCCGATCGCAGGGGACACATGTCGGTCATGTCTCGAAAAGGGCCAACGAAGCGGTGTAGGAGTGCAAGAAGTTCCGCCCGCCGACCGGGCCGAACTCGCCGGCGCACGCCATGCCGGCGAGCACGAGCGGACCGACGACGTCCTGCACGGCCACGGCATCGTGGTCGGGTCGATCGAACAGATGCGTGCCCCGTCCGTTGCACGTGAAGAGCAGTCCAGCGGCAGCCTTGTGGGCGTCGAGGGAGGCGAGCTCGTCGGCGGCGGTCCGGGCATCGCGCACGTGGAACTGCACGGTGTCGCCCACCGCGACGGTGTCGCCGATCGACCATGGCGCCGGTCGACTGATCGATCCCGGCGATGCCCCGGACGAGGAAGTCACCGGGACCGAAGTCGACCCTGGACTCGTCGATCACCTTGCCGATGTGGACACCGGACCGAAGGAGCGCCGCTTGCTCGGGCTCCGCTGCCGCCAGCAGGTCACGGAGGCGGTCGAGCGGCGGCCGACCCGCGAGGGCTCGAATCTGGTTGTCGCTGCCGTCGGTGACGATGTACGGCTCACCGACCGGTCGACACCCCTGCGAGACGACCGAGCCGATCGAGCTGTTCGGCGGCAGGGTGAGCAGCACGCCACCGCTGGGAACGATCTCTCGACCGAACACCAGCCGGCTTTCCCCAGGGCGGATGGCGCCCGAGGCCAGGCCACCGACGACGCTGGGCGTCGGGGGCGATCTCGGCGATGACGTCGAGCACCGCCGTCGCGGGAACGAGAACGGGTCGGCGACCAGGATCAGGGTGGCGGCGTCGGCAACCGTGTGATCGATCCCGGTGAGCGTCGGCCCCGCGGCACCGTCGACGATGTCGAGATGGGTCACATGCGCGCCGGGCGCAGAACGCTTGGCCCAGAGCGCGACGGCCGGGGAATCCTCGACTTCACGGTGGCCGCCGATGACCGTGCTCGCGAGCGTGCCGAGCAGCTGCTTCGGCGCCACGAGCTGGTGGGCCGCGTCGACGATGTCGGGCATGGCCTCGGCGTGGTGTGGAGACACGAACAACACCCCGAGGTCGGGCGCGTGGCCCACGCCGTCGAGCACCGCGCCGAATGCCTCGCCGACCGCAACCGCCGCTTCGGGGTGTTCGGACAGTCCGACGACGTAGTCGCTCACACCGGTGGCAGCAGCGTGAAGGGCACGTCGATCGACGGAGCCCCGTCGAGGCTGCACCGGGCGATGATCGTGCCGGGCTCGGCGAACTCGAGCTGGGCCTGGACGAGCTGGCGAGTGAACTTCCCGGGCTCGACCTGAACGGGGGACACGTTGCGGACCAGTTGTTCGCCGTCCCGCTCGAAGGAGACCTCGAGCGCACCGAAGCTGTCGGCGTCGGGCGGGCAGTAGACCAGCACGACCAGGTGGGGGCTCACCGTGACCGGGAACGGCATCGGGGCGGCCATCGAGAAGTGGACGCCGGTGAGGTCGATACGCGTCGAGGGTCCGGGAGCCTGGCGCATGTCGATGGTCTCGATGAACAGCGATGCGACGATGTGCATGGGTCGAAGGTATCGGGTGACGGCGCGCTCGAAAGCGGTCCGGTGTTCAGGCTGCTTCGGTGTGGCGTCGGGCGCCGGCCGCGAACCTGACCTCGGAGTGGCGCACACGCAAGAGGCCCAGCCTGCGTGCGACGCGGATGATCGGCCAGGCCGGATCGAACTCGTGTCGGTTGAGGCTGAAGCGGGCCGAGGTCGGGGCCGCATGATGGTTGTTGTGGTAGCCCTCGCCGCACGTGAGCATGGCCAACCAGTGCAGGTTGGTCGCCGAGTTGGCGTAGGGACGCCGCCCGAACGTGTGCCCGATGGAGTTCACCGATCCACTGAGCCCCAGGTAGAGCAGCACGTGGGCGCCGGCGGCCAGCAGCGGAACCCAAACCGGGAAGCCGAAGAGCACGCTCATCACCAGAACCAGCGCCGTCGTGCCGAGGCCGAGGCCGATGACGGCGTGGTCGAGGAGGTAGCGGTCGAGCTTGGTGGCCTCGAGGTCTCGTGCGTAGCGACGGACCTCCATGGGATTGCGGGCCACCCGGCGGTAGAGCACGACGTTGGTGAGTTGGACCCGCCGCCAGCCGAGCAGGATGGGCGAGTGTGGGTCACCCTCGACATCGGTGAACGCATGGTGCTTGCGGTGAACCGCTGCCCACTGCCGGGGGCGAATACCGATGCTCGTCCACACGATGAAGCGACACAACACGGCCAACGGGCCAGCCACGTTGACCGCCCGGTGGGCCAGACCTCGGTGGAGGTAGATGGTGGTGACGAGGTTTGCGGCCTGGGTGATACCCAGGCCGATGACCAGTGCGATCACGATGTTGGCCAGCATGGGCAAGCGCGGCTCCCGGAGACGAGGACGACGGAACTCGTGACCCAGACCCTGCCACATGGGCACTGGACGGGCCCGTCAGGGCGTACGGGCCCGCGCGGGTGTCCGCTAGGTTCAGCGTCCGATGGTCGATCGCGAACTCCCTCCACTGGTGACCCTGTCCGAGCACGAGTCCAAGCTGCTGCTCGCTCGGTACGGACTCCCCATAGCGTCCGAGCGTGTCGTGGCGACGGTCGAGGCCGCGGTCGGCGCCGCCGACGAGATCGGCTTTCCCGTGGCGGTGAAGGTCTGTGGTCGTCGGATCGCCCACAAGACCGAGCGCGGTCTGGTCCGCCTCGGACTTCATGATGCTGTCGGCGTTCGGCGGGCAGGCACCGATCTCCTCGCACGGGTCACCGCCGATGACGGCGACGTCGAGCTCCTGGTGGTGGCGATGCTGGCGTCGAGTCGCGAGCTCATCGTCGGGATGAGCACCGACCCGACCTTCGGCCCGTCGGTGATGCTCGGCGTCGGAGGGATCTTCGCGGAGGTGCTGGCCGACGTGGCGTTCCGCCTGTTGCCGATGACGACCGCCGACGCACACGACATGATCGACGATCTGGTCACGCAGGATCTGCTCGGCGAGTTCCGCGGTGAACCGCCGGTCGATCGCGACGCGCTCGCCGCGGTGGTGATGGCGGTGGCGACGTGCGCCGAGGCCGACCGCTCCATCGACGCGATCGATGTCAATCCGTTGCTCGTGGTCGACGGGGCTCCAGTCGCGGTCGACGCGCTGGTGGTGACCCGATGAGAGACCTTTCGGCGCTGTTCGACCCCGTCGGTGTGATCATCGCCGGCGCGTCGGCCCATCCGGGCAAGTTCGGTTTCGTCGCTCTGCACAACCTGCTGACGGCGGGCTATGCAGGCCCAGTCTTCGCGACGAATCTCGACCAGGAGCCCGTGTTGGGCATCGACACGGTCGCAAGCGTCGACGATCTGCCCAGCGGTCAAGCCGATCTGATCGTCGTCTGCACCCCGGGGCCGACGGTTCCGGGCATCCTCCGTCAGGCTGCCGCCAAGGGAGTGCGGGCGGCCTTCGTCACCTCGGCGGGGTTCGGCGAGGCGGGCGGCGACGGGCCGGCGCGCGACAGCGAGCTGGTGGTCCTGGCCGACGCGCTCGGCATGGTGCTCGCCGGCCCGAACGCGCAGGGCGTGGTGTCGACGCCGTCCGAGCTGTGCGCGCAGATCGTGGCGCCGTACCCGCCGCCGGGCGGCATCGGGGTCGTCTCGCAGTCGGGCAATCTGGTGTCCACCTTCCTGAACCTCGCCCGCGAGTCCGGCGTCGGTGTCAGTCGGGCCGTGAGCGCAGGCAATGCGGCAATGCTCGATGTCGGCGACTACCTCGAGTGGTACGGCGCCGACGACGCGACCGGTGTGTGCCTGGCCTACGTCGAGGGCGTGAGGGACGGACGTCGCTTCATGCAGAGCGTGGCCGCAGCCGCGGCGGTGAAGCCCGTGGTCATCGTCAAGGGCGGCGCTTCACTCGAGGGTCAGCGGGCCGCGTCGAGCCACACGGGATCGTTGGCCAGCGACGATCGGATCTTCACCGGTGCCCTGCGCCAGGCCGGTGCGGTTCGGGCCCGCGGGAATCGAGGAGGCATTCGACGCCGCTGCTCTGTTCGCCACGCAGCCCCTGCCGCAGGGAAACCGCGTCGCCGTGGTCACGACGGTGGGCGGCTGGGGCGTTCTGACCGCCGACGCCGTGTCGGCAACGTGCTCTGGAGCTCGCCGCCCTGCCCGACGATCTCCTCGCCGCCATCGGTGAACGAGTGCCGCCCCGCTGGAGCCGCAACAACCCGATCGATCTCGCCGGCGGCGAAACACGCGACACCGTGCCGGAGGTACTCGACCTCGTCGCCGGTCATCCCGACATCGATGCCGTCATCTTCCTCGGAATCGGAATCCAGTCGAACCAGGCTCGACTGATGAGCGAAGGCCGGTTCTTTCCCGACCACGGCCTCGAGCGGATCGTCTCGTACCACCGACGCCAAGACGAGCGATACGCCGAAGCAGCAATGACGGTGGCCGCCGCGAGCGCCAAGCCGGTGCTCGTCGCCAGCGAGCTCGCGGTCGCCGATCCCGGGAACCCCGGCATCGCCGCTGTGCGCCACAAGGGCGGCTACTGCTATCCGTCGGCGCGACGGGCAGTCACGGCCCTGGCGCACGCATGGGACTTCCAGCGACGCCGCAGGGCGCGTCGCTGACGCGTGACGACCGGCAAGTAGCATCAGCGGTTCATGCGCCGACTGGTTCTTCCCATTCTGTTGATCGTTGGTTCGGTGCTGGCCTTCCGGTTCAGCGACGACCGAGGCGAGCAGACCGTCACCGCCGTGTCGAGCGCTGACGTCTCGTCGCCGACCACGCCGCTTGTTGTCGGCCCGTCGTGTGCCCGAAATCCTCGACGGGCCGCGGGCCCAGGCTGTGATCGAGGGCGATCTGCTCGACATCGCCGGTGCGTCTCACCTCCGCTCAGTTGCCTGGTCGCCGTAGACCGAGACGGCGTCGAGCTGGTCGCGCACCAACCCGACGTGGGTCTGATCCCCGCCTCGCTCCAGAAGCTGGTGACTGCGGCGGCGGTCCTCGACCGGATCGGACCCGAGGCCCGCCTCCGCACGGTGGTGGGCGCCGAGGCCGCGGTCGTCGACGGGACGCTCGATGGTGACCTCTTCCTGATCGGTGGCGGCGATCCGCTGCTGTACACCGACGAGTACGCGGCAACGTTCTCGACACCGGTTCCGCACACCTCCATCGCGGAGCTCGCCGACGCCGTCGTGGCCGCAGGAATCACCGAGATCAACGGCGGCATCGTGGGGAACGAGAGCCGCTACGACTCGCTCCGGCAGCCGAGCTCGCTGGGACCCAGACGGTGACCTCGCTCGCGACGGGTTCACCGGTCCGCTCGGGGCCCTCATGATCAACGACGGCTTCGAAGCGTTCCCGCCCGTCCGAGAGCCGAACGCCTTCCCGACACCGGCGGGCGACCCGGCCCAACATGCGGCAGCGGAGTTCGATGATCTGCTCGAAGAGCGCGGGGTGGTCATCGCCGGAGGCTCGCGTAACGAGCCCGAGATCCCGACGACCCTGGTCGAGGTGGCGGGCATCGAGTCGTTGCCCATGAACGAGATCGTCGGGACAGATGCTCACGTTCTCCGACAACACCACCGCTGAGCTGTTGCTGAAGGAACTCGGCTTCGTTGTCGGGGCCGATGGCAGCACCGACGCCGGCGCGCTGGCCGCCTTGGAGATCCTCGGCGCCCAGGGCATCGACATCGCCACGATCCGGATCGACGACGGTTCGGGTCTCTCGAACCGAAACCGGCTGTCGTGCCGCTCGATCACCGACATCCTCGAAGCGTTCGAGCTCGACTCCGATCTCGGGCTGGGCCTGGCGGTCTCGGGTGAGCCGGGCACGCTGAGCGAGCGGTTCCGGACAGCATCGCTTCGTGGTGCGGTTCACGCCAAGACCGGCACGCTGAACTCGGTCACGGCCCTCGCCGGGTTCATCGAGACGACCAATGACCAGGTGGTTGCCTTCAGCTACATCATCAATCTCGATCCCGAGATCACCCCGGAACTCTTCGAGCTCCAGGACCAGCTGTTGCAGACCCTCGTCGGATATCCGACCGGCCCCTCGCTCGACGAGCTCGACCCGCTCGACTCCGATCGAGAGCCCGCTGAGCCCTTCGTTCCCGGGCTCGGCTCGGACGACTCGGCCGTGTCGACCGACGAGCCGGCACCGGACTCCACGCCCACGCAAGGGCCTCCACCCGATGAGGGAGACGGCCTGGGTCCCGATGAGTGAGCCAGGCGTCTCGGGCTACGAGCGACCAATGTTCCCCCTCGGCTCGGGCCTGCTGCCGAGCGCAGTTCTGCCGCTGCACATCTTCGAAGACCGGTACCGGGTGATGATCAGGCGGGTGCTCGACGGCGAACGAGAGTTCGGTGTCGCTCTCATCGAACGGGGCAAGGAGACCGGAGGGGGAGAGGTCCGGGCCACGACCGCGACCATCGCCCAGGTGATCGACGCAGCCGAGTTCGACGACGGTCGCTGGGCCATTGCGGCGGTCGGCACGCGGCGGGTTCGTGTTGTCGACTGGCTCCCGGACGACCCGCACCCGCGAGCCGTCGTCGTGGACTGGCCCGACGAGCTCGGTGACGAGGTCTCGCCCGAACAGCTCGACGAATTGATCCGTCGGCTCAAACGAGTCCTCGGACTGGCGGCCGAGCTCGGCCACGATGTCGACATCGACCCCGACCTCGCGACCGACCCGGCGCTGGCCGGATACCAGATCGGGGTGCTCGCTCCACTCGGCGACTTCGATCGTCAGCGGATCCTGAACGCACCCACCGTGAGCGACCGACTCGTCATGCTCGGCGACATGCTGGAGGACCAGGAGCTGTTGTTGCAGGCTCAACTCCGAGACGGATGAAGGATTTGGTGCGGCAGGTTCTCCCGTGCCCTTGTAGGCTCGCCCCCGGAGGATTCCGATGAGCATCAACAAGAGGGCCGAAGCCTCGCCCCAGGAGACCGTCACCGAGCTCAAGGAGATGGTTGTCGACTACGCGAAACAGGAGACGGTCGACCCCCTGAAGCGTCTCGCCCACTGGTTCAAGTGGAGCTTGCTGGGTGCCGTGCTTCTGGTTTCGGGGTCGCCCTGCTCAGTCTCGGGGTCCTACTGCGGATCATCCAGGAGGAGGTCGACCGCCTTCCAGGGCGGAAAGTCGTGGATCCCGTATCTCATCACCTTCGGCGGGCTCCTCGTGGTCCTCGTCATGGCCGGTTTCGGCCTCAAGCGCAGTATCGACCTCAGTGACCGGAGCGACTCGTGACCGACACCACGAAAGCCATCACGCCCGACGATCTCCAGGCCAAGTTCGTCGAGCTCCAGGACAACGTGGAGAACGCCACCGCCGGCGCCCGTGACACGGCGAAGAAGGCGAGCGTCGTCGGTCTGTTGCTCCTGTTGATCATGGTGTACGTGCTCGGCCGCAAGCGCGGCGCGAGCGGCAAGACCGTGGTCGAAGTCCGGCGCGTCTGACGTGGCTTCGTTGCTGAGATTCGGCTGGCTCCGGCCGATGGTGCGGATTCCTGCGTCGCAAAGGCATCTCCGAAGGTGTGCGCGGCGGCAACCGGAAGTGGCTCTACTTCGGCGGTGCCGTTGGGTGCTCCATGGCTTAGGGAGCTCTTCGGCAAGGTACGCCGAGCACGGTGTCACACGCAGCAACTCGATGCCGGCGAACGGTTCATCATCCTCCACAGCCCGCGCCCCACCCAAGAAGGCGCGCCGGGCTCGGCGCCGGGCTTGATTCCCCGCACATCAGGAGCGCAGCTCGTCCCCGGCGAGCGGGTGGTGCTCACCGATCGCAAGGGTCGTCGCTATGTGGTCACCCTCGAGGCGGGCGCCGAGTTCCACAGTCACACCGGCATCATCCAACACGACGCGCTGCTCGCCGCGGGTGAAGGCGGGCGGCTCCGGACCACCGGGAACGCGGAATACACCATCCTGCGACCGACGCTGAGCGACTTCGTGGTGAAGATGCCCCGCGGTGCCCAGGTGATCTACCCCAAGGACCTCGGCGCGATGCTGATGCTCGCCGACGTGTATCCGGGGGCACGGGTCTTCGAGTCGGGGGTCGGCTCGGGTGCGCTGTCGATGACCCTGCTTCGGGCCGGTGCCGAGGTGACCGGGTACGAGATCCGCGAGGACTTCGCCAACCGGGCCCAGACCAACGTGGCGTCGTTCCTCGGGCAGGATCACATCGATCGATACCGGGTCGAGTTGCGGAGTGCCTACGACGGCATCGACGGCGTATTCGACCGAATGGTGCTCGATCTCCCTGAACCGTGGCAGCTGGTTCCTCACGCCCTCACCGCGCTTCGTCCGGGCGGCATCCTCGTGGCCTACACGCCGAGCATCACCCAGGTGCAGGAGCTACGGCGTACCCTCGATCGCGCCGCCTTCACCCAGGTCGAGACGCTCGAGGTGTTGCACCGGGGCTGGTACGTCAGCGGCGCGGCCGTGCGGCCCGATCATCGGATGGTCGCGCACACGGCCTTCCTCACCCATGCGCGCCTTCTCGCCTCCGAACTGAGCCAGGGCTGATCGTCAGCTCAGATCTCGATGAAGATGCACTCGCCGGGGCACTCTTCGGCCGACTCGATGGTGGCCTCTTCCTGGCCGGCCGGAACCACTGCGAGTCCCTCCGGGCCGCCCGGGTCGCTGAAGACCTTGTCGCCTTCCTTCACGTACGCGAGACCATCGTCGAGCAGCGTGAACACGTCGGGTGCGATTTCCTCGCACAGCCCGTCGCCGGTGCACAGATCTTGATCAATCCAGACCTTCATGTGGTGTCGACCTCAGGGATAGTGGAACAACGCTGCAAAGTGTAGCCAGACTACGGGCCGATCACCGGACGATCCAGTGTGACGGTTGTCGCAGCATTCCAGGGGCCGACCGCACCCTGTTGACCGCCGGCGGGCGTGTATCGTCGAGGGAGAAAGCGGCATCGACCTGGGCAGAAGGGATCACGTCTCCGTGACATCCGATACCTCCGATACCACCGAGGAGCCACCCGTCGGTGACAACGACGACGACGAAGTCGTGGTCGTTCGTCAGCGGCCCGACACCCAGCCCCTGCGGGTGCGGACGCTCGAGGAGCGGTTGCTCGAGACCAAGGGACAGCTCGCCCAAGCGGTGTCACAGAACGAGAAGCTCTCCTACACCCTGCGCGAGGCCCGCGACCACATTGCGGCGCTGCGTGAAGAGGTCGAGAAGCTCACACAGCCGCCGTCGGCGTACGGCACGATGCTCGGCCACAACGACGACGGCACCGTCGACGTGTTCTCGAGCGGCCGCAAGATCCGTGTGGCCGTACACCCCGACCTGACGACGGCGCTCGAGCGTGGCCAGGAGGTCGTGCTCAACGAGTCGTTGAACGTGGTCAAGGCGCGGGGCAACGACATCACCGGAGAAGTCGTCACCATGCGCGAGGTGCTGGCCGACGGACGTCGCGCGGTGATCTCCGCTCGCGCCGACGAGGAGCGGGTGGCCGAGCTCTGCGATGCGCTGGTCGGTACCAAGCTGCGCTCGGGTGACGCCATGCTCATGGACATCCGCTCGGGGGTGTTGCTCGAGAAGCTGCCCCGACCCGAGGTCGACGACCTCGTCCTGGAGGAGGTGCCCGACGTCTCCTACGGCGATGTCGGCGGTCTCGATGCCCAGATCGAGAGCATCGTCGACGCCGTCGAGCTTCCCTTCCTGCACCAGGATCTGTTCTCCGAGTACCAGCTGCCGGCGCCCAAGGGGATCCTTTTGTACGGCCCACCGGGCTGCGGTAAGACCCTCATCGCCAAGGCCGTGGCCAACTCGCTCGCCAAGAAGGTGGCCGAGGTCAGTGGCGACGGCAAGGCCACCAGCTACTTCTACAACATCAAGGGTCCGGAGCTGCTCAACAAGTACGTGGGGGAGACCGAGCGCCAGATCCGTCTGGTGTTCCAGCGCGCCCGTGAGAAGAGCGAGGAGGGTTGGCCGGTCATCGTGTTCTTCGACGAGATGGAGTCGCTCTTCCGAACCCGTGGCACGGGCATTTCCTCCGACATCGAGTCGACCATCGTCCCGCAGCTTCTCGCCGAGATCGACGGCGTCGAGACGTTGAAGAACGTGATCGTCATCGGCGCGTCCAACCGTGAGGATCTGATCGACCCGGCCATCCTTCGGCCCGGGCGCCTCGACGTGAAGATCAAGATCGAGCGCCCCAATGTCGAGGCCGCCACCGCGATCTTCGGTCGGTATCTCACGTCGGATCTCCCGCTGGCCGAGTCGGCGGTGGAGACCATCGGCGGGGGCGACCGCGACAAGGCCGTCCAGGGAATGATCGAGGAGACCGTCGCCGACATGTACGCCACCGAGGAGCTCAACCAGTTCCTGGAGGTCACGTACCAGAACGGTGACAAGGAGATCATGTACTTCAAGGACTTCTCCTCGGGAGCGATGATCGAGAACATCGTGCGGCGAGCCAAGAAGCTCGCGATCAAGCGGGTGATCGACGGGGGAGCGGCCGGCATCGTCCTCGAAGATCTGCTCGCGTCGGTGAGCCAGGAGTTCAAGGAACACGAGGATCTTCCCAACACGACCAATCCCGACGACTGGGCCAAGATCTCGGGCAAGAAGGGCGAACGGATCGTCTACGTGCGCACCCTCATCAGCCAGGACAGCGACCCCCACGGGGGCCGCTCGATCGAGCGAGTCGGCACCGGCCAGTACCTCTGATCCCCCCCCGGTCCCCCGCCCCGAACGTCCCAAACGACCCGAACGACCCGAAATTGGTTTGTCAGGGCCCACAGATGAGTCCCCGCAAACCAATTTCGCCTGGTCAGTCGACGAGGGTGCCGCCGAGCGCCTCGGGCGGCCCGCACGACCGATGTTTGGTCAACTTGCGTAGACGCTGCTGTTGATCACGTCGATGAAGAACGCCGCTCTGGCCGCCTTGTCCGAGACTGCGTCGGCGCCGTCGTAGATGCCGACGACGGCATCCGGGAAGACGGCGATCAGCCGTACACCACGTGAGCCGAGGAAGTAGCCGATGACTTGGCGGCCGGGGTCGAGCACGCCGTCTCCGTCGGCGTCGGTGTCGGGCAGGTTCTCGGGGAGGAAGCCCTCGTCGAACACGAAAGCGGCGAGCGCATTGGGCACCTCGATCGTGCGGCCGCCGGTCGATGCGAGGAGAATGTCGGCGCTGGCCTGAGCGGTCTCGACGAAGATGTCATCGGTGTACGTGTCGACGCGCATCGGATCGAAGTCGGACGTGCCGAAGTAGAAGATGCAACCGTCTTGTCATTCTTGCACCTGGGCGAGTTGGCTCGGCGCGAGGTCGGCCACGGTTTGGTTGGCGACCGTCGGACACTGGTACCCCTGTGACAGGTCGACGTTGTCGACGGCGTCCTGTGCGGCCTCCGCGTCGGCTTCGAGTTCGTCGATGTCCACCGAGAGATCGAGGTCGTCGAGCGCCTCGTCCGCCGGCGCTTGATCGTCGAGGAGGTCGCCACCTCCTTCGGCGCCGTCGGAACCTCCGCCGCACGATGCCGCAACGAGAGCGAGGATGAAGACGATCGATGATCAGCGGAGTCGTGTCATGAGCACGACCGTAGGACGGCAATCGCAAGCAGTATGGGATGTGGGCCACCGACAACATGGTGTTCCGTTGTTCCTCGACGGGAACACCCACGAGATCCAGTCGCCAGCCCTGCGGTACGAACGCTCCGAAGTCCATGCCCGAGACGGTGTCGTCGAGGTCGGCCCGTACCTGCGGACTCATCGGCGGGGCTCACCCGAACCGTCCCAGCCACCCGCTAGCGTGCGCGACATGGCTATCCCGAAGGTGTGCGGCATCGAGACGGAGTACGGCATCGTGCACCGCGGCACGCCCGACTCGAATCCGATCGAGGCGTCCTCGCTGCTGATTCGGGCCTATCTGCATGCCATCGATCGCGAATCGGCCGCTGGTCCCGCACCGAATGTCGCCTGGGATTTCATCGACGAGATGCCCGGCAACGACATCCGGGGTGACGGCGCGGTCGGCTCGCTCGCTCCCGAGGTCGAGACGCATCTGGTGAATGCCGTGCTCACGAACGGCGCGCGGTACTACGTCGATCACGCCCATCCCGAGCTGTCGACCCCCGAATGCCGCGATGCCCGGTCGGTGGTGCTGTTCGACCGTGCGGCCGAGCTCATCGCCGTCGACTCGATGCGCGCGGCCGACCAGTTGTTGCCCGAGGGCGAGAGCCTCGTGGTGTACAAGAACAACTCCGACGGCAAGGGCAACAGCTATGGCTGCCACGAGAACTATCTCCTCGACCGTTCGACTCCCTTCGGTCGCATCGTCGCTCACGCCACTGCCCATTTCGTCACGCGCTCGCTGTTCACCGGCGCCGGCAAGGTCGGGTGTGAGATCCCCGGGGTGCCCTCTCGTGAGGTCCCGTTCCAGCTCACGCAGCGGGCCGACTTCTTCGAAGAGGAAGTCGGGCTCGAGACGACGCTGAAGCGGCCGATCATCAACACCCGCGACGAACCCCATGCCGACGCCGCCAAGTACCGGCGCCTCCACGTGATCGTGGGCGACGCCAACATGTCGCAGCTGGCCACCTATCTGAAGGTCGGCACGACCTCGATCGTGCTCGCCATGGTCGAAGACGACGCCATCCCTCAGCAGGTCGTCTTCGCCGACCCGGTGCGGGCGCTGCAGCAGGTCTCGGTCGACCTCACCCTGTCGTCACCCCTCGAGATGCACGACGGCACCAAACAGTCGGCTCTCGATGTCCAATGGCAGTTGTACGAGGCGGCGCGGGCCTATCAGCAGAGTCATGGCCTGGAGGTGGTCGACGACGCGGTCGGCGCCGATGTGCTCGACCGATGGGAGCAGGTGCTCGGCGCGCTCGAGACCGATCCGATGAGTCTCGCCGATCAGCTCGATTGGGTCGCGAAGTACCGACTCATCGAGGGCTACCGGGAACGACACGGGCTGCGCATCGGCGACGCGAAGCTGGCGGCGGTCGGGCTGCAGTACCACGACCTCCGACCGGAGTCGTCGGTGTTCGAGCGCCTCGGGATGCAGACGCTGGTGAGCGACGCCGACGCCGCCGTGGCCTCCCGCACCCCGCCCACCGACACCCGCGCCTACTTTCGCGGTACGTGTCTGGCGCGATTTGCCGATCAGATCGTCGCCGCCAACTGGGACTCACTGGTCTTCGACATCGACGACGGGGCATTGCGCCGAGTGCCGATGATCGAACCGCTACGTGGTACGAGGGCCCATGTGGGTACCTTGTTGGACGAGTGTGAAACCGCAGCAGACCTGCTGGCCAAGCTCGACAGCTGAACGCTCCCGAAGGAGACACCATGGCCGAACGTGAACAGAAACAGCGCTCAACCAGCCGAGAAGAAGAGACCGTCGAGGTCGACGATGCCCCTGCCAGCTCCGAGTCGGGCGACAAACTGAAGGCCGAGCTCGACGATCTCCTCGACGAGATCGATGGCGTGCTCGAGACCAACGCGGAGGACTTCGTCAAGTCCTACATCCAGAAGGGCGGCCAGTGAGCCTGCCGCTCTATGACCCCTCGAGTGACCCCGGCCCCAGCTTCGTCGGACTGCTCCGTCGGGCCGGCCTCGAGATGGCTGTGCCCACCGAGAACGTGAGCGACCGCCTGCCGGTCACCCACGGCACCACGGTCCTGGCCATCCGCTCGAATTCCGGCGTCGTCATGGCCGGTGATCGCCGAGCGACCTCGGGCAATCTCATCAGCCATCGCCACATCGAGAAGGTGTTTCCCGCCGATCGTCACTCCGGTATCGCCATCGCAGGAGCGGCCGGGCCCGCCATCGAGATGGTCAAGCTGTTCCAGCTCCAGCTCGAGCACTACGAAAAGGTCGAGGGCAATGCACTGAGCCTCGAGGGCAAGGCCAATCAGCTCGGCCAGATGATTCGGAATCATCTCGGCATGGCCATGCAGGGGCTGGCGGTGGTGCCCCTGTTCGCCGGGTACGACCATCGACGCGAGCAGGGTCGTCTCTTCCAGTACGACATCACCGGAGGGCGCTACGAGGAGCACAACCACGCGAGCACCGGATCGGGCAGCCTGCATGCCGGTCAGGTGCTGAAGCTGGGTTGGACGCCGGACATGACCGCCGACGCCACCATCGATCTCGCGCTGTCTGCGCTCGAGCAGGCGGCCGATTCCGACAGTGCCACCGGCGGCCCCGATCTGGTTCGCCGCATCTTCCCCATCGTGGCGACGATCGACGCCGATGGCTTCACGGCCCTCGACGACGACGACGTCGAGGCTCGCTTCCAGGCCATCCTCCAAGAACGAACGCAGCAGACCCGATGACCACTCCGTTCTACGTCGCTCCCGAACAGCTCATGAAGGACCGCGCCGACTACGCGCGGAAGGGGATCGCACGGGGCCGCAGCCTGGTGGCACTTTCCTACGACAACGGGATCCTCATCGTGGCCGAGAACCGTTCGAACACGTTGCGGAAGGTGAGCGAGATCTACGATCGCATCGCCTTCGGCGGGGTGGGCAAGTACAACGAGTTCGACCAGCTCCGCATCGCCGGTGTGCGTCACGCCGATCTCAAGGGCTACGCCTACAGTCGCGAAGACGTCGACGCCCAGAGCCTGGCCAACCAGTACGCCCAGATCCTCGGCCAGACCTTCACCCACGAGATGAAGCCGATGGAAGTCGAGATTCTGGTGGCGGAGATCGGCGAGGGTCCCGAGCACGACCAGATGTTCCACATTCGCTACGACGGCACCGTCGACGACGAGACGGCCCACGTGGTGCTCGGCGGCGAAGCCGAGGTCATCAGCGAACGGGTGGCCACCGCCTACGAGCCCGGCATGCCGCTCGCGGACGCGCTCGCCGCTGCAGTCAGCGCCCTCGCCGGCCCGGAGGGAGTGTTGACGGCCCCTGAGCTCGAGGTTGCCGTTCTTGCTCGGGGCAATGGTCGCCGCACGTTCTACCGAATCGAAGGCGACGAGCTGGCGGCGCTGCTCGGCTGAACGCGGTGGCGGTTTCCGGCCGCCGGAGCCAGTACCGTGACCGGAGCATGCAGCGACGGATCTTCGGAATCGAGAACGAGTACGGCGTCACCTGCACGCAACGCGGCCAGCGCCGCCTCAGCCCCGACGAGGTTGCTCGCTATCTCTTCCGTCGGGTGGTGTCGTGGGGCCGCAGCAGCAACGTGTTCCTGGCCAACGGCGCCCGGTTGTACCTCGACGTCGGTTCCCACCCCGAATATGCCACGCCCGAGTGCGACTCGATCTATGACCTCGTGGTGCACGACAAGGCGGGCGAGCGCATCCTCGAGCAGCTGCTCGGTAGCGCCGAACAACGGTTGCACGAAGAGGGCATCGACGGCGACATCTACCTCTTCAAGAACAACACCGACTCGGCCGGCAACAGCTACGGCTGTCACGAGAACTACATGACCAACCGGCGCGACGACCTGTCGAGCTACTCCGAGGTGCTCATTCCGTTCCTCGTGAGCCGCCAGATCTACGCGGGCGCGGGCAAGGTTCTCCAGACGGCCAGAGGGGCGCTCTACTGCATCAGCCAGCGGGCCGAGCACATCTGGGAGGGGGTGTCGAGCGCGACCACCCGGTCGCGTCCGATCATCAACACCCGTGACGAACCCCACGCCGATGCGGAGCGCTACCGGCGCCTCCATGTGATCGTGGGCGACTCGAACATGAGCGAGTACACGACGTTCCTCAAGGTCGGCGCGGCGAGCCTCATGCTGCGCATGCTCGAGGAACCAACCGTGGTCCTGCGCGACATGACCCTCGAGAACCCCATTCGGGCCATTCGCGAGATAAGCCACGACATGACGTGCACGCGTCGTGTTCGCCTGGCCAACGGGCGCGAGGTCTCGGCGTTGGAGATCCAGAGCGAGTATCTCGAGCGAGCGATGAAGTTCGCGACCCGCCACGAGCTGAACCCGATCGAGAAGCAGGCTCTCACGATGTGGGAGCATTGTCTCACTGCGCTGGCCGACGATCCGCTCACGCTCGACCGAGAGATCGACTGGGTCATCAAGCACAAGCTGATCGAGGGGTATCGATCGCGCCACGGCCTCGAGCTCGGCGACGCTCGCGTGGCGCTCGTCGACCTCCAGTATCACGACATCGATCGCGATCGCGGGCTGTACTACCGGATGCAGAACCGCGGGCTGGTCGAACGAGTCTGCGACGACCACGACATCACCCATGCAATGGAATACGCGCCGAGCACGACGCGTGCTCGGCTGCGCGGTGAATTCATCCGTCGGGCCAAAGAGCGCCGCCGCGACTACACCGTCGACTGGGTGCACCTGAAGCTGAACGACCAGGCGCAGCGCACCGTGTTGTGCAAGGATCCGTTCAAGGCCCACGACGAACGCGTCGACAAGCTCATCGAGTCGCTCTGAGGACATTCTCGTGGCGGTGAACAAGCTCGAACGGCTGATGAACCTGACGGCGGCGCTGCTGGCCACCGAGCGACCGCTGTCGCGTGAGGAGCTCCACACTCGCGTCCCCGGCTACCCCGAGGAGACCAGCTCGTACCGCCGCGCCTTCGAGCGTGACAAGAACGAGCTCCGTCAGATGGCAGTGCCGTTGTCGGTCGAGCCGGTACCGGGGACCGACCCTCCGGTCGAGGGATATCGGATCCCGCCCGATGAGTACTACCTCCGTGATCCCGGGCTCGAAGCCGACGAGCTCGCGGCGCTGCACCTGGCCGCACGAGCGGTACGCAGCAGCGACGGAACGAGCACCGGAGCACTGCGCAAGCTCGGTGGAACCGTGTCTCGGGACGAGCCGGCGTTCGACTCGATCGGAGAGGTCCCCGTGTCACCCGAGGTGAACACCGTGTTCGCGGCGATCAGCGAGCGCCGACTGCTCTCGTTCGCCTACCGGGGTGAACCGCGCACCGTCGAGCCCCGACGTCTCGACCTCCAGCGTGGACGCTGGTACCTGACCGGTCACGACCGGCTTCGTGACGGTGAGAGGAACTTCCGGCTCGATCGCATCGAGGGCAAGGTGTCGATCGACGACATCGGTACGTCGCCGGCTCAGCCGCCGGGTCGACCATCGTGGCGGCATCCGTGGGAGCTGGGCGACGGCCCGCCCGTCCCGGTCCGACTGCTCGTCGATGCCGACCAGGTCGGCTGGGTGCGGCGAGAGCTCGGCCCGTCGGTCGTCACCGAGAACCGTGCCAACGGAGATGCGGTGTTCGAGCTCTTGGTCGTCGACCGCGTCGCCTTCCGTTCATTCGTGATGACGCTGCTCGACCACGGAGAGGTCCTGAGCCCACCCGAGGTACGTGACGACATCATTGCGTGGGTCGACGCGCTGGCCGGCCCATGAGCGCGACACGTCTCACTGCCGGCGAGCGGCTCGAGCGCCTGCTGTCGATCATCCCCACCGTGGCAGCATCGTCGGAGGGTGCGGCACTCGACGAGCTGGCGGAGCGGTTCGACTACCCTCCCGATGATCTGCTGGCCGACCTCAACGAGGTGGTCTTCCTCGTCGGGCTGTACCCCTTCTCGCCCGATCAGCTGATCGAGGTGATGGTCGAGGACCGCAGGGTGTGGATCCGGTATGCGGAGTACTTCGAGCACTCGCTGCGTCTGTCGGCGGGTGAGGCGCTGGCGCTGGTCGCCGCAGGCCAGAGTCTGCTGGCCGCGCCCGGTGCCGACGAGGACGGTCCGCTCGGCCGCGGCCTCCGCAAGCTGGCGGTGTCGCTCGGGCTGGGTGACGACAGTCCGGTCGAGGTCACCCTCGGCGGGGCCGACGCCGAAGTGCTCGACGCCCTCCGTACGGGAGTGGCCGAAGCTCGCGAGGTCGAGATCGACTACTACTCGTTCGGGCGCGATCAGCGGAGCCGCAGGGTGATCGAGCCCCAACGAGTGGGGATAGTCGATGGCAACTGGTACGTGTTCGGCCACTGCCACCAGGCCGAAGCCGATCGACTCTTCCGTGTCGATCGCATCGATGAAGCGGTTGTCCGCGACGCAACCTTCGAGCCACCCGACCAGACGCCCGACATCGCCGTGTTCGCAACCACCATGGCCGATCCCCGGGTCACACTGACGCTCGCGCCCGAGGCGAGCTGGGTCGGCGACTACTACCCGCACGATCGCATCGACGAGGTCGGCGACGGCTCGATACGGGTGACGCTGCCGGTGAGCGCCGTTCCCTGGCTCGAGCGGCTGCTGTTGCGTCTCGGCCCGTCGGCGTCGATCGTCGACGCCGACCCCTCGCTGCCCGGCGACACAGCCTCAGCTGCAGCGAGGAGGATCCGTGATCGATATCGTCGTCCGTGAGCGGGTCGGCGCCGGTCATGGGGTAGCGTCGCTCAGGCAATGAGTAATCAGTCCAACCCCGACGGCGATCCGCCGGCCTCCCTCGACGATCCCGATTGGGTCGATCGAATCGTCGCCAAGGCGATGGAGAGCGCCGAGAAGTCGGCCGAAACGAGCGACGCTTCGCCTCCTCCCTCCACACCGGCTCCACGTCCACGCGACCGAAACGGTTCGCCACCCACTGAACGATCCGGCGGCGAGCAGCCCGCGACTGGGGTCGGACCGACATCGCGCTCGAAGCCGAAGCCGAGGGCCGAAGCGTCCCCGGCCGAAGCGGCACCGCCGCAACGCCGCCCCCAGCCAGACGAAGTGCCGGTCCGCCGCCGGCCAGAGCCCGACGCCGGCAGCTCGGCGCCCGCCGCTGCTGTTGCCGTGGCGGGCCAACGCCCGTCGTCGGTGTTCGACGAACCCGAAGTCGATCTCGATGTTCCGCTTCCGATCGAACCCGACGACACCGACGATGGCCGCGCGGCTCGGAATCGTGCGCTCATCGAGTGGATCGCGGTGATCGTCGGGGCGATCGCGGTCGCGTTCCTGGTCAAGACCTTCCTGATCCAAGCCTTCTACATCCCGTCGTCGTCGATGGAGCCGACGCTGCAGATCAACGACCGGGTGTTGGTGAACAAGCTCTCGTACGACTTCGGCGATGTGAATCGGGGTGATCTGGTCGTCTTCGAGCGACCCGAGAACCTGGTGAGCAACACCGACGATCTCATCAAGCGCGTCATCGGCCTCCCCGGGGAGACCATCGAGCTGATCGATGGCCGTGTCTTCGTCACCGGTCGCGGTTTGAGCGAGCCTTACGTCGGCGACGAGCCGACCAACTGGCTCGGATTCGACGAGACCGCTCGTGAGCTGTGCGGGGGAGACGACATCTGCACCATTCCCGACGGCCACTACTTCGTGATGGGGGACAACCGCACCGGGTCAACCGACAGCCGTCGTTTCGGTCCCATCGAAGAAGGGGCGATCGTCGGGCGGGCCTTCCTGCGGATCTGGCCCCTCAACGACATCGGCTGGCTCTAGGTCGCCGCGCTGTCGTCGGTCACCGCGACCATCCGGTCGACGTGATCGCTGTACACGGCATCGATACCGATGTCGACGAGCTCCTCGATGACCCGCTCGTGCTGGGCATCCCATCCGAAGGCCAAGATGTCGAAACGGTGGAACAATGTGGTCAGGCCGCCGGTCCAGTCGGAGTAGTGCATGTTCATGGCGTCGATGCTGGCCGCGGCCAACGTGGCCGCGTGTTGCTCGGCGCTCGTCGTGAGCCGCGGAAACCGCTGGGAGTGCACGTAGCGCAGCTCGGGCCAGCGCTCACGCCATGACGTCAGTCGATCGATGTCGGGGTGGCACAGCCACACGCGGCGGGCGAAGTCGGCATCGGAGGCAGCGACGGCACGTACCGAGCGGGCAACGGGCTCGGCCGCGCTGACGTCCTTGAGATCGATGCTGAGCTCGAAGTCGGATCCGAGGGCCTCGAAGAACTCGTCGATGGTCGGGATGTGGGCGGGGAGCGCAGCGCGCTCGATCGCGCTGATGGGGCGGCGGCGTCCGAACCGACCGATGACACCGTCGTGATCGAGCACGGCGACACCGTCGGCGGTGAGCCATGCGTCGGTCTCGATTCCCCGGGCACCGAGGCGCAGTGCCAGCTCGAAGGCCTCGATCGTGTTCTCGCGAGCGTGGGCCTTGGCGCCCCGATGGGCGAAGGTGATGAGCGAGTCACGCAGTCGATCGATCCGAGGGGCCACGACCCCATCGTCGTTCACCCGGTGGAGACTGCGCCACTCGTGGCGAGATTCTGCTCAAGTCGGGCGCAATGGCGGCCGATCGTTCCCTGTGGAGGATCTCGCATCATGACCACCATTCGGGCGAGCTGCACCATCTGCGGCGATGTCGAACTCACTGTGAACGACGTGGAAGTCCGTGTCTGTGACACGACTGACGCCGGCGAGTACAGCTTCGACTGTCCTCGATGCGCCTACGCCGTTCGTCGATCCGCGGATCCGCACATCATCGATCTACTGGTTGCATCGGGTGTGCGTCTGGTGAACTGGTCTCTGCCGCTCGAGCTGTTCGAGGAGCACTCGGGTGCGCCGATCAGCCATGACGACCTCCTCGAATTCCATCTCCGACTCGACGACGACGCGGCGATGGCCGCGGCCATCGAGTCGCTTCGCCAACGCCCCGGCCCGTTGTAGGTTGCCAGGTATGTCGATTGCATGGATCGTGACCGGCCTGATCGTGCTGGCGTCCACTGCCGGACTCGCGTGGCTGACCCTGGGTCTCATGAAGGCGGTCATCCAGCTCGAATACCGCACCCGTTCGTTGTCGAGCCGCTGCGAAGCGGTTCGCGATGCTCCGGAATTGGCAGCAACTCAGCGGACGCTGCGTCGTTTCTGAGCGTCACGTGCGCTCCGGGTGCCGGCAGTAGGCTCGCACCATGTTCAACGTCGGAGGCGGTGAGATCATCGTCATCCTTCTGGTGGCCCTGATCGTGCTCGGGCCGACGAAATTGCCCGGAGCGGCGCGTCAGGTAGGGAGCTTCCTCACCGAGGTGCGACGAATGTCGAACCAGTTCAAGAGCGAGCTCAAAGACGCCATGCCCGAGGAGATGGTCGACCTCAAGCGCGATCTCGACGACACCCGTCGCTCGTTGCGGTCGATGAGCGTCGATGAGCGCATCGAGGCTCAGGCCCGTGAACGGGGTCGGGCGATCGTCGCCGGCGAGGAAGAGGCCGGAACCGACGAGCCCGAGGTCTCGACCGCCGAGGCGGCCGGCATGTTCAGCAGCGCCAACACCCTGGGATCGCGGGTTGGGGCACCGGTCGATGAGCAGGATGAGCAGAACGACGAGGCATCGCCGCCCGGCGAGGTCGACGGCGAGCCCGACGAGCAGTCAGCGACCGACGACAAGGGTTCGTCGGCGTGAGCACGAGCCAGCGCGAGCTCGAGAGCGGGCGGATGAGCCTTGTCGAGCATCTGGGTGAGCTGCGATCGCGCCTCATCAAGTGTGTCGTGGCCATCACCGTGGGTGCCGTCATCGGTTGGTTCCTCTACGACACGACGCTCGACTTCCTCATCGAGCCGTACCAGGACGTCTGCGAGGTGAATCTCACCGACGCGGTCGACGAGAACGGCGACCCGGCCTGTCAGCTGCTGGTCACCGATCCCCTCGAACCGTTCTCGGTCCGGCTCACGGTGGCCGGATACACCGGCTTGGCCCTGGCCATGCCGGTGTTGTTGTGGCAGATGTGGCGATTCGTCAGCCCGGGGCTGTACGCACGCGAGCGGAAGTGGGGCGCACTGTTCGTGTTGTCGGGCGTCGTCCTGTTCTTCTTCGGTGCCGGCCTCGCCTATTGGAGTCTGCCGCGCGCCCTGGCGTTCCTCGACAGTGTCGGCGGTGAGAACCTCGTCAGCTTCTTCTCACCCGATCGCTATCTGAAGTTCGTCGTGAAGATGATGGCTGCCTTCGGCATCGGCTTCCAGTTCCCGATCGTGTTGATCTTCCTCCAGTTGGCCGGTCTGCTCGACAATCGCACGCTGCGGGCTGGGCGCCAGTATGCGATCGTGGGTTGGCGGGCTGACCGCGCCCGTCGCCGGCGCCACCGGACAAGCGTTTGCCAGCGCCATCCTGGTCTCCTACCTGCTGTTTGCGGCCTTTCATCTATTCAGCGCGCGCCGGCCCCGCGCCAACTGCTATCGACTGGCGTCCTATTCGCTGATTACCGACATCGTGTTCCTGTCGTTGCTGGTGATCGCCTATGCCGGGGTGGGCGATGGCCTCGGCATCCTGCTGGTATTCACCAGCGGTGTTGCCGCCGTGTTGTTACCGCTGCGCATGGCCTTGTTGCTGGCTTCCATCGCCAGCCTGACCATGATCGGGGTCTCGGCCTGGCACGTCGTGATGGGCGGGGGGTCGGCGGAATCGATGATCCGGGCCGCCCTGTTCAGCATCACCGCGATGGGCTCAGCCGTCATCGCGAACCGTCTTGCCTACTGGGCGCGGGATTTCCGGCTGATCGCCGAGAAACGCAAGGCCACGCTGACCGAGCTCGAACAGGTCAATGAACTGATCATTCGACGCATGCGGACCGGCGTGATCGCAGTCGACGACACCAACCTGATACGGGTCATGAACGAATCGGCCTGGTTCCTGATGGGCAGCCCGCCGGTTCGCCAGCGTTCGCTGCGCTCGCTGTCGCCCCGCCTCGAGCAGGCGCTGGGCGACTGGAAGAAACAACCCGACGCCGACCCGAAGCCGGTCATACTGGAACCGAGCCAGGCGCAGATCCTGCCGGGCTTTGTTTCGCTGCCGAGCGAATCCGGCCTCGGTGCGATGATTTTCCTGAATGACAACAACGTGGTGGCGCGGCGGGCCATAGAATTGTCTGTCAATTCATTGGCCAAGCTGTCGGGCAGTATCGCCCACGAAATCCGCAATCCGCTGGCCGCGTTGAATCACGCTTCGCAATTACTGGAAGAGTCGCCGCAGATCCGGCTGGCCGAGATGCGCCTGATCAACATCATCCAGAACCATGCCAAGCGCATGAACGGGATCGTCGAGAATATCCTGCAGTTGTCGCGCCGTGAACAGTCACGCCCGGAACTAGTGCCGCTGCATCTCTTCCTGCCGGAATTCGCCAACGAGTTCGAGACCTCGCAGACCAACCGCGCGCTCGAGTTCCAGACCGCCATCGATACGCAAGAGACCTACGTGCTGTACGACAAGAGCCAGCTCAGCCAGTGCCTGTGGAAATTGCTGGACAACGCCGTTGATCATGCCAGCCGGGACAAGTCGACTCCACAGGTGCGGCTGGCGCTGCGCCGCGATCCCGAAGCCGGTTTCTGCATCATCACGGTTGCGGACAACGGGCCGGGGATCAGCAAGGCACAACTGAGCAAGATTTTCGAGCCTTTTTACACGACACGCAAGGAAGGCTCGGGACTGGGCCTGTACATTGCACGGCAACTTTGTGAGGCAAACCAGGCCGAACTTACGGTAGACTCCGAACCCGGCGAGGGCGCATATTTTCACATACGGCTGGCACTGGCCCGCAAGGGCGCGGCCCGGGAGGGCAACGCGGCGGGACTCGCCAGGCACTGATACCAGGGAGTGAATTCAGGGAAGCGATATGGAGCAGAAGGCAAAACACGTACTGGTGATTGACGACGAACCGGACATCCGGGAACTGCTCGACCTGACCTTGACGCGCATGGGTCTGGAGGTCACCACGGCCGAGGATCTGGCGGGCGCCCGACGCGAACTGCAGAACCGGGACTTCAGCTTCTGCCTCACCGACATGCGCCTGCCCGACGGCAATGGCCTCGACCTGGTGGAAGAAATCTCGGAGAAATACCCTGACCTGCCCACGGCCATGATCACCGCCCACGGCAAGATCGAGGACGCCGTGTACGCGTTGAAAGTGGGCGCCTTCGATTTCGTCTCGAAACCGGTCGACCTGGCCGTGCTGCGCAAACTGGTCAATACCGCCCTGAAATTGCGCAGGGAGGAATCCAGCGAAGACGCGGCCCCCGGATCCCGCCGCTCTAAGCGTTCCGAGTCGGCACTGGACCGGATGATCGGCACCTCAACCGCAATGCGGCAGTGCAAGGAGATGATCGCCAAACTGGCCCGCAGCCAGGCGCCGGTCCTGGTCAGCGGCGATTCCGGTTCCGGCAAGGAACTGGCCGCGCGCTTGATCCACGACCTCGGCCCACGGGCCGATGGCCCGTTCATCCCGGTCAACTGCGGCGCCATCCCGACGGAACTGATGGAGAGCGAGTTTTTCGGCCACCGGAAAGGCAGCTTCACCGGCGCCAACACCGACAAGGAAGGCCTGTTCCAGGCCGCCGACGGCGGCACTCTGATGCTGGACGAGGTCGCCGACCTGCCGCTGCACATGCAGGTCAAGCTGCTGCGCGTCATCCAGGAAAAGGCCGTCATGCCGATCGGCGCCCGCGAAGAAGTCCCGATCGACGTACGCATCCTGAGCGCCACCCACCATCCGCTCAAACCGCTGGTGGAGTCCGGCAAGTTTCGCAGCGACCTGTACTTCCGGCTCAATGTCATCGAATTGCACATGCCGGGGCTGCAGGAGCGGGCGGAGGACATTCCTCTGCTGGCGGAGCGGTTTCTCGGGGAAATCGGTGAGCAGTGGAGTGGCGGCGACACGCCGGTCATCTCGGAGGCGGCCATGGAGGCCCTGCAAAGGCACCGCTACACCGGTAATGTGCGCGAGCTGATCAATATTCTGCAGCGCGCGGTGACCATGTGCGAGGGCAACACGATCCAGCCGGCCGACCTGTTGCTGGAGCATGTCGAAGTGCATGACTCCGCTCCGGTTGCCGTCGCCGCGGACAAAGACGACGACCAGTCGCTGGATACCTATATGGAGGGCATCGAGAAAAAGATGCTCGAGGATGCGCTGCAGAAGGCCCGCTATAACAAGACCAAGGCGGCGGAACTGCTGGGTATCAGTTTTCGGTCGTTCCGCTACAAGCTGAAGAAGTTCGGAATTGATTAGACGCCGGGATTCCGGTCTTCGGCCCTACCGGAGCCTTGCAATCCGGCGTCACTAACTGACGCGAATTGTCAAAAAACGACGAAAATCGCGCCGAACATGTTGATTTTGCTTTAAACAAATTTTGTATTGCATTGATTATTGGTGCTTTGTTATGATGGCACACGGATTGCATAGATATTCCTGCGATCCCGATTTATAGGGAAGTGAACGGCGGTTCATGAGCCGCCAAATTTTCAAATACCAGGAGGGTATTGTTGTGAAAAATATGAAGCGCGTTTCCAAGGGTTTTACCCTTATCGAACTGATGATCGTTATCGCGATCATTGCCATCTTGCTTGCACTGGCCATTCCGGCTTACCAGGACTAC
>CAVOZP010000009.1:0-215578 GCA_963700995.1 uncultured Acidimicrobiales bacterium
ACTCATGAAGGAGGTTGGATCAAAGTTTCAACAAAGGAAGGGATTGAACAGGCATGTCTGGAAGAAAATATGTGTCACTTCAGTCAGGCAAGCAACACACCTTTTCTTCAACCACCACTGGCAGCACAGGTAGGTCAGATTGGGATGGGGCCAGGGGCCACTGCCATACTTGATGGCACATTCCATGTCCCGAATGGCACAGATGAGTGGGCTGTAAAACTCATCCCACAGCTGGCATGACTCAACAGCCCAGCCAAGACCCAAGCAAGATTATGATTGTCAAAAATTACCCTGGAGAGCTACCAACAAGGATGGAGGAAAGCATGAGCATGCACGTCAGCAGGTAGATCTGGACTCACATTCCTGCATTTCATGGTGAATGCACAGGATTATGAATTAGCCTTGTTGGACATGATGATGGCTGCCATACCATATGAGACAGGTCTCTCCCCAGCACGATGGCAGCAAGGTATAAACATCATGCTCCAAAAAAAGCCGGACAAGTTCAAGGTGATGACACTGCATACAATTCTTCTTTATGAGCCAGACTTCAATCAGAACAACAAGAAACTGGGCTGCAACATGATGTACAATGCTGAACAATTAAAAACTCTGGCAGTCAAACAATTTGAAAGCAGGAAGGCACTCTTGGTGGTGGACCATGCACTGAATAAAGTACTAACATTTGACATCTGGCAACAACTCAAACAACCAGGTGCACTCACAGCAATGGATCTCAAGTCTTGCTATGACCACATTGTCCACTCCTTCACAAAGATAGCAATGGAATGAAATGAGATTCCCGAAGAGCCCTTGGTATGCATGTTCATCACATTACAGAGCTTGGAGCATTATATATGGACAGTGTTTGGGGACTTGGCAATTTCCTTTAATGGGAAGTTATGGATTGTGCCAATACAGGGAAGTGGTCAGGGCAATGGCACCAGCCCAGCAATTTGGACAATAGTTAGCTCCCCAGTCCTCAAAATGCTATGGGAGGAAGGGCATGGCACATATTTTCAGGCACTCATTTCAGGAGAGGAACTCAGATTTGTGGGGTAAGCATTTGTGGATGACACTGACTTAATCACTTCACCAGCAAATGCACCCAATCTGTCCTACAAAGAGGTAGGGGAACAAATGCAAGCAGCAATGATGGCATGGGATGGGGGGATTACAGTTATGGAATGAGCAACAGTGCCAGAAAAAACATTTTGGTACCTGGTGGACTTCAAATGGATGGCAGGGAAGTGGCAATATGTGACACTTGAGGAAACACCAGCAACACTTCAAGTCAAGGACTGCAATGGACAGATGCAAATGCTGACAAGACTACCAGTGGATCAGGCAGAATGGACTCTAGGGGTACACGTGGCCCCAGATGGCAACATGAAGAATGAGTTTGAGTACCTCCAATCAGTAGTGAAGGAGTGGGGTGAGTGGACTCATACAGGGCACCTACCGAAGTGGCTCGCATGGCAATCACTGTTGATGACAATCATGAAGAAGCTGGAATATCCATTACCAGCAATGGTGTTCACAGAGAAGCAATGTGCAGCAATTTTATGGCCCCTTTTGACACCAGCACTCCAGGTGATGGGTATACAAGGAAATTTCCCCCAAGATCTGGTCCACGGTCCTGTTAAGTACCAAGGTTTGGGGATCCTGAATCTCTATGTAAGTCAGGGTATTGCACACATCAATCAGATTTTGAAGTATGGCACAGCAGAAGAGCACCTGATGGGAAAACTCATCCAACAATCCATGGAGGCAATTAAGGTCAAAGTCAGTTTACTGGGCTCCATTTCTCTCAGCCATATGATGCTTTTGGACACCTGGTGATACACTGTTGGCTACAGCACACCTGGAAATTCTTGTTCGAAACAGGCATGCACATTGCAGATCAAGGAGCAGACTTTAAACTGCAATGTGACAATGACTCTTACCTGACGGAACTTTTTTATAATTTTGGATATTGAGGGGGACAGTTGCTGCAGCTGAACAGATGCAGGCTGTTCGTGTGAGCAATTACAGTGGCAGATATTACTATGGCATGTGGCACATGCATTATGGACTTGGCATGGTGTGGAAGGCAAGATCAAGATCAAATCAGTCCCTACTGATTTCCCATTCAAGGCCAACCATCACTGGCAGACTGGAATTTGTGGCATGAAGCCTTAGCAGCAACCATTGGCAATGGGGGACAGACACTATGCCATCATCTAGGGAAATGGCATGCTGATGCCCGGCCCAGCAACTGGTGGTATGACCTGACAACAGAGTGCTTGTTTCACAAGGACCAGGTCATCCAATGCTACCCACACAGGCCTGGACATCCAAGTCAGTCAGCAACAAACCAGTTTGCTACTACAGATGGATTTATTGTGGCAACCCTTCCACCAACAGCTAAGAAGGCAATGGTCCAATGGCAATGCTCCTTTATTGTTCTCACAGGCTATGGAGAGTCAGTCTCAGCATCAGAGGAGGAGCAAGCAACTACCCTGCAGGAGTATATTGCAAGTAAGGTACATCCAGATGCCCACTGGGTGGTCTTGGAGATTCTCAGCTCAGACAATGGCAAATGGATCATGGAGGCACTTCACAATGGCAAAGAGATTGCAGCAGTTAGTGATGGATCATTTAAGAATGGAAGAGGCACAGCAAGTTGGATAGTTCAGGCAGCTGACAGTGAGGGAGAGGTTCATGGGGTATGTCTAACACCTGGTCAGGAGTCAGATCAGAGCTCCTATCATAGTGAGCTAGCAGGACTGTTTGGACTGGTTACAATTATCATGGCCATCTGTGACTTTCATCAGGTGCATAAAGGATGTGTATGGATTGCATGTGATGGATTGTCAGCTCTCCGCAATGCAACTTCCTCTTCAGATGTCATGAACCCATGGCATCCACAGTTTGACCTAGTTCTGGCTATCTGTTGAGCAATCTATCACAGCGGACTCAAATGGGTTCCAACACATGTCAAGGGTCATCAGGATGACAATGCAGAGGCTCCACTAGACCAGTGGGCACTACTTAACATTGACATGGATTGACAGGCAAAGGAATATTGGCAAAGAACAGCAGACCACGAGGGAGCACCACCACAACAATGAATCTTGGGGGAGCAATGGTCAGTGTGGATTGGAGAATGGAAAATTTGCAACAACCTGGTGGCAGCAGTGACAGAACAAGCACTGGGTCCTCCCACATGAGCATATTGGTCTAGGAAAGGCAGATTTCATGACAATACAATATCTGACATTGATTGGTTGGCAACACAAGCAGCAATGAAAGTGGTGAAGCCAGTGTGCCAGAGGTGGATCACAAAACATACCTCAGGATTCTGTGCAATGGGTAAGGTGATGAAAAGATGATGGCAATGGGAACATGACCTTTGTCCATGGTGCCAGCAACCTGAAGATGCAACACATGTGTGGACATGCCGACATACAGGGGCAACTGCTCTCTTCACAGAATCAGTTGAGAAGCTCTGAGAATGGCTGCAGGAGCAACACACTTTCCCTCTGCTCATCAACATAATATGTGACAATATCTGGGCATGGTGGCAGGGACACACAAACCCAGCCCCAACAGCATTCCCAGAGGAGATTCAAGAGATTGTGGCTCATCAGACTAGGACCAGCTGGCAGGCCTTTTTTGAGGGAACCCCAGTACTCAGATGGGCAGATATACAACAGAGGTATTATGAATTTATCTGCAGCCAGAAACTTGGGCAACAGTGGATAGCAGCAGTGATCCGGAAAATGTGGGACATCACCTGGGATCTTTGGGAACACCACAATCATGTTCTTCATGATGGTGAAACCAGTCTCCTCTCCATCAGAACCAACCAGTGGATTTGGGACAAAATTCAGCAAGGTGTGAGGACCTTACCAGCAGCAGTGAGGCTTATATTTCTCTCTAACCATAGCTCCATTCTGTCAGCACCATTGGAAGCATGGGTGGCATGGCTAGACAGAATGCAGGTTGCTAGAGCACGGTTTCTCTGAGAACAGGAGGAAGGGGTGTCACAATATTAGCAGCAAAGGGAACTGCTTTGGCAGTGGCTAACTCAACATGCAGCAGCATGATGTGGAGGAAGTATTGGTCAGGAATCAGAGGGAGGATAAGATGGAATGAAGGGAAGGATGGTTGTCTACCCCAGACAGAGGGCAGCAACCTATCACTGAGCATGACACATGCATTCACACATTTCACACTAACATTCACATAGTAGATCCATGGGGGCAAGCCCCTGTGCAATGTCCTGACACTCTGGAAGCAAAGCTGGAGGATGTTAGGCATTGTTAAAGCCTTGGTGGCAGTAGTGGTGGATCTCATTAGGAGTCCATAACTATTAATCATTGAGAATTATTATTATTATTGCTGTCATCCCAATTGTGCAAGATTCCATTTCAATTTTCCCACATATCCCATGAAGTATCCCACATCTTCCTAATCACTGCTGACAGCCATTGTTTACCAGTCCATTTGCTGCCAATGAATATGTAATAACCTTGCTGTGTCTCTGCCCATCCCTTACATGGAGTGCCTTCAATAAATGCCTGCCACCCAAGGGTCAGCTTGTACAATCCAGCTTGCTGTTCCAAACTCATTTTTGAAGGAACCGTTGCTTACTGCCACCACACATTTGCCCTGAGTAAGTGCTGCTGCAATTGCCATGCCATCATCACTTGTTGTGAAATCCTTGATTGCCCACCTGGCATCTGGATGTATGCAAGTTGCAATGAATGTGGCAAGTGATGTCAGCACTGTTACTCCTTCATGCACTGCCATAGGTGAGTATCCACTGAGCCAAATGCACTGTCCTACCCAGTAAACCATTGCTTTCTGGGCTGTTGCTGGAATCATAGCACAAGCCATTTTGACATGGACCAGGAATGTTGAGTGTGCCACTCGTGTGGTAGCCTGACCTGGCTGCCATGGCAAATAGTATGGTTGGTCCCCATCATGGTACAACCAGTCTTCAGTCAGTTTGTAATACCAGTGGCTTGGTCGTGCCTCCAGTTTCCAGTCACCAAGGGAGTTAAGAAGCCTTTGCTTATTGTTGCAGAAACATTGGGTGAGTGCATCCTGCCATACTAGCCAATCCTCTTGTCCAGGATGGCCTTGGTTGGGAAACTCTGTCTGATATACCTGCTCAGGATCATGCTGTCCTTCCCATGCCGACTTAGCAATCATCTGCCCACATCCTGTGACAAGGTCAGAAAGAGTCCTGGTGCCAAGAAATAGCCCACATCGATTGAGCTGTCCCCATCTCCCTCCCTGGAAACCTTTCCATTCAAACTCCACGTTGAGGAATACATCCCTATCATGTTGTAAAGTGAGGTTGGTGACATCATCTTTGATTTGGAATCCATGGTCCCACAGGAACTTCCAAGTGTGTTTCAACCAACAGTCCATAGCTAAAGCGCCGAAGCATTCATATGACTGAGATAGAATTGGACCCAGGATGCCTACTTCCACCTTCAGAATCTCCATCAATTGCCACAGCAACTTGCCCAACAGGTGTCCTGATGAGCTGCCAAAAGTAAGTAGCCTGTAGATGTGTGTCAGACCCTGTAGAGTATACAGATGAGGGAATGCAATTCCTTGAAAGTACTCAGGCCCAAATACCAATGCTCTTGGAAATGTTGCAACCATTCCCAAGGCCGGGAGTCTGACTTTCAAGAGAGGCATCATGATCTTCTTACACTGGGCTTCTGACAGCATTGTCACTGGTAAAGAGTATTCCAACTTCTTGAGCATGGTGGTAGTGAGGGATTGCCATGCCAAAGCTCAAGGTAGGTGACTAGTTTGAATGTTGTCAGCCCAGTCCTTGGCAACTTCCTCCAGAAATTTTGCTTCGTCCACCATATTACCATCTGGTGCAATTCTGACCCCCAATGTCCATTTGGCTGCTTCCACAGGGAGCCGGCATAGTAGCTGCATCTTACCATCCACATCTTGAACACATAGTGTTGCTGGAGTCTCATCAACCATTGCATAATGCCATATACCTGCCTTCCACTTGTAGTCAACCAGGTACCAGTGTGTTTTTTCTGGAACAATTGCACCACCTGAAGCAAAAATTCCTCCCTGCCAATGATGAATCACCACTTGTAAATGCTCCACCACTTGCTGGTAAGTAGCATCCATCATTAAAGGCTTGTCAATGATGTTGGTGTCATCCACAAATGTGTACCCAACAAAATGTACTTGCTCACCAGAGATTAATCCTTGAAAGAATGTGCCATACCCCAATTCATGGAGCATGTTCAGGATTGGTGTGCTGATGACCACCCAAATTGCCAGTCCTGTGCCATTACCTTGACCAATCCCTTGGATTGGGACTGCCCACAGTTTGCCCGAGAATGAGATATCTGAGTCTCCATAAACTGTCTGTACCATATGATCAAGATTCTGCAGAGTAGTAAACATACAAACCAGGGGTTCCTCATGCATACCAACTCTTTCCATAGCAATCTTGGCAAAGGCATGGATGATGCAATCATAACATGACTTGGCATCATTGGCACAAAGGGCAAAAGGCTGTTTGAGTTGGCATGAAATGTTGCATGTCAGCATTTTATTGAGTCCATGATCAATGGCCACCAGACCTTTCTGACTGCCAAATTGTTCATCCACCAATAGCTGAAACTCCTCTGCCATGTACATCATATCTCTGCCAATCTTTTTATTGTGCTGGTTGAAATCTGGTTCAAAAAGAAGTATAATATGCAGTGTGTCAACCCGGATGTTCCCCTTCTTCTTCTGGATCATCGCATTCACCCCATGCTGCCATCATTCTGGAGAAAGGCCAGTTTGATATGGAATATTTGCCATTTGTATATCCAGGAGTGCAAGTTCTTCATCCATTGCATTTGCTTTAAAGTGCTGGAAGCCCAGTCCTGACTTGCCAGCGGCTGTGTTCTCTCTCTGTTTTGCCCAGCCTGAGACATGCTCTTCTACTGTGATGAATCGAGGTGGTAGTGAGTGAGGATCTGCATTCGTCACCACTTCTGGTCTTTTCAAATGTGAGATAATCTTTGCTGCCCAGGGATCCATGCCCATTGGAATCTGAAAGGTCCCATCAAGAATCTCTGCTGCCCCTTGACCCTCCCCATATCTACCAACCTGAGCTGCCAGCGGTTCTTGAACAAAGGGAGTGTTGCCAGCTTGGCTAAATCTCCTGCTATCCTCATTGACCATTGCTTGCTCCATGCCTGTCTTATCATTGTACTCCACCCAGTTGCCCTGCACGTTTGGTGCAATCACCACTGTCAGACTTCCTCCATGCAGTTTCTTGTTCATAGCTTTGATCAGTCGACTGTCCCAATGCTGTTGCTCATGGTGCATGAGTTGTTTTAGTTCCATCTCTGCTTTTGTATTGCTGTGCATAGCTCGTGCCTCTGCTAAAGACTCCAGAAATGTTACCCTCTTGTCAGTTGCCTCCCGCTTGCCAATCACCTTAATGTTCTTCTGGGCCACAGCACATACCTGCTTGGCTTGCTCAAGAGTTGAGACCCCTGCAGTCACACAGCCAGCTTTCCATCGCAGTCTATCATAGAACTTGGCATCAACCCTGCCACCCTGCTTGCATTTCATGGCCAGTTCCCAAAATCATGCATAGGCTATCACTTGACTGTAGTCCTGGTGAAAACGGTTTTTCCCCCATTGGCATCTTCTAGCACTTCTTGTCTGCATGCAAAATTGCTTGTAAACATTGGGCATCAATACTATTGAACTCCTTTTCATCTGATGCCATTGGTGGAGAAGAGATCTGGAGCTGCAATGCTGTTGTGCATTGAATCAATTACTGTTCCTGGACCTGACACTTGTAGATAGTCTGGTACTGCTTCACCACCCTTGGGTCTCGCAGCTTGAGTTGCCATGCCTGTGGTCAAATAATCAGTGGAAGTGACTGACCAAAGGCAATCACATTGGGGATGTCTAGCCACAACAACCTGTGGTCAAAATTTCCAAATGGTAAATATCTGCATCAACAGCCACTGAGAGTGCACGAAATGAAGATTCCATCAATGGGCTTGGAGCCTCAATTGTGAGTGTGAGGGGCATTGTGCCTGTGCCTTGTTGTAATTGCCTTGACCATTCCAATTTGTCCCATTGCTTCTGATAACCTACATGACTGAACATCATCGTTCACATCAATTCCAATTGCTACCTGGTCACCCATCTCTAGCCACTTCTTTATTTCTGTGATCAAGTCAGTGGTAAAAGCTGCACAGGGTTCCCAGTGATCATCATGGTCTTCAAAATAAGTCATGTGTTGATTCCAGACTGACTGCAGACCGGTTTTGTTGAGGACTGGACTATACCCTATGGCCACTCACAGGTGAATGCCATTACTTCCCTGATACCTTGTCCATGCCCATTGCCCAAGTCCTGTTTCATCCTTACCACTATCCATCCATTAGTGGGAGCCCTTGTTAATACTCCACAAGGAGACTCCTCCATACTGAGTCTTTGATGTTGTTGCTTCAGCTGCATAGTAGGCTGTGTTTGGCTTCATGGCTTCAAACCAGCCAAGAGTACATCTGTATATGCATTGTGTTATTGAGACATTTTTCCAGCAAATGTTGGTCTCTGTCAGTCCAGCCAAGTCTGCATGCATTTCCTTGAGAGTTCATCAAATGACTGCATTCTTGGCATCATTGTTTTGAAGTGGGAATCCTCCAGTGTTTAAAGATACTACTCAAAAAGTGTCACATGGGTTAGTCTCCCACTGATCTCCCCACAGCCTCTCATCTATGTCAAATTGTCCATTGATGGTACCATTGGTACTGGCATTAATGGGAGGGAGGTCATTGCCTGTGTGGCTTCACTGCTGAGATGACCTCAAGTTCCCAGCAGATGCTAACAGACTACCTAGCCCAAACTGGCCCCCTTGCTTCAGGGGTCAGTGAGGTTTGATTTTGTTTTCTTCCACTTTGGACTAGCTTGAGGCATTTCTTCTGGGTCGATATGATGGATCAGTATGGCTAGCATGTCCGACAGTGTATCAAGTCGGGCTGAAACTGTCTCCAATGTCAGGCCCAATGCTATAGTCATCATCTCATCCACCTGAGGAGGTTGCACTGCCATGATTGCTGCTGCCCCTTGCATCTTCTTCTTTGCCAGTCTCTTTTGCTTTGTCTTGGCTTGGTTGTGGAAAGTCAAGATGGAGTCATTGGTTGCATCATCAATTACAATCATGTTGACCACAGCCTGTTGCTCTGCCACCATCAACCCAGCTGCTTCTGTTGGCTTGGCTGCTGAATCCAGAAGCTCTTGCAGGCCAAGGATCTTTACCTGAGGACTGGTGATGTCATAGTCTGGGTCTGCTTCATCATCACAACCCTCCAGCATGCAGTCCTGCATTGACATGACCATACCCAAATCCTCATCCCATTGACACAGTTTAGAATGTGCCATGGCTGCCACAGTGAAGCACTTGTTCAATGCCTTGACCACTACCATGTCCTTTCCATGCTGTAAGTAGGGGAGAAGGTTGGTAATGTGCTCATGTGCTTCCACTTCATACTGGGGGAGGAACTGAAAGACATACCCATCACCTTGCCAGTGCTTGGCAATGGCATGAAAGAGCAGCTTCTGCTGGCTCGTCCATGACCTTAATTGCCATTATCTGCATGTGTAGACTGTTTGCCTGTCCCTTGGCATGATCCAAGCTTGCAATTTCCCAGGTCATCATAGTCTTGACCCCAGCACAGAAGTTTCCTTGGTGCAGCCCAAGCATGGAAGTACTTGTCATGACTGTGCTCATTGAGTCCTCACAATTTGGGGATGAATCACATCTTAATGCTGAGAGGGAATCCACTGGTCTGCTTGAAGGAGTAGATTTCCTGAATCTTGGTCAGGTGTTCCTCATAGCAGTCTCCATTGAGATCAATGAAAATCACTCAAATCTGTTGGTCCACCAGGAGCTGGACTTGTTGCCCAATGGGAATAATATGCCACTGCATACTGACATTGATCTTGTGTGCCTCCCAGATTGCATTGCAAATTTTTTCTAGCTCCATATCATGGGTTGAATAGAGCAGCCATCCTGCCATCTGTGTCATCTCAACTTGGAGCTGCTTCAGGTACATGCTGTACTGCATGCTGTCAAGCCACCATTTGATGTCAACATGCAGCAAATCGAAAGGGCAGGTGTGACCAATGAATACTTGGATGTACTGTGTTCCACCCTTCCTGATGGGTCAGAAATTGTAGAAATACTCTTGTATCCCCAACATGGTCTTGGGCATGTCTTCAGCCTTCTTGAGACACTTGTTTTTATTACCCAATCCTTCCATCTTCCAAGGGTAGAAGATCAATTTGGAGTCCACCAACAGCAGGTGGGTCATGAAACCCTGCAAGACTTCTGCTGCAGCTGCCACTGGATTATCAGCCGGAGGAACCACAATCTTGAGGTCATAACACTGGCAGTGGTTGTGCCATGGCATAGGGAGGAGCTGCATTGGAATATCTCCCAAGTTGTCATCTTCCTTGTCCTCATCCTCATCTATCCTTAGCTAGAAGCATCCAATCATCTTCTGCTTCCTCTTCCTCCACCAAAGCCTGGTACTGGTTGTTTGTAGTACCTGCCTTTGAAGCCTGGGGGCAAGAGGTATCCATCTCGAATTCTTCATGAGTATCCTCCATTTCATTCATGTTTAGCGAAGGAGAATCACCCTGCAACTTCCTTGAGCCTTGGGTCATTGCACCTGTGAGCATGTCTGGTGGTCCAGTTAGAGTGGTCCTGTCTGTAGCTGACATACTCCCATCAGTTATGCCTGGTGGTGGCTGTTTCAATTCACCTCCAATCACTGTGCTGTAGCCTCCTGGCAGAGGTTCCAAATTGGATCTCTGAGCCACCTTGCTGGCCATTTCCGTTCCTTTTTTCCCACTGTGGCTGCTATCTGTTGTTGCGAGTACATCTTACCCTTAGGAAGGGTTTGACCTTTGCTTTTGTCTATTTTCTTCATGTTTTTTGCCATGGTGATGATAGAGTTTATACCTGATTACTAGAAAGTTTCCTACGTAGAATTCCTACTGGAGTCTATGTAGGCCCATGTAGTATCATGCATTTTAGATTTTCAAATTTCAATTTTATAAGGATGACAGTGTGGAAAGTCATTATGCCTGGTCATTTTGGCACACTGTGGGGATTCTATTAAAATTCTATCATCAAAGACAAAACTATGTCATGATGATTTATAGAAAGAAGTATATGAGTTCACATACTATTCACTATACATATTTGAAAGAACACCTTCTGATGAGCTTATTTCTGTCTTCAAGTTACACCCAATGCCAAATTTAGCCAAGATCACATTGGCCCTGCCTAGTAGAAGATTATTTTTAGCTCTGTAGAATGGACAAATTTTGAGTGCCATCAGACAGTATTTTTGTGTCATTTGGCACCCATCCTTTTCTAAGAAGAGAACAAGTGAATGCCCAACTTGCCTTCATGAATAGATACTTAGAAGCTAATAAAAGTATACAAACTTGATGAATCAGAATGTAAAAAATATCACATTCTGAGTTGGCTCCCCACCATTTGTTGTTCCCTTTTTATCTGCAGCGTGGCCTCTGCCCATGGTAACTCATTCTGGTAATACTGAAGGATTTACCAGAATGTTGAGGTGCCAATCCACTCTATTGTGGACTAGGTTCACAGGAGGGCACTTCTACTGCTGAAAATTGAGAGGAATCCCTCAAGGCATCAGTTCTTTTTCCTTTTTTGTCACATCAAAGTTTGATTGTTTTGTACTGGGTCAATAACACACCTTTTTGACCTCATTCTTTGTTCTGCTGCTCAACAATAAACCAAAATCTCTATGGGTAGCTTGCAATAATGTAATTTCAGGCCAGGAAGGCCATGGTACAAAGATAAAGCAGTGATTCTGATGATGCCAAGAAAAGAGGACTGAATGAAAGCAAAGATACCTGGAAAAATGGTGTGATGACAGATGTTTTGGTACAAATTTGTATGAGTCATGAGTTGGCCTTTCCTGGGCTATAACTTCTGGAATATCATATTTTTTTGTAAATGAATCAAGATCAAGCTCTTTCAATATAAGTAATTGCTTGATCTTGGATGGTTTACATAAAAATCCCATTTTGGTTGACTTTTATATATCATACATGTATGTATAAAGTTATGATCCCCTTAATTGATGAAATGGAATGGAAAATCTGGTTTACATTGGTTCATGAGTGGTACATGAACATGATCTATGTAGACCATGGCCAATGCATATGGCCAAAAATCATTGTTTTCAGTTATATATTGCAAATTACAATATTTAGCTGGGAAAATGATTTGGATATTACTTGAAGAAAGAAATAAGCTTGTCAGTAGGTGTTCTTTCAAATATGTAATGTGACTAATAATACCTAAACTTGCTTACTTTTTGCTATAGAACAGTGTGACTAGGCTCTGTGATTGATAAAATTTTAATGGGATTCAGATAGTGAGCCAAAATGACCTTTAGAAAATACTGAAATAACAGGCAAATGACCTGGCAAAATGACTTTCCACACCACCATTCTTAAGGTGCATCAGGGGACATACTATAAGGAAATACCAGTACATGAGACTTATGCACCTTCTTGAAAAAACTAGATGACATAACTGGATAATCTATCATAAAGATAGATAACTAATCACCACAAGAACAAATGTCTAGAAATAGTAGAAGTATTAAGTTCTACCATAAAAGTGCAGCCAAGTGCTTTATTCTGTTCAGAATCCTAAATATAAGCATGACACAAGATTTTGACCACTATTTCACAAGTTATGAACAAGCTTAAGTATTTAGCTGCACTATTAGTGTAGATTCTGTATTCCCAAGTGTATCTTGACAAAAGATGATATGTGCACAATGTCCTTTGGGGGTTGCTTTATGTATTTCTATGGTGCCTAAAAACACCCAATAGAGCTAGTTATAAGTGGCTTGTTACCCCAAATTCCCCAACATACCCAAAATTTTAGTCATTTTTCTGCAATTTTTCAGTCAAAAATCAGTGATTCACTCTTTTTCAGTCATTTCTTAGCACATGCTAATTTTTTAGATTTTGCTTTTTTTTATTTAGTCATGTCCCATACATGTCCAAAACATGTCAATGACACTTTTCATGGTAGTAACATTGTATTCTATTGCCCCTACTGTATTCATCTAAAGATCCATTCCCTCATGGTGCTGGTAATACTATCGCAGTATGCACTCCTTTAAGTAATAGTTCATATGCAAACATTTCAGACCTCAGACCTCAATGGTATCTTCTAAGTATGCTTATTTTTAGCAATCATTACTGAAGATCACAGATGTATGCAAAGTAGAAACACTCTAAATGCTTATAATCTCAGTTGATTGCTCTCTATCTATCTCTCTTTTATCTATCTGGCTACCACATTCTGTATAGATATATCTATACCTTTGAATCCTCTCCAGCTTAAATGTCAGATTGACTCCATCAGTATCCCAAAAGTGAAAGTGTATTTTTGTCATGCTAACCATGATCATAAAGCTAAACTTCCTGTCAATTCCATGGAAGATGCCAAAACCATCCTATACTCTATCAGTGAATTTCAGAGTTTTATCAAACATAATACTATCAACAGCCAGAATACCTTCATGTATTATCATGAGATGCTCACAGAAACAGCTTGTGGAAGTTGGGATGCTGCCATGCAACCATATATTGTGGCTGATGCTCAAACTCATGCTAACTTTGTCATCACTTGTAACATCTTTCTTTGTACCTTTTTCAGTCATACAGTTTATGACAACCTCATCACTTATCTTGAAGCAGTTTGTAAACCAAAAAAGATGACCAAACTTGCCTTGGCAACTCATCTCACAATGATTCAGTTGTACTCCCATATCATACTTTCTTCTGCTGATCCACAGTGTATCCTCACTGATCTTCATGTTAAAAAGATCTACTTCCACATGCAACCTCTCATAGCTCAAACACAGTATCACATTTCTGTGAACCCTCATATTGAAAATGATGAAGTGACCCTCAGCCAGAACACTCACAGAATTCTTCAGCACCATGGAAGATACTGCATTGATATATACTAATAAAGACAGCTCCTCTTCTCATGATTGTTCAGACTGCAACAATGGAAACAATGGAACTTGTCATAATGGATGTAGAAATGGAACAAATGGATGTGGAAAATGCAATTGTGAATATTGTAATAGTCATAATGACCATGACAACAAGTGCAAAAATAATTGACAAGCTCCTAATGATGATTGTCATCTACACAAACATCTTGGTGATAAAAACCACAATGGAAGGATTGTGTATTCAATCCAGCATCAGATGCCTATAAAAAGTGACATGAACAATTCCAGCAATGCAGCACAACCAACTTCCAATGAAGTGGTAGCAATGCTGGCACTACATCAGGTGGCCAGTTTGTTCTAACTATGCCAAACTCTTGAGGCAGAGAACCTCAAACCTATGTTCTCACCCCTGCTTAAAATGCAGGTGGCAACCCTTTAAATGGGAATGCCACCTGCAATGAGCAATGCCAATGCTGACTAGCAGCCAACAATCCACAACTGAAAATCCACTGGTGCAATCATCTTCTTTCTGACCTCTCTAATCAGATATTCAAAACCAAAACATTCACGGATCCATCACAACTGATACCAGAAGAAAATCAAAAAAATCATACTATGACCTTGTTTCCTCTTGTACAGTTGTGATGGATCCGTGAATGTTTTGGTTTTCAAATATGTGATAGAGGTCAGAAAGAAGATGATTGCACCAGTGGATTTTCAGTTGTGTGGATTGTTGGCTGCTAGTAGCATTGGGCATTGCTCATTGCAGGTGGCATTCCCATTTAAAGGGTTGCCACCTGCATTTACAGCGGGGTTTTTGGCGAGGTGGGCACGGCCGGCCTCGGAGTTGAACATCAGATCGAGTTCGTCGGTGGCCTTGTCGGAGATGGCCACGACGACGTCGGTGTTCGTGACGTTGTGGATCAACGGGATGTGCTTGTCGCCGATGCCCTGGATGTTGTGCTCGCCGAAACCGTTCTCGAGCATCGTCGGACACTCCAGCGCCTCGACCGCGACGATCTTCGTGCCGTACTCCTCCTTGAGACGATCGCCGGCAGCGATCGTGCCTGCCGAGCCGGTCGCACTGGTGAAAGCGGCCAATCGCAGGTCGCGTCCCGAGTCGGCGCGCACCTGCTCGAACACGTGCCCGAGCGCCCGACCCGTCACGTTGAAGTGACCGAGATGATTGCCGAACTCGGAGAACTGGTTGAGGATGAAGTTGCCGGAGTCCTTCGCCAACTCGTTGCAGGCGTCGTAGATCTCCTTGACGTTCGACTCGGTGCCGAACGTCTTGATCACGTCCTCCTCCGGGTTGGCGCACCAGCGATCGAGCCAGTCGAACCGCTCCTGGCTCATGCCTTCGGGCAGGATCGCCACACCGCGGCTCGCCATGATCTTGCTGATCGCGATGCCACCGCGGGCGTAGTTGCCGGTCGACGGCCAGACAGCACGATGCACGGTCGGGTCGAACTGCCCGGTCACGACCCGCGGCGCCAGGCACGAGTAGGCGGCCAACACCTTGTGCGCCGTGATCATCGGGAAGCGGTCGCCGAACAGGACGATGATCGGCGACGCGACGCCGGTGAGTTCGGGCGGCAGGACGACGTGGTCCGGTACCTGCACGCGATTGCCCGACAGGTCGTTGTACCAGTGGACACGCCACAGGTTGCGGGCGTCAGGACCCTGCGGGTCGGCATCGCCGACCATCTCCGAGTGGTCGAACGTCGACGGATCGGCGAGCTGACCGAACCGAGGCAGCGTGATGCCCTGACTCCGGAACCGCTCGACGCTGTTCGCGAGTGCCGCCTCGTCGACGATTCGATCGGCCAGGCCGAACTGGTTCTCCAGGGCGGACGAGTTCACGTCGGCGGACGGGACGGACGTGTCGAGTGCGGTCACCTTTACAGTCTGTCGAGTCCGTGCGGGTTCGGCCACCCAGGTCGGTCATCGGTCAGACATGCCCGACCAGACCCGGGCTGCGACGCCCTCGAGTCGCCCTCTCTGGAGCCTTTGTCCTCTGGCTCGAGTCGCGCGGCGAGGTGGACGTTGGAATCGAGACGAGGAGGTGTTGCCATGAGGTCGGCTCGACGAGACAGGCTCGCTCGGTTGCCGATGATCCTCGCTGTGGCGGGCGTGATGTTGACGGCCTGCGGCGGTGACGATGCCACCGACATCGTGGAGGTCACCGGAACATCCACCGGCGTGCAGACTCAGGACGGCACGATGAGCGGTCCTGCGCTGCCGACGACCGGGTGGGAAGCAACGACGCAGCGCGACTCGGTCTACGTCTTCACCCACGTGATGTCCGACGCTCGCGTCAGCGGGGAGCAGGAGACAACGGTCAACTGCGGTCATTTCGCCGAAGACGGTGAAGCCGTCATCGGCGACTGCTGGGGGACGTTGACCATCGAGAACGACGGCGGGACGTGGGACGGCACGTGGACCGGAACGACGACGTGGTCGCTGAGTGAACCCGATCATGTGCACGTGATCGACTCCACGCTCATCGGCATGGGCGACTACGCCGGGCTCCGCTATGTGTCGGTCGCGGAGGGCAGCGACTACCCCTGGACCATCACGGGTCGCATCGAACCGACCGAGTGAGCATTTGCGGCGGGACACCCCGCGCCGACAGTGTGTTCCGCCGCAGACTCGTGTGGACCGCGTCAGAACGGCCGATCGCCGGGCGGTTCGGTGCTCGGCCCGACATGGGCGTCGAGCCACGCGCAGACCTCGGCTGCTCCCTCCCAGCCTCGCGCACTCGTCGAACGACCTGCTTGGTGTGGAGCCACTTCGGCGCGCCGAAGTCCTTCGACAGCATGAGGCCCTTGCGGCGGATGAGTTCGATGCGGGGATGGTCTCGGTCGTACCCGCGCGGCGCGGTCTTCAGTTCGCCGATCGATCCGATCGAGTATCCGGCGCGGCGGGCGTCGGCGACGAGCACGGCGATCTCGGCACCGGTGGCATCGGCGACGACCGCGTCACGAAACCGGTGGAGTTGATCCCTGGCCATCGCGTAGTAGCCGGCGCCCGCCATCAGGCCGAGCGCGGAGAACTGGACGTAGTGCCCGGCCCCGCCCTCCGACTCGCCGAACGCCCCCTGGTGCGTCTTGTAGGGCGGCTTGTTCTTCGAGAACCGCAGGTCGTTGTTCGGTCGGAACAAGTGAAACGGCCCGTAGTCGTCGAGCGCATCGGTCAAGTCGAGCATCGGTGACTTCACGTCGTCGATGAAGCGCTGCTTGTTCTCGTGCCAGAACGCCTTGGAGTTGTCTGCGTCGAGCTGCTCGTAGAACTCGATCGCCTCGACGGGAAATCCGGTGAACGCCATGGCAGCGATGGTATGCGGCAGGGTGGGCAGATGGCACGCCGCGAGACAGATCGGTACTGTGCGTCGCCATGGCAGACCTCTTCCTGGGCGGTGCGATCGATCCCGCCACCCATTCGCGCACGACCGACGACGCGTCGAGCCACGTCAGCGTCGCGACCGACGAGCTCACCACGCACGGTGTGATCGTGGGGATGACCGGCTCGGGCAAGACCGGGCTGGGCGTGATCGTCATCGAGGAGGCCCTGCAAGCAGGCCTCCCGGTCATCGCCATCGACCCGAAAGGCGACCTGACCAACCTCTGCCTCACGTTCCCCGACCTCGCAGCGAGCGATTTCCGCCCGTGGATCGACGACGCGCAGGCGAAGAACGCGGACAAGACCCCCGACCAGTTCGCCGCCGACCAAGCTGCGTTGTGGACCAAGGGCCTCGCCGGATGGGGGCTCTCCGGGTCCGACATCGGCGAACTCCGGACACGCACCGACTTCACGATCTACACCCCCGGTTCCGAATCCGGCATCCCCGTCAACATCGTCGGGTCGCTCCAGGTCCCGGCCGACATGACCGACGCCGAAGTCGTCAGCGACGAGATCGAGGGCTACGTCACCGGCCTGCTCGGACTCGTGGGCGTCGATGCCGACCCGCTGTCCAGCCGTGAACACATCCTGCTCTCGAACCTGATCAACCACTCGTGGACCGAAGGCCGTCCACTCGACCTGATGACCCTGGTCGGCATGATCGCGACCCCGCCGATCCGCAAGCTCGGCGTGTTCGAGCTCGACCAGTTCTTCCCCGAGGCGGATCGGATGAAGCTGGCGATGCAACTCAACGGACTGCTCGCGTCACCGTCCTTCGCTGCGTGGGCCGCCGGGCCACCGCTCGACATCGACTCGATGCTGTTCACGCCCGAGGGCACACCGCGCTGCGCGATCGTCACCACGGCGCACCTGTCGGACGAGGAGCGCCAGTTCGTCACCTCGCTCGTGCTGTCGAAGCTGGTCACGTGGATGCGTCGTCAGTCGGGCACGACCGATCTGCGTGCGATGCTCTACATGGACGAGGTCGCCGGCTACCTGCCGCCCACGGCGAACCCGCCGACCAAGAAGCCGATCATGTTGCTGATGAAGCAGGCCCGCGCCTTCGGCGTCGGCGTCGTGCTGTCGACCCAGAATCCGGTCGACATCGACTACAAGGCGATCTCCAACGCGGGCACATGGATGATCGGCCGACTCCAGACCGACCGCGACAAGGCACGCCTGCTCGACGGCATGACCTCGGCCGCCGGTGGCGTCGACGTCGGCGCGATCGGCGACACGATCTCGGGCCTCGGCAAACGTGAGTTCGTGCTCCGTCGAGCGGGCCAGGACCAGCCCGGAGGTGTTCACCACGCGCTGGGCGATGTCGTACCTGCGCGGCCCGATGACGCGCGACCAGATCGACCGGCTGATGGACGCCGACCGCGTCGAGCGTCGAGGTGGCCGCAGCACCGACACCGAGCAGCGGCGTCGTCGGACAGCCGACGCCCGTGCCCGGTGCAGCACCGTCCGAGCCGGTCATAGCCGACGACGAGAGCGCCGTCATGCCCGATGTCGCCGACGGCACGGCCGTGCGCTGGGCCGACGTGGCCTCACCGTGGCTCGCCGACGTCGGCGGTGACTCGCGGCGACGAAGCTCGCGGCCGCCGCGGTGGCTCGGGTCAGCCTCCGCTACGACGAGACGAAGGCCGACCTCGTCCACGACGACGAGTTCGAGTGCGTGCTGATCCCGCTCGGCGAGCAGGTCGACGCATCGCAGATGGTGAAGGTCGACTACGACGATCGTGATCTGCGAACGACCGGACCCGACTCACCCGTGTACCGCCTGACCCAGGCCAAGCTCGCGAACAAGACGTTCTGGTCCTCGCTCGACAAAGCCATTCGTGATGAATTGGTCCGGACCTCGACGGTCGAGATCCAGTCCAACGCCGCACTCGGGCTGTATGGCCGGCCCGGCGAAGACCTTGAAGCGTTCGAGGCCCGATGCCTGAAGCTGCGCGGACGACCACGCAGAGGCCGAGATCGCCAAGCTGCCGCGACAAGTACGAGACGAAGGCGAAACGGCTGCGGGATCAGATCGACGGGCTGGAGGACAAGATCGACGTGCTCGAGGAACAGTCGAAGAGCACGCGCAACTCCGAGCTGCTGTCGACGGCGGGCTCGATGCTCGGCGGACTGCTCGGGCGGCAGCAAGTCGAAGGGCGGGATGCTCGGCGGACTGCTCGGCACGGCCGGTACGGCCGCTCGACGGAGGGGGCAGACCAACGCCGCGGGTGAACGCGTCGATGCAGCGGAGAACAAGCTCGAACGGCTGATCGCTCGACGTCGAGGAACTCGAGTCGGAACTGTCCGAGGAGGTCATCGAGATCGACGCGAAGTGGATGGACCTGGCGAAGGACTCGTCACTCGATCGAGGTCGGGCTGGAGGCGGACGACGTGAAGGTCGTGCAGCTCTCGCTGACGTGGATCCCGGTCGACTGAACCGCCCGGGGTGCGGCCTCAGCGGATGTCGATCGAGGCGCCGACCGGCGGCAGACTCGTCCACGGCTCACTACTGCGAGCCTGCGCCAGCACCCGTTCCGGTCGAACAGCGGACCGTTGAAGATCACGGCCTCCGCCTCGTGCGCCGGAACGGGACGAGCGAGCAGGTACCCCTGCCCGAGGTTGACGCCGGCGTTGATCACGTAGGCGAGCTGTTCGACGGTCTCGATGCCCTCGGCGACCACGTCGAGGTCGAGGGTGCGGGCGAGGGTCACGACGGTGTCGACGATCGTCGAGTCGAAATCGTTGGTCGTCGCGCTGCTGATGAAGCTGCGATCGATCTTGACGATGTCGACCGGAAGCTTCTGGAGGTAGGTCATCGAGGAGTACCCGGTGCCGAAGTCGTCGATCGCGACCTTCACACCACGGTCGCGTACGCCTGCGAGCACGGAGCTGGCACGCGTCGACGTCGTCGAGCAGTTGCGACTCGGTCAACTCGATCTCCAAGCAGGTTCGGGTCGGCACCGGTCGCCGCGATCGCGTCGTCGAGGTCGGCGATCAGATTGCCCTCGATCAGGTGACGGCCGGAGATGTTCACGGCGAGCCGCATTCCCTCGCCCTGACCCATCAGACGCCACTCTGCGATTCGACGGCATGCGGCCTCGAGCATCCATCGCTCGAGTTCGAAGATCAACCCCGAACGTTCGGCGATGGGGATGAAGTCGTTCGGGGACACCAGCCCGACACCCGGGCGCTCCCAACGGACCAACGCCTCCGCACCCGACGGCAGCCCGGTGTTGAGGTCGGCGAGCGGTTGGAGGTACATCCGCAGCTCGCCGTGCTGGATCGCCTGACGGAGCGCCAGTTCGAGTTCGGCCTGATGCTCGATCGACCGCTGCAGCTCCTTGTCGAACATCTCGACCCGACGACGACCGCGGCGCTTCGCCTGATAGACGGCGGCGTCGGCCCGCTCGATCACCGACAGCGGTTCGTCACCCGTCTCGACCATGGTGGCGCCGACGCTGGCCGACACGGCGAAGAGCTGGTCGCCGATCGTGTAGGGCTGTTCGATCTCGTCGATCATCCGCTGACCGAATCCGACGAGACGTACCGGATCGTCGACATCGGCGACGATCACGAGGAATTCGTCGCCGCCGAGTCGGGCGACGAAGTCGACGTCGCGGATCGACCCGCGCAGACGCTGTGAGATGTCGCGGAGCACGACGTCGCCGACCGCGTGACCATGGGTGTCGTTGACGCTCTTGAATCCGTCGACGTCGAGGAACATCACGCCGGTGTTGTGGATCTGGCCGGCTTCGGTCGATGTGGCGGCCATCGCCGTCAGCATCCGCTCGAGGTGCTCGAGGACGGCGAAGCGGTTCGGGAGGCCGGTCAGGTTGTCGATGCGTGCCTCCTCGGCCAGTCGGGACTTCACTCATCTGCAGGCGCGTCGTGAGTGCGACGACACGTTCCATCGATGCCTTCATCGTCGAGCCGACGTGACCGGGCAGCGCGTCGAGCTTGGGGAGTTCGTTGAGTTCCGCCAGAGCGAGCGCGTCCATGTGGTCCTCGACGAGCGACAACGTGCTGGCCATGTCGTTGATGGCGCCCGTCACCTTGCGGACGTCGCTCGGGCCGGCGACGGGAAGCGGTTCGGCGTTCAGCTCGCCGCGACTGATGCGTTCCGCTTGCAGGCGCAGCGTGGTCAGCGGGCTGGCGAACGAACGCAGGACCACGAATCCGAAGAGGAGCGAGCCGATGCCGATGCCGATCAGCAACAGGAGCGTGTTCTCGTTGCGACTCCGAGCCTCGAGGGCCCAGGCGTCGATTGCTGCGACCGCCTCCTCGCGTCGAGCTGCCGCGAACTCGTCGACGTCGCGGGCGTACTCGATCTGACGGAACAGCTCATCGGTCGGGGACTCGCCCGTCGACGTACGGAGGTCGTCGTGCGCGGCGCTCAGCTGCTGGATCGGCGACGGGTCGACGATCAGGGCGTCCGACAGCGCGTCCTCGTGGCGAACCGGCCCGGCCATCACCTCGATCGCACTCATCTCGTCTCGCGCCCGAGCGTGCCGTGACGCCCTCGGAGTGCAGCTCGTCGCGTGCCGTCTCCACGAGAGCGCCGGTGAGCAACGAGATCGCGTGGCGACGTCGACCGCGCTCGACGATCCGAAGTCGTCGTGGACAGCACGTCGCTGGACCCGCCAGTGCGTCCGCCAGCCTGGTCGGCGACGACTTCGAAGGTCGACTCCACACCAAGTGTCGTCCCACTGCCGGTGTCGATTCGGTTGCGTTCGGCATCGAGCAGCATCGAGGTCTGGCGAAGCGCTTCGATCGATGCTCGTTGGACGCCTCGTTCGACGGCGCAGCGTCGGTCGAGGACGTCGAGCGCCTCATCGATCTCGGGCACGCGGCATCGTCGAGCAACGCGTGCGAAGAGGTCGGCATCGCTCGAGCCGGCGAGCGGATCCGACCAGGCCGACCGATGCGAGGTGTTCGATCTCGAGCGGGATGAGCGTCGCCGCAGCCGCGGCCGATCGCTCGGCGACCGCGCTGGCGATCGCCACGGATCGCTCGGCGGCGACGTCGTTGCGTTTGACCTCGCGGACGCTGAACCATCCGACCGCGGTGAGGGGAATGAGCGAGCAACGCGACGACGTACACCGCGAGTGGGAGGCCCCCATGTCGTCGCTGTCCTGGCATGCAGATCCGTCATCGGCACCGACCGCGGCCACCTTGAGCAGACGAATTCTTGCGAATCGTGCCGACGGTGGGACTCGAACCCACACTGACGGCCACCTAAAGACCGTGCCTCTGCCGATTGGGCTACGCCGGCGAACAACGACCTCACCCTAGGACCCCGATGCCGAACGCTGGTCGTGGGCCCGCCGTCTCGCTCGTGTGACCGAACCCGACTCCCGCGTTCCGTTCGGCACGCAAACCGGGTGGGACGCGGCGAGAGATCGACGAGCGCGGGTGCGGCCCGATGCTCGCCGCACGGTCCTAGCCTCGGCGACGATGGATGGTGGACACCTCGGCCGGCGCGCCGCCGAGCTCATCGGGTGGACCGTCGTCGCGAGCGTCGGCCTGGTGATGATCACCCAGGCCTTCGGGTGGGACGGTGCGCGCATCGTCTCCACGCTCCAGTCGCTCACCCCGTACGGCATCCCGCTCGTGGTGTTCGTCGCTGCCGGAGCGGTCTGGCACGGTCGCGATGCCCTCGCCTCGGCCGCCGCCGCGGTCGGACTCGGCGCGCTGCTGCTCGCCACACCGCTGGTCTTCCCGCCCGGCCAGCCTGTGCTCGCGCCGACGCGACGGTCTCAGCGCGGTGGCCGTGAATCTGCTGTACAGCAACGAGCGCGTCGACGAACTCGCCGACGAACTCGCCGAGGTCGACGCCGACGTGATCGTGTTCAGCGAGTACACGATCGAGCACGAGACGACGCTGCTCGCCCATCCGCTCGCCGTGCGTTACCCGCACCAGGTCAACCGGGACGGGCTGTACGCCGGCGGGATGGCCGTGTGGTCGAAGTATCCCGTGACCGAGAACGAACGGATCGACACGACCAACTACACGGTCGATGCCGTAGCTGGAGGGCCCCGACGGGCCGATCCGCGTCCTCGCCGTGCACCCGCCCACCCCGATCTTCGACCACGACGGCTGGACCCGCGACCTCGCCCTCATCGGCGAACGCGGCCGCGGCGTCGGACGAGCCGACGCTGGTGATCGGCGACTTCAACGCGTCGTACTGGCACCCGGCGTTCCGCGATCTCCTGCGGCAGGGTCTGACCGACGCGCACATGGCGCTCGGCAAGGGGTGGTCCACGTCGTGGCCGACCGACGAGTTCATCCCGCCGTTCGTCCGTCTCGATCACACGCTCACCGGCAACGGCCTCGTCTCGACCGACGTCGACGACTTCCGCCTCACCGGAAGCGATCACGCCGCCTTCGTCGTGACGGTCAAGCCGGCGGCTGACTGAGCGCGTCGAGCAGCAGGCGGAACGCTCGTCCTCGATGTGAGATCGCGTGCTTCGCCGCCGCGTCCATCTCCGAGAACGTCGCCCCGCCGCCCTCGTCGGGCACGAAGATCGCGTCGTAGCCGAAGCCGCCGTCGCCACGCTCCGACGTCGTGATCGTTCCCCTCGCAGACGCCCTCGACCGCGAGCTCGCCGCCCGTCCGGCCAGCGCACGAGCGCCACGGTCCGGAACGCAGCTCGGCGATCGGTGACGCCGTCGAGCTCGGCGAGCATCTTGCGTCGGTTGTCGGCGTACGTGCAGCCCTCACCGGCGTAACGCGCCGTGTGCACGCCCGGCGCACCGCCGAGCGCGACGACCTCGAGCCCGGTGTCGTCGGCCACGGCCGGGAGTCCGGTCGCCTCGACGATCGCGACGGCCTTCAGTCGGGCGTTGCCGATCAGCGTGTCGGCATCCTCGACGACATCGGGGACGTCGGCCGGGCGCGGCAGCAGCTCGACGACGCCGGCGAGCAGCTCGCTGATCTCGGCGACCTTGTCCGGATTCGCGCGAGGCGCAGACCAGCTGCGGCAGCGCGCTCATCGAGCAGGAGGGACGAGCCGCCGGCGGCGTTGCCAACAGCTCCGCCTGCATCGCCGCGATCGTGGTCAGACCGCCTTCGGCCAGCCCGAGCAGCGCGTCGAGTTCCGAACGCGAGAACGCCATCCCTTCCGCGGTGCCCTGGACCTCGACGAACCGGGCGTCGCCGGTCGGCCGGCCGTCGGTGTTGGCCTGGAGCATCACCACGTTCATGTCGACCTCGGCCGCCGAGTCCTCGACGTAGGGCAGATCGAGCACCGGGTTGCCGTCGACGATGCCGACGCTGATCGCCGTGCAGAACGAGTGCAGCGGATTCGTGGCCAGCTCGCCGCGGTCGACGATCCGCTGCAGCGCATCGTGCAGCGCCATGAACCCGCCGCAGATGCTCGCCGTGCGGGTGCCACCGTCGGCCTGCAGCACGTCGCAGTCGACGGTCACCTGTCGCTCGCCGAGTGCCGCCATGTCGCACGCCGCCGCGCAGCGAGCGTCCGATCAGCCGCTGGATCTCGACGGTCCGACCGCTCTGCTTGCCCTTCGCCGCCTCACGGTTGATCCGCTCGGGCGACGCGCCCGGCAGCATCGAGTACTCGGCGGTCACCCAGCCCTTGCCGGAGTTGCGCATCCAGCGGGGCACGTCGTCGTCGACGCTCGCCGTGCACAGCACGCGGGTCTGTCCGAAGCTGACGAGCACCGAGCCGTCGGCCATCTCGGTGAAGTCGCGTTCGAACGTGATCGGGCGGAGTTCGTCGGCGCGGCGGCCGTCAGGTCTCGTCATGGCAGTCCGAACCTATCCCGGCCCGCTCGCCGGACCATCTCACGCCGCCGTGGCTCAGCGTCGCAGCGGCCACGACTCGGTGTGGTCGAGCTCGGGGCCGAGCAGACGCGCACCGAGGTCGCGGAACACGTCGATGTCGCCACTCGACGCGAACCGGTGGACGCCGCGCCCCTCGACCTCGCGCAGCAGTCCGGCGTCGCCGAGCCGGCGCCGCACGGCGAACGCGGTCTCGTCGGCCGAGCTGACGAGCGTGACCGATGGACCCATCACGTCGCTGATGGTCCGGGCGAGGAACGGATAGTGCGTGCAGCCCAGCAGCAGCGCATCGACGTTGGCCTCGACCACGGGAGCCAACAGGCGCTCGGCGAGCACGGTCACCTCGTCGCCGGTGGTCTGACCACGTTCGACGAACTCGACGAAGCCCGGGCAGGCCGCGCTCGTGAGGCTGACCGGCACGCCGGTCTCGGCGATGCTGCGCACGTACGCACCCGACGAGATCGTGCCGACCGTGCCGATCACACCGACACGTCCGGTGTGGTGGTGGCGACGAGCGATCTGCGCGCCCGGGCGTGATGACGTCGATCACCGGCACGTCGAGCTCGGCGCGGAGTTCGTCGAGCCCCGCTGCCGTCGCCGTGTTGCACGCAACCACGATCGCCTTCGCGCCGAAGTCGACGATCAGGCTGTGGGCGAGTTCGGTGGCGTAGCCGCGGACGTCGTCGAGCGGTTTCGACCCGTACGGGTAGCGCCCGGTGTCGCCGATGTAGACCAGGTCTTCGCTCGGGAGCAGGTCGATGACGGCGCGCGCCACGGTCAACCCGCCGAAGCCGGAGTCGAACATCCCGATCGGACCGCTCATCGGCCGCGAGGGTACTTGCCGGCGGCCGGACGGATGGCTGTCAATCGGCGACGGTGTCGTCGGCTGATGGCGTCGGCAACGGCGTTGCAGGCGAGGTACGCACCGGCGAACGGGGATTCGAAGACCAGGTCGGTCGGGTTCTCCGACCACACCTCGATCCGAGGGTAGCGACCGGTCCACCGGACGACGTAGCCGTCGTCGCGAACGTCCACGGTCCACGTCCAGGTGTCCGAGGATTCCACCGCGGCAGCGTCGAGCTTCATGCTGTACGCCCAGCGTCGGAATCGGACGGCGTCCTCGGCACGCAGCCCGGCGGCGTCGATCGTTGCAACGAGGCGCGTGTTGACGCCGTCGATCGGCTGTTCGGCGACGGTGACGAACGGATCAGCCCACCGCGGGACGGTCTCCGACAGGTGAGCCGGCTCGACGCCGGCCACCCCGAAGTACACGAAGGTCTCCAGCAGCTCCTGGTCCGGGCGCAACCATTCGCCGACGCCTGGCGCGTCCCGGTACCACGCATCGAGGCCCGAGATCTCGGCAACCCACTTCGGTTCCCCGGTCGCCTCGTACGCAACGATTCGTGTCCTTCCGCTCACGGCATCCGTGGACGATTGCTGCCAGAGCACCCCATCGAGGCGGGTAGCGTGTGGTGAAGGACTCCCACGTCGTGGTCGGCGTGCGGAAGGCCACCGGCCACGGACTCGTCACCGCCGGGGCCGAGACCGCGCCGGCGACGGGCCCGAATGCGACGGCATCGGCGACCAGCCATCCCGCCACGCCCGCCGTGGCGATGAGACCGACCGAGATGATCCGTCCAGCCATCCGCCCGACCGTTCGGGCCCCATCCGTGCGCGGTGCCCCTCCGGGTCGGTACCTCGCCGGCCGGTGGGGTTTCGAGAGCCTGCGTGCGGGTGCATCACTCGCCCACCCCTGCGAGGGTATCGAGCGTCGACGGCAGCACATCCTGGAAGCCCGGCAGGACGTCGGCGACGTCGTGCAGCGTGATCACGATGGTCTCCCCGTTCGACGTCGTTCGGAGTTGTCGGACCAGCCCTGCATCGTCGACCCAGATGTCCACCGTCGAGTCGGTCGTGAACTCGGTCCACCATTCGCCGTGCGCGAACGGCTCGGCAGCTGCGAAGGCAACCATGTCGAAGTCGAGGCTGTAGTAGCGCACGTCGATCGGGCCGGTCGGCCGCGGGGCGTCGACCGGGAGTGCGCCGGGCGGAGTGACCACGTTCGCTCCGACCTCGGCTGCTCCGGCCCCTGTCGGGGCCGACGACGCTGGCAGGTTCAACGGGACGACGGCGAGCTGCTCGTCGGCTTCGCTCGCCACGGTGACGTACGGCATCGCCTCGCTCGGCACGACATCGTTGAACGTGTAGACGACCGTGCCCATGGTTCTCACGTCATCGATCAGCGAACCAGCGGACTCCTCGCCGCTGGATGTCGGACCACGCAGGCGCCCCGAGCTCCCGGAAGTAGACCACGTCGCCGCGGATCTGGCTTTCGTAGTCGAAGGCGCCGCCGGTCTCGGCATCGGCGAGCGAGCCCTGGACCGATGGGTTGCTGAGTGCGCAGGCTCGACTGGACCCGCATGCTCGAGGTCACGACGCCGGTTGCGTCGACGACGTCGGCATTGGCGTCGATGAACGTGCCGGTCGGAAGCGTGGCCGGCCCGGTCGGGAGCGGATCACCGATCGGCGGGAGGAACGAGGGCGACTCCGTTGCCGCCGACCCCGCTTCCTGGCGGTCCTGATAGGCCTGCCACCCGAAGCGAGCGCCCACCCCGAGTCCGGCCACGAGCGTGGCGGCCATCAGGGTTCGACCGATTCGCTGCGCGACCGAAACTCGCGGAGCCCGGCGAGCGGGACCAGCGGTGGTTCCACTCGGTGCCAGCAGCGCCGCCTGGAGGTGTTGCGCGTCGAGGCCACCTGCCGCAGGCGGCAGTCCCGGAGCACCGCCGCCCGGAACGTGGGGTATCGCTGGAGCCGCAGGCGCCGGGCCGGGGGCAGAGTCGGCGCCAATGGGGCTCCGGACACACGGGATCGGCAACGGGTGGCGAGACGGCTTCGGTCGGATGAGGAGCGATCGGCACCGAGGAGGCCGGCGGAGCTGCCGCCGGTGCGATCGGCTGCACGGTCGGAACAGCGGCGTCGGGGAGTGCGGGAGATGCCGGGGGTGCCGGCGGCGCAGGCGTCATCGTCGGAGGCGGCGGTGGCACCATGGAGGGTGGGGCCGGAATCGGTGGGGCCGCGGATGCAACCGGCGGCACGGCTTCCACCTCGCCGGGGGGCGCCGGTACGGAGGGCGTCGTGGCGTCCCAGCTGAAGGTGGGCAGCGTCGGCGTCTGCGGCCGGAGCGGAGCTGCAGCGGGGGCAGCAAGCACTTCGCTCCCCTCGAGCGACGGCAGCAACGGTGCGGTCAACGAGCCGTGGATTTCGTCGAGACCTGGTGACGGATTGTCAGGCACAGAGCTTCATCGGCGCGTCGAGAGGCGATCTTGAAGGGTCGACCACGCTCAGTCCTCGAGTGGTTCCGTCGTCGGCGTCACGGCGCCGTCGGGTTGCGTGAAGGCGGGCTGGGTCGTTGCCAAGGGCGTCGTGTCGGGCGTGGCCTCGGTCGACGCGCTTGTCGACGAGCCCGCGTCGAACGCGGACGTGTCGACGTCGCCGAGTGGTTCGGGCCCGGTGTCGGATGCGCTGACGAGGCGGTATTCCCCGCCGATGGCCGTCACGTCCGGTGGTGCGGACAGTCGCCAGACCACGCCGGTTCGATCGATCCAGACCACCACGTCGACCGGGCCGTCTCCTGTGAGCTGGAGGCGCCGAGCAACGAGGGGCTCGGCCGCGCCGAGCGCGTCACGGTCGACTCGCAATGTCAGTTGGCGAATGGTGGCGCCGTCTCGCACGTCGATCACGGTCGGCCCACTCGGCGAGATCTCCGGCACGTCCACGGAGCGGTCGTCGACGATGTCGAGAAAGGGGTGGACCGCAGCGGGGAAGATGTCGGTGATCGTCACGACGCCGGCCGTCTCGATCGTCTCGACGATCGCTGCGTGCCGAATCAGGAACGTCGGGGTTACGCCGGGTCCAGTCGTCGACGCCGGCCTCCCGGATCCAGAACGCATCCTTCGTGCGTACCATCGAGAGTCCGCCGGAGACGACGGCGAGCGCCTCGCCGGTCTCGAGGTCGGCTCGACGGAGACGTCGACGGTGCGATCGACCTCGAACTCGACCAGGTGCCAGTCGGGCGCATCGACGGCGTCGGACGGCAAGATGTTCGCGGCCGACGCAGCGTCGTGGCGCGCCTCGTTCCACTGCCAACCGAACACGCCGGCAACGACGACCCCGACGACGAGCGCAGCGGCGCCGACGCGGCGCGGCCAGCGACGTCGGCACTCCTCGACGACTCCGGCCGGGTCGGGGCGGTGCCAGTGGGGCACCGGTCGGGAGCCCGAGTGGTTCGGCGAGGGCGATGGGCGGAGGGCCCGCAACGGCAGGCGTCGACGGCGGCGGCAGCGTCGGGGCGAGGACCGGACGACGGGCATTGACCGGCGTTGGATCGTCGTCGGCATCGTGGACGGCGTCGGCAGCGCCGACACGCGGCACGCCGCGGGGCGGCGTCTCGTCGGCATCCCAGAAGCCATCGAGTTCGGCCAGCTCGGGCCACGCCGATGTCGATGTCAGAACGTCTTCGGACACGCTGCTTCATCGGCGCCCGCGGACCGAGCTTGAGCGTCGTCGCCGGCGGCACGAGGTTGTGATGGATCAGAAGTAGATGATCTGCTCGGCGTTGGCCTCGGCCACGTCGAGGTCGTCGGTGTAGGCACCGGTCGACAGGTACTTCCAGCCGCCGTCGCACACGATGAAGACGATCGTGCCCGACGTGATCTGCGCCGGCAACCTTCACCGCGCCGGCCAGCGCTGCTCCCGCGGAGATGCCGGCGAAGATGCCGCACTCCTGCACGAGCCGGCGCGTCCACTCGATCGACTCACGTGGCCGGACGACCCGCTTGCGGTCGAGGATGTCGTAGCCGTTCCAGTTCTCGAACACCGGCGGGATGTAGCCCTCGCCGATGTTGCGCAGGCCCTCGACCCGCTCGCCGAGCGGCGGTTCGACGGCGACGATCTGGATCGACGGGTCGTACTCCTTCAGGAACGTGCCGGTGCCCATCAGCGTGCCGCTGGTGCCGAGACCGGCGACGAAGTGGGTGATCTCGGGGGCATCGCGGACGATCTCGGGGCCGGTGCCCTCGTAGTGGGCACGAGGGTTCGCGTCGTTGGCGTACTGGTACGGGAAGAACCACTCGGGATGCTCGTCGGCGAGCTCCTTCGCACGGGCGACCGCACCGTTCGACCCCTCCTCGCCCGGCGTGAGGATGATCTCGGCACCGAAGATCTCGAGCATCTGGCGACGTTCGATCGACACCGACGTCGGCATCATGATCTTGATCGGATAGCCCTTGAGCTGGGCAATCGCGGCGAGCGCAATGCCGGTGTTGCCCGACGACGGCTCGAGGATGGTCTGGCCGGGCCGCAGCCGCCCGTCGGCCTCGGCGGTCTCGATCATGTTCTTGGCGATCCGGTCCTTGACCGACCCGAACGGGTTCTGCATCTCCATCTTGGCGAGGATCCGCACGTCGGGGTTCGGCGACAGGTTCGAGACGTCGACGAGCGGCGTGTTGCCGATCATGTCGAGCACGCTCGCGTGCCGCGTGCCCGGCATCGGAACGTGCGTGGGGGTGGGGGTCATCATCGTCATCTCGTGCTCCAACCTCGGACTCGTCGGCGGCATTCCGACGAATCCGATCTGATTGGTCATGATTCTACCCCGGCACTCGGATCTGTGAGCGGTCGAGCCGAAACCTCGGTCTGAAACTCACACTTCCCCGAGCCTCACGCACCCCCTCCGGGAACTGTGAGCGGTCGACCGGAAACCTCGGTCGGGAGCTCACAGTTCCCCGAGCCGCACGCACCCCTCCGGGATCTGGAGCGGGCGAGCCGAAAACCTCGGTCTGGAACGCACACTTCCCCGAGCTCAGACGACGAGCGAGGGGTTCGGCGACGATCTCGCCGTCGACGATGCGGTAGCTCCGCACTTCGGGCGCCTCACGCTTGAGGCTGACGATCACGTAGTGCCAGTCGGGCGACACGGCCGCTGCGACGTCGGTCGGGCTCGGGTACGGCTCGGAGTGCGTGTGGGAGTGCACGACACCGTTGATCTCCCAGTCACGATCGTCGGCGTCCAGCTCGGCGCGCATGAAGTCCTTCGGGTTGACCGTGTAGATCCGCGCCGACTCCGCGTCGTTGCGGCACGGGTAGAAGATCTGGCCGAGTCGCCCGGCCCGCCGCCCGGCGCGAGCGGCCCGCCGAGGAGGCCGCATGCCTCGAGCGGATACTCGTCGAGGGCGAGGCCGACAGTCGGGCGTACACGTCACGGGTCACCTGGAGCACGACGGCGAGCGTAGCGATCCGGCCGGGTCGGTACCCTCGCTGGTCTGATGGCGAAGAAGGGCAAGAAGACCAAGAAGGCGAAGCCGACCGACGGCACGCAGCTGATCGCCAGCTACAAGCGCGCCTACCGCGACTACGACATCCTCGACACCTACGAGGCCGGGATGGTCCTCACCGGCAGCGAGGTCAAGAGCCTGCGCGAGGGCAACGCCCAGATCGCCGAGGGGTACGCCCGGGTCCGCCGTGGCGAGATGTGGATCGACGGGATCCACATCCCCCCGTACACCAATGCCATCGGATTCGGCGCCCACGACCCCGACCGCGAACGCAAGTTGCTGCTCAACCGTGCCGAGATCGACAAGCTCGATCAGCGCACCTCTCAGGGCGGACTGACCATCGTCCCGCTCCGGCTGTACTGGAAGGACGGCCGCGCGAAGATGGAGCTCGGCCTCGCGAAGGGGCGCACGAAGGGCGACAAGCGTCAGAACCTCGCCGAGCGCGACGCCGACCGTGAGATCGAGACCGCCTTCAACCGGGCTCAGAAGTACGCCAACGACTGACGCGGCATCCGCCGGCTCAGAGCGGAACTGCGTCGCACGTGATGGTGCGGCGATCGAAGGCGATCCAATTCGTCTCGTTCGGGAAGGTGCCCGACAGCGTCGACTCGTCCACGGTGAGCCCCGAGGCGGTGAGCACCTCCGCGCACCGTTGACCACGCAGCGCCCGCAACGCGTCGTCGCCGGGGTACGGAGCGCCGGGCGGGTCCTCCGCGAGGAACAACCCGATCGCCATGAGTGCGTCGGGCGTGTCGCACGGCGCGGATTCGCCCAGATCGTAGGAGCCGGGCTCGACGTACACGAAGCACGTGCCCGGCTCGAGGTCGGGGATGATGTCGTAGTTGAGCGCCGCCTCGTAACCGATCTCGCTGATCGCTCCGGTCAAGGCGCCTTCGTAGCTGACTGACAAGTAACACTGAATGTCGTTCACCATCGGTTCACCGAGCCCGTCGATCGACAGAAAGCCGACGCCGGAACCGAACAGACCGAGGTCTCGTCCCGTCAGCGCTTCGACGGAGTCACGGCACAGGCCGCGGAGCAACAACGACGCCTCGTCGCTATCGCTCGGCAGGTCACCGGGCGGCGGCGGGACCGAGCCGGCGTACTCCGACGTGTGGGGTTCATCGCACGGAACCGGCTCATACTCGGCGACCGCTTCGTCGTAGTCGGCACAGACCGGGCCCACGGCTGCCGCCGGATCGAAATCGCTGGGCTCGTCGACGGGTTGGACCAACGGATCGGTCCACGACATGCAGAGCACGGTGCGCCGACCGAGCGCCACCCAGTTGTCGTCCAACGGCGTGACGATGTACCTCGAGTTCCCGATCACGTCGAAATCGGTGGCGGCCTCGATGGCGTCGCACCGCTCGAAGAAGCCGTCGTCGGTGGCCTCGTCGGGAACCGGTCCGTCGTCGGCTTCGAACTGGCCGTAGATCATCTCGGCGTCGGGTGTGTCGCAATCGACGACAACGCCCAGGTCGAACGCCTCGGGATCGGCGAGTCGGAAGCACGTTCCGTCGGCGAGGTCGGTGATGAACGAGTACTCGCCGATCGCCGCCTCGAGCCCGTCGTCGAGTATCGAAGCGGAGAGGGACCCGGGGGCGGCCGACTCAGCCCAACATTCGACCTCGGCGGCACCATCGATGACCGCCACCCCGACGTCGATGCCGAACTCGACCTGCGGACGCCCGGTGAGGGCCTCGACGGAGGGGGCGCATGCGATCATCAACGACACCGAATCTGCACCGGTCGGGGCCGATGCCGTGCCGGCGAACTCTGCATCGTGCGGCTCACCGCAGGCGATCGGCTCGTACTCGCCGTCGCCGACGATCACGCCACAGCGTCCGGCGTCGACGGTGCTGTTGCCGTCGGTCGTCGGCGCCTCGGTGTCCGCCGACTCGCCTTCTGAAGGCGGCGACTCGGCGGACTCGGTCTCGGCCACGTCCGGTTCCGTGCGTGTGTCGCTCGGCTCCGAGTCAGAACCCCCGGCGCAGGCAGACAGCCCCAATGCGATCGCGGCCGCCATGGCCAGAGAGACGTGCAGTCGTGTCATGTTGAGCATTGTGGTACACCGCCGCGAACGACGTGTGAACCCGCTACCGTGATCCTCTACATATCGGATACACGGGGCTGACTGGTTTCGACGTCAGTAACGCTGTTCGAGTTTGCGACCCGAGTTTCTCAGACTCGTTAAACGGGGAAACCACAGAATTGCCGATGAGCAGTTCGCTCTCGCCGCCTGATTTCGATCAGATGAGTGAAGAGTCATCGTGAGCAGAAATGCCGCACGGGGCCAATCCATCACAGCCCGGCAACAGAAGTGAGGGATGACGATGGGAAAGACCATTGACGGCAGGAAAGACCGCTGACTTTCAGGAAAGACTGAGCGTGGTCCGCCTCGAGCGGACAGCCGACCCGTCGGTGTCTCAGCGTCAGAGGCAATACCGGGAATGGTCGTAGCGGGTTCGTTCACCGGCTGATGGACGGGGGTTCGATTCCCCCCAGCTCCACCACTGTGATGTCGCGAGACATCGGAAACTCCCGAACCCCCGTTTAGGGGTTCGGGAGTTTTGGTTTTCGGGGTGCTCCGACGGGTCGGCCAGTGGGTTGGTAGGTGCGGGTGGTGTCGAGGGTGAGGGTGCGCAGGATTTCGCCGGTGGCGGGGGTGCCGTTCCCGAACACGGCCGACCAGTCATTCGAAAGACAGCCGAAGCGTCAGCCGGTTCGCGAGTCAGACCAGGTCGGGAACGACCCCGAACCTACGCAGAACACTCGACGGTGATCGAGCCCCACGCACATCCGGTGCACCCACCAACCATCATCCCTGCCGGTTCTTTCGCTCCCTGGTGAGCACGGCAGCAGTGTCGATATCGCGCAGGTGGCATCGTGATATCATGATGTCATGACGAAGCAGACGACTGTTCGGTTGCCGGATGACCTCGCCGACGACGCCGAAGCCGTTGCCCGAGTCCGCGGCGACAGCGTCAACCAACTCATCATCGACTCCCTCGCCGCCGAGATCGAACGGGTGCGAGCCGACGACGACTTCACCGCCCGGGCCAAGAAGCTGCTCGAACGCGACCGAGAGATCCTCGACCGACTCGCCAAGTGACCCGATACCTCAGCCTCGCCGAGTTCTGGTTCCTCGCCGAGCACGTCACCGGAATCGACGCGGCGACGCTGATCAAAGCCAGCCGGGTCGACCTCGCCGACTCTGCGCTCCATGCGCCCCAAGCCGGCTTCGACGACACCGACTTCTACCCCGATGTCTACGACAAAGCAGCTGTACTCGCCTGCCGGATCGCCTGGAACCATCCGCTCCCCGACGGCAACAAGCGAGCAGCGTGGGCCTGCCTCGTTCTGTTCGTCGATCTCAACGACGGATCGTGGAACGACTCACAACCCGACACCGACCAAGCTGTCGACGCAATGCTCGCCGTGGCCGCACGCGAAGTCGACGAGACATGGCTCGCCGGCTGGCTCAGAGATCGGGTGGTCTTCCGAAGCTGACACGCGGCTCAGAAGATCGACGGACCTCGTCCGCACGGGCCGCTTGCGATCGGCACGCATCGGAGCTCCGATGCGCGCCGGAACGTGCCGCTTGGGCAGCTCTCATTAGCCCCAAGGACGAAGCTCAGGCGCAGGGCCGCGTCCGAGTGCCCATGCCATCAAGGCGCGTGGATCACACCGATCCGCAAGCGTCGCTGTCAGTAACGGCAGCGCGCGACGTCGACGAGGTCGCTCGGCCAGTCCGCCGGCGTCGATCCCAGCCCAAGGTCCACGAGGTGGATCTCAACCTCGCGCCACCTTCGAAACGGAAGCATCGACACGGCGTGCTCGCCTCCACCAACCGTTCGGACAGGCTTCTCCCAAACTTCCTCCGGCATCGTTGCGAAGAGCGAGTCGAGTCGTTCAGCTGTTGAACTCACGTCGTCGACGATCTCTCGTGCGGTTCTCGCTGCGCCCGCTTCGATCTCCGCTGCGCGACCGCCCACGCCGCCGACGTATTGGTCGACGATCTCGTCGCGCGAACGCTGCGCTGATCCGCCGACTCATCCCATCGGCATTTCGAGCAACGTGGCTGAGCACATGGCCAACGGTCCAATCGGGAAGCAGCGACGCCGAGCGCACCTGCTTGTCGGTCAGGCCCGCAATCGCCGTGCGCAGCTTGATGTGCGCCCGGCGACACCCTTCGACTTCATCCCGTGGAGCGCTCACAGCAGCAAGTTACGACACGCTCGCCGTCGTTCCCGCGGACCGACCAACACGCACATATCCGCGAGCGCTTCTCAGCATTCGAACCATCGGAGATCGGCACGTATCGCGGTGGGTGCCCGCTCCAGATCGTGCGCTCGACCGATCCTGTACCGCAGAACGGATCGTCGTGACAACCCAGACAGAGATGACTACAATACTGGTCATGTCCGCAACCTTGCCGCTCGCCCAAGTCAAGTCGAAGTTCTCCGAGATGATCGACCGCGTCGAGCACACCCACGACCGAATCGTCGTCACCCGCAATGGTCGACCCGCAGCCGTCATGATCAGCCCCGACGACCTGGCGTCACTCGAAGACACCCTCGAGCTGCTCTCGGATCCCGACGCAATGCGCGAACTCAACGAAGCGAAGCGCGCGGCCGACACCGGTGACTACATCACCGGCGACGAACTGCGCGCCCGCTTCGCCTCCAAGTGACCGAGCACGACGAGACCTACGAGCTGCGCGTCACCGGCCCCGCGGAGCGGCACCTGGGCCGACTCACCGAAGGCACCGCAGCTGCGATCGTCGAGTTCATGCTGGGCGCCCTCATCGAAAACCCCTACCGCGTCGGCGGGCGTCTGCAGCGCGAACTCGCCGGGCTCCACTCTGCACGACGAGGGGCGTATCGCGTGATCTACGAGATCGATGACGATCAGCACACCGTCATAGTCCTGCGAATCGATCACCGCTCGCGCGTCTACAGATCTCGCTGATCGCCACCCATATCGCTCACCACCGACACTGGAGGAAACCGCTCGTAACGGCACCTACGCGGAGCGGGCCGACCCGCTCCAGAATCGCCACTCATTCGACGATGACCAGGGTGCGCTCTTCGCCGCCTGAGGCTTGCACGGTGCCGTGATCATCGAGCACGGAAATGGGGCCGTGCTGTGGCGCGAGCCGCCGGCGACCGTGATGCGCTTGGCTAGTGTTCACAAATGCCCTACGTGACCACGCTGGCCGGTTTCGCGGTGTTCGCGGTCGTCATGTCGATCTTCGTCGTGCAGGAGTTCACGCAGGGCTTCGGCACTCCAGAAGGTTCCTCGATTCGAGATGATCGGTGGGCTCTGCTCTATCTGGACGTGCTACCGGTCGCCTTGGTGACCATCGCCGGCCTGATCAGCCTCACAGGGTGGGGCACGTGGCCAGCGTCACGAACTGTCTACGCCGTCGGGATCCTCGTGCTGTGCGTTGGGGTTGCTGTACGGCAATGGAGCCACCGTACGTTGGGTCGCTTCCACCAAGCGGTTGTGACGATCCAACACGATCACGAAGTCATCGCGACGGGGCCATACCGCCTGGTGCGTCACCCTATGTACGCCGGTTCAGCTGTTCACGTTCCTCGGTGTCGGGCTGGCGCTTGGCACATGGCCGGGTCTTGCGCTCACGTTCGCAGGGACATTGCCGGCGATGCTGCGACGAATCCGGGTTGAAGAATGTGCACTCCAAGACACTCTCGGCGATCGTTACCGAGGCTACGCGAGCCGGCCGCGCACGGCTCGTTCCTGGAGTCTGGTAGCGGCCCGACGTGGAGTTGGTTGCGGCGATCTCGCCCGCACCGCGCCCGCTCGATATCAACGGGCGGACGGCAAGACCATGGTCGATCGAGAACGGCACATCGGATCGGTGGACCCCGCTCAGATCGTGCGGGCGTCCGTGGGCACTTGACGAGGCACTCGCCGCTGCCGGATCCGAGCGGGTCTGAAGCAGTCCGGGCTCCGCGAATATCGAGCGCTGCGGTGTGGGGCGACTGGATCGAACGGTCGCCTTTCGTCGGCCTTGAGCGCTCAGGTCTCATCGGTCGATGGTGCGCGACGCCGGGAAATGATCGCACGATGCTGGGCGACCGTGCGTTAGACGGGTGCGAGTTCGACGGTGCTGCGTCGTGCGTTCCGCTTGGTGCGGAGTCGGCAGCCGAGTGTGACGAGTCCGAGGCCGACGCTGTAGATCACGAGGTTGACGATGCCGTACCCCCAGAGGTCCTCGTTGTTGAAGTCGGGGAACGATCCGAACGCTTCGGTTGAGCCGTTCGCCCATTCCATCACGAGGTTGGCAGTTTGGAAGGTGAAGACGAACGCGTGGATCGCGATGTAGGCCATGTAGGCGGCTGTTCGGCTTCGCACGAGCAGTCCGAGCGGGAGCGGGATGAGGATCATGATGATGAGTTCCATGGTTCCCAACGTAAGGAAGCCGCCGGCCGGGCGCATCGGGGCAGACTCGGGTCTGCGTCAGGCGACAGCACGTACGTGCGAGCACGGATGGCGGGTGTCCGTCGGTGCGCGATGATTGTGTGGTGCGTCGCTGGCGATGGACTCTGGTCGGTTCGTTGCTGATCTATGTGGCGGGTGTCGGCGGCGTGCTGCTCGTTCGGTTTTCGACGGCGGATGGTGCGCCAGACGTCTCGGTTCTGATCGTGTCGGGTTTCGTCGTTGCGCTTGGCTTGATCGTGGCGTGGCGCAGACCGGAGAGCCCCGTGGCGGCTTCTTTGGTGCTGCTCGGAGCGGCGCCGTCCGTGGTGTCGGCGATCGAGGCGTGGGGAGCCTCGTACGGGTCGGCCGACCAGATGGCGGCCGCACGTTTCGTTGGCTACGTGAGTCCCGGTGTCTGGGTGTTCCACTTCGCAGGCTTCGTGATGCTGTGTGCGACGTTCCCGACCGGGCTCCTGGCGGGGCGTCGCTGGCGAGTTCTCCCGTGGGCGTTCTGCTGTGTCGCATTGGCGGTCGTCGGTGTCATTGCTATCCAGCCCGAACAGTTTGCCGCAGGCGGCGGTCCGCTGCCGGGTTCGACCCCGCTCGATTTGCCGGCCGCGGTGAACACGGCACTGGTCCTGCTCGTTGCCGCACTGCTCGTTGCCGTGCTTGCAGGAGCAGTGGCTTCTGTGGTGGTTCGATATCGCAGCGGCGACGAGCTGACGCAGGTTCAACTCCGTTGGTTCATGCTCGCCGCTGGCTCGGTGCCGGTCCTGCTCGTGGCTGGGTGGGTGGCGAACGCCGTCGGGGCGTCACCGGAGGTGGCGTACACGCCGTTCATGACCGGGATACTCGTGGGGCTCCCGTCAGCGGTCGCGGTGGCCATACTTCGGCACGATCTCCTCGACATCGATCGCCTGCTGAACGGCACGATCTCGTGGGTGCTGACGACGGTCGGTTCGGCCGTCCATCTTCGCGCTCGTCGTCGTCGGAATCGCCCAGTCGAGCATCTCGCGAACCCGCATTGGTGAGGGTGTCGGGCTGGCTGTCGCCGCCTTCGTGACCGCGCTGGTGCTGACGCCGCTGCACCGGTGGTTCCAACTCGCTGTCGGCCGTCTCCTCGATCGCGACCGCGTGATCGTGCTTGCAGAGATTCGGCGGTTCGTCGATCAGGTTCGTGATGGGCAGGCCGAACCCGAGGAGGTCGAAGACGTGCTGCGCGATTGCCTCGACGATCCCAAGTTGCTGGTGTTGCTGCGCGTGCCGGGCCGAGACGGTTTCACCAGGCTCGATGGTGCGAGTGCCGAGATGGTCGATGACGGCCGGTCGATTTCACTGGAGTCGCACGGCGCTGAGATCGGCGTGCTGAGACTGGGTCAGACATCTCTGCGGCGAGTACGCCGGGCACGAGAAGCTGCGGTCGAGGCGCGGCTCGCGATCGACGTCAGCCGGCTCCGGCTGGAACTGCGCCACGCACTCGATGATGCGCGTTCGAGCCGTCTCCGTTTGGTGGAAGCCGCAGCGACGGAACGCCTCCGGCTCGAACGCGACCTTCACGATGGCGCCCAACAGCAAATCGTCGCGGTCGGCATGAGGCTCCGCTCGGTGCAACGCCGCCATCGCCCGGGTCACCCGACACACGACGAGCTCGACCTCGCCGTGAAGACACTGGAGTCGATCGTCAGCGAACTCCGCCGAATCGCCCACGGCATGCGACCCGGCATGCTCGATGACGGGCTGGAGGTCGCGCTGCGCTCGCTCGTCGCCAACAGCCCGGTTCCCGTGCAGGTGGTGGTCGACGAAACGAACGCCTCGGAGGTGGCCGTCACGACCGCATACTTCGTCGTGGCAGAGGCGTTGACGAACACGCTGAAGCATGCGGACGCGAGTTGTGTAAACGTCCACGTCGGTCCGATCGACGGACGCCTGGGTGTCGAAGTCCTCGACGACGGCATTGGTGGTGCCCGAACCGGATTCGGTCTCACAGCGCTTCGGGACCGGGTGGCAGCGCTCGACGGTCAGTTCTCCATCGAAAGCCCACTTGGTGAAGGCACCCATATTCGGGCGGTGTTGTGACGCTTCAGATCGTGATCGCCGAGGATTCCGTGTTGTTCCGCGAGGGCCTCGCGCGACTACTCATCGAGGTTGGCCACGAAGTCGCCGCCGCAGTCGGTGACGCCGAGTCACTGATGCAGATCGTCGCCGACCAGACTCCCGATCTGGTGATCATCGATGTGCGGATGCCCCCGGACATGACCGACGACGGCGCCCGGGCCGCCCACTCGCTGCGGGAGCTGCATCCGGACCTACCGATCCTGTTGCTGTCTCAACACATCGAGACACGGCACGCCATTGAACTCGTCGGCACCGGTGCATTCGGCTATCTGTTGAAGGACCGCGTCTTGCGCGTCGACGAGTTCGTCGACGCCGTCGAGCGGGTGGCGACCGGCGGCTCGGCGCTCGACCCGTCAGTCGTTGAAGCACTCGTTGCACCGCGACGACGCAACGAGCTACTGGGTTCGCTCTCCGCCCGAGAGATCGAGGTGCTCGAACTCGTCGCAGAGGGGCGCACGAACGCAGCGGTGGCAACGAGCCTGGTTGTCGCCGAACGAACCGTCGAAGCCCACATGAGGTCGATCCTCCTGAAACTCCAGATCCCTGATTCCGGAGACAACCACCGCCGGGTACTCGCCGTCATCGCGTACCTGAGTCGGTGACCCGGCGACGAGTGTCCACCGTTAACCACGAAAAGCAATGCCTGGCGCCCGACCCCCGGCCACCCATATCACTCCAAGCGAAGACAGCGGTCAAGTTGCGCAGTACGGCACGTTCGATCGGTCGCACCCGCTCGTAACACGCGGTCCAGCGACCTGACACGCGACCGGGCGGAAGGCGCTCTCCGCTGCCGGATCCTGAGCGCCTCGCTGCACCTTTGCCGGGCGTTGTTCTGATCGCCTCCGACCCGGCCTTGGAGGGCACCCGTCGAAGCTGAGCGGGTCGAGCTGCTGGCCGATGGTTGATGCGTGAATCCGAAGCGCCAGTTACTGTCGTGGGAATGACCGGCATCGCTCAGTTCTTGAAAGTCGTGGTCAACGTGAGCGATGTCGAATCGGGTTTGATGTTCTGGTCTGCCCTGACCGGATTGGAGCCTGGTTACATCGACCCGCTCGGAAACTTCGCGGGCCTCGGAAGTGTGCCGGTCGTGGGCGAGGTCGTCTCGAGCGTGATCTTGCTGCAATTGGTGCCGGAGCAACAAAGGCCGGTGCATTCCGGTGCGCACGTCGACTTGTTCACCGATGACGTGAGTCGAGCCTTGGAACAAGCCGCGGCGATCGGTGCCACACTCGTGCGCCCGATCGGGTTCTATCCCGACCATGACCCAATGCTCACCGACGACAAGCCTGTGCTTGAGTGGGCTGTGATGGCAGATCCCTTCGGCAACGAGTTCTGTCTCATCACCCACGCGTGAACGACTCGACAAAGAAATGAAACGCCGATCCAACGGCGTTGGCATCTTCCCGATCGATCGAGCGGCGAACAGACTCATCGGTGCTGTCCTCGCCGACCAACCGTCCGCCGTTCCATGACCCGACAATTTCACTGTGGTCGACTGCGCCAACCTTGTTCACAGATGGATCGCCAACCGGACACGGGTTCGCATCCTGGCTCCGCTGAACGCGATCAGTAGTGACGCAGACCGGTACGGTTCGCGTGATGGGAGCGGACGACGACGGTGACCGCTGGGTCGTCGAGGGTGTGGCCGCCGCCCGCGGGTTGCTCGACGTGCACGGTTCGGAGAAATGGCAGACGTCGACGTTGGCCGGGACCGGAGGTGGCGCGTTTGGTGGTTCGGTGGTGGTTCGGTTCGAGTCGCCGACGCGCACTGCAATCGCGAAGCTCGTGCGGCGTAACGACCTCGCTGCGGATCATGCCTCGTGGTGGCGTCGGGAGCTGGACGTCTACCGGTCGGGGTGGCTGGGCGATCGAATGCCGGTCGGTTTGGGTCTTCCCGACTGTCTGGGTTCGATGACCACCGATGACGCAGCGGTCATCGTCCTGTCCGAACTGTCCTTCGACCGCGAGGGCCGGACCGCTGGCTGGTACCGCGATCTGGCCATCCATCTCGGCCAGTTGAACGGGCCCAGCGCCGATCCCGCCGTCGCTCCGCCGTGGGCCACCCGCCGATTCTTGGTCCACGAGACCGAAGCGGCTGTCTCGCTCATTCCGGACGCCGTGGCGAACCGGTTGCTCATCATCGCCGACGTGATCGACTTGTGGGGACCGTTGTTGGAACGGATCGCGCTCGCCGGCACACAGCTGGTCGAGGTGCTCTCGTCGTTTCCCGTCGGCATCCATCATCTCGATGCATTCAGTCGGAATGCAACCCGCGTCGGGGGGCGCTTCGTGCTGATCGACTGGGCCTACACGGGTCTCGCACCGCTCGGGTGTGACGCTGCATCCCTGATCGCCGTCACCGCCATGCATGGCGACGTCCCGGGTGCTCGCCTCGGTGAGTTCCATGACGCCGTAGCTGACGGCTACGGCGACGGTCTTCGGTCCGTCGGGGTGGAACTGCCCTCGGATGATCTGCGGTTCGCGATCGATGTGGCACTCACGCTGAGATTCGCTCGCTTCTTGACACAGATTCACGGCGCTGGCGACAGGCTCGAACCGATCATGGCGGCCGTGATCGGACGCCCGTTCACCGAGTCGATGACGGCCTGGATGTCGTTGGCGCGTCACCTGACGCCGTCCGCCGAGCGTGCACTCGCGGGCGTCGGCGGGTGAAAGAGCGCCCTGCGTAATGCGTCGTCGAGCGCCCGCAACGCCATCGTTTGGCCCAGTTGGGTGAGCGTTAGACCGGGCCGATCTTCACGTTCGGTCCAAATCTCCGGGGGCCGAGGAATGAGCCGTGCACCACTCACCCCGTACTCGCGCACCCAGGGCAACAGCTCCGGCTTCTCGCCCGCAACGAGCCGCTCGAGTTCCTCCGTGATGGCAGAACGAAGGCTGCCTGGGGTCTCGGCCCCGATACCAACGGTAGCGAGAGGCGAACGGTGGGAATGCCCACGCATATCCGCACGGCTCGTCGCCGCCCGCAACCGCTCCTGATCGGCACATTGGATCGGTGGACCCCGCTCAGATCGTGCGGGCTTCGTCCGCACTCGACGAGGCGCTCTCCGCTGCGGGATCCGGGACGGGTCAGAGTTCGTCGCAGCGCCGCGAATATGGAGCACGGCATCAGGGTTGCGATATGGCGCGGTGTTGGTCGTCGGGTGCGGGGCTATGTGCGGCCTTCGGGGTCGGACTACGACGCGGCTGGCGTCGACTCACCGCTCAGCTGCGGGCCCGTCGGCTGAGCACTGCGGACTGCCCCTTCGGGCTGCCGCTGGCTATCGCATTCGACGAGCGGTTGTGGCACGCCCCGGGTCAGATCGAGGCAAGCGCGTGCTGAATACGTCGGGGGTCACGTGGGTTGTGCCAGGGGCGGAACCAGGGAAGCAGGAAGCGCAGAGATTGTGCGGCGACCTTTCTGCCGTACCCGGGCGTCAGCAACATGAACCTGAAGAACGCCTCACGTTGAGCTCGGCGATCGGATGCCGGTTCGGCGGCGAGCAGACGCCGGCCGATGCGGATCCCCCCGACGCCGAGGAGACGGATCGCGGCACCAAGTGCCCGTACTCGGCGGAGGCGACTCCGGAGACCGTTTCCGTAGAGGTGGACGTACATGTCGTAGGCGACCGATTGGTGCTCCATCTCTTCGGCGGCGTGCCAGGTCAGGAGTCCGCGGACTTGCTGATCCATATCGGCAGTCACGGCGGGGTGGTCGACGAGCGCGCTACAGAGTTCGTAGATCAGGTGTTCCCCGGCGACCATCAGCGCCGCGGCGGATGGCGCATCAACGCGGGAGATGTAGTCGTCCAGGATGCGGTCCATCTCGGCGGTCGACTCCGCTACGGCATAGCCAAGTTCATCGAGGCGGGTATTCAAGCGTCGGTGTTCTCTGGTGTGGAGGGCCTCTTGTGCGATCAGTGCGTCGATGTCGGTGCGAATCCGTTCGTCGCTCACCTCGTCACGCCCATTGCGAGCGATCCGGATCAGCACCCGCTCGGTGGCAGGGGTCATGATCGACAGGGCATTCCAGAAATGACTCAGGTACGGGTTGTCGGCATGGTGGATCGCCGGGGTCGACACGAAGTCGAACCGGACCGCTGGTCGGGCCGCAATGGCGATGGGGGTCGTGGAGGTGTGATTCATAGTGGGAGTTCCTTCGTCGACGGTCGGTGTTCGACCGGCTTGGTGGTGGCGGCGGGATCTTCGGGGGGCCGAGCCTTGATGTTGAGTCGGTTGTGCGATCAGGGCTTGTGATCGGTGTTCATGGTCGACCTGGCTGAGTCAGACCATTGAGGAAGATGTCGATGGTTCCTCGGGTTGCTTCTGCGTAGCTCATACCCAGATCTGCGAGGACGGTCGAGTCCTGAACTCTCGCGGATCGCGGCCATCAGCCCGTGTGCGGCGAGCGCTGGATGACACGACCGGAACTCACTCGAGTTCTGGCCTTGCACGATGAGGTCATGCACGAGGCGAGCGCATCGCTCGTCGTAGTCCGCGAGCAGTGCCGCAGTCCGGGGTGTGCGGAAGATGTCGTCGGCAAGTTCAACGCTGATGCGTTGCGAATCGCTGATGACCGCACCGGCAAAGGCCTCGATCCGTGTCCGGGCTGACGCATGTTCCTGCATCGCGTTGACACCGCATTCGAAGTTGCGGTCGAGGAAGCGACCCACCACGAGCGCGATGAGGTCATTGCGGTTGTCAGCCAGTTCGTACAGGGCTCGTTTTGAGCAGCCCAGTTGGGCCGACAGGTCGCCGAGCGTCAGGCGACGGAATCCGTGCTCGACAAACAGCTCCTCGACGCCCTCGAGGACCTCATCGTGGCGCTCACTGCGTGTAGCGACGCGCTCTGTGGTGTGGGGAAGAAGGGTCATGGGATCTCTCGCCAGGCTGGCTCGGTACGATATGTGGTACGAGCGTACCCGACACGGTACGATCGCGGGTGTGAAGAACGCCACCAAGACCGCACAGCTCCAACGGCTCCCGAGCGACTGCACGGTCGACCACGTCGTCGAACAACTCGACGTCGCCGGAGCCGTCATCATCGAGCACTACGCGGACCTCGACACGGTTCGACTCATTCGTGACGAACTCCGCCCGTGGGCCGAGGCGACCCCCGGCGGCCGCGACGAGTTCGTCGGCCACAAGACAGTACGGGTCGGCGCGGTGATGGCCCGCTCGCCGTCAAGTCACGCACTCGCCCTCGACCCGAAGCTCAACGCGGCCTGCAAGACGTTCCTTGCCCCCCATGCCGACGGCTACCAGCTCCACCTCACCCAACTCACCAGCATCGGTCCCGGTGAGGGCGAACAACGCCTTCACCAAGACCGGGAGGTCTGGGGCGGTCGAGTCCCCCTCTCGGTCGAGACACAGTTCAGCACGATCTGGGCACTCACCGACTTCTCCATCGAGAACGGTGCCACCCGCGTCGTTCCCGGTTCTCACAAATGGGAACCAGGAAGAGAACCCGAGATCAACGAGATCGCATACGCAGAAATGGAGGCGGGTTCCGTGCTCGTGTACACCGGCTCGGTGATCCACGGCGGAGGGCGCAACGAGACCGATACCAACCGCGAGGGACTGCTCCTCCACAACACGCTGAACTGGCTCCGCCAAGAAGAGAACCAATACCTCACCTGCCCACCCCACATCGCGCAGCACTTCACGCCCGAACTACGCGCCCTCCTCGGATACCCATCCAGCTACGGAATGGGCTTCTTCTCGACACCATTCCCACCCGGCGAAGGAGCCGAACTCGTCTCACCCGAAGCCCTATTCCGCCGCCCCGCCCCCCACTGGCCCGGCCTCGGCAGCGAACCCATCGCGGAGTAAAGGCTGCACTCCGTCGATTCGGAACACCACGGCAACGCCTCAATCAGACTCGCCCCCGCAAATGGGTTCAATCACGGCCTGGAACGCTCCAGCCATCACTGAACCACCGGCGAATTCGCACGCCTTCGAACCGACCGAGACAGATGCTTCTATGTCTTGTCAAGGTGGAGTTCGGGGTGCGATGACAAGGGGGCGAAGATCGACTCCACCATGGCGTACGTCGGCACGATGGCCCTCTTTGAGAAGGCAGGGTTTGTGAAGGCCGCCGACACCGATTCGATACTGAACGGCTTCCCACGCGTCCTGATGCGGCTCGACCTTCGCTGAGCCGAGCCAGAGGCGATATCGGGCGATCCGCAGCGCGACCCTGGCTCCGCCGAGCCACGAACAAATGCCGGATCTGCGCTATTCCGTTCGGGCCCTCGATCCGCAACAAGTCGGTGCTCGGCTAGGAGGAAAGCGTGGAGACGCCGAGCCCAACGAGGTGAGCAGCGGTCACCACGAGTGCGGCGACGCCAAGGTGCTCCACCACGAGCGGCTTCGGGTTCAAGTTCTGGCGACGTGCCAAGTCCCAGCTGAGTGCCGTCAGCGCGGCTGCTCCCCACACGATTGAGACGACCACCGCGGCGTCAAGATCGAGCAGCCCGACCGGGATCGCGAACGTGAGAGCCGTGAGAAGCTTCGTGAAGAACGTTGCAGCCGTGGCCGTCCAGACCTCGCGTTGGGAGTGAATCGCTTCGGATTCCTCTGAGATGTGAATCCCCAGGGCGTCTGACAACGAGTCGGCGACCGCGATAGTGAAGATGCCGCCGAGGACAGCGGGCCGCGAGCTTGTACCGGCCGACAGGCCCACCAAAAGTCCGAGCGTGGTAATGATGCCCGAGGTCACACCGAAGGAGATCCCGACCCGGAGCGAGTGGTCAAGAAGCTTGCGACGCACTCAAACGTCGTACCACATCTCGCATCGACTTCCTCTTGCCGGGGAGCTATTTCGAAGCCCTCGCGAGCCGCGTGGTTCGTCGCTGTTGTGAGCGCCCGTGAGTCTCGCGGTCTGTGCTCAGACTGCCTGAGCACAGACCGCGACAACCGATCAGCGCCTACAGCTGTGGGCGCGTCGGGTCGGACACGACAGCGATGAGCCACTCGTGTGAGGGCCGGCGCGTTCTCGGTCACGCTGTCGCGCGGTTGCCGGGTGTGTGGATCTTGAGGGTCGGAGGTCGGCAGGTCAGTCTGTGCACAATCCCGGGGTGGGGTGTGAGCCGGTTCGTCGGGCCAGACGCGGCGACCCGAACCTCGCTCAGGTCGGTTCGTAGGGAGGTGTTTGTAGATCTCGCGGGAGATGTAGCGGCGCAGCATGCGGCTGATCTCGCCCATGGTTTTGCCTTCGGCTGATCGGCGGGCGACGTAGTCGCGGGTGCGTTGGTCGTGGCGCATGCGGCTGAGCATGATCGTGTAGAGCGCCGAGTTGGCTTGGCGGTTTCCGCCGCGGTTGAGGCGGTGGCGCTGGGTCTTGCCCGATGACGCCTGGATCGGCGAGACGCCGCACATGTGCGCCCACGCGGACTCCGAGTGCAGCCGTTCGGGGTTGTCGCCGGCGGCGACGAGGAGCTTGGCCGCGGTGTCGAACCCGACGCCGTAGACCTCGAGCAGGCCCGGGTGCGGTGTCGCGGATCAAGGGCCGGAGCAGCTTGTTGAGGCGCTTGTTCTCCTCGTGGAGGTTGCGGGCGCGGCGGCCGAGCTCGCGCAGGGTCATCAGGGTCGTGTAGCGGACGACGTCGTCGCCGTCGCGGGGCCGAAGCGTCGAGGTCGCGTTGATGAACGCCTTCGGTGACAGGCCCTCGAATCGGGTGCGGAGCTCGTCGGGGGCGCAGAACACCAGGTGGCGCATCTGGTTGAGGATCTGGATCCGTTCATCGACCGCGGAACGGCGAGCGACCATCAGCACCCGGATGGCTTCGACGTTGCCGTCGCGGCCCTTGGGCAGACCCGTCGCGGTGCCCGACAACGCGGCGCGAGCCGCGGCGACAGCGTCGACGTGGTCGGACTTGCCGTGGCGGCTACGCATCTGCCGGTTCGGTCGATCGACCTCCACCACCTCGATGCCGGCCTGGCGCAGATGCCGGGCCAGCCCCGGCGCCATAGGAGCCGGTGCCCTCCACCCCGATCTTGTCGAGCTCGCCGAAGCCCAACAGCCAGCTCAACAGCTCGTCGTAGTGTCGGCGCCGCGACCGGGAACGTCTCAACGCCGAGCGTTCCGCCGTTGGCGTCGATCGCCGCGGCGACATGGAAGTTGAGGTGGGTGTCGACCCCGCCAGTGATCAGGGTCTGGTTCTCTACGATGGTCATCGCCATCCCTTTCGTTGAAGTGTGTGGATGGCACGACACCTGCCGGGACGGCGGACCTGACCTCGAGAACCGTTGCAGCGGAACTCGAAACACGGTCACCCGCCCGACCGGTGGGTGCCGTCCCCAAGACTCGACGGCGCGTCATTCTCAGGACAACACCCCGAAAGGCGTGTCAGCCGGTTCAAGAGCCAACCAAATCAAGGGGACTGACCGAACGTAGGAGAGCCCCAGCAGATAGCCGAGGATCCTCCGATCAGCGCACTGCTACATACTCTCTGCCGGCTATCGGCGCGCTACTGACTGGCGCGGAGTCCCCATTCTCGGGCACCCGGTCGTGTGAATGATGCCGCTCCGCTTGTCTGGAGCGACGCCCGTGACAGGAACACGAGGTGCTGCTTCAATTGGCGCGTGGAGATCGCCGATGTTCGGTTCGTCGAGGTTGACGGTCTCGCGATCGCGTGGCAGCAGTTCGGTGCCGGTCCGGATTGCCTCGTCATCCCGCCGCTCGTGAGCAACGTCGAGTTGTACTGGGAGCACGAGTTCTTCCGACGGTGGATGGACTTCCACGCGCGCGCCACATGCCGCGTCACCCATTTCGACAAGCGGGGCATCGGGCTCTCGGACAGGGTCGACCAACTGCCCTCGCTCGAGGAGCGGATCCACGACATCGCGGCGGTGATGGATGCCGCCGGGCTCGAGCACGCTCACGTCTTCGCGATGTCGGAGGGCGGGCTGATGGCTCAGCTCTTCGCGGCTCGATTTCCCGAGCGGGTCGAGCGACTGGTGCTGGTCAACTCGCTGACGATCGGCTATCCGACCGACGACGAGTCCTCCCGTGAGATCTCCGGTCGGTTCGATCGCCTGATCGAGGAGTGGGGCCGCGACCCCGGCTACTTCCTCGAGTGGTTCTCACCGTCACAGGCGACGAATGAGACGTTCGCCCGTTGGTGGCTGCGACTCCAACGCCAATCGGCGACCAAGACCGACTTCGCGCGTCAGGTCGCCAGCGTCGTCGCGCTGGCGACGGAGCCGATCGATCCGGACTTCGTCGCGTCGATCGCGGCGCCGACGCTGGTGGTCAACATGACCCGGGACCAGGTGGTCGAGCCTGCGTCCGGCGACTGGCTCGCCGCGAAGCTCCCGAACGCGACGCGGGTGACCTTCGACTCGGACGATCACTTCTTCTTCGCCGGCGCTCACTGGTTCGAGATGATCACGCTCGTCGTGGAGTTCATGATCGGCGCTCCGATCCACGCGCCGAGCGAGCGGAAGCTCGCCGCCGTCGTGTTCACCGACATCGTCGGTTCTACCGCGGCCACAGCGGCGGTGGGTGACGCCGCGTGGGGTGCTGCGTTGGACGAGCACGACAGGATCGCGTGGGCGACCAGCGACCGTTACTCAGGAACGATCGTCAAGAGCACTGGCGACGGCTTGCTCGTCTACTTCGACACCCCCCACTCCGCGATCGGGTTCTGTCGCGATCTCCGCACCGGACTCGACCAGACGGGACTCCACATTCGAGCCGGGATCCATGTCGGCGAGATCGAAGTCAGGCCCAACAGTGACATCACCGGCATCGCAGTGAATCTCGCAGCCCGAATCGAACAGAGCGCACCCGACGCTGCCATCTACGTGTCCTCAACGGTCCGAGACATGCTGCTGGGCGGCGAGACCTGTTTCGAGGACCGAGGGGAACACGTCCTCAAAGGCTTCGACCAGCACTGGAAGCTCTACGAACTCATCTCGTGAAGCCGCCATACCCCGCTGCGCCTCATGATCACATGAGTCATGGGGTGTGATGCTGGGACCGAGTGTTTCCAGTCGTCGTCGACAGTCTCACATCCGAGCGGGCGGCCAACAGGGTGTTGGCCGCCCGACATCCGGCGACGCCCATATCGTGCGTGCAACCCGTCGAGTCTGCGTGGAAACGTTCTCATCATCGCTGCGTCCGGAATCCGGTCGTTGAGCTGATGAGAGAACAATCACCCGAACGTGATCGGCACGTCATACTCGGGTCAACCCGCTCGAGAAGGGTTGAGGCGCAGGCGCGGCGACACCGGTAGGCCCCGGTGATTGCTCGGGCCGGGTCTAGGACTCCGGACAGGAAGGTCCAGGAAGGGGGTTCGGCCGGATCGCACGCGCCCGCGGGCGTGTCGGGAACGGTGATCCCCGGCGTGACACCCCGCGTCGACCGTTGCGGTCGAGCTGCTGAACACCACCCGAGAGCCCAGCACGTTCCGAACAACTGGGACACGCCAGTAGACGCTGCTCGGCCGTTACCGTGAGGGCCCGCTCGATCTCGATGGCCAGGGCACTTTCACCTACGACCTCAAGGGCGTCAACGACGACTACGAGGACAGGCGCGCGCCGGGAAGCGCATCCGCGGCGTCATCGTCTACGACTGAGCGGTCGGTCGCCGGCGGCTTCGGCCTCGTCGGCGAACCAATCCGCAGTCCACCGCCATACGTCGGGATCGACGCCCATCGCGAGATGGGTGCTGCTTGCCCGGCGGTGGGTCACGTGTGGTGACATGCGGTCGATGCACGTCCGCCAGTCGACGATGCCGTCGTTCCGGCTGTAGATCGCGAGGACCGGCGGTGTGATCGGCCGGTCCTCGCGCTCTTGGATGAGGGCGTCGACCTGGTCGAGCCGCTCGTCGCTGTAGGCCGAGACCGCTGCGGTGTGTCGTGGGCGTGCGGTGAGCGGTGTGCCGTAGGTGGCGACGCGGTGGACGACGTCGGGACGGTCGCGGGCGATCTCGCGGGCCAGCACGCCGCCGAGGCTCCACCCGAGCAGGTTGATGGGTCGGCCGGCTCGCTCGGCGAGGTCGGCGGCCACCGGGGTTGCGCGCTTGATCAGCGACTCGACGTCGCCGCCGTTTCGGCCGAGGCCCCAGCCACGGGCATCGTGGTCTCGGCTGGCGAGGTAGCGGCGGATCGGGGCCATCGAGGTGTCGGTCGCTCCGAGCCCGGGCAGCGTCAGCAGCGGGCGTGACGTCCCGCGTGGCGTGGCTGAGAGCCGCCGTGCCCCGAGCGCGAGGCGGGCCGGTTCACGGACGGCGAGTAGCTCGCGAGCGCGTTGTGCGAATGGCGGCGGGGCGAACAGTTCGGGGTCGATCTCTGCGGCGAGGTGGTGGTCGGTCGTCGCGGTGGCGGCGGTGGTCATGCCGGGATCCAGTCGCCGTGGAACCCGTCGGGGATCCGTTGGGGGAGCCGGACTCTGCCGACGGGGCCGGTGGCGACGTCGGTGGCGTCGAGCACGATCAGGTCGCTCCACTCGGCGGTCGAGTCGATCGCGAGGAGCCAGCCCTCGTTCTCGGCGGCCGAGTCGGAGTCGGCGGCGAAGATCGCCTCGCTGAGCGAGTGCCCGGGCTCGGTGCTCCACGACGAGGTGGTGCCGTCGTCGAGGTCGTGGGCGAGCACCGATGCCCCGCCGGTCGACGAGAACAGCTCGATTGTGTACCCGAACCGGTGCCGGGTGCTCCAACGTCGCGGGTCGATGCGAGGAAACTCCTGGATCCGCTCGTCGACCATGGTGTCGGTGACCCGGGGGTCGTCCAGGTCGATCTCCCACCGCCAGAGCTGGGGCGGGTAGGGGTCGCCGGGTCCGGTCGTGTCGTGGGCGAAGATCTTGTCGAAGCGGCATACGTCGACGACCACACCGGTGGGTGTGTCGTATGCGTTGACCGGGTGGAACACCCAGCACGGATCGATCTCGAACCAGCGCGGCGGTACGTCGAGCGCCTGGCGGTCGACGAGGCCCACGCGGGCGCCACCGTCGTGCTCCCAATGGTTGACGAGCTGCCCGGCGGCTGCGGACCGCACGCCCACCGGCAGGTCCCACACGACGATCCACCGCTCGGTGAAGGCCATGTCGTGGACAGTGCGCGACGACAGGAGGTCGATCGTGTGCGACGACACCAACTGGCCGTCGGCGCCGATGCGGTAGAGCACACAGTTCGGCTCGCCGTTCAGTTCGTAGCCGACGCCGAAGATCTCGCCAGTGGTGGGGTCGGTGTGGGGGTGGGCGGTGAAGTGCTCCACGCCGGCGCCGAAGTCGACGCGGCCGATCGTCTCCAGGTCGGAGCCGAGCGCGAACGGCTGGCAGCTCTCGGTCATTGCGAGGAGCTCGCCGGCGACGCTCATCGCCGTGGTGTTGGCCAGGTCGAAGTGCTCATGCGACTTGACGGGGCTCGACTCGCCGAGGCGTTCTGCGACGTCGGGCGTTCGGACCCATCGGTTCTGGTAGCGAGTCGGGCGACCGGCTTCGAGGTCGACGGCGTGGGCCATGCCGGAGCCGGTGAACCAGTTGTGGTCTTCGTCGACCGGGCCGATCGGGTTGGGCCCGAGCCGGACGAGCCGGCCAGACAGTTCGGGGAGCACGCCGTCGACAGGGAGGTCCGCCACGTCAAGTTCGGTCGTCACGGGTGCCTTGGTACCTCGGGTCCACTTGCTCATGAACCTCACCATAACAGTGTTATGACATTGTTATCAACCCGGGACGATCGCCCTAGGCTGTGGCGGATGTCCATGGACGACGAGTTGCTGGGTGCGGCGGCGGCCGCACTGATCGACGCCGGCCCGCACGCGCTGTCGTTGCGCCGGATCGCCGAGGCGGCCGGCACGTCGACGCAGGCGGTGTACACCCGTTTCGGCAGCAAGGCGGGCCTGGCCGACGCGCTCTACCTCCAGGGCTTCGAGGCGCTCGCGCAGGCGCTGGCGACGGTCGAGCTCCCCCACGACCCCGTCGAGCGGATCGTGTCGCTCAGCGCCGTGTACCGCCGAGTCGCCCTCGATCGGCCACACCACTACGCACTCATGACCGGTCGGCCGATCCCCGACTACGTGCCGCCAGCGGCGAGTCTGCGCGCCGCCCGGCAGACCCTGCAGCCGCTGGTCGAGGCGGTCGCCACGGCGGTCGACGCCGGCGTGCTCGCCGGGGACCCCGAGCAGCTCGCCCACCGGTTCTGGGCTACCGGCCACGGGCGGATCAGCCTCGAGATCAACGGGTTCTTGCCGGTCGACGACACCGAGTACGAGGAGCTGTGCCGGCACGTCATCGACGGCCACCGCACTCCGTGAACACTTCGGCGTGGTCGCGTCGCCGGGCGCCCGTAGCGGCCTCGCGAGGCGAAGGGGATGACTTTCTGCGAGTCGCAATTCGTCGCGCCGAAGCGCCCTCCCGAGCCGCGGGCGGTAAGCAGAGCGCCGGGTCCGCACGATGCGAGATGAGAGCCACGTCAAGCCCTCGCTCTCATCGAGGGCCCTGCTCTGTAACGGCACCTCGGCGCTCGATCAGGTGCTCGGGAATGCTCGAGCTCCTCTACCGAGTTGAGCTGGTCGTCACTCGATGTGGGCTGGGCAGCTGGGCCGAACCGTGCGCGGATGGCTTCTGTCACCACAGTTGGTGCGTCGCACATGGGGAAGTGGTTGCCCTTCGGAATCTCGATCTGTTCGAGGTCGTCGAGTCGCTCGGCCCACTTCGTCTGGAAACCGAGGTAGTCGTTGCGTTCGCCGAACACCGTCACGGCCGGCAGTGAGTGGTAGGTCGTGCCGCGCGGCGTCGACGCGGTCGAAGTCGAATCGCATGACCGAGCGCATGTAATGGTGGAAGCTGCGACGTCCGCGGTGGTCGAGCGCCTTCAGGAACGTCTTCCGAAGTGGCCGTGTCCAGTGCCGACCGACCCCGAAGCTGGTCGCGGTCAGCCGCGGCATCCAGCCGGTGAACACGTCGAACTCGCGCATGAGCCCGGACCCCATGAGGGCCAGCATCGACCGGAAGCCGACGCCGCTCGGTCGCCACCCGAACGTGTTTACCGCCACCAGTCCGCGGACCCGGTCGGTCCACGCTGCGGATGCGTGGAGCGTGGCGATACCTCCGAGGTCGTGCAGGACCAGCACGATGTCGCGCAGGTCGAGATGCCGGACGAGGCCATCGATCGCCTGCGACGACATCGTCAGATCGACGCGCCCCGTCCCGGAGGACAGACCGGTGCCAGGAGCGTCGAGTGTGACGCAGCGGAAGTCGTGTGCGAGATCGGCGATCACGTCTCGCCAGACGAAGCTCCACATGCCGGTGTGCACAAGCAGCAGGGTCGGGCCTTCGCCGACATCGGTGTACGCGATCGTGTGGTCGCCGACCGTCAGCGCGTGGACCAGGTGGGGCCATGCGTCGTCGGTCAGCCAGTCGGGCCGTTCGACGAGGGCAGTCGGTCGGGTGCGGTGGTGGATGTCATGGTCACGTCAGAACCTCCGATGGGTGGATGAACGACAGGAAGGACGAACCACACGCCGGCGATGTGACATCGCGATCGATGTCACAATTCGACGGACACGAACGTCCTGGATGACATGAACGATCTTCCGACGCCACCAGCCGGGATCGACGAGACCTGGCATCAGCACCGCAGGCGGGTGCTCGATGTCGCCTACCGAATGCTCGGCAGCGTCCACGACGCCGAGGATGTGGTGCAAGAGGCGTACAGCCGACTCCTCGCCGTCGACATCGAGTCGCTCGATGACGTCCGTGGATGGCTGGTCACGGTCACCTCCCGGTTGTGCATCGATCGCCTGCGTTCCCACGAGCGGATCAAGCGGTCCTACGTCGGCCCGTGGCTCCCCGAGCCGATCGTCGGCGCGGCGAGTGACGACGTCGATCTCGCTGATCGGGTCACCCTCGACGACACGATTCGCATGGCGCTGATGGTCGTCCTCGAACAGCTCAGCCCAGCTGAGCGGGCGGCGTTCGTGCTCCACGACATCTTCAGCCTCGACTTCGACACCGTCGCCGAACTCGTCGGCCGGTCGCCCCAGGCATGTCGCCAACTCGCGAGCCGAGCCCGACGGCGCATCGAGTCCGACGAGGCTGTTGCACGGTTCGAGGTCGACCGCTCCGAACACGACCTCGTGGTCGCACGCTTCGTGGACGCGTGCGAACGTGGCGATGTCGACAGCCTGCTGGCGGTTCTGGACCCAGGTGTCGTTGGCGACTTCGATTCGGGCGGAGTCGTTCCGGGAGCACCGCTGATCGCGCTCGACGGCGCACCGGCCGTGGCGCGCCAACTGATGGCGACCGTCGTCGACCGAGGAGCAGCCTTCGAGCCGGCCGACGTGAACGGCGAACCGGGTGTGATCATCTCGATCGGAGCACACGTCGTTGCGGTGCTGTCGCTCGGAGTGAGCGACGGACTGCGTCGACGTGATCCACGCGATCGGCAATCCCGCCAAGCTGACGCACGTCAATCGCTGACCAACCACCCAGTTCTCGCGCCGATCGGCCCGCGTCGGCAGCATCAATCCTGCATCGACCGCTCCTACAGCGCCGGTCGACACCACGCATATCACGCGTCGACTGGGGCCGTTCGAACCGCTCGAGTACGGCACCTATCGATCGGGCGCCTTCGGCAGCGAAAGACCCAGCGCATAGTCACGAGACTCGGATGAGGAGGTCGCGCTGCACTGCCGGCGAAGTCGAGTGGGTTTTGCAGCTCGAGCTCTTGAACCGGGGTGACTCATGATTAGGGCAAGACAGCGTCGGGAACGTTGATCGTGATCTCCCCACAGGCCGTTGTCTCAGGACAGGTTCGCCGCGTCTACGCCGGGATCCGAGTCGTCAGCGATCTCGGCGGGATGGCCGCCCAAAATCCAACATTCCATCCAAGAAATTCGCCGGTACTGGGCGAATCCAACATCACTAGGGGGACAAGTCGGCGGACGAAATAGCAGGTCACGGGCCTAGAACGCGTTTGGCGGATGGCTCCGACCCGACTCCTGATCCTTCGTCGCGGGTTGTCTCCGAGCGGGCCTTTGGATCACACCTTTGGCTGACTGGAAATCAGGTTCGTGGAGTGCGGTTGCCCAGCCGAGCGACGATGCTTTCCCGCTTGTCCGGGAGGGCGTGGGCGTAGGTGTTGAGCAGGATCTCGGGGCTGTGGCCCAGGAGGTCGGCGATGGCTCGTAGCTCGCCGAGGTCGGTGGCGTTCTTCACCATGTGAGTCGCTGCCGTGTGGCGGAGGCCGTGGCTCGTCAGCCTCGGCAAGCCGACCTGCCGAACGATGTTGGCGAGCGCCCGGTCGAAGTTGCTCGGGTAAACGAGCCCGCCCATGCGTGTGGTGGTGATGAGGTCGGTGTCCTCCCAACCCGGGCCGGCAGCAAGTCGCTCGGCCGCCTGGGCGGCGCGGCGTGACTGGAACACTCGCATGGTGATCTCGTCGATCGGGATCGTGCGACGTGACCGTTCGTTCTTGGCGATGCTCCACGTGGCGCCGATGTTGGTGGGGGCGGCGACGGAGCGGCGGTCACCTCTAGGAACGCCTTGACCTGGTCGCCGGTCCAGGCAACCGCCTCCTTCTCGGGCACCTGCTTGGCGACAGTTCGAGGCAGCGCAACTCGAGCGGCAGGGGAGCGCGAGATCATGCCCTCCTCGACCGCCTCGTTCAGCGCAGCCCGCAGCACGGTCCTGCACACCTGCACGCTCCGCTTCGAGAGGCGACCCCCGGCGGCCAGCGCCTCGATCCAGCCGGCGACGTCCTCACGGTCGAGTCGGCCGACTTGGATCGCACCGAGGCCGTTCTCGATGTGGGGGATCGCCCACTCGTACTGCTCGCGGGCCTTCACCGAGATGTCGGTGCGACCGGACACGTAGCGACGCACCAGCCAGCTCACCGTTCCCCTGTCGGCGACGGCGTCCTCGATCCGAAACGACCGGGCCGCGGCGTTGGCCGACCGCTGCGAGGTGAAGGTGCCGAGTTGGCGCGGTCGGTGTTTGCCGGTCGCGGTGTCGATGCCATCGACGCGCACGACCCACTTGTCGCGCTGCTTCCGCACCGTCGGTTGTCCCGTCGACTACCAGGCCATGCCGCCTTCTCCTGTCTGCTCCGGCATGAATTCTGATACATCGCTGATACATCGGCGATTTTGGGGGCACTCACCGACTCCGAAATACCGGATCATGCCTGGTCAGAGTGTGTGGAGGTGATGGGACTCGAACCCACGACTTCCTGCTTGCAAAGCAGGTGCTCTAGCCAGCTGAGCTACACCCCCGAACGGGACGGCATCAGGGTATTGGATGCGCAGGACTTTGGACTCTCCCGCTTCGGTCGACCGGCACGCACAATGTCGAAGGCGTGGGTCTGGAGGGATGCATCATGTTCTCGACGATCGTGGTCGGCACCGATGGCTCGGCCGCGGCCGAGGCTGCCGTGCGAGTGGCCGGTGATCTCGCTCGGGCGGGCGGCGTGAACCGCGTGCACGTGGTGAGCGGGCATCGCCCCTACAGCAGTGCCGAGCTGAACCGCATGGCCAGGGATCTCCCGCCGGAGTTCCACGACACCCTGCGCACCGACGCGCTCGCGACCGAATGCGTCGACGAGGCCGCGATGGTGCTGCGCACGATGGACGTCCAGCCCCACGAACACGTGCGCGCCATGAACGGCACCGACGCCATCCTCGATGTCGCCGAAGAGGTCGACGCCGACCTGATCGTCGTCGGGTCGCGTGGCCTCGGGCTCGGCCGGCGACTGCTCCAGGGCAGCGTGTCCACCAAGGTCGCCCACCATGCGCCCTGCAGTGTGTTGATCGTGCACCTCCCCGAAACCGAACCAGCCGAGCTCGACGGGTGACCAGCCGATGGCAACGATCCTCCATCCCAGACTCGAGAGCGACCACGTCGCCGATCATCCCGGTCGGCGTCGGCTGATCGTGCGCTACGACCTGGCGCTGGACCCCGATGACCCCGCACTCGGGCATCAGCTCACGGAACGGGTCACGGTGCGGGCGGTCGACGAGGGCGGGGCGTTCACAGCTCCCCGATCCGAGGCGTTGTTGGCGACCGAGACCACCTTCGTCGGGGTCAGTGGCGTGCAACGTCGAGTCGTCGAAGCTGTACTCTGGCGCACCGATCTCGACGTGCAGCAGGACTGGTGGCGGGCGGGTCCCGATGGGGCGATCGAAGCACTGGCCGAGTGGGTCGACCACCTCGGGGCCGAGATCGTCGTGTCGCTGTCATCGGACGCCGTCGCCACGGCCAGCACGCCGGTCCTGACCGGCTCATGGGGTGCTCTCGGCCGCGATTGAAGGTCAGGCCGCGAGCGGGCGGCCGAAGGGCAGTTCATCCCTCCACGTGGCCAAGAAGGCCTCGGCCTTGTAGCAGCCGGCGAGAAGTGGCCCGTCGGCGTGGCTCAGCAGCTCGCCCATGAGGTCGGTGATCGCCGCCACCGCGTCGGCCTCGACCGATGCTGTAGTGGCGTCGCCGTCGGGCCACATGGCGAAGATCGGACCGGCGGTCGACACGAAGTCGGGCACCACCGTGACCCCGGCCCGGCGCAGCATGGCGAAGGCCTTGGTGGTCACGGGAATCGGCGCCGACGGAACGATCACCGACGCCGTCACGTACTCGGCACCCTGGTGGCTGAGGGCGCCCATCTTCGATCCAGTGAACAAGACATCGCACGGCGCGCCGAAGATCTTCCATGCCGGCTCGATGTCGCCGAAGTGGGCGACCATCTGATCACCGTCGGCCCCCCACGCCGAGGAGACGGCGGCAATGTCGAGTCCGGCGGACGCGATCGCCGTGCCGGCCGAGGTGGAGATTGCCGTGACCCGGCCGCCCCATTCCACCACCTGGCGGGCGAGCGCCGGCCCCTGCGAGCCGAACCCCTCGATGGCCACCCGGCGTCCGTCGAGATCACCGGCCGCAGCCGAGGCGGCGGCTGCGGCCCCGACGCCGGTGAGGTGATCGGTGAGCACCGACCCCTCCACCTGCTCGAGGCGCAGCGACGATCGCGGATCGAGGGCACTGAGCGAGCCGAGGTCGGCCGGTTCGACTCCCTTGCCCGGAGCGGGAAGGAAAGACCCGGATTCGACCAGCGGCCGCACCTCGTCGACGAAGGCGGCGATGGCGTCGGGTCGATCGGCCGGCACCGCATTGATGCCCGCCGACGCCCCCGAACGCTGCTGCTCGAGCACGGCGAAGGTGTAAGTGAGCGACCGGGCGAGCTCGGTGGCGCCGCTCTCGAGGATCTTGGGGGCCGAGCGGACGATTCCGACGGAGGTGACGTCGGCGTCGTGCAGATCGACGGCGACGAAGCCATCAACGGTCGAGAGCTTGGTGATCTTCACTGACGCATCATCGCAGACCCGGTCAGTTGTCGGCGAGGGCAAAGATGCGGCCGTCGCGGTCACCGATGAAGATCACGCCGTCCCACACCACCGGAGTGCCTTCGAGGCAACCACCGATCGCGGTCTCGAACAGCAGGGGCGGCACCACGGCCGTGTCGCTCACGTCGAAGCCGCGAACGACGCCGGCACAGTCCCCGACGATCAGCACGTCGTCGACGACGACCGGGGAGCCCCACATCGGCCCGACGAGCTGGGTGTCCCAGCGCAGCGCCCCGCTGGCGGCGTCGATGGCGAGCAACCGTCCGCTGTTGGTTGTCGCGTAGACCACGTCGCGGTGGGGAGCCACCGTCGAACGGATGCCCTGGAACTGCTCTGGCCCGTCGAGGAACGTCCAAACCACAGGATCGGCGCCGTCGGGATCGAGCCGGGCCAAGTGGCCGGTCTCACCGCCTCGCGCCGAGCCTCGTGTGGCGATCTGACCGACGAACAGGTCGCCGCTGGGATCGACCACGATCGTCGAGTCGGCGTCGTCGCCCATCCAGAAGCGGAACACCTGCTCGGGCTGCCCGCCGTTCTCGAGGGGGCGGAGGTCCCATCCGAGAACGAGACCGGCCGAGTTGACCGTCCACACCGTGGTGCCTGACATCGCCACCGAGGCCTCGATCGAGAAACCCGGGTCTTCGGAGGGGTCGACCGGACCGAGATCGGCATCGAGTTGCTCGTCCCAGGTGGGAGCGCTCCACACCACGACCGGGTCGACCGTGGCGAAGCCCTCCGCGTCAGTCGCCTTCGAGAGCTTCACGACGATGATGCGGCCGTTCTCTCCCCCGAGCACCATCAGGTCACCGGCCACCAACGCCGACGAGTCCCAGTCGTCGCTCGTTCGCACGTCGGCGAAGTCTCCGGCTTCGAGACGCCACAGCTCGTTCGCACCCTCGGGTCGATCGAACGACAGGATGCGGAAGGTGCCGTCGGAACCCCCCACGTAGGCGAGCGCCAGGCCGTCGGGGTCGATGGTGGGCGTCGTCTCGACCGGCCCGTCGAAGGCGAAGGGCTCGATGATCGACGCCCCGGAAGCGGCGTCGAGGAAGTACACGTTGCCGTCGAGGGCCCCGACGACCACCCAGGTCCGTCCGTCGCGCACGAAGACCGCCGGCTGTCCCGTCCAGCCGACGCCACACCTCGGATTCTCCGCATCGACCGGTGCAACCTCGCACAGGCCCGGCGGCGCGGGCACCGCCCAGCGGATCACCGGATTCCGCGGGGCCGGTCCGGTGCCGTCGAAGGTACGGGTGGCGTTGCCCCGGAAGGTGAGCACCCCCAGCACCCCACCGGCCTGCGGCTCACCGACCGACGCGAGGTCGACGATGGGAACATCGACCAGGGCCGGCACGGGAGTCGGCTCGGCGGTGGGCGTCTCGACGGCTGGAGCTGGGGTGGGGACAGATTCGGATGTCGTGTCGGCTCCCGGTGTCGGCGCCTCGTCGGGCCCCTGGTCGACGACACCTCGCGAGTCGAAGATCCACAGCGCCACCGAGCGCGACGAGGGTCGCGGAAAGGGAAAGGAAGACTTGGCGCAGCCGCAGCATGGCCAGAGTGTAGGAACTGAACGACAGCTGCCGCGGTGCAGTGCGAGTTGGTCAGCGCGCGCCGCTGATGACGATCGGGCCGACCCAGTACACGTCGCCCGCCGTCGAGAAGGTGAAAGTGGCCGATCGGGCATCGGGTGCATCGATGCTGATCGTGTCGAGGTCGAAGCCCAGAGTGTTGGCGTAGCTCGGTTGGTGGGCGGTGAGGCCCGGGCCGGTCAAGAAGGTGCCGTCGGCGCTGATGCTCGAGTTGAAGAAGTCGTTGGCCGCGTTGGCGCCGTTGCTGTAGGCGGCACCGCCCGACGGCGTGCCCTGGCTGTCGAAGGTGGTGATCGCCAGTGCGTCGCCCGTCAACCCGAGATCACCCTCATACGATGTCAGACCCAACGTGAGCTGGCCGTCGGCCGGCACGACGAAGCCACCGACCTCGAGCTCGACGGTCTGGTTCTGGCCCACCCGCTCGAAGGCGTCGAACACGGCAATGTTGCGCAGCACGTCGCCGCCGGACCACACCACCACCAGGCTCCAGCCGGCGTACTGGTTCGACGATGCGACACCTTCGATACCGGCGACCCAGACGGTGCCGCCGCCGCTGACGAGATCGGTCACCTCACGGTAGGACTGATAGGCGCCACTGTCGCTCAGGACGGTGTCGGCGGTGAGGGCCGTGTAGTCGTCCAGCGTGTCGGGAACCGCACCGAAGGGCTGCACCGAGAACAACACCTCGTCGGCACGCTCGTTGGCGCCGGTGGAGGCGCTCCAGTACAGCGCCGCGAACTCCACCGACGAGCCGTCAGGAATCACCAGATCGGCCGCGCTCGAGTTGTCGTCCTGCGGGTTCTGGAGGTCGACACCGTCGAGGTCGACGAACTCCATCATCCAGTTGTTGTTCCGACTGGCCGGGGTCACGGGGTCACGGTTGTTCCGCGCCGAATCGCAGGTGATGGTCGTGGCGGTGGCGAGATCATCGCCGCAGGACAGCGAGGTGTTGCCGATGACGGTCGAGTTGCCGACCAACTCGTCGACGAAGACCACACCGCGGCGCGTTGCCGACGGTGAAGTACGGCGGGTTGTCGGGCCCGGTCACGGCGACGTTGTTCGACACATCAGGATCAGTGGTATCGGCTGTGACCGTTGCGGTGATGGTCACCGTGTCGACATCGCCGACATCGAGGCGCACGTAGTACGTGGTGGAGGCACCGGCGGCGAACTGGTCGATGGTGCAGGTGGCGACACCGTCGTCGAACGAGCATCCCGGATCGTCGTGTCGGGTCGCGACGGCGTCGGCTCCTTCGGCGCTGAGGGTGATGGTGACCGCGGCGGCGGAGCTCGGTCCGGCGTTGGCCACTTCGACGGCCACGAACCCGGGTCCGTTCCTGGTGAGGTTGCCCACCGGAGCGAGCTCGATGCTCAGGTCGGCACTGGCCACGACCTCGGCTTCGAGGGTGGCGCGATTGTTGGTCGGGTCGGGATCGATGCCGGGGCCGCTGATGGTGGCATCGACGGTGGCCACATCGGTGCCGCCGTCGACGATGGCCTCGAAGGTGAAGCCCAGTGGCTGCGACGTGAGAGTGGTCAGCGAACAAGCGACCCGATCGGGGTCGGTGGAATCGGCAAGACACCCCGGTGGGAGGATCGTCGGCGACAGGCCCGCGAGGTCGATGGTGGCAGAGACGCCATCGGCGTCGGGCGTCGGGCCGTTGTTCACGACGACGAAGGGAATCGTGACGGTTTCCCCCGCGGTGAGTCCGTCGGAGCCGGTCGAGCTCTGGATCGGGCCGGCGGTGATGGCCAGGTCAGTCGACTCGAAGACGCTCACGACGAAGCCGCTCGCATCGTTGTCGGGGTTCGGGTCGACGGCGGCACTCGTGCCGGATGCGATGACGGTGACGGGCTCGAGCGACAGCGGCGTGACCCCGACGACGATGTCGTTCCACGACTCGGCGGGGAGCTGTCCGAGCTCGCAGACCAGCATGATGTTGTCGTCGGTCGCCGTACAGCCGGGAGCAGCCAGCGAGGCGTTGTCGGAGATGACGGTGAGAACCGTGCCGGGTGCCACGGCGGGTCCGTCGTTGAAGACGGTGATCGTCGCTGCGGTCTCGATGCCGGCCACGAGCTGACCGGGCGAGTTGGTGACCACCCGGATGTCGGCCCGAGTGTCAGGCGTGGGGGTGGGCGTGGGGCTCGGTTGGGGGGTTGCGGTCGGGGCAGGGGTCACCGTGGGTCCGGGCGTGGCGGTGGGTCCGGGTGGCGTCGTGGGTCCGGGCGTGGCGGTGGGTCCGGGCGCCGTGGTGGGTCCGGGTGTAGCGGTGGGTCCGGGCGGCGTGGTGGGAGTCGGCGGATTCAGGCCAGGAAGGGGTGTCGGGGTTGCGGACGCGTCGGGCCCGGTCGTCGGCTCGGGTGTCGGAGTCGCTTCGCCGGCGATCGACTCATCACCAGGGCGAGGCTCGGGCGTGGACTCGGCGTCGGTCGGCTCGGGCGTTGCGTCGAGGGTGGGGTCGGTGCCCGGTCCGGTCTCGATCTGGCCTTCGGGCGTGGCCCCGGGCGGGAAGGGGCTCTCGCCGCCGCGGTCGATCGGAGGTGCGAGCTCACCGAGGGCGGCAGCCTCTTGTGCGGCGCTGTTCTCGCGGCGTGCCTCGAGGGCTTGATCGGCCAGAGGGGTGACAACCGTGGCGGTGATTCCGACCGACATGACGATGGCGATGATGACGCGAAGCGACACGAGCTGTGCGAGCGCAAGCTGTACCACCCGTTTCATTGTGCTCTCGTCCTTTGGTTGACACGCAAGTGGCCCATCAGCAGTGTCGCCACCAGACGGTGGTTACAACATGGGATATCCCACCCACAGCGGGTGGGCCAGGCGGCCCGTCGCAAGTCGCTGAACTGGGGTTTCGACCGTTTCGCGTCCATCGCCGCGTCAACTTTCGTTCCGAATGGCGAAGGTGGCCATCCGGAAGGCCTCGGAGCGGCTCTGGTCGACCGGATCGACCAGGGTGAAAGTGACATAGACGGTGTACCCACCGTCGGGGTACTCGGTGGTGTCGAACGCGGCGGGAAGGCCCTCGGGCGTGTTGGACATGGAGAACTCGGGACCGAACGTGTCGGTGCCGGTCAGCAGCTCGTCGCCGGTCACATCCACCAGGCGGAAGGCCGTGGCGCCGGTGTTCTCCAGTTCGAAGGTGATGACGGGCGCATCGGACAGAGTCGACCCTTCGAGGTCGCCGGCGCTCGCGCCGAGGGTCGCGACGATGCCGTCGGTGGGCGCGGTGCGCGGCCGATCGTCGTTGCGAGCGTCGAAGGCGCGAATGGTGAGCGGCACCGCCACCACGAGGGTCACGAGGCTGGCGATCACCGACGTGGCGATCCATTGGAGCCGGGTCCGTTCGCTCAGGAGGGCGCGGAGCGCCGTGACGTCGACCATCGGTCAGCGTTCCCCTCGGCGCCGTGCAGCTGGGAGCACGTGCCGCATCGTCACTCCAGCTCGATGATGCCCAGCCGCACGGCCGACAGGACGGCATGGGTGAGGCTCTGCGTGTCGAGGCGCCGGTAGATGGCGTTGAGGTGATTGTGCACCGTCTTCTGGGTGATGCCGAGATCTCGCGCCACCTGCTTGGTCGTGCTCCCGTCGGCGATGGCTTGGAGGATCTCGATCTGACGATCGGACAGCAGCGGCTGGTCATCGCCGGCAGATTCGACCGCCCGCAGCATCGACACGGCGAGCTCCGGGGTGAGCCCGGTCTCGCCGTCGGCCACGGCGTGAACTGTGTCGAGTACGTCGGAGAACGAGCAGCCCTTGGAGAGATAGCCGACGGCTCCGGCATCGAGGGCCTGACGGGTGCGCGAGACATCGTCGTGCATGGTGAGCACCACCACCTTGATCTCGGGCATCTCCTCGCGGATGCGCCGGGTTGCCGTGACGCCGTCCATGATCGGCATCGAGAGGTCCATCACCACCACGTCGGGTGAGTGCTCGCGCGCAAGACGAATGGCCTCCTCGCCGTCGGCTGCCTCGGCAACGACGGTGTCACCGGCCGACTCGAAACCACGACGAATTCCTTCGCGCAGAATCTGGTGGTCGTCTGCGAGCATCACTCGGATCATGCGATCGCTCCTCTTGCTTCACGGGGGACGTGGACTGTGATCTCGGTGCCTTTTCCGGGGCTGGAGGTGACGTCGATGGTGGCGCCGACGCTATCGGCACGCTCGCGCATGCCGACCAGCCCGTAGGCAGACTCGCGGACACTTCTCGCCAGGTCGAATCCGCGTCCGTCGTCGCGGATCGTGAGATCGGCGCCGTCTTCGCGAACATCCCAGACCACTTCCACCGATGAGGCCATTGCGTGCTTCTCGATGTTGTTGAGCGCCTCTTGGATGATGCGGAGCAGTTCGTTCTCGACGGCCAGGCTCATCGACGCCCCGGGTGACACGACCGTGAAGACCGTCTTGGTCTTGCCCCGGCTGCCGAAACGATCGAGGTGGTCACGAGCGACCACGGTGAGTGGCTTCTCGGCGGTGACACCGGCACGGAGCTGGCGTAGCGTCTCACGGAGCTCGTCGATGGCCATCTGGACGTCGCCGTACAGATGGTCGAGCTCGGGAGCCGACTTCGCGTCGTCCTGCATGATGCGCTCGAGCTCGAAGGAGATGTACGTGAGCCACTGGCCGAGACGATCGTGAAGATCCCGAGCGATGCGTGATCGCTCCTCCTCGGCGCCGAGGGTGCGAAGGCGGCGGAACCAGCGGGCGTTGTCGACGGTGAGGGCCAGGACCTCGGCCAGCCCGTCGACGATGTGCAGCTCGCGACTCGAGTACATGCCCGGCGACTCGTGCTCGACGGCCAGTAGTCCGACGGTCTTTCCGCGAGTTCGAAGCGCGGTGTAGACGCCGGTGCGCGACGACGGTGCGAGTCCGCCATCGAAGTCGGGAACCAGCAGCGACGAGTCGGAGTCGAGCACCTGCTGGAGATTGGGGTGGAGCTCGTCGCGGCTGGCCGAGGGGGCGAGGCTGCAGCCGTCGCTGAGCTGGGGTGTCCAGTACTTGCCCGACTCGTCGACGACCACGAGCGCAACGACAGTGGCATCGAAGGCGTCGCTCAGCTGGTCGCGTGCGGCGACCAGCGCCTCGCGAAGATCGAGCGAGGTGGGGAGGGTGCGGGCCACCTGGTTGAGGATGTGGAGGAGGTCGTTGGTCTCCGAAAGGGTGTCGATCCGTCCTGCGAGGTTCGCTCGACGCCGCTCGGCTTCGAGGAGTCGGAGGCGACCGAAGGCGAGCAGTCCGATGATGATGAGCATCGTGACCAGGACCGTGAAGCTCGACTGCGCGCCGAGGTTGAGGCCCGCGTTGGTGGTCAAGCCGGTGATGGTCATGCCCACGATCGTGGCTCCGAGCGTGGCCAGACCGAGCCGGATGCCCCAGCCAAAAGCGGCAACGGCGGTGACGGCGAGCAGGCACAGCACGAAGGGGCTGTCGAAACCACCGGAGATGCCCACTGCGAGACCCATGATCACTCCGTCGGCGATGGCCAGGGCCTGATAGCGGAACTGGTGATCGGCGAGACGAAGTGGTCGGAACGTGCGCCAGGTCGTGTGGAACAGTGCGATGGCGAGCGAGACGACGACGGCGAGGTCGCCGTTGTTGGCGTCGGGTGCCGCGAAGACCACCCCGAACATCACCGTGGCCCAACGGAGCGCAGCGATGACCGGTGAGACCGTGGCGCGAACCGCGGGAGGCAGCAGGAACCGCGACGTCGACTCGTCGACCACACCGTGGCGCAGGACCCGCAGTGCCGAGGCCGCTTCGTCGACGCTCAGGTTGCGGCCACCAGCGTCGAGCAGTGAGGGGCGAGGCTTCGTCGGTGAGGATTCCTGGATCACAGTGGTCATCTCCAGGCCCTCCAGATCGGATGCGGGTCCGGCCGGGACGGCGCGAGAAACCCCAGGCTAGTCAATCGCCCCGTGATGCGGGTCATGGGGACGAACTGGGAGGAACGCTGCACGCATGCATCATCGGCATCGCCGGGCGGGGTTTGAGGAATTCTACCCAGTGCCTATTGGGTCGGATTGCCGGTGTCGAGGTCGGCGACGATGGTCTGTACCTCGGTTTTCGCGTTCTCGATGCGAGCTCGGCAGAACCGTACGAGTGCCGCCGCCCGAGCGACGCGAGCCGCGAGCACGTCGACATCGAGATCGTCGGTCTCGAGCTCGTCGAGGATGGTCTCGAGCTCGGCCAGGGCGGCCGCATACCCCTCGGGCGCGTCGGTGGGGTCATCGGAAATGGTCACGTCGGGAGGTCTCCTCGATGGTTCGTACCGATGACGGTGCTGGTGGCGGTGCCGTCGACGGTGGTGGTGACGAGCGTGTCTCCGGGGCCGATGACAGCAACGCTGCGAACCAGTTCGCCCGTCTCGGTCCGCACGATCGACCAGCCGCGCCGGAGCAGGCGCACCGGATCGACCCGGCCGATGCTCTCGTCGAGCTGCATGAGCCGTCGCTCCGGGCGTTCGAGGAGCCGGGGCGCGGTCCGCGCCAGGCGGGCACCTTTGGCGTCGACGGCCAGTTGGTGCCCGGCGAGTCGACGGTCGGCGGCGCGTTGGAGTCGATCGGTGCACTGATCGACCCGCGAACCGGCGAGTCGGGCCGACGCCGTGACGGCGCGGTCGGCGCGCTGGGCATGGGTGTTCAGCAGGTGGTCGGCGGCAGCGAGTCGGGTGTGACTGACCGCGGCGAGACGGGCTGCGTCGGCGACGAGCTGGTGGTGAACGGCGTGGACGCGCTCGGCGATCTCGGCGGCGGCAGCAGTCGGGGTCTTCGTGGCGACCGCGGCCACCTCGTCGGCAACGGTCCGGTCGATCTCGTGGCCGATGCCGGTGACGACCGGCAGGGGGCATGCGGCGATCGCCCGCGCCACGGCATCGCTGTCGAAGGCGGCGAGGTCGGTGCGCGCCCCACCACCACGCACGACCGCCACGACCTCGCCGTGGCGAACGGCCCGAGCGAGGGCCACGCAGATGCCGTCGATGGCGGCGAAGCCCTGCACTCTCGTGTCGATCAGTGTGACCTGCCAGCCCACCCGCGAGCGCCGGAGCTCGGAGAGGAAGTCCTCGGCTGCGGCCGAGCCGGCGCTGGTCACCAGGGCGATCCGACGGGGGAGAACGGGAAACGGCACCCGACCGTTGGCCTCGAGAAGGTCGTCGTCGCGCAGGCCGACCAGGATTCGCTCTCGGTCGGCCGCAAGGCGTCCGAGGGTGTAGGTGGGATCGATGCCGGTCATCCGGAGCTGGAGTCGACCCTGGGGCGCGTAGAAGTCGATCGTGCCGCGGATGCGGACCGCCATGCCATCGTCCATGCGGGGCCCGCCGCTGGCTTTGAGGTAGGCGTTGACCACGTCGCGCGTTTTGCGGAACAGCACCACCGAAAGGCTGGCCGTCGGTTGGGCACCCGGCTCGCCGGGATCGACGAGATCGAAGTACACATGGCCCGCCGATGACCGCTTCAGGTTGCGCATCTCTCCCTCGACCCACACGTCGGTGCCGAACTCGTGCTGGAGGGTGCGCCCGATCTCGTGGGCGAGCGCGCCGACGGTGTAGGTGCGGTGACCTGCGGTGGGGTCGTCGGCGAACAGCGAGACGTCCGACATCGCTGCGACCGTAGCTCGCGCTGCTGACGGTGGTGTTCTCAGGTGGGGGCCACTTCGCCGCGCACGAGGGTGCGGTAGAGCTCGGAGTAGACACCCCCGGCGGCCAGGAGCTCGTCGTGGGTGCCGCGCTCGGCCACCCGGCCCTGATCGATCACCAGTATCTGATCGGCCGCGACGATGGTGGAGAGCCGATGGGCGATCACCAATGCTGTTCGTCCCTCGAGCGCATGGGCCAGCGCCGCCTGCACCAAGGCCTCGTTTTCACTGTCGAGATGGCTGGTGGCCTCGTCGAGGATGACGATGGCCGGGTCTTTCAGGAGCATGCGGGCGATCGCCAAGCGTTGCTTCTCACCGCCCGAGAGCCGATACCCCCGCTCACCCACCACGGTCTCGAGCCCGTTGGGCAGGCTCGTGATGAGATCGTGGATCTGCGCAGCGCGGATGGCGTCGTCGACCTCGGTGGCGGTGGCATTCGGACGGGCGTAGCGAAGGTTGGCATCGATGGTGTCGTGGAACAGGTGCGGGTCCTGGCTCACCACGCCGATGGCTCGTCGGAGACTGGCCTGGGTGAGGTCGCGAACGTCGTGACCGTCGATGCGGATTGCCCCGCCAGTCACGTCGTACAGCCTCGGTACCAGGTTGGCGAGCGTCGTCTTTCCTGCGCCCGAATGACCGACGAGCGCGACGAGCGTGCCCGGCTCGACGACCGCACTCACACCCCGCAGGACCTCGGTGACGATGGCGTCGGAGGTCTCGGCCGGGTTCTCGAGCGATGCAAGCGTGATGTCGTTGCGGTAGGCGAACTCCACCCCGTCGAGCTCGAGCTGTCCTCGGGGCGAGCGGAGGTCGGCGGCCCCCGCTCGATCGACGATCGCGTTGTCGGTATCGAGCACCTCGAACACCCGGTCGAAGGACACGAAGGCGGTCATGATGTCGATTCGGGCGTTGGTGAGCGATGTCAGGGGCGTGTAGATGCGGGCCACGAGCAGGCTCATGGTGGCCAGTTGGCCGATCTCGAGGTCGCCCGAGATCACGAGGTGGCCACCGATCCAGTAGACGAGCGCGGTCCCGACGGCTCCGACCAGCGTGAGGGCGATGAAGAACGCACGGCCGAGCATTGCCGAACGGATACCCACGTCGCGGACCTGACCGGCCCGGTCGGCGAAGTCGTCGCGCTCGGCGTCGTGGCGACCGAAGAGCTTCACCAACATCGCACCCGAGACGTTGAGCCGCTCGTTCATCGTGTTGTTCATCGATGCGTTGAGCTCCATGCCCTGTCGGGAGATCGCCTGGAGCCGCCGGCCTACTCGCCGGGTGGGGAGGACGAACACGGGCAACAACACGAGCGCGAGAACGGTGAGGCGCCACTCGGTGAAGGCCATTGCGATCACGGTGGTGATGACGATGACCGTGTTGGCCACGACCTGACCGAGGGTGCCGGTCATGGCCCTCTGAGCGCCGATGACGTCGTTGTTCAGGCGGCTGATGAGCGCACCGGTCTGGACTCGGGTGAAGAACCCGATCGGCATCCGTTGAACGTGATCGAACAGCTTCACCCGCAGGTCGAAGATGAGACCTTCGCCCACCACCGACGAGAACCAGCGTTCGACGAACCCGAGGAGCGCCTGGAGGAATGCCGCTGCGACGATGAGCCCGGCCAGGATGTTGAGCTCGCGGGAGTCGTTGTCGGCGATGGCCGAGTCGATGATGCGACCGAAGAGCAGGGGCGGGACGAGGTTGAGGAGCGCGCCGATCAGGATCGTGACGACGAAACCGACCAGCATGAGGCGGTACGGGCGGGCGAAGGCCAGCACCCGGCGAACGGTGCCTCGGCTTACCTGGGCTCCGCCGAGGGCATGGGGGTCGGCGCCGATGGCGTGGTGCGGAGGGGGGATCATTGACCCCCAATCATTCCGTGGTGGTTCGATCGAACCAACGCCGCATCGGTACTAAAGATCGGTGTGCGTCAACCGATGAATGTGCCGTGAGCAAACAACTTCTTCTTCGAGCCTATGTGAAGGCCAAGCTGTCTGCTCCCGAGCGTGGGGCGACCGCAGTTGAGTACGGGCTGATCGTTGCGTTGATCGCAGCGATCATCATCGGGCTGCTCCAGGCCATCGGGGCATCGACCGGCTTCGGCTTCGGCAGCTTCAACAACGAATACGACACCTACAAGCCGACCTGATCCCCTGGGACTTCGAGTCGGTCGTCGACCGTGTCGTTTGACGCGGAAGGTGAGGGATTCGAACCCTCGGTGATGCGAAGCACCACAACGGCTTTCGAGGCCGCCCCATTCGTCCGCTCTGGCAACCTTCCGGGGTCGAGACTAGTGGTCCCGTCGGCCTTTGGCACCGTCACCGTCGTCGAGCGAAGAAGTCGGTGAGCAGGGTGGCGCACTCGTCGGCGCGGATTCGAGGCACCACGACGAACTCGTGGTTCAGCCGCGGATCGGCACCCAGGTTGTAGAGGGATCCACAGGCCCCCGCTTTGGGATCGTCGGCACCGAACACCACAGCGTCGATCCGGGCGTTCACCGCGCTCCCGGCACACATGGCGCAAGGTTCGAGGGTGACCACGAGGGTGCAGCCGTCGAGGCGCCACGTTCCGAGTTGGTCGGCCGCGTCGCGAAGCGCCAGGACCTCGGCATGGGCCGTGGGATCGCCGGTGAGCTCGCGCTCGTTGTGTCGCGACGCGAGGATTTCGCCGTCGCGAACGACAACGGCTCCGACGGGTACGTCGTCGTGGGGCAACGCCATCCGAGCCTCGGCGATGGCCAGGCCCATCCAGTCGTGATGGAGGTCGATCACACCTGACGGGCTAGTTGATGATGCGCCGGACGGCAAACGTGTCGAGGTCGTCGTTGTTCCAGTCGCCGGGGAACAGCTCGTCGGTGGCCTTGCCGAACCCGAAGGAGAACTCCGCCGGGGCGGTCAAGAAGTCGTTGCGGACGAAGATCACGTTGCCCCGGCGCACCGCGAAGGTGTCGGAACCGTTGGCGTCCCAGTCGCCGACCAGCACCCGATCGGCGGCCTTGCCGTAGCCGAACACCTCATCGGCGACACCGGTGGTGACGCTGTTGCGGGCATAGAACACGTTGCCCCGGCGCACCGCGAAGGTGTCGTCGCCGTCGGCGTCCCAGTCGCCGACGAACACCTCGTCGCCGGCCTTGCCGTAGCCGATGACCATGTCGGCGGGGCCCGGGTTGACCGAGTTCTTCACGAAGAACTGGTTGCCGCGCCGCACCGCGAAGGTGTCGGTGCCGTTGCCGTCGAAGTCGCCGACGAACACTTCGTCGCCGGGTTTGCCGTAGCCGATGGTCTGGTTGGCGGCCGAGGCGACACCGTTGAGGTTCAAGATCTCGAACACGTTCGAACCGTTGGTGCGTTTGGCCAGGTCGTCGATGCCGTTGCCGTCGAAGTCGCCAACGAAGAACTGCTCACCGGCCCCTTTGCCGAAGTTGATCTCCGCCGACGCCGCACCACCCTGCAACACGTTCGTGAAGAACCACCGGCTCTTCAAACCGTCGACTGTCACGGTGACCGGAATCGACGAGCAGTCGATGTCTGCACTGTCGCATACCTCGAGGGTGAACGCATCGACACCGTCACCGGAGCCGTTCGGCGTGTAGGTGACCACGTCACCGGCCAACGATGCCGCGCCCTTCGACGGCGGCGTTCCCAACCGCAGGATCGGTGGCGCAGGGTCGAAGTCGTTGGCTTCGACCACGATGGGGGAGAACACCAGGGGAGTCAACACGTCGGTTGACCCTGTCATCGCCGGCGCCTGCGGCGGGACGATCTCCCACGGCCCGATCTCGCAGCCGACACCCTGTGGCCGACTGATCGACCCGAGATCGACGGCGACCGAGCACTGCGCAGCGGGGATGGCATTGTGCAGTGGACTGCCGGGCAGGGGTATTGGGATGAATGGCAAGATCTCGGGATCGGTGGTGAGGGACTGTGTGTCGGTTGCGGTCGTGAGACCGCACGAGAAATCGTTGGCGAAGTTGTAGCCGCCCGAGTTCTTCAAACCGCTCACGGCACAGAGCAGCGAGGGCCCGAGCGGCAGCACGTGGAACGAGGCTTGCGAGAACAGGTTTCCGCTCACGATGACATCGGCCGAACCGAGGGTGCTCGTCTCGTTGAAGCCCAACCCGGTGAACCGCATGTCGAGATCGCCGAAGGCGACCACCGCAGACCCGAGGGAGGCGGTGGAGCCCGAGATCATGACGTTGGTCAGATCGATGTCCTGTGCGACGATCGCACCGGCCGAGTTGCCGGCGTTGCTCGCGGAGAAGAGCGATCGCGCGACGGTGACGTCGAGGAACGAGCCCAGCGCACCGCCGTCCAGGGCCGCGTCGTTGTCGATGAAAATGGAGTCCTCGACCGAGATCGAACCGAGAGAAAGTACGGCTCCGCCTCCCCCGTCGGAATCGCCGTCTCGCATGAAGACCCCCCGCAGGCTGAGGTCGGCGATCGAGAACGAGTGGAGCAGTCGTTCACCGGGACAACCGTTCGTGATCTGCGCGATGCCGAACCCGGTCGGCTCGAACGTGATGCCGGTTCCACTGATGATGGTCAGCCGGTTCCCCTCGAGATGATCGAGGTCACCGGTGGCGTTGTTGTTGTCCTCGATGCCGGCGCACAACTCGAGTGCGTACTCGACGCCGGGCGTGAGCATGATGACCGAGTCGGAACCGTCGGTGTTCGACTCGTCGATTGCCTCCCGCAAAGACAAGAGACCGTCTCCGCCGTTGACGATGTCGAGCTGGGTGGTGACCACGTGGGTGGTGACTGCGGCGGTGCCGACGGCGGCCGCAGGAGGCGACTGTGTCGTGTCCATGCCCGCGACCATCTCCGCCCGCGCCGCCTCGAGGGCCGGCCAATCGACGGGCGCGGGGTCGACGAAGGCCGTCGACGGATCGGGGTTCTGCTCGGGCAGGTCGATCTCACCGAAAGAGTCGACCAGATCGGTGTCGGCACCGACTGCTGTCGAGTTCTGTGGTGAGCAGGCCCACGGTGGTGATAAGGCCTACGGCTATCGATCGCATGACTGATCGCATCGATGGTTCCTCCTGGGATGTTCTCACCAGACGAGACGGACCAATCCTTCGATCCTTTCACCCGGGCACGATCTCCGCACACGAGACGGATCCTTCGACCGGCGACGGAGGGTCGAACGGTCTCCTACGACAGCTGCCTGGTTGTCGCCCACGAACGAGTCGCCCTGGCCAGCACCGTGATGAAGGTGTCGACCTGAGGAGCTCGCCCGATCGTCGCCGTCGTCGGACCAGCCCGACTCGTCGTGGTGCCACCGAAGCGCGGGTGGGAGCTCGATCTGGAGTCCTTGCTGGGGCGGGAGGTTGACCGGGTTGCGTCGATGCTGGCCGGTGAGCCCCGTGGGCATCGAGGCGAGATCGGTGCCGAAGGTGTAGTCGGGCAATGCGACCCGCGCCCGGGAGGCCACGTGCTCGGCGAGCTCCCGGTTTCGTCCACCGAGCAGCACGGTGCGCATGAGCTGCCTGCGGCCGTAACCGTGCACGGTGACCACGACATCGACATGGTCGAAGAAGCGAGCCAGAGAGTCGCTGTGAGTCGGGGTGTACGTCGGTCGAGGGGAAGTGCACCGGCTCCTCGGCGGTCTGCACGACGCCGTAGTACGAGGCATCCGCCTGCGCCGCCGCTTCCCTGGCGATGACATCGGTGGCCCGCTCGAGGGTGCCACCGTGGAAGGCCATGAACCCGAAGCGCGAGCGCAGCGTGAGCTGCTCGGTGACGTCTCGGCGGGCCAGCAGTTCCGACAACACGGAGCGAACCTATCTCGCTCCCGATGGTGACAACCACCGTTTCTCCCCACCCCCCACCGTTCCGGCGCGCGATCCGGTCGCCCAGCTCCACCCGAAAGCGCGCCAGAAGCGACGGGTGGTGGGTCGGCGAGGGGCTACGGTCCGATCATGACTGTCGCCGTCGTCACCGGAGCCAACTCAGGGATCGGCCGCCAGGCCGCGGTTGATCTCGCCGCGAAGGGGTGGACCGTCTTCGGCACCATGCGATCGCTCGACAAGGGAGCGAAGCTGGCAGCGCTGGCCGACGAGGCCGGGGTCACGGTCGAGGTCGCCGTGTGCGACGTGACCGACACCGACTCGGTGAACGCGGCCATGGCCGACATCCTCGATCGGGCCGGGCGCATCGACGTGCTGGTGAACAACGCCGGCATCGGCGGGAACGGCGTGCTCGAGGAGGTCGCCGTCGAGACCTACCACCGGGTGATGGACGTGAACGTGTACGGCATCGTGCGGTGCACTCGAGCGGTGTTGCCCCACATGCGCGAGCGGGGCTCGGGCTGCATCGTCAACGTGTCGTCGATCGCCGGGCGCATCGCGGCGATCGCCCAGTCGCCCTACGTCACATCGAAGTGGGCGGTCGAAGGAATGAGCGAGGGACTGGCCCAGGAGCTGGCGCCCTTCGGCATCCGCGTGGCCATCATCGAACCCGGTGTGGTGAAGACCGCCATCCTCGCCAAGAACACCGAGGCCCCGAACGAGAGCGGTGCGTACGACCTCGCCTACCGGCGTCTGTTCGCCTTCTACGCCGCCGGCTACGCCGATGCCGGGCATCCGTCCGACGTCGCCGCGGTCATCTACGAGGCGTGTACGAGCGACCAGCCGTCGCTGCGGTACACCTGCGGCTGGGGTGGACCCGAGCTCATCAACGTGCGGTGCACCATCGACGACGCCGACTGGGTCGAGCTGGGAGCCATCACCGACGACGCCGCCTACGCCGAGCGCTTCCAGGAGCTTCTCGGTCTCGACATCGGCTGACCCCCACCACCCACCGTTCTGGCGCGCGATCCGGTCGCCCAGCTCTACCGAAAGCGCGCCAGAACCGGCGAGGGGGCATCAGCGAACCGAGACGTGTTCGACTGCAGTGGTACGCAGCAATGCCGCCACCGCCGCACCGAACACGAAGCCACCCACGTGGGCCTCCCACGCGATGTTGTTGGTCGTGCCGGCCAACAGGAACTGCAGAACGAACCAGCCGACCAGGAAAACGGCCGCAGGGAGCCGGAACGGCAGGAAGAAGAGGGGCAAAACGATGACGGTGACGCGTGCGTGAGGGTGGAGGATCAAGTACGCTCCCATGACACCGGCGACCGCGCCCGAAGCACCCACGATGGGCACGGTGTCGTCCGGATGCAACAGGACGTAGCTGAACAGGGCCACGACGCCGGCGGCGAGGAAGAAGACGGCGAAGGGCAGGTGGCCGGTCTCGTCCTCGATGTTGTTGCCGAAGATCCAGAAGACCCACAGATTGCCCAGCAGGTGGGCGACGCTGCCGTGCAGGAACATGGCCACCACCAGGCTGGCCAGCACGTTCTTGTCGGGGGCGAATTGCGGACCCGGCGCATCGTTGCAGACGTCGTCGTTGATCTCGGCCAGGGTGAGCGGTGAACCCGTGGTGATCTCGCACGGTATTGCGGCCTGCTCGTACAGGAATTCGGACCGGTCCGGTTCCGACGACGGCTGCACGATGAAGAAGACCGTTGCGGCACCGGCCATGATCAACCACGTGACATAGCTGCGGCGACGGGTCGGGTTGTCATCGCGAAGTGGGATCACACGCGGAGGGAGTGGGATTCGAACCCACGGTGAGTTTCCCCACACTCGCTTTCCAAGCGAGCCGATTCGGCCGCTCTCGCATCCCTCCTCGCCCCGACGAGTCGGGACCGGAACGCAAAGGGTATCCTGGCCCCATCTGAATGGTCCCGCCCTGGAATGTGACGGCCGGGTCCTGTGCAACTGCAGCCTGTGAAACGAGTCAGGGCCGGAAGGCAGCAGCTCTCAGCGGAGCCTGCAGTGTGCCGCAGATCGCCTGGTCGTCACTTTCGAGGGCGGGACCGTCGTGTTCCCGCCGACTGTGTCGGCCGGCGCTTGTAGGCTCGCTTCCAATGGCCTATCAGTCGCTCTACCGGCGCTATCGCCCCGGCAAGTTCAGTGAGATCGCCGGCCAGGAGCACGTGGTTGCGGCGCTGCGCAACGCCGTGCGAGACGATCGCACCGGCCACGCCTACCTCTTCTCGGGGCCGCGTGGCACGGGCAAGACCTCGACGGCGCGCATCATGGCCAAGGCCCTCAACTGCACCGACCTCGGCGACGACGGCGAGCCCTGCGGCGAGTGCGAATCGTGCCTGGCCTTCGCCAGCGGCACCTCCTATGACCTCCACGAGCTCGACGCGGCGTCGAACAACGGGGTCGAGGCCGTGAGAGACCTCATCGGCAAGGTTGCGCTCGGGTCTCCGGGCCGCACCAAGGTGTACATCCTCGACGAGGTGCACATGCTCACATCGGGGGCCGAGAACGCGTTGTTGAAGACGCTCGAGGAGCCGCCCGAGCACGTGAAGTTCGTGCTGGCCACCACCGAGCCTCACAAGGTGGTGCCCACCATCCGCAGTCGCACCCAGCACCTGCACTTCGAGCTGTTACCCGCCGAAACGGTCAGCCAGTACGTTCGCTGGGTGGCCGACGACGCCGGCCTCGACGTCGACGACGACGTCATCGCCCACGTGGTGCGCGAGGGAGGCGGGTCGATCCGCGACTCGCTGTCCGCTCTCGACCAGGTGGTCGCCGCGGGAGGAGTGCACGGCGATCTCGACGCAGTCATCGGAATCGTCGAGGCCATCGCCGCCGTCGATGCCGGCGCCGCGATGGTCTCGGTCGAGGGAGCGCTGCGCTCCGGTCGCGACCCGAGGGTGATCGGCGAGTCGGTGCTCGCCCGCCTCCGCGACGCATTCCTGGCCGTGATCGGCGCCGATCTCTCGCACCTACCCGACAGCGACCGCGAGGTCGCCCAGGCCGTGGCCGAGACGGCGGGCGCACCTCGCCTGACCCGTGCCCTCGAGACACTCGGTTCGGCGTTGGTCGACATGCGCCAGGCTCCTGATCCGCGCATCGATCTCGAGGTTGCCCTGCTGCGACTCACCCGCCCCGATCTCGACACGAGCGCAGCCGCGCTGGTCGAACGCATCGAGCGGCTCGAGCGAGGCGGCCCGACGTCGGACACGGCGGATACCCCTGCTCCTGCCCCTGCCGCTGCCCCCGAACCTGCTCCTGGGCCCGAACCTGCCCCCTCGGTTGCCGATACGGCCCGTCAAGCGTTGGCGGCGACCCCGCCGGCGGCGCCGCCCGAGGTCAAGCCATCGCTCGGAGCCCTCCGCGCCCGGGCCGACGTTGCCCCCGCCGTCGCCGCATCGCCCGGACCCGAGCCCTCGCCCGAACCCGCTCCCGAATCCGAGCCTGCCGCATCGCCACCCGCCGGGGTCGCCTCGGCTGAGCCCGTCGACATCGCCGCCCTCTGGGAGGATGTGGTGTTGCCGGCACTGTCCAAGCGAGCCCGAGCCCGCTTCCAGGGCGGTCATTTCGTCGACTCGAACGCCGATGGCGCCACCTTCGCTCTGCCCAACGAGATGCATCGCGATCGCTGCACCGAGGTTCGGCCCGAGGTCGACGGCATCCTCGAGCGTCATGTCGGTCGTCGTGTCCGCTTCGACTTGGTCGTCGCCGATGCAGAACCGGTTACCTCGACTGCAGCCGAACCGTCGACCGCCTCGGTGTCGGGAGATGAGACAATCGACATCTCGGACATCGACCGTCTCGTCGATGCCGACGTCGAACCGCAATCCGAGCTGACGCGACTCACCGAGATCTTTCCCGGCGCCGAAGTCGTCGAGCCCGATACCACCTGACCACTGGAGTACCTCGTGTCCGAAACCCCCGATCTGCCCGTTGCCGGAAGTGGCGGAATGCCCGATCTCGGGAGCCTGCTCGCGGCAGCCGAGAAGATGGGTGAGCAGCTCATGGCGTCGCAGGCCGAGGCGGCCAAACGCGTCGTCACCGGAACCTCAGGCGGTGGCGCGGTCACCGTCGAGGTCAACGGAAGCTACGAGTTCTCGTCGATCACCATTTCCCCCGTAGCGGTCGATCCTGACGACATCGAGATGCTGCAAGACCTCGTGCTGGCGGCCATCAACGATGCCATGGGTCAGCTCGGCGAAGGGGGAGAGGGTGGAGGGGTCGATCTCGGCGGGCTCGATCTCGGCGGCCTCGATCTCGGCGGCCTGCTCGGCGGCGCATCCGAATGACCGGCCTGTACACCGAGCCCGTCCAGGACCTCATCGACGAGCTCGGACGCCTGCCCGGTGTCGGCCCCAAATCCGCGCAGCGAATCGCGTTCCACCTGTTGAAGGTGCCCGAACCAGACGCCGCACGGCTGGCCCACGCCATCCTCGAGGTGAAACGGCGGGTGCGGTTCTGTGACACGTGTTTCAACATCGCCGAGTCGGCGCAGTGTGAGCTGTGCAGCGATTCGCGCCGCGATCCGTCGGTCATCTGTGTGGTCGAGGAGCCGAAGGACATCGTGGCCGTCGAACGCACCCAGGAGTTCCGCGGTCGCTACCACGTGCTCCAGGGCGCCATCAACCCCATCGAGGGCATCGGGCCCGACCAACTCCGGGTCCGTGAGCTGCTCGAGCGCATCCGAGGCGACGTCGTACAAGAGGTCATCCTGTGCACCAACCCCAACATCGAGGGTGAGGCCACTGCCATGTACCTGGCCCGACTCCTCGAACCCGTTGGCATCAACGTCACCCGGATCGCCAGTGGACTGCCGGTAGGGGGCGATCTCGACTACGCCGACGAGCTGACGCTCGGTCGTGCACTGGAAGGACGCCGCTCGGTCGAGTCGTGACCTCTGTCGGAGGGGCTCACGCGACTGACCGTCCCGTGGAGGGGGGTGGTCAGGACGGTCCAGCCGTTGAACGAAGCATCGTCTCGCCCAAGCCGAGCGCGGGCGGTGAAAACGACCCGGGCAAGACGATACTTCGGTTCGTGTCGCGGCCGAAGTTGAGGAGCAGAGGTGGCCTGCGCCGCTTCGATTGCAACATTGCAGTTACATTACGATTGTAACATCCGAGTGTCAACAACTTTCTCGCCTGCACGTCTGCGCCGTCGAACATGTCAGTGGGAAAGCGGAGTCGAGTCGACCAGACTGGAACTGCGGCGCGGCCCTCGCCGACACGCAACGAAGGGATTCCTCGAATGCAGCTCGGCATGATCGGACTCGGACGCATGGGAGCCAATCTCCTGCGTCGTCTCGCCACCGACGGACACGACGGCGTGGCCAACGATGTGCACGCCGATGCCGTCGAGACCATGCGGAACGAGGGGTTCGTCGGCGCCGACAGCCTGCCCGAGCTGGTTGGTGCCCTCGCTGGGCCACGGGTCATCTGGATCATGGTGCCGGCGGCAGTGGTCGAGCATGTCCTGGCCGAGCTCGTTCCCCTGCTCGATCCCGGCGACATCGTCATCGACGGCGGCAACAGCAACTACCGCGATGCCATCGCCCGCGCCGAGGCCCTGGCCGCCGAGGGGATCGAGTTCGTCGACATCGGGACCAGCGGAGGGGTGTACGGCCTCGAGCGCGGCTTCTGTCTCATGGTGGGCGGCACCGAAGCCGCCGTGACCCACCTCACACCCCTGCTCGACTCGCTGGCGCCGGGCGGCACTCCGCCGAACGCACAGCCGACCTCCCCGACCCGCTCGTGCCCGGTGAGGTCGGATGGCTGCACTGTGGCCCTGCCGGTGCCGGTCACTTCGTCAAGATGGTCCACAACGGCATCGAGTACGGGATGATGGCCGCGCGGCCGAGGGCCTCGGCATCCTCGACGCCGGCCGGCATGGGACGTACGATCATCCTGCCGACGCCGAGACGGCGCCGCTGGCCGACCGCTTCGCCTATCAGTACGACTTCGATCTGGCGGCGGTCACCCAGGTGTGGCGCCGGGGCAGCGTGATCTCGTCGTGGCTGGTCGATCTCACCGCCCACGCCCTCGCCGTCGATCCCGATCTGGCCGGCTTCGAGGGTCGCGTCTCCGATTCCGGCGAGGGCCGTTGGACGGTGCACGCCGCGGTCGACCTCGGTGTTCCCGCCCAGACGATCACCGCATCGCTCTTCGCCCGGTTCGCCAGCCGCGGATCGCGACGCCTACGCCAACCGGGCGCTGTCGGCCATGCGCAGCGAGTTCGGCGGCCACCAGGAGAAGCCCGCATCGTGAAGCCTCTGCCCGCCGGCGATGCGTTGGTGTTGTTCGGCGCGTCGGGCGACCTCGCGTGCAAGAAGCTGTTCCCGTCGCTCTACGAGCTCGAGCTCGACGGCCGCCTCGATGTCCCGGTGGTCGGGGTGGCCCGGTCCGAGTGGGACGACGCCGGGCTCCGCAAGCGGGTGGCGAGCTCATTGGCCGCGGTCCGACATCGACACCGACCAGGCCGTGACCGATCGGCTCCTCGACCGGTTCCGCTACGTCCAGGGCGACTACAACCGGCCCGACACCTTCCGTCGACTCCGCGAGCGCATTCCCGACAGCCGCTGCCCGGTTGCGTACCTCGCCATTCCTCCCTTCCTGTTCGACGAGGTGGCCACCGGCCTGGCCGGTGAAGGAATGAGCCGACGGCGGCCGCGTCGTGGTCGAGAAGCCCTTCGGCCGTGATCTGGGTCGACCCGCGAGCTGAACCAGATCCTGCACCGGCACTACGACGAGTCGACGATCTTTCGCATCGATCACTTCCTTGGGAAGGAGCCGGTACAGAACCTGCTGGTGTTCCGGTTCGCCAACGCCCTGCTCGAACCCATGTGGAATCGGCACTACGTGGCTCGGGTCTGTATCACCATGGCCGAGGAGTTCGGTGTCGAGGGCCGGGGCCGCTTCTACGACGAGATCGGCACGCTCGCGCGACGTCGTGCAGAATCATCTGCTCCAGGTCGCTCGCTCTGCTCGCCATGGAACCACCGTCGAGTGGCGACGCCGACGCACTGCGCGACGAGAAGGTGAAGATCTTCCGGGCGATGCCCCCGTTGCAGCCCGCCGACTGCGTGCGCGGTCAGTACGACGGATATCGCAACGAGGAGGGTGTGGCCCCCGACTCCGACACGGAGACCTTCTTCGCGCTCCGCACGCACATCGACTCGTGGCGGTGGGCCGGCGTGCCGTTCTACATCCGTGCCGGCAAGGCCATGGCAGAGACCTACACCGAGGCGGTGGTCGAGTTCACGCCAGCCGCCCCGCCTGCTGTTCGGGGATGCCGATCGACTGCCCCAGCCCAATCGACTGGTGTTCCGTATGAAACCCGATGACACCATCACTCTCACCCTCCAGGCGAAGCGGCCGGGATCGTCGATGGTGAGTGAGCCCGTCGACCTCGCCGTCGAGTACGGCGAGGCGCTCGGCGGCGACGGCAGCGACGCCTACGAACGTCTGCTCGGCGATGCCCTCGAGGGCGACGCCCGCCTCTTCGCCCGCCAGGACGGTGTCGAGGAGGCCTGGCGCATCGTCGAAGAGGTTCTCGACAGCAAAGACCCGGTTCACCGGTATCGCCAGGGCTCATGGGGCCCACTGCAGGCCGACGCCCTCATGCCGGGCGAACGGTCGTGGCAGGCGTCCCCGTTGCGATGGAGCTGAGCGGAACGCGGCCACAACACCGCCGAAACCAAAGGAGCGACACCGAGGCGGACGCGCCATGATGGGACGATGTCGCTGAAGAAACTGCTCGTCGCCAATCGGGGCGAGATTGCCATCCGAGCGTTTCGCGGCGCGACCGAGCTGGGTATCGAGACGGTTGCCGTCTACACCTACGAGGACCGCCGCTCGCTGCATCGCCAAAAGGCCGACGAGAGCTATCAGATCGGTGAGGTCCGGATCGCCGCTTCGCGCCTATCTCGACCCCCAGGTGATCGTCGCCACGGCGCTCGACGTCGGGCGCCGACGCCATCTATCCGGGCTATGGATTCCTGTCGGAGAATCCCGACCTGGCCGATGCGTGCGCGGCCGGCGGCATCATCTTCGTCGGCCCCGACTCGCACGCCCTGAGCCTGGCCGGCAACAAGATGCGAGCCCGCCAGACCGCCTTCGAGGCCGGGCTGCCGGTGTTGTACCAATCGAACGAGATCACGTCGGTGGCCGACGCCCGCCGCGCCGCAGCCGACATGGGGTTTCCGCTCTTCGTGAAGGCGGCCGCCGGCGGCGGCGGCCGGGGCCTGCGCCGGGTCGACCGAGCCTGAATTGCTGGCCGATGCTGTCGACGCGGCGGTGCGCGAAGCCCAGAGCGCGTTCGGCGATCCCACCGTGTTCCTCGAACAGGCCGTCACCGAGCCGCGCCACATCGAGGTGCAGCTGCTCGGCGACGCCACCGGCGACGTGATCCATCTGTACGAGCGGGACTGCTCGGTGCAGCGCCGCCATCAGAAGGTCGTCGAGATCGCTCCGGCGCCCCGGCTCGATCCCGACCTGCGCGATGCGCATGTGTGCCGACGCCGTGGCCTTCGGCCGGGCGATCGGCTACCAGAACGCCGGCACCGTCGAGTTCCTGGTCGACCCGTCGGGACGCCATTCGTGTTCATCGAGATGAATCCGCGCATCCAGGTCGAGCACACGGTCACCGAGGAGACGACCGACGTCGATCTGGTCCAGTCGCAGCTTCGCATCGCCGGCGGGGCAAGACCCTGGCCGACCTGGGTCTCAGTCCAGGAGTCGGTCGCGACAACGCGGGGCCGCCCTCCAGTGCCGGGTCACCACCGAGGACCCGGCCAACGACTTCCGACCCGACACCGGCCGTATCGTCGCCTATCGGACGCCCGGCGGCGCCGGCATTCGTCTCGACGGGGGTCCGGGCTATGCCGGCGCCGACGTGTCGCCGTACTTCGATTCGCTCCTGCTCAAGCTGACCTGTCGTGGGTCGCAGCTTCGAGGAGGCGGTCGCGTGGGCCCGCCGGGCGCTGGCGGAGTTCCGTGTTCGTGGGGTGGTCACCAACATCCCTTACATCCGGCGGTGCTCGAGCGACCCCGAGTTCCTGGCCGGCAGGGGTGACCACCAGCTTCATCGAGAACCATCCCGAGCTGTTGCAGACCTCGGCGGGTCGCCGATCGTGCCACCCGCCTGCTCGAGTACCTCGGCGAGGTGACCGTCAACCGACCGCACGGATCATCGCCCACTCGCATCGACCCCATCGCGAAGCTGCCACCCCTGGCGGCGAGACAAACCACCCGGTTCGAAACAACGTCTCGACGAGCTCGGACCGGCTGGGTTCGCCGAGTGGCTGCGCGCCAGCGAGCCGGTGGCGGTCACCGACACCACGCTTCGCGACGCCGCACCAGTCGATTCTCGCCACCCGGGTCCGTAGCACCGATCTCGCCATGGGCGCCGACGCGGCCGCTCGCTCGACGCCCGAGCTGTTGAGCCTCGAGTGCTGGGGTGGCGCCACCTACGACGTGGCTCTGCGCTTCCTCCACGAGGATCCGTGGGCCCGTCTCGAGCAGATTCGTGCCGCCGTTCCCGAACCTGTGCCTGCAGATGCTGTTGCGGGGCCGCAACATCCTCGGCTACTCGGCGTACCCGCAATCGGTGGTCTCCGCCTTCGTCGAGGAGGCCCACCGCAGTGGCGTCGACATCTTCCGGGTCTTCGACGCGCTCAACGACATCGACCAGATGCGCCCCGCCATCCAGGCGGCCATCGAGGTCGGAGCCGTGGCCGAAGGCGCCCTGTGTTACACCGGCGACCTCTCGAACCCGGCCGAGGGGCTCTACACCCTCGACTACTACCTTCGACTGGCCGAGTCACTCGTCGAGTCGGGTGTCCACGTGTTGTGCATCAAGGACATGGCCGGGCTCCTGCGGCGCCTGCTGCCCGCACGCTGGTCGCGGCCCTACGTGAGCGGTTCGATGCGCCCGTGCACCTGCACACCCACGACACCGGCGGCGGTCAGCTCGCCACCTACCTGGCCGCCATCGAAGCCGGCGTCGACGCCATCGACGGCGCATCCGCGCCGCTGTCGGGCATGACGAGCCAGCCACCGCTCTCGGCCATCGTCGCCGCCACCGATCACTCCGAGCGCGCCACTGGCCTGTCCCTCGACGCTCTCGCCGATCTCGAGCCGTTCTGGGAGGCGGTCCGCCGGCTCTATGCCCCCTTCGAGGCCGGCTTGCGATCACCCACCGGTGCGGTCTACCGCCACGAGATCCCGGGCGGTCAGCTGTCGAATCTGCGGCAGCAGGCGATTGCGCTCGGACTCGGTGATCGCTTCGAGGAGATCGAGCACCTGTACGCCGCCTGCAACGCATTGCTCGGCAACCTCGTGAAGGTCACACCGACGTCGAAGGTCGTCGGCGACCTGGCCCTCCATCTGTTGGGGGCTGGAGTCACCGCTGACCAGCTCGAAGCCGATCCCGGGTCGTTCGACCTTCCCGACAGCGTGATCGGATTCCTGCACGGTGAGCTCGGTACTCCTCCGGGGGGCTGGCCCGAACCGTTCCGTACCCGCGGCCCTCGAGGGACGTCGTCCCGCAGCCGAGCCCCCCGAGCTGGCAAAGAGCAGCTCGCCGGGCTCGACACCGACCGCCGACGCACCCTGAACCGTCTCGTCCTGCCGGCACCTGCGGCCGACTACGAGCGCCACGTCGAGGCCCACGGCGACGTGTCGGTCCTCCCCACCCGGATGTTCTGGTACGGACTCGAGGCGAACGAACACGACCAGAGCATTCCCATCGATCGAGGGGTGAACCTGCTCGTTGGGCTCGAGGCCATGGGCGAGCCCGACGACAAGGGTCTGCGCACCGTGCTGTTCCGGCTCAACGGGCAGATCCGACCGGTACTGGTACGCGACCAGTCGGTCGACTCGGGCGCAGTCGGGGCCGAGCGGGCCGATCCGCCAACCCCGGTCACGTGGCGGCGCCGTTCAACGGAGTGGTCACCCTCCGAGTGGCCGCCGGCGACACCGTTCAGGTCGGTCAACCGGTTGCGGCCATCGAAGCCATGAAGATGGAGTCGGTCATCTCGGCTCCGATCGCGGGCACCATCGATCACGTGGCCGTAACCGATGTCGGCGCGGTGACAGGTGGCGACCTCCTCATCGTGATAACACCGTCGGGGTGACCATCGCTCAAGCGGTGGCCAACAAAGCCGATTGATGGGTGATGATGGCAAATCACGGGCCTGCTAGCAGGAGCAGCGTATGAGAGCGAAGTTGGCGGTCTTGGCCGCAGTGGTGCTGTTCGGCGCAGCCTGTGGTGGCGAGAGCGGGGTCAGCATCGGCAGCGACGGCACGGTGAGCACCGGTGACACCGCGGAGTTCTGCGCCTTCCTCGAGAGCGACGTCGACGCGCTCGAGGCGGAGTTCGGCGGAAGCTTCGACGACGACATGGGTGCCTTCCGCGACGCGATGACCGCGCTTCGCGACTCGGCTCCCGACGAGATCAGTGACGACATGGACGTTCTCTTCGATGTCACGATCACGCTGGTCGAGGCCTTCGATGGCATCGAGGAGGACGATCCGGCTGCCCTCGGCAGGATGATGGAGGTCGTGGCCGAGCTCGAGCCGAGGTCGGCCGAGATCGAGGCCGCCAGCGCCAACGTCCAGGACTGGGCGATCGCCAACTGTGATCTGCCCGACGACTTCACCGTCTTCGAGAGCGGCCTGGCCGACGATCCGTTCGGTTCCGACGCGAACGCCGCCTATGGCGACGATCCTGAGCTCGATGCGCTGTGGGACCAGTGCGCAGGCGGGGATCTCGCGGCGTGTGACTCCCTGTGGTTCGATGCCCCCTTCGGCTCCGAGTACGAGAGCTTCGGTGACACCTGCGGCGGAACCCGACCATCCAGTTCCGGAGGCTGTGAGTTCGACTCCCAGTTCGGGACCGACGACGGGTTCGACGTCGACTTGCCCGAGAGCTACGGCGACGACGCCGAGCTCGACGCGTTGTACGACAGTTGCGACGCCGGTGATCTCGTGGCCTGTGACGACCTCTACTACGCGTCGCCGATCGACTCCGACTACGAGTTCTTCGGTGCGACCTGCGGCGGGCGCAGCGACGAGATATCCGGTTTCTGCGCCGATCCGGTCGAGTTCGACGGCGATGCCTCCACCTACGGTGACGATCCGCTTCTCGATGCCCAGTGGGACGAGTGCGCGGCGGGCGACAACGCCGCCTGCGACGATCTCTGGTGGGATTCGCCCATCGGCTCCGAGTACGAGACCTTCGCCGAGAGCTGCGGCGGCCGCTCGTCGGAGCCCTTGCTGGCCGACTGTGAGGCCGAGCTCTGACCCGCGAGATCTTCGGCCCGGTCGCTTCGGACCGCGTGCGCATGATCAGTTGACAGCCTTCTCGTGACCCTCCCAGTACGGTGCCCGCAGCTTGAACTTCTGGAGCTTCCCGGTTGCGGTGCGGGCCAGCTCGTCGCGGAGCTCGACGGAGGTGGGGCACTTGTAGTGGGCGATGCGCTCGCGGCAGTGCGCGATGAGGTCGGCTTCGGTCGTGGTACTGCCTTCCTGGAGCACGACGAGGCCCTTGACCGTCTCGCCCCACTTCGGGTCGGGAACCCCGATCACGGCCACCTCGGCCACATCAGGATGGGAGAACAACGCGTCCTCCACCTCGATCGACGAGACGTTCTCGCCGCCGGAGATGATGACGTCCTTTTTGCGATCGACGATGTGCAGGTGGTTCTCCTCGTCGATGCGCCCGCCATCGCCGGTGTGGAACCAGCCGTCACGGATCGCCTCAGATGTGGCCTCCGGCTGGGCCCAGTAGCTCTTCAACACCACGTTCGACCGGGCACAGATCTCGCCGCTCTCGTCGACTCGCATCCGCACGCCGAGGGCCGGTGCGCCCGCTCGAACGAGCTTCGACGCCCGCTCGGCCGGATCGAGATGATCCCACTCGGCGCGGGTGCGATTGATGGTGAGGAGCGGTGCGGTCTCGGTGAGACCGTAGATCTGGATGAACTCCCAGCCCAGCTCGGTCTCGACCCGCTCGATGGTGCGGGTCGGTGGGGGCGCTCCGGCCACGATGATTCGGACCCTGTCGCGTCCGGGGATCGGACCATCCCACGCGGCCGCCGCATCGAGAATGGCGGCGACCACGGCCGGCGCGCCACACATGAACGTGACGCCGTGCTGGTCGACCCGACGGAGGATCTCGGCGCCGTCGACCTTGCGCAGCACCACTTGGGGGACACCGAAACCGGTGGTGGAGTAGGGCATACCCCAGCCGTTGCAGTGGAACATGGGCAACGTGTGGAGGTAGACGTCCCGGTCGCTGACCCCGGCGTGCCACCCGAAGGTCGTGGCATTGATCCAGAGGTTGCGATGGCTCATCTCCACGCCCTTGGGGCGCGCCGTGGTGCCGCTCGTGTAGTTGATGGTTGCGGTGGCGCTCTCGTCGGGCGTCCACTCGGTGGGTTCGCTGTCGAAGTCGAACAGGGCGTCGGAGGCCGGGCCGATCTCGAAACGATGCCTCACCGGGATGTCGGCCACCACGTCGGCCAGCTCGGGGTCGTACAGCAGGACCTCGGCGCCGGAGTGTTCGACGATGTACTCGATCTCGGGCCGCTGGAGCCGGAAGTTGATGGGCACCGCCACGCGGCCCCACCCCGGCGCACCCATCAGCACCACCAACAGGCGGGTTGCATTCTGCGACACGATGGCCACCCGACCACCGAAGGGAACACCCAACCTCTCGAGACCGGCGGCCAGGGCCTTGGCGTGGGCGTGGAACTGGCCGTAGGTGAGGGGCCCGATCGCTTCGGCGGGCTGGTCGGGTTCGTCGAAGATGGCCCGGCGATCTCGGTAGACGAGCGCGGCCCGCTCGAGCTGGTCGCGAATGGTCAGTGGGACTTCCACGGCATTCCTCCGGTACTCATGATCGATTTCGGGATTCGGCTTGCTTGCGGCGACGGGCCTCGCCCATGGCGGCGAGCGCGGCCCGGTTGGTGTCGTCGACCCGCATGAAGCGAGTCCGCCAGCGTGTCGTCGTCGGCGTTCCAGACGAAGGGCGACTGCACGGTCGTGTGAGGTTGCCACGCATGCTCGAGCAGGTCGAGGGCCTGGCCGACGATGGCCGACTGCATGGCGACGTCGTAGGGCTTGCCGCACGGGTTGCCGAGGGGGAAGTCGACGAACAGGAAGCGGGCGACGCCGCACTCCTCGACGATGTCGCGGGCCGAGCCCACGACCACAGTCGGGATACCGGCCGCCTCGAGATGATGTGCGGTCAGACTCACGGTCTGGTGACAGACCGGTCACAGCGGCACCAGGAGCGCCACGTCGACATCGTCGCTCCGCATGACCTGCTCGATCGCGGGTGCATCGATGCTGCGGGTGACGCGGTGGGAGTACCGGGTGGGAACGCCGTAGAACCGAGGGGAGACCGACCCGATACGTCCGGCCTCGGCCGCCTCGGCCAGCCGTGCCAGTGGCAGGTAGGTCTCGGAATCGTCGGTGTGGGTCTCGTCCTTGTCCCACTGCAGGGCCTGGTTGTCCAACCGTGCGGCGGCATCGTGGGGGACGGCGAACACCTCGTCGGGACGGGTGAGGAAGGTCGTCTTGTCGCTCGTGGGGAGGTACGACGTGGTGACCACCCCGATCCGACAGCGGTCGAGCGGCCCGGGGAGGGCGGCGAAGGGTGCCCCGTCGTTGATGGCCCACTCGTAGGGCTGCTCGTAGCCGGCGGCCTCGTAGTAGCGGCGCGACGCGTCGATGTAGCTCACGTGCGATCGGTGTGAGCGCCGACGTGTGACCACGGTGCTACAGCGGCTTCTCGCTGGCGACCTCGTAGATCGCGAGGTCGCGGCCGACCACACCGAGCTCGTCCCCTCGCGCCCGCCACGTCGCCATGTGTTCAGTGGTCATGTGCCGTTCGAGGTCGGCCGCGGTCTCCCACTTCTCGAAGATGTGCAAGACCCCCCGGTCTCGGGCATCGGGCGTGAACACATACGTGATGCAGCCCTCCTCCCGATGGGTGGCGGCCATCATCTCGAGGGCGGCCGCGAGGATGGCGTCGTGGTTGTCGGCGTCGATGGTGACGGTTCCGGCGATGAGGACGGTCATGGTGGTAGATCGTCGCACACGGGCCGCGTTTGCTCCCAAACTCGGGCGCCACCGATCACGGGATCTCGGCGCGCTGGACGGCGAAGGTGTCGATGTTGTCGCCGTTCCAGTCACCGACCAGCAACGTGTCGGCGGCCTGGCCGTACCCGATGGTGGTTTCGGCGATTCCGGTCACGAAGTCGTTGCGGATGAAGATCACGTTGCCGCGGCGCACGGCGAAGGTGTCGATGCCGTCGTTGTCCCAGTCACCCACGAGCACCTCGTCGACGGCCCGGCCGTATCCGAACACCACGTCGGCGACGCCGGTGGTGACGGAGTTGCGCACGTAGAAGACGTTGCCGCGGCGCACGGCGAAGGTGTCGACGCCGTCGCCGTCCCAGTCACCGACGTACACCTGGTCGCCGGCCCGGCCGTAGCCGATCGTCGTGATCGGTCCGGCACCACCGGGGTCGTTGGATATGTGGAAGACGTTGCCGCGCTGAACGGCGAAGGTGTCGGTGTTGTCACCGTTCCAGTCGCCGGCCCGGTACAGCGTGTCGGTGGTCGAGCCGAACACGATGGTCCGAATCGTGCGACCCTGCTCGTCGGCCTCGAGGATTGTGCGGCCCGATCGTCGCGCAAAGCCGTCGTGGCCGTTGCCGTTCCAGTCGCCGGTGAAGATCTCATCGGAGGGATGGCCGAATACGAAGTCGTAGTCGGCGGGGCCGGTCCGGATCACGTTGGTGACGAAGATGCGATTGCGACGCCCGTCGATGGGGTCACAAGCGTCACCCAGGCCGTCCTCGTCGACGTCGCTCTGATCGGCGTTGGCGATGGTGGGGCAGTTGTCGGAGTCGTCCATCACACCGTCTCCGTCGCGGTCGACGGCAATGGCGGGGAGGTCGACGGCGTCGAGTGGAGCCGGGTTGGCGTTGTCGGTGCCGTTGTTGGTCGTGTCGCCGAGCTGACCGCTCTCGTTGAGGCCCCAGCACCGAACGGTGCCGTCGTCGAGGAGCGCGCAGGTGTGGGAGGAGCCACCGGCCACCGCAACTGCTGTCCGTCCTGCCCCGAGTGCAACTGCTGCCGCGGGGACCGGATTCGGATCGGTGGTGCCGTTGTTGGTGGTCGAGCCGAGTTCGCCGAACTGATTGAGGCCCCAGCACCGAACGGTGCCGTCGTCGAGGACCGCGCAGGTGTGGTCGTCACCGGCGGTGATGGCGACAGCGGTGCGTCCGGTGCCGAGATTCACCACCGCGACCGGATTCGGGTTGGGCGTCGCGGTTCCGCTGTTGGTCGGCGCTCCGAGCTGACCGAACTGGTTGGAACCCCAGCAGCGCACGGTTGCGTCGTCGAGCAGCGCGGCAGGTGTGAGCGACGCCCGACGACAGGGCTACCGCGGTGCGGCCCGCCCCGAGGGCAACGGCCGGTTGGGCCGCCGGGTTGGGAGCACTGGTGCCGTTGTTGACGGTCGAGCCGAGCTGGCCGGACCCGTTGGAACCCCAGCAGCGGACAGTGCCGTTGTCGAGCAGGGCGCACGTGTGGGCGAAGCCCGTGCTCACCGAAACCGCAGTACGGGCCGCTCCGAGCGCGACCGCGGCGAGTGGGGTGGGGTTGGCGGTTGTCGTGCCGCTGTTGGTGGCGCCGCCCAGCTCACCGAACTCGTTCGATCCCCAGCAGCGGATGGTTGCGTTGTCGAGCACGGCACACGAGTGGGCGCCACCGGAGGCCACGACCGTCGCCGCGCGGCCGAGGGCGACGATCGGTTGGGGGGCGGGGTTCGGGTTGAGCGTGCCGTTGTTGGCCGTCGAACCGAGCTGGCCGGTCGCGTTGGCTCCCCAACACCGCACCGACTCGTTGTCGAGCAGCGCACAGTTGTGGTCGGTACCGGTGGCGATGGCCTCGACGGACCGACCGGCACCGAAGCCGATGGCGGCCTCGGGGGCGGCGTCGGAGACGTTGGTTCCGTTGTATGCGGTGGAACCCAGCTGGCCGAAGAAGTTCATGCCCCAGCAGCGCACCGTGCCGTCATCGAGCAGGGCGCAGTTCTGCGCGCCCGCGGACGCCAGGCGCCCCTGGGCGAGCTGCGACGTGCCGGGTATGCCTTCGGATGTCTCGGCCCCGGTGACCGATGGCGGATCGGGCTCCTGGGCACCCGACCCGGGTGCTGTTCCCACAGCCAAGGTGAGGACGGTTGCCGCGGCCAGCGCCAGCCCGACCAATCGGAGTTTCGAGGTCGTGATCATCGTGATGCGTCTCCAGATATCGAAAGACGCCCGCCGGCAGACCATAGCCATCGGTTGATCGTCGCGGAGGTCGCCACTGGGTCGTCGGACTCATTCCCGCCGGCGACCAAGCAAATCGGGGCGCTCGTTCGTCGGTGTGGTCAAGCGATACCGCACCCCGGCCGATCAAAGCCCCGAAAGGAGCACCGGTGCCCCCGACCTTCGACGAGTTCTTCCGTGACAACTACGACGACGTGGTGCACAACCTCTCTCGTGCCGGTTGTGCCGACCATGTCGCCGGCGATTGTTCACAGGAAGCGTTCATTCGTGCCTATGCACGGTGGTGGCGCGTCGGACGTATGCAGAATCCGGCGGGCTGGGTCCAGCGGGTCGCGAACAACATACGCATCGACTTGGAGCGGGGTCGGGTTCGCCACAGCAAGGCGCTCTCGTCCACCGCAGTCGATTGGGTGAACGAGGCGCCGGCGGAGCCTGAATCGGATGCAGTACTCGACCATGCCGTGGCCTCCCTTCCCGGCCAACAGCGTGAGGCGGTCGACATCTACTACGGGCACGGCTACTCGACCGATGAGGGCGCGGCGGCGATGGGAATCTCGCCGAGCGCCTTCCGGTACCACCTGCACCGAGCGCGGCGATCGCTGCGTTCGACACTCGGTGAGCGCTCCTCGGCGAGCGCCTTCAACTCGGAGGCATGATCGCAATGCACGGTGACGAAACGTCCGACAACGAGCGACTCGACGGCCTGCTCGACGAGATGCGGCCCCGCATGGTGGTGGCGCGACGGTCGCACCTGCACCGCATGGCCGGCATCGCAGTGCTGGTGCCGGGCCTGGTGCTCGGCGGTGGCGCAGCGTGGGCCACCAGCCCGGGCCGACAACGGTGGCGTCGAGGTGGAGGTGGCCGGTCCGGCCACCGAGGAGAACGCAGACGAGTCGGCTCCTCGACGAGGTCGAGACTGCTCCCGAGTCCGAGACGAACGACGACGAGTCGGCCGAGCCCGAGGCCCCGGCCGACGTCGTGCTCACCGCCAGCCTGGGCCTGGCCGGAACCGCCGACTACACCCGCCACGACGACGTGTTGGTGCTCGGCAAGGTGGAGACGAACGACGGCTGGACAGCCACAGTTCTGGCCGCCGAGGCCCCGACGCTCGTGATCTTCCTCGAACACGAGTCGGGCTCGCAGCTGGTGGCCAGCATCGGTCGCGACGGCGAGGGTGAGTCGGTCGTGCGGTTGGTGACGCCCCGGTCCGGCGAGTCCGAGCCCGAGCCGACGGTGCAGCCGACCCCGGAGCCCGAAGCGGACGAGCCCGAAAGGCCCGAGACTCCAGCCGTCGAGACCCGCAAGGAGATCGACGTGAACGGCTACGGCCGGGTCGTCGTCGAACGCGACGGCAACGCGGCCACCCTGTGGATCGGCATCCTGTCGACAGCCGAGGGTTGGCAGTCGAAGGTGCTCGTCGAACACGGTGAGGTCGTGAAGGCCAAGTTCTTCAACGAGCAGTACATCAAGACGGTGAAGGCGTGGGCCGGCGACGACGGCAGGATCCACCACGAGATCCTGGTCGAGGAGCGAGCTCAGCAGCCCGAGCTGCAGATGCGCAAGGAGATCGACGTGAACGGCTACGGCCGGGTCGTCGTCGAACGCGACTCGAACGGACTGTTGTGGATCGCCATCCTGTCGACGGCCGAGGGCTGGCAGTCACAGGTGCTGGTCGAGCACGGTGAGGTCGTGAAGGCCAAGTTCTTCAACGAGCAGTACATCAAGACGGTGAAGGCGTGGGCCGGCGACGACGGCAAGATCCACCACGACATCCTGGTGGAAGAGCTCACCCCACCGCCCCCAGCCAGTATCTACGACGGAGTCGTGAACACCGAGCTCGGGTCGTTTGGCGTGGTGGTCGAGAACGGCATCGCCACCGTCGTGTGGGTCGAGGCCGCCGCCGGCTTCGAGTACGCGATCGTCCAGGAGACCGGCGAGGTGGTGAAGGTGACCTTCACCAACGGCGAGCAGACCTGGCTGGCCACGGCCTGGGGCCAGAACGGCGAAGTGGTCAAAGAGGTCTCGGCCGCCTGATTCGGCGGGAACCGACGCCCGGCGGCTGCCTCCCCAGAGGCGGGGACGCGGCCGCCGGGAGTTCGGTGCCTACTCTCTGCGTTGGACGGCGAAGGTGTCGAATGCCGTCGTTGTTCCAGTCGCCGACGAAGACCTCGTCACCGGCCCAGCCGTAGCCGATCGGGGCCGGGCTCGGCCCGCCGGTGGGGCTGTCGGTGGTGTAGAAGACATTGCCGCGTTGCACGGCGAAGGTGTCGATGTTGTCGCCGTTCCAGTCGCCGACCCGGTAGAGGGTGTCGGTGGTGGCGCCGTAGCTGATGGTGCGGATCGGGTTGCCCCGTTCGTCGACCTCGACGATGGTTCGGCCGTCGCGACATGACGAGCTCGAACGAGACGTGACGTGATCATGGGGCCCCCGATGCCGGTCGCGAGGCTGACCGCCCTACTCCCGGCCGAACCCAACCGCCGACCCGAACAGGCATCAAGGAGGCGTCGGTGGCCGGCTCAGTTGACCGCCCGCTCGCGCCCTTCCCAGAACGGGGCACGGAGCTCGCGCTTGAGGATCTTGCCGGTGGGGTTGCGGGGGATCGAGTCGACGAAGTCGACCGACGTCGGGCACTTGAATCGGGCCAGTTGGGTACGGCAGAACTCGATCAGCTCCTCGGCGGTGGGCGAGGTGTCGGCGGCGGCGACGACGATGGCCTTGGGGGTCTCACCCCACTTGTCGCTCGGCACGCCGATGACGGCGACGTCGGCAACGTCGTCGTGGCCCATGAGCACGTTCTCGATCTCGGCCGGGTAGATGTTCTCGCCGCCGGAGATGATCATGTCCTTCACCCGGTCGTGCAGGAACAGGTAGCCGTCCTTCATGTAGCCGGCGTCGCCGCTGCGGAACCAGCCGCCGCCCGGGAGGGCCTCGGCGGTGGCTTCGGGCAGGTTCCAGTAGCCGGCCATGTTGGTCGGCGACTTGATCCACACCTCACCGACATCGCCGTCGGCGGCCTCGTCACCGGTCTCGGGGTCGACGATGCGCAGCTCGACGCCAGGCATCGGCTTGCCCGCCGCACGCAGCAGCTCGGCGAGATCGCCGCCGGGTCGGTGGTCCTCGGGCGGAAGCATGGTGACCGCACCGCACGTCTCGGTCAGGCCGTAGACCTGCATGTAGTCGCAACCGAACATGGTCATCGACCCCACCAGCACCTCCTCGGTGATGGGGGAGGCGCCGTAGACGATGAGCTCCATCGACGACAGGTCGATGCCGTCGAGGGGCATGATCTGGAGGAACTGGAGCACGGCGGGTACCAGGAAGGCATGGGTGATCCGGTAGGTGCTGATGTCGCCGAGCAGCTGCTCGAGGTCGGCCTCGCGTAACAAGACCGTCTCGGCGCCCATGGCCATGCCGAACAACGCCCAGCCGCTGCCACCGATGTGGAACAGCGGCATGGCGGCCAGGCTCACGCTGTCGGCGGTCATGCCCCAGTCGCTGGCCACGTCGATGAGTGAGGTGGCGTTGCTGTGGGTGAGCTGGGCACCCTTGGGGTGGCCGGTCGTGCCCGAGGTGTACAACTGGAGAGCGACGTCGTGGGGATCGGCCTCGTGGCGTTCGAACCCGTCGGCTGCGTGGGCGGCCAGCCAGTCTTCGTAGGCCTCGTCGTCACCGGCCTCGCCCATGACCACGATGTGGTCGACAGTGGTGAGCTCGCCCCGCATCTGCTCGAGGTGCTCGGCGAAGTCGCTGTGGATGAACAACACCAGAGCACCCGCATCGTTGATGATGTAGGCCATCTCGGGCGCAGCCAGGCGCCAGTTCACCGGAACCGGCACGGCGCCTATCTTGGCTGCACCGAAGGCCATCTCGAAGAACTCGACGGAGTTCTTGTCGATGAAGGCCACTCGATCGCCGGCCGCGACGCCGGCGGCGGTGAGGGCCGACGCCATCTGGCTCGAGCGATGGTCGAGGTCGGCCCAGGTCAGCGCATGCTCGCTGAGACGGACCGCGGTGTCGTCGGCCCGTTCGGTGGCGTTGTTGATGAGCGTGTCGCTGAGCGTGCGGAGTTTCACGGTCTCTCGTCCCTTACCCGTCGAGTGCAGTTGAGCCGCAGCGTACGGCACGCGACCAGCCGCCGTAGGATCGGCCCCAGAGGCCCGACCATGCTGGCGCCACGATGATCGAGCGACAACAATGCGGCCGTGTCCAAGGCCAGAGCTCCTCTCGTTCGCGCCGCCGGTGGCGTCGTTCTCCGAGAACGGAGTCAGGGGATTCAGGTTCTCGCCGTGCATCGGCCCCGGCACGACGACTGGTCACTCCCGAAGGGAAAGCTGAACCGCGGTGAGTCGTGGGAAGAAGCGGCGGTGCGCGAGGTCGAGGAGGAGTCAGCCGTTCGGGCCACGATCGTCGAGCGGCTCGAACCGGTCTGTTACTGGGTCGGTGACAATCCCAAAATCGTGCTCTGGTACCGCATGAGCATCGAGGAACGGAACTTGTTCGCGCCCAACGACGAGGTCGACGCCATCAAGTGGCTGTGGTCCGACCGCCTCGCCGATGAGCTGACCCTCCCCGCCGATGTGACCGTGGCGGCCGAGGCGCTGGCCCAGGTCGGCATCACTCAGCCCGGCCCGACGCTGCCGTCGCCCACCCAGTTCCCGTGGAAGCCGAAGGGCACCCGTTGGGGTAGGGGAACCCGGGCCAGGTAGCCCCGGTCGAAGTCCCGGGCGTCGATCACCACGAAATCGGCCGTTCCGGCACCGACATCGTGCACGTAGGTCACCAACCAGCCGTCGTCCTCGTCGGTGCTGCCGTTGCGGGCCACGAACACGGGTTCGCCGGCCGCTCGGCCCGCGCCGTGGTCGAAGGTCCACCGCTGTCCGGTTTGCAGGTCGTGCTTCACGGTGGGCCAACCCTCGGTGGACACCGCCGAGGGCGACGCGCAGTAGCCGAAGCGGTACGACTGGGTCGACCGCGAGCCACGGTGACGCGGGAACTCGTTGGGTCGTTCGTCGATCACCGAGATCGAGACCTGGCGGGCTGCCGGGTCGATCTCCCATCGTTCGAGACGAGGGAGTGAGTCGCCCCAGGGGCCGAGGCGGTCGCGGTCGAACAACTTGTCGTAGGTGCAGATGTCGATGACCACCCGACCGTCGGGTGTGTCGTAGGCGTTCATCGGGTGGAAGGCGTAGCCCAGGGGCATGTCGATCCAGACGATGTCGTCGGCGGATCCGGTGCGGGGAACAAGGCCGACACGGTTGCCGTAGTCGGGATTCCACACCAGCGGAAAGCCTCCGGCCAACGCGACCTCGAAGTCGAGCGTGACCGGCTGGTCGTACACCACTGCGTAGTGTCTGGTCAGGGACATGTCGTGCAGCATCGTGACGCCGGGCAGGGGGATGTCGACGGCTTTGGTGACCCTCGCATCGGGCCCGACCACCACGTACTGCACGTGGTCGAACCACTGCGCGGGGGCGTACACCATCGCGTGCAGCTCGCCGGTGGCCGGGTCGAACTTGGGGTGGGCAGTGAAGGGGCCGGGGAGCGTGCCGTTGAAATCGTTTCGAGCGACCGTCTCGAGCTCGTAGGTGAGCTCCACCGGGCACCCGCCGGCTTCGACCATGGCCCAGGTGGTACCGGCGAAGCCGCCAACGTTCGTGTTCGGGCCGGTGGGGTTGCCGCTCCAGTTCGGGCCCGCGATGTCGGGTTCTCCCCGCCACTCGGCGATTGCCTGCGAGCCGACGTAGCGGTTGCGGTACCACTCGGCGCGACCATCGCGTAGTCGGATGCCGTGCACCATGCCGTCGCCGAGGAACCAGTGATGGGTTGCCTCGTCGACCGGCTGGGCGGGGTTCGGCCCGTTTCGGAGATACCGCCCGTTGAGCTCCGTGGGGAGCTCGCCGATCACCGGCAGGTCGAGTGCAGTGACCTCCTGGGCCACGGGCGCGTAGTTTCCCGACAGATATGGGTTGGTGCGAGGGGCAACGGTGTCGCTCATGGCGGAAGCTCCGATTCGACGAGGGCCTCGTCGCAGTGTTGCGCACACCTGCTGTCCTCCGACAGTCACGGGTGAACGTGGCGTCCTCTCATCTAGAATTCGCACAGCCGAACGCCGAGAAGTGAAGGGATTCTTGATGACGGTTGTCGCTGGGCTGACTCCCGACATGGTGCCCACTCCGTCACCCGGCGTGGAGATGGTGGCCATCGGCGACGAGACCGTGCTCATCGACGAGCACACTGGTCACATCGAGGTGGTCAATCACACGGCATCCATCGTCTGGCAGTGCCTCGACGGACAGTCGAGCCTCGGGGAGATCGCGACCGACCTCGCCGACGTCTTCGGTGTCGATCGAGAGGTCGTACTGACTGATGTTCTCTCACTCGTCACCAGCCTGGCGACGCTCCACTACCTCGTCGACGACACCTTGGAGACCGAAGGTGACACCGAGGTGTCAGTACCGACCCCGGACTTCTCGGGCGTGCCGCCCAACGCTTGACTGGATCGCAGTTTCCGCCTCGGTGAGGCGGGTCACCTCGATCTTCCCGTCGGCCCGCACCTGCTCGGCTATCGCGCCGATGCCACCGATCTGCACGCCGCTGTTCTCGACCTGTTTCCCGGCGCGACCCGAGGTGGCTCCGGCGAACCGAACCTCTCCGTTCTGGTGGGCCAAGCCGAGGGGGCCACCCGCGCCAAGAGCATGCTGTACGTCAACAATGTGCGCGTCGTGGCCACGCCGTCGCGGGGCCGACTGCTGCGGGCGATTGTCCGCGGTGTCGAGCACACGGTGGCCACCGCCGACGCCACGTTCCTGGAGCTACCGGGCACAGCCATGGTCAGGGGAGGGTCGTTGGTGTTCGTCGACGCTGCATTCGGACCAGGCCTCCGTGACGAAGGGGCCAGGCTGCGACGCGGTGGCTGGAAGGTGTGGGACTCGCCGGCGCTGTTGCTCGACCTCTCGACCGGTCATCTGGTGGGCCCACCACCGGTCGCCGCCGTCGATCGGGGTCGACTGGCCGCGGTGACCGCGGCCGACCCGGTCCGACCGACCGAGCTGGCCGCGCTCGAGCCGGTCGCGGCGCGCGACGTCACCTGGGTGGTGCCCGACCGGCTGCAGGCGAGCCCCGCCGCCCACATGCTGGGGCTCTTGCGATCGGGCATCTCCAACCGTCGCGAGAACACAACGCGCCGACTCTCGTCGCTGGCCGGGTTCGTGACCCAGGGGAGGAAGTACCACACGAAGCCGAGCGGCAGCCGCCAGCTGTTGGCCGAGATCGACCAGCTCGACGGCTGACCCGCGGCGACCACTGTGGCCTCCGGATGGCGTCGGCTTCGTCGGCTGTGGTCAGATGTGACGCCGAACGAGACAGATCAACCGTCTGAGGAGACACCGTGAGCAAGCTCAACGAAGGTCGCATCGCCATCGTCACCGGAGGGGCTCGCGGCATTGGCCGCGAACACTGCCTCATGCTGGCCAGCGAAGGCGCCAAGGTCGTCGTGAACGACCTCGGCGGCGACGTGACCGGCGAGGGCGGCGATCCGTCGGCGGCCCAGCAGGTGGTAGCCGAGATCGAGGCGATGGGAGGCGAAGCCGTGGTGAACGGCGGAAACGTCGCCGACTTCGAGCACGCCAAGGGCATGGTCGACCAGGCCCTCGACACCTTCGGAGGGCTCGACATCGTGATCAACAATGCCGGCATTCTCCGCGATCGGATGATGTTCTCGATGACCGAGTCCGACTGGGACGCCGTGGTTGCCGTGCATCTGAAGGGCACCTTCAACGTCAGCCACCATGCGTCGGTGCACTGGCGCAGCCGCGCCAAGGAGGGTCTCGAGAACGAGGCGCGCATCATCAACACCAGCTCGCCTTCGGGCATCTACGGGAACGTCGGCCAGACCAACTACGGCGCAGCCAAGGCAGGCATTGCCGCCTTCACCGTCATCGCCGCGATGGAGCTGGTGCGCTACGGCGTCACGGTGAACTGCATCGCACCCGCAGCGTTCACCCGCATGACCGCCGACCTGCCCGGCTTCGCCGGTGCCGACGAGGCGGCCCAGGAGGCGCTCGGCCCCCGCTGGATCGCCAACGTGGCCGCATGGCTGGCCAGCCCCGAGGCCACGAACGTCACCGGCCGTGTGTTCGACGTGGTGGGCGACCGGGTCGGCATCGCCGAGCAGTGGCATCTCGGCCCGACGGCCACTCAGGGCGACACCCCGGCCTCGGTGGGCGAGATCATGCCCGATCTCATGGCCCGCGCCCGCCTGAACCCCGGCATGGACGGCCAAGACGCCGAGGGCCCGGGGCGGCCGAGCCAGGCGATCTAGCTGCCGTCGTACACACGAGCGTCGGGGAAGAACCCCGTGAACGCGAACCAGAACTCGTTGCGATGGTTGGCCGTGGCGAGTTGCCTTCCCTCCAGCTCTCCCCCGTCGGCGCGGCCGAGCAGATTCCAGGTCGAGCCGGTCTGGGCATCGGTGTAGGTGTCATCGCCGTTGGCGGTGAAGGTGAGCGTTTGTCCGTCGACGGTCGGGTCATAGGCGATGCCGCTGCCGATCTGTTGGCTGTCGGCGATACTCGACCGATCGAGGGCATCGGTGGTGGTGCCGCCCCAGAAGACCACGGTGGGTTGGCCGCCGACCACGTCGTTCACCGCGCCCTCCTCGGCGATGACGCTGAACGGGTAGGCCACGACCTCGTCGTCGGTCGTCACGGCGACGACTCGTTCGAGGGCGGGAAACCGGGGGTCGAGCTCGTCTTGGAAAAAGCTGCCGAAGGGACCGTTCTGGGAGCTGTAGCCCTCGTACGGGTTGGCCCCGTAGGTGATTCTGAAGCCGGTGTCACGTGACAGCGACAGACCGTCGGGGTGGGTCTCGGCGAAGTCGGCGAACGAGACGATCGAGGTCGACACGACCTCGAGCACGGTGCCCGCCAGGGCGCCCACGACCGCCTCACCGGTGATCTGCTGCCACAGGCTCTCGGTGACGTCGTCCCACATGACCAGATCGCTCTTGCGCAACAAGCCCGACACCCCGAAACGCAGCACCTGCCCGTCGACGCGCCGGTCGAAGGCGAGCGCGGTGTTGCAGAGGGGGCAGAACGTGACCGCGACCGGCACGTTGTCGAACCGGTCGTTCACGATCTCGTGGCGAGTGAGGATCGAGAGGGGATAGAAGCGGGCATCGTCGCCCACGGTGACCAGCGCCCCCGGCTCGTCAGCGCCGAGCCATTCGGCGGCACCGACGACGTCCTCGAACTTCGGTGCGTCGATCGGCGGGATGCCATCGCGCGGATCGGTACCCCGGAGCCCGGCGGCGAACTCGCCAAGGGGGACCGTGGCGCGACTCCAGTCGGTGTTCCATCGCTCGCTGATGCTCGCCGCATCCAACCCGAGCAGGTCGCGGGCATCGCCGGTGATCGCTTGCGCGCCTGCGTCCGAGGAGCTGGCGCCGCCGCTCAGATCAAACGGTTCGACGGTTTCGGTGGGCGATACGAGCGGCACGGATTCCGCTCCCCCCGCGTCGGGTGCCGAATCGGCGCTGGGGTCGCTGGCCGAAGTGCACGCCGTGGCGACGAGCCCGAGGCTGATGACCAGGACGAGGAATCGCATACACCGGCAACCCGCCGTTGCTGCCTCGTATTCGCGTTGCTACTCGGATGCGTCGGCCAGTGCCTCGGCGGCCTCGCGGATCACGCCGAGCTCCACCGCGATCAGCCCGGTCATGCGCTCGAGATCGGGGATCAGGTCGCGGCAGGTCACCAGTCCGAAATCGAGCGTGTCGAGATAGCTCTGCACCGTGACGTTCAGGGCGACCCCCTCGGCGATGGTGGAGACGGGGTAGTAGTGCCGCATCATCGCTCCCCCGAGGAACAGGGGGCTCCGAGGGCCCGGCACGTTCGAGATCACCAGGTTGATGGGTGAACCGAGCCGATCACCGAAATGCAGTCGGGTGGCGAGGCGGGCCGCCCGCGTGGCCAACGCCGGGGGCGCGAACTGAGCGAGGTCGGTGAGGACTTCGGCCGGCAGGAGATCGAAGGTGGCCTTGGCCTCGTTCATGGTGCGGTTCATGGCGGCAACGCGGTCGAGTGGTTGGTCTCGGTCGGTCGGAACCGGCACGAAGAGGCTCGAGACCCGGTTGGTCCAGCGGTCGGTCTCGTCGCCGGTCCGCACCGAGACCGGGACCATGGCGACGAGCGGCTCATCGGGCAGCGCGTCGTTCTCGACGAGCCAGCTCCTCAGTCCGCCGGCCACCATGGCCATCACCACGTCGTTCACCGTGCAGCCCAGCAGTCGCTTGGTGTGCTTCACCTCGTCGAGGGCCACGCTGTCGATCGCGAACTTGCGCTGCGCCGACACGCTGCGGCTCCACGGCGTGTTCGGAGCGGTGAGGCTGGGCAGCACGGGGGCAATGTCGGGGTCGTTGTCGTCGTGCTCCCGCTGGCCCATGACCGCGATGCGCTGGGGCAGCGGTCGACCGACCAGCTCCCCGAGGCCGCCGAGGCCCCGCTGCCGGGCGACCTCTCGTAGGGCGGCGGTGGCGCGGTTGGTGAGGCGGATGGCGTCGCGCGGCTTGGTGGCGAACGACAAGGCGGTGCGGCCGAGCATCGCGAAACCCGAGGGCTCGCGCTCGGGCGGCCGGTTGTCGGGCTCGGCCGGCGTCAGCTCGGCGTCGGGTCTCTGGTCGAGCAGCATGGCCAAGAGCTCCGCCCCGGCCGCTCCGTCGATCGTGGCGTGGTGGACCTTGGTGAGCAGCGCGAACTGGTCGCCCTCGAGTCCCTCGATCACGTAGGCCTCCCACAGCGGACGGCTCCGGTCGAGGTGACGGGCGATTATTCGTGATACCAGCGCAGTGACCTGCTCGGTTCCTCCCGGCGGCGGCACGGCGATGTGGCGTACGTGGAAGTCGAGATCGAACGCCGGATCGCGCATCCACCAGGGGTGGTCCAACCCCATCGGTACCGGCACCAGCCGGCGGCGGAACGGGTCGAGCCGGCCCAGCCGCGCCTCGATCTGGGCACGCGCCACTGTGTAGGCGTCGAAGTCGGGGTCGTCGGGTCGGTCATAGACCGACAGGCTCGACACGTGGCCGTAGGTGTTGGCCGTCTCGATGTTGAGGAAGGCCGCGTCGACGCCGCTGAGTTGCTGCACGCTCCGAGAGTACGGCGACTCGACACGGGTCGGTACATTCGCGGCCGCAGACCGGCGGCAAGTACGGTTGTCCTCACATGGCTTCTGGCGATGGTTCCCTGGGCGCTCCCTCACGGCTGTTGGTGGCGCTCGAACAACGCGCCGTCGCCGAGTTGGCCGGATCGGTGATCTTGTCACCGCTGCTGCGGCTGGCGCGCTTCGGTGATGGCGGGCCGGTTCTCGTCCTCCCCGGATTCAGTGCATCCGACGTCTCGACGGCACCACTGCGGTGGGCGCTCAACGCCAAGGGCTACGACGCCAGGGGATGGAGCCTCGGGCGCAACATCGGGCCCACCCCGGAGATCATCGGCGGGCTCGTCGAGCGGCTCGACGAGCTGGCCGACGAACACGGACGGCAGGTCCGTCTCGTGGGCTGGAGCCTGGGCGGCATCTACGCACGGCACCTGGCCCGTGTCGCGCCCGATCGTGTGCGTCAGGTGGTGACCCTCGGCAGCCCGTTCCGCATGCAGGCCGGCGATCGCTCCACCGTCTCCCGCCTGGTCGAGGGGCTGGCGCACCGCTACGACAGCCACTATCACGTCCACCTCGGCGGGAGCGAGCACCAACGGGGCGCCCTGCCCGTGGCGTCGACCGCGATCTACACCAAGACCGATGGGATCGTGCGCTGGGAGGCCTGCATCGAACACCGGAGTCCGACGAGTGAGAGTATCGAGGTCCGCGGCAGCCACACCGGGCTCGGACACAACGCCAGCGCCGTCTTCGCGGTGCTCGATCGCCTGGGCCAACCCCTCCACGGATGGCGACCGTTCCGCGCGCCGCGGCTGTTGCGGCAGCTCTATCCGAGAGCCGAGCATGCGGCCGCCGTGAGTGGCTTTGCCGGCTGACTACCCGCGCCGGGTCACCTCGAGGAGATCGAGGACCGGTTCACCCGCCTCGGCGGAGGCAACCCAGTCGACCGTCGCGGCGAGATACCACTCGTTCCAGCCTTCGGGATCGGAGATCGTCTGGCGCACGGTGCCCGACTCGTCGAGCTCGAAGTGATCGGGGCCGCGGGCGTCACCGTCGAGCACGATGCGGTCGTGCACGTCCCAGTACCCGGCGATGGCCGCGTCGATCTCCTCCGCGGTGAGCGTGCGACCCGCCTCGGCGAGAGTGGTGCTGTCCCTCCGGGCGAGCAGGGTGATCCAGCGGAACATCTCGTTGCGCACCATCACCCGGAAGGCCCGGGTGTTCTGGGTGACGTCGCGCCGCTCGGGTAGCACGATCTCCTCGCTCTGCACCTCATCGGGATGCTGGAGCTTCTCCCACTCGTCGATGAGGCTCGAGTCGACCTGACGGACCAGCTCGCCCAGCCACTCGACGATGTCGTCGACCTGGTCGGTGCGGTGCGCGTCGGGAACCGTTTGACGCAACGCGCGATAGGCGTCGGTGAGATAGCGGAGCAGCACACCTTCCGAACGCTTCAGGCCGTAGTGGTTCACGTAGTCACGAAAGGTCATGGCCCGCTCGTAGAGGTCGCGCACGATGGCCTTGGGCTTCACCGTGTCACCCTCCACCCACGGATGGTGGGCGCGAAACAGGTTGAAGCTGCCGTACAGGAAGTCCTCGAGCGGCTTCGGATGGCTGAGCTTGGCGATCTCGTCCATGCGTTCGTCGTACTCGACGCCCCGGCGCTTCAGCTCGGCCAAGGTGTCGCCGATCAACTTGTCGAGTTGGGCGGCGAGGATGACCCGCGGGCTTTCGAGCACCGCCTCGATCACCGAGACCACGTCGAGCGCGTGGGTTTCGTGCTCGAGGTCGAGCGCCTCCACGGCCTCGAGGGCGAACAGTGACAATGGCTGATTGAGCGCAAAGGTGTCGGACAGGTCGATGGTCACCCGGACGCTGCGGCCGTGCTCGTCGGGCTCGTCGAGGTGCTCGACCACCTCGGCCGCGACCAACGATCGGTAGATGCCGATGGCCCGGCGGATGTGGGCACGCTGGCGTCTTCGTGTCTCGTGGTTGTCGACCATCAGCGTCCGGACCGCCGCACACCCGTCTCCGGGTCGGTCGAGCAGGTTGAGCAGCATCTGGTGGGTGACCTGGAAGCTCGAGGTCAGCGGCTCGGGTTCGCCCTCGATGAGCTTGACGAAGGTTGCCTCGTCCCAGTGGGAGTAGCCCCGTTCGGGCGCCTTCTTCTTCACCAGCTTCTTCTTCTTTTTCGCGTCGACGGCCGCTTTCTCCTCGCCGATTCGATTCTCGATCCAGTGGGCGGGCGCCTGAGCCCACACGGTGCCCATGGTGTCGAACCCACGGCGTCCCGCCCGACCCGCGATCTGCTGGAACTCGCGTACGCGGAGGACGCGGGTGTCGCTGCCGTCGAACTTGCACAACTGGCTGAACAACACCGTCCGGATGGGCACGTTCACCCCGACGCCCAGTGTGTCGGTCCCGCAGATCAACTTGAGGAGTCCGGCCTGGGCCAGCTTCTCGACCAGTAGCCGGTACTTCGGCAACAAACCGGCATGATGCAGGCCGATGCCGTGGGTCACGAACCGGCGCATGTCCTTGCCGATCGGGCTGTCGAAGCGAAACCCGCCGATGATCTCGTTCACCTGCGCCTTCTCGTCCTTGGTGAGCACATCGATCGACAGGAGAGACTGCGCCTGCTCGGCAGCCTCGCGTTGGGTGAAGTGCACGATGTACACCGGCGCCCGTCCGAGCTCGAGCAGCTTCTCGATCGAGTGGACCAAACGGGTGGTGCGGTACGCGAAGTCGAGGGGTACCGGACGGTCGGTGCTGCGCACCAGGACACTGGCTCGGCCGGTTCGGCGCTCGAGCTCCTCCACCAGCCACGCGGTCGGGCCGAGGGTGGCCGACATCAACAAGAACTGCACGTGGGGCAACTCGAGCAGCGGAACCTGCCAGGCCCACCCCCGCTGCGGGTCGCCGTAGTAGTGGAATTCGTCGGCCACGACGAGGTCGACGTCGGCCCCGGCGCCCTCGCGCAAGGCCCAGTTGGCCAGGATCTCCGCGGTGCAACAGATGATGGGAGCCCCGGCGTTCACCGACACGTCTCCGGTGATCATGCCCACCCGCTCCGAGCCGAAGTCGCGGCACAGTGCGAAGAACTTCTCGCTCACCAACGCTTTGATCGGGGCGGTGTAGACGCTCCGGCGGCCATGGGCGAGCGCCGCGTAGTGCGCAGCCGTCGCCACCAGCGACTTCCCCGACCCGGTGGGGGTGTTGAGCACCACGTTGGCGCCGGCGATCAACTCGAGGATGGCCTCCTCCTGTGCCTCGTAGAGCTCCAGGCCGAGCTCGACCACATGGTCGACGAAGCCGTCGAGGATCTCGTCGGGGTCCGGGATCGTGAGCATCGGCCCCCGAACCTACCGGCGCTGCGGGCCCGCCCACGTGGGGATCACCCGCGGAATCAGAGACTGTTGCCCCCCGTTCAGGCGTGACCTCAGCGTCGCGGGCCGGGCGGGATGCCGCTTTCGCCGAAGGGTGAACGGTAGGTGGGCGTGCTGGGGTCGTAGCCGTTGGGGTTCTCGGCCGCTTCTTCGGCCAGGGCTCGTTCGGCCGTCCAGTCGAGGAAGAAACCGAGGATTCCCCCGATGGCAGCCAGGATGGCCCCGAAGATGGCGATCCGGACTTCGAGGCTGATGAGCGGCTTCGACAAGACGTCGTACACGGCTTCGTAGGCGCCCCGCGTGACCTCGTCGCGGATGAAGACGGTGGAGACGATGGGGCGAGCGGCCCACGAAGCAGCTCCGATGATCAGGGCGATGACGGCGATTCCGACTCCCGACGTGAGCATGATGCGGTCGCGTTCGGGTGAGAGAACGATGGCGCCCCCCAACAACACGAAGATGCCGAATATGGCAAGGTTCGTCCAGTCGGGGAACTTCTCGAGCATCGCCCACCACACGCCTCCGCCCTGACCCTCGCGTGCGACGATGAAGGTGGAATCGCCGATTTCGACGTCGCTCGTGCTCAGGAAGCCCAGGATCGGGTCGTCGGCGATCGCGTCGAGGGTCTCCACGACGACCGGTTCGAGGTCGATGGTGACTTCTGCCTCCGAGTTCGGCGGCTGCGTCCCGTCTATGACCTCGAGGAACTCCCCGTGCGATTGACGCACCGCCTCCAGGATCTGAGGGTCGAGCCGGTTCGATGCGACGATGAGCGCCGCCCGCTCGGTGGCGACGGACTGGATGGCCTCGGCGATGGGGAGATCGGCGAGGAGATCGATCGCCTCGTCATTCTCCTCGACCTCTGGGGTGGGCGTGGGAAATACAGCCTGGTCAGGTGTTGGATCGGCTTCGACCTCGGCTTCGGGGTCGGTCTCCTCGATGGCGTCGGCGGCTGCCTCGCGATCGATTCCCGCCAGCAGGAACAGCTGGTCGGTGACCTTCTCGGCGATCGCGAGCTGGACCCGCTCGTCATCGAGGGTCGTGTCGACCCGCTCGACCACGACGGCGGTTTCGTAGAGATTGTGTTTGGCGAACCAGCCCGGGCCAGCAATGATCGTGAGCAACACGGCCACCGTGGCCATTGCCGACGCGATTCCGTACCGCATGTGGTCCTTTCGATGAGCCGTGGAGACCCCGGATGGGATCGGGGCCTCCGACGAATGTGCACCGTAGGCCGAAGCAGCTTCCGACCGTGTGATCGGTCGAGTCGAGCCCGAAGTTGAGCACATCGGCCGACTTTGCGCTAGCCCACCCCCGGCCCCGTCGCAGCCCCGTGGCAGCCTCCGGACTCCACCGCGTCGTTGGGAAGTACGATCGGTCGCGGTCGTTCACGGGAAGGCGCGAAGGAGGTTGGGTGGCTGTCGTCTTGCTCATGGGCCGTTACGCCGACATGGCCGAGGCCGCGTCGCAGATCCTCGAGCCGGCTGGACACCGCTGCATCGCGGTCCTCGACCCGGACCTGTACGAACTGCGAGTGGCCGACTTCGAGCACGACCTCGTCGTGCTGGGCCCCGCGCTCGCACCGCCCGAGCGTGACCACGTCGAGGCGGTGTCGCTCGTGTCACGGCCGAAGGTCCCCGTCGTGCACGTTCGTACGCTCGACGAGGCCATTGCCCTACCGCAACTGATCGCCGACGCCCTCGATGGCGTCGGGGTCAACGACGACTGAGTCGACTCGGGTGATCAGCGACCCAGTGTGATGTAGTCGTGGACCGCCGATGCCTCGGCCTCGAGCTCCTGGAGCCGGATGTTGACGACATCGCCGATGCTGACGATGCCAGTGAGCTCACCGTGTTCGACCACTGGAACGTGGCGAATGCGATTGGCGGTCATGAGGCTCATCAACGAGTCGACCGTGTCGGTCGGCGCGCACGTGACGACGGTCTTGGTCATGAGGTCGTCGACTCGCAGTCGCAGGGTCCATTCGTGCTCTTCGGCCAGGCTGCGTACGATGTCGCGCTCGGAGATGATGCCGGCGATGGTCTTGCCGTCGGCCGACGCGACGAGCGCACCGATGCCCCACTCGGCGAGCAGGGCGATGGCGTCGGAGACGCGATCGGCTGGATCGACGGTCGCAACTCGCTGGCCCTTGCCGTCGAGAAGTTCGGAGATTCGCATGGTGCTCCTTTCGCAGGATCGGCCCGGACAGGAACGCACGACGTTGTGTAGCTCCGTTCTCAAACTAGGCCACCGATGCCGATCTGTCATTCGCGAGGGTGCAGCCCCCGAACGTGGGGAGCAGTACCCGCAAGGCAGATAAGGTCCGCCGCATGCGCATTCTGGCGTTTGCCGCGGTCAAGGGTGGGGTGGGAAAAACCACCGCCGCGGTCAACGTCGCGACGGCCGCAGCGCTGTCGGGGCTGCGAGTAGTCGTATGGGACCTCGACCCCCAGGCGGCGGCGTGCCATCTCACCGGAGTCGAACCCGTGACGCAACCCTCGCCGCGCGCCGGGCTGTTCCGGCGGCGGACCCATCACCGCGTCGTGCCCACCTCCGTCGAGGGTCTCTCGGTCATTCCCGCCGACACGACCCTCGCCTCCGGATCCACCCTGGTCCACAGCAAACAACTCGCTCGCGTCGTTGCCGCCGAGCACGGCAACTACGAGCTCCTGGTGCTCGATCTGCCGGCCGGTGTCGATTCGGCGGTGACGTCCGTCGTCGGGGTCGGCGCCGAGGTCGTGGTGCCGATCGTCCCGTCGATGCTGGCGCTGCGCTCGTTCGATCAGTTCGTCGACTTCGTCGACCGTGAGCCGAATGCCGCCACACGTGTTCGCGGTTTCCTCAGCATGGTCGACCCCATGCTGGCCCGCCACGCCGCGTTCGTCGACGATCTTCGGGCCGAACGCAGCGACATCCTGTCCACCTGGATCCCCGAGACGGTCGAGATCGAGCGGGCGTGCGAGAAGCGCCAACCCGTGGCGATCGCCTTCCCCGGTGGCCGTTCGGCGGCAGCGTTCACCAGCCTCTGGAAAGAGCTGTCCCGATCCTGAGCCGACCGGTCACTGGTACGACACATAGATCGGGTCGGGAGCGAGCCGTTCGATGACCTCGGCCGGAGCCATCAATCGAGTGTCCTCGTCGAGAAACAGCTTGAATCCGAGTCGGATCGGTGGCGTGGGGCGGAGCTCGTTCACGCGGGAGACCTTGGCCTCGGGGCTACCGAAACCGTCGATGTGGATCAGCATGGAGATGTTGTCACGAGGGGCGAGCCGGTCCCGATTGGTCACCATGAACGGGGTGAACTGATGGACGATCACCAGCTTGGGTGGGAGATTGTTGGCCGCGATGAGGTCGTCGAGCCAGGCAGTGACCGCGTTGATCTCGGCGGCGTCGACCGAGCCGATCACCTGTGCGGGTACCTGTCCCGACTGCATCCTCCACTCGGGGTCGAGCGCCAGGTGAACGTCGGGTTCGAGCAACAACGCCTCGTACTCCTTGGCCTGGGTGAGGAAGTCGCTTCGGCCGGGTTGGAGGTCGAGCACGGTTATCCCGCCCACCGCGCGCATGGCTTCGATGTAGGGACGAATGTCGCTGTGGGGGATGCGGACGCTCCAATCGCCCTGCGGGCCAGGCGACGCGTTGGCGATCGTGGCGATGAACTCCGCCGCGGGCACGGTGGGCAGTCCGAATCCATGCCACTCGGCGGCGCGGGCGGCAACCCGGCGGGCCGAGTCGGCGACGGTGCCCTCGCCCAGCACGCCGAGCAGCGGGGTTGCACTGGAGCCGTAGTGGGCGACGAAGCGGGCGCCGGTGATCGATGCGGCGTTCGGTAGTGGCACACCGACGCGTCGAACCGCAGCGGTGTCGTCTCCGTCGCCGTCCCAGTCACCGAGGGTGACGTGATCGGTGGCCCGCCCGTACGAGAACGAGATCGAGGCGGGACCGGAGCGAAGGTCGTTCCGGACGAAGTACTCCTTGCCTCGCCGCACCATGAACGTGTCGGTGCCGTCGCCGTCGAAGTCGCCGACCAGAACCTCGTCGTTCCGCCGTCCGTAGGCGAGAACCGTGTCGGCCGGGCCCGTGGTGGCCGAATTGCGCACGAAGAACTGGTTGCCGCGTCGGACGGCGAGGGTGTCGGTGCCGTTGCCGTCCCAGTCGCCGACGAACACCTCGTCGCCGGCCCGTCCGTAGGAGAACACGATGTCGGCCACCCCTGATCGACCCGTGGAGCTGGCGAAGAAGACGTTGCCGCGTCGGACGGCGAGGGTGTCGGTGCCGTTGCCGTCCCAGTCGCCGACGTACGCCTCGTCGCCGAACCGTCCGAAGGAAACCGTCGTGGTCGTACCGGTCTGCAGGTCGTACTGCCGGTACAGGCGCCCGGACCGAACCGCGATGCCGTCGATGCCGCTGCCGTCCCAGTCGCCGCTCAGGTAGCCGTCGGCGTCGGCGTCACCAAAGGGCACCGAGAAGGCCGCTGAGCCGCCGGCCAGTTGGTTCGCGAAGAACCATGTCGTGGTCTGCTCGGCGGGCGGGCCGGCGGGCGAAGCCGCGGCTGGGCCGCAGAGCAGGGTCGAGAGGACGACTCCGATTATCGACAGCCGCGACACTCGAGATGCCGGGCCCTACAGGTACCCGAGCGGATCGACGGGGGCGCCGCCGATGCGGATCTCGAAGTGCAGGTGCGGTCCCGTCGACCAACCAGTGGAGCCGACGTAGCCAACGATGGCTCCCTGGTTCACCGATTGCCCGACCGACACCGCCAGCTGTGACTGGTGTGCGTAGAGCGTGGCGAAACCGCCACCGTGATCGACGATCACGGTGTTGCCGTAGCCGTCCATCCACCCGGACGTGATGACCACGCCGCCGGCCGCCGCGGCAATCGGCGTGCCCGACCCGGCGTTGACATCGATACCGGAATGGAAGCGTTGGGTCCCGAAGATCGGGTGGATACGGAACCCGAACGCCGAAACGACGGCGCCGTTGACCGGCCAGATGAAGTTGCTCGGCGCATCGACCGGCGGCAGTGCCGGCGGGTCGACCACGGCGTCGTCGTCGGCGGGGGTCTCCTCGGTGACGGCGGGTTGCTCGGCGAGTTGGCGCTGGCGCTGGAGGTCCGCCAGCCGCTGCTCTTCGGCCAGTCGCTGGCGTTCGAGGTCGGCCAGGCGTTGGATCTCGGCCTGACGGGCCGCCTCGATGCGGGCCTCTTCGGCCTGGATGATCGCGGTTACCTCCGCGTCGGCCGCGGCCAGGGCGGCCGACTCGCCCTCCCACTCGGCGACCCGGCGCTCGATGTCGGCCCGAATTGATTCCTGGGCCGCAATCGCGTCCCGCAGCTCGGTGAGCTTGACCTCGAGCTCCTGGCGACTGGTGTCGGCGCGAGCTCTGGCCTCTTCGGCCACGAGACGCAACGCGTCCTGGTCGTCCTGGAGCCGTCGGAGCTCGCCGACGGCGTCGTCGGCGTTGCCGCCGGCCAGCTCGACGAAGAACTTTCGCAACTCGTTGGTGCGAGGGTCGTCGGAGGACAGCAGGTTGTCGAGATCGGAGCCCCCGGGAGACACGTAGGCCGTCACGGCAAAGGTGCGCACCACCTCGCGGGCCGCACCGATCTCGCCGTCGAGCCGCTCGACCTCGAGGTCGGTGGCTGCGGCGTCGGCCTCGGCCTGGGCAATGGCCAGCTCGGCCCCATCGATGTCGGCCTGGGTCTGGGCCACGAACGCCTCGAGGTCGGCCAACGCTTGGGCGACCTCGGCGTCCTGGGCGCCGAGCAGGTCGATCTCGGCGGCGACCTCGGCGGCCTGGCGGCGCAGCTCTTCACGTTCGGCTCGGGCATCTTCCAGCGAGTCCTGAGCCGGGGCAGGCGCGATCCCCAGCACTCCTACGAGCAGGAGCGATGAGACGAAAGCAGGAAGGAGACGGTTGCGCACGGGAGATCAGGGGGCTCGTGTGGGGGGAACGATGCTCACGAGCCGCCGAACAGTGTAATCAAACCGTAACGTGAAGCAATTCAGGGGTCGGAATCGACCGACATCGGTCAGACCCGGACGATGATGGCGTCGCCCTGGCCGCCACCGCCGCACAGGGCCGCGGCGCCGTGGCCGCCGCCGCGGCGACGGAGCTCGTGCAAGAGCGTGAGCACGAGTCGGTTGCCCGACGCCCCGATGGGGTGGCCGAGAGCGATGGCACCGCCATTCACATTGGTCACCGATGCGTCGATGCCGAGATCGGCCATCGAGGCCACCGCAACCGCGGCGAAGGCCTCGTTGATCTCGAAGACGTCGAGCTGATCGATCGTCACATCGGTGCCTTGGAGAGCCGCGCGGATCGCATTCGACGGCTGGTGCAGCAGTGAGGGGTCGGGACCGGCCACCTGCCCGTAGCCGACGATTTCGCCCAATGGGTCGAGGCCGCGACGGGCGGCGGTGGCCGCGCCCATGATCACGACGGCCGAGGCGCCGTCGCTGATCTGGCTGGCGTTGCCGGCGGTGATGTTGCCGGCGGCGCTGAAGGCGGGCCGCAGTCCCGAGAGCGACTCGACTGTCGTCGCAGCCCGTATCCCCTCGTCCTCTCCCACCGATGTCGGCTCACCGCGGCGCTGGGGAACGGTTACCGCCACGATCTCGTCGGCGAAGAGTCCGTCCTTGGTCGCCCGGGCGGCCCGTTCGTGCGAGGCCGCCGCGATCTCGTCCTGGGCGAGGCGAGACAGACCCGCCGACGCGCCGTAGCGGTCGGTCGCCTCGCCCATCAGGCAGGCTTCGAGGGCACAGAAGAGACCGTCGTGGAACAGGGAGTCGACCACGGTCTGGTCGCCGGCACGAAACCCGGCACGGGCGCCGGGCAGGAGATAGGGCGCGTGCGTCATCGACTCCATGCCGCCCGCCACCACGATGTCGGCGTCACCGGACTGCACCATCTGATGGGCCAGATAGATGGCATTGATGCCCGACAGGCACACCTTGTTGATCGTGGTCGCCGGGACCGTGAGGGGAACTCCCGCATTGGCTGCCGCCCTGCGCGACGACGCCTGGCCGGCACCCGCCTGGAGTACCTGCCCCATGATCACGTAGTCGACCTCGCCGGGCTCGACAGCCGCCCGTTCGAGTGCTGAGCCAATCGCAACGCCACCGAGGTCGGTTCCCGAGAGCGGACCCAGCGCCCCCGACAACTTCCCGATGGGAGTGCGGGCGCCGGCTGCGATGACCGTGGTCATGAAGCAGAGGACTCCTGGGTGGGCGTCTCGGGGCCAGCCATGGCGTCGCCGACGGCGGTCCAGATCGCGTGTGACGCCGGCACGGCATCCTCTTCGGCGGCGACGTCGGGACGCCGGCGGTCGCGTAGGTCGATGACGCCGTTGCCCACGTCGGCGAGGCGCTGGATCTCGGCGGCCATCGACTGAACTCGCGAGCGGATCTCGGCCTCGACGCCTTCGAGCTCGGCCACCCGCTCCTGGGTCGCCGCGACCAGTGCCGCGGAGCGCCGTTGCGCGTCTTCCTCGGCCTGGGAGCGAATGGCCCTGGCTTCTTCGAGGGCGGACTCCCGTGTGGTCTGGGCGAAGTCGTCGGCGTCGGTACGGGTCGCCTCGTCGTGGGTGTCGGCGGCCTGTCGGGTTTCGGTCGCGTAGTCGTCGGCTTCTCGTCGGGTCGTGGCGAGGTACGTGTCCGCGGCCTGTCGGGTCTCGGTCGTGTAGTCGTCGGCTTCTCGTCGGGTCGTGGCGAGGTACGTGTCCGCGGCCTGTCGGGTCTCGGCCGCGTAGGTCTCGGCTTCTCGTCGGGTCGTGGCGAGGTACGTGTCGGCGGCCTGACGGGTCTCGGCCGCGTAGGTCTCGGCTTCGAGCAACGAGTGACTGATCTCGGCCTCGGCACCGACCCGGGCCTGCTCGATCTCGAGGCGCGATTGCTCGGTCGCGGCCACCACGGCGGCGGCCTCGGCCTCGGCCTTGGAGCGGATCGACGACGCCGTCTCGTTGGCGGCACGCAGCACCGAGGCGACCTCGTCACCCAGCTGGCCGTACTGCTCGGGTGGTTCCTCGGCGGCCTTGGCCGCAAGGGCGCGAAGAAACGCGTCGACCTCGCGGATGTCGTAGCCCTTACGCGCTTGCGTGAACGATGTATTGGTGATGTCGGCAGGGGTCAGGCCCACAATGCAACCCTTCTCCGTTTGCGACGACTCTAGTCGCTGACCCGTCAGTTGGGGGAGCGGCTGCTCCGCTCGTGTGTCACGCTGGAACGATGCACGTGCACCTGGTCGACGGCACCTACGAGCTGTTTCGTTTCCACTACGGCCCGAACAACCGCGACCCGCGCCACGGCGCCACCATCGGCGTGTTGTCGAGCATGCTCGACCTGGTCCGCGACGGCGCAACCCACGTGGGGGTCGCCACCGATCATGTCATCGAGTCGTTCCGCAACGACCTGTACGAGGGCTACAAGGACGGTTCAGGAATCGATCCCGACCTGTTCGCCCAGTTCCCCGAGATCGAGGATGCGCTTCGGGCCGCCGGGTTCGCGGTTTTCGCAATGGTCGATCACGAAGCCGACGACGCGCTCGCTTCCGCGGCGGTGGCCGCGGCGGCGGACCCACGGGTCGAACGGGCGATCATCTGCACCCCCGACAAGGATCTCGGCCAGTGTGTGCGCGCCGACGGCCGCATCGTGCAGTACGACCGTCGCAAGCAACTCCTCATCGATCGGGCGGCGGTCATCGAGAAGTTCGGCGTGGCGCCCGAGTCGATCGCGGACTACCTCGGTCTCGTGGGCGACACCGCCGACGGCTTTCCCGGCCTGGCCGGTTGGGGTGCGAAGTCGTCGTCGGTCGTGCTGGCCCGGTACGACCACATCGAGCACATCCCCGGCTCGGCCGACGACTGGGACGTCACGGTGCGGGGGGCCGCGAAGCTGGCCGCGACCCTCGCCGGCCACCGCGACCAAGCGATCTTGTTCCGCACCATCGCCACCGTGATCACCGATCTCGACCTGTTCGAGTCGGTCGACGATCTGCGGTGGACCGGTCCGACGCCCGCATTCGCCGAGGTGTGCGCCCAGCTCGGTGCGCCACAGCTCGTCGCACGGGCCGAGCAGCTCACACCGGCGTTGTGAAGCCCGTCGATCTCCGCCCGGCCACACCCGACGACCTCGACCTGGTCCTGCCCATGAACAATGCTGCCGTACCCGCCGTGGGCCGGCTGGATGCCGTGTCGCTCTCGTCTCTTGCCGAGCAGTCCCGATGGTTCGCGGTCGCCGAACGTGGCGGTGAGCTCGTGGCCTTCCTCGTCGGCCTGCACGGCCCCGGTCTGGCCTACGAGAGCCTCAACTACCGGGCGTTCTGCGAGCGCTATCCGCACGGCTTCCTCTATGTCGACCGGGTGGTCGTGCGCGCCGATCATCGGGGCCGAGGCCTCGGCGCGCTCCTCTATCAGGCCTTCGTCGACTGGGGCCGGGCCGACGGAGCGCGAGTGCTGGCCGCCGAGGTGAACGTCCGGCCCCGTAACGACGGCTCGCTCCGTTTCCACCGCCGGTTCGGATTCCGACCCGTCGGCGAGCAGGACACCGACGGTGGCGCCAAGCGGGTGCAGTTCCTCGCCTACCACCTCGACGAGGAACACCGGCCTCTCGACCGCGATCGCATCGTCGACCTGGCCACGGCCCGAGATGCCGATCTCGGATCGCGACTGGAGTTCGTGCTCGACCTCGATCGACTGAAGACGGTCGAGCGAAGATCGGTCCTCGTCGACGGCACTCGGCGCGAGAACACGGCCGAACATTCGTGGCACGTCGCGATGATGGCGATGGCTCTCGCGCCCTACGCCGCGGAACCGGTCGACCTCAGCCGCGTGGTTCAGATCCTGCTGGTCCACGACATCGTGGAGGCCGACGCCGGCGACACCTACTTCTACGACACGGATGCGGCCGAGGCGAAGCTCGCCCTCGAGAAATCCGCGGCCGATCGCATCTTCGGGCTTCTCCCGGGCCGGCAGGGGACCGAGCTGCGGGAGCTGTGGGACGAGTACGAGACCGGTTCGACACCCGAAGGCCGCTTCGCCTACGCCTGCGACCGGGCCCAGCCGTTCCTGCTCAACGCGGCCAACGGTGGGCGTCCGTGGCATGACCACGGCATCGGCGCCGACCGCATCACCGAGGTGATACACGCCATCCGACCAGGAGCACCCGTGGTGGCCGAAATGGTCGAGGCGATCCTGGCCGAGGCCGTGGCCCACGGTCATGTCCCCTCTGTCGCCGAGGAACGGGATGACTGACCCGATCGTGCTCGAGCTGGCCGGCCACGAGGTGCGCGTCACTCATCCCGACAAGGTGTTCTTCTCGAGGAACGGCGAGACGAAGCTCGACCTGGTCGACTACTACATCGCCGTCACCGAACCGCTCCTGGCCGCGATGGGCGGGCGACCCACCCTGATGCAGCGCTTTCCCGACGGCGCAAGCGGCAAGTCCTTCTTCCAGAAACGAGTGCCGGCGGGCGCTCCGGAATGGCTCGAGACCACGGTCGTGTCGACGCCCAACGGCACCACGTCGAACGCCCTCGTGGCGGCCGACATCGCGCACGTGGTGTGGGCGGTCAACCTCGGCTGCCTCGGGTTCCACCCGTGGCCCTATCTGGCCGTCGAACCCGAGCCACACCGACGAGCTGCGTATCGATCTCGATCCCACGCCCGGGGTCGTCTTCGATCAGGTGCGCGAGGCGGCCAGCGAGGTGAAGGCTCTCTTCGACGAGCTGGGGATCGCCTCGTACCCCAAGACCACGGGGTCGAAGGGGATCCACGTGCTTCGTGCGCCTCGAGCCACGGTGGGACTCCTACGAGGTGCGGGCCGCAGCGGTGGCCGCTCGCCCGCGAGCTCGAACGCCGACGACCCGACCTCGTCACCGCAGCGTGGTGGAAGGAGGAGCGCGGCAAGCGTGTCTTCGTCGACTTCAACCAGAACGCTCCGCACAAGACGGTGTTCGGCGCGTGGTCGGTGCGGGCCCGGGTCGGTGCCCAGGTCAGCACGCCGATCACCTGGGACGAGCTTCCCGATGTCGACCCCGACGCCTTCACCATCGCTGCGGTGCTCGATCGGTTGCCCCACGGCGACCCGTGGTCGGGCATGTACGGCGCACCCGCAGTCGATCGAATCCGTTGCTGGCGATGTCGGCCGCCGACATGGCGGCCGGGCTCATGGACGCCCCGTGGCCCCCGGTGTACCCCAAGCAACCGAACGAGCCGCCACGAGTTGCACCCAGCCGGGCGAGGATCACCGACTGAGCCTCGGACCGTCAGCCTTTCGCGGCGAGCACCTCGGCGAAGGGAAGCGAGTCGGTTTGCACGAGCTGAGTGTGTCGGCAGCTGGCGGGATCGCGGTCGGGTCGCCAACGGACGAACGAAGTTGTTCCCCGGAAGCGACCGTTGCTCGCATGAGCGTAGGAGACCTCGGCCACGCGCTCGGCGCGCAGCGGGATCCACGATTGGTCGCGCTCGTTGGCCCAACGGCTCGGAGCCCCTGGCATCGAACCGGTGGCGTGGGCGCTCTCGTCGGCCCACGATGCCCACGGATGCTCGCTGATGTCGTCGAGGCGGTACGGGGCCAGCTCATCGAGGAGCTCGGCGCGCATCGAGGCGCGGAAGCTGGCGGCGACACCGACATGCCAGAGCGAGCCGTCGTCGCCGTAGAGGCCGAGGACGAGCGAGCCCACTCCGTCGCCGCTCTTGTGCATGCGGTACCCCGCAACCACGCAGTCGACGGTGCGCTTGTGCTTCACCTTGATCTGAACCCGCTTGTCGGGCACGTAGGTCCCGTCGAGGGGCTTGGCCATCAACCCGTCGAGCCCGGCGCCCTCGAAACGGGTGAACCACTCGACGGCGGTCGCGTGGTCGGTGGTGCTCGGCGTGAGCAGCACTGGCCCGGCGAAATCCTCGGCCAGGCGTTCGAGCACACCCCGACGCACCGCGAAGGACTCGTCGGTGAGATCGAGATCGCCGACGGCGATCACGTCGAAGGCGATGAACTCCGCTGGAGTCTTCTCGGCGAGCATCTGCACTCGTGAGTCGGCCGGGTGGATGCGTTGACCGAGCGCATCGAAGTCGAGCTCACCGTCGATGCGCACGATGAGCTCGCCGTCGACCACACATCGATCGGGAAGGCTCTCCTTGAGCGGCTCGAGCAGCTCGGGGAAGTAGCGATTGAAGGGTCGCTCGTTGCGGCTGCCGAGCTCGATCTCGTCACCGTCGCGAAACACGACGCACCGGAAGCCGTCCCACTTCGGCTCGTAGGCGAGATCGGGGGTGTCGGGAACCTCGTGGACGGCCTTGGCCAGCATCGGCTTCAACGGCGGCATCACGGGAAGATCCACGATGAGACGCTACTCGCCGGTCAGACGGCGGCGCCCGTCGTGAGGTCGGCGCGGCGGCGGGGGGCCAGCCGGTCGAGCACACCGAAGGTGATCATCAAACCGGCCGCGGCGGCCGCGAGGGCGGCTGCGATCGCGCTCTCGCCACGGGCCTCGACCAGCTGACGGGTGAAGGCGGCAGCACCGACGGCGCCGAGACTCGACGCGGCCAGCTGATAGCCGACGATCCGGGCGGTGCGGCCCGACCCGAGCCAGCCGGGGGTGAGGAGTACCAAAGCGGGGAACACCCCGGCCATGGCCAGGCCGATGACGGGCAACGCGAGCAGGTCGGCGCCGGGGAAGGGATCGAAGGACAAGACGGCCACCCCGACCCCGGACCCGACGACCGACAACCGCAACAGCGAGCGTAGGTCCAGGTGATGGCCGAGCCAGCCGAGACCGAAGCGGCCCAGGGTGAGACCGGCCCAGAAGGCCGAAACAAAGATGCGGCCGACCGTGTCGTCGACACCTCGACTCTCGGTGAGCAGGCTGAACGTCCAGGCACCGACCGAGGCCTCGGCGGCGACGTAGAAGAAGAAGACCGCGAGCAGGGCGGTCACCAACAGCCTTGCGTCGCGCCCGTCGGCCGTCTCGGCTTCGATCGGAGCGGCGGAGGTGTCGGCGATGTCACGGTGAGCCAGGTACAGCAGGAGGAGGACAGCGCTCGCCATCGACATGCCGACGTAGACGATCTCCCACGAGGCACCGCCGCGCAGCGACGCCTCGATGGCCAGCGGTCCGAGGGTGGCGCCGACCCCGAAGAGCCCGTGGGCGGTGTTCATGGCCCTCGCGTCGTGGTGCAGCGTGAGGTATGCGTTGAGTCCCGAATCGGTGATGCCGCTGCCGCACGCCATCAGGAAGGCACCTATCAGCACCCCGACCCACAGCCCGGTGAGCGCGAACACGAGGCCGCCGGCCATGCTCGCCGACGCGGCGGTGACGAGCGTCTGGCTCAGACCGAACCGTTCGGCGAGATGGCCCGACAGCAACGAGGCCAGGAGGTAGCCGCCGGTGTAGGCCACGAGAACGAGCCCGAGGTCAGATGTCGGCCGACCGACGGTGGCGCGGATCTCGGGCCAGGCGGTTCCGAGGACGCCTTCGGGAACGCCGATCATCAAGAACGCGGCGAAGGTGACCGCCAGCATCGTGCGACGCGAGGGGAAGCCGATGGAGATCGAGTCGACCGGAGCCAAGACCGGCACGGTACCGCGCCGGTTCGACGGGTTCGGCCGCCGTGGGTTCAGACGCTGTCTTCGGGTGCGACCGGGAAAGGCGAGCCCCCGGCGTCGACATCGACCCGCAGCATCTCCAGTGCTTCTTCGGGTGAGGTCGCGTGGGCGATCACGCGCCGGTTGGAGGGACGAATGAATCCGGCTTCGGAGACCTCGTCGAGGAACGAGTTCAGGTTGGCCCAGAAACCGTCGGGATCGAGCAACACCACTCGCTTCGGCCGATCATGGAGACGCAGCGTGGTCCACGTGGCGGCCTCGAAGACCTCCTCGAGAGTTCCCAGGCCGCCGGGGAGGGCGATGAAGCCGTCGCTCAGGCTGTACATGAGCGACTTGCGGGCGTGCATGTCCGGTACCCGGTGCAGCTCGGTGATGTCCTCGTTGGGAATCTCGCCGCTGAACAGGCCCTGGGGGATCACGCCGATCACCTCGCCGCCGGCGGCCATGGTGGCCTTGGCGATGGTGCCCATGATCCCGGCGCGCCCACCCCCGTAGACCAGACCGATGTTGCGCTCGGCGAGCATCTGGCCCAGTCGAACGGCCAGCGCGGGGTACGCCGGCTGGTTCCCGTCCGTAGATCCACAGAAGACACAGATCCGGCGCATGGCGTCACCCTAGGGCGTCGTCGAGCGTGGTCATTCGCTCTTCCACCGGCGGGCACGATGAGGTAGTGTCTGTCCATTAGTTGGACGTATGTCCGCACAGCGAAACGAACCTTGGGGGTCAGCCACATGACGACCACGACCACGACCACGCCACCGATCCGTGAAACCGCGGTCCACCTGTCCCGGACCTATCCCAAGGCGCACTGGTACGTGATCGCGTCCTCCGACGAGGTGGGTCCGTCGTTGCTTCCCCGCACCGTCGCCGGCGAGCACCTCGTGCTGTTCCGCACCGAGGCCGGCGAGGCGGTGGCGATGGCCGACCGGTGCTCGCATCGTCGGTATCCGCTGTCGGCAGGCGAGCTGATCGGCGACGAGATCCAGTGTGGCTACCACGGGCTCCGGTTCGACTCGTGCGGGACCTGCACGTGGGCTCCGGGTCAGGACCGCATCCCGAGCCGGGCAAACGTGACCGCGCGACCCCTCGTCGAGAAGGCACCGTGGGTGTTCGTGTGGATGGGCGATCCGGGCGAGCCCGACCACACGTCGGTCCCCGACGTGCCCTGGTTCGGCCACGAGCGGTGGGCCACCGTCAACGGGATGGAGCCCCTCGATGCGCCCTACGGGCTGCTGATCGACAATCTTCTCGACCTGTCCCACGAAACGTTCCTGCATGCCGGGTACATCGGCACCCCCGAGGTCGCCGAGACACCGATCGAGACCAACGTCGACGATTACGAAGAGATCATCTACGTGAGCCGACACATGGCGGGCGTCGAGTGCCCGCCTTTCTACCGCGAGTCGACCGGCCTCGAGACGCCGATCGACCGCTGGCAGGACATCGAGTACCACCCGCCCGGCTTCTATCTCCTCCACGTGCGGGTGGCGCCGGCCGGCGTCGCTCCCGATGGCGACGACGAACAGGCCGCCCACGTGAAGGTGCTCTACGCCATCACACCGGTCGACGACGACGCCACCCTCGACTTCTGGGCCGTCGCCCGCGACTTCGCCATCGGCGACCCTGACGTCGATGCGTTCATCCATCGAATGAACCGCGACGTCGTGCTGCAGGACGTCGTCTGCCTCAATCTGATCCACGAACGGTCACACACCGAGCTCGATGACGCCGAAGTCAGCTTCAAGATCGACACCGGCGGTCTGGCCGGACGGCGCATGTTGCGCGATCAGACCGCTCGCGAGCTCCACTGAGGCGTCGCCGCCGCGGCGGAGGGTCAGCGTTCAACGACACCGAAGGTGAGCCCGGCGTGGGCACGGAGGCGTTCGACGAGGTCGTCGCCGAAGGCCGTGGTCGGCGTGAGGAATCCCCCGCCCACATCGGAGCGGTCGAGGTCGAGGAACGCCACCGCCACCTCGCCGAGCATCTTGGCCGTCGACCCGTAGCCGGGATCCTGGTCGCCGCTGACCTTGGTGACGATGGTGTCTCCACCGGCCGTCGTGCCGTAGAAGCGGATGTCGTAGAAGCCCGCGAGCTGGGCTTCGGGGCTCGGTCCCTCGCCGGGTTCGGGCAGAACCCGACCGAGCAGACGGCGGGTGGGCTTGACGGAGGCCAACGCCATGAACCCGCCGAGGCCGCCGACCATCGCCGACGCCTTGGCTGCGCCGAGGGGGCCGGTGCCCATCATCACGGCCTCGTCGTATCGGAACTGTTCGCCCCACGGCCGCCCCAGCAGGGCGTGGGTGCGATGCACGATCTTGGTGTTGATCGCAGCCATGACGAATGGCGCCACCCAGGCGCCCGAGGCTCCGTCGCGGGTGGGAAGCCTGACCTCGGGTTGACGCGGGCCCTTCGGCGTGCCCGGCGGGACCAGCGTGTACGGACTGCCCATCACCCGCGCGGAGCTCCTTGTCGCCCATTGCTTCGTCGACCGCATTGAGCATGCTGGCGATCGTGCCACCACTGGCCGTGCCCTTCATGGCCTTCACCCGCATGGCGACCTGGGTGCACGGTTCACCGAAGCGGTCCTGGGCCTGCTGCTGGGTGAACCACACACCGAGGTCCGACGGGATCGAGTCGAATCCGCAGCTGTGCACGATGCGAGCACCGCTGGCCGCTGCCGTCTCGTGGTGCTGCTCGATCATGCGGAGCATCCACTGCGGCTCGCCACTGAGGTCGCAGTAGTCGGTGCCGGCCGCGGCTGCGGCGGCGACGAGCTCGGAACCGAACAGCGCATACGGCCCGACGGTGGACACGACCACACGAGTCGACGCCACCAGTGACCGCATGGCATCGACGTCGGCGGCGTCGGCCACAATGCGCTCGACGTCGGCACCGGTGTCGGATGCCACCCGGTCGAGCTTGGTTCGGTTGCGGCCCGCTATCGCCCAACGCAGCGATGCGTCGGTGCCGTGCCGTTCGACGAGGTGGCGACACAGGATCTGGCCGACGAAGCTGGTGGCGCCGAACACCACGACATCGAACCGGCGACCTGGAGTGCTGCTCATCGTCGCAGCCTACGGTCGGCCTGGTCGACGTGGGGCCCGCTTCGAATGCCGCGAGTACCATGCGGCAACCATGACCGACGCTGCACCCGCCTCCTCGCTCGACGACAAGCTGGCCGACCTGCGCCGCCGCAAGGGCGAGGCGATGGTGGCCGGCTCGGCGCGATCGATCGAACGTCAGCACGCCAAGGGAAAGCTGCTCGCGAGAGAACGGCTCGACTACCTGCTCGATCCGGGATCGTTCCACGAGCTCGACATGCTGGCCCGTCATCGGGCCCACGAGGCGGGCCTCCCCGATCGGCCCTACACCGACGGTGTCGTCACTGGTTGGGGCACCATCGACGGGCGCAAGGTGTTCGTGTTCTCCCAGGACTTCACCGTCATGGGTGGTGCCCTCGGCGAGGTGTTCGCCGCCAAGATCCAGAAGGTGATGGACCTCGCGCTCTCCACTGGCGCCCCGCTCATCGGGCTCAACGACGGGGCCGGAGCGCGCATCCAAGAGGGTGTGGCCAGCCTCGACAGCTACGGCGGGATCTTCCGTCGCAACGTCGCCGCATCGGGCATCATCCCGCAGATCAGTGTGATCCTCGGCCCCTGCGCCGGTGGGGCTGTGTACAGCCCGGCCATGACCGACTTCATCTTCATGGTTCGCGAAAAGTCGCACATGTTCATCACCGGGCCCGACGTGGTCAAGACCGTCACCGGCGAAGAGGTCACCCTCGAGGAGCTCGGCGGTGCCATCAGCCACGCCAGCAAATCGGGGGTCGCCACCTTCACCGGAGTCAGCGAGGAGGAAGTGCTCGACGAGGTCAAGACGCTCCTGGCCTATCTCCCCTCCAACAACCTCGAGGGCCCTCCTGCTTTCCCTGCGACCGACGATCCGGCCCGCCTCTGCCCCGAGCTGGCCACGATCCTCCCGCCCAGCTCGAATCAGCCCTACGACATGCGGCAGGTGATCGACGCGGTCGTCGACGACGGCGAGTTCCTCGAGTACCACGCCCGATGGGCGCCCAACATCGTGTGCGGGTTCGCGCGTATCGACGGGCACGCCATCGGCGTGGTGGGCAACCAGCCCATGGTGCTCGCCGGAGTGCTCGACATCGAGTCGTCGGAAAAGGCGGCTCGCTTCGTGCGCACCTGCGACGCCTTCAACATCCCCCTGCTCACCCTCGTCGACGTGCCCGGGTTCCTTCCTGGTGTCGACCAGGAATACGGCGGCATCATCCGCCACGGCGCCAAGCTGCTCTATGCGTACTGCGAAGCCACCGTGCCGCGCGTTCAGGTCACCACCCGAAAGGCCTATGGCGGCGCCTATGTCGTCATGGACTCGAAGTCGGTGGGGTGCGACGTGGCCCTGGCGTGGCCGTCGGCCGAGCTGGCGGTGATGGGGCCCCAGGGCGCCGTCGAGATCATCAACCGGCGCGAGCTCCAGTCGTCGGCCGATCCGGTTGCTCGCAAAGCCGAGCTGGTGGCCGACTACACCGCTCGATTCGCCAATCCGTACATCGCGGCCGAGCAGGGCTTCGTCGACGACGTGATCGATCCCGTCGACACCCGCGCCAAGGTCGTGGCGGCGTTCGCGGTGTTGAGTTCGAAGCACATCGAGTTGCCGGAACGCAAACACGGCAACGTGCCGCTCTGATGGCGGATCCCGATCCAACGGAGCCCCTTGTGGTGGCGAGCGCCTCGATCGAGGTACCGGCGGGTCTCGACATCCGTCCGGCGGCCACCCCCGCCGAGGTCGCCGCCATCTTGGCCGCCTACACCGAGCTCTGGCCGCAGCCCGCAGCGTCGGTCACCCCTTCGGCCGCGAACGACTGGCGATTCGCCGGTCGGTGGTGGCGCGGTATCGGGCCTCGGGCTCGGCTCCCGGTCCGCCGCTGAGTCAGGGCGTCGGCGCCACTTCGATGCGATCGCGGCCCCAGTCGCGTGCGGCGTGCAACGCCTGCTCGGCCAGCCGCACCACCGTGTCGGCATCGAAGGCGTGAGCGGGGTAGCCGGCAACGCCGGCCCAGACCGTGATGTCGTCGATCTCGTTGACGATCTGGCGACGGAAGCGCTCGACCGTCCAGATCGCACCGTTCTCGGGCGTGTCCTCGAGGACGAGCGCGAAACGGCCGTCGATGAGTCGGCAGGCCGTGTCGGCCTCTCGCAGCGTCTCGGAGAGAGTCCGCGACAGGCGCACCGGATCGGCCGGGCTCGGGGTTCCGTGATTCAGCCCGATGACCGCCTCGATGAGCACCACGGTGACCGGCTGGAGGTGCCGGCGAGCCGACGCCACGCGGGAGTCGACGCTGGCACTGAAGTACTCCTCGCCGAACAGCCCGGTGAGCGGATCGGTGAGCTCTTTCATCGCGCCGGTGGTGCGGGCCCGGATGGTTCGGAGACGGTCGGCGAGCAGGTCGCTGCCGAGCTCGGCCTTCTGGGCACGATGTTGGGCCGAGCGGGCATCGGCCTCGGCGCTGAGCCGGGCCTGGATCTGCTCGGCCGTGGCATGCTCGAGCTGCTCGAGCCGGGTCCGAGTGGCCACCAGATCGCGTCGTTGTGCCAACGACGCCCGAAGCATCATCACGGCGCCGATCGCAGCGAGCAGACCGCAGATACCGGCCGGCAGCCCCAGGCGATCGTCGGAGAGCGAGAACACGCCGAACACAGCGCTGGCAACGCCGGCGAACGCGGAGGAGACACCCAACAACTTCATCGGGTAGCCCATCGGCGGGCCCGGGCCGAACTTGACGGGTCGACGTGAGCTTTGTGCACTGCGGTCATGGCGTCATTGTCGCCGCTGGAACGCAGCAGGGAAAGGGATGGCCAAACCGTCGCGTAGCCGGGCCAGGTACACGCGGCGGTCGATGGCGTGCGCGCCGAGCGACTTCAGATGCGGCGTGAGCCACTGCGCATCGACCATCCGAGGCTGGCCGTCGTCGAGCAGGTCGCGAAGCGCCCACAGGGCGACCTTGCTGGCGTCGGTCTCGGTGTGGAACATCGACTCGCCGGCAAACACACCGCCGAGACACACGCCGTAGAGTCCGCCGACCAGTTCGTCGTCGAGGCGTACCTCGACGCTGTGGGCCCAGCCGAGGCGGTGCAGCTCGGCGTAGGCATCTCGAATGGTCGGAGTGATCCACCCGCCCGGCCGAGGGAGCTCGGCGCAGAGCGTCACCACCTGATCGAAGCTGCGATTCACGGTGGTGGTGAAGCGACGAGCCGAACGGCGAAGAGATCGGCTCACCCGGATCGCGTCGATCTCGAACACCCCGCGAGGGTCGGGTGACCACCAGCCCATCACGCCCGATCGGGAGATCGGCATCGGGAACAAGCCCTTGCGGTAGGCGAGCAGCAGGGTCCCCGGCTCGAGGTCGGCGCCCACGCCGACCACGTCGTTGTCGTCGGCATCGGTGGCGGGCGGGAACATCCACGTGCTCGATGGCGGTTCGACCGGGCGCCAGGAATGCTGCACGAACCAGACCCTAGGCTCGGGCCGAGGGGGCAGCGGTAGCGTTGACCGCGATGGCCAACCCTTTGACCGACTTGCTCGGTGTCGACGCCACCCGGGTCACGCGGGCTGTGATCCGGGAACCGGTCGGTCGTCTCCTCGATCGGGCCGTTGGGGCCACGATCGATCTTTCACCGGTTCGGTGCCTCACCGGCGATGGTGTCACCTGGGCGCCGCGTCGGTCCGATGAGCCGACCGACCGCAGCTTCGACACCGTTGTGTCGGTGCTCCGTACCACCGTCGAACGCAGCGTCGATGGTTACGCCGCGCGACTGGCCGCACTCATCGAACCCGACGACGGTCGGTTGTTGTTCGCCGAACCGACCCGCACCAGCGGTGTCGTCGGTGGGCTCCAGCGACTGTGGCGGCCGGCCACGGAGGTGTCGGCCAATCTGCGGATCCACGGTGGGTTCCGGCTGGCCCTGTGGCGCGCCGGACTCAGTGTCATAGAGGTGGATCGACTCGAGCTGCCGCGCTGGGCGTGGCCCATGACCTCGGTGGCCTTCGGTGTGGCCCGACACACCCCTACCGGCGCCCGCCGCGAGAGGCTGTAGCGGCCCCGACGTCGGCTCAGGTCGCGGGCGGAATCGGCGCGATCGTGACCGAGTTGACGGTGACGGTCTCGCTCGGTCGTCCGCCGGTGACGCTCCCGGAATCGGGGACGTGGAGGGCGAGGATCGACTCGAGGACATCGAGACCGGCGGTGACCTGGCCGAAGACGACGAAGTTGCCCTGCGCATCGAGCACCTCGGCCTCGGTGCCGACGGTGAAGAAGTAGGCGCTGCCCGCGCTGTCGGCGTCGTCGGTGCGGGACATGGCCAACATCCCCGGGCCATAGACGAAGCCGGTGGCCTCGTCGGCGATGGTGTAGCCCGGACCCGGATCGGCCTCGTCGTTGGTGGCGGCGCCCGTTGCCACGGTGCTGGCGAGGGGGTCGGTGCGGAACACCTCGAGGCCGTCGTAGTAGCCGCTGCGGGCCAGGTTCACGAAGTTGTTGGCGGTGCCGAAGGTTTCGATGGTGTTGAGCTCGGCCACGATCGCGCCGAGGTTCGTGTCGAAGGTGGCCTGCAACGCCTCGCCCTGTTCGATGCACTGCTGGGGCGAGTCGTCGAACGAGGTCGGAACCGGGCCGGTCCCGTCGGCGCACTCTCCGGTACCGAAGTCCGACGTGAGGAACGTGAGATAGTTCGCGTCGTCCTGCGCGACGACGCCATCGTCGGTGTCGTCACCCGACAGCAGGAAGCCGATGACGATGAAGGTGATGACGATCGCGGCCATGATGATGGCGAAGCGGCGGAAGGCGAGGTTGCGCTGCTTCTTGAGGCGCACATTGCGCACGGCCTGGCGGCGGGCGTCGGCGGCGGCCGCGTCCTTCGGCGCCTTGGCGCTGCGACCAGGCGTGGCGGCCACCACCTCGACCGGCGGTTTGGCCGCCGGTTCGGGCTCGGCGTCGGGGACGTCGGGGAACGAACCGTCGTCAACCGTGTCGGCCGGCGGCGGAGTCTTCTGGGCCTTGGCCTGTCGAGCGGCTTTTTGGCGCCTGCGCTTTTCATTCGACATGGCCGGTCACGGTACCAACGAAAGGCTCCGTGCCGTTGACTGGGCCGCGGGTTACCGTGACGACTCATGGCTCTGCTCGTGCAGAAATTCGGCGGCACCTCGGTCGGTGATGCCGATCGGATTCGGGCAGTAGCGGACCACGTCCGCCGATGCCGACGGCGGGGCGACTCGGTCGTTCTGGTCGTGTCGGCCATGGGCAAGGAGACCGATGAGCTTCTCCGTCTCGCGGGCGCGGTGTCGTCGACCCATCCCGGACGAGAGATGGACATGCTCATCACCGCCGGTGAGCGCAAGGCGATTGCCCTGGTATGCATGGCGTTGCACGACCTCGACATCCCCGCCGACAGCTTCACCGGGTCACAGGCCGGTTTCCTCACCGACACCAATCACCGCAACGCCAAGATCCTCGACGTCATCCCCGAGCGGGTACGAGAGACCATCGACGCCGGCCGCGTCGCGGTGGTCGCCGGTGCCCAGGGCGTCTCGACGGACCGCAACGTCACGTTTCTCGGTCGAGGCGGCAGCGACACCACTGCCGTCGCCCTGGCCAAGGCGCTCGGAGCGGACTCCTGCGAGCTCTACACCGACGTGTCGGGTGTGTTCACCACCGACCCGCGCATGGTCGACAGCGCCCGCAAGATGCAACGGATCTCCTTCGACGAGATGCTCGAGATGACGGCGGTCGGGTGCCCGAAGCCGGCCATGCGGTCCGTCGAGGTCGCCCAGCGGTTCGGGGTGCCCCTGCACGTTCGCTCGGCATTCACCTGGGAACCCGGCACCCTCGTCACCAAGGAGGACCAGATCATGGAACAGGCAATCGTTTCGGCCATCACCCCCGACACCTCCGAGGCCAAGGTGACCGTGGCGGGAGTGCCCGATCGGCCCGGTGTCGCAGCCCGGGTGTTCCGCGCCCTCGCCGACGAGGCGGCCAACGTCGACATGATCGTGCAGAACACCTCCGCCGACGGTGTCACCGACATCTCCTTCACCGTCCCGCGCGAGGATCTCGCGAGCGCATTGGTGGTCTGCAAGGCCATCGGATCCGAGGTGGGTGCGGTTGCGGTGACCGCCGACGAGTCGATCGCCCGTGTGTCGGTCATCGGCGCAGGGATGAAGTCGAACCCGGGGGTTGCGGCCACGATGTTCGAGACGTTGGCCGCCGCCGAGATCAACATCGAGATGATCTCCACCTCACCGATCCGGATCTCGTGCGTCATTGCCGAACGGAACATCGAGCAGGCGGTCCAGGTCCTGCACGACGCCTACGAGCTCAGCACGTCCACGCACTGAGATCCGCCGAGAAATGGGCTGAGGCGTACGGATCATTGCGCGTGGTCCGCGGCGCATCTCGGTCTATTTTCGGGACACAACGAGATTCAGCAACGAGGTGATCCAGTTGCGAACGACCGGGCGGTCCACTCACATCATCGTCAGCTGTCCCGACGACAGCTGTGACGGAAACCTGTTCTTTTGGCCCGAGGCGCGCACTGTCGAGGGCAACGTCGTGGCCGACTGTTGCAGCTGCACGCGGCGGTTCAGCCTGAGCCATGGGCGGTTGTCGGAACTGGCACGGTCACCGGGCTGGCGGGAGGAGCTCGCCTGAGACGAAACCGACCTCCTTCGCCCGGGTGACACGGGTACCCTCTGCGATGTGAAAATCGGAATCGTCGGAGCAACCGGTCAGGTCGGCCGCGTCATCCGCGCTCTCCTCGCCGAACGGAACTTCCCGGTCACCTCGATGCGGTACTTCGCATCGGCCCGATCGGCGGGCCGAACCCTGCCGTGGGGCACGGGCGAGGTCGTCGTCGAAGATGCCGACACCGCCGACTACACCGGCATCGACATCGCTCTCTTCTCCGCCGGCGGATCGACCTCGAAGGTTCTGGCCCCGCGAGTGGCGGCCCAGGGCGCGATCGTCATCGACAACTCCTCGGCCTGGCGCATGGACCCCGACGTACCCCTCGTCGTGCCCGAGGTGAACGCGTCGGCGCTGTCGCTCGTTCCCAAGGGGATCATCGCCAACCCGAATTGCACCACCATGGTCGCCATGCCCGTTCTGGCGCCGCTGCACCGCGAGGCCGGCCTGCGTCGCGTGATCGTGAGCACCTATCAAGCCGTCTCGGGTGCCGGCCTGGCCGGGGTCGACGAGCTCGACGAGCAGGTACGCAAGGTCGTCGAGGGAGCCTCCCAGCTCACCCACGACGGTCGCGCGGTGCAGTTCCCCGAACCCGACAAGTTCGTCGACACCATTGCGTACAACGTGTTGCCCCTCGCCGGGTCGATCGTCGACGACGGCAGCGACGAGACCGACGAGGAGCAAAAGCTCCGCAACGAGAGCCGCAAGATCCTCGGCATACCCGATCTGGCCGTCAGCGGCACCTGCGTGCGGGTGCCGGTGTTCACCGGGCACTCGCTGGCCATCAACGCCGAATTCGCGGCGGACCTCCCACCCCAACGGGCGATCGAGGTGCTGTCCGCGGCCGACGGTGTGCAGCTCGTCGACGTGCCGACGCCGCTCGCCGCGGCCGGAATCGACATCACCTTGGTCGGCCGCATTCGCCGTGACGACACCGTCGCCAACGGCCTTGCGCTGTTCGTCTCGGGCGACAACCTCCGCAAGGGGGCGGCACTGAATGCAGTGCAGATCGCCGAATCGCTCCGTGCCCAGGGCATCGTGTCCTGATGCCTTCTTCTCGATCGCCCCGTCTCCTTGCCGCGCTCGTCGTGGCCTTCGCCCTCCTCGCCGGTGCCTGCGGCAGCGACGGCAGCGCCGATCCTGACGTTGCCGTGACCGAGGAGTCGACGCCCGATTCCGACGTCGCCGTCGCCGAGGAGGCGACGCCCGACTCGGCGGCTCCCACCGGTCCAGCGCCGACCACGGCCGACCACTGGCATGCGCCCTACGGCCTCTTCATCTGTGACGACACCGGTGAGGGATTCATCCAGCCCTTCACCGCCACCGACAACCCCAGCGGAGTGTTCTCACTGGCCGACGGAATCATTCACGTCCAGCCCTTCTCCGAGGAGTTCTCCGGAGCCAACGCCACGCTCGGTCTCTTCTTCGAGGCGGTCGGCCTCGAGATCTCCGACGACATGATCTCCGTCGCCGGTGGCGACGCCGTAGCCGAGGGTTTCGACTGCAACGGAGAACCGACCGTGTTGCAGGTGGCGCGCTGGCAGCTCGACGACGTCGAGGCCGATCCCGAGATCTTCACCGAGGGTCTGGCCGACATCTCCTTCGCCAACGATCTCGAGGTGTACACGATCGCCTACGTGCCCGCCGGTGCCGACATCCCCCTCCCTCCGACCATCGGCTCTCTGGCCACCCTCTCCGACGTCGATCCCGCCGATCTTCCGGTCCTGCCCGACGGCTTCACCGTCGCCGTGGTCGACCCGCCTGCACCCGGCGCGGCCATCAGCGGTGAGACCCCGTGCCCCGGGCCCGACGCCGAGCGCACCACCGTGTTCGAGCAGGCTCCGCCCATGTGCCTCGACCCCGGTGTGGCCTACGACGCCGTGTTCACCACGTCGGAAGGGGTGATCCGGGTCGAGCTCGACACCGTGAACACTCCCGAGACGGTCAACAACTTCGTGGTGCTGGCCCGCTACGGCTACTACGACGGCACGGCGCTGTTCCGGACCGATCCGTCGATCGACATCATCCAGGGCGGCTCGCCGACCACGAACGCACCCGGTGACCCCGGCCCTGGCTACACCATCACCGACGAGGGCGACTTCGTGCTCGACGAGGAGACGGGGCAACTCACCGGTCCGTACACCTATCTCCCCGGTGATTTGGTCATGGCCCGGTCCCAAGGCCCCGACTCCTCGGGTGCGCAGTTCTTCTTCGCCGCTGGTCCGAACACGTCGTTTCTCGACTCGCAGGGCACCTACCTGAACTTCGGCAAGACCGTCGAGGGTCTCGACGTGCTCGAGACGATCCTCGGGCTGCATGCCGACGACCCCGCCAGCGGCCTCGGCGGCGGTCCCAGTCGTGGCGTGATCATCACCTCGGTCGAGATCGTCGAGCGCTGAGCAAGCCTCGGAGCCCGGCTCACGGTGGGTCGGTCACATACCGGGCAGCGGCGTCGTCGAGCGAGAGACCGAGCTGGTTGGCCAACGACGCCAGCCAGGCGAGCACGTCGCCCAGCTCGTGGTGCTGTTGCTCGACGCTGCCCTTGCGCACGGCCTGGGCCAGCTCACCCAGCTCCTCACACAGCCAGGCAACCGTGGCCGGAATGCCGCGCTCGCGGTCGGCCGCGCCGTAGAGGGTCTCCATGAGCTGTTGGAACTCGGCGATCTCCATGGCGGGCGACGTTAGCCCGTCCCCGTCACCCGCTCGACGGCCGCCACGCGTGCCGGCGACGAGCCGAGGGCCCAACCGAGCGTTCGGACGATGGCGGTGGCGGCCGGGCGGATCAGGAGCGGATCGCTCAACGGCAGCAGTGGGAGTCCGAGCATGCGCCGCATCGACGACGGCAACAGGCCGGCCGCCGCCGCCAGGAGAACCGCGTAGGCGGGCCGAGCCACAAGTGGGAGTGGAGGATTCAGGAGGAAACGGACCGCAGCCCGGCTCTGAGGGGTCGAGGCGAGCTCGGGTCCGTATCCGTCGAGCTCGGCTTGCAGCTCGGCGACGGTTCGAGGCGCTTCGATCATGCCGAGGCCAAGGCCGATCTGGGCCATCTCGGCGACGTACCGGTCGGCGTCGTCGGAGCCGATCGGCTCGCTTCCGTAGCGCTGATGGGCCACCAGGAAGCTCTGCACCTCGGTGGCATGGACCCAGCCGAGCAGATGCGGGTCGGCGGCCCGATACGACCGCCCGTCGGGGGCGACACCTTCGACGTGATCGTGGATGGCCCGAACCTGGGCGAGGGCCGCGGTCGCGACAGGTGTCGAGCCGAAGACCGTGCGTCCTAGGAAGCTTGCGGTGCGGTGGAGCCGACCGAGGGGGTCGGCGCGGTAGTCGCTGTGGTCGGCCACGCCGGCCATCGCGAGGGGATGGGCCGTCTGGAGCAACAACGCTCGGACCCCGCCGATCAGGATGGAGATGTCCGAATGCACCTGCCAGGCGACGCTCTCGGGCCCGAACAGACCCGGATCGCCGGGTACGAAGAGGTCGGGTGGCGGGCCGCCGTCGCCGGCGATGATGCGGCGGGTGCGGTGGGCGATGGCCGCACGCACGGCGTCGAGCGGAGTGGTACCCACGTGATCAGTGTGGCCCAACGGGTACCATCCGGGCACGTCACCACGGCGTGTTCCGAAGTCCGGTGAGATCCCGGCACTGTCCCGCAACGGTTGTCCGTCCCCATCCCAGAGGTGGGAGTCGGCGAGTCCGGTCGAGCGCACACCGTCGACGAACCGTCGTGCCCTCGAGGAAGGGCTGGGTTCGACAGGATCCCTCCTGCCGACCGAGCGTGCACTCGACTCCAGGAGGAATCCGTGATCAGAACGCTCGCCGTCGTTGTCGCCCTGACTGTTGTCGCCACGGCCTGTGGCAGTGACAGCCCGTTCCCCGAGTCGGCTCCCGCCGTGCCCGTCGACAACTCGACCTTCCCGGTCGAGGTGGCCGGTGCGCGCATCGTGGCGCGGCCCGTCCGCATCGTGTCGTTGTCGACGGTGAGCACCGAGGTGCTGTTCGCCGTCGGCGCCGGCGACCAGGTGATCGCCGTGGATTCGCAGAGCACGCACCCTCCCGGGGCTCCGGTGACCGACCTCAGCAGCTTCGAGCCCAACGTCGAGGCCATCGTTGCCTTCGAGCCCGATCTCGTCTTCACCAGCTTCGATCCGGGTGACCTCGTCGCCGGCCTCGAGACGCTGGGTATCCCGACCATCCTGCACGCCGGCGCCGCCGATCTCGATGAGGCATACAGCCAGATCGAGCAGGTCGGCGTGGCCACCGGACACGTCGGAGAGGCGGCGGCGTTGGTGGCCGGCATGCGGTCGGACCTGGCGGCGTTGGCGGCCGATCTTCCCGATCCGGTCGACGCGCGCCACCTACTTCCACGAGATCGACAACACCTTCTACACGGCCACCTCCACGTCGTTCATCGGTGAGATCTATGGCCTGGCCGGCATGCAGAGCATCGCCGATCCTGCCGATCGCGACGGCTTCGGGTATCCCCAGCTCTCGGAGGAGTTCGTGCTCGAGGCCGATCCCGACTTCATCTTCCTGGCCGACACGGCCTACGGGGAGAGCGTCGACACGGTCACGGCCCGTCCGGGTTGGGACCAGCTCACCGCGGTCCGGAACGGCAACGTCGTCGCGCTCGATTCCGATACGGCGTCGCGTTGGGGGCCGCGGATCGTCGACTTCTTCGCCGACATCGCCGGGGCTCTGCGCGGGGTTCCGGCCGAGTGATGACGACCGCTGCGCCCGTGCGGCTGCGAGCCGGATGGCTCGCGGCCGGCGTCGCCGCGGTGATCACCGCAACCGTCCTCGGCGTCGGTCTCGGGCCGGTGTCGTTGCCCCTCGACCAGGTGCTGCTCGAGCTGCTCGACCACGTTCCCGGTATCGGCGTCGATTCGGGCCTCACACCGATCCAAGCCGACATCGTGTGGGAGATCCGCTTCCCGAGAGTGGTGCTCGGTCTCGTCGTCGGGTCGATGCTCGCCATCTCGGGAGCGAGCTATCAGGCTGCGTTCCGGAATCCGCTGGCCGATCCGTACCTGCTCGGGATCGCGGCCGGGGCCGGAATGGGCGCGACCATCGGCTTCGTCGCCGATGCCGGCGATGCGGTAGGAGTGTTCGACGCCGTCCCGCTGCTCGCCTTCGCCGGCGCGCTTTCGGCCATCGGCCTCACCTTCGCCATCGGTGGCGTCGGCCGACGGGGGAGCGTTCCGGTCACCCTCTTGCTCGCCGGTGTCGCCGTGGCCAGTTTCTTCACTGCCGCGCAGACGTACCTGGTCCAGCGTGACGCCGAGGTGCTGCGTCAGGTCTACTCGTGGATTCTCGGTCGCCTGAGCACCGAGGGATGGAGCGAGGTCCTGGCCGTGGTGCCCTACGCCCTCGTTTCGTCGGTGGTGATGCTGTGGCATCGCCGGGCGCTCGACGTCTTGTCGGTCGGCGACGAGGAAGCCCAGTCCCTCGGCCTCGATCCCCGTCGCGTTCGCACCGTGGTGGTGTTGGCGGCGTCGTTGTCGGCGGCGGCCGCGGTGGCCGTCAGCGGCCTCATCGGCTTCGTCGGGCTGATCGTTCCCCACGGCATCCGTCTGGTCGTCGGCGCCAGCAACCGGGTGGTGCTGCCGTTGTCGCTGCTCTTCGGGGCCGCCTTCCTGGCTCTCGCCGACCTCGTTGCCCGCACCGTGGAGCAGCCGGCCGAGCTGCCGATCGGCGTGGTCACCGCCTTCGTCGGCGCTCCGTTCTTCCTGGTCGTGTTGCGAACGACCACCCGGGTGCGGGCATGAGTGTGGTCGCCCGTGATGTGACCGTCGAGCTCGGGGGTCGGCGCGTGGTCGATGGCGTCGATCTCCGGGTCGATACCGGCCAATGGCTGTCGATCATCGGCCCCAACGGCGCAGGGAAGTCGACGCTGATGCGAGCCCTGCTGGGCCTGGTCACCCACGGCGGCTCGATCTCGATCGACGGTGAAGATGGGCGCGACATGAGCCGCAGGGAGCGGGCGCGACGCCTGGCCTATCTCCCGCAGTCACCGGCGACTCCCGAGGGCATGCGCGTGCTCGACTACGTGCTGCTCGGCGTGAACCCCCGGCTCGCACGGGGCGCCTGGCCCGGCGGGGCCGAGGCGGCCGAGGCCGAGGCCGCGTTGGCTCAGTTCGGCCTCGCCGATCTCGCCGGACGGTGGGTGTCGTCGTTGTCGGGCGGTGAGCGTCAGCTCGCGCTGGTCGCGCGGGCGCTGGTGCAGCGGGCGAGCACCCTGATCCTCGACGAGCCGACGACCGCACTCGACCTCGGTCACCAGCTCGAGGTGCTCGAAGCGGTCGACGACCTGCGCCGCCACAACGGGGTCACGGTGATCGCCACGATGCACGACCTCGGACTGGCCGGCGAGCACGCCGACCACATGGTGTTGCTGGCGGGAGGCCGGGTCGTGGCCGGTGGAAGCCCGGCCGAGGTGCTCGATCCGGCGCTGATCAGCCGCCACTACGGTGCCAGCGTCGATGTGATCGTGCACGACGGGCGTCACCTCGTCGTCCCCCTTCGCCGAACGGAGCCCCGATGACCGATCTTCCCCCCACCGACGATCCTCGCCCCGACGGGCTGGCCACCGCCGACTCACTCGTGTTGGTGAACACCGGCGACGGCAAGGGCAAGTCGACCGCAGCCTTCGGCACCATGCTCCGGGCACTCGCCCAGGGTTGGTCGGTGGCGGTGCTCCAGTTCATCAAGTCGGGCGACTGGAAGGTGGGCGAGGAGGCGCTGGGCCGCAAGCTCGGGGTGCACTGGCGGGCCCTGGGCACCGGTTTCACCTGGGACAGCGACGATCTCGACCACGATCGGCGCATCGGCGCCGCTGCATGGGCGGAGGCCCGGGCGGTGATCGAGAGCGGCGAACACCGGCTCGTGATCCTCGACGAGCTCACCTACCTGCTCACGTGGGGTTGGGTCGACGTGGACGAGGTGGTCGAGGTGCTGACCAAGCGTCCGAGCCACACGTCGGTGATCATCACCGGGCGCGACGCACCCGACGCGCTCATCGAGGTGGCCGACACGGTCACCGAGATGCGCAACGTCAAGCACGCCTATGACCGCGGCATCGCGGCCAAGAAGGGTCTCGACTACTGAACGTCGGCGAGGTCAGGCGACGCGGGTGAGCAGCGAGCGATGGCCCGAACCGGGCAGGAAGAGCTCACCCACCGACGACAGCATCCCCATGTATTTGTCGTCGGCGTTCATCACGTTACGCGCCGCATCGGCGCTCGCCGCATCCGGCGTCCCACCGATCCACTGGACAGTACCGAAGGTGCCGAACTCCTCGGTGCCGAAGATCGTGGGAATCCCGGTGAGCTCGCTGACGTGGGCGGCCACGTCGAGCCCCCAGGCAATGGCCTCGCCGTAGCGGCCGCCGGCCATCACGGCGGTGGTGATCGTGACCATGGATCCGACCGGTGGCGGATCGCCCAGCTCACCGGTGAGTGACGTGACCAGACGGTCCTCGGCGGGCGAGTTGACCCACTCGCGAGCTTCCGCCACCTTGGCGAAGTAGCCAGGGTCCTCGGTCATGGGCGCGAATGCCGCTTGCATACCGGCCAGTCCGTCGACCCGCATGCTCCAGCCGAGGGTGCCGACAGGCCAACCGAAAAGAGGCACCCACAGAGCAACCTCGTTGCCCGACTTCTCGGATGCGTAGGCCGTCATATCCGTGGCCCAGGCCATGATCTCGTCCTGCGGTCCCATGGTCCCGAGTGTGCGGCTGAATATCTGCATGACTGCCCCCAAAGTGTGAACCGGAGAGCACCGGTTGCGCTCCCCGCGATCGGCCTCGTCACCCCCGAAGGCCGAGTACCGAACGTTTCACAAACCGACTTTCCTGTCCAGTTGACCCGGCCCGGCCTCAGTCGAGCGAGTGCTCCGCCATGAAGGCCCATCCGTCGACGGTGGCATCGACGTCGAGGGTGAAGTAGCCGAGCGCATCGCCCAGCACTTCGGCGACCGGCGAGTTGGGCCACGTGTGGCCCCCGCCGGTGATCTCGAAGAAGCTCATCGGCACGTCGTCGGTGCACCCGGTGTAGTCGTAGCGGATCACCTCGTCGGACACGTTGGCGACGGCGGGGTCGGCTCCACAGCCGGAATCGTCGGCGAACTCGGCGAACTCGGCGGGCATCACCTGGTCGAAGAACTCGACCTGTATCGAATCGGGGTCGTCGTCGGCCAGAATCGAGTCGCCGCCGGCGAAGGGCACGACGACGTCGGCGGTGCCGTGGTAGGCGATGTAGGGAACCGGTCGCGCCGGTGTGCAGTCGGGCAGGTGGTAGGTGCCGGCGACCGATACGGCTGCCGCCAGTCGATCGGCTCGTTCGCACACCAGGCGGGCGGTGAAGAACCCGCCGTTCGACATGCCGGTGGAGTAGACGCGGGCTGGGTCGGCGCACCAGTTCGCCACCAGTTCGTCGATGAGGAGGTCGGCGAAGGCGAGGTCGTCGCGCCCGCTGTCGGGGGCGTCGAACAGCTGCCACGACGGCCGCCCGATGTCGTCGGGGAGACCGGTGGCGTGGACCACGACGAAACCCTCGGCCTCGGCCAGGGTCTCATAGCCGCTGAGCAACCGCTGCTCGGTGCCGTTGGAGCCGAGCCCGTGCCAGTCGAGCACGACCGGCAACGGTGCCTGGCCGTCGAAGGTCGACGGCACGAACACCCGCACGTCGTACGCGTTCCCGAGCACCGTCAGCGTGGTGTCGGTGGCGCCGGGGGGCACCGATGGACACGGTGCGGCTGCGACGGTCGGCTCCGGCCTCGGTTCGATCTCGGGCTCCGCCGTCGGCACAGCCGTCGCTTCAGGCGACTCTTCGACGACGGCCGCCGCCGGTTCGGCGGGATCGGTGTTGCTCGAGCAGGCACCCACCACCAGGGCGGCCGCGACCACTATCGGGCCGAGCCGTCGACCCGCAGTCGTCGCGATCAACGGTCGCGGAGGAAGCGACGCAGGATCTTGCCGCTGGCCGACTTGGGGATCTCGTCGATGAACTCCACGAGCTGGATCTGCTTGTAGTGCGCCACGTGGCCCATGACGAACGACTTCACGTCGTCGTCGGTGAGCTCGGTGCCCGGCGCCTTCGACGACGAACGCCTTCGGCAGCTCGCCGGCCTCGTCGTCGGGCACGCCGATGACGGCGACGTCGACGATCTCGGCGTGGGTGATCAACAGGGCCTCGAGCTCGGCGGGCGGCACCTGGAACCCCTTGTACTTGATGAGCTCCTTCAGCCGGTCGACGATCCAGAAGTGGCCGTCGTCGTCGACCACGGCGACGTCGCCGGTGTGGAGCCAGCCGTCGCCGTCGATGGTCTCCGCGGTGGCCTCGGGGTTGTTCAGGTAGCCCTTCATCACCTGCGGTCCGCGCACCCACAGCTCGCCCCGCTCGCCGATGGGCACGTCGGCGCCGGGTGTCCTCGTCGACGATGCGGCACTCGGTGCTGGCGATGGTGAGACCGACCGATCCGGGCTTGTCGATCAGCACCTCGGGGAAGGCATGGCTCACCGGGCTCAGCTCGGTCATGCCGTAGCCCTGCACCACGTCGGCGCCGATGCGCTTCTCGGCCTGGCCGGAGATCTCGGCACCGAGCGGCGCCGCGCCGGAGAAGAGACGACGCAGCGCAGGAGAGGTCGTAGTCGTCGACGATCGGGTGCTGGGCCAGCGCCAACACGATCGGCGGGACGACGAACGCCCACGTGCACCGGTGGTCCTGGTTGAGCTGGAGGAACTGCGGCAGGTCGAACCGCGGCATGGTGATGATCGTCGCCCCGTTGGCCAGCCCGAGGTTCATCAGCACCTGCATGCCGTAGATGTGGAAGAACGGCAAGACGGCGACGAAGGAGTCGTCGCGGGTCAGCTCGATGCAGCTCTCGGTGGTCTGGATCAGGTTGGCCACGCAGTTGCGGTGGGTCAGCACCACGCCCTTCGAGCGGCCCGTGGTGCCCGACGAGTACGGCAACACCACCAGGTCTTGGGCCGGGTCGACCGGGACCTGCTCGTCGAGGCGAGGCCCGGCCAGGAGCTCGAGGGCCGACGTGGCCCCCTCGGCGTCGTCGAACACGAAGATCTCCTTCACCTTCGTGCTCTCGGCCGCCTCCTTGGCCGTCGCGAGGAACATCGAGACGGTGATCAGGAACGTGGCGCCGGAGTCGAGGAGCTGGTGGTGGACCTCCTCGGCGGTGTAGGTCGGATTGATGGTCGTGGCGGCACCGCCGGCCCAGGCCGCGCCGTGGAACGCCACGGCGTACTCGGGGATGTTCGGCGACATCACGCCCAACACGTCGCCTTTCTCGAATCCCCGAGCTCGGAGCCCGCCCGCGGTGAGTTTGGTCGCCTCGAGCAGCCCGGCGTAGGTGATGGTGCGCCCGGTCGGCCCGTCGATCAGCGCCGGGGTGTCGCCGAGCTCGGCGGCATTGCGCAGCACGAACGGGGTGAGGGCGATGTCGGGGATCTCGATGTCGGGAAACGGGCTGGAGATCATGGGTTCCTCAGTGGAGTCGAACGGTGGTCGGTGGGTCATTGTGCATCCTGGCGCCGGTGGCGGCCACCGGGACGGTGGCGGTCAGAACGCGACGACCTCGAAGGTGGTTGCGTGACGCACGCCGATCTCGGGACCGGCGGCTTCGGCGTGGTCGACGAGGAAGCCGTCGGGTCTTCGTCGTCGTCGCCGTCGAGGTGTTCGAGGTACAGGCGATGCTGGCGAAGCGAATCGCGTCCCGCGCTCGATGTACCCGGTGATGTCGACGGCATGGGTGGGATGCGGTGAACCGCTGAACGCGGCGAACGCCACGCCGGTCCACGGATCGTGGCCCTCGTCGATCAGCTCGGTGAACACCCAGCGGTTCGCTGCGTCGCGTATGGCATCGAGGAGCGCAACCCCGACCGCCCGGTGGTCGGCGTGATTCCAGCTCGGGCCACCCCAGCTGTCGCGGTGATTGATGGAGAGCACCATCTCGGGACGGTGGCGGCGTATGGCTCGGGCGAGATCGCGTCGGAGGTGAAGGTCGGCGACCACCAGTCCGTCGGCGTGGTCGAGGAACTCGACCACCGATACGCCGACCACGGCGGCGCTGGCGATCTCCTCCTCCGAGCGGGCCGGCCCGACGATGTCGGGCGACAGGTCGGCGATTCCCGCCTCACCGCGGGTGACCATGAGATACCGGATGTCTTTGCCGGCTTCGGTCCAGCGGGCGACGGCACTGGCGGCGCCGTACTCGAGGTCGTCAGGATGGGCGACGATCGGCCAGACCACGATGCCAGTCGTCGGACAAGATGTCGAGACTCATTGCGCCGACCGTACACGCCAGGTTCGGGGCTGAGGCTCGGCGAGCGGAACACGGCGAGGGCCATCAGCGTTCAGCGCGATCGCAGACACCAGCAGGGTCGAGTAGCCGTCGGTGAGGTCGACGGTCACGCCGAGCAGGAACGGTCCTGCGGCGGTGGCCACGCTCATCACCACCTGCTGCATGCCCATGAGGGTGCCGATGCGACGAGGGCCGTAGAGCTCGGCGGCGTACAGACCCTGCAGCGGCGCGACCGTGCCGAAGGCGAGGCCGGTGACGATGACGAAGGCCCACACGAAGGCACCGCCAGGGATGAGGGCGGCGGTCCCGACGGCCATCATCAGGTACGTGACACGCAGTGCGGGAACGGTGCCCCAGATCGAGACGAGGGGTGCAGCGGCCGCCCGACCGGGAAGCGAGAGCAGGCCTCGAATACTGGCCAGGGTGGTCGCAGCGCCGAGAGTCAGCCCCGACGCCTCGAGGGCGGGGACATGGTGCACCTGGATGGCAACGAGCGACATCATCGCGGCGGCCACCGCGATCAGCCATCGTCGCACCGTCGGTGAGCGCAGTGCGGCGGCGACGTCGGCGAACCCGTGCTCGTCGTCGGCGTGGGTCGTGAGGGTCCCACGGGGGGCCGAGCCGCCCCGTACGAACACGATCGCCGGCAGCGAGCACACCACCAGGAGGCCGACCATGCCCCGAACAGCGTCGCGCCAACCCCAGGCCTCGACCATCCATCCGGCCAGAGGAAAGGTGGCCGGCGCCGCGAGACCTCCCAGCACGGTGAGCCAGCTGAAGGCCCGTGGTCGTTCGGCCGCCGGCGTGAGTCGGGTCGTCGCTGCCATGGTGGTGTTGTAGAACAAGCCGGCACTCACGATGCCCCCGCCGGTACCCCAGGCGAGCACGAACCAGAGCGGATCGGTGGCCGACGCGGCGATCCACAGCAGGCTCGCACCGGTGGTCAGCGAGACCGAAGCATCACGGGGCGGATGCCGACGCGATCGAGCAGTCGCCCGGTGGCTATGGCACCCAGTCCGCCCGACAGGGCGCTGAGCGAGAAGGCCGACGAGATGACCGTGTTCGACCATCCGGTGTCGTCACGAATCGGTCCGACGAACGCACCGAACGCGTAGAGCACGAGACCGTACGCGCCGATGGTCATGACGCCGAGCAGGGTGACCGGCAGGCGCCAGCCAGAAGAGGTTTCCGTGGAGTCGACGCTAACCGGCCGCCGCGGTTTGGCAGGGCGACCGAGGAGCATGGGCGCTCAGCCGAGCCGCCAGAACCCGTCGGTGAGGTCCGGCCCGCACCAGGAGCTCCTGGTGATGGTTCGAGTGGCCGAGGCGACCAGGCGAGCGAGAGACGATCGCCGTACCAGGCGAGGGTGAGGGGCCACGCCGACGTCAAGGGGATGACACCGCCAGCAGGCGCCGCGTCCTCCGACCGGAGGAATCGGATGGTCCGTCACGTCTCCACGATGTCGTCCCACCAGCTCCGAGCGGGCAGGTGAAGTGCAGGAAGCCATCGCCTCCGGTGAGGCGACCGTCGACCACGGCCAGCTCGACCGGTGCGTCGCTGTCGAGCCAGCGGGCGTCGATACGAGCATCGATGCCCAGGGCCGCCGGAATCGCCAGCGCGTCCCACGCGCAGTTGGCCCACCACGCCGGTCTGCGGTCTCGACTCGGTGGTCGGTGGGGATGGCCGAGAACGTCAGCGCCATGCGGATCACATCGGACCGACCGCTGTCGTCGAGCACGATCTGATGCGGAGTCGTGCAGGTCGCGAAGCGCCTGCCGGCCACGCGGTGATCGGACGTGGTGTCCTGCAGCCACTCGGCGACCGCGGCAGGGCCGGGGCCCGGCCGGTTTCGGCCAGCGTCGAGTAGATGCGGTACCGCAGGGTGAGATCGGCCACGTCGTCACGTTAGGGTCAGCGGGTGGACAAGCGCTTCGTCGAGTTGGTCAACGACCCCGACACCACCGAACTGGCCGAGGGCGCACTCCTGCTCGCCGCCCGTGCCGACCCCACCGTCGACCTCGAGAACGAGCTGGCCCGGCTCGGACAGCTGGCGGGCCAATGCAGTGAACCGACCCTCGACGGCGTCCGCCGTCTCCTGTTCCGCGATCTTGGTTTCGTCGGTGATGGTGCCAACTACTACGATCCGGCCAATTCGCTGTTGCCGTCGGTGCTCGATCGGCGTCGGGGCCTGCCGATCTCGTTGTCGGTGTTGATGATCGAGGTCGGTCGCCGGGTCGGGGCACCTCTCGACGGCGTCGGCATGCCCGGCCACTTCCTGGTACGCGATCGGGTTCTCCCGGATGTCTTCGTCGATCCGTTCCACGGCGGCGCCGTGCTCGACCTCGACGGCGTGCGCCGCCTGTTCGATCGCGTCACCGCCGGGCGGCTCCCGTTCGAGTCCCGCTTCGTCGAACCCACGCCGACAGGACTGATCCTTGCGCGGATGGTGGCGAATCTCGTGAACGCCTATCGCCGGCTCGATCAGCGGGCCGACCTGCTGTGGGCCGCCCGGTGGCGCAGCCGGTGTCCCGACGTCGGCGTCGACGAACTGGTCGGGCTGGCCGACGCCATGGCGCATGCTGCCGCCTTCGACGAGGCGGCAGCGCTGCTCGACCGGGTGGCCGAGGGCCTCGACGCCGACGCGGCCGACGGCCTGATCATCCGGGCTGCCGACCTTCGCTCCCGGATGAACTGACGCCGCGTCGACCCAGCCCCTAGCTTGAGCGCATGCGCGCATCGTTCGAGGGGTCCGTGTTCATCGCCACCTCGCTCGACGGTTTCATCGCCCGGCGCGACGGATCGCTCGACTGGCTTCCCGGTGCCGACGGGCAACCGGCTGACGCCGACGCTCCATCCGACGGCGACTACGGCTACGCGTCGTTCCTGGCTTCGGTCGACGCCATCCTCATGGGGCGGGCCACCTACGACGCCGTGCTCGGCTTCGGTGAGTGGCCCTACGGAACCAAGCCGGTGGTGGTTCTCACCACCCGAGATCTGGTGCTGCCGGCCGATCCCTCGGCCGTTGTCTCCGGCATCTCCGGCGCCGCCGCCGATGTTGCCCGTCGCTTGGTCGATGAAGGTCGACCTCGCGTCTACCTCGACGGCGGTCGCACCATCCAGCAGTTCCTCGCCGCCGGTCTGGTCGGTCGTCTCGTGATCACCCGGATCCCGGTACTGCTCGGCGAAGGCATCCCGCTGTTCGGGCCGTTGTCCGCCGACCTGACGCTGCGCCACGAGGCGACCGAGGCCTTCGCCTCCGGCTTGGTGCAGAGCACCTATCGAATCGACTAGGCGATCGGCACGTCGAGATCGGCCCGAAGCATCTCGATGAACTCATCGAGGGTTGCCGCCTGCCCGTAGTACCAGCCCTGAATGGTCCGGAAGCCGATGGCTCGCGCCGCCGCCAGTTGCTCGGCGGTCTCGACTCCCTCGGCGATCACGCCGAAACCGAGCGCGCCCGCCAGGTTGACCATGGCCTGGGTGATGGCCAGCTCGTGGCCACCGCCGGTGAGACGGATGATGAAACTGCGGTCGACCTTCACTGTCGACAGCGGGAGGTCGCGAAGATGGGAGAGCGACGAGTAGCCGGTGCCGAAGTCGTCGAGGGCGATGCGGAATCCCATGGCCGAGAGCTCTCGGAGAGCGCGGATCGAGACGTCGGCGGTGTCGAAGACGTCGGACTCGAGCACCTCGATGCAGATGCGTTCGGGTCGGACCCCGATGCGATGCACGACCTCCATGACTCGTTCGACGAGATCGGGCTGCATGAGGGTGGTCCCGGAGAAGTTGCACGAGATCCACAGGGGATGCGACGGATAGACGGTTGTCAGGCGGCGGGCCGCGCCGCAGGAGAGCTCGAAGGCGCGATGGTCGAACTCGATGATCAGCGACGTTCCGACGACCGAGTCGATCATGGCTCCCGGGCCCACGAGCAGCCCGTTGTCGGCTCGAATGCGCGCCAGCGACTCGGCCCCGACGAAGCGACCCGTGTCGGAGTCGACGATGGGTTGCAGATGCATCTCGAGACGGTTTCCTTCGAGGCAATCGCGGATCATGTCGCGGTGGCGCTGCTCGGTCTCGGTGCGATTCGCCAGCGCCTGGTCGAACACCTCGACGCGGTCGCGGCCGTTCGCCTTGGCGACATAGAGCGCAATGTCGGCCTGTTGGAGCAGGCGCTCGTGGTCGAAACCGGCCAGCGGAGCGGAGGCGATTCCGATCGAGGCGGTCATGTGATGGGGAACGTCGTCGATCACGTATGGATGGGCCAGCGTTGCGCACATCGCCTCGGAGCGCCGTCGAAGGTCGGCGTCGTCGCCGTCGTCGAAGATCAGGGCGACGAACTCGTCGCCTCCCTGCCGGGCGAGGAAGTCCGCGGAGCTCAACTGCGACGTGAGCCGTTCGCCCGCGAGACACAGGATCGCATCGCCCACGCGGTGGCCGTGCACATCGTTCACGTACTTGAAACCGTCGAGGTCGATGAAGCACGCCGTGATGCGCCCTGGCCCCGACGATGATCGCAGGGCCTCGAGGCGATCGCGAAGGTGGCGGCGATTGGCGAGGCCGGTGAGCTGGTCCTGCAAGGCCAGCGAGATGAGCCTGGCGTCGGCCTCGCGGGCGTCGGTCGTGTCGTGGATCACCAACACCATGCCGAGATCGTCCTCATCGGACTCGACGTGTTCGGCGCGCAGGTCGACCTGTCGAAGCCCCGATGGGCTCATGATGCAGCCGTCGAACGACACGGCACCGGTGATCGAGCCAGGGAGCAGCGGGTGGGCGCGGTCGGGCAACGGGCGGCCGTCGGCGTCGAGGAGGGGCAGGTCGGTGAGCGTCATCTCGGCCAGTGCCACGTGGGACTCGATCCCGAACAGGCTGCCGCGCCGTGGTGTTCATCAGGCGGATGGCTCCAGCTTCGTCGGTGGCCACCACGCCGTCACGAAGATCGCGCACGATCGCATCGGAACGCCGCCGGTTGGTCTCCAGCTCGCGTTCGACCTCCGTCGTCCGGTCGTCGCCGCGAATCGACAGCACGAGTCCGCCGATTCTCGGGTCGTCGCTCCAGTCCATTCCCGTGATGGTCATGCGCTCGTAGTCGCCGCGGGCGTGACGAAGCCGCAGCGCGATCTGGTGGAGCTCGTGGCCGGCCCGGAGTCGCACGATTGCGTCCAACGCCTCGGCCAGGTCGTCGGCATGGACGAGCCAGGTTGCGTCGGTGCCGATGACCTCGGTTTGCGACCAGCCGAGCTGCGCGCCGAGTGACTGGTTGCACCATGTGATCTCGAGCTGGTCGTCGACCACGACCACGAGATCACGGATGCCGTGGAGGATGGCGAGCGGCTGGTCGGACTCGTGCACGAGTACCGGGGACGGCGGGCAGCTCCATGCCGGTGCGATCAGGCGGCTGAGGATCGACATGACCTCGATGGCCGACTCGTCGACGGCGGCCGCCACAGTGAGCGAACCGACCGTCTCGCCGTCGTCGGATCGAATGGCGACTGCGGAGTACTGATCGATCACCGACGCAGGCGCGCCCTCACGCACTGCTCGTTCTGCGTCGGTCAGCGGGCGGGGCTGGTGGATCGAAGGTGTGAGCGCGCCCACCACGACGCCGCGGTGGCCATCGAAGGCGATGACCTCGGCGTCACACACGGTGACCAGCGACGCGACGCGAACCGCGTCGATGAGGAGAGGGTGGCGGCTCAGCTGATGCAGCCGCCCCCCGGAGAGGGATTCAGCCATGGAGTGCCAGGGGGTGTTCGCTTCGAACGAGGAACGAGACGGAAGTTCCGCCCTGAGCTTCCTCCGAAAGAGTACTGGAGGCCACCGAGCCTCTTCTTCACCTTGGGTAGAATGGACTAGCGTTCATCGCCATGGCGAAGGTGACGATCTACCACAACCCTCATTGAAATTCGTCGAGCAATGCCGTGCGCATTGCCGAGGAGCTCGGCATCGACGCCGACGTAGTGATCTACCGCAAGGAGCCGCCCGACGAGGCCACCCTGCGTGCCATCATCGCCAAGCTCGAGGACCCCGTCACCGACCTGGTTCGTCGCGACAGCCTGTTCAACAAGCTCGGGCTCACCGACGACGATGTGGCTACCGCTGATCAGGTGGTGGCGGCGATTCTCGCCAACAAGATGCTCATGCAGCGTCCGGTGGTGGTAGCTGGTGACAAGGCCATCATCGGTCGCCCCAAGGAGCGCATCGTCGCGCTGCTCAGCTGATGCTCTCGAAATTGGTTTGTGGGAGCCCGGATATGGGCTCCCACAAACCAATTTCGCACCGGGGGTGGGTCAGGACAGGGAGGGGCGGGGTGGGCGGCTACGCACGGCCAGCGACACCACGATGGCGAGCACCAACGGCATCGCCACCAGCACCACGCTGATCGACAGCCACGGCAGGCGCAGGTGTTCGCCGTCGTTGAGGGCCCGACGGAGCTCGGCCAACAACAACAACCCCACCGGGATGCCGAGGATCGCGCCGAGGGCGGCGTGATACCCGGCCTGGAGGCCGAGGAAGCGGCGCCGCAACGACGGTGCGGCGCCGACCCGCACCATCGTCGCTATGTCGTGATCGCTTTCCGTCGCCGCCACGGCGATCAGACACCCGCCGATCAACAGCACCAGGCTCATGGCGATGGCCAGTGCGATGAGCTGCACCGCAAGGATCGACAACCCACCCGATCGTGGATCGTTCACCGAGGGAGAGATCGATCCACTCTGGAACCCGTTCTCACCGATGGGGGTCAGGCGGTCCTGCGGTCCGGCGGTGAGATCGCCGTACCAGATGTCGTCGACCTGGCTGCCGGTCAGGGGAGCATCGGCCACGAGGATCGCCTGAGTCTGCACGGGCACCAGCCCGAGCTCGTCGGCCACCGAGGGTGGCACGAGGAAGCCCGGCACCGACCACGAGAACGGACGACCCTCGATCGGAACGGTCTCGACCACCGTGCTGGTCGCGGTGGTGCCCGCCGGGACGGTCGGGTCGTACTTCGTCACCGACCCCGGCTGTATGGAAGCGTCGTCGACGATGAGGCTGCCGACGTTCGGGCTGAGGGCGACCACCCTGCCGGCGTCGAGCGCGTCGGCGGCCGCCTGGGGCAGCCGCAGCGCAGCCACCGCCTCGTCGGTTCCCAGGCCGACGGTGACGCCGTACCCGTCGAGTGATCCGTAGATGCTCTGTCCGAACCGTTCGTCGAACATGGTGCCGAGCAGTTCGACGGTGCCCGCCTGCTCGATGGTGATGATGCCGGCCACCCGCTCGGTGGCTGCAGCCAACGCCGAGCCATCGTCGCCCGGCGGCGCGAAGTCGGTGAGCACGACCTCGTCGACGAGCGCGTTCGGTGCATCGTTGCCGTTCTTGGCGTGCTCGGTGAGGGCCACCGACGCCACCACCACGGGTAGGGCCATCACCACCACCAGGCCGGCCACGGTGACCGACGACCGGAAGCGCTGGCGGCCGGCGTCGCGGGCCACGAGTCGCAGCGAGACAGGAAGCCGCTCGGCCCGGGCGGCGACCCGGTCGACCACCCAGGAGGCGAGGAACGCCGAGCCGGCGAGGCAGAGCAGCGCTCCGAGCAGGATCGTGAGGATCTGACCGTCGGAGACGTCGAAGGTGTTGCGGCTGCGCTCGGCGGCGGTGCCCGACATCACGAGCCCGACGGCGAGCAGGCCGAGGGCGAGCGGCACCATCCGATGTTTCACCGGTCGCGTGGGCATGCGTCCGCTGAGCGCGGTGAGCGGAGCCACCCGTGACGCCGTTCGAGCGGGCATCCACGCGGCCGCGACGGCGGCGACCACACCGACCACGGCCGGAGCGATCATCTCGCTCGGCCGAGCGGTGGCCGAGACGACGGGGTGGTAGGCCATGTGCCGAATGACACCGGTGGCCATTCGGGTACCGACGGCACCGAGCACCACCCCGACGATCGATCCAGCCACGCCGAGTACGAGGGCCTCCACGATGACGAGCCGACGGATGTGGGCGGGTTCGGCGCCGATGGTCGACAGCAGTCCGAACTCCCGGAGCCGCCGCCGGGCGCCGGTGCTGAAGGCCGCGGCTGCGATGAGGGCGACTTCGACGAGCAAGAGCGACGCAACGACGCCGGAGAGCACGGGCGGGCGGTCGAGCTGGAGGGGAGCACTCTGGCCGTAGCCGAACAGGGTGGCGGTCTCGGTCGTCTGCACGCCCCCGACGACTCGACGGCCCTCGGCGGCTCCCGGGCCGGCCTGGCCGTCGAGAAGCGCGTCCAGTCGATCGATGGCGGCATAGCCGTTGCGGATGTCGCCGCCGATGAGAATGCGGCTCGCGCTGAACGGCAGCGGATCGCGGCCCGGTGTGATCACCGCCAGCGTGTTGTCGGCACTCGAGCGCAGGAACAGCCCGGTGACCGCCGCCGGTCCGCCCGTCGGCAGCTCGATCGTGTCGCCGATGGCGAGATCGAGGCGGCGCGCAAGCGGCTCCGACAACGCCGCCTCGTTCTGGTTCGAGGCGAAGGTGCCCGCCGTCAGGGTGTAGATGCCCTCGGCCAGCGGGTCCACGGCGTCGAGCGAAGTCGCTTCGACGTCGTCGCGGCCCAGTTGGTACCCGCCGGTCCACGACGCGACGACGTCGGTGGTGCCGAAGGCTTCCTCCACGAGTGCGGTGAACTCGTCGAAGGTCGTGGTGCCCTGCCAGTCGAGGAACTGCTGCACCGAAGCCGCGGTTGTCGAGTCGAGTCCGTAGTCGGTGATGACCTGGTCGATCTGGTCGTCCGACGGTGGTTCGCCGAACGTGCCCGGCCCGAACGACTCGACGATCCAGAGGGCCCGGCCCGAGTACCACGACTGCTGTTCGGCGGCCGACGGATTGATGGTGCGTTGGCCGGCGGCCACGATGATGGCGGCGGCAACCGGCACGGCGATGAGGGCCACTACCAGAAGGGAGCGCCAGAGGTTGCGGCGGGCGGTGCGGGCGCCGAGGCGCAGGAGGGGCCGCCAGGCCTTGTCGGCGCGAAGCTCCCCGGGTGCGTCGATGGCGGTCATCGCGGCACCGTCGCCAACACCGTGTCGGGATCGGAGCGCTCGGTGATGGAGTCGACTCGACCGTCACGCAGTCGGACGACCCGATCGGCCCAGGCGGCCTGCGACGGGTCGTGGGTCACGATCACGGCGGCCGCACCGTCGTCGCACCGGGCTCGGATCAGGCGCAGGATGCCTTCGGCGGTCACCTCGTCGAGGGCTCCGGTGGGCTCGTCGGCCAGGATGAGCCGCCGGGTACCCACCAGCGCTCGGGCGATGGCCACCCGCTGGCGCTGACCACCCGAGAGCTGATCGGGGTAGCGATCGGCGAAGTCCTCTCCGGTCACCGCCTCGAGGGCGTGACCGGCCTGGCGGCGGGCATCGGCGGTCGAGGCACCCTCGAGTTCGAGGGGCAGCATGACGTTCTCGAGACCGGTGAGGGTGGGCAGCAGGTTGAGGTCCTGGAAGACGTACCCGACATGACGGCGACGGAGTCGTGCCAGCTCTCCGCCTCGCATGGCGCCCAGCGCCTGGCCGGCCACGGTGACTGAGCCTCGGGTGGGTTGGTCGAGGCCGCCGGCCAGGTTGAGCAGCGTCGACTTCCCACATCCACTGCGGCCGGTGACGGCCACGAGCTCGCCGGGCCCGACGCTGAGGTCGACGTCGGCGAGGGCGATCACGTCGCCGTCACCGTCATGGTGGATGCGAGTGAGGTCGCGCAAGGTGAGCACGGTGGTCATCGGGTTTTCTCCTCTTCGGGAGCCGACGTCTCGGGTTCGAGATCGTCGAGTGAGTGGTGGGTGGGAAGGGGGAGGTCCTTGGTGCGGTCCTCGATGAGGTCGAGCCAGCGCAGCTCGGCCTCGGTGAGATAGATCAGACGATCGACATGGATGAGCCAGGCGAGGTCCGAACCGTCGGCGGCTGCCTTGAGCGCCGTGTAGTCCTGGAGAGCCGACATGGCCGCGGACCTCTCGCTGCGCAACACGTCGTCGAGCGACACGGCGCCGGTCGACAGAGCGAGCTTGATCTTCATGGCCACCTCGTCTCGGGCGGCCACGTCGCGCGACGCAGGGGTGGCGAACCAGGTCCGAGCCTCGGTTCGCCCCGACGGGGTGATGCGATAGCTGACCCGGCCGTCGTCGTCGGTGCCTTCCTGTTCGACTGCTCCGTCGCGTTCGAGGCGCTGCAGCGTCGTGTACACCTGGCCGACGTTGACCGTCCAGGCGGCGCCGGTGGCGGCTTCGAGCTCCATCTTGAGCTGATAGCCGTAGCGCGGTCCCTGACTCAGCAGGGTGAGCAGACCCTCACGGACGCCCATGACGACCGCCCTGTTGTCCGTACGGTCGGTATGCATACGCAGTATTCATGTTCGGAGTATGCATACCGGGGATGCATCACGTCAAGCAGCAAAACGGAAAAGATCGCACCCGCCGATCGGCGAGTGCGCTGGAGTCGGGCAGGCGGGATTTGAACCCACGACCTCCTCGTCCCGAACGAGGCGCGCTACCAAGCTGCGCCACTGCCCGTGTACGCGCCGCAATGCTACCGAGCGCGCCCAATCGGCGCACCCGAACGGCGCAAATCAGACGGGCTCGGCGGCGAGCAGGCCGACCATCGCGCGGCGCAGCTTCATCGAGTCGAGCGGCTTGACGACGTGGGCGTCGGCACCGGCCTGAGCCGAGAGCCACACGTCGACCTCACGGTCGAGCAGCATCAAGATCTTGGTGGAAGGCAGGCGCCCCGCCCCGGCTTCGAGACGAAGATGGCGACAGGTCGCAGCCCCGCCCATGTTGCCGATCTGCAGATCGAGGATGACCAGGTCGGGTTCGAGCTCGGCCACAGTCGGTGCGACCTCGACGCCGGCGTGTACCCGACTCACGATGGTTCCCGGACGGGCCAGGGCTGCCGCCACCTCGTCGAATATCCAGTCGGCGTCGGTGGCCAGCAACACGTCGGTCATCGGTGAGCAGGCTAGTGCAGATCGCGGGCTGCCCAACTTCGATACAGTCCGGAGCAAACCACTCCGGAGGCCTCATGCTCGAGATCACCATCGACGAAACCGACGACCACATCGTGTGTCGCCCCGTGGGCGATCTCGACGCGTACACCGTTGCCGCCTTCCGAGAAAAGCTCACCGAGCTGGCGACCTATTCGCGGGTCATCATCGATCTCTCGGGTGTCCCGTTCATGGATTCGGCCGGCCTCGGCGCCCTCATCGGCGGCATCCGCAAGGCCCGGGAGAACGACGCTCGAGTCGTGGTCGCATGCGATCGTCCGGCGCTGACCCGCCTCCTGCACACCACCGGTTTCGATCGCATCGTGCCGGTCACCGAGTCGTACAAGGACGCTGTCGCCGCCCTCGACGACGCCGAATAGCGCCGGCGCTCATCGGAGGTGGCGGGCGATCGTCTCGACGCCCTCCATATCGCGCACGTCGTAGGGGAGAAGCGGCACCTCGACCACCGGTGCCCCCGCCACCAGCGCAGCGAGCTCGGCCACGGCGGTGCGTTCGGCCTCGACCGTCGTCTGCCGCGTCGACCAGCGCCGCGAACGCGGCGGCGAGTGGTCCGTCGGCGTGTTGGGCCGACAGCTCCGAGAGCTCGGTGATGGGTCGGTCGCTGAACGACGGATGGGCGCGGTTGACCACGAGGCCACCGATGCGCATGCCTCGCGCGAGTACCTGTTCGGCGAACCAGCGGGTCTCGTCGATGCTCTCGCGGCGAGGCGTGGTGACCAGCAGCACCGTGGTGCCCGAATCGCTCAACAGCTCGGTGACCTGCCTGGCGCGTTGGCGGAAGCCGTCCTCCATCCCCTGGAAGGCCCGAAGGAACGCTTCGCCGTCCTCGACGATTCGCGCACCGACGACCGAGGAGACCTGACGCAGCATCAGTCGGAGCCCGGCATTCACCGCCCGGCGAATCGTACGCGGAAACAGCAGCCGCATGAGCTTGCCGTCGAGGAAGCCGACCAGCTTCTCGGGCGCCTCGAGGAAGTCGAGGGCGTTACGGGTCGGTGGTGTGTCGACCACGATCAGGTCGAAATCCCCGGACTGGTGGAGCTCGAAGAGCTTCTCGTTGGCCATGAACTCCTGCGTGCCCGACAGAACCCCCGACAGGTTCTGGTACAGCCGGTTGTCGAGGATGTGCTGGGCCTGTTCGTCGCTGCCGGCCTCGCGGACGACCAGGTCGTCGAAGGTTGCCTTGGCGTCGAGCATCATGGCCGACAGCTCACCTGGCCACGGGCCGTCGATCGGTTGGGGCCGATTCGACAACGGAATACCGACGGCATCGGCGAGCCGACGCGCCGGGTCGACCGTGATCACCGCCACTCGGCGACCCTCGGCGGCGGCGCGGACTCCGAGGGCGGCCGCAATCGTGGTCTTGCCCACACCGCCGGTACCCGCACACAGCACCACCGTTGCTTCACGGGCTATTGCTTCGAAGGTCACGGGACACCGTCGTCGGTGAGGGCATCGGCGGCCACCGCCAGCTCGTCGGCGAGCCGGTCGATCTCGGCCCGTCCGAAGCTGTCGGCATCGAGATGCGGCAGATGGACGCGGGGGAGCGGGAGCAAACGGGTGAGACGATCGAGCTGTTCGTCGCGGGCCTCGCCCCGAGTGCGAGCGAAGTCGACCGCGTCGGTCAGCGAGGCAGCCGTTTCGTCGTCGACGGTGCCCAGGTGGTCCCCCGAGGGCGATCCGGGCGCCTCGGCCAGGACTGCGTTCACGACGAGGGGAGCCGACGCGACGCCGATCTCGTCCTCGAGGGCGAAGGCGGTGTCGATGACCTCGCTCACCGGCGTCTCCTCGGCGAGGGTCACGAGCACGACCTGACAACGATCGGGATCGGCCAGCATGGCCGCCACTTCGACCGCCTGCTCGCGGATGGGTCCGGTGTCGACCGAGTCGAGCACGCCTGCGGCGGCGCGAACGAGCGTGAGGGCATGCCCCGAAGCGGGCGCATCGACGATCACCACGTCGTAGGTCCCCGCTTGCTCGATCTGGCGGATCTTGCCCAGCACCAGGAGGTCCTTGACCCCGGGTGTCGAGCTGGCGAGGGCATCGAGGACCCGATCGCCCTGCACCCGTTTGAGGGCCCGGTACAAGCCGCGGCCCTCGAGATAGTCAGCCAGTGCGTGATCGGGTGTGATCTTGCAGCCCCAGAGAGGCGCGGCCGTGTCACCGAGGTCGAGTCGCCTCGGCTCGTAGGTGAGATCGGGGACGTCGAACAGCTTGGCCAACTGGCGCGTACCGTCGATCTCGACCAGTAGGGTTGACGCGCCGTTCCGAGCCGCCGCCGTGGCCAGGGCGGCCGCGACCGTGGTTTTGCCCACGCCGCCCTTCCCGGCGACGATGAGTACACCCGAAGCCGTGGCGAAGCGCCCTTGGTGCAGCGACATGGTGTCCATCGCGTGATTCGAAAGCCGTTTCTGTCGTCCGGAGTGTCGTGCGAAGACTACTCAGCCCCCTTCTCATCGCCGCCGTTGCCCTCGCGGCCGTCGTCAGTGGTTCGGCCGGCGCCCAGGACGCCGAGTCCGGCGCCGGAGCCGGCCAGGTGACGGTGGTGGAGATGTCGGGCTTGCTCGATGACATCGTCGCCGATTTCGTTTCCGACGCCATCGACGCCGCCCCGACCAACGGCGACCTCGCGCTGGTACTCCGGGTGAACTCGCCCGGCGCCGTGATCTCCGACGCCGACGTGGTGGCCCTGGCCGAACAGATCGCGACGTCGCCGGTGCCGGTGGTCGTCTGGGTGGGACCGTCGGGTGCGCGCGCCACCGGCAGGGTGGCTCAGCTGGTGAGCGTGGCCGCAAAGGTGAACGTCGCGCCGGGTTCGCGTCTCGGCGACACCGGAGATCGCTTGATCGAACCCACTCTGTGGTCGATCGAGAACGCCGATCGCATGCTCGACTCGACCCTCAACTGGGAGCAGGTCATCGAGGTCGGGATCGTGCCGTGTGATCCGGTGGAGGTCGACGAGCTGGGCCGCAGCCTCACCCCCGAGCAGCAGCAACTGCGCTGCGCGGCCCCCACCGTCGGCGACTTCGTCGTCGATCTCGACGAGTTCGGTTTCCAGACCCGCGAGATCGCCGAAGCCGACACGATCCGACTCGAGCCCCTCACCCAGGTGCGGTTCCAGGGGCTCGACCTGCTCTCGAAGCTCATGCACACCGTGGCGAGCCCGCCGGTGGCCTATCTGCTGTTGATCATCGGTCTGGCCCTGTTCGTGTTCGAGCACTTCTCGATCGGTGTCGGCATCGCCGGGGCCATCGGTGCGGTGTTCATCGCGCTCGCGAGCTACGGCTTCGCCGTGCTGCCGTTCCGATGGTGGGCGTTGGCCCTGATCCTGGTGGCCTTCGCCGTCTGGCTCATCGACGGCCAGTCGGGTGTCCCCGGGCCGCTCACGTTGTTCGCCACCGCCGTCTTCGCCGTCGGCACGATCTGGTTGTGGGACGGCGTGTCGATGAGCTGGGTGCCCATGTCCGTCGGGATCGTCGGGCTGTTCGTGGTGATGTGGCTGGGCATGCCGCTCACCATCCGCGGCCGCTTCGGTACGCCGCGAATCGATCGCAAGGGATTCGTGGGTGAAGAGGCGAGCGTCGTCGCCGACGGACGGATCGAGTTCCGAGGCGCCGAGTGGCTGGCGAGCGGCCCAGAGGGAGCCGGTCTTCGGATCGGCGACTCGGTGACCGTCACGGGGGTCGACGAGTTGGTGTTCACGGTCGAGCCCGTCGCCGTGCACGATCCCGTGGTCTGACGAACGACGGGTGGCGTCATCCAGTTGCTGTTTCGCGGTCTTGTGCCCGTCGAAGCTCCTTGACTAGGGTGCCCAAATCAGGGGAACAAGTGAGGGGAATCCACGTTGGGCGCGCTGAGAACCGAGAATGCGTGGCAGCTCAAAGCGGCATGTCGAGGGCCACAGGCCATCGTCTTCTTTCCCCCGTCGCAGTTCGAGCGAAAAGACGAGAAGACCGAGCGCGAGATGCGAGCCAAGCGGATCTGCGCGCAGTGTTCGGTGCGTCAGGCGTGTCTCGCGTATGCCATCGAGATCCGTGAACAACACGGCATCTGGGGCGGACTCAACGAGAACGAACGCAAGTCGCTCCTCGCCGTCAACTGAGGGTTCACGCGACCATCGTCAAAGCGTCGGCAGACGAGGGCCGCCGATGCGGACATCGTCGCGGCGACGGGTGACGCCGGTGTTGTCGAGCTGGGCAACGAGCGGCAGCACGTACTTCCGAGTCGTGCCGAGCGCGTCTCGGATCTCGGCGATGGTGACGCCTTCGGGTTGGTCGGCGAGCAGGCGCGCCACGATTCGGGCCGAGTGGTCGATGGCGCTCGCCGCGAAGAACACGCCGTCGTGTACCACCACATCGCCGCGGCGAACGAGGGCGCTCACCTCACTGCGGTCGTAGCCATCGGCCGGCGGTGGGCTGAACGGTTCGGCTTCGAGGGCGCGCACGAACGGATGGTCGGCCAAGGGGTCGGCGGCGCCGGCGGCGCGCGCGGTGCCCTCGACCATCTCGATTCCGTCGAGAGTGGCCAACAGCGCACGCTCCCGATCGTCGAGGGTCGAGGTGTCGAGGCCCAGGCTGCCGGCGTCGGCCACGGCCTGTCGGACGCGTGCCTCGGTCTCGGCCAGGGCGGCAGGGCTGACGACCCAGGAAACCAGGGTCGGCTCCCGGCGCTCGCCGGTGAGGCGTTCGAGGTGATCGACATCGACCCAGCCCCGCTCGGCGATCACGCGATCGACCGATCGGTCGGGTCGGGCTCGACTGGCGGGCAGCAGTGGGTCGATGTCGACGATCTCGCCGCCGCCGAGCGTCTCGACCCGGCCCGACTCCCGGAGGACGAACCGATCGCCCGGCAGGAGGGGCAGCGGTACCGGCAGATGAAGGCGCACGGCACCCGAGGTTCCGGGGGCGAGCTTCTCGCTTCCCAGCACTCGGAGGCGAACGACGTGCTCCCCCGAGCCGAGGTAGATCACGTGTGCGCCGCGGCGGGAGACGTCGTGACCGACCGAGTCGAGCACGTCCAACACGGCATCGACCCGGTCGGTGCAATGCCATTGGCCGGCTCGGACGATCACGTCTCCCCGAGCGAGCTCCTCGTGGCCGATGCCGCTGAGGTTGAGTGCGGTTCGGTTACCCGGCCCGACCGACGTCTGCTGCTCGTAGAGCGTCTGGATGCCCCGAACCCGCACGGTGGTGCCCTGCGGCAGCACCGTGAGCTCGTCGTCGATGCTGATGGCGCCCCCTGCGAGCGTGCCGGTGACCACGGTGCCCGAGCCCTTGGCCGCGAACACGCGATCGATCCACAGACGCGGACGGCCGGCGTCGACCGCAGTGGGGGTGGTCGCGAGAAGGGTGTCGAGCGCGGCGCGAAGCTCATCGAGTCCCGACCCGTCGAGGGCGTCGACCGCGACGATGGGAGCACCCTCGAGGAAGGTCCCCTGGACGTGGTCGACCACCTCGAGCTCGGCGAGCTCTCGCAGCTCGTCGTCGACCAGCCCGATCTTGGTGAGCACCACCAGACCGTGCCGCAGGCCGAGAACGTCGAGGATGCGGAGATGCTCCTCGGACTGGGGTTTCCATCCCTCGGTGGCTGCGACCACGAACACGCAGGCGTCGACTGCACCGACACCGGCGAGCATGTTCTTCAGGAAGCGGACATGGCCGGGCACGTCGATGAAGGCGAACCGGCGCCCCGAGGGCAGGGCGGCGCCGGCGAACCCGAGGTCGATGGTGAGACCCCGGGCCTTCTCTTCGGCGAGGCGGTCGGGGTCGGTGCCGGTGAGGGCGCGAACGAGCGTGGACTTGCCGTGATCGACGTGACCAGCCGTGGCGACGACGTGCATCGACGAGGTCAGCCGAGCGACCGCAGCGCGTCGGCCACGATCGAGTCGTCGGCAGGATCGACCGTTCGCAGATCGAGCTCGGTGATGCCCTCGCGGACCCGGGCGATGATGGGGCGCGGTTCTACTGCTCGCAGCGCGGCCACGTGGTCGCCATCGACGGCGACTCCGACCGACGGGATCTCCACGCCGGGCAGCGTCCCGCCACCGGGCACCGACATGACGGCAACCGGTCGGCCCTCACCGAGCGCTTCGGCCCGGGCCCGAAGATCGGCAACCGGAATGGTGGCCAACGACCAGAACGGCAGCGAGTCGATGTCGCGGTGCAGATAGCTGAGCGTCAGCTCCTGCAGCGCCCCCAGCACCAGTCCACCCGGTCGCAGCGCCCGCGCCAACGGGTGGGCGCCGCAGCGATCGACCAGCTCGGCCGATCCCGCGATGATGCCGGCCTGGGGGCCACCGAGCAGCTTGTCGCCCGAGAAGAGGACCAGATCGGCCCCTGCTTCGATGGTCTGGCGGGCCGCAGGCTCACCGTCGAGCCAACCAGGAGGGCCTCCCGGCAGCCACTGGCAGGCGGCGTCGACCAGGCCCGAGCCGATGTCGGCCACCACTGGTACGCCGAGATCGACCAGATCAGTGACCTCGACCGCCTCGGTGAAGCCGACGATGCGATAGTTCGACTGATGGATCTTCATGACCATCGCCACCCGATCGGCCACAGCCGCGAAGTCGGCGCGGCGGGTGCGATTGGTGGTTCCGACCTCGATCAGATTGGCGCCCGACCGTTCCATGACGTCGGGAATCCGGAAGCCGCCCCCGATCTCCACGAGCTCTCCCCGGCTCACGGCCACGTTCTCGCCATCGGCCAACGCCGCCAGCACCAGCAGGACTGCAGCCGCGCAGTTGTTCACGACCATTGCCTTCTCGGCCCCGCAGAGGCGCGAGAGCAGAAGTCCCGCGTGGGCCTGTCGTGAGCCCCGTTCGCCGGTGGCGAGGTCGAACTCGAGGTTGGCGTACGAGCCGGGGTCGACGAAGGGATACGGCGCCCGTCCCAGATTTGTGTGCAGCAGCACGCCGGTGCCGTTGATCACGGGGCGGAGAAGTCGATGACTGAGCTGATGGGCACCGAGCTCGGCCGATTCGGGGTCACCGGCTGCGATCGCCGCCCGAGCCACGTCGACCAGCAACGGGTGAGGAAGCCCGGTGAAGGCCAACGAACGGGCCAGGGAATCGACCGAGGGTGGGCGCACCCGCGACAGCGTAGGGCACCCACAGGGCGGGGCCAGAGCCGCATCCCCGTAGACTGGGCGCTGTTGTGTTCGGGTTCCTGCTTCTCGCCTTTCTCGTGATTCCCATCGTCGAGCTGTACGTCATCGTGCAGGTCGCCAGTGGCATCGGCGTGCTCGACACCCTTGCGCTGCTCGTCCTCGTCAGCATCGTCGGTGCCTGGCTGGTGCGCCACCAGGGTCTCTCGATCATCGGGCGCATCCAACAGCAGCTCGCCGCGGGCCGCATGCCCGGTGACGAGCTGATCGACGGTGGCCTGGTGCTCTTCGCCGGTGCGCTGATGCTCACGCCCGGCTTCGTCACCGACGCCACTGGACTCCTCCTCTTGCTCCCGCCCACCCGCCTGCCGATCCGCGGCCTCCTCAAGCGCCGGTTCACCGGCCGAATGGCCACCTTCACCGCCGGTACGTGGCCCGGCCCGCGCGGAACCGGCCCCGGCGGAGCGGTCGTCGACGTCGACGGCCGTGAACAACAGAACCCCGACGACCCAGAAGGATTGCGAGAATGGAGACCATGATCGACGACGTCGAAGAGGAGGTACGCGAGGAGATAATCCCCGGCGTCGCCCGCGCCCTGAGCCCCCTCGTGCGCCGCATCCTCGCGACCAATCCCTCGGCCCGCACCGGCATCGGCACCAACACCTATCTCGTCGGGATCGACGAGATCGTCGTGATCGATCCCGGCCCCGAAGACAAGTCGCACCGCCGGTCGATCACCGGGTGCGGTGGCGACCGCATCCGGTGGATCATGCTCACTACCAGCCGTCCCGAACATGCTGCAGGGGCCGAAGCGCTCCGGGCCGAGACGGGGGCCAAGATCCTCGCCACACCGAAGCTCTCGGGCATCGACGTCGACGAGACCGTCAAGGACGGCTACGTACTCGTCGGCACCGAGTTCCGCCTCAAGGTGCACTACACGCCAGGCACCGGCCCCGAGGCGATGTGTCTCGAGCTGCCCGAGGAGAAGCTGCTGTTCACCGGTGACCTGCTGGTCGAGGGGTCATCGATGGCCGTCGTGCCGCCCGAGGGCAACATGGCCGACTATCTGGCGTCGCTCGCGGCGATGCAGAAGATCCGGCTCCATCGGATCGCCCCCGGCCACGGCTACATCATCGAGGAACCCAAGCCGGCGCTTCAGGCACTCATCGACCACCGCCTGGCCCGTGAGGTCGAAGTGCTCGACGCGGTCGGGTCGCTCGACCCCGCCACCGTCGATGCCATCGCCGACCTGGTGTACGACTCGCCGACCGGTGAGTTGCGCACGCTCGGCGTCGGCACCGTCGAAGCACACCTGGCCAAGCTCAAGACCGACGGCAAGGTCAAGGCGAAGGCGGGCATCTACCGCCTGGCCTAACCCCATCCACCTGGGGTCATCGGGTGGATGCCTGCGCGTGTGGATTCAGCGACCCGACCGTTTCCCGTGACGAGATCGCCGAGCGGACTCGCCGTGGCGTCGTCGCCATCGAGGCCCTCGTGGTCGCGGCGGCGGGGCAGCCGTCGATCCGGCCACGGCCGCAGCGGTGGTCGACCCTCGAATACACGGCGCATGTCCGTGATGTGCTGTTGACCATCCGAGACCGCCTGGTTGTCGGTCTGGTCGAGGACCATCCGACGTTCTCGTCGCTGCACCGGGACGAGCGGATCGAACTGGGCCTGTATCGAGCGGACACACCCGCCGAGGTGGTCCGCGAACTGCGAGCGGCGGCGTCGATGTTCCTCCGCCTGTTCGCCGCCATCGATCCGAACGTCATGGACCGAACCGTTCGGTACGGGAATCCCGATCCCACCACGCGGACGCTCGAGTGGATGGGCAAGCAGGCCGTACACGAGATCGAGCACCATCTCGACGACATGGCGGAGAACGCCCGGTTCCTCGCGGGCCACGACTGACGCGTCGTTGCGACCCGCTCAGCTGAAGTCGACGGTGACCTCGGCCGTGGGCCGATCGGACGATCCGGCCATGGCGGCCTGGACGGCCTCGACGATGCGGGCGCTGCAGCCGGCCATCTCGGTGGGTGGCACCGCCTCGGCCACGATGTGATCGACTATGGCGTTGAAGGCGTCGGAGGCCGGGCCCGAACCCAGCACCGTCGGCTGGCCGTTGTCGCCGCCGTCGGCGACAGCATTGTCGATGGGCACCCGCCCCAGGAGAGGCACACCGATGTCGGCTGCGAGCTCGTCGCCGCCACCCGATCCGAAGATGGTGTACTCCTCGCCGTCGGGGGTGACGAAGCTGGTCATGTTCTCGATCACGCCCACGATGCGCAGATAGTTCTTTCGGCCCATGTTCGCGGCCCGGGCTGCCACCTTCTGGGCGCTGCGGGCCGGCGTGGTGACGATGATCATCTCGCTGCGGGGCAGCAACTTGGCCAGGCCCATCTGCACATCGCCGGTTCCGGGCGGCATGTCGATGAGCAGATAGTCGAGCTCGCCCCAGCGCACGTCTTCGAGGAAGTGCTGCACGGCCCGGTTGAGGATGAGACCGCGCCACATCAGCGCGCTCTCCTCCTGGTCGACCAGGAACCCCATCGACACGATCTTCAACCGGCCCTCTCCGACCACACGCTCGTTCGGCAGGATCTTCTTCTCGCCGGGAACGCCCTCGAGTCGGCCTTCGACACCAAGCATGCGGGGCACCGAGAATCCCCAGATGTCGGCGTCGAGCACACCGACGGTGAAGCCCCTCTGGGCCAGCCCGGCGGCGAGGTTCACCGTGACCGACGACTTGCCGACACCACCTTTGCCGGAGGCGACCATGATCACCTTGGTGGTGGCGGAGATCTCGGTGTCGGGAGCGTCCTGGCTGACGTTGAAGCGAGCCCGGGACATGGCGGCCGCCTTTTCCTCCTGGGTCAGCTCGGACCACTGGATCTTGACCTTCGTGACGCCGGGAAGATTCGCGAGCCGAGCCTTCACGTCCTTCTGGATCTGACCGCGCAGGGGACAACCCGACGTGGTCAAGGCGATGATCACGGTGACGAGGCCGTCGTCGTCGATGGTGGCGCCCTTGGCCATTCCCAGCTCGACGATGTCGGAACCGAGCTCGGGGTCGATGACCCCTCGCAACAGGTTCATGATCTCCTCGACAGATGTCATGGTTCGAGGCTATCGGCGTGGACGACGGCGGAATCGACCGCGCTACACTCACGGAATAGTGCTGCGGCCGGTCAGGTTGGCTGGAGCACAGAAATCGACCGAGGAGAACTCCGTGATTGCTCTCACCGACTCAGCCGCCACCAAGGTCGGCGAGCTCATCAAGGCCGAAGGCGACGAGAAACTCGCCCTGCGGGTCGCGGTTCGCCCCGGTGGATGCTCGGGGTTCAGCTACGAGATGTACTTCGACACCGACAAGGCCGCCGACGACGTCACCGTCGAGCACCACGGTGTGAACGTCGTGGTCGACCCGTCGAGCGCCATGCTGCTCGAGGGTGCCACCCTCGACTACAAGGACGGCCTCAACGACGCCGGCTTCGCCATCGACAACCCCAACGCCCAGCGCACCTGCGGCTGCGGTCAGTCGTTCAGCTAGACCCCGACAGCTAGATCCCGGCCCGGGCCAACGCCTCGTCGAACTCGTCGAGATCCCACGCGAAGTCCAGACGAGCGTGCACGATTCCCCCCGGCTCGGCCACCCAGAGTGCGGGCTCGTGGCCGAGCTGGTAGGTCTGGACCACGTCGGTCGTGCCATCGGGGGTGAGCACCACCTGCTCGTTCTTCCAGACCTCGGCGTGGACCGCGGCCACGTCGGGCCGGGTCGCCAGTCGGTCGATCATCATTTCCACCACCGGGCCGCAGATCGCCGTCTGGCAGAACGCCGGTGTGGCGATCAGCAAAACGACCGGACGACCCGACGCGACGGCGGCATCGAGCGACGTGTCGTGGAACGGACACGGTTCGGGGAGATAGGTACACAGCGGGTCGACACCGAGCGGGTCGGCGGTGGTCGCCGTCGGCGTGGCAAAGAGGCGATCGCCGATGCCGAGGTAGGGCACCGTCTGCGCATCGGCCACGAGGAACTCGAACCCGACGAATTGCCCGTCGATCTCCGCATTGGCCTCGTAGGTCCCCGGCTCGTCGACGGCGATGAGGGGGGAGTAGTGGGGCACGAAGATGCCGCGGCTGCGGGCGGGAAGGACCTGGCTGTCGATCACCGTGCCGTCGCGAAGGATGCGCACGGTCAGATCGGCGGGCGTGTCGTCGGTTCGGAGCGGCTGACCGGTGCCGTCGGCCAAGAAGATGGGCACGAGCTGCTCCCCGCCGGCGACCAGGAAGGCCGGTGCGCGAAGGCCGTCGGCGAATCCGGGTAGCAGGAACAGCGCCGCTGGTTCCGAGCCGGAAGACCCGCACGCGGCGGCCACGGCCGCGGCCATGCCACCGGTGAGAAACGCACGACGACTGACGGGGGGCATGGCTGAGATCATCAGCATCGACCGTACCCTTGCCCCGGTGACTACTCCTCGGCAGGTACCGCTGGTTGTCGACGGCACCGCGGTGACCGTCGATGCCGAGGGAACGCTGCTCGCGGCCCTGCGCGAGCAACTCGACGTGCGTGCGGCCAAGGCGGGCTGCAGTCCACAGGGTCAGTGCGGATGCTGCACGGTGATGATCGACGGTCAGCCCCGCGTGGGCTGCGTCACACCCGTTCGTCGGCTGGCAGGCCGCGAGATCACCACCATCGCCGGGCTCGACGCCGAGGTACGCCGGGCGTGGGGTGAGGCGTTCTTCGCCACCGGTGGCAGCCAGTGCGGCTACTGCACGCCGGGGATCATCATGCGCTTCGAGCGGCTCCGTCGTGATGGCGTTGCTCCTGGCGATCCGTTGGTGGCCAGGGCCCTCCACGCGCACCTCTGCCGTTGCACGGGCTGGCAGACGGTGCTCGACGCCTACGCGGCGTACGGGAAGGCGGCCGACGGGCGCGACATCTCTGCAGCCGAGCAACGGGCCTTGATCGAAGGGCGCTCACCTCAGGCCGTCGGTCCGAACGTGGCGCTCGGGGCCGGCAACTTCGCCGACGAGTCCGCACCCGGCGAGGCGCTGGTCGCGGTGCCCGATGGCCAAGGCGGATGGGTCGTCGCCGAGACGCTGCCCGAGGCCCGCCAGGCCGCCGGCAAGGTGCAGGGCCGCCGGTCGACGGTGAAGGCGACACCGCCGCTGGAGGTTCCGACAGGGGAGTGGACCGCATCGTTGCGCACCAGCTGGGTCGAACCGGCCTACCTCGAGACCGACGCCTCGTGGTGTGAACCCGGCGGCGAGCCCCGATCGGTGCTCGGCACGGGAGGAGCATTCGGCGGCAAGGTCGACTCCCGGCTGGGCGAGGTCGCTCGCGAGTTGGCCGACGAGCACGGTCGAGCGGTCAGGGTCGTGCTGTCGCGTGAGGACGTCGTGCGCGTCGGGCCCAAGCGTCCGCCGCTGGCGGGTGGCGCCGATCCTGACGGCTCCGGCCGCATCACCGTGGCCCGCACGGCGGGCATCGCCCACGCAATTCATGCGGTCGCGCCCGATCTGGCCGTCGGGGAGGTCGACGTGGTCGGCCCTCCGACCTCGGCTGCCCTGCGGGCGGCTGGCTGGGCCGAAGCGGTCGCCCTGCTCGCCGGGGCCCGCGGTGACGTGGGCATCGTGCAGGGTCCTGGAACCGGCCGGGCCGAGGCGGAGGTGGACGACGGTGCGATACGGGTGCGCGTGGCGTGCGGCGATGTGCTCGACGAAGTGGTCTTGCGGTCGTACTGCATCGGCGCCGCCCACATGGGCTACAGCTGGGTGACCAGCGAGGGCATCGCGGTCGGCGACGATGGCGAGATCCATGACCTCACGATTCGATCCTTCGGCGTCGTTCGAGCCACGGAGACGCCGCGTATCGAGATCGAGATCGATCCCACGCCGGGCGAACCGGTGAACGGGTCCGATGCCGTCTTCGCGGCGGTCGCCGCGGCCACCTGGCTGGACAGGGGCATGCCCCCGTCGTGGCCGACCGATCGTTGACCGTGGCACCCGTCGGCGCGGTAGCGTCGGCGCCATGACCAAACCCGTAGGCCCGTACACCCCCCTCGTGCGTACCGATGGCTGGCTCGTGTGTTCGGGCCAGATCGCGCTGCGCGACGGATCACTCGTCGACGGCTCGGTCGGCGAACAGGTCGACCAGGCGCTGGCCAACCTGCGCGACCTCTTGGCCACCGAGGGCGCCGCCCTCGACCAGGTGATCAAGACCACCGTCTTCCTGGTGAGCATGGACGACTACGCCGAGATGAACGAGCACTACGTTGCGGCCTTCGGCGACCATCGGCCGGCGCGCAGCGCCATTGCCGTCGCGGCCCTGCCGCTGGGAGCCCGCGTCGAAATCGAGGCCTGGGCCCGAGTTGGGGCAAACTAGGGCCATGGAAGGAACCGTCGTCATCATCGTCGTTCTCATGCTGTTCCCCGTGCTCTTCCTCATGGGCTCGGCAGTGGTCACCGCGGTGCTCGGCTGGTCACTGAACGCCGAGGTCGACGCCAGCCACGAGGGCAGCGAGCTGCTCGGTCTCGCCTACCCCGAAGATCGCGGCTGATCCTCCACGGGTACGCCCAGGCCGTCGGCGATGCGATTCACGTACGCGTAGTAGGCGACGACCTCGCAGATGTCGAGAATGTCGCGATCACCGAAGCCCACTTCGCGCAGCGCCTCGACGTCGGCGTCGACCATCTCCCCCGGCGTTCGGGTGAGCTTGTCGCCATAGGTGAGCATCATCCGACGCTTCGGTGACAGATCGGCTCGGCGCCAGTCGGCCTCGATGGCGTCGGCCAGGTTGTCGTCGTTGAGCAGGCGCCGCAGACCGCGGCGATGGTGGGTGATTCAATAATGGCAGTCGTTCACTTGCGACACGACGAGGGCGATCATCTCCCGCTCGACCTTGCGCAGCGTGGCGGTGCCGGCCATCGCCGACGAGTACAACCCGTCGTGGGCGGCGAGGCCGGCCGGGTTCAACGAGTGGATCGCCATGATGTTGTCGACCCGGCCGGTGTCTCGATCACGCACCCGGTCGAAGAGCGGCGCCAGTTCGTCGTCGGCCTCGTCGTCGGAGATCGTCGAAATCCAAGCCATGCCCGCCGACCCTAGATCGAAATTGGTTTGTCAGGGTCCACATGTGGGCCGCCACAAACCGATTTCGTCGATTGGGGTGGGTCAGAGGCCCCAGCGGCTCTGGCCGAAGCTGTAACCCACCGAGCGAACGGTCTGGATCAGGTTGGCCCGCTCCTCGCCGAGCTTGGCGCGGAGGCGACGGATGTGGACGTCGACGGTGCGGGCCCCGCCGTAGTAGTCGTAGCCCCACACCCGGCTCAGCAGCGTCTCGCGCGTGAAGACCTTGCCCGGATGCGACGCGAGGAACTTGAGCAGCTCGTACTCCATGTAGGTGAGGTCGAGCGGCCGCCCGTCGATTGCGGCCTGGTACGTCTCGATGTTCAGGACCAGGCCCGAGTACTCGAGCAGCTCGGGGCGGGTTCCGAACCCCGCTCGCCAGAACAGATGTCGCAGGCGGGCTTCGAACTCACGCGGATGAAACGGCGAGAGGCAGAAGTCGTCGAAGAGATCTTCCCGGAGCTCGAGCTCGGAGAGCTGGCCGCCGTTGACCAGCACCAGGAGCGGCTCGAGCGGCACGTCGCCCTTGCGCACGGCGCGGCACACGGCCCACGCGGCTTCGGGATCGGAATCGGCGACCACGATGGCACCTCCCCAGCCGTCTTCGGGGATGTCACGGCCCGCGACGACGTCGTTGGACACGGCCTTCCATGCGTACCCCGCGAGGTCGAGGGTCTGCGCGAGCTCGGGCGGAGCCGGATCGGGGAAGACGAGGAGCGGTTCCATGAGAAGGCGATTCAGATGTTCGGAAGGTATCGCTCGATCTCGAAGGGTGTGACCTGGCGCTCGTAGTCGTCCCACTCGGCGCGCTTGTTGCGCAGGAACCACTCGAAGATGTGCTCGCCGAGCGCGTCGCGTACCAGCTCGGATTCTTCCATCCGCTCCACCGCCTCGTGCAGCGACCGCGGGAGTGAGGGAAGCCCGGCCCGCTTGGCCTCGCCGCGGTCGAACTGATGGAGGTCGACCTCGGCCTCGGGTGGCAGCTCGTAGCCGTCGGTGATCCCTCGCATGCCGGCGGCCAGGATGACCGAGAACGAGAGATAGGGATTCGAAGCGGCGTCGAGTGCCCGGTACTCGATCCGCGTCGACGAGTGCTTGTTGGTCTTCACGATCGGCACCCGCACGAGCGCCGACCGGTTGTTGCGCGCCCAGCACACGTACACCGGGGACTCGTCGCCGATGATGAGCCGCTTGTACGAGTTCACGAGCTGGTTGGTGACCGCGGTGATCTCGGGCGCGTGGTGCAGCAGTCCGGCGATGAACTGCCGGGCCACCGTCGACAGGTGGTACTCGTCGTCGGGGTCGTGGAAGGCGTTGGTGTCGCCGTCGAACAGCGACATGTGCGTGTGCATCCCCGAGCCGGGCTGATGACTGAGGGGCTTGGGCATGAACGAGGCGAAGAGGCCGCTGTCGAGGGCGATCTTCCGCACGACCAGACGCAGCGTCATGATGTTGTCGGCCATGTCGAGCGTCGTCGGTGTAGCGGAGGTCGATCTCGTGTTGGCTCGGGCTGTCCTCGTGGAACGAGTACTCGACCGGAATGCTCATGGCCTCGAGCATGTGGAGGGTGCGTTTGCGGAGGTTGCTCGAGACGTCGAGGGTGGTCAGGTCGAAGTAGGAGGCTCGTCGACCGGCTGGGCCGGTGGCCGGTCATCCGACTCGAAGTAGAAGAACTCGATCTCGGGTGCGGTGAAGAACGTGTAGCCCTGGGCCTTGGCCGTCTGGAGGTTGCGCCGCAGGACCTGTCGGGGGTCGCCGTCGAAGGGAAGGCCGTCGAGGGTGTGGATGTCGCAGAACATCCGCCCGGTCGGTTCGTCGGGGTCGGCCCACGGAAGGAGCTCGAAGGTGCTGGGGTCGGGTACGGCCAGGACGTCGCTCTCCTGGATGCGGCTGAAGCCGTCGATCGACGAGCCGTCGAACTGCAGCCCCTCTTCGAAGGCGGCCTCGAGCTCGGCCGGCGCGATGGCAACCGACTTGAGCTGACCCAGCACATCGGTGAACCACAGCCGGATGAGCCGAACGCCACGCTCTTCGACGGTGCGGAGCACGTACTGCATCTGGCGTTCCATCGGCCGAGTATGGCGGACCGGCCGCTGCCGGTCACCGGCCACCGATCGGGGTTCACACGCCGTTCACAATCGTGCAACGACCGGGAAATGAGAGAGCCGGTACGTTTCGGGTCATCGGTCGGGCAGGTCTCATACACTGCGCGGCCGACACGCAGAGTCGTGCGGCGCCTCCGCACGTCCAGACCAAGGAGACATCCGTGACCTACAGGGCCGAGTACATCTGGATCGACGGCACCGAGCCGACGCACGAGGTCCGATCGAAGACGAGGATCCTCGCCGACGGCGCCGAGCCCGGCATCTGGGGCTACGACGGGTCGTCCACCAATCAGGCCACCGGCGACAACTCCGACGTGGTGCTGCAAGCCCGTCTTCACCTGCCCCGATCCCATTCGTGGCGGCGACAACATCCTGGTGATGTGCGAGACGTTCCTCACCGACATGGAGACCCCGCATCCGACCAACACCCGGGCCAAGGCCCGCGAGGCCTTCGACAAGTACGGCGACCAGGAAGCCCTGGTTCGGGCTCGAGCAGGAATACACCATGATCGACCCTCGACCGGGTGGCCCGCCGGCTTCCCGCCCAACGGCTTCCCTGCTCCCCAGGGCCCGTACTACTGCGGTGTCGGCGCCGTGAAGATCCACGGGCGCGACCCTCGTCGAGGAGCACACGAGCGCTCTGCATCGAGGCCGGTCTGAAGATCTCCGGCACCAACGCCGAGGTCATGCCCGGCCAGTGGGAGTTCCAGATCGGCCCGGCCGACACCACTCGAGGTCGGCGATCACATGTGGATCGCCCGCTACCTGTTGTACCGGGTCGGCGAGGAACACAACATCGAGATCAGCATCGACGCCAAGCCCATGAAGGGCGACTGGAACGGCGCCGGCATGCACACCAACTTCTCCACCAAGGCCATGCGCGAGGGCTACGACCCGATCATCGCCGCCTGTGAGGCCCTGGGCGCCCTCGGCAAGCCCGAAGAGCACCTCGACCGGCTACGGCGTCGGCATCGAGGACCGCCTCACCGGCGCCCACGAGACCCAGCGCTACGACCAGTTCAGCTACGGCGTGTCCGATCGCGGCGCCTCGATCCGCATCCCCTGGCAGGTCGCCGCCGACCAGAAGGGCTACATCGAGGATCGTCGCCCCAACGCCAACGCCGATCCGTACGTGATCGCCGCGCTGATGACCAACACGGTCTGCTCGGTGCTGTAGGACTGAGCCCGCCGGACCGATCCCGAGATCAGTCGGAAGGGAGCGCCCGCGGGCGCTCCCTTCCGCGTGTGTGACAACATCGCTCAGGTGATCCGCTTCGGTTGCCGATACGACTCAGATATGCGACGCGTGGGTCTCCACCTTCATCGTCCTGGCCGTCCTTGCTCTGGCCGGGTGTTCGGCCGACTCGGGCGTGACTCTCGAGGCATCCGACGGCACCAGCGATGCTGCCGCACCGGTCAACACACCCTCGTTGGCCACGTTCCAGTCGTTGGCTGCTCAAGTCGAGGCAACCTCGTCACGCTTCGAGATGGTGATGAACATGGAGTCGGGCTTCGGCTCGGTGACCATGCCCATCTCGGGCGCCGTCGACGGTGATCGCATGGCCGTCGCCATCGACATGTCACAGATCAGCGTGCCCGGTATGAGCGCCGACGATCAGGCCATGCTCGACGCGGCGATGCTCGAGATGATCGTCGTCCCACCGTTCATGTACATGAACCTCGGCGGCCTCGATGCCGGCATGTTCGGCGGCGACTGGATCGCCATCGACCTCACGCAGTCGGCGGGAGCCGACGAATTGCTCGACGGACTCGGCGGCATGGGGAGCGATCCCTTCGGATCCATGCGCCTGCTCGAACAGGCCGACAGTTTCGAGGAGATCGGCTCCGACACCGTGCGTGGGGTCGAGACGACGCACTATCGGCTCATCGTGAATCCCGCGGCGGCGTGGGGCCGCCTCGACGAGGACGGGCGCGCTGCGCTCGAAGGGTCGCTCGGCGACTTCGGTGCGGCCCCTCCCGATGTCGACCTCCCCTACGACGTGTGGCTCGACGAGCAGGGACGGGCCCGGCGGCTGGCCTTCAGCATGAACACCGACCTGTTCGAGGAGATGGCCGGCGCACGAGCCGATGCCGCCGAGCTCCAGGCTCTGGGTGACCTGGCCATGACCATGACGATGGAGATCTACGACTACGGCGAACCGTCGATCGTCATCGAGGCTCCGGCCGGAGCCGTCGACATGACCGAGTTGTTCGCCTCGCTGCCCAACTGAGCCCAACTGATTCCGGTGAGGCCGCGCCATTGGGCGCCGTCGGCCGAGGCCCTCGTGTCGTTGCACTTGAGCGCCATTCACTACCCTGAGCAGCCGTGTCGATCCGTGTCGCGGCCTGTCAGCTCAACATGGTCGTCGGCGACCTCGACGGCAACGTCGAGCGCATCATCGCGGGATTGGCCGAGGCCGAGGCCGCCGGATGCGCCCTCGCCGTGTTCGGCGAGCTGGCCGTGTCAGCGGCTATCCGCCCGAGGACCTGCTGTTGAAGTCGGCGTTCGTCGACGACGTCCAGGCCGCAGCTCGATCGAGTCGCCGCCGCCACCGGGGACGTGCGTCGCCATCGTCGGCTTCGTCGACGGTGACGAGGCCAGCGCCCAACCCACGGGCCGTGCCTACAACGCCGCAGCGGTGTGTGCCCGGGGGGAGGTGTGGGGCGTCTACCACAAGCGGGCGCTGCCGAACTACGACGTGTTCGACGAGGAGCGGCTACTTCGCGTCCCGGGTCGCACGCCCTCGATCTGTACGAGATCGCCGGCGTCGACGGTCGGCGTCACGATCTGCGAGGACGTCTGGATCCCGGGTGGGCCCGTCGCCGAGCTCGCCGCCGGGGGTGCCCAGCTCATCGTGAACCTCAACGCGTCGCCGTTCGCGCACGCCAAGATGGGGGTCCGCCAGCAGGTCCTCTGGTCGACCGTGTCGCCGAGTCCGGCGTGCCCATCGTGTACGTCAACCAGGTCGGCGGCCAGGACGAGCTGGTCTTCGACGGGGGTTCGATGGTCGTCGACGCCACCGGCGCCGTCGTCGCCCGCGCCGACCAGTTCACCGAGACGGTCCTGATCGCCGATGTCGAGCCCCTCGCAGCCCACGACGGCGTACGTCTAGGCTCCCGTCATCGTCGTGACCCGCAGCGAGCCCGACGACACGCCGCCGCCGGTCGAGCCGATCGTGCCGAGCCGCTCGAGCCGCTCGACGCGCTGCACGCAGGCGCTGGTGCTGGGCACCCGCGACTACGTCCACAAGAACGGTTTCACCGACGTCTGTCTCGGCCTGTCCGGCGGCATCGACTCGTCGCTGGTGGCCGCGATCGCCGCCGAGGCGCTCGGGCCCGAGCACGTCCACACCGTCGCGATGCCGTCGCGGTACTCGAGCGAGGATTCGCTGTCCGATGCCGCGAAGCTCGCCGCGCAACTCGGCGTCGACCATCGGGTCGTCCCCATCGAAGCCGGCCACGCCGCCTTCCTCGACATGCTGGCGCCCTCGTTCGTCGGCTCGAGCGCCGACGTCACCGAGGAGAACCTCCAGTCGCGCATCCGCGGCGTGTTGCTGATGGCGCTGTCCAACAAGTTCGGCTGGCTCGTGCTCACGACCGGCAACAAGAGCGAGACGGCCGTCGGCTACTCGACGCTCTACGGCGACACGGCCGGCGCGTTCGCCGTCATCAAGGACGTGTGGAAGCTCGACGTGTACGCCCTGTGCCGGTGGCGCAACGCCACCGTCGGGCGTGAGATCATCCCGGCGACCGTCATCGAGAAGCCGCCGTCGGCCGAGCTGCGCCCCGATCAGCGCGACGACCAGAGCCTTCCGCCCTACGAGATCCTCGATCCGCTCTTGATCGAGCTCGTCGAGAACGACCGCATCGCCGCCGAGGTCATCGCCGACGGTCACGACGAGGCCGTCGTCGCCCGCCTGGCCCGCCTCGTCGACATCGCCGAGTACAAGCGTCGTCAGAATCCGATCGGCCCGAAGGTGTCCTCGAAGGCCTTCGGCACGCGACCGGCGCATGCCCATCACCAACCGCTACCGCGGCTCCACCCGACATGAGACCGGCGTCGACACGACCGTGCCGCCCTCCGACCATGAGGCGGGCGACCCAAATCCCGCGTCTCGGCCACGCGCCGCTCAGGATCGTCCCCGGTGCGCCGACAGCACGGAATGGTCATGACCGCCACTGCGCCGATCCCGCTCGACGAGTCTGGCCGATCGAGTGGGCGCGCTGGCGTGGATCAGCGAGGCCCTGTTCGGTCTCCAGGGACGATGGGCGGCGACCATGGCCGACGACGCAGCCGCCGAGCACCTGGCCGCCGCGAGCCGCCACAAGGGATGGCACGTCGAGCTGCTCGTCGATCTGTTGCCCGATTCGCCGGCCCTGCACGGCGCCGACCGCATCGTGGCCCCGCCGGCTGGGCGCCTGCGCTCGCGCTCGACGCCGACCGCGACGGGCGATCCCGGCCGGCTCGCCGTGCTGTACCGGGCTCTGGTGCCTCGCCTCGCAGGCGAGGTCGCCCGGACGCTGCGGTCCGCCACCGGCCCCGGCGACGCAGCGATCGCGCCGCGGTCGCTGGCCATTCATGCGCCGCCGATGCTCGCCGACGACGTCGTCGGCGGTCGGCACTCTCGTGCTCGCTGCGAAGTGCGGTTCGGTCGCACGAGGTGGTCATGGTCTTGACCTCCGGCGATCGCTGGACGATGAAGGCGTCGTGCAGCCGGTCGTGACGGCGTCGTCGCAGTTGACCTTTCTTCGACCGTGTCCGCGTGATCGGTGCCGTACGAACGTAGGAGTGGGCGGGGGACCTGTGTATGGTGGCGTCTATCGCCATCGGTGGGCCGTTCGGGCTCAGTCAGGCCTCGCAGATTGGGAGCAGGTGAACGGTGCCCAAAGAGCGCGTTGAGCGAGACGAAGAAGATCTCGTCCGGCTGTACCTGACCGACATCGGCCAGTACCCGCTGCTGACCAAGGACGACGAGGTTCGTCTCGCCCAGCAGATCGAGGCGGGCAACGAGGCCCGTCAGCGAGCTCGACGCCGCCGAGCAATCTCAGCGCGGCCCGCAAGCGCGAGCTGCGCCGCATCCGGCCGTCAGGGCGACGACGCCGAGCGCACCTTCGTGCAGTCGAACCTGCGCCTCGTGGTGTCGATCGCGAAGAAGTACCAGGCCTCGGGCCTGCCGCTGCTCGACCTGATCCAGGAGGGCAACCTCGGCCTCATGCACGCCGTCGAGAAGTTCGACTGGCGCAAGGGCTTCAAGTTCTCCACCTACGCCACGTGGTGGATCCGCCAGGCCATCACCCGCGGCATCGCCAACACCGGCCGCACCATCCGCCTGCCGGTCCACGCCGGCGACACCCTGGCCCGCCTCCAGAAGGCCCGTGCCCGCCTCGAGCTCAAGCTCGGCCGTCCGGCCACGCTCTCGGAGCTCGCCGCCGAGGTCGAGATGCCCGAGGACAAGGTCACCGAGGCGTCTGCGCTTCGCGGCCGAGCCGCTCGTCGCTCTCCGAGCCGCTGCGCGAGGACGGCGACGCCGAGCTCGGCGACGTCGTCGAGGACCGCTCGGCCGAGTCGCCCTTCGAGGTCGCCGCCACGGCGCTGCTGCCCGACGAGATCGCCCGGCTGCTCGCCCCGCTCGACGAGCGCGAGCGCGAGATCCTCAAGCTGCGCTTCGGTCTCGACCGCGGCGAGCCCCGCACCCTCGAAGAGGTCGGCGAGCACTTCAACCTCACCCGCGAGCGCATCCGCCAGATCGAGGCCCGGGCGATGTCGAAGCTGCGTCACCCGTCGCAGCGACACCGGCGCCCGCGACCTGCTCGCCGTCTAGCGTCGGCTTGGCGACACGCTCTCGGTACCACCCTGGAGGTGTCCGAGTACCTGGTGGGCTCCCCCGCCTTCAAAGCGGGTGGGACGGGCGATCCCCGTCCGGCGGGTTCGATTCCCGTCCACCTCCGCCATGCGTGACGTCATCCAGGCCGTTTCGCGGTCGCCGTGCACCTACGCCGCTCAGTGGGTGGCCTTCGCGGGGCTCGGCCTGATGGCGGTACACAAAGCGCGCGACGTCACCCGCAAAGCACCCCTTGCCCCGTCGCGCTGACCGGCAATAGGGTGCAGTCGGGCTCGTCCCCTGGCACTTCCTCGCCTGGTCTGGTTGTCGAGGTCGTGTCGTGCTCACGGTTTGTTGGTCGTGCAAGGGTGGAGTCGGAACCACCGTCGTTGCGGCGCTCGCCGCCCTGAAGAGCGTGGTCTCGGCACCGACGCTGGCCGTCGGCCTGAACGGTGACCTGGCCGCCGCACTGGGCATGACCCTCGGGGCCGACGAGGCCGGGTTCGGCGAGTGGGTGGCGGCGGGTCCCGACGTTGCCGGAGACGCTCTTGGCCGTCTCGGCCACCACGTTGCCCGCGATCTGGTGGCCGTGGCGCCGGGCTCGCCGTGCGACCCCACCACCCTCGCCGGCGTCGTCGCGGCCCTCGGTCGTGTCGGCGCCCATGTCGTGTTCGACGCCGGGCGGGCCGACGTCGATCCGGTCGCCAGGGTGTTGGCCGAGGGGGCCGACTCGTCGCTCCTGGTCACCCGTCGGTGTTACCTCGCGCTCCGCCGTTGCTCCCTCCTGCCGGTGTCACCTACCGGCGTCGTGGTGGTGAGCGAGCGGGGTCGTGCCCTCGGCGTGGCCGACGTCGAACGGATCGTCGGGGTGCCGGTGGTGGCCGACATCGCGGTCGACGCGGGCCTGGCTCGCACGGTCGACGCCGGGCTGTTGGCCTCGCGGTTGCCCCGCGGCCTGTTGCGGAGTCTCGATCGTGTCGCCTGAAGCCGCAACGCTCGACGATGAGATCCACCGCCGTTTCCTGCTTCTTCCCGCCGGTACCGCCGCCGATCGGTCGACCGTGCTGCGGCGGATGGTTCAGGAGATGGCACCGTTGCTCACTCCCGACGATGTCGTCCGAACCGTCGAGCGAATCGAGGCTCGGGTCGGCGGTCTCGGGCCGGTTGCGCCGCTGCTCGACGATCCGTCGATCTCCGACATCCTGGTGAACGGGACCGGATCGGTCTGGGTCGAGCGCGACGGTGAGCTCGAGTGCACCGCCATCACGGTCGACGTCGCCACGGTCGAGCATCTCATCGAGCGGATCATCGCGCCGCTCGGCCGGCGAGCCGATCGGAGCTCGCCCCTCGTCGATGCCCGTCTCCCCGACGGTTCCCGGGTGCATGCGGTCGTCCCGCCCGTAGCCGTCGACGGGCCCTGCCTCACCATTCGCCGGTTCGGTGTGCGACCGATCGGTCTCGACGAGTTCGCCGGTCCCGTCGAGGCCCGGTATCTGGCCGATGCCGTGGCCCATAGAGCCAACATCATCGTGAGCGGGGGCACCGGTGCCGGCAAGACGACACTGCTCAACGCCCTGGCCGGCTTGCTGGCGGCCGATGAGCGCATCGTCACCATCGAGGACGCCGCCGAGCTGCGTCTGCCCGGCGTTCACGTGGTGCGCCTCGAGAGCCAGCCGGCGCTCGGTGTCGACATCCGAAGCCTCGTGCGCAACGCCCTGCGTATGCGGCCCGACCGCATCGTGGTCGGTGAGTGTCGGGGGGCAGAGGCCCTCGACATGTTGCAGGCCATGAACACCGGCCACGACGGCTCGCTGTCGACGCTGCACGCCAACTCGCCCGCCGACGCCTTGCGCCGGCTCGAGGCCATGGTGCTGATCGAGGGGTCGGCGTTGCCGCTGCGAGCGGTGCGCGACCTCATCGACCATGCCATCGACCTCGTGGTGCAGGTGCGTCGCACCGACGGCCGCCGGCGGGTGGTGCACGAGATCGCCCGTGTCGTGGGAGGAACCCCCCGCATCGAAACTGTCACCCCGGCGAGCGAGTCATGGACGCGTTGATGCTCGTGGCGATCATCGGGTGGCCCACGGTCGTCGCGTTGTTCGCCGGCGCCCGGCGGTGCGCGGTCAGGAGACGAGTGGCCCGAGCGGTCGGTGTCGGCGACCTGGTCACGGCGGCTTCGGCCCTCGAAGGCCTCTCGGCCCGGTTCCGACGACGGCGACGGGTCATCGACGATCTGCCGGAGATACTCGACGAACTGGCACGAGCGCTCCGGGCGAATCTGTCGTTGCGGCAGGCCCTGCTCGCGCTTCCCGACCGAGGGGCATTGGCCGGCGCCACCGCCCGGCTCCGCCACGAGCTCGACCTCGGCCGACCGATTCCCGAGGCGGTGACCACGTGGATCGAGCGACTGGAGGACCCGCTCGCCGATCTCGCGGGGGCCGCGTTGTCGGTGGCCATCGAGACCGGCGGCGCCGGGCGCGGTGGCCGTCGATCGCGTGGCCGCCACCGTGCGAGACCGCCGAGCCATCCAGCTCGAGGCCGCGGCGCAGGCCAGCCAGGCTCGTGCCTCGGCGCTGGTCATCGGGTTGCTCCCCGTCGGTTTCCTGGGGTTGGCCACTTCCGCCGATCCAGCCTCCACCGGATTCCTGCTCGGCACCCGTCTGGGTTTGTTGTGCCTGGGTGGTGGGCTCGCCCTCGATGCTCTCGGCATCTGGTGGATGCACCGCATCACGACAGGTGTCCGATGGTGACATCGCTGGCCACTGCGTGGATCGTGTTGGTGGGTGCAGCCGCGGCCCGATGGCGCCCCCTTGGTCGCGACACCGTGGCACCCGCCCCGACCCCACTCCCGCCCGAGGTGCATCGCCCCATCGGCGAGCGACTCGGCCGCCGGCTCGTACCCGGGCGGTGGCCACTGTCGTCCACCCGACACGCGCAGATCGGGCTCAGTGTCCCTGCCGCACTGATCGGAGCGATGATCTGGGCGCCCTTGGGTGCCGCAGCCGGTCTCGTTGCCTGGGCGGTGCCGCTTCGTCGACTGCGGCAGGCCACGCGTGCCCGTCGGCGCAACGTCACGCGCGATCTGCCCGATGTGGTCGACCTGTTCATTCTCGCCTTCGGTGCCGAGCTCAACGTGCGCCTCGCCGTCGAAACGGTTGCCCGATCGGGCCACGGCCCCATCGTCGAGCGCCTCGCCGCAACCCTCGACCAAGCCGATCGTGGCCAGCGGCTCCATGCGGCGCTCGCCGCTGTGCCCGAAGATCTCGGCGACGCGGTCCGGCCCCTCGTCCGCGTGCTCACCGACGTCGCCGCGTCACCGTCGGACCGCCGCGAGCAGCTGGCGGTCGTCGCCGTCGATGCCCGCTTCGAACGTCGGCGAGGCGCCGAGATCGAGGCCCGACAGGTGCCGGTTCGACTGCTGTTTCCCCTCGTCGTCACCGTGCTACCGGCCTTCGGTCTCCTCACGGTCGTGCCCATCGTGGCCGGCTCGCTGCGCTCGCTCAGCGGCTGACCCGCCTTCGGCTTCCCCCACCTCGGCCGCCTCGGCGGCCATCACGACAGGAGTTCACGATGACCAATCCGATTCGCCCCAGGGGTTCGCTCGACGAGCGGGGGCAGGCCACCGCCGAATACGCCCTCGTGCTGCTCGGAGCCGGTGCCATCGCCATGCTGGTCATGGCCTGGGCCACCAAGTCGAACCGCATCGGCGCACTGCTCGACGCGGTGTTCAAGTCGCTCATCGGCACCGTGACATGAGCGTCGGCGCGAATCGGTCTGCGTCGCCCGCCGGCGAGCGGGGGCAGGGAACCGTCGAGCTCGCGTTGTTGCTTCCGGTGGTCCTGGTGTTGGCGCTCGCCGTGGTCCAGGTGGGTCTGGTGGTGCACGCCCAGATCCAGACCGCGCACGCCGCCCGCGAGGCGGCGCGGGTGGTGGCGGTCACCGGCGACCTCGGTGCTGCCCGCGAAGCGGCGGCCCGGGCCGCCTCCCTCGACCCCGCCCGCCTCGATGTCGAGGTCGACGGTGCCGTCGTGCGGGGCGGGATCGTCACCGTCACGGTCCGGTACCGGGCCCCCACCGACGTGGTGTTGGTGGGGGCGGCGACCGGCGATGTCGGACTGGTTGCCCGAGCCACCATGGTCGTCGAGTGAACAAACGCCGCGGCGGGCCGGCGACCGGCGGCGGGTTCAGTCGAGCACGGCCCGCAGGAGCGCGATGGCGCCGGCCTTGTCGAGAGGTTCGTTGCCGTTGCCGCATTTTGGCGACTGCACGCACGACGGGCAGCCATCGGTGCACGCACAGCCAGCCAACACGTCGAGGGTGGCCGCGAGATGTCGCGGGGCCGACTCGTAGCCGAGCTCGGCGATGCCGGCACCACCCGGGTACCCGTCGTAGATGAAGATCGACGGCAGCCCGGTGTCGGCCTGCATGGCGGTCGACACGCCGCCCACGTCCCAGCGATCGCAGATGGTGAACAAGGGCAGGATGCCGATGGCGGCGTGTTCGATTGCGTGCAGCGTGCCGGCCACGTCGACGGCTTCGACGCCGGCCGACTCGATGACCGCGGGCGTGACGGTGTACCAGAAGCCGCGGGTGGCCAGGGTCTGGGGCGGCAGGTCGAGCTCGTGATGATCGAGGATCCGCCGCGACCGGGTCTCGCGACGCTGGTAGCCCACGACGGTGGTGGTGACCTCGAGGTTGCCGAGGTGGAGGCGGCTGTTGCCGACCGGGCGCTGCACATCGGTCGACGTGACACGGATGTCGATGCTCGAACGAGCCTGGGTGTAGTCAGCACCATCGTGCACCTCGACGGTGGCCACGAACGAATCGAGGTCGAGGCCGACGACGCGGAAGGTGTCGCCACGGTGGAGGTAGATGGCTCCCGGGTGGACCACATCGAAGGCTCGGGTCACGTCGACGGTTCCGACCAATGTGCCGTCGATCAGGCGGATCTCGATCTCTCGCGACGAGCCACTGCGCAAGCCCACCCCGCGGCTCGGCCAGCCCGTGGTGGCCCACACCGCCAACGGTCCCTCGGCGGTCGAGCGCACGCGCAGCCGTCCGTCGAGCACGAGTCGGTGCACGGCGCCGTCGAGCACCGACGCCCACCACCGGATGTCGTCGTGGCTGAGGGGGAGCTCGAACGCGGCACAGGCGATGTGGGCGTCGGCCACCTGGGGATTGTCGGGGTTGATCACTGCCGGCTCGGGTGGGCGGGTGAACACCTCGGTCGGGTGACGCATGAGCCACTGATCGAGCTGATCGTCGCCGGCGACCAGCAGGGTGAGGCTGTCCTGGGAGCTCCGACCGGCCCGGCCCGCTTGTTGCCACATCGATGCGATGGTGCCCGGGAAACCGTTGAGGACGCACGCGTCGAGTCCGCCGATGTCGACACCGAGCTCGAGGGCCGAGGTGGCCACCACGGCGCTGGAGCGAGCCGTTGGCCAGCTCGTCCTCGATGGCGCGCCGCTCGCCGGCGAGATAGCCGCCCCTGTACGAGCGAACCGTGTCGGCGAGGTCGCCACGGAGCTTCGAACGCACATCGCCGGCCACCAGCTCGGTGCCCTTGCGGCTGGCACAGAAGGCAATGGTGCGATGTCCGGCGGCGACGAGCTCAGCGACCGCTGCGGCCGTCTCGGCGTTGGTCGACGTGCGCACGCCCGAGCCCTCGCCGACCAGCGGCGGGTTCAGGAGGGCGAATCGGCGGGCGTTGCGCGGTGAGCCGTCGTCGGTGACGGCCAAGACCGGACGGCCACAGAGCTCCGAGGCCAGTCGCTCCGGGTCACCGATGGTGGCCGACGTGAAGACGAACGTCGGGTCGGCTCCGTAGTGATGGCACACGCGGATCAGGCGTCGGAGCACATGGGCCATGTGCGTCCCGAAGACGCCCCGATACATGTGCAGCTCGTCGACGACCACGTACCGCAGCCGCCGGAGGAAGAGCGCCCAGCGTCGATGGTTGGGCAGCAACCCGCCGTGCACCATCTCGGGATTCGTGAGGATCACATTGGCATGGGTGCGGACCCATGCGCGGTGGTCGCGGTCGGTGTCGCCGTCGTAGGTGGCCGGGACCACGAGGGGGAAGCGCATGTCGCCGAAGCTGCGGAGCTGGTCGTGTGCGAGCGCCTTGGTGGGGAAGAACGCAAGGGCGGTGGCCACCTGATCGGAATCGCCGACCGCCTCGGCGATGGGCACCTGGTAACACAGCGATTTGCCCGATGCCGTACCCGTGGCGACGACCACCGACGTTCCCGACCGGAGCAGATCGATGGCCTCGACCTGGTGGGTCCAGAGTTGGCGCTCACCGAGTCGGCTGGCGACGCCGAGTGGGAGAGGGGAGGCCAGGGCACCGAAGCGCTGGGGCCGCGAGGCGAGATGTTCGACGTGCACGATACGACCGTCGTTGCTCAGCCGTTCGAGCAGCGCACCGATCGCGTCGACACCGGATCCGTCGGTCAGGTCGATGACCGAGCTGACGCGTGGCGCGGTGGCACTCGACGGGCCGAGGTCGATGACCCCATCGATGGCGACAGTGACGGCGATCCATCCATGGTAGAAGTTCCACGCGTGGAACTACAGCCGTGCAACACTCGCCAGTCCGATGCGGACAGGTAGCGTTGCCCGCAAGGAGGCCACGTGCAGGTCGGATTCAAAGCGACGCAGCGCAACGGGTGGACGATCCTCCACGTTGTTGGCGAGATCGACATGGCCACCGCGCCGCGGGTTCGCCAACACGCCATCGCGCTCGTCGCCGATGGCAATCTCCATCTCGTGATCGATCTGTCCGGTGTCGACTTCTGTGACTCGACCGGCCTCGGTGTGCTCGTTGCCGTGGTGAAGCGGGTCCGAACCGCCGGCGGCGACCTCCGCCTCGTCACCAACGACGAACGCCTGACCGCGCTGCTGGCGCTCACCCGCCTCGACCAGGTCTTCGACGTCTATCCCCGAGTGGTCGATGCCACTTCGGTGCCACGAAGTGATCCGGCATGAACAGTGGAGGAGTCGAGCTGGAGATTCCGGCCCAGCCCGAGTACCTCTCGCTCGTCCGCGCCATCATCTCGGCGGCGGCGGCCCTCGACCCCCAGTTGCGTGACGATCGCATCGAGGATCTGCGGCTGGCCGTGTCCGAGGCCACCACGAACGCGATCGAGGCCCACTCGCGACTCGACAGCGACGAACGCATCGTCATCCGCTGCAACCTGAGCGACGAACGAGTCGAGGTGGAGGTGCACGATCAGGGCACGGGTTTCGACAGGGACGAGCTCACCAGTCATCCGCCCGTGACCGACCCCGAGCGCCTCGAGTACGAGCGTGGGTCTGGGCCTCCCGCTGATGCGCATCCTTGCCGATGAGCACGAGATCGTGTCGAATGACGAGGGAACCTCGGTTCGCCTCGTGGTGTACGCAACCGGGCGTTCACGACCGCCCCGGATCGAGGGGATCTGACGTGCACGACAACGATGACGACATGGTCGACGTGCTCGCCAAGCCCGACGAGCTTCTGACCCTGCACACCACGTCAGCCGAGCTGTTCGTGCTGCTGCGGAAGTGGTTCGCCGTCGGACCGACCGTTCAGCTCGATCTGGCCCGCATCGACTCGGCCACCGCCGAGCTCGGTGACCCACAGATGATCGCCGCGGTGGCCATGCGCAAGCTCCAGGCGCTGCACCTCATCGCCACGCCCGGCGTCCTCACCGCCACCGACGTCGTGGTCGCCATCATCAACGACCTCGACCGTGCGCTGATGCAGGGTCCCAGCATGTACCTCGAGCTGAAGGCGCAGTCGACCGACTGGGACGACGAGCTCGCCAATCTCGAAGCGCTCTCCGACGCCGCACCGACGAGCGTCGAAGCCACCGACCCCGAGATCGAGCGGTTCATGGAGCTGCATGCGTCCCTGCACGATGCCCTCATCGTGCGTGGTCGAGGCCTCTGACGGCGAGATTCGCTACTTCGCATGAGAAGGCCGAAGCGGGCGTCCGAAGTGATCCTCCAGGTGGGGGGCCGCGACATTGTGGTGAGTCGAACCGATCCCACCGATAGCGTCGACTCCGGCATGGCAGGTGAACCCGACCTCCTACAGCGACATCACCTGGCTCGGCAGCAACCACAGGCTGGCCCGCAATCTCGGTCGACCGATGCGCCGGTTCTTCGACGTCGAGACCGCGGGCGGCATCGTGTTGCTCGTCGCCACGGCGGTCGCGCTGATCTGGGCCAACTCGCCGTGGGGAGACTCTACCACCGACCTGTGGCACGCCGAGTTCGAGCTCGCAATCGGGTCGATCGAGTCTTCAGCCGTGCCGGCCTCGAGCGATTCGACCTCGAGCTGTTGGTCAACGACGCGTCTGATGGCGATGTTCTTCTTCGTCGTCGGCCTCGAGATCAAACGCGAGCTCGTCACCGGCATGCTGCGCGAACCGACGCGCCGCGGCGCTGCCGGCCATCGCCGCACTCGGGCGGCATGCTCGTCCCGGCGCTCATCTTCTTCGCCTTCAACGCCGGCACCCAGCGCGTCGCACGGCTGGGGCATCCCGATGGCGACCGACATCGCCTTCGCCGTCGGGGTGGTGTCGCTGCTCGGCAACCAGGTGCCACGAGGCGCTGCAAGGTCTTCCTGTTGACGCTGGCGATCGTCGACGACATCGGCGCCATCCTGGTGATCGCGATCTTCTACACCGAAGGACTCTCGTTCCGATGGCTGCTGACCGCCCTGGCGGCCGCGGCCGTGGTCGTATGGGCTACGTCGAGCGCAGGTCTGGTACATCCCGCTGTACGTCGTGGTCGGGACGTTCCTGTGGTTGGCCGTCTTCGAGTCGGGCGTGCACGCCACCATCGCGGGTGTGAGTGCTCGGTCTCATGACTCCGGCCCGACCCGCTCCAGACCGAGGCCCAGAGCCGCGAGGTCGCCAGTGGCTGCGCGACAAGGCCGAGGTCTTCGCGGTCGACATCCAGTACGCGACGTTCCACATGCGCGAGTCGGTGTCGGTGGCCGAGCGGCTCGAGACGGCGCTCCACCCGATCACCAGCTTCGTCATCATCCCGATCTTCGCTCTGGCCAATGCGGGCGTCGAGCTGTCGCGCGAGGGCCTTCGCGACGCGGCCACGACTCGCGTCACCTTGGGCGTGGCCCTCGGCCTCGTGGTCGGCAAGACCATCGGTGTCAGCCTGTTCTCGTTGGCTGCGACCCGAATGGGTCTGGCACCGATGCCGCGGGGCATGGGGACGCTCCAGCTCCTCGGCCTCTCCATGATCGCCGGCATCGGGTTCACGGTGTCACTGTTCGTCACCGGCCTGGCCGTTCGACGACCCAGCTGGAGGTCGACGACGCCAAGATCGGCATCCTGGTCGCCTCGGCGCTGGCCGCCACGGCAGGTCTGGTCGTCCTCTCCCGGGGGACTGCGCCGACCGTCGGCGACGACGAGTCGTTGTAGCCCGCTACGGTGCCGGTCACGTCAATCGGCCTCGGCCGGGTTGACACGACCCCTCCACGTCCCGTTAGTTACCACCGTGCCCAACGCCCTCGTCATCGTCGAGTCGCCCGCCAAGGCCAGCACCATCGCGGGGTATCTCGGCGACGGCTACGTCGTCGAGTCGTCGATCGGCCACATCCGCGACCTGCCGCGCGGACGCCGCCGATGTCCCGGCGGCGTACAAGGGCGAGACGTGGGCCCGCCTCGGCATCGACGTCGACAACGACTTCAAGCCGCTCTACGTGGTCAACGGCGACAAGAAGGACCAGATCAGGAAGCTGAAGGCGCTGCTGAAGGACGCCGACGAGCTCTATCTCGCAACCGACGAGGATCGCGAAGGAGAGGCCATCGCGTGGCACCTGCTCGAGGTCCTCAGCGCCGCAGGCCAACGTGGTCGTCAAGCGGATGGTGTTCCACGAGATCACCGCCGAGGCCATCCGGGCCGCGATCGACTCACCGCGCGAGCTCGACCGCCGACCTCGTCGATGCCCAGGAGGCCCGGCGGATGCTCGATCGCCTCTACGGCTACGAGGTGTCGCCGGTCCTGTGGAAGAAGGTGATGCCGCGGCTGTCGGCGGGCCGGGTGCAGAGCGTGGCGACCCGCATCGTCGTCGAGCGCGAGCGGGAACGCATGGCGTTCGTGTCGCGCCGATACTGGGATCTCCGAGCCACGTTCTCCGCCGTGGGCGACTCGCCGGCCGGCGAGCCGCGTCGTTCGAGGCCACGCTCGTCGCCGTCGACGGCAATCGGCTGGCCACCGGTCGCGACTTCGCCCACGACGGCCCGCTGGCCTCGAGCGACACGGTGGTGCTCGACGAGGCCGGCGGCCGGCCGCTGGTCGAGGCCCTCGCCGGTGCCGACTTCGCCGTGCGCTCGGTCGAGCCCAAGCCGTACCGTCGCCGCCCGGCGGCACCGTTCATCACCTCGACCTTCCAGCAGGAGGCGGGCCGCAAGCTGCGCATGTCGTCGGCGATGGCCATGCGAGCCGCCCAGGCGCTGTACGAGAAGGGCTACATCACCTACATGCGCACCGACAGCACGACGCTGTCGGAGACCGCGCTCACGGCCGCCCGCAACGATGATCCGCGAGACGCTACGGGACCTCGTACCTGCCCGACGCACCGCGTCACTACGCCAAGAAGGTGAAGAACGCCCAGGAGGCCCACGAGGCCATCCGGCCCGCCGGCGACGTGTTCAGGGCACCCGAGCGGTGCGCCCCGAGGTACCCAAGAGCGAGGCCGACGTGTACGAGCTCATCTGGAAGCGCACGGTGGGCTCGCAGATGACCGACGCGGTCGGCGAGACCGTGCAGGTGCGGGTCGGCGCCGCCGCTCGCGACGGCCGCCGCACCGAGTTCGCCGCCAGCGGCACCGTCATCACCCATCAGGGATTCCGCCGGGTGTACGTCGAGGACACCGACGACGACGACGCCTCCGAGGGCAACGAACGCCGCTGCCGCCGGTCGCCGTCGGCGACGATCTCGACGTCGACGATCTCGCGATCGAAGGGCCACGAGACCCAGCCGCCGGCCCGCTACACCGAGGCGTCGCTGGTCAAGCGGCTCGAGGAGCTCGGTGTCGGTCGTCCGTCGACGTACGCGTCGATCATGGGCACCATCCAGGACCGCGGCTACGTGTGGAAGCGGGGTTCGGCGCTGGTCCCGACGTTCACGGCGTTCTCGGTGGTCGGTCTGCTCGAGCAGCACTTCCCGGATCTGGTCGACTACGACTTCACCGCACGATGGAGGACGATCTCGACGACATCGCCAACGGGTGTCGGCGAGGCCATCCCGTGGCTTTCGGAGTTCTACTTCGGTCCGACGAGCCCGGGGCTCAAGCAGAAGGTCTCCGAGCGGCTCGGCGAGATCGACGCCCGCGCCGTGAACTCGATCCCGCTCGGGGTCGACGCGAACGGCGAGATCGTCGTGGCGCGGGTCGGCAAGTACGGCCCGTACGTGCAGCGCGGCGAGGACACGGCGTCGATCCCCGACGAGATCGCGCCCGACGAGCTCACCGTCGAAGCGGCCATCGAGTTCCTCGAGGCGCCCAGCGGCGATCGCGAGCTCGGGATCCGATCCCGACACGGGCTTCGCCGGTCTTCGCCAAGGCCGGCCGTTTCGGCCCCTATCGTGCAGCTCGGCGAGCACGACGACGAGACCGGCGAGAAGCCCAGGACCGCGTCGTTGTTCAGCACGATGACGCTCGAGACGGTCACCCTCGACGAGGCGCTGCAGCTGCTGAGCCTGCCCCGCGTCGTCGGCGTCGATCCCGACGACGGCGACGAGATCACGGTGCAGAACGGCCGCTACGGGCCGTACCTGAAGAAGGGCACCGACAGTCGCAGCCTCGAGACCGAGGACCAGCTCTTCACCATCACCCTCGACGAGGCCTGGCCATCCTGGCCCAGCCGAAGCGTCGTCGCGGGCAGACGGCCAAGCCGCCGCTGCGCGAGCTGGGCGACGACGCGTGACCGGCAAGCCCATGGTGGTCAAGGACGGCCGATTCGGCCCCTACGTCACCGACGGCGAGACCAACGCGTCGCTGCGCAAGGGCGACACCGTCGAGGAGCTCACCGACGAGCGGGCCGCGGAGCTGCTGCAGATGCGGCGCGAAGCGGCACCGCGCACGAAGAAGGCCACCAAGAAGAAGGCCGCCAAGAAGAAGGCGACCAACAAGAAGGCCGCCAAGAAGAAGGCGACCAAGAAGACGGCGGCCAAGAAGACGGCGGCCAAGAAGCAGGCCGCGCCGAAGGCCCCGGTCGAGCAGGCGGCAGCCGAAGCGGCCGACGAACAGGTGCCGTAGAGCCGTGACCGATCCGGGGGGCGCGCCGCTGGTCGAGGCTGCCCCACCAGCGGGTCTGTTGAAGCCGTTCGGTTCGGTCGCCTTCTTCCGTCTGTTCCTGGCCCAGGTGGCCTCCTCCACCGGCGACTGGTTGTGGTTCCTCGCCGTCGCCATCACCGGCCAGCGGATCGGTGGCTCCGGCTTCACGATCAGTGCTGCATTGCTGGCTCGTATCGTCCCCGCCTTCTTCCTGGCGCCACTGGTCGGCGCACTGGTCGATCGGTGGGACCGCAAGCGGGTGATGATCGTTTGCGACATCGGCCGTGCCTCGATGCTTCTGCTGTTGCCGTTGGTACAGGAGCCGTGGCAGCTCGTGGCCATCTCGCTCGGATTGGAGGTCTTCACCTTCTTCTGGGCACCGGCCAAGGAGGCGTCGGTGCCGAACCTGGTGCCGCGCCGCTACCTCGCCAACGCGAACTCGTTCTCCGTCGGAGCGGCCTACGGCTCGATCATCCCGGCGGCGGCGATCTTCCTGGCGTTGGGCTTCGTGGCCGACGCCATCGGTGATCGCAGCTTCCTCGGCGTCGCCATCACCAGGAATCGTTGGCGTACCTCGTCGATGCCGGGACCTTCATGTTCGCCGTCTTCATGGTTTCGACGTTGCCACTGCCGAGGCGTGAGATCGACCACACCGCCTCTACGGCGAACATCTCCGCCGGGGCCGTGGTGCGTGATGTTGCCGACGGATGGCGGTTCATGTTCACCGAGCCGGTCGTGCGCTCGGTGAACCTCGGCCTGGCCACGGCGCTGCTGGGCGGCGCGGTGCTGGTTCCCTTGGGTCTCGAGTTCTCCACGGTCGTACTCGGCACCGAGGACGGCCATGGTCTCCTGCAGACGGTCTTCGGCCTCGGAGCAGCCGTCGGCGTCATGGTGCTGGCCTGGGGCGTGCGCCACGTCGACAGCGACGGCAAGGCGCAGTTGTTCCCGATCGTGGTCGCCGTCGGCGGGGTCCTGTTGTTCATCACGGCATCGACCACCACCCTGCCGGCCGCCACGTTCGCCGTGGTGTTCGTGGGCGTAGTCGCCGGCGCCATGTACGTGCTCGGCTTCACGCTCCTGCACGAGCGGGTGAGTGACGAACTGCGAGGTCGGGCCTTCGGTTCGCTGTACACGCTCGTGCGTCTCGGTGTGATGATCGCCTTCGTGGTGGGGCCGGTGCTGTCGGAGGGCATCGATGCCCTCACCGAGAGTCGGTGGGACCGGCGGGTGGGACTGTTCGGCTGGGAGGTGTTCGTGCCCGGAGTGCGGGTCACGTTGTGGCTGGCGTCGTTCGTGATCGTGGCGGCGGCGGCGGCCGCGGCAGTGTCGTTGCGATCGTTGCCGCGGTCCTCTGACGCCGAGGTCCCCGTCGACGAGGTCGACGCATGACCGGGCGTTTCATCGTGTTCGAGGGCCCCGACGCCTCGGGCAAGACCACGCAGGCGATCCGTGTGGCCGACCGGCTGGGCGCGGTGTTCACGCGCGAACCGGGCGGTTCGCGCATCGGTGACCACATTCGCGACCTGTTGCTCGATCCGGAATACGCCGAGATGTCGATGCGAACCGAAGCGCTGCTGTACGCCGCCGGCCGGGCCCAGCACGTCGACGAGGTCATCCGCCCGGCACTGGTTGCCGATCTCGATGTCGTTTGCGACCGTTTCATTGCCTCGTCGCTGGCCTACCAGGGTGTGGCCCGCGGGCTCGGCGTCAACGACGTGCACGCCTTGTCGCACTTCGCGACCGGAGGCCTGTTGCCCGACCTCGTCGTGCTCGTCCAGGTGCCGCCCGAGGTCAGCCTCGCTCGGCTGTCGGGTCGACACGACCGCATCGAACAAGCCGGGCTCGATCTGTTCGCCAAGGTGAGCGAGGCCTACGAAGCCTTCGCCGCGGCCGATCCGGCGCGCTGGGTCGTGGTCGACGGAACCGGGGAAATCGACGAGGTCGCTCTCCGGGTCGACGCTGCGGTCGCCGACCGGCTCTCGTGAACGTGTCGCCCGATCCCTTCGCGGCCGTGGTGGGCCAACCACACGCGGTGGAGCGACTGCGGGCGGCCACCCGCCAACCGGTGCACGCGTATCTCTTCCTCGGCCCGCACGGAAGCGGGAAGCGAGATGCCGCGGCCGCGTTCGCCGCCGGAGTTCTCGCCCACTCCGCCGGTGACGACCGGGCTGCCGCCGAGCGTCACATCGCTCTCGCATCGGCGTGGAAGCACCCCGACGTGGTGTTCTTCGCACCCGAAGGTCGGACGCTTCGCGGCGACGACGCCGCCAGCCTGGTGATCGAGGCTTCGCGTTCACCGGTGGAAGGCGGGCGCAAGATCATCGTCTGTGATCGCTTCCACACCGCAGAACCCGGCGCCGCCGCCAGCCTGTTGAAGACCATCGAGGAGCCGGCCGGCCCGTCGATGTTCGTGTTGCTCGCCGAAGAGGTGCCTCCCGAGCACGTCACGATCGCCTCCCGCTGCACCACCATCGACTTCGGCGAGGTGTCCGAGGACCGCATCGTCGAGTGGCTGGTCGACCAGGGGATCGACCCTGACCTGGCGGTCATCGCCGCGCAGGCTGCACGCGGCGATCTGCACCGGGCCCGGCTGTTGGCCTCCGACCCGGGGGTGGCGGCTCGTCGGGCGCTCTGGCTCGACGCACCCGCCCGCCTCGACGGCACCGGTGCGGTGGTCACCGCCGTGGTCGACGAGCTCCGGGCGGCCATCGACCAGGCGCAGGGACCTCTCGACGCCCTCCATGTCGACGAGGCGGCCGAGCTCGAACGCCAGGCCGAGCAGTTCGGCGTGACGGCCACCACCCGCAAGGACATGACCGCCCGTCACAAGCGCGAGGCCCGCCGGCTGCGTGACGACGAGCTCCGGTTCGGCTTCGCTGTCCTGGCCGCGCGCTATCGCGCAGAGATCGACGCGGGAGATGCTCAACGGGCCCTCACGGCGCTCGATGCTCTCCGCGATGTGACCGACGCACTCCTCCGGAACCCGAACGAGGCCCTGCAGCTCCAACGGCTGTTCCTACGGCTGCCGTCACTGTCGGCGTGACGCCGCCTCGGCACGGGTTCGCCTTGTTAGCCTTGGCGGATTCGCCCGAGTAGCTCAGTCGGCAGAGCAATTCACTCGTAATGAATAGGTCAGGGGTTCAATTCCCCTCTCGGGCTCTGCGCCGGTCGCGTCATCTGTTGTCTGCTGCTGCGCCGAGTTGGGTGATCGCTCGTTCGATGACCTCGCTGGGTGCGGCGATGGTCATGCGAGCGAATCCTGCTCCTTCGCGCCCGAACCAGTGGCCCGGGCTGAGCGCGAGTCCAGCAGCCGAGGCGAGCCAGTCCGGGATTTCCGGCACCTCGAGACCGAGCTGGCGGAGGTCGAGCCAGGCCAGGTAGGTGCCCTCGGGCGCGATCACCTCGATGTCGGCCGGGAGACCCTGTTGAAGCAATTCGATGTTGTTGGAGATCAGCACGAGGAACTCGTCGAGCCAGGGCGCCCCGTGCCGGTAGGCGGCTTCGAACGCGGCCAGGCCGAAGACGTTGTTGCGGGTCAGGTGGAGCTGGGAGCTTCGGTTCCCGAAGCGCTGCGCGATGTCGGCACGGTTGGTGATCAGCAGCGTGTCGCAGACGCCGGCGAGGCCAAATGTCTTGATGGGCCCATGCGCCGCTGCCCAGGACACAAGGGGGGCACCTGCCGCGAGCGCAAAGGGGACGAAGGAGTGCGGCGCGAGCGCCAGGTCGGCGTGGATTTCGTCGGCCAACACGAAGACGTCGTATCGGGCACATAGGGACGCAACTCTGTCGAGTTCGCTCCGTGACCACACGCGGCCGACCGGGTTGTGGGGACTGCAGAAGATGAGCATTCGATTTCGGCGATCCGACGCCTTGGCCTCGAGGTCATCGAAATCGATGCGATACCCCTCGTCGGTGAGCACCAGGGGACTGCGGACAGCCAGGCGGCCGCCCGATGCGATCAGTGTCTTGAAGTCGGTGAAAACCGGTGGCTGAAAGATCACCCCGTCCCCGGGTTCGGTGACCTCCTCGATCAGAACCCCTATCGACGTGGCGACGCTCGGACTGACCAAGGTGTGCAGCTCGGAGATGTCCCAGGCGTGGCGGTGGACCATCCAGCTCCGGAATGCCTCGAGGATCGAGCCCGGCCGCGTCTCGTACCCGTACCAGCCCGTTGCTCCACGCGCCCTCAACACCTGGACGACCTCGGGCGCCAGGTCGACACTCGGCTCGGCGATCCACAGTGGAATCAGATCCTCGTCGGTACCGAAGTGACGTTCCAACGTTGCAGGGTCGGTGCCCTGGCGACGATCCCACATCCGACGGTTGCCCCCGCCGGCGGCCGCAACCTCGCCGTCGGCTGCCATGGGCTCGCTACGACGCTTCGACATGTCTCGCCACGATAATCACGACAATTCGTCGGCGCGACAACGGCGCATCCGCTGTTGAGCGGAGAGCCCTCGTGAGTAGGGTGGTGGGATGGCCGATCAGGCGGAGTTCGCCGAGCAAGCAATGCAGTACATGGACCAGCTGTACTCCACCGCGCTGCGCATGACCCGCAACCAGGCCGATGCCGAAGACCTCGTCCAGGAGACCTACCTGAAGGGCTACCGCGGCTTCGGTGGCTTCACCCAGGGCACGAACCTGCGGGCGTGGCTGTTCCGCATCCTCACCAACACCTACATCAACTCGTACCGCAAGAAGCAGCGCCGTCCGCTCGAGACCGATCTCGCCGATGTCCAGGACATGTACCTCTACAAGCGCCTGGGTGGGGAGAACGCCGACCTGGCCAAGAGCGCCGAGGACTCCCTCATGGAGCACCTCACCGAAGGGGAGATCCGCGATGCCATCGAGGACCTTCCCGAGCAGTACCGGCTGGCCGTTCTCCTCGCCGATGTCGAGGGGTTCGCCTACAAGGAGATCGCCGAGATCCTCGACATTCCGATCGGAACGGTGATGAGTCGTCTGCATCGTGGAAGAAAAAGCTCCAGGAGCAGTTGATGGAGTTCGGACAACGCCGTGGGTATGTCGACGTTCCGATCGACGGCGACACTCGTGGGGAGTCCGTCCTTTCCGAAACCGCGACCAGCCTGGTCCCAGAACCCGTGGAGGCGCCGTGAGCGACAAGTGTCCCGGTATCCCCGAAGACTGCGATCACGCCCGCCGGGTGCTCGAAGACGCCATGAACGGATTCGTCATCGCACCGAAGCTGATCGAGCTCCGCACCGAGATCGGTCACTGTGCCCCCTGTGTGCACACCTTCGACCTGGAGATTCGCTTTCGTGCGACCATGTCGGAACGGTGTGCCGAGCAGGCACCGGCCGAGCTACGCATCCGAGTCACCGAGGCGCTGAGCCGCGTCGACCTCGGCAAAGTGAACATCACCGATCTCTGATCCGTCCTCGCCGGGAATGCCCGTCGGCCTGCGTCGGTTCCCGGTGCATGCGTCGATCACACAGCGCCGAGCGGGTCACCAGCGTGTCGGCCTCACCCGCCAAGGGGACCAAGGGCCGGATCTGTGATGAACCCGGCTGCGGAACGCAACTCTCGATCTACAACGAGTTCGACTTCTGCGCCCAGCACCAGCCGATGGTGTTCCCTCGACTACGGGGTGTGATCCTCGATCCGTGACCGCCTAGGATGCCGGCATGACTCTCGCGGCTGTCGTCTGGCACTGGTGGATCGCCCTGCCCCTCGTCATCGGTGGGATCGTGCTCCTTCTGGCAACCGTCGTCGGGTACGTGGTGAAGGTCGTCAAGCCGCAGTACGACCCCAACAAGAAGTAGGGGTATGACCGACGCCGTCGACTGGGCTGCCGCCCGTCGAGTCGCCCTTCGTTTCTCCGGCCGGCACACGCCGTCGGCGGTCGGCGCATACCGGTCTCTGTCGACCGACATGGCCGAGCTGACCGCGCAGGCCCAGGAGCTCGTCGAAGCCGAGACCGGCATGGTGTCCACCGCCGGTGCCGCCCGTGGCCGGTTGGTCAACCGGGCCATGTGGATCGACGCCAACATCGCATCGTTCCAGCGCCTCCTCGGACCACTCGTCGACAAGATCGGTGCGCCCCAGACCGAGGGTCCGTTCAGCAAACTCAGCCGCCGGGTCGGCGGTTCACAGGTCGGGGTGGTCCTGGGATGGATGAGTACGCGGGTTCTCGGACAGTACGATCTGCTGATCACCGAGGACGAGAACCCTCACGACCAGGACATCGTGTACTACGTCGGCCCCAATCTGCTCGGCCTCGAACACAAACACGACTTCGACCCCCGCCAGTTCCGGCTCTGGCTGGCGCTGCACGAGTGCACCCACCGAGCGCAGTTCACCGGGATTCCCTGGATGCGCGAGCACTTCCTCTCGCTCGTCAACCAGACCCTCGATGCCGTCGACCCCGACCCCAAGCGGCTGCTGCAAGCAGCGGCGGACGCGCTCGAGGCTCGTCGTCGGGGTGAGGACGTGCTCGCTGACGGTGGAATCGCCGGGATGCTGGCGACACCCGAGCAGCGCAAGGTCCTCGAACAGATCACGGGGCTGATGAGCCTGCTCGAAGGTCACGGCGACGTCACCATGGATCGTGCCGGCACGCATCTGTTGCCCGACGCGCCCCGTTTCGCCAAGGTGCTCCACGAACGCCGCAGCTCAGCCACGGGCGTCAACCGCATGTTCCAGCGGCTCATCGGGCTCGAGGCCAAGCTCAATCAATATGCCGCCGGTGAGCGATTCATCGAAGAGGTCGAGAAGGTCGGTGGTCCTGCGCTCGTGGCCCGTGCGTGGGAGGGCCCCGAGAACCTCCCGTCGATGAGCGAGATCCGCGAGCCACAGTCGTGGATCGACCGACTCGCGACCCCTTCGGCTCTCGTCGGCTGATCGTGGCGCCCGTCGCTGCCGCCTCGTCGTGGGCCGCGGCGCTGCTCCCGCGGTGCACGTTTCCCGCCCCGGGCACTGCTGTGGTCTGTGCGGTTTCGGGTGGGGCCGACTCGTTGGCGCTACTCGTGCTCGCGGTCACAGCAGGGTGCGAGGTAACTGCGGTCCATGTCGATCATGGGTTGCGCCGAGGCTCCGCCGGAGAGGCGCAGGTCGTCGCCGAGGCGGCTGCCCGGTTCGGTGCCCGGTTCCGGGCCGAGCGAGTCGAGCTGGTCGAGGGAGCCAACCTCGAAGCTCGCGCCCGTGCGGCGCGATACGCAGTGCTGCCGCCCGATGTCCTCACAGGTCACACGGCCGACGATCAGGCCGAGACCATGCTCGTGAACCTCCTGCGGGGCGCGGGTGTCGACGGGCTGGCGGGCATTCGTCCCGAACGCCGGCCCCTGCTCGGCTTGCGTCGAGCCGATACCGCCGATCTCTGTCGGGTGCTCGAACTGGATCCTGTCGTCGACTCGATGAATCTCGACGAGCGGTTCACACGTGTACGTGTTCGTCACGAGCTGCTGCCGTTGCTGAATGACATCGCGGGCTGCGACATCGTGCCCGTGCTGACCCGCCAGTCGTCGCATCTTCGTGAGGCGGCCGACCTCCTGTCCGTCCTGGCGTCGAACCTCGATCCCACCGACGCGAAGGCACTGACCGCGGCTCCGAGACCGTTGGCGGCGGTGTCGCTTCGCGAATGGCTACGAGCCGAGACCGCCGCGGAGCACCCCGTCGACGCCGCTGCCATCGATCGGGTTCTCCGGGTGGCTCGCGGCGAGACGCGGGCCACCGAGGTGGCCGGCGGCCATCGCGTCGCTCGCCGCGGTCAACGACTCCGCGTCGAGCCCGCGGGCGGCGAGACGGACAGCTAGGGTCGGCACCAGTGGTCGATGGGGCACCCGGTGACATCATCCTGAGTGAGGCACGGATCCAGGCTCGGGTCGCCGAGCTCGGCGCCCAGATCACCGTCGACTACCAGGGGCGCCGTCCGCTGCTGCTCGGCGTGCTCAAGGGCGCCTTCGTCTTCATGGCCGATCTCGCGCGGTCGATCGACCTGCCCGTCGAGGTCGACTTCATGGCGGTGTCGTCCTACGGGAGCGCCACGAAGACGTCCGGCATCGTGCGCATCGTCAAGGACCTCGACATCGAGCTGGAGAACCGCCACGTTCTCATCGTCGAGGACATCATCGACAGCGGGCTGACCCTCAACTATCTGCGCCGTACGCTCGCGGCGCGCAATCCGGCCAGCCTCGACGTGTGTGCGCTGATGATCCGGTCGGGGCGCCAGGCTCCCGACGTCGACCTGAAGTACATCGGCTTCGAGATACCACCCGACTTCGTCGTGGGCTACGGGCTCGATGCCGCCGAGATCGGTCGCAACTTCCGCGATGTGCGGATCTGGATTCCCGATCCCGAACTCGAGCGCTGACCGTTCCGTGAGCCATCCGGCTCAGTTCCCGGTCTTCGCGTCCGATCGGATCAGGGTGCCTCCGCCCTCTACGCTGGGAAACTGGTGAGAACTCGAACCCGAATCATCGCAATCGCGGCCACGGTCGCGGCCATAGCGGCGATCTTCTTCGCCGTACGCCTCACCGATGACGACGCGCGCGAGACGCTCACCCTCACCGAGCTGCAGCAGGAGATCGCTGACGGCAACGTGGCGAGTGCAACCCTCCTCGAGAACTCTCGGATCGTCACCGGCGAGCTGGCCGACGGCACCAAGTTCAAGAGCACCTTCATCCGCGAGTACGGCGACGAGCTCACCGTGGCGCTCACCGCCGATCCGACCATCGACGTCGAGGTCAACACCGAGCAGCGGCCGCTGTGGGAACAGATCATCCTGAGCCTCATCCCCATCCTCGTCCTGATCGGGGCCTTCGTCATCCTCCTGCAGTTCGTGCAGGGCTCGGGCTCGAAGATGATGCAGTTCCGCAAGGCCGGCGCCAGAAGGATGAACAAGAACGATCCGTTGGTCACCTTCGCCGATGTGGCCGGCGCCGACGAAGCCGTCGAGGAGCTACGCGAGATCAAGGACTTCCTCTCGGATCCGGCGCGGTTCAAGGCGATCGGCGCATCGATTCCCAAGGGAGTCCTGCTCTATGGCCCCCCGGGTACCGGAAAGACGCTCCTGGCCCGTGCCGTGGCCGGCGAAGCCGGCGTGCCCTTCTTCAGTATCAGCGGGTCCGACTTCGTCGAGATGTTCGTGGGCGTGGGCGCCAGCCGGGTGCGAAGCCTGTTCAAGGAGGCCAAGGATGCGGCTCCGGCCATCATCTTCGTCGACGAGATCGACGCCGTGGGTCGCCACCGTGGCGCCGGCACCGGCGGTGGACACGACGAGCGTGAGCAGACCCTGAACCAGATGCTCGTCGAGATGGACGGCTTCGACGTGAGCAGCGGCGTGATCATGATCGCCGCGACCAATCGCCCCGACATCCTCGATCCTGCCCTGTTGCGACCGGGTCGCTTCGATCGCCAGATCGTGGTCGACAAGCCCGACCTGACCGGACGGCGCAAGATCGTCGACGTGCACGCGAAGAGCAAACCGCTCGGCCGCGAGGTCGACCTGGACGTGGTCGCCCGGCGCACCCCGGGATTCACCGGCGCCGACCTGCAGAATCTGCTCAACGAGGCGGCCCTCCTTGCCGCTCGTGAACGGCGCGAGACCATCACCCGCGACGACATCGACCGGGCGACAGACCGGGTCATGGCAGGAGCCGAGCGCCGCAGCCGGCTGCTGAGCGACCGGGACAAGTTGATCATCGCGTATCACGAGGCCGGACACGCACTGATCGGGCACGTGCTGCCTCATACCGACCCGGTGCACAAGGTCACGATCATTCCCCGCGGCCAGGCCCTCGGCTGGACACTCGCCCTGCCCGAGAGCGAGTCGTACCTCCGCTCGAAGGCCGAGCTGGCCGACAACCTGACCATGCTGCTCGGTGGCCGCACCGCCGAGGAGATCATCTTCGGCGATGTCACAACGGGCGCGGCCAACGACATCGAGCGCGCCACCGAAATCGCCAAGTCCATGGTCACTCAGTTCGGCATGAGCGAGAAGCTCGGTCTCCGCAAGTTCGGCACCAAACACGGTGAGGTGTTCCTGGGCAAGGAGTACGCCCACGAGCCCGACTACAGCGACGAGGTCGCCCGCCAGATCGATGAGGAGGTCCGCGTCCTCATCGACTCGGCCCACGTCGAGGCCCACGATCTGCTCACCACCCATCGCCGGACCCTCGACCGCCTCGCTCAGGCGCTCATCGACCACGAGACCCTCGAGGCCGACGACCTCGAGTTGATCTTCGCCGAGATCGTCGGGGTCGACCCGATCGAGGATCAGCTCGGACACGACGTGCATCCGGCGGGCGTCCGTGCGGTCGAGTCCGACGACACCGGGAGTTCTTCGCCGGTTCCGCGTTTCGAGTAGCCCCCCGCGGACCGTCGCGACCTACCATCGAAGGTTCCGCCGGTCGCCGAGGAAGGCCCCCAGATGAGTGACGACCAGAAGAGCCCTGTCGATCACGCCCGAATCGAGGCAGCGGTGCGAGAGATCCTCGTTGCCATGGGCGAGAATCCCGATCGCGACGGCCTCCTCAGCACGCCCGCGCGGGTGGCACGGATGTACGCCGAGGTGTGCGGAGGGCTGCACGAGGATCCCTCGACGCACCTGCACACGACCTTCGAGGCCAACCACGACGAGCTGGTCATCGTGCGCGACATCACCTTCTACTCTCTCTGTGAGCATCACCTCCTTCCGTTCTTCGGGGTGACCCACATCGGGTACATCCCCAACAAGGACGGGCGGGTCACCGGTCTGTCGAAGCTGGCCCGTCTCGTCGACGGGTACTCCCGCCGGCCCCAGGTGCAGGAGCGCCTCACCACCCAGATCGCCGATGCGATCGACGTGGCGCTCGCCCCCCGTGGCGCCATGGTGGTGATGGAGGCCGAGCATCTCTGCATGGGAATGCGCGGGGTGCGCAAACCCAACTCGAAAACGGTCACCTCGACGGTGCGCGGCCTGCTGCGATCCGACGAGAAGAGCCGATCCGAGGCGCTGAGGATGATCGGTCACTGACGATCGTCGTACGAGGCCGATCAGGCAGAAATCCGCGGATTTCGACGACTCGGCCCGGCGCGGGCTTGTAGGGTCGGCGTCGAGATGACCGCCGAACCACGCCGCCGCACCACCATCATGGGCGTGCTGAACGTGACCCCCGATTCATTCAGCGACGGAGGAACCCACCCCGACGCGTCGTCGGCCGTCGAGGCTGGAGCCCAGATGTTCGCCGACGGTGCCACCATCGTCGACGTCGGCGGTGAGTCGACCCGGCCCGGCGCCGCACCCGTTGCGCTCGACGTCGAGCTCGATCGCGTGCTCGACGTCGTTGCGGCCCTGGCGACTTACGGCAGAGTGTCGATCGACACCAGGAAGCGCGACGTGGCCATGCGGGCCGTCGAGGCCGGCGCCACCGTCATCAACGACGTCGGTGCCACGCTCGCCCCCCTGGCCGGAGCGCTCGGAGTCGGGTACGTGGCCATGCATTCCGTCGGTACACCAGGCACGATGCAGCGCGACCCGCACTACGACGATGTCGTCGCCGAGGTCCTCGGTCACGTCGTTCGCGTGGCCGAGGCCGCGCGCGCCGCCGGCGCCACCGAGGTCTGGATCGATCCCGGTCTCGGCTTCGGCAAGACCGTGGCCCACAACTATTCGCTACTCGCCCACATCGCCGATTTCGTCGCCACCGGATGGCCGGTCCTCGTCGGCGCCAGCCGCAAGTCCTTCCTCGGGCGGGTCCTCGCCGAATCCGACGGCGTGGCCGAGGTGGGGTTCGACGATCGGCTCGAGGGCTCGCTGGCCATCACCGCATGGTCGGCCATGTTCGATGTCGATCTCGTCCGGGTGCACGACGTGCCCGAGACCCTTCAGACATTGCAGGTGATCGCAGCATGAACGACAAGCCGGCACCGGTCACCGACACCGAGGGCAAGCCCATGCGGGGAAAGTGGGCCCAGGGCATCGTGCCCCGGCACTTCCGATGGGTGCTGACCGACCGCCTCGCCATCTGCGAGCGGCCGGGCGGCCACGGGCAGAGCCACCGCCGGGTCCGTCGACAGGAGGAGATCATCTGGCTCCGCCAGAACGGGTTCGACTGCGTGATCTCGCTCATCCCCTCCAGCCACAATCTCCACAACTACGACGAGCTGGGCATGCCGTTCCTGCACCGTCCGGTCGACGGGCGCAGCTCCATGGGTACCCGTCTGCCGCAGATCTACGACGAGATCGTGGCGATGCTCGAGGCGGGGCAGCGACTGGTTGTGCACGCCGACGCCGTCGACGACACGGTGCTGGGCTTTGTCGGCGGCTACCTGGTGTGGACCGGCCTGGTTCCCGGCGTGCCCGAGACGGTCACGGTGGTCGAGCAGATGCTCGAGCGCCAGCTCGGCCCCGACGCACGAGCCATGGTCGCCGCGGTGCACGAGGCTCGGAGTGAGTGACCTCATCGTGCTGCGAGCCCATCGGGTAATGGCCTACATCGGCGCCCTGCCCGAAGAGCAGGCGCGCCGTCAGCCCTTCGAGGTCGACCTCGACATCGAGGCCGACCTGTCGATCGCCGCTGCGTCCGACGACCTCACAGCGACCATCGACTACGGCGCGGTGACCGCCGCGGTCGACGGTGCGCTGACCGAGGGCCGAATCGTGCTGCTCGAACGGGCGGCACAGGTCGTGGCTGATCGCGTCCTCGAGCACCCGTTGGCCGCGGCGGTCACCGTCGAGATCCGGAAGCTGCGCCCGCCGGTACCCCACGACCTCGCCAGCAGCGGAGTCCGGATCCGCCGAACCCGATGACGCGGGCCTTCCTCGCCCTTGGGTCGAACCTGGGTGATCGCACCGCTCATCTCCGTACGGCGGTCGCGTCGATGCCCGACGTCGTCGCCCTGTCGCCCGTGTACGAAACCGACCCGGTCGGCGGGCCCGACCAGGGCGCCTACCTCAACCTCGTGGCCCAGCTCGACACCGAGCTCGACGCCCGGGGTCTGCTCGATGTGTGCCGGAAGCTCGAGATGGCGGCCCAGCGGGTGCGGAGCGAGCGATGGGGGCCGCGCACGCTCGATGTCGACGTTCTCTGGGTCGACGGCGAGGAGGTCGACGAGCCCGACCTGATCGTCCCCCACCCGCGGATGTTCGAGCGGGCCTTCGTTCTCGTTCCCCTGCGCACCCTTGCGCCCGACATCGTGCCCGCCGACTGGTCGTCGGCCGACGAGGTCGGCGTTCACCTGGTCGGATCCCTGGAATGAGTGGGCGTCGGGCCACCGTGATCGGTGGTGGTCGAGCCGGTTCGGCCTTTGCGGGGGCGCTCACGCGGCGCGGTTGGACCATCGTGGGTGTGCTCGGCCGCGACGACGACATCGCCGCGGCGGGGGCCCACAGCGATCTGGTGCTCATCGCGACCCCCGACGGTGCCGTGGCCGAGGTAGCGAAGACGATAGAACCCAGTGGCGACACGGTCGTGGCCCACGTTGCCGGGGTGCTTGCCCTCGATGTTCTGGCGCCGCACCCGCGTGTGGCGTCGGTGCACCCGCTCATGTCGATCCCGCACGGCGAGGCCGGCATCCAGCGGCTTGTCTCCGGTGGTTGGTTTGCGGTGGCCGGAGACGCAATCGGGCGTCTCGTCGTCGACGACCTCGGCGGGACCGCCATCACGGTGAGCGACGATCATCGCATTCGCTACCACGCGCTCGCCAGCATCGCGTCGAACCATCTGGTGGCCCTGCTCGGCCAAGTCGAGCGACTCGCCGCCGGTATCGATGTGCCCTTCGAGGCCTATCTCGACCTCGCGACCGGCTCCTTGGCCGCCGTCGAGGCCTCGGGACCCGCCGAGGCGCTGACCGGACCGGCATCGCGTGGTGACGACGCCACCCTCGCCGCTCACCTGGCGTCGCTTCCCGTCGCCGATCGGGTCGCCTACGTCGCCCTCATGCGCGAAGCGCAGCGGTTGGCGGCGGTGCCGACGCCCGACGGCTCGGCCTCGTGAAGGTTCTCCACGACCTCGACGAGGCCCGCCGATGGCTCGACGAGCAGCGCCGCCGTGGCCATCGCGTGGGTTTCGTACCCACCATGGGCTCCCTACACGACGGCCATCGCTCGCTCTTGCGTCGGGCGGCCGCCACCACCGACGTGTCGGTGATGTCGATCTTCGTGAATCCGCTCCAGTTCGGCCCCGACGAGGATCTCGACGCGTACCCCCGGTCGCTCGAGACCGACCTCGCCATGGCACGCGACGAGAGGATCGACGGCGTGATCGTTCCGTCGACCGAGGCGATGTACCCAGAGCCGATGAAGACGCTGGTGCGGGTCGAGAAGCTGTCGGCGGGGCTGGAGAGCATCAGCCGCCCGACCCACTTCGACGGGGTCACCACGGTCGTGGCCAAGCTCTTCAACCTCGTCGGCCCGTGCTCGGCGTTCTTCGGCGAGAAGGACTATCAACAGCTCGCCCAGATCCGGCGCATGGTCAGCGATCTGTCGTTCCCCGTCGATGTGGTCGGGTGCCCCACGGTACGCGAACCCGACGGGTTGGCCCTGTCGAGCCGGAACGCGTACCTCGACGGGCCGCAGCGGGCGGCGGCGACGGTGCTGTCGCGGGCGCTGGTCGCCGGGATCGACCTGATCGCCGGCGGCGAGTCGTCGCCGGCCGCCGTCGAGCAGGTCATGGCGGCGACGGTGCAGCGCGAGCCCTTGGCCGAGCTCGACTATGCGGCGGTCCGCGACCCCGAGACCCTCGGCGAGCTCGGAACGATCGCCGATCGAGTGCGACTGTTGATGGCCGCCCGCATCGGCACCACCCGGCTCATCGACAACGCCGACGGCCGGCATTCCCTCGGCGAGTACTCTGACAGAACATGAGCACGACGCCGCCGACCCCCTCCGTCGACCCAGCGCTCGAGCAGGACAATCGGGGCTGATTCGATGCGCCCCGAACTGCTCGAGCCGCCCTCGGGCGATGTGCGTGACGCCGTCGTGCGAGCCCTCCGCGAAGACCTCACACCGCTCGGCGATCTCACCGCCGCGCTCCTGACCGGCCGGTGCCACCACCACCGCCCGATTCGTGAGCCGTGCCCGCGGTCGACTCGCCGGTGTGGCCTGTGCCGCGGAGACCTTCGCCCAGGTCGACCCCGCCGTCGATGTCGTCTGGTTCTGCTCCGACGGCGCCGTGCTCGAACCCGGAACCGCTATCGGTGAGGTCTCGGGCTCGCTGGCCTCGGTGCTGGTGGCCGAACGAACGGCGCTCAACTTCCTCGGCCACCTGTCGGGGATTGCCAGCCGGGTGGAGCAGTTCGTCGCACTGGCCGCCGGCGGCGCTCGGATCTGGGACACTCGCAAGACCACACCCGGACTGCGCAGTCTCGAGAAGGCCGCCGTCCGGGCCGGCGGTGGTCACAACCATCGGGGCAACCTCTCGGACTGGATCATGCTCAAGGACAACCATCTCACCGGAATGTCGATCACCGAAGCCGTGGCGGCGGCGCGTGATCGGTGGCCCGCCCGCACGGTGCAGGTGGAATGCGATCGCGTCGATCAGCTGGTCGAGGCCATCGACTGTGGGGCCGATCTCGTCCTGCTCGACAACATGACCCCCGACGAGATCCGGCACGTGCGTGACTCTGGCCGCCGCCGCCGAGGAGACGGGGCAGGTCGTCGTCCGCTGCTCGAGGCGTCCGGCGGGATCACCATCGAAACGGTCGCCGAGTACGCCGCCACTGGCGTCGACCTGCTGTCGAGCGGCGCCCTCACCAACTCCGCGCCCGTGCTCGACATCGGCCTCGACATCGGCGCCTGAGGGCCCCATGCTGCTCGCGGTCGACATCGGTAACACCAACATCGTGCTCGGGTTGTACGAACACGGTGCGCCCGCCGATGCCGCCGGCTCCGGCCTGATCGACAACTGGCGTTTCACCACCGTGCACGACCGCACCCCCGACGAGCACGCGATCATGTTCCAGGCGGTCTTCGATCAGGTCGATCTCGACTGGACCGACATCACGGGCGTCGCCGTGTCGTCGGGTGTGCCGCGGGTGACCACGTCGGTCCGCGGCATGATCGACCGCTACCTCGACATCGAGCCGGTGGTGCTCGGCACCGGCGTCAAGACCGGCATGTCGGTCCTCTACGACAACCCCCGCGAGGTCGGTCCCGATCGCATCGCCAATGCCGTCGGTGCCTTCGACCTCTTCGCCGGCCCGACGATCGTGGTCGACTTCGGCACGGGCACGACACTCGACGCGATCTCGGCGGCGGGCGAGTACCTCGGTGGTGCCATCGCTCCCGGTGTCGAGATCAGCCTCGACGCGCTGTTCGACCGGGCGGCGGGACTCCGAGCCGTCGAGATGATCCCGCCGCGTCACGCGGTGGGCAAGACCACCGCCGAGTCGCTGCAGGCCGGTACGTTGTATGGCTTCGCCGCTCAGGTCGACGGTCTCGTTCGGCGCTTCGAGGCCGAGATGGGTACCTGCACGATCGTCGCCACCGGCGGCCTGGCCCGGCTGATCTCGCCCGCACACCGAGGTGATCGAGCATGTCGAGCCCTGGCTCACCCTGCACGGTCTCCGTGTCATCCACGGAAGGAACCAGTGACAGCCAACCAGCCGTATCGCTACGACGTCGACACCACTGCGGCCGAGGTGCAGGCGGCTCATGGAAGCATCGACGACGGCGCCGAGACGGGTGTGACCGTGTCGATCGCCGGTCGCCTCATGCTGCGACGGGCCCAGGGCAAGCTCGCCTTCGGCACCCTCGACGACGGCAGCGCCCGGATCCAGCTGTTCGCCATGGCGAAGTCGACCCCTGACTTCGACGGCTTCTGCGGCCTGTCGATCGGCGACTGGATCGGCGTGGCCGGCGAGGTCATGAAGACCCGTCGAGGGGAGCTGTCGGTACGGGTCGACTCGTGGACGCTGCTCGCGTCGACCGAGCGATCGTTCCCCGACAAGTTCCACGGCATCACCGAGCAGGACACCCGGTTTCGCCAGCGCTATCTCGATCTGTGGGTCACCGAGGGCGCCCGTGACACGTTCGTGCTGCGCATCGCGGCTGGTGTCGCTCACCCGCCGCTTCCTCGAGGACGAGCAGTTCCTGGAGGTCGAGACGCCGGTGTTCCACCCCATACCCGGCGGGGCGCTGGCCCGGCCCTTCACGACCCACCACAATGCGCTCGACCAGGAGATGTTCCTTCGGGTTGCCCCCGAGCTGTACCTGAAACGACTCGTCGTCGGCGGCTTCCCCCGTGTCTTCGAGATCGCACGGGTGTTTCGCAACGAGGGCCTCTCGACCCGCCACAACCCCGAGTTCACGATGCTCGAGTGGTATCAGGCCTACGCCGACTGGAACGACACCATGGTGTTGGCCGAGCGACTCATCGAGCACCTCGCCGTCGAGCTCACCGGTTCTGCGGTGGTCACCTACGCCGACCGCGAGGTCGATCTCACCGCCCCGTGGCGCCGGGCCACCCTCGTCGAGCTCATCGCCGAACACGCCGACGTCGAGGTCAGCCTCGAGCAGCCGATCGACGAGCTGCGCGCCACCGCTGACCGCCTCGACGTGCACGTCGAGGCGCACCACGGCCCGGGCAAGCTGATCCTCGAGATCTACGAGAAGACCGTCGAACCGAACCTCTGGGGTCCGATCTTCGTCACCGAGTACCCCGAGAGAGGTGTCGCCGTTGTCGCGCGGTCATCGCGATCATCCCGGATTCACCGAGCGCTTCGAGGCCATCGTGGCTGGACGCGAGCTGCTCAACGGCTTCTCCGAGCTGACCGATCCGGTCGAGCAACGACAGCGCTTCGACGAACAGGTGAACCAGCGCGACGCCGGCGACGACGAGGCCATGGTGGTCGACGAGGACTACCTACGAGCGCTCGACTACGGTCTGCCGCCGACGGGCGGCATCGGCATCGGCATCGACCGACTCGTGATGCTGTTGGCCGACGTCACGACCATCCGCGACGTCATCCTCTTCCCGACATTGCGACCGGAACAAACCGCCGGGCCGGGATCTCCGGCCGCAGCGGAGAACGTGAGCGAGCCCGAAGGAGGCGAGGCCTGATGCGAGTGTTCATCACCGGAATGGGCGGCGAGATCGGCACCAGGGTCGCCCGGTTGATCGAGGCCGACTCTCGGGTGACCGCCGTGGCCGGCGTCGACCTCGAGCCGCCACGGCGCATGCTCCGCCGAGCCGACTTCCACTTCCTCGACCCCACCGACGCGGCAGCACTGGCCGCCGCCGTTGGAGAGGTGAAACCCAACGTCGTGGTGCATCTCGGCATCTACGAGCCGCATTCGCGGAGCACCCCTCAGCAGGCCGAACAACGAACGCTCGCCGGTACCGAGGTCCTGCTCGGAGTACTGCGCAAGCAGGGTGGCGTCGAGCATCTCGTCGTACGGTCCGGAATCGAGATCTACGGCCGGGGTCCCGAGGCCGACGAACTGCCCGACGAGGCATCACCGGTCGACCCCACGACCCACTTCGGCCGCATTCTGGCTGGGGTCGAGGCCATGGTGTCGGACGCCGCGGCGGAGTTCGACGCAACGGCGCTGCGCCTCCGATGCGCCCCCATCTCCGGCGCGCACATGCCGTCGCCCATCGCCCGGTACCTGCGCATGCCACTGGTCCCGGTGCCGCTTCCACCGGGCAAGCCCTTCTCGTTGATCCATGTCGATGACGTCGCCCGGGGCATGGCCGAGGGTGCGCTCCGCGGCATCGACGACACTCTCAACCTGGTCGGTGAAGGTTCGATCAACGTCTACCAGGCCCTCCGGGTCGGCAGTCGACTACCCCTTCCGGTGCTCGGTCCCGTTCTGCGACTGACCCGCGTGATCACCGAGCTGGCCGGTTCGCCGTTGCCCGACCACACCCTCGAGCTGTTGACCCGTGGCCGCATGGCCGTCACCCGTCGCGGCGTCGACGTGTTGGGCTTCGAACCGGCCTTCAGCACCCCCGAAGTGGTCGATGATCTCTACGACTGGAGCGCCGAGAGCTACCTCGGCCCCGCGGCCTGAAACGGCCTGCCACCGCATCGACGGGATCGTCTCCGATGGGCGAATTCACCCGAGGTTCCGAGATTGGCGGCCGCGACGAGTACGTTTGAGTCGGCATGGCACGGGTGGTAGCGACAGATGGAACTCGGATTTCCTACGACGTCTTCGGTGATCCGGAGGGCGAGCCGCTGCTGCTCGTGATGGGTCTCGGCGTCGACCGCTGGGGCTGGATCCGCCAGCGAGGCGCCTTCGGCCGACGGTATCGATGCATCTCGCCTGACAACCGCGGTACCGGTTTGTCGGACAAACCGCGCGGGTCCTATGACCTCGAGGCCATGGCGGCCGACATGATCGCCGTGCTCGACGCCGAAGGCGTCGAGCGGGCCCACGTGGTCGGGGGGTCGATGGGCGGCGCCGTCTCGCAGATCCTCGCCCTTCGCTACCCCGAAAGAGTGCGGACGCTCGTGCTGGCGTGCACCACGTGCCGGGTCTCGCCGTGGCGTCGCAAGCTCCTCGGCGAATGGATCGAGCTCCTCGACGAGCGCGGCCGCATCCGATTCGGGCGCGAGAACATCCGCTGGGTGCTCGGAGCCCGTCATCTCAAGCGACTGCTCCCGCTGGCACCGTTCGTTGCCCCGCTGGCGGTACGGGCCCCTGCCCACGGCATCCGTGGCCAGATCGAGGCCATCCTGGCAGTCTCTCCGTTGGTGGTCGACAACCTCGAACACATCCGGGCGCCGACCTTGGTCATCACCGGCAGCCAGGACGTCCTGACCCCGGTGGCCGATGCCGAGGAGATCGCCGAACGCATCCCCGATTGCGAGATCAGGGTGATCATGGGTGCCGCGCACGGCTTCATGGTCGTCAATGCCGGCATCTTCAACCGCCACGTCCTGGAGTTCCACGACCGGGTCTCGGCCCGGGTCTGAACCAGGACCGGGCGATTCAGCCCCGTTCGGTGACCGATCTGGCCCGCGCGATGAGATGGTCGGCTGCGGCCTGCAACGCCCTCGTGGCGTCGGTGGCGGGCAAGGCGGTGAGCGGAGCTGCGGCCTTGTCGGCCCATGTCTGAGCTCGACTTCTCGCCATGTCGACCCCGTCGCCGGATCGCACGATGGCGATCGCCCGCTGGTGGCCCACGTGGTCGAGAGGGGTGGACAACAGCTCCCGCAGCTCGTTGCCGTCGGCGCCGTCGAGGGCAACGATCACCGGCAACGTGAACACGCCCTCGAGCAGATCGTTGCCGGCCGGCTTGCCCAGCTGCTCCTCGGTTGCGGTGAGATCGAGGATGTCGTCGACGATCTGGAACGCGAAACCGTAGGCCTCACCGAAGTCGGTGACGACGTCGACGTGGTCGCGGGGCAATCCTCCGGTCAGCCCACCGATCCGGCACGCAGTGGCCAGCAGCGAGGCGGTCTTGCCTGCGATCGAGGCCTCATAGGCCTCGGCGGTCCGGCCCGATGTCGCCAGTGGCCTCCAGCTCGCGGATCTGGCCGTCGCACAGCCGGGCGATCGTCGAGGCCAGCAGGCCCGGCCACCTCGGTACCGAGCGACGCTGCGATCTCCGAAGCACGCGCAAGGAGGAAGTCGCCGGCCAGGATGGCGCGATGGTTTCCCCACGCCACGTTCACCGACGGAACACCCCGTCGGATCTCGGCGTCGTCCATGACGTCGTCGTGGTAGAGCGATCCGATGTGGACGAGCTCGACGGCGGTGGCACCGGCGATGACCTCGTCGGGCACCGGTCGCGCCGGATCGAACGATGTGGCCGCCGACGCGATCGCGAACCCGGGCCGTACACGCTTGCCGCCGGCGTTCACGAGATGGGCAGCGATGTCGCCCAAGAGCGCGAGATCGGCCACGACGGATTCTCCAGGGCGATCTCGACACGGCCGAGATCGCCGATCATCGTGGGCAGGACTCGGAGGGGATTGTCGTCGGCCACGGTCGCCGAGGATAGGGCGCGATCGATCCCGGTCAGAAACCTCCGGTCCTCCAATCCGGCGATGATCCGCCGATGGGAACATCAGAGCCCGGGGCAGGGTTGCATCGGGCCAGGTGATTCTCGGACAGCACGACCCTTCGGGGTGGCGTCGCCCTCGATACACTGCTCGCATTGCCAACCCGCGGAGGTCGCCGGTGTTCGAACGCTTCACAGACCGAGCTCGTCGGGTCGTCGTCCTGGCCCAGGAAGAAGCACGGCTTCTCAACCACAACTACATCGGTACCGAGCACATCCTGCTCGGGCTGATCCACGAGGGTGAAGGCGTCGCCGCCAAGGCCCTCGAATCGCTCGGCATCTCGCTCGAGGCCGTGCGTAACCAGGTCGAGGAGATCATCGGCCAGGGTGGGTCCTCGCCCAGCGGCCACATCCCGTTCACGCCGCGGGCCAAGAAGGTGCTCGAGCTGTCGCTGCGCGAGGCGCTCCAGCTCGGCCACAACTACATCGGCACCGAGCACATCCTGCTCGGCCTCATACGCGAGGGCGAGGGTGTCGCCGCCCAGGTGCTCGTCAAGCTCGGCGCCGATCTCAGTCGGGTCCGCCAACAGGTCATCCAGCTGCTCTCGGGCTACTCGGGACCCGGCGGCCAGGGCGGCGGCGACAAGGCCGGCGCCGCCACAGGGAGCGGCTCGGGCGCCGGTGAGCAGTCGGGCTCGCTCGTGCTCGATCAGTTCGGTCGCAACCTCACCCAGCTCGCTCGCGAGAAGGCCCTCGACCCCGTGATCGGACGGTCGCGCGAAACCGAACGCGTCATGCAGGTCCTCAGTCGGCGCACCAAGAACAACCCGGTGCTCATCGGCGAGCCTGGTGTCGGCAAGACCGCCATCATCGAGGGCCTCGCCCAGAAGATCGCCTCCAACGACGTGCCCGAGACTCTCACCGACAAGCAGCTCTACACCCTCGATCTCGGCGCGCTGGTGGCCGGGTCGCGCTATCGCGGCGACTTCGAGGAGCGGCTCAAGAAGGTGCTCAAGGAAATCAAGACCCGCGGCGACATCATCCTGTTCATCGACGAGCTCCACACACTCGTGGGCGCCGGCGCCGCCGAGGGTGCCATCGATGCCGCCAGCATCCTCAAGCCCATGCTCGCCCGCGGCGAGCTCCAGACCATCGGCGCGACAACCATCGACGAATACCGCAAGCACCTCGAGAAGGACGCTGCACTCGAGCGCCGCTTCCAGCCGATCAAGGTCGAGGAGCCGTCGGTGGCCCACACCATCGAGATCCTGAAGGGTCTTCGCGACCGCTACGAGACCCATCATCGGGTCACCATCACCGATCAGGCGCTGGTGGCCGCCGGCAACCTGGCCGATCGCTACATCTCGGACCGTCAGCTGCCCGACAAGGCCATCGACCTCATCGACGAGGCCGGTTCCCGTCTGCGCATCAAGCGCATGGAGACCCCCTCGGACTACAAGGATCTCGAGGACGAGATCTCCACGGTCTCGAAGCAGAAGAAGGCCGCCGTCGAAGCTCAGAACTTCGAGGACGCGGGCCGACTCCGCGACCGCGAGAAGGAGCTCCTCGGCCAGAAGGAGGCCAAGGAAGCCGAGATCAAGGCTTCGGGGGTCGATCTGTTCGACGAGGTCGACGAAGAGGCCATCGCCGAAGTGTTGTCGCTGTGGACGGGCATCCCCGTCTACAAGCTCACCGAGGAAGAGACAGCCAAACTCCTGCGGATGGAGGACGAACTCCATCATCGGGTCATCGGCCAACAAGACGCCATCAAGGCGGTCAGCCAGGCCATCCGTCGCACCCGCGCCGGTCTGAAGGACCCCAAGCGCCCGTCGGGCAGCTTCATCTTCCTCGGCCCCTCCGGCGTCGGCAAGACCGAGCTGGCCAAGACGCTCGCCGAGTTCCTGTTCGGCGACGAGCAGTCGCTCATCAGCCTCGACATGTCCGAGTACATGGAGAAGCACACCGTCAGCCGCCTGGTCGGCTCGCCTCCAGGGTACGTGGGCTATGACGAGGGTGGCCAGCTCACCGAAGCCGTCCGCCGCAAGCCGTTCTCGGTCGTGCTGTTCGACGAGGTCGAAAAGGCACATCCCGATGTGTTCAACACGTTGTTGCAGATTCTCGAGGAAGGCCGTCTGACCGACAGTCAGGGTCGCTCGGTCGACTTCCGGAACACCGTCCTGATCATGACCTCGAACCTCGGTACCCGTGACCTGCGCAAGGCCAACCTCGGCTTCACCAAGGGCGACGAGGCCGTGAGCTACGAGCGGATGAAGGAGAAGGTGAACGAGGCGCTCAAGGATCACTTCCGTCCCGAGTTCCTCAACCGCATCGACGACGTCATCGTGTTCCACGAGCTCACCAAGGCCGAAGTCACCACCATCGTCGACCTGATGATCGCCAGGGTGAGCGGCCAGCTCGAGGCTCAGGGCATGGGGCTCGAGCTCGCCCACGAGGCCAAGCTGCACCTGGCCAACAAGGGCTATGATCCCACGCTCGGTGCTCGGCCTTTGCGCCGTGCCATCCAGCGCCTGCTCGAGGATCCGCTCTCCGAGCGACTGTTGTGGAAAGAGTTCCGGGCCGGCGAGAACATCATCGTCGACACCGAACCCGACCCCGACAACCCTGGTGAGCAGCGCCTGAAGTTCGTCGGAGTCGAGGGCTTCGAGCCACCGTCGGTCGAAGAGGTCCTCGCCGCCGACTGAGGCGGCGGGTCATTAGGCTGTCGTCGATGAATCTCGCGACGATTCTCGATGGCCATCCCGACGAGGCTCTCGCGCTCGTCCACCATCAGCGCCGATACTCCTATGGGGAATTGCGCGCCATCGTCGGCCGGGCCCGAGGCGCGTTGGTCGCTCTGGGGCTCCAGCCCGGTGACCGACTGGGTCTCGTGTCGGGGGCTACGCCGCGTTTCGTCATCTCCTACCTGGCCGCCCTGGGGGCCGGACTGGTGGTGGTACCCCTGAACCCCCGCAGCCCGGCCGCCGAGCTCACCCGCGAGCTGGCCGATGTCACCCCACGGGCCCTGGTGGTGGGGCCCATGGGCGCCGGTGTCGTCGAGCAGATCCCACCCGACCAGCGCCCGTCGGTCGAGTTCCTGATCGTTCCCGAGGGCACCGACATCGCCGGCGGAATCTGTCTCGACACCGCCGAATTCGAGGCGCCACCGCTGATCGATCGGTCCGACGACGATCTCGCCGTGCTCATGTTCACATCGGGAACGGCCGGGGCGCCGAAACCGGCCATGCTCACGCACGGTTCGCTACGAGCGAACCTCGAGCAGATGGGGCGTTCGAGTCGCACGCTGCTCGCCGACGACATCGTCCTGTGCCCCATACCGCTGTTCCACATCCACGGTCTCAACGCCGTCCTCGGGCCGACCCTTCGCTCGGGTGCCACGATGGTCCTGATGGAGCGATTCGATCCGGTCGCCGCGCTCGACCTGATCGTGAGCGAACGGGCGACCGTTGTCAGTGGCCCGCCCACCTTGTGGTCCTCGCTCGCCGCCACGCCCTACGAAGGCAACCCGATGGCGGGTGTCCGGGTCGGCTATTCCGGCGGGGCAGCGTTGTCGCCCCACACTCGGAAGGCCGTCCACGATCGCTTCGGGCTCTGGCTCACCGAGGGGTACGGGCTCACCGAGTCGGGGTCGGCACTCACCGTGGCCGGAGACGACATGCCATCGGGCACCGTCGGCCGGCCGCTCCCCGGTGTCGAGCTGCGCCTGGTCGACAACGACGGCGACGACGTGTACGTCGGCGACGAGGGCGAAGTATGGGCCAAGGGCCCCAACATCTTCGCCGGCTACTGGAACGACGACGACGCCACCCGACGGGCCATCGACAACGAGGGTTGGCTTCACACCGGCGACTTGGCCGTGGTCGGCGACGACGGGCTGATTCGCCTGGTCGACCGGGCCAAGGATCTGATCGTCGTGTCGGGATTCAACGTGTACCCGGGCGAAGTCGAGGAGATCATCCGCCTCCATCCGGCGGTGGCCGACGTGGCCGTCGTCGGCGTGCCCCATCCACATCAGGGTGAATCGGTGCAGGCCTATGTGGTTCCCGAGCGGGGACACGCCGTCGAGGTCGACGCCCTCATCTCGCACTGTCAGACGCATCTCGCCAACTACAAGTGCCCTGCCGCGGTGGCGGTGGTCGACGACATTCCCCGCACAGTCACCGGCAAGGTGCGTCGCCGCGATCTCCGCTCAGCCTGAGCGGTTGCCCGTACCGAGCTCGGAGCCGTTTCCCCCGGCATCGGTGAAGTCATCGGCCAACATCGTCGGGAGGGGGGTCACGGCGCTGAGCAGCCGCGGCGGCGAGGCGACCGTTGCGGTGAGGAATCCCGCGAAGATCAACACGATGCCGAGCACCAGGCTGACGGCAAACGAGGTCATCTCACTGGCGACGCTGTTGAACAACCCGCCGACGCTCAGCACCACGGTGCCGGCGGCGATGAGCAGATTGGCGATGGCTGAGCGGGCAGGCCCTCTGGACCGGAGGAGGCCGGCCATGCTCGCCATGGCCCCCACGAAGATCACGAGTGCACCCACGCTCGAGCCCACGGCGGCCAGCACGCGGGGAAGGGGACCGAACACGTCGGCCCCACGGGGCAGGGTGTCGGCGTCGATCGGCGCTCGCAACGGCGCAACCGTGAGTACGCCGGCCGAGAACAGGCAGAAGCCGGCAACGGCCCGTGCGCACCGCGTGCCCCAGCGAGGTCCGAGAACCAGCTCGACGGTTCCCAGCGCCAGGACGGGCACGTTGGCGATCGCGCCCAGGTAGTAGAACGTCCGGAACGTGCCCGAGCTCCATCCGATGGCGGCGCCGAGCAGCAGGCTGGCCGACGCACCGGTGAACAGGAACAGCGCAACGGTCCAGGCTGCCTCGTGACGGCGGCGGGTGATCTGCCATCGATCGAGCGTCGACAGGGCAAAGGCCAGGGCGACAACTGTTGCCGCCGCCGCGGCGGCCATCTGCGCAGTCACCCCGGTGATCGTACTGGGGTGACTCCCGCGACGTCTCCGGCCACGGGTCGGCCCAACTGATTGTGAACACGAGAACGCGGCCGTAGCGTTGACGGTGATGTCGCCCGTACCCCCCCGTCGGCGAATTCCCGAAGCCACGGTCGCCCGGCTTCCCGTCTACCAGCGCAGCCTCACCGAGCTCCGCGAGGGCGGCGTGGCGACGGTCTCGTCGGAGCAGCTCGCCGACCTCGCCGGCGTGAACGCCGCGAAGGTGCGCAAGGACCTCTCCTATCTCGGGTCCTACGGCACTCGAGGGGTGGGGTACGAAGTCGAGTATCTGCTGTTCCAGATGAACCGTGAGCTCGGCCTCCTGCAAGATCTCGGTGTGGTCATCGTCGGCATGGGAAACCTGGGCCAGGCGCTCGCCAACTACGGCGGATTCGGAGAACGCGGCTTTCCGGTGGGAGCCCTCGTCGACACCGACCCGACCAAGGTCGGAACCGTGGTGCACGGACACACCGTGCAGCATCTCGACGACCTCGCGGCGATCGTCGGGAAGGGGCGCATCAGCATCGGCATCATCGCCACACCGGTCGAGGCGGCGCAGGACGTGTCCGATCTGCTGGTCGGCGCCGGCGTCGAGTCGATCCTGAATTTCGCACCGACGACGGTGCAGGTGCCCGAGGGTGTCACGTTGCGCAAGGTCGACCTCGCTCTCGAGCTCCAGATCCTCGGCTTCTATCAGCATCGTGACGCACCCGATGCGGCGGTCGAGGCCTGAGATGGCCCCCGACGAGCCGGTTCCGCTGTATCCGGTGAACCTTCGCTTGTCGGGGCGACGCTGCCTTCTCGTGGGAGGCGGCCGGCGGGCTCTCGGGCCGGTCGGCGATCTCCTCGCCGTCGGAGCCCGGGTCGACGTGGTTGCGCCACAGGTAGTCGATGAGATAGCTGTCCTCGACGGCGTCTCGGTGCAGCGACGTCCCTATCGACACCACGACGTGGTCGGCTACCGCCTGGTGGTGACCGCCACCGCCGATCCAGAGGTGAACCTTCGCGTCGTCGCCGACGGCGACGAAGCGGGCGTGCTGGTTGCCTCGATCGACGATCCCGAGACCGGGACGGCCACGCTGCCCGCTGTCGTCCGTAGGGGCCCGATCATCGTCACGGTGGGAACGAACGGGCCCGACGACGCGTTCACCCACTGGATGCAACGATGGTACGAAGCCGAGCTCGGTGTTGAATACGAGGATCTTCTCGCCGTGCTGTCCGAGGTGCGAGACGAGATGGTCGCACGCGGCGAAGCGACCGACGTTCCCGGTTGGCAGTTCGCCCTCGATTCGGGAATGCTTGAAATGATTCGCGCCGGCCGTACCGCCGACGCCAAGGAGAGACTCCGGAAGTGTCTGTCGTCGTCATCGGTGTGAACCACCGAACCGCGCCGCTCGAGCTGCTCGAGCGCACCGCCATCGTCGACGCGCGCCTCGACAAGGCCATCACCGCCGTGTCGCAGTGCCCCAACGTGAGCGAGACGGTAGTGCTGTCCACCTGCAACCGGACCGAGGTGTACGTTCTGGCCGAGCGCTTCCACGGCGCGTTCCAGGACGTGCGCGACACCTTGTGCCAGATCGCGTCGGTGAGCCCCGAGGAGCTCAGCGATCATCTGTATGTCCACTACGACGAGGAGGCCGTCCGTCACCTGTTCCGGGTGTCGTCCGGTCTCGATTCGGCGGTTCTCGGCGAGCACGAGATCCAGGGTCAGGTGAAGGCTGCGTGGGAGCGCGCCCACGCCGACGAGGTCACCGGCACCGCGTTGAACGGTGTGTTCCAACACACGTTGGCGGTGGGCAAACGGGCGCGTACCGAGACCGCCATCGCTCGCAACGTCACCTCGCTCAGTCAGGCCGCGGTTGCGATGGCCGTCGAACGATTGGGCAGCCTGGCCGGCAAGCACGTTCTGGTGCTCGGTGCCGGCGACATGGGTGAGGGCATGGTTGCCCGGTTGGCCGACGCCGACGTCGAGCTGGTGGTGGCCAACCGGACGTGGGAGCGAGCAGTGAACCTGGCCGATGTGGTGAACGGCCGAGCCGCCAAGCTCGCCGACCTCCGCGCCGAGCTGATCGGAGCCGACGTGGTGCTGACGTCGACCGGCGCCACCGAGATGCTCGTCGAGTTCGCCGACCTGAGCGAAGCGATGCGTCAGCGTCGCGATCGCCCGATGCTCGTGGTCGACATCGCTGTGCCCAGGGACATCGACCCGGCGGCGGCAACGATTCCCGGTGTCACCCTGCTCGACATGGACGATCTGCGACTCTTCGCCCAGGCCGGAATGGCCGAGCGGGAGAAAGAGGTCGCCGAGGTCAATGCCATCATCGAGGCCGAGCTCGATCAGTACATCGTGCGATCGTCGGCTCGCGAGGTGGCGCCCCTCATCGCCGAGTTCCGTCGCCAGGCCGATCTCCTGCGCGACGCCGAGCTCTCGGCATCGGCGGGACGGCTGGCCGAGATGACCGATCGGGACCGTGAGCTGCTCGAGCGGGTCGTGAACCGTGTCATCGGCAAGCTGTTGCACCAGCCCACAACTCGTCTGAAGGGTGCGGCCGGTACGGCCCGCGGTGAGCGGCTGGCCGAGGCGCTGCGCGACCTCTTCGACATCCACGAGTGACCGTCGTCATCCGGGCGGCCACCAGGTCGAGCCCGCTGGCCCGGTGGCAGACCGATCATGTGGCCCAGCTGTTGGCCGCGGTCGACCGCACCATCGTGGTCGAGCCCGTCGTCGTGTCGACCGAAGGCGACCGTCGAACCGACGTACCGATCCACGCCATGGGCGGCAAGGGCGTCTTCTCCAAGGAGGTCCAGGACGCGGTCCTCGACGGCCGCGCCGACATCGCGGTGCACTCGGCCAAGGATCTCCCCGGGATCACCCTCCCCGGCCTGCGCCTGGCGGCGGTGCCCGAACGGGCCGATCCCCGCGACGCACTGGTGGGAGCGTCGCTCGACGGGCTTGCCGTAGGCGCGACCGTGGCCACCGGATCGGTACGGCGGCGAGCCCAGCTCCTCCGAATACGGCCCGATCTCGTGATCGTCGAGCTGCGCGGCAATATCCACACCCGCCTCTCCAGGGTGGGCGAGGTCGCCGCCATCGTCATGGCCGCCGCT
>CAVOZP010000010.1:0-93392 GCA_963700995.1 uncultured Acidimicrobiales bacterium
CGTGAGCGGCGCGACCAATTCGTCCCCAGTCGGGCGACAGCAGCCCCTCGATCACCGAGTTCTTGCGGCCCAGGTTGGTGACGATGCCGCTGAAGGAGAAGCCGACGCTGCGAGCGGTGACGATCGTCATGGCGACCGTGGCGACGGTGCCACCGATGGCGAAGAGTGACGGGCGAGGCTTCGGGGGGAGATTCGGGGCTTCGATGCCGACGGCCGGCATCGTCACAAGGCGGCCTGCTTGTGCATGGTGTCGTCGGCAGTGAGGCTGCGACCGTAGATGTCCTCGAACACCTGCGCATCGCACGCACTACCTGGCCCGTCGAAAACCAACAGACCGTCGCGGAGACCGATGAGGCGCTCGCCGTAGGCCGTGGCGAGGTCGAGGAAGTGCAGGTTGACGATGGTGGTGATGCCGAGATCGCGGTTGATCGTCGGAGGTCGCGCATCACCGTGTGGGAGGTGACCGGGTCGAGCGACGCGACCGGTTCGTCGGCGAGCAGGATCTGCGGCTGCTGCGCCAGTGCCCGGGCGATGCCCACCCGTTGCTGCTGACCGCCGGAGAGATTGGATGCCCGGGTGTAGGCCTTCTCGACGATCTCGACCTCGCTCCAGCGACTGGAGGGCGATGTCGAGTCGGCCTTCGGGCCACATCCCGAGCATCGTGCGCCACGTCGGCACCTGAGAGGCGGCCCATCAGCACGTTGTTGATGACGGTGGTGCGGTAGACCAGGTTGAAGCCCTGGAAGATCATCCCGACTTCCGCCCCGCAGCTCCCGCAGGTGCCCGTCGATGACCTCGGTGACCTCGATGCCGTTCACCTTCAAGAGCCGGCTGGTGATGGGGACGAATCCGTTGATGGCGCGAATGAGGGTGCGACTTGCCGGCACCGGACAACCCGACGATCACGACGAATTCGCCCTCGTCGACCTCGATGCTGAGATCCCGCATGGCCGACACGCCACCCGGATACGTGACCGATGCGTTCTCGAAGCGAATCATGGAGCCCCCAGGGAAACGTGAACGGCCCCGACCCTCGCGGGTCGGGGCCGTTCGACGCAAACTCGACTCAGGACAAGACGTCGCCGAGCTCGGTCTCGAGCTCGCGGATCACGTCGTAGTCACTCGACGTGACGGGCACGAGTCCGTCGATCTCGTAGCAGCTCGTCGAGCACGGTGGCTCCCGCCTCGGTACCGGCGATCTTCACGAAGGCGTTGGTGATGGCCTCGATCAGGTCGGCGGGGAGGTCACCGGCGACGGCAAACCCGTCGTTGGGGATGGGCCCCGACCAACCGAACACCACAACCTTCTCGCCGACATCGGGGGTGGCCTCGACGATCTGACCGCGGGCATCGTTGAACGACACACCGACCACAGCGTCGCCGTCGTAGACGGCCTGCACCGAGCTGTCGTGGCCACCGGCGAACAGTGCGTCGATGCCGTCGATCGGATCGACTCCGGCGTCGACGAGCTGAAGCGCCGGAATGGCATAGCCCGAGGTGGAACCCTGGTCGACGAAGGCCACCGTTTGGCCCTGCGAGCTTGGCCAGCTCGTCCTGACCGATCGGCCCGGCCTCGGGACCGCTGGCTTCGAGGACGCCGTTACAGAACAAATAGCCGTCTTCGTCGGCCGCCGGCGTGTCTTGACAGTAGGTGTCGGGGTCGTTGGTGAACCACTGCGTGACGTACAGCAGCGAGCCGAAGCGCTCGGATTGCAGGATCAGCTCGGCACCAGCCTGCTCTTCGGCCTGCACCATCTGGCGCGGTCCGAGACCGCCGGCCACCTGGGCCTGGCCCGACTCGAGGGCCACGATCACACCGGCGTAGTCGGTGGGCACGAGCGCCTCGACCTCGATACCGAGCTCGGCGGCCAACATGTCGGCCAGCGGCTGGGCCGTGTCGATGAGCCCGCCCGTCTCCTGTGAGGGGGTGAGCGTGAAGATCAGCTTGTCGGGCCAGCCCTCGGGCACGCCCTCTTCCATGGCCTCTTCTTCCATGGCCGGTTCCTCAGCCGCCGGCTCTTCGGCTGCAGGCTCTTCGGCTGTGGGCTCTTCGGCTGCGGGTTCGTCGGCCGTCTCGGTCGTCGAATCGTCGGATCCGCAGGCCGCGGCGATGAGACTGAAGGCAAAGAGTGCCGCCAGTAGACGTCGTAGTCGCATGATTCCCCTCCAAGGGTTTGTCTGCCTGCCCAGAACCTACCCAAACCCCTGGTCGATTCCCTCGACACCCTCGATGCACGCCCGGAAAACCCCCCAGGAGGTGACATCGACGGCCCCGGGATGAGCCCGATTCCATGGCCGAACGTACCGACAGACGACCGCCTCGGATCGGATCGCCAAGAGAGCCTCGAGATTGTGATCACCGTCGTCGAGGTACACGTCGCACGCCACCGCCGTCTTGTCGTCGACGATGTGCACCTCGGTCGTCGGTAGCCGGTGCTCGGCAATCCACGCAAAGGTGTCCGACGCCGCATAGCTCGGCTTGGTCGTGAGAATCACGATCTGGTGCCGGGTGGCGAGATCGGCCAGGGCGTCGACGGCTCCGGGATAGGGCCTCAACACCCGGAACAGGCTCGACCCGTCTCCGCAGGTGGCGGCCCATCGCCAGAACCCATTCATCGATCCGAAATGCGTGAGCTCGGCCGGTGCATCCCACATCGTGACCTCGTCGGCGACGAGGTCGGCCCCGAACTCCACGTTGTACAGCCGCGTCCAACCCTCGTTGAAGTCGGCGACCACGCCGTCGAGATCGATGCCCAATCGGAGGCTCATGGCGTCGAGTCTGGCAGGCTGGAGCGCATGAGCGACCAGTTCATACTCGGAGTCGACCTCGACGGTGTCGTTGCCGACCACACCGGCCGCTTCCGCGAGATCGTGGCTTCGATCAACGACGTCGACCCCGACAGCTATCCCATCCAGCGCAGCTGGAACTTCGCCGAGTGGGGCTTCGCCCCGGGCGAGTACACGGAATACCACCGGGTCGCCGTGCTCGAACACTCGATGTTCGCCACCATGGCTGTGATCGAGAACGCAGCCGACGTGCTGTGGCGACTGAGCGACGCCGGCATCTGGATCCGAATCATCACCCACCGCCTCTATCTCAACTGGGGCCACGGCACCGCCGTTGGCGAGACGGCCATGTGGCTCGACACCCACCGCATCCCCTACCGCGACCTGTGCTTCCTCGGTGCCAAGCCCGAGGTCCAGGCCGACGCCTACATCGACGATGCGCCGCACAACATCGAGCAGCTGCGCGCGGCGGGCAACGACGTGATCACCTTCGACCAGCCCTACAACCAGCAGGTCGACGGACCTCGCGCCAGGAACTGGCTCGAAGTCGAAGCCATGGTCACCGAGCTGGCCGCGGAACGGCTCGGGGTGTTCGAGTCGCAGTTGCCCGGCATCGACGCCGGCGCCGAGCGCCTCACCCGGCGCCAGAACGGCGACTCGTTCAGAGCTGACTGAGAATCAGCCCGTCGAGGATGTCGGTCTCGGACACCAGACACTCGTCGAAGCCGAAATCACGCATGATCTTGACCACGATGCACATGCCGCCGACGATCGTGTCGACGCGCCCAGGTTCGAGACCGGGGTTCTGGAGCCGCTCGGCTGCGGTTTCGGTCGCCAGCGTGCGGAACACATCCTCGGCGGCCGCCTTGGTGAGAACGAAGTGGTGGATGGCGTCTCGGTCGTAGCTGGTCAGCCCCTGCTCGACCTGGGCCGCAGAGTTGATCGTGCCGGCCAGCCCCACGAAACGTCGGGCCGAAGCGGCCCCAGGAAGCTCGCGGAGCACATCACTCAGGTAGGTGCCGATCACCGAGATGCACGAGCTGAGCTCGTCGGGGCGCGGCGGGTCCGACAGCAGGAACTTCTCGGTCATTCGGACACAGCCCATGTCGACCGAGATCGCCCCTTCGAACTCGGCATCGCCGACCGCGAACTCGGTCGACCCTCCACCGACATCGACCACCAGGTAGGGACCACCGTCGGGTTCGAGGTCGGCGGTGGCACCCCGGAACGACAGCTCGCCCTCCTCGATCCCGCTCAGCAACTCGGGTCTTGCACCGATCACCGCCTCGGCCGCATCGAAGAACTCGTCACGGTTGGCCGCGTCTCGAGCCGCTGAGGTGGCGGTCATCCGAACCCGTTCGGCGCCGTGGTGGTCCATCACCGTGCGGTAGTGCCCCAACGCGGTGACCACCCGCTCGATGGCATCGGGGGCGAGGCGACCAGAGCCGTCGACACCCTTCCCCAGCTTGGTGATGGTGGCGAGGCGATCGAGGCTGGTGTGACCACCGCGACTGACGAGCAGACGCGTGGAGTTGGTACCGCAATCGATGGCGGCGAGCACCTCATCGGACATCGGAGCCGTCCTCTACCTCGTGGAGATGGTCGACCACCCAACGACCTACAGGGTCGTCGCCGCCGGCAAGATGGTGGGCGTAGTGGGCGTGGAGGCACTTGACCCCGACTCTGGTCCCCCCGACCCCGCCGCTCGGACGGGGGCCCTCATGGTCCTTCGGCAGTTGCGCATCGCGCTCGGCGGCGTAGCGATCGTGGGCAGCCTGCAGGGCGCCAGCATCGACCTCGGCCTCGGCCCGTCGAACCCCGCCTGCGCCTTCGAGCCGACCGACGAGGAGGCGGTCGCGAGGCCCGATCAACCAGTACCGTGTGGGCATGGGGGTGCCGTCGTCGAGGATCGGCGCGTTGCGGATCACGCAGGGCGCACCGGACGCGTCGCGAACCACGACCTCGAAGTCACCCTGGGGTGGGCGACCGAGGAGCGCGGCGACTGCCGCTCGATCGGCCTCAGCCGCGGTCGCCACCGAAGATACGGCGCAGGAGCCAGATGACCAGGATGGCGATGGCGATGGGCGCAATGGCCTTCATCACCGGTGCACCGGCGTGTTCGAGCAGGTCGACAGCCTCGGGTTCGGGCATCTCGACCTTACGGATCTTCGACGTCTTGCCGGACTCGGCGCTCTCGTCGGCGACAGCCGCAGGCTTTTCCGGGGCGGTCTTCGCCTCCTCCATCATCTTCTCGAAGTTGTCGGCGAACTGGCCCATCAGCTTCGAGCTGACGTCTTCCATGACCCCGGAGCGGCCGCCGAAGCTGGCCACCTTGCCGGTGAGAGCGAGGTCGGTGGTGACATCGAGCTTGGTGGAGGTGGCGTCGATCTCGGTGAGCTGGGCGGTGATGAGGGCGCTGGCATCGCCGGAACCGCGAGCATCGCGGCCCTTGCCTTCGATCACGATCTTCCAGGCGTCCTTGTTCTGCTCGATGAAGGTGGCCTGGCCCTTGTACTGCGCCGTGATCGGGCCGACCTTGACCTTCACGATGCCGCGCATGTCATCGCCCTCGATCTCCTGGAGCTGTGCACCGGGCAGACACGGAGCGACCCGCTCGACGTCGTTGAACGCCTCCCAGACGTCTTCGATCGATGAGTTGACGATGACGTCGTTCTTCAGCTCCATTGGTGAATGTCCTCCACGGTGTCGATATCGAGCGACTGGCCCTCGCAGGGTACATCGACAACCAGGTCGGGACGCGATCGAATCAGGGTACGGGCTCCTTCGTCGCCGGTCATGGGCAGCATGGGCCACACCGCTCCGTCGAGGCGCACCGGGGGGCTCCGGTGGCCGTCGAAGGAGGCCGTGGCGATGAGCGCAGTGTGGTCGTAGTCGGCCAGTTCTCGCCACGTACTGGCCGGAACCGACGGCATGTCTCCCAGCCCGACCACGATCGCCTCGTGGCCCATCATCGACGCGTACTGCACCGCCACCTGAAGGGAGACGGCCTGGCCCAGCTGCCAGTCGTCGTTGCGGACCAGGGTGACCTCGTCGGGCACCACCGGGGCGAGGTCGACGGCCCCCTCGATCACGATCGTCTCGTCGAGACCGGCCTCGAGCGCATGCTCGACCGCCCACGCCACGAGGGGCTTGCCCCCCACCTCGGTGAGCAGTTTGTGGCCCGAGCCCGCGAAGCGCGAGCCCTCACCGGCAGCGAGGACGACGGCAGCAATGGTCATGGCTCCAGTGTGCCCGGCGTCGGCGCCGACCACCCGAGCCACATCGCCGGCTGGTTAGGGTGAGGGAATGACCGACTCCGCCGACGGCCTCCTCGACGACGGGCCCCGCAGCATCGGTGTCACCATGCTGCTGGCCGACTCGGCCCAGGTGGCCGACCGCAAGCTGTTCATCCTGGGTGGTGGGCTGAGCCTCATCGGGCCGCGTCCCCAACCGGTTGCGCTGGCCATTCGGCTCCTCGTCCCCTGGGACCGCGCCAATATCCGTCACGAGTGGATGATCGAGATGCTCGACGAGGACGGCCAGCCGGTGATGATCGGTGACCGGCCGCTCCAGATCAAGGGCAACGTCGTGGCCGGTCGCCCCGCCGGTGCCCGGCCGGGCACGCCGCTACCGGTGCCGCTGGCCCTCAATCTGGGCGCGCTCAAACTTCCCGGCGACAAGCACTACGCCTTCCAGCTGTCGATCGACGGCGAGAGTCGACCCGACTGGCGGGTGTCGTTTCACACCCGCGCCGAGCAACCAACGGCGGCACCGCCCGCGTCGTGATCCCAGCCGGGAGGTCAGCGGTGGATCGGTCCTTCGGTGTCTTTGAGCGCGGGAGCGCTCCGTCCGGTGCGTTGAGCGATGATCTCCGCCACGATGGAGACGGCGGTCTCCTCGGGGGTGCGGGCGCCCAGGTCGAGACCGATCGGCGACCGCAACCGCGCCAACCCCTCGGGCGTCACCCCCGCCTCGACCAGTCGCTTCGTGCGGTCGTCGTGGGTGCGGCGACTGCCCATGACGCCGATGTAGCCGACGCCGGTCTCGAGGGCCGAGGTGATGGCCGGCACGTCGAACTTGGGATCGTGAGTGAGCACGCACACGACATCGCGGGCGCCCAGGCCACCCCCGACCTGGTCGAGGAGGCGATTGGGCCAATCGACGACCAGCTCGTCGGCCATCGGGAAACGCGCCCGGGTCGCGAACACCTCGCGGGCGTCGCACACGGTGACCCGGTAGCCGAGCACCTTGGCCACCCTGGCCAGCGCCGCCGTGAAGTCGACCGCGCCGAAGATGAGCATCTGGGGCGGCGGGGCGAAGGACTCGATGAAGACCGCGACCGTCGTTTCGTTGGCCTCGCCGTGTTCGCCGTAGTGACGCACACCGGTGCGACCGGAGGCCAGCTCACCCTCGATGTCTCGGGTGACCACCCGATCGAGATCGGGATCGCCGAGGCTGCCGCTGACCGGCTCGCCCGGTTGGAACAGCAGCTTCGCGCCGACCTCGGGACCCTCGGTGATCGTGGCCAGCGCAACCGGGGCCTCGACGGCGATGGCGGCGTGGAGCAGATCGAAGATCGGTGTTTCGTCGGCGTCGGTCATGGCGTCACCAGTCGAGGGGTTCGATGAACAGATGGATGGTGCCACCACAGGTGAGGCCGACGGCGAAGGCCTCGTCGTCGCTGTAGCCGAAGGTGACCATACGGCGGTCGCGGGAGTCGATGATGTCGAGCGCCTCCATCACCACTGCGCCCTCGACGCAGCCCCCCGAGACCGAGCCGGTGACCTCTCCGTCCTCATTGACCGCCATGGCCGCCCCGGGCAGTCGGGGGCCGGAGCCGTCGACATCGACGACCCTTGCCACGGCGATGCGCTTTCCCGCCTTCTTCCACTTCTTCAGATCAGGAAGTATCTCTTTCACGGTCCCATCATGCCCCGACTCGGCTCACGCGGCGACCGCCGCCACCAGCGCTTCGAGCGAGGCGATGTTGTGGCCCTCGATGAAACGATCGACGAAAGGCAGCGCGGCGGCCATGCCGGCGGCCAGCGGCTCGTATCCCTCGGTGGCCTTCAGCGGATTCACCCAGACGACGTAGTGGGCCACTCGGCCGAGGCGTTGCATCTGCTCGGCGAGCACTGCGGGGTCGCCCCGGTCCCATCCGTCGGAGAGCACGACCACCACGGCACCCCTCGCCATGCCCCGAACCCCCCACTCGTCGTTGAATTCCCTCAGCACCGGCCCGAGCCGGGTTCCGCCCGACCAATCCTCGACCGCGCCGGTGGCGGCGGCGAAGGCATCGTCGGGATCGCGTGACGAAAGCTCTCGGGTGATGCGAGTGAGCCGGGTGCCGAGGGCGAAGGCCTCGACGCGCCGCCGACTCACGACTGCCGCATGGGCGAAGCGCAGCAGAGCACGTGCGTAGGGCTCCATGGAACCGCTCACGTCGAGCAGCAGTACCAGCCTCCTCGGTTGTTCGCTCTGCACCGTCGATGCCCGGATGAGCGGCTCACCCTCGGTGCGCAGGGCCCGTTGCACGGTGTGGCGAATGTCGAGCCGGCCCCGCTCGTGGCGCGCTCGGCGCTGACGCCGCGACGGCCGCACCGACGTGGCCAGCCGCAATTGACGCATGAGCGTCTGGGCCTCGACCATCTCCTCCACCGTGAACAGCGAGAAGTCCTTCTGACGGAGCACCTCGGTGGGCGACCACCGCAGCACGAGGTCGACCTCTTGGGTGCCTTCGGCATCGTCGGGCGCCTCGGCCTCGTCGTCGTCGCCGGTGTCGAGGGCAATGGTGAGCTCGTGGTCGTCCGTCTCCACGCCCACCTCGGGGCGGAGCTGATCGTGCCAGTACGCGGCGAACGTGTCGTCGAACAACGCCGTGTCCTCCGGGCGATGCACCAACGTGGCTCGACCGGCCCAGTAGACCGGGTGCCATTCGGCCAGGCCGACGACGCCGAGCGCCTGACGGAAGGTGACGACGCTTCCCACGGGAACGTCGAGGCCGGCGGTGCGCAGGGCGGCGGCGAAGCCGGCCACGATGCGATCGAGGTGGCTGGCGTCGACCTCGACCACGGGCTCAGACGTTCGAGTCGGCTTCGAGCAGCTTGGCCAGGCCGTATTCGCGCACCCGCTGCTGATCTTCGCGGTACTTGAGCACCGCTCCGATCGAGGCTTCGGCCGTCTTGACGTCGAGCGCCGCAGCACCGAGTCGGCCGAGGGAGTTCGCCCAGTCGATGCTCTCGGCCACTCCCGGTGGCTTGTACAGACCGAGCTGTCGGAACTGGGCCACCGCTGAGGCAACTTGATCGATGATGGCCTCGGAGACGCCGTCGGTGCGGCGGGAGATGATCGCCACCTCGCGGTCGAAGTCGGGATGGTCGACCCAGTGATAGAGGCAGCGGCGCTTGAGCGCGTCGTGGACGTCGCGGGTCCGGTTCGAGGTGATCACGACGATGGGCGGCACGTCGGCGTGGAACCGGCCCAGCTCGGGCACGGTGATCGCGTACTCCGAGAGCACCTCGAGCAGGAAGGCTTCGAACTCGTCGTCGGCGCGGTCGATCTCGTCGATGAGCAGGACCGGTGCCGGCGGTTGCCCGTAGGCGATGGCCTGGAGGAGCGGCCGCTTCACGAGAAAGCGCTCGCTGTAGAGCTCGGACTCGAGCTCGTCGGCGTCGACGCCCGAGGCCCGTCCGGTGGCTTCGGCGGTGCGCAGGTGGAGGAGCTGGCGGGAGTAGTCCCACTCGTACACCGCCTGGCTGACATCGATGCCCTCGTAGCACTGCAGCCGCAACAGGTCGCCGCCGGTCCAGCGGGCGAGCGTCTTGGCCACCTCGGTCTTGCCGACACCCGGTTCGCCTTCGAGCAAGAGCGGGCGCTGTAACTCGAGGGCGAGGAAGATGGCGGTGGCCAGCCCGTCGTCGGGGAGGTAGTCGTGGGCTTCGAGCCCGTTACGAACGTCGTCGACGGAGTGAGTTGAAATCACGAATTCAGGCTAGAGGCGGGCCACTGCGACCACCCCTGGCGGGAGGGGTCAGCCGGCGGCTTCGTCGAGGGCCCGCTTGGTCAGGACGCGGGCCAGATGCTGCCGGTACTCGACGCTGGCGTTCAGGTCCGACGACGGATTGACGCCCTCTGCGGCCAGGGCGGCCGCCTCGGCGGCACCGGCGCCATCGCGAACGCGGCCTCGACCGCAGCCGCGCGAACCGGCTTGGAGTCCATGTTGACCAGACCGACACCGGCGGTGCCGTTGCCGTGCACCGCGGACACACCGACGATGGCCCAGTCCTGGGCGCGGCGGGTGAACTTCTGGAACGAGAATCCGACACCACCCAGCTTGGGAATGCGGATCTCGGTGAGGAGCTCGTCGTCGTTCAGTGCGGTCTCGAGGAAGCCGCTGAAGAAGTCGTCGGCGCTGATCTCGCGTTGGGTTCCGCCCTGACCGCGGGCGACCATGGTTGCGTTCATGGCGAGCAACGCCGACGGGATGTCGCTGGCGGGATCGCCGTGGGCGATCGACCCGCCGATGGTGCCCCGGTGGCGCACCTGGGGGTCGCCCACGTGGCGGGTGGCCGCGGCGAGCAGCGGCACTTCGGCGTTGACCAGATCGTTGATCTCGACGTCGCGATGGCGGGTCAGCGCCCCGATGGCGACGTGATCGCCGCCGTCGGTCACTCCCTTGAGCTCATCGACCCGGCCGATGTCGATGACCATGGCGGGCGCGGCGAGGCGCAGCTTCATGAGCGGCAGTAGCGAGTGACCACCGGCCAGGAGCTTGGCGTCGTCTCCGTGCTCGGCGAGCGCAGCCAGGGCCTCGTCGGCCGTGTCGACCCGGACGTAGTCGAACGCTGCGGGGATCACTGGGCACCTCCGGCGGCTTGGAGCACGGCCTTGACGATGTTGTGGTAGCCGGTGCAGCGGCAGAGGTTGCCTTCGAGGCCCTCACGTACCTGCGCCTCGGTGGCGTTGGGAACCTCGTCGAGTAGGGAGATCGAGGCCATGACCATGCCCGGGGTGCAGTACCCGCATTGCAGGGCATGACATTCGTGGAAGGCCTGCTGCATCGGATGGAGGGTTCCGTCGGCGGCGGCGAGACCCTCGATGGTCGTCACCTCCTGACCGTCGGCCTGCACCGCCAGAACGGTGCAGGATTTCACCGCTTCACCGTTGAGATGCACGGTGCATGCACCGCACGACGAGGTGTCGCAACCGATGTTGGTGCCGGTGAGACCGGCGTCTTCTCTCAGGTAGTGCACCAACAGGCGACGTGGCTCCACGTCGTGGGTTGTTGCAGCACCATTGACGGTGACCGTGATCTGCACGCTCGCTCCTTGTGTCTCGAGCCCCTGGCGGAGCCGACCTTAGTCGCAGTCGACAGCCGATGTGAAAGCCGATCGGTCAGTTTGTCGAACGCAGGAATCGAGCGCCCGCAGCGCGACGTCGGATCAGTCGCCGGGGTCATCGAGCAGACGGCCGACCGGCCAGAACGGCCAGCTCGCCGGAAGCGAAACCGGTGGTGGCGGCGCCGGCAGGATCGCGTACGTCTCCTGGCCGGGGTAGACGAGATTGAAATCGCGTCGGCCAGCAGCTCGATCTCGGAGCGGGTGCCCAGCTCGCTGATGCGGGCAGTCAGCTGCGCGTTGTCGGCCTCGAGGTCACTCACGTCGGCCCGGGCGTCCGACAGCGCCTCGCGTTGGTCGAAGTACGCCCGCGACGGCAACACGGCGTACACGAGCACCACGATCACCGTGATGACGAGCAGCGCCGTCACCAGCGTGCGGCGGGCGATTGTCATCGGTTCAGCCGCCCCCGGCCAACGCCGAACGGCCACGGTAGGCGGCGGCCTCGCCGAGGTCTTCCTCGATGCGCAGCAGCTGGTTGTACTTGGCCACCCGGTCGCTCCTGGCCGGTGCCCCGGTCTTGATCTGACCGCAGTTCGTGGCCACGGCGAGATCGGCGATGGTGGTGTCCTCGGTCTCACCGGAACGATGCGACATCACCGCGGTCATCCCGTTCCGATTGGCGAGATCGACCGCTTCGAGTGTCTGGGTGAGGGTGCCGATCTGGTTCACCTTCACGAGGATCGAATTGGCGACGTCGAGCTCGATGCCACGCGCCAGTCGTTCGGTGTTGGTGACGAACAGGTCGTCGCCGACCAGCTGCAGCCGATCCCCGATGGCGGAGTTCAGCGTCTTCCAGCCATCCCAGTCCTCCTCGGCCATGCCGTCCTCGATCGACACGATCGGATACCGATCGCTCAGCGAGGCGTAGTAGTCGACCATCTCGTCGGAGCTGAGCACGCGGTCCTCTCCGGCGAGGTGATAGGCGCCGTCGCGGTAGAACTCGGTGCTGGCGGGGTCGAGCGCGAGCGCGATCTCCTCACCGGGCACCCGTCCCGCCGCCTCGATGGCCTCGACCAGCAGCTGACACGCCTCCTCGTTCGACCCGAGGTTCGGCGCAAAACCGCCCTCGTCTCCGATGGCGGTGGCGAGACCGCGATCGTGCAGGACCTTCTTCAGCACGTGATAGGTCTCGATTCCCCACCGCAGGCCCTCGCTGAACGAGGCCGCCCCGACCGGCATCAACATGAACTCCTGGAGATCGATGTTGTTGTCGGCGTGCTCGCCACCGTTCAACACGTTCATCATCGGAACCGGAAGAACGTGGGCGTTGGCTCCTCCGACGTAGCGGTACAGCGGCAATCCCAGCTCGGTCGCCGCGGCGCGGGCCACGGCGAGCGACACACCGAGCACCGCATTGGCGCCGAGGCGGCCGAGGTTGTCGGTGCCGTCGAGGGTCAACATGGCCGCGTCGACACCCCGCTGATCGAGGGCATCGAAGCCGACCACCAGATCGGCCAGCTCACCGTCGACGTTGTTCACCGCGCCGCGAACGCCCTTGCCGCCGAATCGATCGCCGCCGTCGCGCAGCTCGACCGCCTCGAACTGACCCGTCGACGCGCCCGAGGGAACGAGCGCTCGTCCGGTGGCCCCCGAGTCGAGCTCGACCTCGACCTCGACGGTGGGATTCCCTCGCGAGTCGATGACCTCGCGCGCGCTCACGGATTCGATGATGCTCACGTGGGGAGCTCCTGGCTTGTGATGGTCCTACGAACAACGAGGGAGTGGTCGCCCTGCGCAGCGCAACCACGTCCTCGGGCCCCTCGCGCCACAATGTGGCTGGAGTTGCCAGTGGGGACCACGTTAGCCGTGTGGCTGGTGTTGATGGTGGCGAGACGGCGGTTTCAGCCCTCGAACGCACCAACTTCGGACCCATCCGCACCACTGCGTTCGACTGCCGTCGCCCGATCGCGGAGGCGCCGGGCGGCGTTGCGCGCGGCGTCCTCGACGTCGACCCCGGCCTGGTTGGCCACCGCCACCAGCAGGCTTACGAGACGAGAAACCTGGGCTTCGTCGATCGCCGACTCGTCGTCGATGCGATCGAGCTCGGCGCGGAGGCCGCCAGCCGAGGCGGAGACGTCGACACCCAGCGTCGCCGCCTTGCGCTGGACCTTGCCCAACAACGCCACCCCCGGAATCCCGGCGGGAATTCCGTCGAACACCGACGCACGGCCCTTCTCGGCCACCTTGGCCGCCTCCCACTGCACGACCAGCGCGTCGGCATCGACGGTTTCGGCATCGCCGAAGACATGGGGGTGGCGACTCACCAGCTTGTCGTGGATGCCGTCGGCGATGTCGGCGACGGAGAACCGACCGCCCTCGTCGGCGATCACGGCGTGGATGAACGCCTGGAACAGGAGATCGCCGAGCTCCTCGCGAAGGTGTTCGTCGGCTCGGTCGACGGCGCCGGTGTCGGCGGCCGCCTCGGCGTCGACGAAGCGATCGATCGCCTCGAGCACCTCGTGGGTCTCCTCGACCAGGTGCCGACGCAGGGATCCGTGGGTCTGTTCACGGTCCCACGGGCATTCGCGACGGAGGGTGTGGACGACGTCACTCAACCGGCCGAGGGCACGAGCCGCCGACGGTGCCGGCTCGGGTATGTAGAGCGAGGTGAGGTGATCGGCGTCGACGTTGCGATCGAGATCCCACCAGTCGACCTCGAACACCCGCTCGTCGTCGCCACCGAGTCGCTGGAGCACCGTGACCGGCCGCGACGGAGCGACGTCGGTGCTCAACTTGATGTCCGAGAGCACGCGCTGGTTGTGGCAGTGGGCCACCAGAGCAGGCCCGGTGATGCCGCTCGCCATCTCGGCGAAGCGATGACCGTCGATCAGCGTCACGCCCGAGTCGACCGGATCGACACCCAGGCGCGCCCAGGCGACGTCGAGGAACGACATGGCCGGATGCACGATCACGCGGACGCCAGACTGGGCCAGGAGATGCTCGACCGTTCGCTCGAGCACCAACGGCGACCCGGGCACCGCATAGACGATCGAACCCTCCCGAGTGGCTGCCTCGACGAGCCGCCGGGCGATCTCCCGGTACACGTCGGCGAAGGTGTCGGCTCGCTCGTACTCCTCGTCGAAGCTCACCGCGGCGGTCACCGTTTCGGCACTCGGGTGGCGAAGCGTGCGGAGATATCGATGTGACGCGCCGTCGATGATCTCCCGGGTGGCCGGCGTGACGAGCGATGCGTCGCCCGGGCCGAGGCCGACGACGTCGATGCGTGGGGTCACTCGGGAGCGGCGACGGCCGGTGGCACGACCAGGAGACCGATGGGATCCCACTCGCCGTAGCGAGGATCGACCGACACGTCGTCGACCTGGAGCAGCTCCGTGCGCCAGGAGTCGAACTCCTCCTGGGTGGCGAACGCCGTTTCGAGACCGGCCTGGACGATGCTCTGATCACTCGCGCCGTCGTTCGGGAGCTTCTCGATCAGGTGGAAACCGAAGTCGGTCGCCACCGGCCCGACCACCTCGTTGACGGCGCTCTCCAGGAGCGCCGCCTCGAACTCGGGAGCGAAGGTACCGAGGGGCACACATCCCAGGTCGCCGCCGGCGGCACCCGAGCCGGTGTCGATGGAGAACTCTGCCGCCAGCGCGGCAAAGTCGGCGCCGCCGTCGAGCTGGGTCAACAGATCGGCAGCCTCGGCTTCGGTGGACACGAGAATGTGGCGCGAACACGTGAACGATGCCGCCGCGACCGCACGGATGTCGGGTACTCGTTCCTCGACCGCTGCGGCGACGAGAGTGGTGAAGACCTGGTCGGCGTTGTTCAGGTCGACGACGACGTCGAGACCGGCCCGGTCCGCCGCCCCCTGCAACAGCACCGCACGAGCCTGATCGGTCAGGTACTGCGCCGCCGCCGCGTTCGAGGCCACACCGTCGGTGACCTGACCCTGCTCTTGGAGGGCATCGATCAGATCGCCTCGGCTGACCGAGACGTCGCCCACTTCGAGGGCGGAACGTTGTGAGCCGCACGCAGCGGCCACCAGCGCAACGAAAGCGACGAGGACGAGAAGGCGGTTCATCACGGAGCGTAGGCTAGGCGGCCGGGGATGGCTTCGAACGGCACGACGCTCACGACGCGGACTCGGCTGTCTGGGGCAGGAGCTCGTCGAAGGCCGAGACCAGATCGATGGCGGCAGTGGTGGCCGAGGGCAATGCGAGCTGGAGGATCCTGGCCTGCTCGCGGTAGGTCGAGCCTCGGTAGACCCGCTCGAGGCGCATCTTCTTGCTCACCCGCAGGTCGACGGGTGAGATCTTCGCGATCCACTTGGGTCCGCCGAAACCCGGACCCTTGCCCACGGTGATCTCGTCGATGTCGCGATCGAAGCAGGCCACCCGCAGCCGGGCGATGGCCAGGAGCGCCTCGCCCGCGACCGGAATCGGGCCGTAGCGGTCGATCCACTCGGCCGCGATGTCGTCGACCTCGGCGTTGGTCGAGACCGCAGCCAGCCGCCGGTAGGCCTCGAGGCGAAGGGCTTCCTTGGGCACGTAGTCGGCCGGGAGGTGGGCGTCGACGGGCAGGTCGAGCTTCACCTCGCGAATGACCTCGGGCGTCTCACCCTTGAGCTCGGCGACCGCTTCGGTGACCATCTGGCAGTACAGGTCATAGCCGACGGCAGCGATGTGGCCGGACTGTCCGGTCCCGAGCAGGTTCCCCGCCCCACGGATCTCGAGGTCGCGCATGGCGATCTTGAAGCCCGAACCCAGTTCGGTGGTCTCGCCGATCGTCTTCAGGCGCTCGTAGGCCTCCTCGGTGAGCGCCCGATCGGGTGGCGTGAACAGATAGGCGTAGGCACGCGAGCCGGAGCGGCCGACCCGGCCCCTGAGCTGGTGGAGCTGACCCAGCCCCATGAGGTCGGCCCGATCGACGACGAGGGTGTTCACCGTCGGCATGTCGATGCCCGACTCGATGATCGTGGTGCACACCAACACGTCGTACTTGCCTTCCCAGAAGTCGATCACCACCGACTCGAGCAGGGCTTCGTCCATCTGGCCGTGGGCGACTGCGACCCGCGCCTCGGGTACCAGTCGTTTCAGGTCGGCCGCGACGTGTTCGATGTCCATCACGCGGTTGTGGACGAAGAACACCTGGCCGTCGCGCAGGAGCTCACGTCGGATCGACTCGGAAACGGCCCGCTCGTCGTACTCACCGACATAGGTGAGGATGGGCTGGCGCTCCGCCGGGGGCGTCGTGAGCACAGTGAGGTCACGAATTCCGGTGAGGCTCATCTCGAGCGTGCGGGGTATGGGTGTGGCGGTGAGGGTGAGCACATCGAGATCGGCCCGCAACTGTTTGATGGCCTCCTTGTGGGAGACCCCGAACCGCTGCTCTTCGTCGACCACCAACAGCCCGAGGTTCTTGAAGGTCACGTCTTGGGAGAGCAGGCGGTGGGTGCCGATCACGACGTCGACGTCGCCCGACTCGACACCGGCGATCACCGCCTTGGCCTGTTTGGTGCTGAGGAAGCGGCTCAACGCCTCGACTCGGATGGGGTAGGCGGCGAATCGTTCCGAGAAGGTCTGCAAGTGCTGTTGGGCCAACAGCGTGGTCGGCACGAGGACCGCCGCTTGCTTCCCCTCCTGCACGGCCTTGAACGCGGCGCGCACGGCGATCTCGGTCTTGCCGAAGCCGACATCGCCGCAGACGAGGCGATCCATCGGCTCACCGCGCTCCATGTCGCCCTTGACCGCCTCGATGGCGGCCAGCTGGTCGAGGGTTTCCTGGTAGGGAAAGGCGGCCTCGACCTCGGCCTGCCACGGAGTGTCGGCGGCGAAGGCATGGCCCGGCGTGGCGAGGCGGCGTTGGTACAGCACCACTAGTTCCTGCGCGATCTCCGCGACGGCGGCCCGCACCTTGCCCTTGGCCTTCTGCCAGTCGGCGCCGCCCATCCGCGACAGTGAGGGGCTGTCGCCGCCGGTGTAGTGCCGGACGGTGTCGATCTGGTCACTCGGCAGGTACAGCCGGTCGGTGCCGCGGTACTCGAGGAGCAGGTAGTCGCGTTCGGACCCGCCGATCGACCGGGTGACCATGCCGCCGTAGCGCGCCACACCGTGGGTCTGGTGCACGACGTAATCGCCGGGCGCCAGATCGTCGAAGAACCGTTGGGCGTCGACCTGGCGAGCCCGTCGCCTGCGATGAGTACGCCGTCGGCCGGTGAGGTCGGACTCGGAGATGATCGCCAACCCGACTTCGGGCAGAATCACGCCATGGTCGATGCCGGCCACGATCAACTGGCCGCCGGTTCGATCGCGGAGCTCGTCGACGATCGGCAGGTCGATGCCCTCGTCACCCAAACGATCGGCGAGGCGCGCCGCCGAGCCCGATCCGTCGGCGGTGACCACCACCCGGTATCGGTCGGCGAGGAGCTGGGTGATCTGGTGCACCGGTCCTCCACCCTCGGCGCTCGACGGTGCGGGCGCCGACGCCGCGAGCTGCGGGATGTCGGGACCCGAGGCAAGGGTGGTGATGATGCAGGTCGGTGCGGCGCAGCGCTCCAGGAGATGCTCGAGCTGGAGGTGCAGGCGCGGCACGTTCTCCACATCGCTCACGTCCCACGTGCGGGCGAGCGACGCGGCGAGGTCGTGCTCCTCGGCGAGGAGATCAGCGGCTCGGGCCCGCAACCGAGTGGGGTCGACGAGCACGATCTGGGCGTCAGCGTCGAGGAGATCGACCACCGACTGCGTGTCGTCGGCGATCCACGGCAGCCACGATTCCATGCCGTCGAAGGACTCGCCGTCGGCCAACCGCTGCCACTGCACCCGACCCCACGGAGCCGAACCGATCAGCTCCTCGGCGCGATCGCGGCTCGGTTGGTCGAGCAGGAACTCCCTAGCCGGGAAGATGGTGACCTCGGATCGCTCGACGGTCGACCGTTGATCGGCGATCGAGAACTCGGTCATGCGATCGACCTCGTCACCCCACAGATCGATGCGCACCGGCGAGTCGCCCGTCGACGGGAACACATCGACGATCGACCCGCGGAGCGCGACGTCACCCCGATGCTCGACCTGAACATCACGTCGGTAGCCCCACTCGACCAGGCGCGCCACGAGCTCGTGGGGGTCAACCACGTCGGAGACGCCGACCACGATCGGCTCGACATCGGTCGCGCCCGGCGCGAGGCGCTGCACCACGGCCCGGGCCGACGCGATCACCAGGCGGGCGCCGCGGCGGTGATGGAGGTTCGACAGCACACGGGACCGCCGACCCATGGTCTCGACGGTCGGGCTCACCCGCTCGAAAGGCAACGTCTCCCACGCGGGCAGGACCTCGACTGCCTCACCGACGAACGCCGCCAGATCGGTTCCGAGGCGATCGGCGTCGATGCCTCCGGGCACCACCACCACCACCGGTGATCGGTCACCGACGTGGGCCACCGCGGCGAGCGTGATCGGCTGGGCCGGTGCCGGTACTGCCACTGCGGGAGACCGCCGACCGACCAGGTCGTTCACCGCAGGGTGATCGGCGATCAGCTCGACCAGAGGCGCCAACGGCGCGTTCGTGAGCCTCACACCAGGCCGTTGATCTGCTGCATCGCGGCCTCGACTCCCTCGGCGGCAATGGTCTCGACGGCGTCGGCCGCGAGCTCGACGGCGATGTCGAGCTCGGTCCGTTCGGCCTTCCCGACCCGGCGGAGCACGTGGTCGGCACCGCGTTCCTTGCTCGGTGGTTTCCCGATGCCGATCCGAACCCGGGTGAAGTCGGCCGAACCCAGATGCGACTGGATGGAGCGCAGGCCGTTGTGGCCGGCCAGGCCACCGCCGGCCTTGACCCGAACCTGACCCGGTTCGAGGTCGAGCTCGTCCTGGACCACCACGAGGCGAGCGAGATCGTCGATCCCGTAGCGCCGGACGAGCAACTGCACCGACCGCCCCGACTCGTTCATGTACGTCAACGGAAACGCCACCGCAACTTGGTTGTCACCCAGCCGGAGCAGGTCGGTCATCGCCTGCTCCTTCGACGAGCGGAGCCGACCGTTGTGCCGTTCGACCAACACGTCGACGGCTTGTGCGCCGACATTGTGGCGGCTTCCTGCGTACTGCTCACCGGGGTTTCCCAGGCCGACCACGAGCAGGTCGGCGGGAGTGCCCCGCCGCTCGGCCGACCGCTTGGCGCGTCGCAGCGCCGCCATCGTCAGCTACTCGGCGTCGGAAGCTTCATCGGCGTCGCCATCGGCCACCGACTCGACGCCTTCGTCACCGGACAGAGCTTCGGCTTCGGCTTCGGCTTCGGCCGCCTCTTCTTCGGCTATGGCCTCGAGCGTCGAGCGAGTCAGGGTGCCGATGGCAACCGCATCGTCGAGATCGACCTCGGTACGCACGCCGGTCGGGCAGGGAGACATCGCCCACGCGGATGCTCGAGCCGACGTCGAGATGGGAAACATCGACGGTGAGCTCGTTCGGGATGGCGTCGGGCCTCGACAAGATGAGCAGGGAGTGCATCGGCTGGTCGACCATGCCGTTCTCGTCGAGCACCTTCTTGGCTTCTCCGAGCAAAATGATGGGAACCTCGACGGCGACCTCGACGTCGGGGTCGAGACGAATGAAGTCGACATGGTTGACTTCACCACGCACGGGGTGCCGCTGAAGCTCTTTGACGATGCAGAGCTGGCTGCCGCCGTCGACCTCGAGCGCGATCAGACCGTTGAGCCCGGCCTCGGTGGTGAGGACGCCACGCAGCTCGGTGTACTCGACGCTCACGGCGACGGGATCGGCACCGAGGCCGTAGACCACGGCGGGAACCTTGCCCTCGCGACGCAGACGACGGGTAGCACGGGTGCCCTGGGGGCGTCCGGTGGTTGCGGTGAGAACGAGCTCGGCCATGGTGGAAGGACTCCGATGGGAACTGCTGACAAGTGCGGTGAAACCGACCCGCCATGCTAGCGGCGGTCAGTCGAAACCCTCACCCCACGAGCCGTTGACCTGGGGTGGGTCGACGAGCCTGTCGTCAGCTCAGGTTGCTGCCGCCGAAGATGTCGCTGACGCTCGTGTCCTCGAACACGGCGTCGATCGCGGCCGCGATGATGGGGGCCACCGAGAGGGTTTCGAATTTGTCGATCTGCTTCTCGGGCGGCAGCGGCAGCGTGTCGGTGATGACGACCCGCTCGATCACCGAGTTCTTGATGCGATCGACGGCAGGATCCGACAGCACGGCATGGGTGGTCGCGGCACAAACCATGGTGGCTCCGCGCTCGACGAGCTGCTCGGCGGCGGCGACGATCGTGCCACCGGTGTCGATCATGTCGTCGATCAGCACGCAGATGCGGCCATCGACCTCGCCCACCACCTCTTTGGCCTCGACCACGTTCTTCTGGCCCTTCACGCGACGCTTGTGCACGATGGCGAGATCGGCGCCCAACGCGTTCGCGTACCGTTCGGAGACCTTCACCCGACCGGCGTCGGGCGACACCACGACGATGTCGTCGCCGAGAGCACGGAGGCGATCGACCAGGACGGGCATGGCCGTGAGGTGATCCCACGGTCCGTCGAAGAAGCCCTGGATCTGACCCGAATGCAGGTCGACGGCCAACATGCGGCTGGCACCGGCCACCTTGAACATGTTGGCGATCAGTTTGGCGGTGATGGGTTCGCGGCCCTCCGACTTACGGTCTTGGCGGGAGTAACCGTAGAACGGGCAGACGACAGTGATGCGCTTGGCCGAGGCCCGCTTGGCCGCATCGACCATGAGCAGCTGTTCCATGATCGCATCGTTCACGGTGTGGCCGTCACCGAAACTGCAGTGCGACTGGATGATGAAGACGTCGGCCCCCCGCACCGATTCTCCGAAACGGCAATGGAGCTCACCGTTGGCGAACCCGGCCAGGTTCGGCTCGCCGAGCTCGACACCCAGCGTCTGGGCGATGGCATCGGCCAACGCGGGGTTGGCCCGCCCCGAGACGAGATACAGGCGCTTCTTGGTCACGAGCTCCACGGGAACCTCCGGAGGCGCTTCTGGCGGGATGGAACGACTCGTAATCGCACCGTAGCCAACGTCACGTGAGCGCGTCGGGGAAACCGCCACCCGACACGACCTGGAACGGACCGATGGTGCTCGCCGGCGCAACCGACGCGCCGGGCTCGAGCACGGCAAAGGGGCCGACCTCGGCAAACGAGCCGACTTCGGCGTCGCGGCCCACCGAGTGACGCACGCGTGCACCCTGACCGACAGCGCAGTCGACCAGATGGGTGTCGGGGCCGATCTGGGCGCCCTCCCCGATCACGGTGAGGCCCTGCAGGAGCGTGCCGGGAAAGAGCGTGACGTCGACGGCCAGAACGACCGTCGTGTCGATGACTGTGCGGGCCGGGTCGACCATGGTGACCCCGCGAGCCATCCAGTCGAGGTTGATGCGAGCGCGCAGTTGGGCCTCGGTGCGGGCGAGGTCGACCCGGTCGTTCACGCCCTGGACCTCGGCCGGATCGTCGACGACGACCGAGACCGTGCGATACCCCATGTCGTGCAGGACCTCGACCACCTCGCCGAGGCGGATCTCGTCGGTGGGACCTTCGGGGTACACACGACGCAGCGCCGGGGTCAACAGCGACCGTCGGAAGCAGAACACGCCCGCTGCGACCAGGCCGGACGAGCCGCCGGCAAGCGGATCCCGCTCGATCGCTCCTACTTCTCCGGAGCGACCGTCGAGCAGCATTCCGTAGCCCGAGTCGGCCGACCCGCGCCGAGCCAGCACCGATGCGGCGGCTCCGGTGGCGCGATGCTCGGTCACGAGATGCCGAAGCGTCTCGGTGGTGACGAGGGGCATGTCGGCGGGAACGACGACCACGTCGGCGTGGTCGTCGATGTCGAGGAGATCGTCGAAGGCGGCGAGAGCGGCCGCGGTGGCCGCGCCGGTGCCGAGCGGTTGCGGTTGATGCACCAGCTCGACGGGAAGATCGGGTGCGACCTCGACCAGTTTCTTCGAAACCTGCTCGGCTCCTGCTCCCACCACCAGCATCTGACGATCCAGACCGAGCGGCGCCAGGGCCTCGAGCACGTACACGAGCATGGGCTTGCCACACAGGGGATGCAGGGGCTTGGGTCGCGCCGACCGCATTCGCCTTCCCGAACCTGCGGCCAACACGATGCCCGACAGCGGCGTCTCACTCATCGGGGAGGCCTCGTGAATGTCATGTCGGTGCCCTTCGGTGATCGACCGTTTCGGTGGCTGCCCGGGGAGGGCTCGAACCTCCAACATTCGGCTCCAAAGGCCGACGTTCTGCCAGTTGAACTACCGGGCACTGTCGGGTCGAGCCTAACCGAGACGAGGTCGCTGCCGTCTCGGGTTGGCGCACCCCTCACCCGCCGGTAGTGTGCGGCAGCCATGGGATCGTTGATCAAGAAGCGTCGCAAGCGCATGCGCAAGAAGAAGCATCGCAAGATGCTTCGTCGCACCCGATTCCAGCGCAAGAAGTAGGCCGCCCGCCGCGATCGGCGAGGTCGGCTCGGTCAGAGCGTCGACTCGACGGTTCCGACGACGACTCCACCGGTGACCTCGTGGGCACCCTCGACGAACCACGTCGATCCGCTTCCCGCGAGCCGCGGCCGCCGCCCGGCCTCGTCGGCCAGCCGATCGCGAACCGCGATCAGCCGCGGCTCGACGGCCACTGCGGCTGGTTCGAGATCGTTGCCGTTGTCGCCTCTCGGTCCACCCATCTGATCCCACATCGCGTACACGTCGGGCGTCGAGCAGCCGAACTCGGGAGTCACGAGCGTGAGCATCCGGGGTTCGAACGGCAATGGCTCGATGACCTCACCGATGCCGCGCACCCTGGCTCGTCCCCCGACGAGGCAGAACGGCACATCTGCTCCGAGCGAAGCAGCAACGTCGAGGTCGTCGATACCGGCGAATCGCAGGATCGCCGCCGCATCGGCTGACCCGCCGCCCAGGCCGGCGCCGGCGGGAATGCGCTTGGTGAGGGTCACATCGGCGACGAGGTCAGCGGCGGCCAGCGCCCGCGCGACCAGATTGTCGCCACCGAGCGCCACTCGATCGCGGCGCCCCTCGACGATCACCGCACCTGTCCCGATCGAGCCGGCCGGGGCAACGTCGATCGTGAGGGTGTCGTGCAGGTCGAGAGAGACCATCTCGGCATCGATCAAGTGATAACCGTCGTCGCGCCGTCCGGTTATCCGCAGCGAGACCGTCAGCTTGGCCGGAGCGATGACCTCGACGCTCATGGCTCGGGCTCACCACCAGCGGTCCCGACGACGATGGCCAGTCGGCTCCAGTCGTGCAACGACAACGTCTCGGGTCGCGCATCGGCCCCGACCGACGCCGCCTCGAACTGCGCGTCGCTGACTCGACCACCGAGCGAGCGACGCAGCATCTTTCGACGCTGGCCGAACGCCTGCCGGGCCAGCGCCATCATGGTTCCGAAGTCGGCATCGACGGGCGGAACCGGGTGGCGCACCAGTCGCACCAGCACCGAATCGACCCGTGGTCGAGGGTGAAACACCGTTGGGGGTACTCGGGCGACAATCGCCCCGTCGGCCCAGTACGAGACGTGCAACGACGGAAGCCCGTAGACCTTCGAGCCCGGTTCGGCCACCAGTCGTTCGCCGACCTCCCGTTGCACGAGAAAGGTGAGCTCCTCGATTCGGGGTTCCCGTTCCAAAACGTCGAGCACGAGCGGCGTGGCCACGTTGTAGGGAAGATTGGCGACCAGTTTCCAGCGGTGACCGCCGAGACGCCCGACCCAGCCGAAGTCGGTCGCATCGGCATGAACGACCTCGACATCGAGGCCCTCGACCACCTCGGCCAGCGGTGCCAGAAGGTGTCGATCGGCCTCCACGGCCAGCACTGATGCTCCGTGATCGGTCAACGACACCGTCAGCGCGCCGACACCGGGACCGATCTCGACCACGCGGTCGCCGGGCTCCACCTGTGCCAGTCGAACGATCCGGTCGACGGTGTTGGCGTCGACCATGAAGTTCTGTCCGAGCGATCGGCTCGGCTCGACGCCGTGACGATCGAGGAGCTCTCGGATCGCGGTGGGCGTGAGCCTCACCGCTGACGAGTCAGAGGAGATATTGGCCACACACCGGCCACGAGCCTGCCCCGCTCATATTGAACAGCGCCAGGGCCATCGCATCCTGCTGGGCCGGGCCGGCGAGGTGCGGCAGGGTTCCGACCAGGCTCGGGTCGGCGATCCCGGCGATCCAGTCCCAGGTCGAGGGAGCGAACTGATAGGCGCCGAAGTAGCCGTTCCCGCTGTCGATGGCGTAGTTGCCGCCCGACTCGCACGCCCGCAGCGCCGCCCACTGATCCGCCGATGGACCCGAGTCGGGGGCCACAGCCACAGGCTGAGGCTCGACGACGGGCTCGGGCGTCGGCGTCGGATCGGGCGTCGGGTCGGGCGTCGGCGCCGCGGTCGGCTCGGGTGGCGGGGCCGGGGCCGCGGTGGGGGCCGGAGCCGCCACAGGGGACGGTTCGGGTGTAGTCGCCGGAGTCGACTCGGGGGAGCTGGCGACCGACAGCGCGCCGAGTGCCCTTGCTGAAGCCGCGGCGCCCGCGGCGGCGATGCGCTCGTCGAGCGCAACCTCGTGATCGGTCGCTCCCGACAGATCGACCGATGGCGTCGCCGCCGGCGAAACCGCGGTCTGGGCGATCGGTTCGGGCGCCGGCGCGGACACCTCGTCGGGCGGCTCGACGTCGAGCAATCCGACGGCTCCGGCGGATGTGAGACGCGACGCTGCCCGACGACACCATGAGCGCAACCAGCAACACGACGAAGATCAGTACCGATACTGCGACGATCGGGACTCGGCGAATTGCGTACAGAGGTCGAACCCCTCACTGGCGGACAGGACTGCAGGCAGAGGCCAAGACCCCTGCTCCGAACGTCGCACCCTAGAAGGTTCGTAACACGAACGCAACCTTTGTCACCTGACCGACGCACTCACGACAGCCCCGCGGTTCACGATTCGAGCCGGAATGCTCGCCGTGCGTTCGCCGTCGTCGCCCCGGCGATGTCGGCGACGCTGCGTCCGCACGCCTCGGCCAGGCCCCGACCGACGGCCACCACCAGCGCAGGTCGGTTCGGTGCGCCTCGGTGCGGTGCCGGCGCCAGGTAGGGAGAGTCGGTCTCGACGAGCAGGCGGTCGAGCGGACACAGCGCCGCGGCGGCTCGGACCTGATCGGCGGAGGCGAAGGTCACGATCCCGGAGAAGGAGAGGAACGCGCCCCGTTCGAGACACCGTTGGGCCTCGCGGGGGCCGCCGGTGAAGCAGTGGAAGATGGTGGTGGAGGGGACCGAGGCTGCGTCGAGCACCGCGAAGGTGTCGTCCCAGGCTTCTCGCGTGTGGATCACCAGCGGAACATCCAGGATGTTCGCCAGCTCGACCTGAGCGGCGAACACCTGGCGTTGCGTCGCACGCGGCGAGTGATCGTAGTGGTAGTCGAGCCCGCACTCCCCAATTGCTACGACTCGTGGCCGGGTCGCCAGGTCGACCAGCTCGGTCCACCCAGGGTTCTCGGTCGCCGGCGAACCGTTCACATCGGCATCGTGGGGGTGCACGCCTGCGGTGGCCCACACCGAGTCGGCCGACCTGGCTCGGGCTGCCGCGTCCCGCGACGTGGAGAAATCGGTCCCGATGGTTATCAGCCCCACCACTCCGGCCCGGCGCGCCTCGCCGACGAGCTCATCACCCTCGGCACCGGCCGGAAGGTGACAGTGGCTGTCGATCCACTCGACAGGGGCCGACTCGTCGCCGTTCGTGATCGCCGCGGGCACCGTCAGCCCTTGAGGCGAGGAAACAACGGTTCACCCTTGGTGACCTCGTGGCCACCGGCGTAGCCGCCCCACGCACCCGCCGCCGGCAGGCGTTGGTCGTCGAGTCGGCCGCTCAGGCCGATTCGCTCCCACGCTGTCTGGGCGGCGCCGGGTGTGGCCGGACTGATGAGCAGCGCGGTGATGCGCAGTGCCTCGAGTGCGTCACCCATGATGCGATCGACCTCGATCCCGGGCTCGAGCTTCCACGGCTCGGTCTCCTGGAGATACTCGTTGGTGTCACGAACCAGCCGAATCGTCGCATCGAGTGCCGCCGACGGCTGCACTCGCCGCCAAGCCTCGGTCGACTCGGCCACTGCTCGTTCGGCCCTGGCCCGCAGCACGCTGTGCGGGTCGGGTTCGGGGCCGATCCCGCCGCACGACTTGTGTACGACGGTGGTGACCCGCTGCAACAGATTCCCGAACGTGTTGGCCAGATCGCTGTTGTAGCGGGTGAGCAAACCCTCGTAGCTGAAATCGCCGTCGGGTCCGAAGGAATTGTCCCGCAGGACCGCGTAGCGGAATCCGTCGACGCCGAAGTCGGCGACGAGGTCGGCCGGCGCGATCTGGTTGAGGCTCGACTTCGACATCTTCTCGCCGCCGACGAGCAGAAATCCGTGCACGTGGTACTTCGGTAGATCGGTGATCCCGGCGGCCAGGAGCATCGCAGGCCAGTACACGCAATGGAACCGGATGATGTCCTTGCCCATCACATGGTGGGTATGGGGCCACCACTGTGCGAATCGCTCGGGGTCGCTGCCGTAGCCGACCGCCGTGGCGTAGTTGATCAGCGCGTCGTACCAGACGTAGAACACGTGCTCGTCGTCCCAGGGAACGGGCACACCCCAGTCGAGCGAGCTCCGGGTCATCGAGACGTCGTCGAGCCCCTGCTTCACCAGACCGATCGCCTCCCGGCGGTAGCCCTCGGGGACGATCACCTCGGGATCGGCTTCGAGCCACTCGAGCAGCCGGTCTTCGAACGCCGAGAGCTTGAAGAAGTAGTTGTCCTCCTTCATGTGCTCGACCGGACGCTTGTGGATCGGGCAACACCCGTCGATGAGCTCGTCGTCGTTGTAGTACGCCTCGCACGACACGCAGTACTGACCCTCGTAGGTGCCCTTCTCGACATACCCGTTGTCGTAGGCGGCCGTGAGCAACTGCTGCACGGCGACCCGGTGGCGGGGTTCGGTGGTGCGAATGAAGTCGTCGTTGCTGATGTCCAGCAGCTTCCAGGCCTCGCGGAAACGCACGCTCGTGCGGTCGGCCTGTTCGATCGGGGTGATGCCGTTGGCCTCGGCGACGCGTTGGATCTTCAGTCCGTGCTCGTCGGTCCCGGTGAGGAAGAACACCTCGTCGCCGCACAACCGATGCCACCGGGCGAGTGCATCGGCATTGAGCGTCGTGTAAGCGTGCCCGATGTGCGGCGCATCGTTGACATAGTAGATGGGTGTCGTGACGAAGTAGCGGCCCACCTCGTCACCCTACCGGCGCCACCCGAACCCGAAGGCGGTACTACCCGGGTCGAATCAGCCGCCGGAGATCTCGCGCAGGGTGGGCCGGTCGGCCTCGACGAGCAGCGACTGCTGCCCCGCGTCGGCCGCCAGTTGATCGATGCGGTCGAGCTCGCGTTCGAGTTGGCGGCGGCGCTTGCCGGTGAGGTCGTCGAAGGATCGACGAACGGTGTCGAACTGCCGCTCGACCTTGTCGAGATGATCGCCGAACAACTGCCACTGCTTGGAGAACTTCTGGAGGCAGTCACGGATCTCGTTGCTCGTCTGTTCGAGGGCGAAGCTGTCGATGGCCGCCCGCACCACGCCGAGCACAGAGAACAGGGTGGACGGCGAACACAACACGACCTTGTGACGCATGGCCACGTCGAGGATCTCGGAATCGTTGTCGTGCAAAAACGTGTACACGCTCTCGTTCGGGACGAACAGCAGCACGTGGTCGACCGTGGTCGGCGGATCGACGTAGCCCCGATCGCTCAGCGACTTGACGTGCTTGCGGACGTCACGGGCGAACTCGGCCCGCGCCCGATCGGCGTCGGTCGGCGAGTCGGCATCGAGGAAGTTGATGTAGTTGGCGAAGGGAAACTTGACGTCCATGTGCAACACGAGCCCGTGGGGAAGAAGGAACGTGAAGTCGGGGATGGCGCCGTTGGCGATGGCTGTCTGTTGCCGGAAGTTGACTCCTTCGCTGAATCCGGCCGCCCGTAGCACGTCGGCGGCCATCCTCTCGCCCCATTGTCCGCGCGCCTTGGGGCTGGCCAGGGCCTCACGCAGTGTCTGGGTGGTTTCGGCCAGGGCCTGGGTGGTGTGCTGGGCGGCCTTGAGCTGTTCGACCACCTGGCCGTGCTGGGTCGCTCGATCGCGGTGCAGGCTCTGAACGGCATCGTTCAGCTTGGCGAGCTGGGCGTTCATGCCGTCGACCTGCTGGGAGATCGCCTTGTTCCGCAGATCGAGCTCCTGGCTGCCGCGGGCCACCGACGCGCCGAGCTTGTCGTTGGCCACCTGCATGGTCGTGTCGACCACCGACTGCACGGTGAGGTCGCGTTCGGCGGCCACGGCCTGCAGCGTGGCCTCGCGCTCGGCCAACACCGACGACACAGCCGCCTCGACCGCCAGGTCGCGATCGGCTTCGACCTGGGCCCGCAGCAGCGCGCTCTGGCGGCGCATGAGGCGCATTCCGGCGACCATGCCGACGGCGGCGACGCCGAGAACGGCAATGACGAGGCACACGATGACGACGAGAACCATGGGCGAGCTCATGGATCCAACAGTATGGAGAGGGTGTGACAACGGCGGGGATGCCGAAGAAAGTGCTGGTCAGGCGATACCGATCTGGTACGCGCGGCGTTGGGACACGCCGAGCTCGGCGGCGACGGCAGCCGCCGCCTGTTTGGTGCCTGCTCCGCTCGCCCGATGGCGGGCGAAGGCCTCGGCGATGGCGTCGTCGGTGGCCGGCTCGGCGGGCGATGCACCCTCGATGACCACCACGTACTCGCCCCGTGGTGGCTGCTGGTCGACCTCGGCGCACGCCCCGGCGAGATCGCCCCGCCAGACGTGCTCGTGCAACTTGGTGAGCTCGCGGGCCAACGCCACCCGACGGTCGCCACCGAGCCCGGCAACAAGGTCGGCGAGCGTGGCCGCCAACCGATGTGGGGCCTCGTAGAGCACGATGGTGCGCGACTCGCGAGCCAGCTGAGCGAGACGAGTCCGGCGCTCGGCGCCACGACGGGGCAGAAAGCCCTCGAAGACGAACCGGGCCGTCGGCAGCCCGCTCGCGACCAGGCCCGCGACGAAGGCGGTCGGGCCGGGTACGACATCGATGCGCAAGTCCGCAGCCGCGACCGCAGCCACCACCCGTTCACCGGGATCGCTGATGCCGGGCATGCCGGCGTCGGTGACGACGGCGACCGTCTTGCCCGCGGCGATCATGTCGACGACCACCGGTGCCATTTCGAACTCGTTGTGCTCATGGATCGCCATCAGCCGTTCGGCTCGCACACCGGCATGGGCGAGAAGGCGTCCCGTGCGGCGGGTGTCCTCACACGCAACGACCGCGGCGCTCGCCAGCGCCTCGATCGCACGAGGCGACAGGTCGCCGAGATTTCCGATCGGCGTGCCGACGATCACGAGTCGGCCGGGCCCGCAGCTTCCGACCGCGTCGCGGTCGGTCACCGGCGGATCTCCAACTGATCGCCGGGAGCGAGCTTCCATCGCTCGAAGGACCCGCTCTCGGCTTCGACGACCGCTCGAGTTCCCGCGGCGGCAACGGAATGCGGTGCGGCCGTACCCGCCGTGTGGCCAACACAGTGAGGTCCTCGTCGCAGAACGCCACATCGATGGGAAACCGCATACCGAGGGTGTGAATCGAGCGGGCCGGAGCGAGAAGCAGAGCACCGTCGACCTCCGCGCGCCCGAGAAGGCCCTTGAGCCGGGACCCACGGGTATCGGCGATCTCGAGGCTGGCCAGCACTCTCGCCTCGCACACCAACCATGCCATGACGCGAAATCCTACTGCCGCGCATCGGCCGCGGACCCCGCCAGCTCGGTCAGACGTTGAAGCGGAACTCGGTGACGTCTCCGTCGCGGAAGACGTAGTCCTTGCCCTCGACCCGCACCTTGCCGAGGTCGCGCGCCGCGCTCCAGCTGCCCGCAGCGAGAAGCTCGTCGCACTGGATCACTTCGGCGCGGATGAAACCTCGCTGGAAATCGGTGTGAATGCGACCCGCCGCCTCGGGGGCCTTGGACCCGTCGCGGAAGGTCCACGCCCGCGATTCCTTTTCACCCGTGGTGAAAAACGTCCGCAGGCCGAGCGCGTGATAGGCCGCGCGGATGAACCGGGGCACCGCTCCTTCGCCGAGGCCGAATCCGTCGAGCATCTCGGCCCGTTCGTCGGGTTCGAGCTGGGCGGCCTCGGCCTCGAGCTGGATCGATGCACCGAACACCTCGGCGCGGTCGCCGAGCTCGGCCGCGACAGGAGCGACCACGGCCGCGACGTCATCGAGTTGGTCCTCGCCCACGTTCACGATGGCCAGCACCGGCTTGTTGGTGAGCAGGAAGGTCAGGCGCAGGATCTCCCGATGCTCGGCCGAGACATCGCTGCGGTAGATCGGTTGTCCGGCCTCGAGCGCCTCGCGGGCCGCGTCGAGGGCCGCCACCTCGGCCATACCGTCCCGATCGTTGGTGAGGCGCGCCGTCTTGCGCTTCTTCTCGAGGTTTTTCTCGACCGACTCGAGATCGGCGAGGGCCAGCTCGATCTCGAGCACTCGGAGGTGTTCGAGCGGGTCGGCGGACCCGGGAACATCGGTGTCGTCGAAGGCCCGCAGGACGTACACGATCGCATCGACCTCGCGAATCCCGGCGAGGAAGAGATTGCCGAGACCTTCACCCTTGCTCGCCCCCTCGACCAGACCACCGATGTCGTAGAACTGCACGCTGGCCGGCACCACGTTGCGGCTGGCACTCATGGCAGCCAGCCGATCGAGACGATCGTCGGGCACCTTGCAGACACCCACGTTCGGATCGGTGGTGGCAAATGCGTAGGGTGCCGCGAGGGCACCCCCGCCGGTGAGGGCGTTGTACAGCGAGGACTTGCCCGCGTTGGGGAGGCCGACGAACCCGAAACGTTCCACCGGGCGAGGCTAGCGGCGCGAACAGTTGTCTCAAGATTTCCATCGCCGCTGCCGATGAGAGGAAGATGCCCGGAAACCCAACCTCCACCGCTGCGCTGCGTCCCCAGGCCCCTGCTCCGTGGAATCCCCTCGACGATGCCCCCCCGAAGCATCACTCGGCGGCCAAGCACGAGGCGATCCCGGCACCGAGCTCGCTCGCGCCGCTCGGCGAACCCCATGCTCCGAGTCCGGGAATCCCGGCCGCGTTCGCGCCGCAACCCAATCCGGCCGCGGCCCCGTCGGTCGCTGCGCCGGCCCCCGCGGCCGAACCCCTCGTGGCCTACGCTCCCGCCGCTGCGCCTCCCACTCCGGCAGCTCCGGCCGTCGAGCACACGGCGCCGGCACCTGCTCCCGAACCGGTTGCCCATGAGAACCCGCCGGTCGTCGCGCCGGCACCAGCCGCCCCACCCGTGGTCCACGCAACCGCAGCACCAGCCGCCCCGCCCGTGGCGCCGCCTCCGGTGCCCCGATCTGCGCCGGCTGGCACCATCGCCGCGCTGTTGAACCCCGCCCCGCTGCCCCCGAAGGAACCAGCGTTCCCCTCCGCCGGAAACGGCGAAACGGCCGCTGCGCCCGCCGTGAGGTCGATGTCGGAGCAGATCGCGGCGTCGATTGCCGCCACTCGCGCCACCAAGCCGGCGCAGGGCGCCACCAAGATGGCCGCCATCACCGCCAGCGGTGAGATCGCCGGTGGCGCCAACGCTCCCGCGGCTCGATCCGACAGCGCAGCGCCCGCTGATGAGAAGAAGAAGCGTCGCGGGCGACGCAAGCACAAGAAGAACGAGAAGAAGACGGCTCCGGCCGCGGCCGCACCGTCTCGCGTCGCGGCACCTCCGCGGAAGGCCACCCCGCTGTCGGAGGTGCGCAAGAAGCCCGACGCCGAGACCAAGAAGGGCGCCAAGGGCGCCTTCTTCTTCACCGTGCTCGTCCTCGCCGCCGCAGGTGTCGGCGGCCAGTACGCCGTGAACGAAGGCCTCATCACCCCGCCGTGGGCCGAGCCCGCCGTGACTGTCGACGACTGCGTCCAGGGCGCACAGACGCTCGGATCGTTGGCCGTCGGCGAGGAGATCGACGTGACCCGCGTGAGCTGTGACCAACCCGGCGCCCAACTGGTGGTCGCCCAGGTCGACAGCGAGGATCAGTGCCCGGCCGGTGTCGACGGCGTGGTGAACACCAACGAGAACCTCCTCTGCGTCGCCAGCGCCACCGAGGACGCCGACACGGCCGACGCCGAGCAATAGCCCGTACGCGACCGGCGCCTCTCGATAGGGTCGCGCCGTGGACCCCATCACCCAGCTGCGCCGGGCGATCTACTTCCTCGACCGCGAGCTGGCCCCGGCCCAGAAGGTGCGCGCTTTCCAGCGGGCCGTCGAGGTGGTGGCCGAGGTCGGACTCGCCGAGATCGAGCGACGAGTCGCCGACGGCACGCTCACCGACCTGGCCGGTATCGGTGCGAGCACCGGAGCGGTCATTTCGGCCGCGGTCCGCGGAGAAGAGGGCGAGTACCTCCGGAACCTCGACGAACGCTCCCGCATCGACATCCCCGCCGGGGCGCCGATCCGCCAGGCCCTCCGCGGCGACTGCCACAGCCACACCGTCTGGTCCGACGGCGGGGCCACCGTGCGCGACATGGCCGCGGCGGCCCGGGCGCTCGGGCACGAGTACCTGGTCGTCACCGACCACTCACCTCGGCTGACGGTCGCCCACGGGCTGTCCGAGGAGCGGCTGTCCGATCAGCTCGACGAGATCGCCCGAGTGAACGCCGAGTTGGCCGACGAGCCCGAGAGCCACGGCTTCCGCCTGCTCACGGGCTGCGAGGTCGACATCCTGGTCGACGGCTCCCTCGACCTGCCCGACGAGATCCTCGCCCGGCTCGACATCGTCGTCGCCAGCGCCCACAGCAAGCTGCGCCTGCCCGAACCCGAAATGACCCGCCGGATGGTTCTGGCCGTCGCCAATCCCCATGTCGACATCCTCGGTCATTGCACCAACCGCAAGATCGTGGGCACCAAGCGTCCGCCGTCCGAGTTCGACTCGGCCATCGTGTGGGCGGCGTGCGAGCGATTCGACACCGCCGTCGAGATCAACTGCCGGCCCGAACGCCTCGACCCGCCCGACGATCTCCTGGCGGAACTGGCCGGTTGGGACGTCAAGGTGGCCATCGACACCGACGCCCACGCCCCCGGCCAGCTCGAATGGCAGCCCTACGGATGCGAGAAGGCCGCCGCGGCCGGGATCGGCGCCGATCGCGTGGTCAATGCCCTGGGGGCCGAGGACCTGTTGGCCTGGGCCGATGGCCACAGCTGAGGGGCGCACCGACCCAGCCAGTACACTTCGGCTTCGATTTGGTGGAGGTTGTCGTGTCGAAACGCACGCAGAAGAAGAAGAACAACGCACGCAAGAAGAAGGCCAACCACGGCCGCAAGCCCAACATGGGGCGCAATTCCTGACCCCATGAATGCACCGGTGCACACGTCCCGGTAGCACCCGTGCCTGCCGTCTGCCACGCTGAGCAGATGTCTGACACCCCCGAACCTCATCCGATCGTCGCCGCCGAACACGCCGCCCGTCGCCTCACCGACCTGATCGGTGCCGCGCCCGATGTGGCGGTGGTGCTGGGATCGGGTTGGGCCGACGCCGTCTCGCTGATCGGCGCTCCGCTCTCCACTGTGTCCTACGAGGACCTCCCGGGCTTCCCGCCACCGAGCGTTCCGGGCCACGGCGGCGCTCTCTCGCTCGTGCAGGTCGATGGTTCGAACGTGTTGCTCATCCAGGGCCGCATCCACATGTACGAGGGCCACAACCCTTACGTCGTGGTTCATCCGCTGCGCACGGCGATCCTCGCCGGCAGCAAGACCGTGGTGATCACGAACGGGTGCGGGGGCATCAACCCCGACTACACGGTCGGCCAGCTGGTGTTGATCCGTGACCATCTCAACCTCACCGCGACGTCACCACTCGGTGGTCCGGCCGCACCCGATCCCTACCCCATCCGCTTCGCCGATCTCACCGACGCCTATTCGCCCGCGCTTCGCGCGTTGGCCAGAGAGGTCGACCCCGACCTCGCCGAAGGCGTATACGCCGGTCTCGGCGGGCCGCACTACGAGACGCCGGCCGAGGTCGCCATGTTGCGGACGCTCGGAGCCGATCTCGTCGGCATGTCGACGGTGCTCGAGACCATCGCCGCTCGTCATCTCGGAGCCGAGGTCCTCGGCATGTCGCTGGTCACCAACGCCGCGGCGGGGATGAGCGGCGAGGCGCTGAGTCACGACGAAGTCGTCGAGGCGGGCCGGGCGGCCCGCACGTCGGTGGGCGAGCGACTGCACGGCATCCTCGCCAAGATCGCCGCACGGAACTGAGCCGGCCCGCCCGGCCCGTCGATTCCCGTCAGCGCACCGGGCGGTGGGTCCCAACCGTCAGGTCGAGACCGCCACGCACGTGCTGGTGCAGTCGGACCTCGACCGAGTCGGCGTGTTCACCGAGTGCCGCTGCGACGTCGTCGGCGATGGAGTTGGCCAGATCCTCGGCCAGAATTTGTTCTCGATCCCACGTGGCGAGGTACAGCTTCAAGGACTTCGACTCGAGCGTGGCCCGGGCGCGTATCGAGATCTCGGCGTCGTAGAGGTCTCTCTGCCCGGTCACGGGGCACAACGCGAGGAGCTCGGAGGTGCGGAACGTGATCTCGACGGCAGCCGGCGTGTCGAGTGGGATGATCTCGAGGTTTCGTGAGGCCGGCAGTGGACCCGCACCGAGGGCGTTGAGGCCCGATGTGTCGCTACGCCGCATGACGCCGCACTGTACTCGCCACCGGGCGATCAGCCGATCGGGGCCATCACTTCGACGGGCTGTACGGCTGCCCTTCAGCGGCCGGTGCGATCGATCGACCGAGCGCACCGGCGACCACCACCAGGGTGACGGCGAAGGGCAGGCTCTGGAAGAACTCGCTCGGAATGCCGAAGCCACTGATCTCGACGTCGAGGAACTGCAGTCGGGAGCCCAGTGCCCGCGCGAAACCGAACAGCAGGGCACCGGCGAAGGCTCCCCACGGCGTCCACTTGCCGAAGATCATGGCGGCGAGGGCGATGAAGCCGGCGGCGTTGGTCATGTTGTCCTCGAAGCCCGACTGCGACTCCATGGAGAACCAGGCGCCTGCCAGGCCGGCGATGAAGCCACCGAGCACCACGGAGCGGTACCGCGTCTTGATGACGTCGATACCCAGCGTCTCCGCGGCATGGGGGTCTTCACCACACGACCGGACCCGAAGCCCCCACGCGGTGCGGAACATCACCAGCCAGGTCAGGAACACGACAAGGAACATCAAGTAGTGGATGGGCTTGCCGCTGAACAACGTCTCGCCGAGGATCGGGATGTCTTCCAGCAACGGGAAGCCGAACTCGGCGGTCGAGATTCCCTTGCTGTTGCCCGAAGGAACGATGACCTCCGAACGCAGGAATCCGGTGAGCCCCAGCGCGAAGAGGTTGATGACCACGCCCGCAACGATCTGGTTGATCTGATAGCGGATCGCCAGCACGGCGAGCAGGAGCGCAAGGGCTCCGCCGGTGAGCACGGCAAGGAGGATCGCGATCCACAACCAGGCGGTACTGCTCGCGTCACCCAAGGTTGCGAACACCATGAACCCCACGCCCGCGGAGCCCAACATGGTGCCTTCGATGCCGATGTTGATGATCCCGGATCGCTCCGACCACAAGCCGGTCATCGCACCCAGCGCGATCGGGGTCGAGAGCACGAGTGATTCGTCGAGGAGATTGGTGACGTTGGTGGCCGGAGCGGCCGAGAGGCCGAGCGCGACCACGAGGATCAACGGAACGGTGGCCGCCGAAGCGAGGATCTGGGCCGCGCGCGCCCAGCGGTCGAGTCGTTCAGGAAGGAACGCCGCAACTGCGGCCAGTATGTAGATGACGCCGATGACGACCACCACGGTGGGCGGGTCGAAGCTGAACTCCAGCGGATCGGGCGGCGGTTCGAACGCGAAGGTTCGAGTGTCGCCGGTGATGTGGGGCGCCACAAGAGCGATGAGCGCAACACCCGCGAGGCCGAAGGCGAACCCGGTGACCTGGCGTCGCCCTACTCGACGTGACTCGGCTTGCTGCTCGTTGGCGGCTTCGATGGCTTGTGCGCTCATGATCAGGCCCACCCCGTGCTCGTGGCCTGAATGTGGCTTCCGGCCTCACCGCGGACCCGGAAGAGATAGCGGACGATCGCGTCAGCCGCCACGAACAGCAGCACCATGGACTGGATGATGCGGACGACGTCGATGGAGACGTCGGCTTCCTGTTGCATGAGCGGCGCACCCGACAGCAACGAACCCCACAACAACGACGATGCGATGATGCCGACCGGGTTGCCCCGGGCCAGCAGGGCCACGGCGATTCCGTCGAACCCGATGAAGGCGAACGTGCCGGGCTGGAACAGCTGATTGGTGCCCGACACCTCCGAAGCAGCGGCGATGCCGGCGCACGCCCCCGAGATCGCCATCGCCAGGACGATGATGCGATCGACATTGATGCCGGCGTACAAGGAGGCGTGGGGATTGGCGCCGACCGTGTTCACCTCGAACCCGAACGTCGTCCGTTTCAACACGAACGCCATGAGCAGACAGACGCCGACCATGACGAACAGTCCCCAGTGGAGCGGGGGTTGCGACTCGATGATCGTCGGCAGTATCGCTGTGTCGGAGATGGCCTCGGTCCGGGGCACCGACGCGGTCGGATCGCGCAGGATCAACGGATCGCGGGAGTTCACGATCCAGCGAACCAGGAACAGGGCAATGCTGTTCAACATGATGGTGCTGATGACCTCGTGCGCGCCGGTCTTGGCGCGAAGGATGCCGGGCACCCAACCCCACACGAAGCCGCCGAAGGCACCGGCGAGCAAGATGACGGGCACCGCGACGATGCCGGGGGCGTCGGTCATCCAGGCCCAGGTGCCGACCCACGCCGCGGTGATTCCGCCCACCAGCAACTGGCCCTCGGCGCCGATGTTGAACAGCCCGGCTCGGAACGCGAACGCCAGCGCGAGCGCGGAGCCCATGAACGGAACCGACCGGGCGACCGACGCGGCGATGTTGTCCTTGCTTCCGAACATGCCGTCGAGCAACGCCCAGTAGGCCTCGAAGGGGTTCACGCCGATGAGGGCGATGAGGACGCCGCCGACGATGAACGAAAGCAGCAGTGCGTAGAAGGGGACGAGAAAGGATTGCAGCTCGAAGGCCTCCTGGACCTTCACTCGGAACCCGCCCGGCTCGACTTCGCGTTGGTCGGCTCCAATGCTCATGATCGGACCTCCTCGCTGTCGGGAGCGGCGCCGGTGGCCATCATGTAACCGAGCCCCTCGCGGGTCGCGTCGACAGCATCGAAGGTGCCGACGAGGCGGCCGCGATAGAGCACGCCGATCCGGTCCGACAGCGACAGGATTTCGTCGAGCTCGGCCGAGACGAGCAGTACCCCGACCCCTTTGTCGCGCAGGGCGATGATCTGATTGTGGATGAACTCGATGGATCCGACATCGAGTCCTCTGGTCGGCTGGGCAACGATCAGCGCCTTCACGTCGCCGGTGAGCTCACGGGCGACGATCACCTTCTGCTGGTTGCCGCCCGACAGGTTGTCGACCTTGACGTGAATACTCGGCGTGCGAACGTCGAACTGTTCGATCAACACCTCGGCTTCCTCGTCGATCGCCTTGGTGTTGCGCACCCCCCGTTGCGTGAACGGCGCCTGGTAATACCGGTTGAGCACCAGGTTGTCGGCAATCGAGTAGGAACCCACGACGCCGTGTTTGTTCCGGTCTTCGGGGATGTGCCCCGTGCCGAGCTCGGTGATCTGGCGCGGGGTCATCTTGGTGGCATCCTGACCCAGGATCTCGACGGTGCCGGCTGCCTTCGGACGCATTCCGGTGAGGGCCTCGACCAGCTCGCGCTGACCGTTGCCCTCGACACCGGCGACGCCGAAGATCTCGCCCGCGCGAACCTCGGCGCTCAGGCCATCGACGGTGCGAACACCGCGAACGTCGTCGACGCCGAGCCCGTTGATGCGAATCACCGGCTCGCCGGGGTGGGCGTCACCCTTCTCGACCTGGAACACCACCTCACGACCGACCATGAGGTTGGCCAGCGACTGCTGCGTGGCCGTCTTCGGATCGGCGGTTCCGGTGACCCGACCGTTGCGCAGCACCGTGATGCGATCGGCGACTGCCAGCACCTCACGCAGCTTGTGGGTGATGAAGATGATCGACTTGCCTTGATCGACGAGGCTGCGGACCACCGCGAAGAAGTCGTCGACCTCGCCCGGCGTGAGCACCGCAGTCGGTTCGTCGAGGATGAGGATCTCGGCTTCACGGAACAGCGCTTTGATCAGTTCCACTCGTTGCTGCTCGCCGACCGACAGGTCGCCCACCTTGGCATCGGGGTCGACCATCAGGCCGTGCTGCTCCTCGAGCGCCCGAATTCGCTTCCGAGCTTCGTCGAGATCGAGGAACGGACCCTTGACGAGCTCGTTGCCGAGGATGACGTTCTCGGCCACCGTGAACACCGGTATCAACTGGAAGTGCTGGTGCACCATGCCGATGCCGTGGGAGATCGCGTCGCCGACCCCGCTGAACTGCTGTTGCTCACCGCGAACCTTGATGGTGCCCGCGTCGGGCTGGTAGAGACCGAACACCACGTTCACGAGCGTGCTCTTGCCGGCGCCGTTCTCGCCGAGCAGGCAGTGGATCTCGCCCTGGTTGAGTGTGAGGTCGACGTCTTCGTTGGCAATCACGCCCGGGAAGGTCTTGGTGACTCCTCGGATCTCCAACACCGGTGTGCCGTTCGCACTGACCGCCATCACGCTCCTTTGCCGCTGCCGACCGACGCCCGACGCCCGACAATACGACGGATCGCCGAGCAGGTCGAACCGAACGGCTGACGCGGGAGAGCCCGACACCGGGGACGGTGTCGGGCTCTCGCTCGCGAGTTGCGGGAACGGGTGACGGCTCGGGCCCTCACCCGCTCACGATGAACCGATCAGTCGCAAGCAGACCCTTCGCCGATGAAGAGGCCGTCGATGCCACAGACGCCGGTCTCGATGCTGCCATCGGCCAGACCCGCACGAACGGACTCGACCGCTGCCGCAGCCTCGTCGGGTACTGCGGCATCGTGGAACGGCGCATAGGTGATGCCGTTGTTGGCGGCCGAGAGCACGTAGATGCCTCCGACGAACGCATCTTGGATCGATGCCGCGATGTTGTCGAACACCGCGAGGTCGACACGCTTCATGGCCGAGCTGGCCAGCTTGTCGGAACCAGGTGCGGTACCTCCGGCAGAAGGTGGTGAAGTACTCGTCCTGGTCGACACCGATGGCCCAGACGCCGGCCTCGGCTGCGGCCTTGACCGCACCGGACCCGGTGGGACCGCCGGCCCCGAAGATCACGTCGGCACCTTCACCGATGAACTGCGCGGCATCGGATGCACCCTTGGCCGGATCGGTGAAGCTCTCGTTGTAGATCTCGAGGACCCGGATGTCGGGGTTGACCGACTTCGCACCAGCCGAGTAGCCGTTGACGAACTTCACGACCGGCGGGACGTCTTCACGACCGCCGACCACGCCGACCACGCCACTCTCGGACAACGAGGCCGCGAGGGCACCGGCGATGAAGCCGCCCTCGTTCTCGTTGAAGAGCACGCCGACCATGTTCTCGGGATACTCGCCGAGGAACTGGTCGATGCCGATGAAGTCGACGTCGGGGGTCGCGGTGGCCGCGGCCGCCGTATCGTCGGTGATGAGGAAGCCGACCGTGACCAACACGTTCGGGTCGCTCGTGAGCGACGTGGCGATGTTGGCGGCGTAGTCGGCTTCGGACACGGTCTCGATGAAGCTCGTGTTCTCGATGCCGAAGCACTCGACCGCCGCAGTCAACCCTTCGAACGCGAACTGGTTGAAGGTGCCGTCATCGACCTTGCCGATGTCGGTGACCAGATTGGCAGTGAAGCCCTCAGGCGCCTGCAGACCGTCATAGCTCGCACACTGGTCGTCGAGGGTCACAAACGCACTGGCCTCCTCCATCGCCGGCTCTTCGGCCGGCTCTTCGGCCGGCTCTTCGGCCGGCTCTTCGGCCGCCGGCTCTTCGGCCGCCGGCTCCTCGGCCGCCGGCTCCTCGGCTGCCGGCTCTTCGGCCGCCGGTTCCTCGGTGGCGGTCTCGGTATCGCCGTCGTCGTCGCTACCGCAGGCTGCGGCTATCAGTGTGAACGCGAACAATACGCTCAGCAGTCTCAGCAATCGCTTCTGCATGAACCCTCCATTGACTCTTTACGCGCCGACCGTGTGGCCGACGCACCCTTGGGCGCCAAGCTAGCGCGACCGAATCCATCGCGCGCACCATGGCGCGCGTTCGCTCCGGTCCGTGGCAAGGGCCGGGCGGCGTAACATGAGGCATGGAAAATCAGAAACCCCTCTCGATCGACGAGATCCGCGTCGCCCCCAAGGTCCTCCTGCACGACCACCTCGACGGTGGGCTCCGTCCGTCCACCATCATCGAACTGGCGGCCGAGCACGGCTATGGCGGCCTGCCGACCGCCGATCCCATCGACCTGGCCTCGTGGATGCTCCGCGGGGCCAGCCGCCTCGACCTCGCCCTGTACCTCGAGACCTTTGCCCACACGGTCGGGGTCATGCAGACCAAGGACGCGCTCGAGCGGGTGGCCGCCGAGTGTGCCGAAGACCTGGCCGACGATGGTGTGGTGTACGCCGAGGTGCGCTTCGCACCCGAACTGCACGTCGAGAACGGTCTCACGCTCGACGAGGTGGTCGAGGCCGTGGTCGCGGGCTTCGTGCGCGGCTCGGCCGGTCGCGACATCACCGTCGGAACCCTGCTCACCGCGATGCGCACCACGGCCCGTTCCCTCGAGATCGCCGAACTGGCGGTGCGACACCGCAACCGTGGCGTGGTGGGTTTCGACATCGCCGGCGCCGAGGCCGGCAGCCCACCCACCCGGCATCTCGACGCCTTCCACCTCATCCAGCGGGAAAACTTCCACTTCACCATCCACGCCGGCGAGGCCTACGGTCCGCCGTCGATCTGGGAGGCCATCCAGTACTGCGGCGCCGAGCGCCTCGGCCACGGCGTTCGTATCGTCGACCAGATCGAGAAGACCGACGACGGCTACGCGCTCGGCCCGTTGGCCCAGTTCGTGCTCGACGATCGCATTCCCCTCGAACTGTGCCCCTCCTCGAATGTCCACACCGGCGTGTGCGCCTCGGTGGCCGACCATCCCATAGGACTGCTGGCCGACCTGAAGTTCCGCTGCACGGTGAACACCGACAACCGACTCATGAGCGACACCACCCTCTCGAAGGAGCTCGCGCTTTGCAGCGAGGCCTTCGGGTGGGGATGGGAAGAGATGCAGTGGGTGACGATCAACGCCATGAAGAGCGCTTTCTGGCCCTTCGACGGCCGACTGCGACTCATCAACGAGGTGATCAAGCCGCGGTACGCCACACTGATGGCATGACCGTCTCTGCATCGGGCTCTGCCGCGGCGATCACCACGGTCGGTCTCGACGCCGACGACACCCTGTGGCACTGCGAGCCCCACTTCAAGCTCATCGAAGCACGCTTCGTCGAGCTCGTCTCGGCCCACGGTGATGTCGACGAGGTGAACGACCACCTCCTCGCGGTCGAGCGTCACAACCTCGAGATCTTCGGCTACGGCGTGAAGGGGTTCGTCCTGTCGATGATCGAGACGGCCATCCAACTCACCAACGGCGCCGTCCCCGCCGACGACATCGCCACCATCATCGACTGGGGCCGCGAGATGTTCGCTCACCCAATCGAGCTGCTGCCCGGTGTCGCCGAGACCGTCGAGCACCTGGCCCGCTCCTACGAGGTCGTGGTCATGACCAAGGGCGACCTGTTCCACCAGGAGTCGAAGGTCGCGGCCTCCGGGCTCGCCGAGTACCTCGCCGGTGTCGAGGTCTTCGCCGAGAAGGATCCCGCCACCTACCGCCGCGTGCTCGACCGGCGCGGCATCGCCGCCGATTCCTTCGTGATGGTCGGCAACTCGGTGGCGTCGGACATCCTGCCGGTTCTCGAGGTCGGCGGGCGGGCGATCCACATTCCCTACGACGCCAACTGGGCCCTCGATCACGCCGACGGCGACGGCGACGGCTACGTCGAGATCGAACGGTTCGATCTGCTGCCCGGGGCGTTGGCCACTTTCGCCGCATGACCGTTCACATCCATCCCGAGGTCGCCGCTGCGCTGGCCGATGGGCGGCCAGTGGTGGCGCTCGAGTCCACCGTGTACAGCCTCCTCGGGTTGCCCGCGCCCGCCAACCGAGAGGCTCTCGATCGTTGCCTCGAAGCCATCCGCTCGGGCGGGGCCACCCCCGCGATCACCGCCATCGTCGACGGTGTTGCCACGGTGGGCCTCGACCACGACGAGGTCACCCGCATGCTCGGCGCCGATCAGAAGGTGGCCGAACGCGACCTCGGCGTGGCCGTCGCCCGACGATGGCCGATGGGTGTCACCACGGTCGCCGCGTCGCTCGCCATTGCCGCTCGCGCGGGCATCCGCGTCTTTGCCACCGGTGGCATCGGCGGCGTGCATCGCGACGCACACCTCACCGGCGACGTGAGCGGCGATCTGGCCGCCATTGCCGAACACCCGGTGATCACCGTGTGCGCCGGTGCCAAGGCGTTCCTCGATCTCGCCCGGACCCTCGAAGACCTCGAGACGCGCCGGGTCCCGGTGCTCGGGTGGAGAACCGACGAGTTCCCAGCCTTCTACACCCGCACGAGCGGACTCCGGGTTCCGCACCGAGTCGACACCGCGGCCGACACCGTGGCGGTGTTTCGGGCCCACAACGAGCTGTCGAGCGGTGGCGTGTTGGTCTGCGCGCCCCCGCCCGAGGCCACCGCGCTCCCTCGCCACGAGGTCGACGCGGCGATCTCCGCCGCCCTCGCCGAAGCCGACACGTCGGGAGTGCGCGGTGCCGGAGTCACCCCACTTGTTCTCGGCCGCATCGGTGCCGCCACCGAGGGCCGATCGATCCCGGCCAACGTCGCCCTCGTGGCGAACAATGCCGCGGTTGCCGCAGAGATCGCCGTCGCCTTGCGGTCATGATCGCGGTCGAGCGGGAGTGTGTCGGCGAGGCCGAGTAGGTTGGCCGCGTGGAACTCACCATCGTCGATCATCCCCTCGCCGCCGACCGTCTCACCACCCTTCGCGATGCCGAGACACCGGCTGCGGAGTTTCGTGCCGCGCTCCACGAGCTGTCGGTGTTCCTGCTCTACGAAGCGCTCCGCGGCTGTCCGGTGGCCACCATCGACGTCGAGACCCCGCTCGGGCCGACCACCGGTGACATCATCGCCCAGCCACCGGTGCTGGTCCCGGTGCTGCGAGCCGGTCTGGGCATGCTCGAGGCCGGCCGCACCCTTCTGCCTGATGCCCCGGTGGGGTTCGTTGGCGCCAAGCGTGACGAGGACACCTTCCAGCCCAAGGTCTACATGCAGACCGTGCCGATGCTCGAGGACGGGCCGGCGATCGTGCTCGACCCGATGCTCGCCACCGGTGGATCGCTCATCCATGCCTGTGAGCTCCTGCGCGAATACGACGCCGGGCCCATCATCGTGGTGTGCGTGCTCGCCGCACCCGAGGGTCTCGATGCCCTGGCTGCCGCCATCGAGAACGTCCACGTCGTGACCGCTTCGGTCGACGAGTACCTCACCGACAACGCCTACATCTACCCGGGGCTCGGCGACGCCGGCGACCGCCAGTTCGGCATCGACTGAGAGCCGGCGATTTCCTCCCGGCCGTCGGATGTCCGGCGGTTCCGTCAGTCGAGGCGGGTCTCGAGCAGCTCCTCGACCGAATCGGCCAGTGACCGGATACGACCCGTGAGTGCGGCCCTCGTCGCCGCCGGTCCGTCGGGCCCGGCCGGTGCAGTGACCTCGAGGTAAGCCTTGAGCTTCGGTTCGGTCCCGCTCGGCCGCAGGATCACCCGCGAGCCGTCGAGGAGTCGGTAGATCAGGACATCGCTCGGCGGCAAGCCGTCTCCGAGGAGCAGATCTTCGGTGGCGGTGATCGAGACGCCGCCGATCTCGGGCGGTGGAGCCGACCGGAGCGACGCCATCGCCGCCGCCAGCCGCTCGAGGGGCCCGGAGCCCTCCACGCGTTTGGTGCGTTGGGCGGTGACGAACACACCGATCTCGGCCATGAGCTCGTCGAGCAGCCCGCGCAGATCCGAACCCCGACGCTTGCGGTCCGCCGCCAGGTGCACCAGCTCGGCTGCAGCGGTGATTCCGTCCTTGTCGTGCACCGCCGGCGTGACCGCATAGCCAAGTGCCTCCTCGTAGCCGAACACGAGGCGCCGACCAGTGTCCTGACCGACTCGGGCGACCCATTTGAACCCGGTGAGGGTCGCCTCGTGCGGCACCCCGTGCCTGGCCGCCAGGGCCTCGAGCGTGCTCGACGAGACCAGCGACGACGCCACGATCCGATCATCGCCCGTGGTTCGACGCAGCAGCGAGTCGGCGAGCAGCAAGCCGAGCTCGTCGCCGGTCAGCCGAGCCCAGCCTTCGGGGCCCGGAACGGCGATGCCGAGTCGGTCGGCGTCGGGATCATTGGCGATCACGACGTCGGCCCCGACGCTGCTCGGCCAGGGCGAAGGCAAGGTCGAGGGCGCCGGGCTCCTCGGGGTTGGGGAACGCAGTAGTGGGGAATGTGCCGTCGGGCTCGTCCTGGTCGGGAACGACGATCGGCGCGGGGAGACCGAGACGGGCGAACAGCGCCCGCAGGGCAGCTGAACCGACGCCATGCATGGCCGTGTAGACGACCGTGAGATCGGGCTCGTCGGTCTCGGCGACGAGGTGGCGCTCGACGGCATCGAGGTACGGAGTCACCATGTCGACTCGGGGCTGGCGCTCGACGTCGAGCACCAGAGTGGTCTCGGCCGCAGCGACGATCGCCGCCTCGATCTCGGCGTCGGCCGGCGGTATCAGCTGGGCACCGTCGGCCATGTAGACCTTGTAGCCGTTGTCGCCCCGAGGATTGTGGCTGGCGGTGACCATCACGCCGGCATGGGCCTGGTTGGCTGTCACCGCATGGGCGAGCGCCGGTGTGGGCATCGGACCCTGGCCCACGACCGGGACACCACCGAAGTGCCGAACGACGGCGGCGGTCTCGTCGGCGAAGGCCTCCGAGGTCGGCCGGGCGTCGTAGGCGATCACCACGGTGGCACCATCGGGGAGCCAGTGCATCAACCCCACGGCCGTCTGTCGAACCACGAGCCGATTCATCCGGTTCGGGCCCGCGCCTTCGGCGCCGCGCAGGCCGGCGGTGCCGAACTCGAGTCTCCTGGCGAAGCGGTCGGCCAGGCCGAGATCGTCGGCGGCCTCGACGAGTCGAGCCACTTCCGCACGGGTGACAGGGTCGGGGTCGGCCCGGACCCATTCGTCGATGACCAACCGGAGTTCGTCGCTCAGTCCGCTCACCCGCCCAGTCAACCACGCCTACCGGCCGCCGGCCGGGAGTACCCGCCGATAGGGTCCGACAGGATGCTCGATCACGTGTTCACCGACGCCATCGGCGCCCTCCGCGACGCCATCGAAGCGGCGTTGCTCGAACGTCAGGCCTTCGAAGAGCGCTTCCAGAGCGACATCCTGCTGGGCGACCTGAGCTGGGAGACCTCGTATTCTCTCCCGGGCGAGGGCGCGCCGGCCCGCGTGAAGGCCGACGTCACGCTGCTGTGGTCGACCTGGTCCCAGACCGCGTACCGCGACTGGTACCTCGGCGACGCACCAACCGAGCCGCCCCACATCGACATCGGCATCACGATGCGCATCCAACGGTTGGCCGAGTCACCCGATCCGAGCGTGGTTGTCGAGGTTCTGCCCCGCGAGTCGTCGACCATCGGCCCGCATGCCCTCGTCCGCTCGGGTCCCACGATCGAGACCGTGTACGGGCACGATCTCGGCGACGCCGAGTACGCCATCGAGGTGTCCTACGAGGGCAGCTACGAGCTCGACGAGAACACGCTCGACGACGGCAAGAACCTCGACGAACACTTCGCCTCGATGGGCGGGTGGATCACCTCGACGCTCGTGCGGCTGGGCGATCTGGCCCTGATCTACCGACCGGCCGAAGACCCACTCGTCGAGTGACTCGCCGATCCCCGGTGGTTGGCTAGCCGGCCGGAGCGGGCTCGGCGTTGCGATCGGCGGCAACCTGGTCGAGATCGCCGTACTCCTCGGTGGTGTCGGCCCAGTCCTCGAACTGGATCACCTCGATCTCCTCGAACCGCTTGCGGAGCCACCCGTCACCGGCGTCGAGTAGGCCCAGCTTCTTGCAGTTGGGCACGATCTTGGAGAACAGCAGCGCCTGGAACTGCTTGAACTCGGCCGGCGCCGCCAGCTGGTACTTCACGGCGTCGCGAACATTCACCCCCATGCGATCCCACACCTCTTGTTGGAGAAAGCGGTCGCGCATGCGCAGACCCGCCTCGAACGCGAACTCCTGACGCTCCTTGATCTCGGCCTGGGTCATCTGCGGGTAGAGCTCTTGAAGGCTCAGAACGCCGAAGGCCACGTGACGGGCCTCGTCGCTCATCACGTAGCGCAACATCTTCACCAACAGCGGATCGTCGGCGAACTGGTGCATGAACCCGAAGGCGGCCAGCGCCAGGCCCTCGACCATGATCTGCATGCCCAGGTAGGTCATGTCCCAGCGGTTGTCGTTGATGATGTCGTCGAGCAGCAGGCGCAGGTGGGGGCTGATCGGGTACTCGGTACCGATCTTCTCGTCGAGGTACTTGGCGAACACCTCGACGTGGCGGGCCTCGTCGACCACCTGGGTGGCCGCGTAGTACTTCGCGTCGATCCACGGCACGGTCTCGACGATCTTGGCGGTGCACAGCAGGGCACCCTGTTCACCGTGGAGGAACTGGCTCATGCGCCAGGCGAAGGACTGATAGGTGAACTCGCTCCACTCCTTGTCGCCGAAGTGATGGAACGGTGACTCGGGCGCCTCGTAGTAGCCGTTGTCGCCGCCCTCGGCCAGGACGCCCAGCGCGGTGTAGGGATCGACCTCGATGCTCCAGTCGAGGTCGGTCTGGGCATTCCACTGTGAGGTCTTCGCCTTCTCGTACAGCTTGTCGAGCTTGGCCCGCTCTCCCTTGTCGTAGTTCCAGGTGAAGATGGCTTCGCTGTTGTCGGTGACCGCGTGAATCAGTTCCTCGGGGTTCGAATTGAACTCGGCCAACTGCATGATGCGGTCGGGATCGTTGAGGTCGTTGCGGATGTCGGCATCGGAGATGCTCATCGTGGTTCCTCCGTTGTCGGGTCCGGTCGGGCCGGTGCCAGTGCGGTCACGAGACCGGCGATCAGCCGATCCCAGCTTTCGTTGTCGGGGAGGTCTCGATCGAGGGCATTGGTCACCAACATGCCGAAGGAGACGGCGTTGCAGAACGTGGTGATGGCCTCGGTCGTGTAGGCGTCGTCGACCAGGCCCGCCGACTTCGCCTCGTCGACGAGCTTGGCGAGACGCCGGCTGTCGTCGTCGAGTCGACCGCCGATCCGCTCGGCGAGCGCGGGTTCGCGTCGGGAGGCCACGATGGCCTCGAGCAGCACCGATGATCCGTGGCGTTCCACAACGAGGTGGCTGCCGAGCTGAGTGATGATGCTGGCCGCATCGGCGTCGACCTGCCCCGAGAGCAGCCGCTCGATCTCCTCGGGCATCGACTTGTCGATGGCCTCGAGCAGCAGATCGTCCTTGCCCCGGAAGCGGCTGTAGATGGCGCCGGTGGTGAGACCGGCCCGGCGGGCGATCTCGTGCACGCCGGCACCGTCGTAGCCGCGCTCGGCGAACACCTCGTTGGCGGCGTCGATGAGTCGGGCGCGCAGGTCGTCCTTCGCCTCGATGGTGTCCTCCACGTCGTCGGAGCCGGAGTCGCGGACAGGTTCGGAGCGGTGCACGCTCCGATAATAACCATTATTGTCGGAGCGGCACAAGCGGGCCGTTCGACCCACGGTGGCCCTTCGTCGGTCAGACCGGAGGCGCCGAGGAGCGTGCACCCAACACCGGGGCCGCCAGGTGGGCCAGGTCCACCAGCGGGCGAGCCCCGAGATGACCGATCACCTCCGCCGCCGCCAGCGCCGCCAACTCGCCACACGTCGAGAGATCGAGTCCGTGGGTGTAGCCATAGAGGAAGCCGGCGGCATAGAGATCGCCGGCACCGGTGGTGTCGATCACCTTCTCGACCGGCGCCGCCGGCACGACGATGCGTTCGTCGGCGGTCACGATCAGCGAGCCCTCGGCACTCCTGGTGAGGCAGGCGACCTCGACCCTCCCCTGGATGGCGTCGACACACTCGTCCCAGTCGTCGGTCCCGGTGAGGGCGGCCAGCTCGGTCTGGTTGCCGAAGAGGATGTCGATGGTGCCGTCGACCAGGTCGAGCCACTCGTCGTAATGGCGATGCACGCAGAACGCATCGGACAGCGTGAAGCTGATCTTGTTCCCCGCAGCCTTGGTCGCCTCGATGGCCTTGCGTATCGCTTCCTTGGTGACCTCGACGTCCCAGATGTAGCCCTCGCAGTACAACACCTTGGCCACCGACGCGAGCTCGGTGTCGATGTCCTCGGGGTGCAGATGCCCGGCGATGCCGAGATAGGTGCTCATCGTCCGGGCTGCATCGGGAGTGACGACGATCAGGCACCGAGCGGTCGAGGGTCCCTCGTCGGCGCCGACCACGTCGAAGTCGACCCCGAGCGCACGGATGTCGTGGCGGAAGACCTGGCCCAGTTGGTCGTTGCGCACCTTGCCGATGAATCCGGCCGTGCCGCCGAAGGACGCAACGCCGGCCATGGTGTTGGCCGCCGACCCGCCCGAGGTCTCCGATCCCGGGCCCATGGCCGCGTAGAGCTCGATGGCGCGTTCAGTGTCGATGAGCGTCATGGCGCCACGCGCCAGACCGAGCTCCTCGATGAAATCGTCCTCTTCGGTACTGATCACATCGACGATGGCATTGCCGATGCCGACGACGTCGTACTGCTTCACGCTGGAGTCCCCTCTGTTCCGACGGCGTGCAGGCTAGCGGCCCCGAGCCACGCCGGTACCATCCCGACGTGATCGAGAACCCGTACCGGCTGCCGCGTACCGCCACCCCCTCGCATTACCGCCTACGTCTCGAACCCGACCTCTCCGCCGCGACGTTCCGCGGAACGTGTCGAGCGACCGTCGCGGTTCATGCGCCCACCGCTGAGCTCGTCTGCAATGCGGTCGAGCTCGAGGTGACCCATGCCCATCTCGAGTCGACCGGCGGCTCGATTGGGTGCACTGTCAGCCTCGACGAAGACCACGAGCGGGCCACGTTCGAACTCGCCACGACCATCGAGCCGGGTGAGTACGTCCTGGTCACGCACTTCGACGGCGTTCTCAACGACAAGCTACGCGGTTTCTACCGCAGCTCGTACTCCGACGCCGACGGCACCACCCGCGCCTTGGCGACGACCCAGTTCGAATCGACCGATGCCCGCCGAGCCTTCCCGTGCTGGGACGAGCCCGACCTCAAGGCGGTGTTCGACGTCACCCTCGTGGTCGACCCCGACCTGCTCGCCATCTCGTGCGGCCGCGAGATCTCGTCGGAGCTGCTCGACGACGGACGACGCGAGGTGCGGTTCGCACCGACGATGCTGCTCTCGACCTACCTGGTGGCCTTCATGGTCGGCCCCCTCGAGACGAGCGAGCCGGTGCATGTCGGCGACACCGCCGTCCGCATCATCCATGTGCCCGGCAAGGACCATCTGATCGACTTCGCCATGGAAGCGGCCGCGTTCTCCCTCGCCCACTTCGAGGAGTACTTCGCCATTCCCTATCCGGGCGACAAGCTCGACCTGCTCGCCATTCCGGACTTTGCGTCGGGCGCCATGGAGAACCTCGGCGCGGTCACCTTCCGGGAGATCCTCCTCCTCCTCGATCCACAGCGATCCACCCAACGCGAGCAGCAGCGATCGGTCGACGTCATCGCCCACGAAATCGCCCACATGTGGTTCGGCGACCTGGTGACCATGAAGTGGTGGGAGGGCATCTGGCTGAAGGAGGCCTTCGCCACCTTCATGGAGATGCACGCCACCGACGCGTGGCGACCCGATTGGGAACGATGGGTCGACTTCGGGCTCTCCCGCTCGGCCGCCTTCGACGTCGACGCCCTGGCCGAAACTCGCCCAATCGAGTATCCGGTGGTTTCGCCGGCCGACGCCGAGGGCATGTACGACCTGCTCACCTACGAGAAGGGCGCCGCAGTCGTGCGCATGCTCGAGCAGTACCTCACGCCCACGGTCTTTCGCGACGGCGTCCGGCACTACCTGGCCAGCCACGCCTACGGATCGACCGAGACCACCGACCTGTGGGACGACCTGGAGCATGTCTCGAACCACCCGGTGCGACGCATCATGGACTCGTGGATCTTCCAGGGCGGGCACCCGTTGGTATCGATCGACCTCATCGACGACACCCGGGTGCATCTTCGGCAACGTCGCTTCCGGTACGACGGTGTCGAATCGGGCGAACAGTGGGGAGTCCCAATCGTCCTGCGGGTGTACCACGCCGGCGCGAGCCGCTCGGTCCCGGTGCTGCTCGAATCCCCCGACGCCACCGTCGATGTCGGGGCCCACGATGCCGTGCTGGTCAACGCCGATGCCTCCGGCTTCTACCGAGTCGACTATTCGACCGCTGCGGCCACAGCCCTTGCCGGCCTGCCCCCGGGCGCGGTTGCGCCCATCGAACGCTACGGGCTCGTCGACGACGCCTGGGCGGCGGTTGTCGCGGGCGTTCTCGATCCTGCCGACTACCTCGAACTGGTGCGGACCTTCGTCGACGACGACGACCTCTCGGTGTGGCAACGCATCATCGGCACGCTCCACGCCATCGACCACCTCCTGGCTGACGACGCTCGGGAAGCATACGCAGCGTGGGTCACTCGTCTGCTCGGTCCTCTGCTCGATCGGCTGGGGCCTGACCCGTCGGCGGAGGAGGACGACCGAACCGGTGAGCTCCGCGCCGCCGTCTTCGGCGCTCTCGGCACCATCGGGAACCACGGCCCGACCGTCGAACGGGCCGCCGCGCTCCTCGACGACGAGTCGGCCGACGCCAGCCTGCGAGCCGCGGCAGTCGGAGTGGTCGCATCGGTCGCCGACACCGACCGGTTCGACGATCTGGTGCGCCGCTTCCGCGACGCCGATACCCCTCAGGACGAACGTCGCTACTCCTACGCCCTCGCTGCGGTACCTGGTCTTGGCGAATTCGAGCGACTGTTGGCCATGACCGTCGACGGCACCATCCGCATCCAGGACGCACCCTTCGTCCTGGCGTTGGCGATGGGAAACCGCCACCACGGCCCTCGGGCGTGGACCCATGTCGTCGACAACTGGCCGTTCATCGTCTCGGCGTTCCCGTCGACGAGCATGGTGTACCTCCTCGGCGGGATCCGGTCACTCTCGGTCCAGCCCCTCGCCGGCAAGATCGAGTCGTTCTGCCGCGAGCATCCACTCGACCAGGGGGCCAAAACCATTGCCCAGCACCTCGAACGGCTCCGGGTGAACGTCGGCCTCCACGCTCGCGTCCGCAACCGCGTTCCCACCGTTGTCGGCTGATGTTGCGCTGGCTCGCCCGCCGACCACCTGCGGTCGCTGTCTTCGCCGTCGAACCCTCGGCCGCGCAACTCGTGTGGCGTCGCGCCGGTCCCGGGCCGATGCGGGTGTCCTGCAGCGCTCCCGACGGTTCGACGCAGTCGTCGACCGTCGACACCGACGGCGGGCCCGGAGCACTGAACCTCACCGGCCTCACCCCCGGAACGACCTATGACCTGTCCATCGGTGGCCGCGGCCTGGCCCTGGCCGACTGCCGTCATCGATTCACCACCGCGATCGATCCGCCCGGCGAGCTCCTCGCTCGGGTGGTCACCGTGAACGACGCCCACATCGGCGAGAACCGGTTCGGCTACCTGAAAACCATCCACGAACGGCCCACCCCCGAACCGGCGAGCGCAGAGCGATGCCTGCGGGCCGCCGTTCGCTCCATGGCTGCGTGGCAGCCCGATCATGCCGTCTTCAAGGGTGACATGGTGAACCGGGGCACCGTCGAGGAGTGGGCAGCGGCGAACGAGATCGCCTCGTCGCTGCCGGTGGCGACCGACATCATGCTCGGCAACCACGAAGCGAGCTCACGGCACGGCATCGACCCGATCGCAGGCGCCGCCAGCGGCGGCTTCGATCTCTCCGAACCGGTCCGCGTTCGCGACCTTCCCGGGATCCGCCTCGTGCTCGCCGACACGACGATCCGCCGCACCAACCAGGGCGGCATTGCGCATGTGGCCGATGCGATCATCCAGGCAGCCGCCGAAGCCGACACACCGGTGATGGTCTGCCTGCATCACAACCTCCAGACCCACCGCTTTCCCACCTTCTTCCCGCCGGGCATCGCCGGCCACCATGCCCGACGGTTCCTCGATCGACTGGCCGATGTCGCCCCGGCATCGGTGACCGTCTCGGGGCACACCCACCGCAACCGACGACGCGACCACCGAGGCATCCCCGTGATCGAGGTCGGTGCCCCCAAGGACTATCCCGGTGTCTGGTCGGGGTACGCGGTGCACGAGGGCGGTATCCGTCAGGTCTCGTACCGCGTGGACGAGCCGAGCTGTCTTCAGTGGACCGAGCGAACCCGTTGGGCCACGTTGGGGCTCTGGGGCCGCTGGTCACCCGGCGTCATCGACGACCGCTGTTTCACCCATCGGTGGCCGGCCCGCGAAGGGTGATCAGGTCTCGATCGACAGCGCCGTGAGCATGTTGCGGTTGGCCAGGACGACCGGTGAATACACGGGCTCATCGTCAACGGTCGGGAAGCTGAGGACCGCATCGGTGACCGCGAAGAACTTGTGGAGCTCGAGCGACATCGCATCGGTCGGGCTGTCGTAACGGCGGGTCAGGTGCAGCAGCCCCTTGAGCTCACTGCCCACTGCCCCGATGAACACCGGCTGAGCCGTCTTCGGCATGAGATGGCTCACTCGCGTCTTGGGGTCCTCGTGCTGTTCGGTGTTGATGAGAACGAAGGTCATGCTGCTCTTCGACACGCTCATCTCGGCCGCCTCGTGGATGGTGACGTCGGGGTCCGACAGCCGGACGACGCTGACGTTGTCCATGCGCACGAAGTCGGTGAGCTCGTCGTTGAGCACCTCCTGGAGACGTTTGACGACGGCGACAGAACCCTCGTAGATGTGGGAGGGCGTCACGACAACGATGGGGAGAGCGGCATCCATTCCCAAACGCTAGGGCGCGGAGGCCTCCGGGCCGGTGATGCCCGCCGTGGCCAGTCGGTCAGTCGCTCAATCGATCGACCGCCTCGGCAAAGGACCCTCGCTCGGCGATCAGGGTCCGCAACTGAATGACGTGACGGGGTCGGTTCATGCCGAAGGCGCCGGCCAGGCGCTCACCCCGGCGGTACAGCGCAACGAACCGGCCCGCGTCGACGGCACCGTGGGCGACCACGACCTCGTCGGCGTCATTCGTGCGTCCGGCCACCTGCACCTTGCGGTCGTACTGGTCACTCCAGAACCATGGCACCGGCGTGAACGGCTCGGCCTCGGTTGGGGCGGCGAGCAGTCGGCGCGCCGCGGCTGCCCCCTGGTCGCCGGCATTGTCCCAGTGCTCGATGCGCATGGTCTCGTCGAAGAGCAGATTCGGCCAACGGGCGACATCGCCGGCGGCCACCACCCCGGGAGCCGCGAGCAGCGTCGCGTCGCACACGACGCCGTTGTCGATGACCAGGCCCGATCCTTCCAGCCACTCGGTGTTGGGCACCACTCCGATCCCGACCACGACCACGTCGGCCTCGAGGGTGGAACCGTCATCGAGCTCCACGCCGGCGATGTGTTCGTCGCCGACGAACCGTGCGACGGCCACACCCAGGCGAACGTCGACACCATGGCGTCGGTGGAGATCGGCCATGACGGCGCCCATCTCGGCGCCAATGGCTCGCTCCATCGGCGCGGGCGCGACCTCGACGATGGTGACCCGATGACCCTGTGAGCGACACGTGGCGGCCACCTCGGCACCGATGAACCCTGCCCCCACCACCACGACGGCCTTCGGACCGTCGCCCAGATCGGCGAGCAGACCTCGCACGTCGGCGAGCGTACGCAGCACGTGCACGCCTGCCGGCGTGACCGTCGACAGGCGTCGAGGCCGTGCGCCGGTGGCGATCACCAGGCCGTCGAACTCGATCTCGTCGTTCCCGGTCGACAGCCGGCGCCCCGCGATATCGAGACCGGTGACCTCGGTGTCGGTCGAGATCTCGATGTCGTCACCGCGAAGGGCGGTGCGGTCGACCAGCATCGCCCTCGCCGGCTCCCACTCTCCCGCCAGAACCTGCTTGGACAGCGGCGGGCGGTCGTAGGGAAGCTCGGGTTCGGCTCCGATCAGCCGGATGCTCCCCGCGAAGCCGCGACGCCGCAGCTCCTCCGCGGCCCGAAGACCGGCGAGGGAGGCACCGACGATCGCGATGCGCTCCATGTCGAGCCGGACTCAGCCCTCGGCGAGGGAAATGGCCTGCTTCGGGCAGCGTTGGACGGCCTCTTCCAACTTGTCGCGCAGCTCTTCGCCCGGCGTCTCGTTCAAGATGTAGAGGAAGTCGTCGTCGCGCACCTCGAACACCTCGGGCGCAATCTGCATGCAGACCGCGTTGCTCTCACACAGCTCGAAATCGACGACAACGCGCATGAGTCCTCCATGACCGACCAACCGACGACGGCCATGCTAGTCGGCGGCCCGATGTCGATCAGGGTCGCACGCAGGGTGCCGAGGGACCCGACCGGCCGGCAAGGAGCGTGTCACCGTGGGTGACCCGTATCTCGCCCGATCCGCTCTCGATCTCGTACAGGAACACCGCCAGCGCGTTGCAGGCCGCCAGCGCGTCGTCGGGCGCATCGGGATCGTCGGCGAACTCGGCGTGGAGCGAGTCGAGACGACCGAAGGCGAACCCCACGTCGACCGACAGTTGGCCCGCCCACGTGGTCGTCCCGAAGTTGGTGGCGATGTAGGAGCGCGAGTTGCGCCTCGGCGTCGGCTTCGTCGACAACACCATCGACGGCCTGGTCGACGGGAACCGAGGTCGACCCGCATTGCTCGACCGCATAGGTCCGCAAGCCGTTACGAGCCTCGACCGCTTCGGGATCGAAGGCCGCAGAGAAGAGCTCGCCGAGCTCGTCGTCGGGGATCTCGTCGAGCGAGCGCACGGTGTTGGCCAGTTCGCGCACGGTGGATCGGATCTCGGCGGCGCGGCGGCCTCCAGGGCGTCGAGCCCGTCGGTTCCACCTGCACTCAAGCCGATGCCGTCTCGCAACAGGGCACAGAAGGCCTCGGGGTCGCCGGGGTCCTCCGTCGCGGAGCACGCAGCGACAAGGATCGCGAAGACCAGCGCGGCCGTGCCAAGTCTCAGGGTGGACATCGCACTCATCATGCCGCGTCCGGGATTGGCTGGGAGACCACCCTGGCCACCAGTACGATCCGGACATCACCACCGAGTACCGGCCGACTGCGTCCGCGCCCCTCCTGTTCGTCCGAGCGCTACGGCTCCGCTGCATCCTGTGCGGTAGCAACGGTGTCTTCCGCGGCTGGCGGATGGCGAACCGTTGCCCGCGCTGTCACCTGAAGTTCGAGCGGGAGCAGGGCCAGTTCGTCGGCGCGGTCGGGATGAACACCATCGTGTCGTTCGGGGCCGTGCTCGTCACGCTCGTGCTGGGTTTCGTTCTCAGCGGGTCGGATCCCGAGCCCGTACCGATTCTCGTGCCCGTGCTCGCGGTGGCGCTGATCGTCCCGGCGGTGTTCTTCCCGATGTCCAAGGGCATCTGGGGTGCCATCGATCTCCTGGCCGAACCACTGCGAGAAGGCGAGGCCGAGCCCGGACCCTGGCTGGAATCGGTGCCCGATGAATGACGCCGGCCCGCTCGGCTGGGGCCTACCGGCTACAACGCGGTCGTGGCCCTGCTCGCCCGTGCGAATGCGCACCAGGCTCTCGACCGGCGATGTCCAGATCTTGCCGTCACCGATCTTTCCCGTTCGGGCGGCGGTGACGATTGCATCGGTGGCACCGGTCGCCTGATCATCGTCGACGACGATGTCGATCCGGGACTTGGGGGTGAACGAGACCTTGTACTCGGTGCCTCGGTAGGTCTCGGTGTGGCCACCCTGTCGACCGAAGCCCTGGGCCTCGGTCACCGTCATGCCCTGGATGCCGACCCCGGCGAGGGCATCCTTGACCGCCTCGACCTGGTGGGGCTTGACGACTGCGGTGATGAGCTTCATTGCGACCTCTTTCCAAGGCTTCGACGAGTGTCAGTTCGTGTCGATACAAACATGCCACGGGTTGACACAAAAGGCAACTGCCGTCAGCAGATTTCCTTCGATCAGACTCGAAAAACGACCCATACCACAGCAATAGAGCGAATCTAGCCGGGATCTGTGACTCCGGTGAACGGAATCTGACTTGCCGTACGTAGCAGAACAATGCTACAAACAGGCCGTGGTCACCATCCGACTCGACAACAACACGAGGATTCCTCCCTTCGAGCAGCTCCGCGCGCAGATCGCGCTGCAGGTGGCCGCCGGCCGCCTCCGACCCGGACAGCGCCTTCCCACCATCCGCCAGCTCGCCGCGCAGCTCGATCTCTCGAACGGAACCGTCGCCCGGGCCTACCGCGAGCTCGAGTACGCGGGCATCCTCACCGGCGAGGGGCGACGCGGCACCTTCGTGGCCGACAGCCCGCCCATCGCGTACTCGGTCGTGGAACGACGCAACCGACTGTCGGAGGCTGCGTCGAGCTTCGCCGAGGTGGCCGTCTCGCTCGGCAGCGACGACAACGAGGCACTCGAGGCAATCGCCGCGGCCCTGGGCGAGGCACGCGGCTGATCCGAGCGGGGTACCCCACTCACCCCGCACGGCTCGACGCCGCTCAGCTGATCTCGTCGACGATGCCGACGATCACGGCGCGAATCGGCCCCGTCGACAGCCCGAAGATCTGCCGAGCCGAGGTGCCCTCGTCACAGATGAGCACCTCGTCGCCCACACCAGCGTCCACCACGTCGACCGCGATCACGTATCCCTGCGACGAGCCGTCGGTGTCGACCAGGTCGCACAACAGCAACTTCTTCCCTTCGAAGAAGGGGTGGCTGACCGGCGAGACCACGGTTCCGGCGACTCGTGCGATCTTCAACGGTCGTCCTCGCTGAGGGTCACGTGATCGACCAGGCCCACGATGGCATGGTCGACGGGCACGAACCGCTCGGGCAGGGCCTCGGCCGCCTCGCGGGATGCCACGAAGTACACGAGCTCGCCCGGTCCCGCCATGGCCACGGCGTCGGCGGCCACAATGGGGGCGCCGCGGTCGCGCCGGTGCTTGTCGAGCGGCTGGACGACGAGGAACTTCACTCCTTCGAGACCATCGGCCTTGACCGTCGCGACGACCGTGCCGGTGACGCGCCCCAGGAGCATCAGGCCGGTCCCGAGCGTCGTTGCAGGTGATGATTGAACCGCAGCTCGGCGGCCAGGTTGTCGCGCATCTCGGGGTGCAGCTGAGCAATGACCGCCGTGCCGACCAGGTTCCCGGTGGGATCGGTGACGGCGACCGCACCCTCGACGGCGGCTTCCACATCGGCCACCGCCCCCGAGAAGAGACAGTACGCCTTGCCCCCCAGGTCGTCGGCCAGTCGGACGGCCGGCAGTGACACGTCGGCGGCCTTGACCCCCGCATCGGCGGCCACGATCGCAGTGGCCATCGTGGACGTCTCGACGATGCCGAGCGCGTCGCCGGCGAGCGGGGCACGGTCGTACGACGTGGTGATGGCCGTGATGACGGTGGGATGAACGTTCGGGAGCAACAGGTGGTCGACCACGGTGTCGGTGCCGCCGCGCTCGAGCGCGATCTCGACCGCCGCGGTGTCGCCGCCGACCAGGACCAGGTATCGGCCCGGATGCACGGTGCCCGCATGGAGCGACGAGACGGGTGCCGACTTGGCCATGGCATCACCGGCGACGATGCCGGCCGCGATGGACGAGAACTCCAGGAGCCCGATGGCGGGATCGAGACGGCGGTCGGGGTCAGACAATGCGCAACGCTCCGACAACCGCGACGCGCCGTATGCGCGAGAAGGTCCTCGGTCGAGTGAGGCCCTCGCCGGTCGGGCTGGCGATGGAGAACGACGTGAAGCCCTCGCCCCCCTCACCGAGACCGGCGAAGTTGGGGCCGTTGGCCACCAGGATCGAGCAGTTCATGGCCCGGCCCATGGTCGTGATGGTGTCGACGTTGGTGGAGTGGATCGACGCCGTGTGGCGGAAGCCGTGCTCGGAGCGCACCGCCAGATCGATCGCGGACTCGACGTCTTTGACCCGCACCACCGGCATCACCGGCATCATCTGCTCGGTCCACACCAGGCTGTGCTCTGCGGGTACCTCTGCGACCAACAGCCGCACGTCGCCGTCGACGGCGACGCCGATCTCGGCCAGGAGGTCGGTGGCGTTCTTGCCGATCCACACCGGGTTGATCGCCCCCGGCTTGTTGGGCGCGCCGATCTGGGTGAAGATCACCCGCTCGAGGCGACGGAGCTCGTGCTCCTTGAGGCGGTAGGCCCCGGCGCCGACCATGGCCCGCACCAATGCGTCGGCCACGGATTCGACGACGATGGTGGTCTTCTCGTCGACGCAGACGATGTTGTTGTCGAACGATGCGCCACGGACGATGTCGCGCGCCGCCTGCTCGATGTCGGCGGTGTGATCGACCACCGCCGGTGGATTGCCCGGACCGGCGGTGATGGCCTTCTTCGGCGTGCGCAGCGCCTCGCCCACCACCGCAGGGCCGCCGGTGACGAGCAGCACGCGCACATCGGGATGGGCCATCAGCTCCCGGGCCGACTCGAGCGTGGGGTTGGGTACCGCCGTGATGAGATCGGGCGGGCCGCCGGCGCCGACGATCGCATGGTTCAGGAGTTTGATGTTCTCGACCGAGACCAGCTTGGCCCCCGGGTGCACGTTGAAGGTCACGGCGTTGCCGGCGGCGACCATGGCGATGCTGTTGTTGATGATCGTCGACGTCGGATTGGTCGTGGGGGTGATCGACCCGATGACACCGTAAGGCGCGTACTCGGTGACCATCATGCCCTCGTCGCCGGTGACGGCCTGCGGTTCGAGGTCCTCGGGGCCCGGGGTCTTGGTGGTGACCATCAGGTTCTTCTTCACCTTGTCCTCGGCTCGACCGAGGCCGGTCTCGGCATGGGCCATGTACGCCAGGCGCTCGCCTTCGCGCAGCATGGCCGCCCTCATCGCTTCGACGATCGCCCGACGCGACTCGAGTCCCATGCCGCGGTAGGCCGCGAACGCTGCCCGGGCGGCCCCGACCGCTGCGTCGATGCGTGGGGTGGATCCCGTCACCCAACAGGGCCTCGCCGGCACCGAGATCGTCGACCGCCCGTAGTCCGAGTCCGGTCCGGCCCGGCCCCTCGGCGGCGGCAACCCGGCCCTTCACCCGAGCGATGATCGACTCGACCTCGTCGTTGCTCAGCATCGGCTGCTCACTTCTCGTACATCGTCTCGCCGTCGACTTCCCAGGTGTCGACGATGGCCATGATGACGGCATCACACGGACGGTTCTGGGTCATGCGCGGTCTGACGGGCCGAGCTGCCACGACGCGTACATCACCACCTCGCCGACGCCGGCGCCGACCGCGTTGACCGCCACGACGTAGCCGCCGGCCTCGGTGTTGTCGACGCCGAGCTGACGCACAACGAGGAAGGGGAGACCCTCCATGAGCGGTTCCTTCTTGCTGGCGACGACGGTGCCGGTCACACGGCCGAGGAGCATGGTGGTCTCACCTCCCGGCGACGCCCGGAGTTCGTAGCGGTTCCCACGAGATCAGCTCGACTCGGCGGCAGCCTCGTCGGCCCGACCGAGAGGAAGCACGACGTCGATGTTGACGTGCGGGCGGGCGATCACGTGGGTCGAGATGACCTCGCCGACCTTCTCTGCGCCCCGGACACCAGCATCGACCGCGGCCTTCACCGCGGCGACATCGCCACGGATCACCGCGGTGACGTAGCCGCCTCCGGTCTTCTCGTACGAGACGAGGTCGACCTTGGCCGCCTTCACCATCGCATCAGATGCCTCGACCATCGCTGCGAAACTCCTGCATTCGATCATGCCGAGCGCTTCAGCCATTTCTGGCTCCCTTCATCTTCTCTTCGTTTTGCTTGCGGTCTTCTTCTTGCGATCGGCCCTACTCGCGGCCGTCGAGTCCTTCGAGCGCGGCCACTGCGGCCCGCCAGCCGACGTCGATGTCGCGCTCCTCGCCGCCGAGATACACCCGACCCATGGCTCCGGCCGCGCGAACTTCGAGCACGTTGATGTCGGCGGCCTTCTCGGCCTCGTTGGTGGCCAGTGCGGCGTAGGCGGCCGGTTCGCACTCGAGGACGTACAGGGTCTCTCCGGGCACGATCATCTGACCGTGACGCATGCGGTTGATCAGTTGTGCGTGGTGATCGTCGATGCGGCGGATGATCTGGCTCGACAGGATCTTCGGCTTGAGGCGATCGGACTCGCGGAGACCGACCGCGTCGAGGATGGCCGCTCCGGCGGCCCTGGTCTCGGCCTGATCGGGTGAGTGGATCTCGAGCAGGCCGTAGTAGCGCTCGATGATCTGCATGCCGGGCTTGACCGCGGTGGCCTTCAGGGCGACATCGGTCAGGCGGTTGATCTCGATGCCCGGAGCCACTTCGACGTAGAGGGAGGCATCGCCGGCGAGGGGCAGGAACCCCTGCGCCACCGTGCCGAGAAAGGCGGCGTACTGCGGTTGCAGGCTGTCGAGGAAGGCAAAGGACCGGATCTCAATACTTGTCGCCACTGCTGTCTCCCTCGTTTCCACTGACGATCTGCACGCCGGCCGAGGCCCCGATTCGGGTCGCCCCGGCCGCAATCATGTCCTCGACGTCCTCGGCGGTTCGCACCCCACCCGAGGCCTTGACGCCCATGTCGGGACCGACGGTCTCGCGCATCAGGGCAACGTCGTACACTGTGGCGCCGCCGTCGCTGAAGCCGGTGGACGTCTTCACGAAGTCGGCCTTCGCCTTCTTGGCCAGCGCCGAGGCGATCACCTTCTCCTCGTCGGTCAGCAGCGACGTCTCGATGATCACCTTGACGATGGCGCCGGCCTCGTGCGCCGAGTCGACCACCTTCTCCGATCTCGGTGAGGACGGTCTGCTGGTCGCCGGACTTCAGCGCACCGATGTTGATGACCATGTCGACTTCGCGGGCGCCGTCGCGAATCGCTCGGCGGGCCTCCATGGCCTTGATCTCGCCGGTGGTGGCCCCGAACGGGAAGCCGATGACCGAGCAGACCTTGACGTCGCTGCCCCGCAGGTTGTCGCGCGGCTCGCTTCACCCACGACGGATTCACGCAGACCGTGGCGAAGTGATACTGCTCGGCCTCCGGGCAGAGCACGTCGATGTCGCCGCCGGTGGTCGCCGGCTTGAGCGCCGTGTGGTCGATGTACTCGGCGAGGTCGATCGGCACCTGGGAGGCATCGCCGTGGAACGCCACCCGGTCGGCGCCGTTGACGACGACCTGGCGCAAGCCCTCCGGCGAGTCACAGCGGTCGACCTGACGGGTGAGGGTGCTGAGCACCTCCTTGGTGATGAGCTCGACGAGCAGCTCACGGTCGAGGGGTTCGTCGGTCATGCCTCGCTCCTGGCGTACATCTCTTCGATCTCGTTGATCAGGGCCACCCGCCGGAGATGGCGGTCGCCACCCCACGGCGTGGCGAGCCACTCCTGCACGATCTGCCACGCCAACCCGGCGCCGGTGAGACCGGCTCCGAGGGTGAGCACGTTCGCCCGGTTGTGCTCCCGGCTGTTGCGGGCGGTCGAGATGTCGTAGCAGGCAGCGGCCCGCACACCCGGCACCTTGTTCGCCACCATCGCCGAGCCGATGCCCGCCCCGTCGATCATGATCCCCCACGGTGCAGTCGCCCTTGGCCACCTGACGGGCAACTCGGTGGGCGATGTCGGGATAGTCGCACGGCCTGCGGTGCTGTCGGTGCCGCAGTCCTCGACGGCCACCCGGCCTCGACCAGCTCGGCCGCCAGCGTCCTGCTTGAGGGCGAACCCGCCGTGGTCAGCCCCGATGGCGATGCGTTCACTCGCGCCAGAACTCGCCTCGGTCGGAGTCGAGCCGGCTCGCGGCCGGCGCCGGCCCGTCGAGCACGCCGGCGAGCACGCGCGCCACGAGCTGTCGTACTTCGCTCTCGAACTCGGTTTGTTCCGCAGTCATGGCACGACCTGTCTGGAGTTGTCCGATCCTAGATCCCCACGGAACTCTTCATCGAACCGAGCCGACCCGCGCCGGCTCAGCGCGACGGCAACCGGCGGCGGACGTACTCGTCGAAGTGCGGTATGGCGAACTCGACCCAGCCGTATCGCGGCGCGTAGATCACCCCTTCGGCGATGAGTCGATCGCGAAAGGCCGCGACCTGAGAAGTTGTCCGCCCCACCGCGGCGGCGACCTCGCCGGATCGATGGGGTCCGGGGCCGAGCGACGCCAGCGCCTGCGGACGTAGCTCACCTCCGACGCCGGTATTCGGGCGATCCTGGAGGCGAAGAACGAAGCGTCGAGCGCATGACCGGCGGCGTCGCCGCCCGCACCACGTCATCGAGGAGACCGGTTCGTCATGCGCCGCGTTCCAGACGTGATAGGCCCAGGTCTGCACGAAGAACGGGAACCCGTCGGATCGGTCGACGATCGCCTCGATCGCCTCGGCGGACCACTCGACTCCGATCTCCTCGGCCGGGCCGTTCACCGCCGTTCGACCTGCTCGGCGGCCAGCGGGCCGAGGTCGGCCACTGTGAACATACGCTCGGCGTAGGTCGCCGCCTTCGCCACGTCGCCCACCAGGTTGGGCAGACCGGCGAGCAGGCAGAAGAGCGGCAGCCCGTCCTGGCCGCACCGATGGACGCCGGCCAGGATGCGGCGGAGATCGTGGCGATCGAGCGATTTGCGCCTCGTCGATGGCGATCATCACCCCCCGTCGTCCTCGGCGGCGGCGGCGGCCAGATCGACGATGACGTCGGCGAACGACTCCCGATCGGGGGTGGCAGTCGAGACGGTCGACACCGAAACCGGTGCCGGCATCGTGAGCGTGACCGACTCGATCGAGCGCAGGGCCCGGGTCGCCTTGCCGCTGCGATCGAGATCCTCGACGACTCGCCGCCCCTGGCGCAGGAAGCTGCGGAGCGTGTCGTCGCCGCCCACTGCCTCGACCCGCACCACCCGAAACCCCAGATGCTCACCGAGCGCCGCGAGCTTTCCGAGGAGGACCGTCTTGCCCACCCCACGGAGACCGGTGATGAGCAGGTGCTGGCTCGAACGGGCCGACGCGAGGCGCCGGAGGCTGATCTCGGCTTCGTCGATGATCGCATCGCGCCCGACGAGCGCCGGTGGCGGGGTACCGGCACCCGGAGCATAGGGATTGGCGATGGGGTTGTACCGTTCTCCAGACATGCCGTCAGATTAGCAGATATTGCTAAAGTCGAGGCAGATACGGACAAACGCTGTCGCGGTTCGGGCCGTCGAGGTCGACGTGCCCGTCCTCCCGTGCTGCGCGAACCTGGGCGCCATGACCCCCACCAACATCGCAGTCGAACCCAGATCCTGGCGCCGAGACGATCTCGTGGCCGCGGCCGAGTCGGCCGGGGCCACCGTGGCCGAGCCGAGCTCGGCGACCGGCCTGATCTGGGCTGATCCCCAGTCCCCCGAGAAGCTGGCGCCGATTCTGGCCCGCAATCCCCAGATCGACTGGGTGCAGCTGCCCTATGCCGGAATCGAGCCGTACCTCGATCTGGTCGACGATGGCCGCACCTGGACCTGCGGCAAGGGCATCTACGCCGAACCGGTCGCCGAGATGGCCCTCGCCATGTTGCTGGCCGGCTTTCGCGGACTGGTCACCTTCGGTCGGGCCACCTCCTGGGGGCGCCCCATCGGAACGGAGCTCCACGGCGCACGTCTGACGATCCTCGGTGGCGGCGGCATCACCGAGCAGCTCTTGCCGCTCCTGGCCCCGTTCGGATGCGACATCACGGTGGTGCGCAATCGGGCCGAGCCCCTCGATGGTGCTGCTCGAGTCCTCACCACCGATGGCCTGAACGAGGCCCTCGGGACCGCCGACGGCGTGGTGCTCGCGCTGGCCCTCACGCCCGCCACCACCGGCATCATCGGCCGCGCCGAGCTCGACACGATGAACGACCACGCCTGGCTGGTCAATGTGGCCCGGGGCGCGCACGTCGTGACCGACGACCTGGTCGAAGCGCTCGAGGCGGGTTCGATCGGCGGGGCGTGCCTCGACGTGACCGATCCCGAACCACTCCCCGACGGCCATCCACTGTGGACGATCGGCAACTGCCTCCTCACGCCCCACGTCGGTAACACCCCCGAGATGGGGATTCGACTCCTCGCCCGCCGAGTCCGGGACAACGTGGCCCGCTATCTCGCCGGCGACGAGCTGCTCGGGCCCGTCTACCCCGAGCTGGGCTACTGACCCTCGGCGGTGGGCGAGACATCGGGCTCGGCCGTTGCCTCGGTCTCGGGCGTCGGCTCGGGCTGAGGCGTCGGCTCGGGCTCGGGCTCGGGGACGACCTCGTCGGGGCCGATCTCGATCATCTCGAGGAAGCGGGGCAACCGGTCCTCGATGCGGAGGAGCCTCATGGCCCGAGAGCTGAGGTGGGCCGTGCTCGTGAAGGTGACCGTGCCCGCGACCAGCTTCTGGCCGTCGAAGGACTCGAGCTCGGCGATGAGCGACTCGACGTCCAGCGAGCCGGACCGCTCGGCGGCCAGGGCGAACGCCTCGATGGCATCGGCTCCGGTGACGGGCCGCCCCTGATCGGGTCGCTCACCCGTGAAGACCTCGATCTCCTCGAAGAGCTGGTCGACGGCCGGATCGGGATCGTCCCCGTAGGTCGAGGCGTAGGACAACACCACCATCTCGCCGGTGCGCTCGACGTTCACGATCCAGTCGTCGCCGTCCATGGTCGAACCGGCAACGATGGGAGCCTCGAGCCCGGATCGACGCAGGAACAACACGACGTCCTGGCCGACGGTCGTGCCGGCGCACAACACCACCGCCGCGGGAAGCTCGAACGACGTCCGGACGAGGCTGGCGACGTTCTCCTCGAGGTCGGGTGCCGACTCGACATTGACCTCCAGGCGACCGCGGAAGCCACCGCCGGCCGCCCGGAAGCGCTCCTCGAAGGCCGCACACTGTGCCTCCGCGTCGGGGTCGGTCGAATCGACGATCATCGTGACCGTGGCTCCGTAGCGCTGCACCACGTAGTCGGCCATGAGCACACCCTCGGCCGCCGACGGCATCGCGAAGGAGAACACGTTGCGCCCCCCGACCGCCGGGTTCCCCCATTCGGCGGTACCGCCACACGGCGACAACACCAGCTTGTCGGCCTCGGTCGCCACCTCGATCGCCGGCTTGGCAAACTGGTAGTCACAGGTGACGAGGAACAGCTCGGCGCCGTCGCTCACCAACTCGTTGGCCGCCTGGAACGAGGCGTTGAGCTGGGACCGCGAGTCGAACTCGGCCAACACGAGCGGACGCCCGAGCACGCCACCCCGCTCGTTGACGCGCGCGACCTGCACCCGCGCCGGCTTCGAGCGGGACCGTCGAGGTCCTTCATCAGGCCGGTCCGGTCCGAGATGACCCCGATGATGATCGCATCGTCGGGAAACAGCTTCAGGTGCGGCTTCGGCGTCAGTGGTCGAGGCGTCGGCCTCGGACTCTGCCGGTGCGTCCTCGGTGTCGGGCTCCGAACCGCCATCAGCCGCCGGAGCAGTCTCTGGCGTGGCCCCATCGGTGCTGAAGAGGAGCAAGCAGCCGCGAGAACCAGAACGGCGACGAACATCGCCAGGCATCGGGATCGCATCGGCACGAGCGTAGAACCCTGAGGTCAGTGATCGCGGTCGACCACGAAGCGAGCCAACGAGATCGAGCTCGTTGCGGGCATCGCTTCGGATCTCGATGGTGTCGAGGATGGCGGTGGCAGCCTCGAGGTGCTCGCTCGCGATCTCCGCGGTCGCCGGTCGGGCACCGGCGTCGTCGAGGATGGCGATCCCTTCGGCGACCGACTCGTCGTCGATCTCGTCGCGAGCGAACAGCGCCCGCAGTCGTTCGGCGTGGCGTCCCCCCGCCGAGAGCGCCAACACCACGGGCATCGAGCGCTTCCGCTCGCGAAGATCGTTGCCCGCCGCCTTGCCCGTCGCCGCCGGCTCGCCCCAAACGCCGAGGATGTCGTCGTGGGCCTGGAAGGCGATGCCGAGCTCGACACCGAATTCGTGCAACCCCGACACCACGGCCTCGGGTGCGCCGGCCATGGTTGCCCCACCGGCGACCCCGAAGGCCAGCAACGCCCCCGTCTTGTCGGCCTCCATGGCAATGCAGTCGTGGATGGTCACGCCGCTGCGGTTGGCGAATCCCATGTCGTTCGACTGACCGCGGATCATGGCCGCTGTCGCCCGGCCGAGACGGCGGGCCACCGCAGCGCTGGCCGGATGCGGGTTCTCCAACAGCACCTGGAAGGCAAGGGTGTGCAGAGCATCACCCACGATGATGGCGTCACCGGTGGAGAACTGCGTCCACACCGTCGGCCGGTGCCGGCGTTCGACGTCCCCGTCGATGATGTCGTCGTGTACCAGCGAGAAGTTGTGCACGAGCTCGACGGCCACGCCGACGGGTACCGCTATCGACTGGTCGGCCCCGGTGGCCCGGGCCCCGAGCAGAGCGAGGGCCGAACGGACCCCCTTGCCGCTCGCGTGCTCAGCTGCCGCGCCGTCGGCGCTCGCCCACCCGAAGTGGTAGTCGGCGGGCAGTCGGAGCTCGAAATCGAGGTTGGCGACCGCCGCCCGCAGGGCCGGCTCGACGAGATCGCGAGCCTGTTCGAGAACGGGCGGCAAGGGCGAGGGCGGAGGCGACGGCGAGGTCACTCCGGCGACGCTACCCGACCCGGGGCCGGGCGCTGCGCCGGTGATGCGCCCGCCGCAGGGCACGGAAGGCGCCGAGGGCCCTGCTCGTCGCCCATGGCCTCGGCGGCGTCGCGAAGACGTCGGGATGGCGGGCGATGGCCTGCAGCCGGGCACGGGCATCACCGACGAGCCAGCTGACCCGCAGACGATCGCCGAGCGGCAACGGCCCGATGACCGTGATCGATGCATCGAGCAGGCTATGGGCCCGTTCGACCTCGAACCGCATGAGACGGCCGAGTGGCCCCGACGCCGGACGCCCGCCGGGTGATGTCTCGATCAGGTCGCTTCCGAAGCGTTCGATGTCGACACGGGGCAGGCGCACTGCCCCACGGGCGTGGTCGGCGACCACGTCGACCAGGCGATCGGTCAACTCGAATCCGGCGGCGAGACTGCGGCCCGCACGCCCTGCGTGGCGGATCGCACGAGCCAGTACCGGTGGTTCGAGGTCGGCCGCGCCCACGCTGCCCACCAGGTGATCGAAGGTCGGCGGCGGCTCAGCCATCGGTGTTCGCGGCGGCGATCACGGCCTCGGCCGCGGCCCGAACCTCGCCGTCTGCGGCGACGATCTCGGCTCGACAGGGACCGGAATCCGCGACGAGCCGCACCACGATGTCGGGCTTGCTCGACTCCGCCGCTCGTGGTCCCGGCGCGAAACGACCCCCTCGACGCGGGACCGTCGAGCACCACTCCCGTCGCCCCTGCGTCGAGCAGCGCCTCGACATCGGCGGCCAGGCGAGGGCGAAGCGTCGACTCGACGACCACCGAGCCGAGCCGGCACAAGTGGGGAATCAGCAAGGCCGCCACCTGGGCGCGGTCGTGATGACCGGGTCCGCTCACGTCGATGCGCAGTAGGGGCGAATGGCTCATGGAGACCGAGTGTACGAGCGGCTAAAATCGACACGTCGTCGTTCGGGACGCAGTCGGTACCCTGACCCGTGCGTCATGACCAGCGGGCGCTGGCCGACCAGGAGTTACCCGAATGCCCTGTACACACAAGCGTCCGATGGCCGCACGTCTGGCCGTCGTCATCGCGCTGGTCACCTCCGTCCTGGTGGCCACACCGGGCGCGACGGCCGGAGCAGCCGACGGAGAACCCCTGTTCCTCGCCCCATGGGAGTGCGGCAAGACCATGTTCCCGGCCAGTCGCGCCGGCCATGTGCCCGCCATCGACTTCCATGGTTACGGTCCCGAGTGGCCGAACTACCCCAACGCCGTTGGACCCGGCGACGACGAACTCGGCGCGCCTGCGCTCGCCATTGCGGCGGGTACGGCCACCGTCAGCTACGGTCCGAGCGCCGGCTGGAGGGTCACCATCGATCACGGTGAAGGATGGACGAGCACCTACCTCCACTTGATAGAGGGTTCCGCGGTCAGCGGCGCGGTGAGCCAGGGTCAGGTGATCGGGCTCATCGGCGACAGCGGGAACGCAGTAGGTGCCCATCTCCATCTGGGGATCAGCCACAACGGCGTCCCGGTCGAGATCGTCTTCGACGACGTGGTGGTGCGCTACGAGTGGGGGATCTCAACCCGAAACGACGACCCGGCGATCTCGCCACGCGTGATCTCGACGAACTGCGGTGGTTCCGAACCCCCCAGCCCCCAAGTTGTCACGTCGGTCCATCTGGCCAACTCGCACTCGGCGGAGCTCCAGACCAGCGTCTCGTTCTCGACGCTGGGCAGCGCAGTGGTGGCCGGCGACTTCGACGGCGATGGGTCGGCCGATCTCGGGAATCGTTCGGCGAACATCTTCGAGCTGCTGACCTCGAGCGGCGCGCCGCTGGGATCGATCTCCTACGGCAAAGCCACCGACCAGCTGCTCGTCGGCGACTGGGACTGCGATGGCGACGACACCCTTGCGGTGCGACGGGGCAACGTCTTTTACCTGAAGAACACCGTTGCGTCGGGTAACGCCGATGTCGTGCTCGGTTATGGACGAGCTGCCGACGAGGTGTTCGTCGGCGACTGGGACAACGACGGTTGCGACACCTTCGCCGTCCGCCGCGGCAACGAGTTCTTCGTGCGCAACTCGAACACCACCGGCATCGCCGACGTGACCTTCGGCTACGGAAAGGCGGCCGACCGTGTGTACGTCGGCGACTTCGACGGCGACGGAAGCGACTCCTTCGCCGTCCGCCGCGGCACCACCAACTTCGTCTCCAACACCCTCGTCGCCGGCCCAGCCGAGTTCGACTACGAGTTCGGCTTGCTCGACGATGGGATCGTCGTCGGCGACTGGGACGGGGACGGCGCCGCCACCTTCGGCGCCGTCCGGGTCACCCAGATCGACGGGCTCAGCTGAGCGCGCTCAACGCGGCGTCGTAGTCGGGCTCAGCTGACCGCGTCGAACGCGGCGTCGTAGTCGGGCTCAGCTGAGCGCGCTCAACGCGGCGTCGTAGTCGGGCTCGCTGGCGATCTCGGGTACGAGCTCGGTGTGGACGACCGTGCCACCCTCGTCGATGACGACAACCGCTCGTGCGGCCAGGCCCTGGAGCTTGCCGTCCTCGATCAACACGCCGTAGTCGGTGAGCGTCTCGGGGTTCTTGAACGTCGAACCGGTGGCGACGTTCTCGATCCCTTCGGCACCGCAGAAACGCCCGGCCGCGAAGGGCAGATCCGCCGACACGCACAGCACAACCGTGTTGTCGACCTCCGAGGCGCGCTGGTTGAACGTACGCACGCTTGTGGCGCACGTCGGCGTGTCGATGCTGGGAAAGATGTTCAGAACGACCCGCTGACCCGCGAGGTCGGCCTTGGTGACGGCGCTGAGATCGCTCTTGATGACCGAGAAGTCGGGGGCGGGGGATCCGACCGATGGCAGAGCGCCGTTCGTGTGAACCGGACTGCCGCCGAGGGTGATTTGGGCCATGAGAAGTCTTTCTGATCGAAGGGGTTTCGAGCGCGCGCTCACGCGCCCGACGCACGGTATCTTGACCGGATGACTTACCGAATCGAGCTCACCTACTGCGTTCCTTGAGACTATTCGTCCCGCGCCGTGAGCGCGGTCGAGGATTTGCTGTCGAACTACCAGCACGTGATCGACGATCTCACCTTGGTGACCGGCGACAAAGGCGTGTTCGACGTGAAGGTCGACGGTGATCTGCTCTACTCCAAGCACGAGACGGGCCGTCACGCCGAGCCGGGCGAGGTGCTCGCCCTGTTCACCGATCTCGTCGGACCCGACGTACCCCGGTACCGAGACTGAGCATCACCTCACGCTTCGCCGCCGTCTTGTCGGCCGATGGTGGACGGGTGGCGTCGCTGCGTCTCGACGGCGTCGAGCTGCTGGTCACCGATGCCACTTCGCCGTTGACGTGGGGCGCGTATCCGATGGTGCCCTGGGCCGGACGCCTCGATTCCGGCGAGCTCCGATTCCGGGGAACGGTGCATCGCTTTCCGATCGACATCGAGACCCACGCCATTCATGGCACCGGCTACACCTCGACCTGGCGCACCATCGACGATCACACTGTCGAGCTCCTGCTCGGCGACCCGTGGCTCTTCGGCGGTCGCGTCACGCACACCTCCGAAGTCGGCGTCGATCGAGTCCGCTTCGAGCTCACCGTCGAGGCGGAGGTTCCGATGCCGGCCCAGCTCGGTTGGCACCCGTGGTTCCGCCGAACCGTCGAGGTCGATGACATCGCCGAGGTCGAGCTGGTCGTCGCGCCGGGAAGGATGCTCGAGATCGATTCCCGAGCGATCCCCACCGGGCATCTCGTGTCACCCTCGGAACCGCCGTGGGACAACTGTTTCGTGGAGCTGGCCATGCCACCCCGACTCACGTGGCCGGGCCTCGGCACCATCGAGCTGCGATCGTCGTGTGACCACTGGGTGATCTATGACCACCCCGAGCATGCGGTGTGTGTCGAGCCCCAGAGCGGCCCGCCCAATGCATTGAACACCCGACCAACGGTGGTGCTGCCCGGTGAGCCGTTCAGCGCCTGGTTCGAGATCGTGGTGGCGCCCTGAACGCCGCCGATCAGGCCTCGGTGTTGATGAGGCCGAAGTCGCCGTCGTCACGGCGATACAGCACTGCAGGCCGACCCGTGTCGGCGTTCACGAACACGTAGAAGTCGTGATCGACGCGGTCGAGGTCGAAGATCGCCTCCTCCACGCTCATGGCCCTGATCTCGAACTCCTTGACCTTCACCACCGCCGGCTCGCGCTCGGCCAGCGGAATCGCTCGAGCCTGCTCCGGCGTGAGGACGGGCACGGTTGCCGAGTGCTTGGTGCCACCATGTTTGTGGTTGACGCTCTTGGTCTTCACCTTGCGCAGCTGCTTCTCGAGCTTGGCCACCGCCCGATCGACAGCCACGAATCCGTCACGAGCCGACACCTTGCACCGAACGTGATGTCCCCGGCCCTCGAGGTTCACCTCGCACACCTCTTTCTCGGAGATCCTCGGATTTCTCTCCTCGCTGAAGTGCACGTTGGCCCGCTCGAGTCCCTCGAGCAGGCGGTCGAGTGCGCCCGATCTTCTCTCGTGTCACGCTCTCTAGCTGCTCGCTCACCTGAGTGTTGCGGCTGCTGATCGTGACGTCCATAGGGCATGGCCTCCTGGTCTGCGTTTCGGCTGACCTTATCCGTGTTCACCTGCGGTGAGTACTCCGAATCGAGGTGAAATCGGGGGCGGGTCATGACGCCCGGCGCGAGTGTGGGCCACCGCCACTCCGACGACCCGTTGGGCTCCGGCCCGCCGCAACGCCTCGGCGCTCGCGGCAAGCGTGGCTCCGGTGGTGACCACGTCGTCGATCACGACGGTGGTTCCGCCGATGTCGGTCGACCGGGCGACGAACCGGGGACCGTTCAAACGCTCGAGCCGGCTCCGCCCGGTCTGTGACTGGCAGTGGAGTCGTACGAGGAGGGGTCGAACACGAATCCCGCCGCGGCGCCCGGTGGCACGCGCCAGCACGGCCGCCTGGTCGAAGCCGCGCCGACGCCGATGGGCATCGGTGGTGGGAGCCCAGGTGATCACCCGGGTGTCAGGAGGTACGAGCGCAGCGAGCGCAGCGGCCAACCAGGGCACCAGTCGACGAGCGTTGCGATACTTGAGGGCTGCAACCAGCTGCGCCCCCACGGTGTCGTAGTCGACCAGACAGCGGAGCTCGTCGAGCCCGGGAGGGGGCACGGGGCGACCAGCCGGTTGGAGCCGCCGGATGCAGGCCGCGCACGGCGCGGCGCCGACCGAACGGCACAACGGGCAGGTCACCGGGAACAACACCTGCACGACCCTAGGACCGCGAGGGTGACAGCCTCGCCGTCGGACCGACCCGCCGTTCAGTACTTGTAGTGCGTCGGCTTGTACGGACCGTCGATCGGCATGTCCAGGTACTCGGCCTGCTCGGGCGTGAGAACCGTGAGGCGAACACCCAATGCGTCGAGGTGGGCGCGGGCCACCTTCTCGTCGAGCTCCTTGGGCAGGACCACAACGGTCGAGGTGTCGTACGCCTCGGCGTTGGCGTGCAACTCCATCTGGGCCATCACCTGATTGGAGAAGCTGCACGACATCACGAAGCTGGGATGGCCGGTCGCATTGCCCAAGTTGAGCAGTCGACCCTCGCTCAACACGATCACCGAATGCCCGTCGGGAAAGGTGAACTCGTCGACCTGCGGCTTGATATTGGTGCGCTGCACGTCACTCATCTTGAACAGGCCGGCCATGTCGATCTCGTTGTCGAAGTGACCGATGTTCCCGACGACCGCCTGATGCTTCATTCGCGCCATGTGCTCGGCGGTGATCACGTCCTTGTTGCCGGTGGTGGTGATGAAGATGTCGGCGGTCTCCATGACGTCTTCGAGGCGGGCAACCTGGTAGCCCTCCATCGCCGCCTGCAGCGCACAGATGGGGTCGATCTCGGTGACGATCACTCGGGCGCCCTGGCCCCGCAACGACTGCGCGCAGCCCTTGCCGACATCGCCGTAGCCGCAGATGACCGCAGTCTTGCCGCCGATCATCAGGTCGACGCCGCGGTTGATGCCATCGATCAGCGAATGCCGACAGCCGTAGAGGTTGTCGAACTTGCTCTTGGTGACGGCATCGTTCACGTTGATGGCCGGGAACAGCAGCTTGTTCTCGGCGGCGAGCTGATACAGACGATGCACACCAGTCGTGGTCTCTTCGGAGACGCCACGGATGTCGGGGGCGATCTTGTGCCAGAACCGATCGTCGCGACCGGCGATGTCGCGGAGGCGCTCGAGGAAGACCCCCCACTCCTCGGAGTCATCCTCCGCGGTCTCGGGAATAGCCCCGGCGACTTCGAACTCGAGGCCCTTGTGCACCATCATCGTGGCGTCGCCGCCGTCGTCGAGGATCAGGCTGGGGCCCCGGCCGTCGGGCCAGTGGAACAGCTGCTCGGTGGCCCACCAGTACTCGTCGAGGGACTCGCCCTTCCACGCGAACACGGGAACGCCGGCCGGTTTCTCGACGGTTCCGGTCGGACCCACCGCCGCGGCCGCTGCCGCGTGATCCTGGGTGGAGAAGATGTTGCAGCTCACCCAGCGGACGTCGGCGCCGAGCGCCGTGAGGGTTTCGATGAGAACGGCCGTCTGAATGGTCATGTGCAGCGAACCGATGATGCGCGCACCGGCCAGCGGCTGGTCGTCGGCGAACTCGGCCCGCATGGCCATCAGGCCCGGCATCTCGTGTTCGGCGAGCTGGATCTCCTTGCGACCGAAGCCGGCCAGGGACAGATCGGCAACCTTGAAGTCGGACATGGGGTTGAACCTCCGTGGTTCACGATGGGGGTCAGATGAGCACGCCGAGACGAGGCATGCCGATCGATCGGATGCCGCGACGCGACACGATCGAGACGAGGGCTGGGATCATCCGACCCATGTCCATCTGGTCAGCCCTCTCCGCGAGGCTATCCGGGTCGGGCCGGGTTGTGGAGACCGACGTCAGGGAACGAGCTCGGCGACCAGGTCGAGCTGGGCGGTGGTGAAGGGCCCTGCGACAGCCGAGTCGTTGGACGACCCGGTGAGCCACGCGGCAACCGCCTCGGCGAAATCACCGGCACCGACGTCGAAATCGCCCGGGCCGCCGTTGGGCCACCAGTCGATCCCCGTTGCGCCGCGGGCCTCGAGCCAGCGGGCCCGGTCGGCGTCGCTGAGATAGCTCACGTCGATGGCATGACCGATCTCGTGGGCCAGCACCTCGCTCACGTAGGCGGGAGTGGCGCCCGGGGGCACCCCGACGGTGATCGTCTGGGTGGGAATGTTCGTGTTGCCCGAGACGACATCGGCGTCGAGGTAGGCAACGGTCCAACCAGGGAGGTAGCTGCGCCACGGATAGGCAATGGACAACTCCGCCTCATCACCGAGGAGCTTGGCAGCAGGGCTGGAAACCACCGCGGACACCTCGGCGGTGGGTGTGGCCACCTGCGGCTCGGCGAGAATTGCGTCGGTACCGACCGCCGGTTGGGCCTCGATCGTGAGCGGCTCACCGATCTCGGCGACGATCGGCCCCTCGACCACGTCGGGAGTCGACTCGGTGGTCGACGGCTCCGGCCCGATCGGCTCGCGGTCACTGGTGGTGGTCAGAGCCTGCGACTGTGCCTCGAGTGGCACGGGTGCGGCCGGGGACGCCGTCGGCGTGGTGTCGGCGCCGGGTTCGCAGTGGTCCAGGCCGCCGAGGCGAGCTCGACCGACGATTCTTGCCGAGGAACGGGGATACTCCGGCGGTGGCCGGCCCATCGGCGAGTCTCGGAGCACGGTACGGACGCGGTCTGCATTGTAGAAATCGATGTACTCCCTGAGCAGTCGTCGAAGATGATGCTCGTCGGTGACATCGACATTCAAGATCTCGCGTCGAGCGTGGCCGGTCACGAACCATGCGTAGAGGAGCCGAAAGCAGGCGGTCGGCACGACGAAGAAGTCCATTGCGCCGACGGCGTCCCGGTGATTTCCCAGAAGGGTGATCCACCGCTGCCGCTGATCGTGGTCGGGCTTTCGTTGCGAGACTGATTTCCGGCCCGGATTCCGCCTACTCTCTGCTGTGGATCGAGCTGGCTCGAAACGAAAGAAGCTGAACGCTTCTGGGGTGGACCGAAATTGAGACGACACATCATCACTCGACGCGGACGGCTGGCGAGTCGGGCAGCCTTGGGACTCGCGTTGGGCCTCACGGCGCTCGCCTGCGCAGACATCGCCGCCGGGCCCTATCGCGCCGACGCCGAAACCGGCGCCGCACCCGACGCCGACGCCGAGCCCGCGAAGTGGAACGAGCTCGACCTGCTCCAGTGGGTGGACGGGCTCGCCGAGGCGGGGAGCCCCTACGACGATCTCGACAGTGTCGCGGAGTTCGAGCACCTCCAGCGGTCGATCGAGGCCGTGAAACAGATGGTGCTCGCCGAGGCGCAGACGGAGCAGGAGGCCGTCGAGGGCCTGCGCATGGTGCTCAAGCACCTGACCGTCGCCACCCACGACTGGGTGAACAATGACTACCGCAATCCCCTCTTCGCGAAGTCCGATCCCCGCAACCGGGACATCGGCGCCTACAACCCCGACGCGGAGTACGACCAGGCCCTCATCGACGGTCGCTACGACTACAAGGTGAGCGGAGACCTCGGGACCGTTCCCTACGTCAGCCTCACCGTGAACGGTCGCGGCGAGTCCCAGCGGAGCCGGTCTCTCGCCTACCTGGACGACGCGATCCTCCGCGCGCATGCCGACGAACGGGGCCGATTCACGATCTGGCTCACCAAACAGAGACCGGACGCCCCGGGTGTCTGGGTCGCGCTCCCCGACGAGGCGAACGGCGTCGTGATCCGGCAGTACGTCAGCGATCGCGAGACCCAGCGTCTCGCACGCTTTGCGATCGAAGCCGTCGGGGAGCGCCTGCCCGACGTGGAGGTCACGTCCGACGCAGACGTGGCGGGTCGACTCGATCGGGTCGCGAGCTATCTGCTCGTCAGCTCGACCTGGCACCGAACGCTGCTGCCCCAGATGCGCGAACGCCCCAACACGTTCGTTCCGAGCACGGGCTCGGCGATCGGCGCGAGCGCCGCAAACGCCGAGAACTACTACCAGATGGCCTACTTCGAGATCGGCGAGGACGAGCGCCTTCTCGTCGACCTCGACCCGCCGGAGACGATCTACTGGAACCTCACCTCCGCGACGATCTGGCACGAGTCCCAGCGCTACCGCACCGATCCGGTCAGTCTGACCTCGGCCGAGGTCGAGGTCGAGGCGGACGGCCACGTTCGCTTCGTGATCGCGCGCGAGGATCCCGGCCACCCCAACTGGATCAAGACCTTCGGACACGCGCGCGGCTTCCTGATCCTGCGCATCGTCGGGGTCGGGTCGCACCCGCTCCCGACGATCACGCGCGTACCGGCGCCCGGCGACGGGACCACGCACGATCCGTCCTGAGCGGCGCGCGACCTCGTATGGTTGTCTGTCCTCGAGATTCGTCACACGACGAAAGGAGGACCGCCAAGATCAACGGCCGAGTCCTTGCACCATACGGGGACGAGCAACGGAATCGTCCCACACGATCAAGGCGTTGCAACGGACACGCCATGAGGCCAGAATGGCATCGAGACGCAGCACGGCAGGATCGCGTCGTGCATGGCTACGAACTCAACGAGGAGCAAGACCTGTGACCAAGAAGATCCCCATCGTCGCCTGGGACCACCTCGTCGTTCGCGTGACCGACCTCGAACGATCCCTCGCATTCTATCGCGACCACCTCGGTTTCGACCCGGTCGTCGACGTCGAGATCGGGGGCGAGCAGCTCGAACGGATCCTCTCGGGACACGACGACCGCCCCTTGACCGGGGCCCGCGCCCGGCTGGTGCTCGGCAAGGTCGGGGGTCAGATGGTCGAGCTGATCCAATACTCGGCCGACGGCGATGCGCCGCTTCCGGCTCCCGGAATCGGAGCATTCACGCTCCGGGTCTCCGACGCGGACGAGGCCTACGAGGCAGCGGTCGCCGGCGGATTGTCGCCCGAGACGAGACCGGTCGAGATCGAAGGGAGCAAGCAGTTCTTCATCACAGATCCCGATGGCGTCCATATCGAGCTGACCCAGCCGCCCAAGCCGGACGCGTCTTCGTGAAGGTTGGGATCTGCTTTCCGATGACGATGGACAGCGGCCGGCAGGCCGATGTCTTCGTCCGCTGGTGTCGCGCCGTCGAAGACAGTGTCCTTTCTACGATCGCGCTCGGCGACCGGATCGCGTACCACAGCCAGGATCCATTGATCTCCCTGGCGGTCGCCGCCGGTGTCACTCGACGCGTCCGGCTGGCGACGAGCGTCGTCGCCCTGCCCACGCGAAGTACCGGGATCGTGGCCAAGGAGGTCGCGTCGCTCGACGTGCTGTCGGGCGGTCGATTCAGCTTCGGCATCGGCATCAGCAGTCGACCAGACGACTTCTCGGTGCTCGATGTGCCCTGGAAAGGAAGGCTGCGTCGCTTCGAGCGCCAGGTCGAAGATCTTCGCCGGATCTGGAGAGGGGAATCCCTGCACGACGGTCTGCCGCCGATCGGGCCGCTGCCCATCACACCCGGCGGTCCCCCCCTGCTCTACGGGGCACTCACCGAGCCCGCGCTTCGCCGCGCGGGCCGGATCGCGGACGGCATCATGACCTGGAGCTTCGTGCCCGATCCGAAGGCCCAGCAGAAGAGCATCGAGATCGTCGGCGAGGAGTGGGCGCGATCGGGTCGATCGGGTCGGCCTCATGTCGCAGCTGCGATGTATTTTTCGCTCGGCTCCGGTGCCGAGCAGAAGCTCCGCGACTATCTCTGGGCCTACTACGACTATTCCGAGAGCGCTCGTCCCCAGGTCTCGCGCGTCCCGACGCACAGCGAGGGGGAGATCGAGCGCGCGCTCACGTCCTATGCCGAGGCGGGTGTGGACGAGCTTCTGCTCGCCGCCCCGGATCCGTCCGTCGAGCAGGTCGAGATGCTCTCGGAGCTCGTGATGCGCAGCGGATTCGCGTCGTAGCGGCGGCCGGGTTTCGGCACACGACGGGGCTCATCAGCGACGGTCGGCTCGCGCTGCGTCCGGAACGAGGTCGGGCGCGTCGTCAACGAGAATGGATGAGTCTGTTCCGATCAGCAGCTTCTCTGATTCGCGGTGCCGGACGAAATCTTGGGCGTCCCGCCTGCTTCCCGGTCACACGGTCGCGGCGCCACGTTGGTTGCGGCGCAGGAGGCGGCCGGGGAAGCGCCCGGTGTGCTCGCCCTTCTCGATCGTGCGCGTGCCGCCGACGATCGTGGCGAGGATGCCCGTCGACCGCTGCTCGATCCGACGAGCGCCAGTCGGGAGATCGCTGACGACGCGCGGCATGTCCGGGCCGATCGTCGCCGGATCGAACACGTTGAGATCGGCCATGAATCCCTCGCTCACGAGACCGCGCCCGGCGAGGCCCCAGGCCCTCGCAGGGCCGAAAGTCAGAAGTCGCACGGCTTCCTCCAGGCGGAGACTCCCTCGCTGGCGCACCTGGTGGGCCAGCAGGTGCGTCGTGATCGACGCGTCCGACATCTGGCTCACGTGGGCACCCGAGTCCGAGAAGCCCGCCACGATCCGGGAATGCGACGAGCAGCTGGTCGACCTCCTCGTCGACGAAGGGCGCAAACGTCTGTACGAAGAACCGATCGAGGTCGGATCTCGAGCGCGAGGTCGATGATGGCCGTGATCGGGTCGACGCCGCGCTCGCGGGCGACCTCGCCGACCGTGGGATTGGGCGGCGTCGGTGCGAGCATCACCTGCATCCGCTCGTAGTCGGGGGGCCGGGCCTCGGCACCGGTGCCTCCGACATAGGACGCGCCGAGCGCAGCAGACACGAGCCGTTCCCGAACGGCGGGATCCCGGAGCAGCGAGCGCTGCTCGTCGAGCGGGCGCGAGCGCACCGTCTTCCACTCCGCGAGTCCGTCGAAGGGGAGGCGGGTCTGGAACGACGACCAGTTGCCGATTCCGCGCGGATGCGTGACGCCGACGAAGCGCGCACCGCGGGCGGCCGCCGCGTCGAGGAAGGCAAGCGTCTCGTCGGGGCTCGACATGGCGGGAATCACGAAGCTGAGACCCGTCTCGGCCGAGAGCGCGATCATCTCGGCGTCGTGCTCTTCCGCCTCCTTCGGGTCCGCGGGACGATCCTCGACGTACTGGAACATCCCGCCGCCGCCGAGTGCCGCGGAACGCACCAGCTGCTCGACCTCGTCCCAGGCGGCCAGCCGGCTCGCGACGGGTCCGCCGTCGGGCGTCTGGTGGTGGATGGTTCGGGACGTCGTGAAGCCCCAGGCGCCCGCCGCCATGGCGCGCCGGACGTGCTCCGACATCGCAGCGAGCTCGTCTTCGCTCGCCCGCTCGGTGAAGGCGCGCTCGCCCATCACGTGGCAGCGCACCGCCGAATGGCCGACCTGCGGCGCGTAGTGGATGCCCTTGGGCAGGGCGTCGAGCGCTTCCAGGTATCCCTCGAAGTCGGACCAGCACCAGTCGATGCCCGCCCCGAGGACGGAGGCCGACATGTCCTCGGCCCGCTCGAGGTTGCGCACGACGAGCTCGCGCTGTGCGGCCGAGCCCGGCGCGATCGTGAAGCCGCAGTTGCCCATCACGGCGGCGGTCACGCCGTGCCAGCACGAGTTGCTGCCGCCGGTGATCCCAGAAGATCTGCGCATCGAGGTGTGTGTGGCAGTCGATGAACCCCGGCGTGACGACATGCCCCTCTGCGTCGATCTCGCTGTCGCCCTTCGCGGCGATGCGACCGATCTCGGCGATGCGGTCGCCGACGATCCCGACGTCGGCGCGGTAGGCCGGCGAGGCCCGACCCATCGACGACGAAGCCATTGCGGATCACGATGTCGTAGCTCACGGCGTCTTCCTCCCGACCGGCATCCGTACCCGGTGCTCAGCGTCCATTAGATCCGAATCAGCGGATCAACACAAGCTCCTTTGCCGGAATCGACCCGTTCGACGGCCAAATGGCGTACCCTCGTGGCCTGAGGAGGTTGCCATGTCGGACTATCGCGTGATCGATGCAGACGGCCACTTCGCCGAGCCCACGAGCATCTGGCCCGAGCACCTGCCCAGGAAGTTTCACGCCGTGGCGCCTCGCTACGCGCGAGACAATCAGGGACGCCACCGGCTGGTGATCGGCGGCGTGATGAAGGACGCGATCCCGATGCCGGGCAGCAGCGAGCCCGGAGACGGTGCGATGGGTGCGGGCGGCTACGACCCGAAGGTGCGCCTCGAGGACATGGACCGCGAGGGTATCGACGTCATGGTCATGTACCCGACGACGGGTCTCTATTTCTACGGGATCGCCGACCTCGAGCTGACCGTCGCCCTGTGTCGAGCCTACAACGATTGGGCCCACGCCTTCTGCCAGAGCGCCCCCAGCCGACTGATCGCGCCGGCCTTGCTTCCCCAGATGGACATACAGGCGTGCCTCGAGGAGGTCGACCGCTGTGCCCGCAATCTCGGCTGCGGCGGCGTGATGCTGCGTCCGAACCCCGTCGCGGGCCGCACCCTCGACCACCCGGCCCTCGAGCCGCTGTGGTCGCGACTCGAGGAGCTGGACGTCCCGCTGGTGCTGCACGAGGGCACGACCCAGGACGTGCCGCAGGTGGCGAGCGACCGCTACGACAACTTCATGTTCCGCCACATGATCACGCACGCGTTCGAGCAGCAGATGGGGCTCCTGTCGCTGATCGCCGGCGGCGTCCTGGAGCGGCACCCGAAGCTGCGTGTGCTGATCGTGGAAGCCGGTGTCGGCTGGGTGCCGTACTGGATCGAGCGCATGGACCACCATCGCAAGGAGTGGGGACACGCGAGCATCCCGCTTCCGCTCGCGCCCTCGGAGTATTACCGGCGGCAATGCTTCGTGTCCTCGGACGCCGAGGAGACGCTGCTGCCCCAGGTGATCAGCGCGATCGGCGACGACAACATCTGCTTCTCGACCGACTACCCACACCCCGATCACGACTTCGAGGGCGTCGTCGCCGCGCTCACGAGCCGCACGGACATTTCCGAGGAGAGCAAGCGCAAGATCCTTGGGCAGAACGCCGAGCGCGTGTTCGCCATCTCGTAGTGTGCCAGGACTCGTACTATGCCAAGACTCGGCCGAGCCAATTCGGATGCGATCTCAGCGAGTGAGGCGCTCTCGGGACGACCAGGAGCATTTCTCGGTGCCCAGCGAAGTCGAGTGCGGATGACCCTTCGGTACCGAGTCACGAGAGAAGGCTGATGGGAGAACGGAAATGAAGCTGCTAAGGAAAATTCCCGCGAGTCATATCGATATCCTCGAAGCGAAGTGCTTCCCTCACGTCGCGACGATGCGACCGGACGGGATGCTCTCCAATCATCCCGTGTGCTTGATCTGGGACGGGAAGCACATTCGCTTCAGCATCACGAAGGCGCGAAAGAAATACCGCAACCTGATGGCGGACGACCGGATCGCACTCTCGATCCCCGATCCGACCAATATCTGGCGCTATCTCGAGGTTCGCGGTCGCGCCACCCTCGAGGACGACCTCGACCGCAGCTTCATCGATTCGATCGCCAAGAAATACATGGGACAGGACCACTACCCCTTCGATCGGCCAGGCGACGAACGCGTGACCGTGACCGTTCACGTCGAGCAGGTCTCGGCAACTGCGGTTCACGCTGGCACCGGAGACGGGCGGGCGCCCGTGGAGTGGACGAGGTAGGTGCGCAGGGTCAGCCCGCCGCGGTTGAATGCACGAGCGGGACCGGGCGGAGTTCATCCGACCGAAGGCGGCTCCCATGGGCTGTGACGATTGCATCGCATTCGATCCGTTCTCCGCTGCGTACGATCGCGATCCCCACGCGATCCATGCCCATCTTCGAGAGAATCACCGGATCTACGACTGGGAGGAGATGAATGCACGGCTCCTCACACGCCATGCAGACGTCGATTGGCTGCTCAAGCATGCGCCTGTGGGAACGGACCCGGTCCATTGGCGCGACGCGCCCGCGGAAATGTCGGAGGGCGATTCTCCCTGGGGCCGATTGCGGCGGCAGACGCTCACGTTCAAGGAGGGAAGGGAGCATGCCCGTCTTCGGAAATACGTGAGCCGAACCTTCACCCGCGGTGCCGTGGAGCGACTCGCGCTGCCGATTCGCCAGCTCGTCGCGGCCGCCCTCGATGAGGCCGAGGGGTCGGCCGAAGGCTTCGATCTCGTCCGGGATCTGTCTTCCAGGGTTCCGATCCAGGTGCTGGGATTCCTGGTCGGCGTGTCGCCCTCGATGGAGGCGGACTTCTGCCGCTACGCGGTGTGTCTCCAGAATGCAATCAATCCGCTGAGTGACCGGGCGGCGCTCGACAAGGCGGACGAAGCCGCCGTCGGCTTCGACGAGATGATCGGCGAGATCATCGCTCATGTGAGGAGACGTCCCGAGGACAATCTCCTGAGCGCGCTCGTCCACCTCGACGCGGAAGTCGGGAGCGAAGGCGACGGACCGCTCGATCAGGTCGACATTCTCGGCATCGCGACTTCGATCATCATGGCCGGTGCCGAGTCGACGGGCGCGCTGGTCAACCACAGCATGCTCGCCCTCATTCGTCACCCGGATCAGCTCGCGCTGCTGCGCGCTCGACCGGAGCTGCTGCCTGCGGCGATCGACGAGCTCGGCCGCTTCGACTTTCCGACCAAATTCGTCACTCGCTATCTGCTCGAGGACGTACGGATCGGTGACGAGACGATCGAAGCGGGCGAAGTCGTCTTTGCCTCCCCCGGAGCCGCCAATCGCGATCCGAGGGTCTTCGACCGTCCCGACGAGCTCGATGTCACTCGAACTCCTGGACCGACGATGACGTTCGGCGCGGGGGCGCATTTCTGCCTGGGAGCCTCGCTCGCCCGGGTCGAAGCCCGCGAGATGATCGGCCAGCTGATCGGCCGCTTCAGCGAGATCGAACGAACGAGCGAGCCGGTCTTCTCACCGCATTTCAATATCAGGCTCATCTCGTCTCTCCCCCTCCGGTTGAGTCGGAGCTAGTCGAGGTGGACTCGTCTGGATGACCCGACGTGGCTCGAGGAGGTTCTCGGAGGGGTACGCATGGCGATTCGAATGGAGCCATCGAACAAGGAGGAGTGGATCATGGATCTCGGACTCGATGGAAAGACGGTCATCGTCACCGGCGCGAGTGGTGTGATCGGGCGTGGGCTCGTGCAGCGGTTTACGGAAGAGGGCAGCAACGTCGTGCTCGCGACACGAGACGGAGCCAAGGGAAGCGAGATCGCAGCGCTCTACTCCGGGAAGACGGGCGAGGCGATCTGCATCGCGACGGACGTCACGAACCCGGAGTCGGTCGAGGCGATGGTCGCCGAGACGCGCAAGCGATACGGACCGATCGATGTGCTGGTGAACAATGCGGGTGGCTGTGAACATCCGATGCCCTGGGTCGAGAAGTCGCTCGAGGACGCGGAGTGGGAGGTGAATCTCAATATCTGGGGCGTCTATCACTGCACGCGAGCCGTGGCTGACGAGATGCTCGAGCGGGAGAGGGGATCGATCGTCAACATCACGTCGAATTCGGGGCTGCTCGGACAGGCCGCGAACCTGGTGGCTCATTACGGCGGGACGAAGGGATATGTCGCTTCCTTCTCGAAGGGTCTGGCCTACGAGTGGGGAGACAGGAAGGTCCGCATCAACTGTATCGCGCCAGGCTGGATCATCCCCCGTTCGCTCGACGACGTCGGCGACGGAAGCAACTGGAAGAAATACGCCGCCGACTTCTTCGGACCGCCGGAGGAGATGACGCGCAAGGGAGAAGAGGGAACGCTCTTCAATATCGGTGCGATGCCCATCAAGCGGGTCGGCCGTCCCGAGGAGATCGGCGATCTTGCGATCTTCCTGGCATCCGATCGGGCGAGCTACATCACCGGCCAGCAGATCAGCGTCAGCGGTGGCGCCTACATGCCCTGAGGACCCGCGGGCGGTCCGAATGTGTCGCGCGGCATGCGCGGAATCTGGCAGCATCTCAGGACGGAAAGAGAGTAAGGAGGACAAGATGGCCGATCCCAATGACGAGAGCCGTACGCCGATCCTCGGCGGCCTGGACAACGCAAGGCGTCTTCAGACGGAGGGAGCCCGTGTCCACGTGCCAAGCGCCGAGGAAGGCGCCAACCGCCTGCTTTCGGGAGAGGCATGGAGTGATTTCTGTCGCAGCCTCGAATCGGCGGGCCGGACGATCCTCGAGTCCGAGGGCTGCGGAGAGCCCGATGTTCAGGCGGCCGGATTCAGGTATCTCCTCGGGCTGGTCAAGGTCGGGATCCAACAGGCGGCCGAGCTCGATCCCGAGCAGCCGAGGTTCATCCGCATCTGCGACAGCGATTCGAAGGCGGGCGCAGAGAACGCCGACAATGCCTACGCCCACGCGCATATCCGGAGCGACCTCGCTTATCGGATCTGGGGACAACGAGGCACCGTGGAAACCTTCCTGCTCGAGATCAAGGAGGGATTCATGCAGCTGGGCGACGTGCGCAACTTCGCGACGCTGCAAGCCCCCGAGCTGCAGCTGGAGCCCGATGGTTCCTTCGAGCTCTTCCTGGGCGGCGAGCGTCGCGGCAAGAACTGGCTTCCGATCGACCCCGACGCGAAGCAGGTCTTGATCCGTCAGTACTTCTGCAACTGGGAGGACGAGGTCCCGGCCACCTTCGATATCGAGTGCCTCGGTCGCGAGGGCCTGGCCCCGCCAAAGCTCCATGCGGAGGATGCGGCTCGGATACTCGACGATGCAGGCCGGCACATCGCGGGGACCGCCTCGTTCTGGGCGGAATGGGTCGTCGCTCTGAGGCAGAACTACAAGCGAGACGAAATCGCCCCGGCCGTCTTCTATGTAGGAGGCGCGGACGACATCGCGTACGGAAACGACTACTACGAGCTCGACGCGGGCGAGGCGATGATCATCGAGTTCGAGCCTCCCCGGGCGAAATACTGGGCCTTCCAGCTCTGCGATCTCTGGTTCAAGACGATGGATTGGGCGAATCAGAAGGTGAGCATCAATCATCGTCAGGCGCGGCTCGATTCCGACGGACTCTGTCGGATCGTCGTGGCACATCGCGATCCGGGCGTGCCGAACTGGCTCGACACGGGCGGGGACGAGACGGGCGTTCTTCAGTACCGGTGGATCTGGACCGAGAACAACCCCCGGCCGAGACTGAGACGGGTCGCCTTCGAAGGGATTCGCGCCGCCCTCCCCGAAGAGACGCCGAAGGTGACCTCGGAGGAGCGACGACGGGAGATCTACGCTCGGCAGCTGCACCGGCTGCGACGGGAACGCGTCTAGGCGAGGCCGTGGTCACGAGGGCAGGACGGTCCATTGGATGAACGGGAGGATCCGGAATCCGACGGACCTCGAGGGAGATCATTCCACGACCCGCTGCTCGAGCCGCCGCTTGCCGCTCTGCGCGTGCCTCGGTCGGACCGCGCTCGCGTCTCAGACGCGCGGCCCCTCCTCCGCGTCGACGGTGCAACGTCGCATCAGCCGATGCGCCGGGTAGTGGTCCGGCAGGCCGCGGTGGAGCGTGCAGCGCTCGTCCCAGATCGCCAGATCGTCGACCCGCCATCGCCAGCGAACGGAGAGCTCCGCGCGATCGACCAGCTGCCATAGGAATTCGAGCCACATGAGGCTCTCCTCCGGATGCAGTCCGACCAGACGGTCGATCGTCGAGGCGGAGAAGTAGAGGACCTTCTCGCCTGTCTCCGGATGCCGTATCACGAGTGGATGCTCGCAGGACGGCTCGACCGTCGCCCGGAGCTTCTCGGCGATCTCCGGGCCGGCCGCGTATTCGGCCCCTCGAAAGAAGATCTCGCCTGCGTCATGGACGGCGATGAGTCCCTCGAGACGCTCCTGCATCGGCTCCGACAGGGCACGCCAGGCGGCAGAGAGGCTCGCCCACATCGTGTCGCCGCCGGCCTCGGGAACGACCCGCGCCGAGAGGATGCCGATCTTCGGGGGCGCCGGCAGCCACGTGAGATCAGCATGCCAGCGCACCGCCTTCGGCGGGCTCTCCGCATGATCCTCCAGAAATTCGATTGCGTCGTTCGTCCCCTTCGCGCGCGAGGTCGGATGAATCGTGAGCTCGCCGAAACGCTGCGCGAAGGCCTTGTGCTGCGCGTCGTCCAGGGGCTGGTCGCGGAGGAAGAGGACCTGATGACGCAGTAGAGCATCGTACAGCTCGGCGAACGCAGCGTCGTCGAGGGGCTCGCGGAGGTCGAGGCCCGCCACCTCCGCGCCGATGACCTTCGTCAGGGGTGTCACGCGCAGCACGTTCAGTCTCCTCCAACCTTCCGTCGTCGGATGGGCGGCCGATCCGCTCTCGCATCCCCGGTCGACGCCGACGAGCGACGGGGCGCCGTGTCCCACCCGGCGACGAACGTGTCCAGGGTAGCGTCGGCAGCCGCTCCTGGTATTCGTCTGAGGGTGGCCGCGAGGCATGGAGCCCGGTCCGAGGAGGAAGGCAAGGATGGATCTGGGTATTGCGGGCCGGGTGGCGCTCGTATCGGGCGGGAGTCGGGGAATCGGACGGGCGATCGCGGAGCTGCTCGCGGAAGAAGGCGTGCGCGTTGTCGTCGCCGCCCGCACCGAAAGATCGATCGAGGAGGCCGTCCAGGGAATCCACGATCGAGGGGGCGAGGCGGCCGGCGTCTCGGCGGACATGACGACCGAGGCAGGGGTTGCTCGCGCCGTCGAGACGACGCGAGAACGTTTCGGTCCGCCGGACATCGCGATCGCGAACGTGCTCTCACCGCCCGACGGCGACTTCTTCGAGCTGAGCGACGAGCGCTTCATCGAAGCATTCCAGGCACTCACGCTCAGCATCGCACACCTTGCGCGCGCCGTGATCCCGGAAATGCAGTCCCGTGGCTGGGGGCGGATCGTGAGCGTGGGCTCGGGCTCCGCGAAGGAGCCCCCGCGTGAGCTGCGCCACGTCCTCGGGAACACGGCGCGCTCCTCCGGTGTGACGCTCGTCAAGAGCCTCGCCAACGAGTTCGGCCGCGACGGGATCACGGTCAACTCGCTCGGCACGGGACTCTTCCGGACGTCCTTCATGGAGTCGTACTTCGAGCAGGCGGGGGCCGAGCGCGGAATCGATCGAGAGGCCGCGATCGACGCCTGGAGCGAGACGATCCCGGTTCGACGGCCCGGTCGTCCGCGCGAGATGGCCGCTCTCTGCGCCTACCTCTGCTCCGAGTGGGGTGGCTACGTGACAGGTCAGCTCATCATGGTGGACGGAGGATTCGGGCGCTCGGCGTGGTAGCGCGAGGGGAGACCTGATTCGCGAGATCCTGCGCTGCCCGGCGCCGAACGACGATCGAGAACACAGGAGGTCCTGAATGAACATCCCATCCAGGACGCGGCACTAGAGGCCATCTCATCAACCCCTCGGTCGCGATGCACGCGCCTTCGGCCCGATCCCTGCGTGACGAAATCTTGAAGTAGCGACGGCTACGCCTGCGATTTCGCGCCTTGGTCTCGGCCCGAAATCACGCGCCTCGCTCGGTCGGGGTTGATGAGATGGCCTCTAGCGTCCCCAGCTCTCCAGCACACGATCGCAATCGGCGACGTAGCCGAACGAGAGGTCGATCTTCCGCAGCGACGACTCGTGCCGCGCCGGATCGTAGTCGGCACATGCATCGGACGCTGTCACGACATAGTAGTCGGCACAGAACGCATCGCGGCTCGTCGACTCGACGCAGCCGCTGGTGGCGACGCCGCACATCACCACCGTCTTGATGCCATGACTTCGCAGAAGCTGGTCGAGGCGTGTTCCGGCGAAGGCGCTGTAGCGCGCCTTGTCGACGATCTGTTCGAGCGGGTCGTCGAAATCCGGCGTGAGGCTGGCGTAGATTTCTGCACCCCAGGTCCCCTCGAGCGTCGATCCTGGCCGCCCCTCGCCCTGGAGCCGGCGGTACTGGGCGATCACCGGCGGCGATAGGTAGGACTCGTCCCCGAGCATGCGGATGAAGACCCGCAGCACGCCTGCCGCCCGCGCGCCCTCGAGCAGCTTCTCGCAGCCCGCGACCGCCTTCGATACGCCCGTAGAGTCCAGGTAGCCGGGCATGGCCTGGGCCGCGACCCAGCCTTCCGGATGGACGAAGTCATTCTGCATGTCCACGACGAGCAAGGCGGTATGGGAGGGCTCGATCTGTGCCTCGAGCGTCTCCAGGACCTGCGTCGACTCGATCATGAAATCCTCCAGGATGCTTGCTTCGCGTCGAGGCCAGCCTCGCATGGAGCGCCTGCTCGAGGGCATCGACAGAAAGATCGCTCGAACGACCGTAGCCGAACGCGAGAAACCGCCTGACGGAATTCGCCCGTCCGCCTATTGCTTCGATCGCTCCTCCGCGGCAGCGGACATCAGATTGACCTCGCGCAGGTAGTCCGGCGGCGTGAGGTTCCTCATCGACGCGTAGCGCTGGTCGAGCTTCGCCATCATGTTTTCGAGCGGGTACGTCGCCCAGAAGAGATCGTCGCGGATTCCGCGGATGCAGAGATCGGCCACCTCCGAGAGGGGCGCCTCGGGCACTTCCTGTCCGGCCGCGGCCGCCCGTGCCTTGTAGTCCGCGAGGGCGTCGCGCGGCTTGGTGTCGTCGGGGTCCCCTCGCATGTATCGGCTCGGGCGGTTGGCGCCGGCCTTCCAGATTCCCGTCGCGAGAACGCCCGGCGTCTTGCTCGAAGGCAAGAGCACGGTCGCGCTGACCGTCGAGCCGATCTCGCGCAGCTGACCCCAGAGACATTCGGTGAGCGTCGTGACGGCGGCCTTCGTGACGGGGTACATGCCGCTGCTCGCGATCGGATAGTAGGCGCCATTGCCGGACGAGGTGTTGACGACGTGGCCCTCGTTCTGCGCGATGAGCGTCGGCATGAAGGCGTTCATGCCGTTGATCACGCCGATCACGTTGACGTCCAGGGACCATCGCCAGTCGTTCAGGTGATGCTCCCAGACACTGCCCTTTGCGCCGGCCCCCACCGCTGCGTTGTTCACGATGACGTGGACGGCCCCGAAGTGCTCGATAGTCTTGTCGCGAAGGGCGCAGAGCGAGTCGTAGTCGGTGACGTCGACCGGAATGCCGATCAGGTCCGGAGTCGCGAACTCCTTCACGGTCGACTGAGCACGCCTCGGTGACGTCCGCGAGGACGACCTTCATGCCCTCCGCGAGCATGGCCCGGCCGATGGCCCTTCCGATTCCACCGCTGCCGCCGGTCACGACGGCGACCTTGTTCTTCAATTCCTGCACGGCGTTCTCCTCGCTCGAGTGGGACCCCCATTGTGGTGCGAAACACGGCACCTGGCGAGGGGCGCAACGGGATCCACGTGTCGCCATTCAGCTTGCCGGGCTTCGTCCGCGACGTCGAGCGAGAATCGATCGAAGAGGCGCTCGCGCGGATCGGACGGCCCCTACTCTCCGGGCCGCGGGCCATCGTGCTGGATGATCTCGATCAGATAGCCGTCCGGGTCGAGCACGAATCCCACGACGACGGGCCACCGCTCGAGACGCTCCGGCTCCATCACCGACTTGTAGCCGCCCGCGACCGCTCGCTCCCAGGTCGCCTGCGCGTCGTCGACGTTGATGTAGATCTTCCAGAGGGCGAACCCGTGGTCGATCGCGCCCGGCCGGATCGTTTCGGCGAACTTCGCGAGCTGGAGACGACCGCCGCCCGTTGCTCCCGCGAGGTGGACCTCGTTCACATTGGGAATCTCGGTCCGCCCCTGCTCCTCGAGTCCCATGATCTCGGTATAGAAGCGAACGGAGCGCTCGAGGTCGGAAACCGCAATGCAGTACTGTCCCACGGAGCTCGCCATCGGATCTTCCTTTCTATCGTCCGCGTGATCGAACGAATCTCGGCCACGCGCTCGTCGATTTCGAGACTGTTCGGGTGCCAGGCTACGCCGCTCGGAGCATCCGATGCGTGCGTTCGATCGCGGAGCATGCCGCGACCCGGCCGACCGAAATCCGAGGTGAAGTTAACGAATCGTCTCTCGGCAGGAGTCTGCTCGAATTGCCCAAGAGCTCGAGCCCAGGGACGGCGGGACCTCCCCCTTTTGCGACACCCCGGCTTCGCTCTTAGGCGGACTCGTGATTCTCCGGCACGTCGCGGACGTGCACGTCCATCTGCGGGAAGGCGATCTCGACGTCGTGCTCGGCGAAGACGTCGGGCGATCTCCCGGTGGAGCTCGCTCTGCACCTGCAGCCGGTCGTTCAGGTCGCCGACGAAGACGCGCAGCTCGAAATTCAAGGAGCTCGCGCCGAACGCCAGGAACCAGCTACGCGGTTCGGGCTCTCGCAGGACCAGCGGATTGCCGGCCGCCGCCTGGAGCAGCAGGCGGTCCACCTGATCGCGGATCGGTTCCGTAGGCGACGCCGACCTTGATGCTGATGCGGGTCGTCGTGTCGGAGAGCGTCCAGTTCAGGAGCTGCCCCGTGATGAAGTTCTTGTTCGGGACGACGATCTCCCGGTTGTCGAAGTCGAGGATCGTCGTCGCGCGGGTGCGGATGCGCGTGACCCGTCCGGTCAGATCGCCGACCGAGATCACGTCGCCGACCCGGAATGGTCGCTCGAAGAGCAGGATCAGCCCCGAAACGAAGTTCGCAAAGATCTCCTGGAGTCCAAACCCGAGCCCGACGGTCAGCGCCGCGGCCATCCATTGCAGCTGCGACCATCGCATGCCCAGGAACTGCAGGCCGACCACGGTACCGGTGATCGACGATCGCATAACGCAGGATGCTCGTGATCGCATAGCGTGATGCGGCATCGATGTTCGTCTGCGACAACAATCCGAGCTCGATCAGGCCGGGCAGATTGCGCGAGCCGATGACGGTCAGCGCCAGGGCGACGCATCCGAAGAGCGCACCCATCAGCGTGACGGGCCGTGCCAGCGGCGTTCCATCCGCCGCCACGTCGTTGAAGGTCCAGAGCGCGATCTCGTCGAGTCGCGTGATCGCGGGCAACACTTCGGCCCAGACCCAGACGAGGCCGAAGAAGAGGAGAGCGATCCTCAGGACCTGCAGCAATCTCTGGGTCTGGGCATTGACCTGCTCCAGCGTGAGATCGGAATTGCTCCCGTCACCCGGCTGCTCGGCGGTCGGGTGCCAGGTCGCGGAGCGCTGCTCTTCGATCCGGCGCGCGCCAGGCGGCGTTCGCCCAGCAGGAACCAACGGGCCAGCAAACCCAGCGCCAGACTGATGGCGATGACCATGCTGATGCTCGTAATGAGAGCCTGAAGCAGGAGCCCAGCGGAATAGACGTAGCCGGCGAGGGCCAGCAGGGCCACGATGAGCGCGGTCGCGGGAAGGGCCGCGCGAAGCAGCCTCCGCAGGATCGACGGCTCGGTCTCGATCCCTCGACGAACCCAGATCTGGCCGACGTCGAGCAGCCGCCAGAATGTCCAGGCGAGCACACCGCAGGCGATCACGACCGCCGCGCGCGCCTGCACGTCGTTCGGGAGCTCGAGGTTGCGGATGAAGGCGAGCGCGGTGATGAAGACATCGGGAAGACGATCGCGGCCGCGCGCGGCAGGACGCGGCGGAGCGCGATCGGCGCGCGCGCATCCAACGGAAATGAGCATGGCCGAGGCCCTCTCGATGGCGGTCCAGCGAAGCACCTGGACGGCGAGGAGCGGGAGCGACGAGCATCGAGCAGGCGCGACCGACCGAGTCGCTGTAGCGACCCGGGCTGCCCGCGGTCTGGAGCAGGCTTCCGATCAGGGCGAGGGCGACCGGGCCCGGGCAGCGCGGCGACGAGCGTCCAGCCGAACGTGAGGAGCGTGACGCCGATGTTGTCCGTATCGATCTGTCGTGTGAGCTCCGCCCGGGCCTGGATCTGCGCGGGAGCGCGGCGCCGGAGCTCGACGAGCAGTCCTAGCAGCAGCAGGTAGCCTGTCCAGAGAATCGGACGCGCGAGGATCTCGTTGCCGGGTGAGTCGGAGCGTGGTCGCCCAGCGCGACGGCTTGACCAGGTCGGAGACGTCCCTCGGGCGCGCGTTCGAGCCATGTCGAATCGATCGGCGCATGGCTGGGCGTCCAGAGCAGATAGCGATCCAGGAGCTGCCGCAGCGACTGCGTCGCTTCGAGCTGCTCCTGCAAGGCCGACTCGCTCTGCTCCAGCGTCTTGACTCGCCTCTGCAGGATCGGCTCGAGCAGGTCCAGCAGCTCGAGCGCGTTGCTGCGAGCAGCGGCTCCAGATTCCCGTCGGCGACGACCGTCGTCCCGTCGTCGTCGGCCCGCGACCTGATTCGCTTCGAGCAATGCACGCGGCGGCGGCGGGAAGATCAGCGAGCGTCGCGCTGCTCTTCGCTGAGAGTCACCCGTCGCAGGCGCAATTCCGCGAGCTCGCTCTGCGCGTCTTCGAGCTGCCTGCCGAGTCGGACGGTCGACTCCAGGCTTCGTCGTTCGCTCCAGAGCCAGCGTCCGACGGCCTCGTTCGTACCCGCCGAGCGCGAGACGGGTGCGACTGTCCCGCAGTGCGGTGACGATGCGATCGCGTTCCTGCTCCTGCTTCGAGACCGTCTCGCGATCCTTCTCCAGCCGTTCGTTTTGCCGCAGCAGCTCGTCGCCCAGGGCCCGATTGTCCCGGGTGAGCGAAGCCTCGACCCTCGCTCGACTCCTCCTGCTCGACCTGCTCGACCTGCTCGACCTGCTCGACGTGCTCGCCGACGAGGCGCGTGACCTCGAGCTCCAGCTCCTCACGAGCCCGTTCGGCGATGCGTGCCTGGAGCCATTCGGCTCGCCGGAGATCGAGCGCCTGTCTCCGACGCAGGTCATGGAGCTGGTCCTCGCGCAGGTGCTGGCGTACGAGACTCGTCTCCTGCTCGACTCGCCGCATCTCGAGCTCGGCTTCCACGCGGTGCAGCTCGGTGGCCCGGCGGAGCGCCCGCGCGTCGCTCAACAGATCCGGCTCCTCGCCGTCCGCTCCGACCCGACGTCGAAAGCTCTTCGGTTCGTCGCTCCAGGGCGGCGATCTCCGAGGCGATTTCAGCGGGTCGAGCCAGGATCTGCGCGAGCGAGGACTCGATCCGCTCGATCTCCGCCGTTCGTTCGGCGACGAGCGCACGTTCCTGCTGCAGCACGCCTTCGAGCATCTCGACGTCGGCGTCGGGCGGCAGGCGTCCGGCCCAGTCCTCGAGCGACCGCTCCGGGTCGACGTCGATCGACGCCGGTCTTCGGTCGCGCGAAACAGGTCGGGCGGCCGCCTCGGC
>CAVOZP010000011.1:0-149743 GCA_963700995.1 uncultured Acidimicrobiales bacterium
ATTTTTTTGTTTGTTGCTTCGTTAGGTTGCGTATTGTCTAGATCTTTCTCGGATCGTCGACCCTGCTCTTCAAACGCCGAGCCTGTTCCTCAGGGCTGACCTCGAGCCAATACTTGATGAGGAGGATGCCCGAGTCGACCATCGCCCGCTCGACGAGCGGAGCCATCTTCAAGAAGTGCGCTGACTCCTCCTCGGTGCAGAACCGCATCACCGGCTCGACGCCCGCACGGTTGTACCAGCTGCGATCGAAGATCGCCACTTCGCCGGCGGCGGGGAAGTGCGCCATGTAGCGCTGGATGTACATCTGCGATTTCTCGCGGTCGGTCGGGGCGGGAGCGCCACGACGAGGAACGTGCGAGGGCTCACTCGTTCCACGATCCGCTTGATCGTGCCTCCCTTGCCCGCAGTGTCGCGGCCCTCGAACACGATGCAGATCTCGCCCCGGTCGCCCGTACCCATTCCTGCATCGCCACCAGCTCGCCCTGCAGGACTTCCAGCTCGGCCTCGTACTGCTTCCGGCGCAGTTTCACCGGCGCGTCGTCGCCCGACTCGGCGAGCCCGTGCTCATCCGACTGTGCATCTGCGACCTTCTTCGACTTGTGCTTCTTCGACACAGTGATCACTCCCTCTGCGGTCCGATGATTGCCATTGACTCGTCGTTGACCTCTGGTCCTCGTGGCGTTGAGGGCCGACAGTATCGGTCGAATCGGAGGACGCGCAGCACCCGGAGACGGACGGGCTGGCCGTCGGCACGCATGCAGCGCCCACACGACGCCCTTTGCCAGGCTGATCGGCTCCTCGATGTGACAGCCATCTGTCCGGAGCTGGTCGGCCAACTCCGACATCAGGGCGCCATGCACGCAGGCGACGCTGTCGCCCGGCAGCTCGTCGAGCAGGCGGACCGCCCGGTCGAGATCTGCGCCCTCGGCGAGTTCGTCCCTGAGTTCGACGTCGGTGCGCAAGCGGTCGGCGAGCGGTCGGACGGTCTCGACACGCGCGGGTAGGGGCTCGAAAGGATCGGGCCGGACACCCGGGAACCGAGGATCTCGCTGACCCGGGCGGCCTCGCGCCGACCTCGTCCGCTCAACGACCGGAACGCGTCATCGGCGGCCGACGTCCGGCGGCCCACGTGGGCATGACGGACGATGTACACGTTACGGTCCAACTCGGGTGTGCCCGCGGCCATGCGTCCAGCATCATCCGTCCTGGTCCTTGGATCGTCACCCTTCGGGGATGATCTTCATGTCTGATGGGCGCCGGGACGATCCGGCATCGCCGTCGGCATGCGAACGCAGATCACCCAGGGGGATGACGGATGGGACCGGTTCGTGGCGCACAATGCCTACATGATGAGGATGAGTTCGTGACCGGGATCCGGCTGTGCGGGTGCGCGGGCCCCACCGGCGTGTGATGTGATCGCGCGCGGCACCGACGTCGTGGTGGTTGGCTGCGAGTCGGGTCAGGCGTGCCTCGGCGAGGGGATGGAGTGGACGCTCGGCGTAGTGAGCCGGTGTGGGTCGACACCATGCGCCGCCTCGCCCACCGGGCACGAATCGGTCGCGGTGGCCGGCTGAAGCTGGTGTGCACGTACCATCTGCCCGGTCGCCCCGGCTCGATCACGCCCGTTGCGGATGAAGAGGGCTGGATCATCGCGCCCGAACGTGGCATCCACCTGCTCCGGCCCGACGGGTCGACGCTGGAGCTCCTCGTGGCCGCCCCGGCCGGCGCCCGCATGAAGAATGCGGCCTGTGACCTGCGCGGACGGCTCTGGGTCGGCTCGATGGCCGAAGATCAGGTTACGCCGATCGGCGCGCGCTGATCGGTTGGAGCAGGACGGCGGGCTGGAGCCCGTGGTGGACGCCCTCGTGATCTCGAGCGGCATCGGATGGAGCCCCGACGGCACGACGATGTATCTGGCCGACCGCGGGGTGCGGGTCGTCTACTCGTACCCGTTCGACGTCGAGCGCGGCACGTTGGGTACCCGGCGCGTCCTGCTCTCGTTCGAAGAGGTCGACGGGACGCCCGACGGACTGAGCGTCGACGGGCACGGTGACGTCTGGATCGCCATGTACGGAGGGCATGCGATCCGTCGCTATGCGGCCGACGGCACGCTGCTCGCGGTGCTGCATGTGCCCGCCGCGCAGGTCACCTCGTGCGCGTTCGGCGGTCGCGGGTTCCGGTCGCTCTACATCACGACGGCGACCGACGGGTGGGACGCGGACCAGCGTGCGGCCAACCCGGACGGCGGCCTGCTCTATCGCGTCGACACCGGGGCGCCGGGACGGCCGGCACAGCCATTCCGACCGGAGCCTCACTGGTGGGCGCGTGCGGCGCCGGCCGCGTCGTCGCAGGCTGCCGGCACAGGAAGCGGATACGAGATCGTCGTGGCGGGCGGGCACGGTTCGATGCTCCAGTCTGCGCTGCCCGAGTTCGAGGTCACGCTGGTTCGCGGCGGGCGTGTCCACCTCGTGGGTAACGTGATCGACCAGGCAGCGCTGCATGCCGCACTCCATCGGCTCCAGGATCTCCACCTCGACGTGCTCGAGCTGCATCGCCTCAGCGACCCGTAGCGCACATGCGCTCGTCCTTTCGCGGCACGGCGCGGATTACCCGGATGCTCGTTCGGTGGCGTGAATGGCGCCGTATGGGTGGAACGTAGATGGTGCTCGAGGCGTGCACCCGCTCCCGAATCTGGTCGGCGGTGCGACGCGATCGCCTCGTCAGGATGCTTGACGAGGTACTGGGTGGCGGCGTCGGAACGATCGTCGTGGGCGCGGGGTCGGGCAAGTCGATGCTCCTCTCGGAGTGGACGCGTGCTCGGGCCGACGTGGCCTCGGTCACGGTCGACGTCGACCCTCGGAGCGCCGATCCGACCGTGTTCGCTCGGCGCTCGTGGCTGCGATCGACCAGCGGCTCGATGGGTTCGCAGAGCAGTTCGACAATCTCTTCGTCGCCGGGAGCGGCCTACTGGGACGGGCGTTCGCCGCCCGACTCGTCGTCGCGATCGAAGAACTCGGCGATGACCTCGTCCTGATCATCGACAACGCTCACCTTCCCGGAGCCGGAGCGGCCCTCGAATTGTTCGACGACTTCGTCAACCGGCTCCCCGACAACCTCCGGGTGTTCGTGGCGGCCCGTTGGGACCCGCCGCTCACGATGCATCAACTCCGGCTCGACGGTCGCCTCGTCGAGGTTCGGGGAAGCGATCTCGCCTTCGACCTCGAGGAGACGAGGTCGCTCATCGAAGCCGCGTGCTGGTGTCGTGCTCGACGAGTCGACGATCGCGAAGCTCCATCAGCGCACCGAGGGTTGGGCAGCCGGCATCCAGCTAGCAGCGATCTCGATGCGCCGCTCGGCCGACGCCGCCCAGTTCGTCGATGATTTCGATGGGAGCGATGTGCTCATCGCCCAGTACCTGAGCCGCGAGGTGCTCGACTCCTTTACTGACGAGACGCGTCGTTTCGTCATGGCGACGAGTGTGTTGCCATGGTTGTCGATCGAGCTGTGCGAAGCGGTCGTCGACGACATGAGTTCGTCCGAGGTCGAGGCGAAGCTCAACCACCTCGAGCACGAACTGGTCTTCGTGGTACCGATGGAGTCGGACAGCCGTCGCTGCCGCTATCACCAACTGTTCGCCGATCTCATCCTTTACATCATGCGACACGACGAACCGCAACGCGAGGACATGCTACGACGTCGGGCCGCGGCCTTCCTGGCCGAGCACGGCGATGTCGCCGCCGCCGTCGAGCAGTATCTCGAGCTCGGCAACGTGGAGGATGTGCTGCGACTCGCAGTCGAACACGGCAGGCCGATCTACGAGCGAAACGAGTCCGCGACGCTCGCGCGGTGGCTGGCGGCGGCTGAGTCCCTCCACAGTGAACCGCCCCCGGAGCTCGGTGTGCAGCTCATGGCGGCCCAGGTCGCGGCCATGGATTCGACGTCGGCGGCGGAGACCTACTGGCGCGTCCGCCGCCGCGGCGACCTGTCCATCGGCCAGGAGGCGACGATCAATGCGCTCTACGGTCTCCTCGGACTCGACGACCTCTGCTCGAACGAGGTCGAGTTCGCCGCATCCGCTGCGCTTCGTCTGCTCGAGAACGTGGACGACGACGACCTGGTCGACGTGCTGGGGATCGGCGGACGGTCGACCATCGAAGTGTTCGGTCGGTTCATGCTCGGCGTGGCCGCGTTCGATCGAGGGGACCTGCAGGTTGCGATCGACGAGCTCGAGGGCGTCCTCGAGCTCGACGCCATGCAGTATCCGGTGTGGAAGGTCTACGCTGCTCGGCGTGCTCGGCTTCGCACGCGGTTGGAGTGGTGATGTGCCAGCTGCCCAGTCGCTGGCGACCGGGGCCGTTGATCTGGCTCGGCGCAGCGGACTCGACGGTCACGTTGGTCTTGCGTATGCGCGCCACGTGCTGGCGTTGGCGGCGCTCGACCGGCTGGAAGTCACAGACGCCGCGGAGCAGCTCCACCTCGCGAAGGTTGCCGTCGTGCAGTCCAATCGGGCCGCACTGCGCGGAACGCACCGGTGGCTCCAAGCGCTCCACCGCACGCTCGTCGACGGGCCGGCGGCGGCTCTCGCCGAGCTGGAAGCGGTTCCGCCCCCGGCACTCGGACCACCGCTCATCGTCGGCGCGGAGGTCGAGCTTCGGATGCGTCTACGGATCGCGACCGGCAACCGGCTGGCGGCACGAGACCTGTTCGCCGATGGCACGCCGGTCAGCGAGAGTGCCCGACTCGACCTGGCCCTCGCGGCGGGGGACCTCGCGGACGCAGCGGTCGTCCTCGATGCCTGGACACCGCGCCCGGCTGACCGGCGCGCCACTCTCGGGTTCCTCGTCAGACGTGCCGTCCTGCTCGCCGCTGAAGGCAGCCGGCGCGATGCATTGTCGGTCCTCGGCGAGGCCCTCTTGCGAGCGGACCCGGGCGCAGTCCGCAGCCCGTTCCTCGAGGTGCCAGGAGCCCTGAGTCTCCTCAGGTCCGATGTGCAACTCGCAACGCAGCCCTTCGCCAGGTCGATCATCGACGGAGCGCAGGCCGTGGATGGACGGGTCGCCTCGAACGACCGGTTGATCGAGCCGTTGACCGTCCGTGAACAAGAGGTTCTTGCACTCCTCCCGACACGCCGCACCAACGAGGAGATGGCGTCGTCGCTGTACGTCTCGGTCAACACGCTCAAGACCCACGTGCGGCACATCTATGTCAAACTCGATGCGGTCGATCGCGACCATGCCGTCGAGCGCGCCGCCCAACTCGGCCTCCTGTAGCGGAATGCTGTCGCGGCCCGCGGGTCGGGATGGGAGGCCTTCGCTGCGTCCGCTTCCTTCCGGACCCGATGGCGACGCGGCTCCTTCGAGAGAATCATCCACAGCGGATGATGCCTCGCAACGCAGCCGCGCCAATCATCGAGGAAGACCAATCGAGCGCCCCCGTGGCGCCCGTCGCCAGGAGGCAGACATGACCGAGTCGTCCGTTCCCATGACCGATCAGCACACGCACAGCGCATGGGCGGTCGGATACGCCACGTTCGCATCCATCCTCCTGCTCATGGCGGGCGTCTTCCACTTCATCGCCGGACTCGTCGCCGTCGCCGAGGAGGAGTTCTACGTCGTCGGAACGAAGTGGGTGTTCCAGTTCGACGTCACCTCGTGGGGCTGGATCCACATGGTGCTGGGTGTCCTGCTGTTCCTCGCCGGGCTCGGCATTCTCAGCGGCAACGTCGTGGCTCGGACGGTTGCAGTCGTCTTGGCCGGGTTGAGCGCGGTGGCAAGCTTCGCGTGGCTCCCGTACTACCCGGTCTGGTCGATCGTGATCATGTTCCTCGCGGTTGCGGTGATCTGGGCCCTCACGGTTCACGGCCGGGACATCACCGATGGGTGATGCGGGCGCCGTAAACCGACGCAAGGGCCCACCGCCCATCTGGGTCTCGACGAATGGAAGTCGACGATGACCCCGGTTTCGGCCACGGCCCCGTTCGCCGAAGACAGACCGGTTGCCCAGCACGAGATCGTCCTCGCTCGCTGGAGCAGGAGCTGATCGCCGGTGGCGTTCGTGCTGGATCGGCACGCGACGGTGACCCATGACGTACCGGCGCGTCACCCGCGAGCGCCTCGACGAGGCGATCTCGATGCTCCAGGATCTCGATGAATCGAGTGCCGACGAGATCGAGCACGCCATCCATGGCGTCCGCAAACGCTGCAAGGAGGTTCGGGCGGTGGCTCGGCTGGTGCGTTCGGCGCTGGGCGACGACTTCGATCGGTTCAACGACGATGTTCGTCGGGCGGCCGACGAACTCGCACCGATTCGTGACGCACACGCCCTGCTCGGGACCTTCGACGATCTCCGGGCCACGCAGACGACCACGAACGATGCCGAACTCGAGGTCGTCCGCAGGCGCAAGCGGCTGTCGCCGAGGACGCCACCAGCGGTGTGATCGGCAGCGATCCGCGTATCGCCGAAGCGCGGGCGTTGCTGCTGTCCAGCCGCAAGCAGGTCAAACGCTGGAAGATTCCCGACGGGTTCGACACACTCGGTTCCGGCATCGAGGACGCGTACCGGCGAGGTCGGCGGGCACTCCGACGAGCTCGCGACCGACCGACCGATGACCACATGCACGAGTGGCGGAAGTCCGTGAAGCACCTGTGGTACCAGGTCCGACTGATCGAGCGGGCAGCACCCAGCGTGCTCGAAGCTCTGGTGACGGCCTTGGATGACCTCGCCGAGGCCCTCGGCGACGACCACGACCTCGCCGTCCTCGTCGATCGGCTCGCTGCCGACCCGAAGTCCTTCGGCGGCAAACAGGGCGTCAAGCGCGCCCGCCGCCTCGCTCGTGGGCAACAAGCCGACCTGCGTCGGCGAGCGTTCCGGCTCGGCGCCACGGTCTATGCGGAGACACCTCGCGCCTTCACCCATCGGATGGGTGCGTACTGGGCGCGCACTGCCGACCTCGGCCCCGAACTCGCCACCGGCGGGATCGCCGAGCTCACACGTGACGAGCAACGGACGGCGCGAGCCGGCGAGCAGCAGGATCCGGCACACGTGATCGAACGTGAACGCAAGTACCTCGTCGCACAGCTACCGCCATTGCCAGAACTCGGCGTCGCGCTGCGGCAGGGCTACCTGGCGATCGACGGGGCGGTGTCGGTACGTGTCCGCGACGCCGGTCACGAAGGAGCAACGCTGACCCTGAAGGCCGGTCGAGGTGCCGTGCGAACCGAGCTCGAGTGGTCGCTCACCGACGAGCAGTTCGCAGCGAGCTGGGAACAGACGCGGTCGGCGGATCAGCAAGACCCGCCACCGCCTGCCTTCGGAGGGGCACGTCGTCGAACTCGACATCTTCCACGACGACCTCGACGGGCTGGTCATCGCCGAAGTCGAGTTCGAATCCGATGACGCACTCGCAGCGTTTCAGCCACCCGCATGGTTCGGGCCGGAAGTCACCGACGACGAGACGTACACCAACGCCTCGCTCGCCGCGAACGCTCCACCGCGGAACTCCGAGCCACCAGTCCGACGACCGCACTTCACCGCACGCCGGCGGCCACCCGGCACCGACGAAACCGTGACGTGGATGGACTGCTTCCCCATGCAGAACGATGGCGAGCTGCGCACACATCGATGGGCGCAGCGCACCGCGTGGTTGTCGTGATGGAACGCGTGCGTCCCACACCCGCTCGCTCGTCGACGATCCGGGCACCCTCGATGATGGATGTGATTGTTCTGCGCTTGTCCTTCAATGATTCGGCGTGGGCCAGGCGCACCTCGACTTCGTAGGCCAGGACGAACATGGTCTCACTCGTCGTCGTGGTCTTGGGCGGCATGGAATGCTGCGGTCAGTCGCGGCATCAGCTCGGCGAGGGTGACGACGTCTTCGCGCGACAGATGATCGAAGAGGTGCCGCCGTACCGACTCGACGTGGCGCGGTGCGGCGGCGGCGAGGGCGGCCAGGCCCTCGCCGGTCAGAACCGCAAACCAGCCCCGCTTGTCCTCCTCGCACCGACGGCGTTCGACGAGCCCCTTGTCGGCCAGTCGATCGACGCGTTGTGAGAGCCGACTTGCCGATTGCACCGTGCTCATCGCCAGCTCGGACATTCGCATGGCCTGCCCGTCGGCCTCGGACAGGTTCACCAGCACCTCGTAGTCGTCGAAGGTCAGATCGCTGTCGTGGCGCAGGTCGTGCTCGATGGCCGAGGCGATGCGCTGGGTGGCCTCGATCCAACCGCGCCACGCCGCGTCCTCCTCCCCCGTGAGCCACGCAACGCGGGTATTCGAGGTCATGGGGGAATGGTAGCGGCCCCGGGTTGACAGACATTCAACATTGAAATACACTTATTCAAGTTTGAAGTACCCCCATTAGAGATACGGAAACAGGAGTCCCCCCGAAAATGACCATCACCGAGACCGCCACCCTCACGCCCGGCACCTGGGTCATCGAGCCTGCGCACAGCGAGGTCGGCTTCACCGTCCGACACCTCGGGCTGTCGAAAGTTCGCGGCCGCTTCAACTCCTTCGTCGGTTCCGTTCAGGTCGGCGACCTGCTCGAGGCCAGCGCCATCGAGGCCGAGATCGATCTCGCATCGGTCGACACCAACAACGACCAGCGCGACGATCACCTGCGTGGCACCGACTTCTTCGACACCGACACGAAACCCAAGATGACGTTCGTCTCGACCCGCATCGTCGATGAGGGTGACTACGGCACCATCGCCGGGAACCTCACCATCAACGGCATCACCAGGGCCGTCGAGCTCGAGACCGAGTTCTTCGGTGTCGGTGTCGACCCCTACGGCATCACCCGTGCCGGCTTCTCGGCCTCGACGGCCATCAGTCGCAAGGATTTCGCCATCGACTTCAACGTGCCCCTCGGGGGCGACAAGGTGCTCATCGGCGACAAGGTCACCATCGAGCTCGACGTGCAGCTCGTTCCCGCGAGCTGACCGCTGGAGAACACCCCACCGTTTCGCGCCGGGTGCAGCCAGAGCCTCCCTCCGGCTCGGCGGCACCCGGTGCTGCGGTCTCAGCTCAGCCCGATGACGAGCACCGCCTGGGCGAGGTGGTACGTGACATGAACCGCCAACCGTCCGCCGGGGGCAGGCTCGACGAAGCGGCCCCAGGCGAGCAGCGAATCCGACGCAAGGAACAACAGCGCACCTGCGGCCAGCGCGTACGAACCGGTGGCATAGGCCACGATCAGGAGCGCCGAGATCGCGCCGAAGTACACCGCAACCGGTATGCGCAAGGGTGCGGGTGTCCCGTCGAGAACCGGGCGGCCGACCACGATCAGGTCGGCGGCAACGATCACCACGGCGACAAGGGCCAGCGGCCACGAGTCGACGTACGGGAGCATGCCGATCACGTAGGCAACGTGGGCGAGAAGGAACGAGCCCAGACCGACGACGAACGCGTCGAGGCGGGGCAGTAGGGCCACGTCGCCGATCAGGCAGAGGACGAGGGCGGCCACGAACCACCAACGCATGGCGTTCGATACCGGGTCGACGGTCACCGCGGCGCCGATGAGCGCCAGCATCACGACGGGCTTGGCAATTGATTCGAGTCGGTCGTCGCGGCGGTGAACTGCCCACCAGTCGGCTGCGGCCGAAACGGTCGCCACGATCAGCAGAATCGCTGCAGTCGTGGTCACCGCATCAGTCCAGAGCCAGCTGTTGGTGTCGTCACCGATTGGGTCCAGAGCCAGCTGTTGGTGTCGTCACCGATTGGGTCCAGAGCCAGCTGTTGGTGTCGTCACCGATTGGGTCCAGAGCCAGCTGTTGGTGTCGTCACCGATTGGGTCCAGAGCCAGCTGTTCGTGTCGTGGTCACCGCATCAGTCCAGGGCCAGCTGTTGGTCGTAGCCGTCGGCCAGCTCCGGACGCATGAGCGCAGCATCGCCGCCGTGCTGGCAGGCAAGGATCTCGGCCAGGTCGGGAGCATCAGCCAGCGCTGGCCACGAGCCAGGATCCCAGAGGCTGCTGCGGCGGAACGCCTTGGCGCAGTGCCCGAACACCTCCGCGGTCTCGACGACCACGGCGAGCTTGGGCACGCGCAGTTCGGCGGTGAATCCCGACAGGATGTCGGCGTCGGTCGTCAGCCCCGCCGGTCCGTTGATGCGCACCGTTTCGTCGTGTCCGGGGACGATGAGCAACAGTCCGGCCCACGGATTGGTGACGATGTTGCGAAGGCTGTCGAGGCGGTTGTTTCCGTTCAGGTCGGCGATGGCCACGTGGCGGTCGTCGAGGCGCTGGACAAAGCCCGGCGGGCCGCCGCGGGGAGAGGCGTCGACCGAGCCGTCGGCGCCCGCCGTCGACAGGATGAGGAACGGGCACCGATCGATGAAGCGGGCCGAGGCGGCATCAATGGCGGTCGTCGACTTGGCCGCCGCCCGATCCGAAGGCGGACGGTAGAGGGCGACAAGGTCATCGATGGTTTCAACGCGGGCGAGAAGATCCATCGACGGAGTCTTCCACGTCGAACGATCTCCGGCTCCTCAGCGACGCTAGCCGGGCAGCGGCACCCACCGATCGTGATCTCCCGGCACCCGAGGGAAGGTCTGGGCCGTCCAGTCGGCCTTGGCGTGCTCGATCCGCTCGCGATCGCTGTGCACGAAGTTCCACCAAATGAAGCGTTCGCCGAGCGGTTCGCCCCCCAGGACCATTGCCCGCCCGGAGCCCCGCAGCTCAGGGCGGGTGCCGGAGTGCAGAGCGGCGAGTGAGCCGCGCCCGAGGGTCTGGCCGCCGACCGTGAGGTCACCGTCGAGCGCCAGTACCGCGCGTTCGGAGTGGGTGTCGTCGACGGGCAGTCGGCCATGGGCGCCGAGGTCGACCTCGGCGAACACGAGCGGTGACGACACCTTCACCGGGGAGGTGAGCCCCCACCCGGTGCCGGCGGCCATTCGCAGCCGAACGGTGCCGATCGTGTCGACCGGGATCGATGCGGCAGGGTGGTGTTCGAAGAACGGTTCGGTGTCCTCGGCGCCGTCGGGTAGCGCAACCCAGGTCTGGAGCCCGTGTTGGCGGCGGGAAGTCGGCCGGTCCTCGTCGAGGCTGCGTTCGGTGTGCGCGACGCCCGCGCCGGCCGTCATCCAGTTGACTGCTCCGGGTTCGATGGTGGCCACGGCGCCCGTGGAGTCGCGGTGTCGCATGCGTCCTTCGAACAGGTATGTGACCGTCGACAGGCCGATGTGGGGGTGGGCGTCGATGTCGGTACCCGAGCCGGCCGGCACCGCTTCAGGGCCGATGTGGTCCATCAAGATGAAGGGTCCGACCATACGTCGTCTCCGCCACGGCAGGAGCCGCTCGACGGTGCCGTTGCCCACCGATCGAGTGCGCGGTTCGACGATCAACTCGATGCCCGAATTCATATCCTGAAGGTACCCGCGGCGGCCGCTGGCACCGAACGGCTCGACCCGCAGCCATGGGTTGTCGCCTGCCGCGGGCTACGGCGGGAACAGGCCTGTGTAGCGTCGTGCCGGCCACCACCGCCGACGAAATATCGTGAAAATCCACGATGCTTTGGTCGACGCGTGCCGGGATCTGTAGGCTCGGTGCCCGTGTCGGAGTTCCTGCGCAGCTACCTCACGGTCGCCATCTTCGGCGCCCTCGCCGTCGGCCTCGTCGGGGCATTCGTCGGCCTGTCGAGCCTGGTGCGGCCCACTCGGCCACAGCAGCAGAAGTACATCACCTACGAGTCCGGCGTCGATCCGGTCGGCACGGGCTGGGCGCAGAGCCAACATCCGCTACTACGTGTTCGCCCTGCTGTTCGTCATGTTCGACGTCGAGGCCGTGTTCATCTTTCCGTGGGCCACCCGCCTCGAGACCTATGGCTATTCGGCCTCGTCGAGATGTCCATCTTCATCTTCATCCTGTCTCCTCGGGCTGTTCTACGCCTGGCGCAAGGGAGTTCTCCGGTGGATCTGATGCCGAGCCACCGAGACCAAGATGGGCCTAGTCGACAGCGGCAAGGCCCCCGCCTCGCTCACGACGCTGCTCAACATGAGCCGCAAGTACTCGATGTGGGTGTACCAGTGGGGCCTGGCGTGCTGCGCCATCGAGATGGGCGCGGCGTTCGCGTCGCCGCGTTACGACGTCATGCGCCTCGGCGTGATCCCGTTGCCCGCCAGCCCCCGCCAGGCCGACTCTCGTGGTGGTCTCGGGCACGGTCACCGACAAGATGGCCCCGTCGGTTCGTCGTCTCTACGAGCAGATGCCCGACCCGAAGTACGTCATCTCCATGGGCTCGTGCGCCAACTGCGGCGGCCCGTACTGGGACTCGCTACTCGGTCACCAAGGGCGTCGATCAGATCATCCCCGTCGACGTCTACGTGCCCGGCTGCCCGCCCCGACCCGAGGCCCTGCTCGAGGGCATCGTCTTGCTCCAGGAACGCATCCTGCACGAGGACATGACCGAGCGTTGGCGAGGTGAACCCATTGTCGTCGAGTGACCCGACCGGTCGTCGCAGCGGCGGGGCACCGCACGGGTGACCGCCGATGACCGAGATCCCCGAGCACCTCCTCGCCAAGGCCAAGGCCGCACGCGAGAAGGCCGCAGCCAAGAAGTCGCCGGTGGCGACGACGCGCCCGAGCGCCGAGCCGCCGCTCGCAGCCGAGCCCGAACCCGAGGTCGTCGAGCCCGACGAGAAGGCCGAGGCCGCTCGCGGTGCTCACCGAGCACCTCGGCGACGCGATCGTCGCATCGCACATCAAGCCCCATCGGGGCCTGTGGATCCGCGTGGCGCCGCCGACTGGCGTCGGGCCTTCACCGTGGCCCGCGATCGGCTCGACTGCCGGTTCTTCGACTGGCTGTCGGCCATCGACTGGATGCCGTCGCCGTACGGCCGCGAGCATGAGACGCCGAACAGGACACCGACGCTCGGCAACGCCGAGCGGCGCGCAGCCGGACCCGATGAGCTGGGGCTACACCGGCGGCGACACCCGCTTCCAGGTCATCGGCCCGGGTGCACTCGCGTCACGCGCCACGTCGGCGTCATCATCAAGGCCGACGTCGCCGACGACGACCCCCGCATCGACTCGCTGGATCCCGGTGTACGCCGGCGCCAACTGGCACGAGCGCGAGGCCTGCGAGATGTTCGGCATCGACGTTCGACGGGCATCCCGACGTGCGCCACATCTACCTGCCCGGCGACTTCGAGGGTCACCCGCTGCGCAAGGACTATCCCGCTGCTGGCCCGCGCGCTCAAGCCGTGGCCCGGCATCGTCGACGTCGAGGCCATGCCCGGCGACGACGACGCCACCCCCGCCGAGGACGACGCATGACCGTCACCGAACGAGAGCAGCTCGCCTACATCGCCGGCCAGGCCGCCGACGCCCGGGTCAACGTCGAGATCGAGACCGACGAGGGCATGACCCTCAACATGGGTCCCCAGCACCCGGCCACCCACGGCACCCTGCGCCTGGTCGCCAAGCTCGACGGCGAGCAGGTCGTCGCCGCCGAGCCGATCATGGGCTACATGCACCGGGGCTACGAGAAGCTCACCGAGGTGCGCACCTACCCGCAGGTCACGACGCTGATCAACCGCATCGACTGGCTGGGCAGCTTCGCCAACGAGGTGCCGTTCATCCTCGCCGCCGAGCAGCTCATGGAGGTCGAGGCCCCGCCGCGGGCCCAGTACATCCGCACGATCCTGTTCGAGCTGGGCCGCATCGCCAACGTGGCCCTGTTCCTCGGCGACATGGCCGTGCAGATCGGGGCGCACCGACGCCGGTGTTCTACGCCTTCCGCGACCGCGAGTTCGTCCTCAACCAGATCGAAGCGGGTCACCGGCGGCCGGTTCCACCCCAACTTCGACCGCATCGGCGGCATCAAGGACGATCTGCCCAAGGGCTGGATCGACGAGACCAAGAGCGTGCTGGGCGCAATGCAGGACTTCTGCGACGAGATCGAAGACGCTCGTCGCCGGCAACGAGATCTTCCAGGCCCGCACCCGCGGCATCGGCGTCATTCCCGGCCGACATCGCGCCTCGAGTACGGGCTGTCCGGTGCCAACCTCCGCGGCAGCGGCGTCGACTGGGATCTGCGCAGCGGACAACCCGTGCGGCCTGCCCTACGACCAGGTCGACTGGAAGGTCTGGACCCACCCCGACGGCGACATCGTTCGCCCGCTTCTGGGTCCGGCTCCAGGAGACCCGCGAGGCCTGCCTGCATCGTCGATCAGCTGCTCGACATCGATTCCGGCCGGTCCGATCATGGCCAAGGTGCCCCGCATCATCAAGGTCCCGCCGGGCGAGGCCTACGTCGCCACCGAGAACCCGCTCGGCGAGATGGGCTACTACGTCGTCAGCAAGGGCGATCTCGTGCCGTTCCGGGTGAAGATCCGCTCGGCGAGCTTCTCGAACATGTCCATCACCCCGTGGGTGCTCAAGGGCGTGTTCGTGCCCGACATCATCACGATCCTGGCCAGCCTGTACTTCATCCTCGGAGACATCGATCGATGACCTCCGGACGTGCCACGCGTCGCTGCGTCGAGCTGTCGCGTACTGGCAGGAGAACGCTCGCATCTCGCATGGCTCGGGCATCGGCGCTGGCGCGCGGTGCTGTTGCCCGCCGGCACCATCGTCTACCTGTACCTGTTCAAGATGATGAGCTTCATGCAGAGCCGCCTCGGGCCCATGGAGGCCGGGCCCTACGGGTCGCTGCAGCTGCTCGCCGAGGTCGGCAAGTGCATCCAGAAAGAAGACATCGTCCCCGAGCGCGCCGATCGCGTCGGTCTTCAAGGCGGCGCCCTTCGTGGTGCTGATCACCACGTTCTTGTTGGTGCTCGTACTGCCCGGCGGGCCCGACGCCTTCTTCGTCGATCTCGACGTCGGCATCTACTTCGCCATGGCGGTGTCGCTCGCTGTCGGTGATCGGCATCCTCATGGCCGGTTGGGCGTCGGCCAACAAGTACTCGCTGCTCGGTCGGCATCCGGGCCGCCGGCCAGCTCATCGCCTACGAGCTGCCGCTGGTCCTGGCGGTGGTCGGCGTGGTCATCCAGGCCGGCACCATGAACATGCAGGGCATCGTCATCGCCCAGGCCGACGGCGAGATCTTCGGCTGGGGTGGCATCGGCAACCCGTTCATCCTCACCCAGTTCATCGGGTTCGTCATCTTCCTGATCGCCGTGCAGGCCGAGCTCACCCAGACGCACCGTTCGACATGCCGATCGCCGAGTCCGAGCTCGTCTCCGGCTACCTCACCGAGTACTCCGGCATCCGGTTCCTGCTTGTTCTTCATCGGCGAGTTCGCCACTGCCGGCGTGTTCTCGGCCATCGCCGCCGTGCTGTTCCTCGGCGGCTGGTGGGTGCCCGGCATCGACTCGACGAGCAACTGTGTTCAACGTCATCGGTCCGCTCGTGCTGTTCGGCAAGATGATGCTGGTCGCGTTCCTGATCTTCTGGTTCCGGTTCACCTTCCCACGCTTCCGCGAGGATCAGCTCCAGCGGCTGGCCTGGAAGTTCCTGATTCCCCTCGCGCTCGCCAACATCGCCCTGACCGGCGTGTTGAAGGTGGTCTTCTGATGCCCAAGTTCCCGGCCTGGTCAAGGGTCTCGGTGTGACGTTCGGGACGATGGTCAAGACGATGTTCCCCGACGGGGCCAAGAACCCGATCCCGCGCCGGCGCCGGCGCCACACGGTGCAGTACCCCCACGAGAAGGAGGCGCCGCCGCACCCGGGCCCGTGGCGTCATCGCGCTCCACGAGGAGAACTGCACCGCGTGCATGCTCTGCGCTCGTGAGTGCCCCGACTGGTGCATCTACATCGAGGGTCACAAGTACCTGGCCCCGCCGCGACGCGCGGGCGGCAAGCCCCGCCAGAAGAACGCGCTCGACCGCTTCGACATCGACTACAGCCTGTGCATGTTCTGCGGCATCTGCGTCGAGGTCTGTCCGTTCGAGGCGCTGTTCTGGAGCCCCGAGTACGAGTTCTCCGAGCTCACGATCGCCGACCTGCTCCACGACAAGGACCGGCTCGGCGAGTGGATGCACACCGTGCCCGACTTCGAGGAGTACGAGGCCGGCTCCGAGCAGAGGTCAAGAAGAAGGGTGCCGGCGACATGAGCACACAGTGGCGTGCTCGCCGAGGTCGACTGGTCGCGCAGAACATCTTCTTCGGGATCATGTCGCCGCGATCATGGTGATCTCGGCCATCCGGGTGGTGACCACCAAGAACGTCGTGCACGCCGCGCTGTAGCTCGTCGTCGTCCTGGCCGGCGTCGCCGGCCAGTTCCTCCTGCTCGGCGCCGAGTTCATCGGCGTCACCCAGGTGCTGGTCTACATCGGCGCCGTCGATCGTGCTGTTCCTGTTCGGCATCATGTTGACCCGGGCCAGCATCGGTGGCGAGGCCAACGCTCGACCACCCCAACCGGGTCGCCGGCCGTTGCTCCGGCGCTGCTGCTCCGGCGTCATGTCGGACGCTGTCATCGACGACTTCGAGCGACACCGAGCTCCCCACCGAGACCCGCAGCACCACGCCCAGGTGAGCGACTCGATCTTCGTCGGACTACATCGTCGCGTTCGAGGCGGTCTCGGTCCTGCTTGCTCGCCGCGCTCATCGGGGCCATCGTCGTGGCCAGGAAGGAGTAGGGCGCCATGCTGCTCAACCAGTTCCTCGTCCTCGCGCGCGGTGCTGTTCTGCATCGGTGTCTACGGCGTGCTCGCCCGCCGCAACGGCGTGCTCGTGCTGATGTCGATCGAGCTCATCCTCAACGCGGTGAACATCAACCTCGTGGCCTTCGGCGCCTTCCACGGCAACATCGCCGGCGAGGTGTTCGCGCTGTTCGTCATCGCCATCGCCGCCGCCGAGGTCGGCGTCGGCCTGGCCATCGTCCTGCTCATCTATCCGCAACACGCGCAGCGTCGACCTCTCCGAGGTCGACCTGATGAGGGGCTGACGATGACATTGCTGACACTGTCGCCGCCGCAGGGAGGGAGCTCACCGACGTTCGTCGACGCCTCGGGCTGGTTCCTCGAGAACGTCTGGATCATCCCGCTGCCATCCCGGCGCTGTCGTTCGTCGTGATCCTGTTCTTCGGCAAGCGCCTGCCCGTACAAGGGCGCCGAGGTCGGTATCGCCGCGGTCGGCGTTGCGTTCGTGCTGTCGGTCCTGACGGTGGTCCAGTGGATCGGCGAGGTCGACGGCGCCAAGGACTCGCTCAAGGAGGCGCGGGCGGAAGCGGCGCCCAGTGGTCGAGACACCGTCGAACCGCGGCAGGCGAGACGCTGGCCGTCGGCGCGTCGACGAGCCGCTCGTCGCCGCGGCCGAGGACGAGGCGAAGGAAGCCGAAGGTCGGCGTCCACGCCGTCACCAAGACCGTGACCTGGTGGACCAACGGCGGCATCGACCTTCACCGGTCGGCACCATCGTCGACGGCCTCACCGTGATGATGCTGTTCGTCGTCACGTCGATCTCGTTGCTCGTGCACATCTACTCGCACCGACTACGTCGCCGGCGACCGCCGCTACACCCACTTCTTCGCGTTCCTGAGCCTGTTCACGGCGTCGATGCTGTTCTTCGTCGATGAGCGAGAACATGCTCCAGATGATCGTCGGCTGGGAGCTCGTCGGCGTCTGTTCGTTCGCGCTGATCGGCCACTGGTGGGAGGAGAAGCCCAACTCCGACGCCGCCCTCAAGGCCTTCCTCACCAACCGCGTCGGCGACATGGGCCTGCTGATCGGCATGATCATCCTGTTCTGGTCGGCCGGCACCGTGGAGCATCATCGACATCAACGACGCATGGCCGTCGACGGCGACATCGGCCACAACACCTTGCTGATCGCCTCGCTGTGTCTGCTGGCCGCGGTGATGTCGCAAGTCGGGCCAGTTCGTCCTGCACACCTGGCTGCCCGACGCCATGGCCGGCCCCACACCGGTGTCGGCGCTCATCCACGCCGCGACCATGGTCGTCGCCGGCATCTACATGGTGGCCCGCCTCTACCGGGTCTTCTGGGACGGCATGACGCCATCGCCGGCTCGAGCATCAACATGCTGGCGCTGGTCGGCGCGGTCACCCTCGTCGGCGCCGGGCTGCTGGCCTTCGTCCAGGACGACATCAAGAAGGTGCTCGCGTACTCGACCGTGTCCCAGCTCGGCTACATGGTCATGGCGCTCGGCGTCGGCGCCTGGACCGCGGCGATGTTCCACCTGTTCACCCACGCCTTCTTCAAGGCCGGGCTGTTCCTCGGTGCCGGGCTCGGTGAGCCACTCCGTGCACAGCTTCGACATGAAGACCGACATGGGCGGCATGCGCAAGTTCATGCCCACGCACGACGTGGACCTTCCTCATCTGCTCGCTCGCCCTGGCCGGGCATGTTCCCGCTGGCGGGCTTCTGGTCCAAGGACGAGATCCTCGTCGGCACCGGCGGCTGGGGACTTCTTCGGCGGCACCGACGCCAACGGCACCTACACCGTTCGCGCTGGTCATGGGCATCATCGGCGCCGCACTCACCTGTGCCTACATGACCCGGGTGCATCTACCTCACCTTCTTCGGCGAGTGGCGCGGTGCAGCGCACATGCACCACGACGCCACGATCCACGACGACGATCACCACGACGCCCACGCGCGCGAGTCACACGAGTCGGGCCCGCATCCTGATCCTGTCTACATCCTCAGCGGCATGGCCATCATCGCCGGCCTCTTCAACCTGCCGCCCGGGTTCATCACCGGCGAGGAGGAGAGCTGGCAGGAGCGGTTCTTCCACTACGTCGAGCCGACCGGCGAGTACTTCCCGGTCATCACGCACGGCACTCCCGAGCTACAGCCTGGCGATCTTCGCGACGCTCGTCGCGCTCATCGGCATCGCGGCGTCGTACTACTACTACTTCGTGCGGGTGAACGCCCAGAGCCCGCGGCCACCGAGCTCGCCAACGGTCTCACCAGCACGCAACCGCGCTCGCCAAGGCCGGCCACACCGCTGCTGGTGAACAAGTACTACCTCGACCACCTCTACACCGACATCATCGTCGGCGGTACCAAGGGCCCGATCGCCGAGGCGCGCGTACTGGGTCAATCAGAACGTCATCGACCGAGGTCGTCAACCAGGCCGGCAAACGCACCGTGCAGGCCGCCGACTTCGTGTACGACAAGATCGACCAGGGCTCGTCGACGGCGTGGTCAACCTGTCGGGTACGACCTCGGAGGGCCTCGGCGAGGCCAGCCGCGCCTGCTGCAACGCGGCAAGGTGCAGCAGTACGCCGCCATCATGTTCGCCGCCGCAACCGTCCTCGGCCTGTTCATGGTGTTCATCTGATCCGCCGCCGGACTCGATGGCCGGCGTCTTCACGTTCATCGTCTGAGAGGAAAGCCAGAGCTCGCAGCACTCATGGAAACCGACAACAACTGGGTACTTGAGCGTGCTGACGTTCCTGCCGCTGGTGGGAGCGGCGATCGTCATGGCCATTCCCAAGGCCGAGGAGCAACTCATCAAGCCGTCGCGCTGCGGCGGCGCTCGTCGTGGCCGCGCTCGGCGTGTTCCTGCTCGATCGACTTCGACTACGACAACGGCCGGCGACGCTGCAGTACGTCGTCGACAAGACGTGGATCGACGTCATCAACAGCCGGTACATCATCGGCCGTCGACGGCATGTCGCTCCCGCTGGTATCTGCTCACGCTGCTGTGGTGCCCCTGTGCATGATCTTCTACACGTTCGGGCACTTCCCCGAACCGCACAACCCCAAGGCGTTCCTGGCGCTCATCCTCATCCTGCAGACCGGGCATGATCGGCACCTTCGTCGCCCAGGATCTGATCTTGTTCTTCGTGTTCTTCGAGGTCGTGCTCCTGCCGATGTTCTTCATGATCGGGTCTGGGGCGGCGAGGATCGGCGCTACGCATCGCTCAAGTTCTTCCTGTACACGATGTTCGGTTCGGCCCTGATGCTGGTGAGCTTCCTGGCGATGTACTTCCTCGCCGACGGCACCGTGGTCGGCGACGAGGCCAACACCTTCGCCATGCGGCGCTGTCCGACGGTGCCGCCGGCGCATCTCGCGGACGCAGCCAGCTCTGGATCTTCGGCGGCATGTTCGTCGGCTTCGGGGTGAAGGTGCCGATGTTCCCGTTCCACACGTGGCTGCCCGACGCCCACACCCAGGCCCCGACGGTCGGTTCGGTCATCCTGGCTGCGGTGCTGCTGAAGCTCGGCACCTACGGCTTCATCCGCATCGCCATCCCGATGCTGCCCGAGGCCGCGGCGACGTGGGCGCCGTTCATCGGCCTGCTGGCGGTCATCGGCATCATCTACGGCGCGCTCGGCTGTCTGGCCCAGACGGACATGAAACGACTGATCGCCTTCTCGTCGGTCGCCCACATGGGTTTCGTGATGCTCGGCATCGCCACCCTCACCGACTTCGGCATCAACGCCGCGATCTTCGGCATGGTCGCCCACGGTCTGATCACCGGCATGTTGTTCTTCATCGCCGGTTCGGTGAAGGACCGGTACCACACCCTCGACATGGGCCGCCTCGGCGGCCTGCTCATGCAGGCGCCCGCGGATGGGCTGGATCCTCGCCTTCTGCGCCATGGCGTCGCTCGGTCTGCCCGGTCTCGCCGGGTTCTGGGGCGAGTTCCCCGCCATCCTGGCCTCGCTACAACCCCGCGGCGATCCTCCTGAACGAGGCCTGTTCCGGAGCTACATGGTGGTCGCCGCGCTCGGCACGGTGCTGGCCGCGGGCTATCTGCTGTGGATGCTCCAGAAGACCGCCATCGGCACCGCGACCGACGAGTTCGTCGACGACCCGCAGATCGACGACGTCACGCCTCATCGAGTGGCTCGCCTGGGCGCCGTTGCTTGCTCTCATCCTCGTGCTCGGTGTCTATCCCGCATCTTCTGTTCGATCTCACCGATCCCGCAGTGGTCAACAGCCTCAGCACCTGCCTCACCGAGACCGCCGAAGCCGCCGAGGCGTGCTTCGACGCAGGGGCCGGCATCTCCCAGGCTGCGGGCAACTGACCCATGTCGCTCGCCGCCGTGCTCGCCCAGTTGCCGCAGGCCGAATTCGTCCGGCCCGCCATCGACTGGCATGCGGTCGCGCCCGAGCTCGTCCTGCTGGCGGTCGGAGCGCTGCTCACGCTCGTCGACATCGTCGGCCTCGAACGGTCCCGTCGCTACACCGCGTCGCTCACCGGACTCGCGTTGCTCCTGCCCCTCATCCCCATCGCCACCCTCGCCATCGACGGCATCGGCGGAGAGCCGCACCCTGTTCGGCGGTGCCTACGTCGTCGACGCCTACTCGCTGATGCTCAAGGCCATGTTCCTCGTGATCGGCTACGTCGTCGTGTTGCTGTCCACCCACTACATCGCCGAAGGCGACTACTGGGAGAACGAGTACTACGGGATGCTGGTGGCGTCGCTGCTCGGCATGGTCGTCATGGCCAGCGCCCGCGACCTCATCACCATCTTCGTGGCCCTCGAGCTGCTGTCGATCCCCGCCTACCTGCTGGCCACGTGGCGCAAGCGCGACCTGCGCAGGAACGAAGCCGGCCTCAAGTACTACCTGATGGGTGTGTTCGCATCGGCCATCATGCTGTACGGCATGTCGCTCGTGTTCGGGGTGGTCGGGTCGACCAAGCTGATCGACATCAGCGCCGCGCTCGGCGGTGCCGATCGGCGACGAGCCGGCGGTCACCCTCGGCATCATCTTCGTGATCGTCGGCTTCGCCTTCAAGGTGTCGGCTTTCCCCTTCCACACGTGGGCGCCGGACACCTACGAGGGCGCACCGACGCCGGTCTCCGCCTTCCTGGCCGTTGCGTCGAAGGCGGCCGGTTTCGTCGCTCTCATGAACCTCGTCGTCGTCGGATTCCTCGGTCGCGAGGAGGTGTTCCAACCGCTCATGTTGGTCCTCGCCGCGGCGTCGATGACCGCCGGCAACGTCATGGCGTTGCGCCAGACCAACATCGTTCGACTCATGGCGTACTCGGGCGTGGCCCAGGCCGGCTTCATGCTGGCCCCGCTGGTCGTGGTGGGTGAGCCCGGTCTCGCCGACGATGCCGTCGGCGCCATCGTCACCTACCTGGTCATCTACGCCGCCATGAACCTCGGAGCCTTCGGGGTGATCCTCACCGTCGCCCGCAAGACCCGCTCGGGTGAGCTCTCCAGCTTCGACGGGCTGTTCAGCTACGCGCCGGCGTTGACCGTGCTCATGACGCTCTTCCTCGCCTCGCTGGCCGGCATCCCGCCGCTGGGCGGCTGGTACGCCAAGTTCGTCTTTCGTTCACTCATCGAGGCCGACACCGCCTGGGGTTATGCCCTCGCGGTCATCGCCGCGGTCAACACCGTGATCGCGTCGGCGTACTACTTCAAGCTGGCGTCGCGCATGTGGTTCGACGACGTGCTCGACGGCGACACCACCAGGATTCCGTTGCCGGCGCCGCTCGTCGCGGCGCTGGCCCTGTGCATCATCGGCACCCTCGTGTTCGGCGTGGTACCCGAAACGGTCACCCACTTCACCGAGGTGTCGTTGCTGGCCGCCGGCCCCTGACTCAGACTGCGTCGGCGAAGACCTCGATGGCCGTCGTGACGTCGGTCTCGCTCACATCGAGGTGGGTCACCAGGCGCCCACCTCGACGGCCGAGCAGGGTGTCGACACCGCTGGATCGCAACCGTTCGGCCATGCCCTCGACGGGCGAGTCGAGCTCGACGAACACCATGTTGGTGCCGGTGTAGTCGGTGGTCACCCCGGGCAGAGCTGCCAGCCCGTCGGCGAGCCGAGCGGCGTTGGCGTGATCGTCGGCCAGCCGGTCGATGTGATGATCGAACGCGTGCAGGCACGCCGCCGCCAGGCTCCCGGCCTGACGCATGCCGCCGCCCACCATCTTGCGCCACTTGTGGGCCTCGGTGATCAGCTCGACGCTGCCCACCAGCACCGACCCCACCGGCGCACCCAACCCTTTCGACATGCACAGCGAAACCGAGTCGAACGGCTCCGTCAGGACCGCGACGTCGACGTCGAGAGCCACCGCAGCGTTCCAGATGCGGGCACCGTCGAGATGCAGGCTCAGCCCGTGCCGCGCCGCGACCGCAGTCGCCTCGTGGTGGAACTCGGGGGTGAGCGCCTTGCCGTCGTGGGTGTTCTCGATACACAGGAGCCGTGACCGGGCGAAGTGCTCGTCCTCGGGCTTCACCACGGCCTCGACGTGGGCGAGATCGAGGCGACCATCGGCAAGGATCCGGACGGGCTGGGGTTGGATCGAACCCAGCACGGCCGCGCCCCGACCCTCGTACCTGTACGTGTGGGCCACGTCGCCGACGATGTACTCGTCACCGCGTTGGCAGTGGGCGAGCAGGGCGACGAGGTTGCTCTGGGTTCCCGACGAGGCGAACAGCGCCGCCTCGAATCCGAGGCGCTCGGCCACCGAGCTCTGCAATCGGTTGACCGAGGGGTCGTCGCCGAACACGTCGTCGCCGACATCGGCCGCCGCCATGGCGGCCCGCATGGCTTCGGTAGGGCGGGTCACGGTGTCGGAACGGAGGTCGATCACCCGGTCACTGTGCCCGTCCCCACCCTCGGGCGCAACCGCTAGCGTCGGCGTTGGTGAGCGCGTCGTCCGTCATCCGAGCCCAGATCGAACGCCACGGATCGCTGGCGTTCTCGCGCTATCAGGAACTGGCCCTGTACGGACCCGGTGGTTTCTACACCAGCGGGGGAGCGGGACGAGGTCGTGACTTCATCACCAGCCCTGAAGTGGGGCCGTTGTTCGGTGCCGTCGTCGCGCGATTCCTCGACGCGGTCTGGGTCGAGGTCGGACGCCCCGACCCCTTCGTGGTGGTCGAGGCAGGGGCCGGACCCGGCATGTTGGCGACCACGATCCTGGCGGCTCGACCCGACTGCATGGCCTCGTTGCGGTACGTGCTGGTCGACCGCGTCGAGCACCAACGCGACCGACAAGCCCGACGCCTTCCGCTCGTGCCGGCGGCCGAGGCGTTTGCGGCGTCAGCCGAGGATGCCGAGGGCGACGTCGTGCCGCCCGCCGCCGCCGGGCCGCTGGTCGTGGCGCTCGAGACGCTGCCCCGGCAGGTCGATACCGGCGTGATCATCGCCAACGAGTTGCTCGACAATCTCGTGATCGACCTGGTCGAGCTCCGGGTCGACGGGTGGCACGAGGTTCGTGTCGGGCTGATCGGCGACGACCTCGTCGAGGTGCTGGTCCCCGCGACCGAAACGCTCGCTCGCACCGCCGAACGGGTCGCGCCCACGGCCGAAACGGGGGTCCGCGTACCCATCCAGCACGCAGCGGTCGAGTGGTTGCGGGAGGCGCTCGATTCGCTCCGGTCGGGTCGGATCGTCGTGTTCGACTACATGCGATCGACAATGGACATGGCCGCCGCCGGCCAGGCCGAGTGGTTGCGGACCTACCGGGATCACGAACGGGGAGGGGACCCCCTCGTCGGGCCGGGCCGTGCCGACATCACCTGCGATGTCGCCATCGACCAACTGGCCTTTGCCCGGCAACCGGCTTCGGTCACCACGCAGCATGAGTGGCTGAGGACCCATGGCATCGGTTCCCTGGTCGAGGAGGGTCGACAGATCTGGCACGAGCGAGCGTCGCTCGGCGACCTCGAAGCGGTGCGCGCCCGCAGCCGAGTGGGCGAAGCCGAGGCGCTCACCGACGTCGACGGCCTCGGCGGCTTCACCGTCGTGGAGTGGCGCCCCTGACCTCACCGTCGATCCCGGTACACTTACGTTGTATGTCGACCACCGAGCGTCAGCCCCTCACCCGAGATCGCATCGCTGAGGCCGCGCTCGACCGCATCGATGCCGACGGTCTCGAAGCGCTCACCATGCGCAAGCTCGGCGCCGCGCTCGGCGTCGAGGCCATGTCGCTCTACAACCACGTGGCCAGCAAGGACGATGTGCTGGCGGCGGTGGCCGACCTCCTGAGTGGCCGCGTCAGCGAGCACTTCCATGCCCACACGACCGGTGAGTGGCGTGACGATGCGCGTGCGCTGGCCATGGCGTGGTGGACGGTCGGTGTGGCTCATCCCCATGCCTTCACCCTGATCGCCGACAACGTGTACGACTCTCCGTCGGCCATCCAGAAGATGGCCGACGTGTACAGCGTCTTCGCGAACACCGGCCTCGACATGGGGCAGGTCTCCGATGCCTTCCACACGGCGGCGTCGTATGTCGTCGGAGCCGTGCGCCAGGAACTCACCGTGCTCGAGGCGTTGCGCAACGGCGCCGGCTTCGTCGAGGGCGCGCTGCCGGATGGATTCGAGTGGCTGGTCGACTTCAAGGCCGCCTGTGTGGCCACTCCGGGCGAAGTTCAGTTCCTTCGCGGCCTCGACATCGTGCTCACCGGCATCGACGCCCTGCTCGACTGACCGTCGCCGCTGGTCCGAGCCGACACCGGGCGCGACTGCGGCCGCGAGTCCGGGCGGTGACTCGCGGCCGCAACCGCCGGGATTACCGGCATCGCCGAATTTACACCCAAGGGCCGAGGCCCTGTCGCATGCCCGGCGTTTGGGTCACCGGGCCCACGATCGGCGGTTTGATTCACCCACCGACGAGGACATCGTGATCGAGGCCGCGAATGCCCGCGGGCGGCTCGACGACGATGTCACGAGGTGTGCTTCGGGGCTCGTGAAGACCGAAGCGATCGTGAATACGCCGCAGCGGCCCCGGTGCCCACCAGTTCCAGTCTCCCATCAGGCGCATCGTGGCCGGCACGAGGAGCGTCCGGACCACCGTCGCGTCGAGAACGATGGCCAAGGCCAAGCCGACGCCCAACGCCTTCATCTCCACTCCGGCTCCGGTGGCGAAGGCTCCGAACACGACGCCGATGAGCAGCGCCGCCGACGTGATGATCTGGCCGGTTCGCTGGAGCCCCTCGGCCACCGAGTGGTCGTTGTCGCCCGTCTCGTCGTAGATCTCCTTGATCCGGGCGAGCAGGAACACCTCGTAGTCCATCGACAGCCCGAAGGCGATGAAGAACACGAGAAAGGGCAGCCACAGCGACAGGTAGCCGATGTCGTCGAAGCCCAGCGCGCCGGCGAGATGGCCGTCCTGGAAGCCCCAGACGAGCACCCCGAAGGTGGCAGTCAGCGACAGCATGTTCATCACCAGCGCCTTGATCGGCACGACCACCGATCCGGTGAGCAGGAACAACAGCACGAGCGTGGCCGCGGCGACGAAGCCGAGGGCCCACGGCAGCCGGTCATAGAGAGCGTCTCGCTGGTCGGCGAGGGTGGCAGCCGGGCCGGTGACCGCGGTTTCGAAGTCGGTGTCGAGGGCCCGGATGTCGGCCACGACTCCTTCGGCGGTTGCACTCTGTGCGGCCCCGGCCGCCAAGACGTCGACGACGACGACGCCGTCGGTGGCGTCCCGAACGTCGACGCCGAGCACGTCGTCGATGGCAGTGATGGCACCGACGTAGTCCTCGATGGCCGCAGGGTCGGTGACGTCGGCCAGCACCGTGATCGGGTCGTCACCGCCGATCAGGAACCGGTTCTCCCGTTCGTCGAACACCTGTCGTGTCTCGAGGGACGCAGGGAGGGCCTCGGCGCCGGGGATCTGCAGCCGCACGCCGAGGAAGGGCGTGGCCAGGACGAGCAGTCCTGTGGTGACGGCGAGAGCGGTGACCGCGGGACGGGCTTGCACTGATCGTGCGATGCGGCGGAAGCGGTGACCGCCGGCCGTGGAGGCCGGGCGGATCCGATGACCGAACGAGGCGAGGATCGCGGGCAAGAGGGTCAGCGCCACGATCATGGCCAGCAGGACGACGCCCATGCTCCCGAGACCGATCGAGGGGAACACGTTGCCGCTCAGCATCAGGAAACCCCCGAGCGCGACCGCCACGGTGAGGCCGCTGAAGGCGACCGTCACCCCTGCGGTCTCGACCGTGCGTCGCACCGCGGCGTCGACCTCGAGCCCCGCGCCGCGCTCCTCACGGAAGCGATTGACGATCAACAGGGCATAGTCGACCGCCAGTCCGAGGCCGAGCATCGTGGCTGCGTTGAGGGCGAAGACATGGATGTCGGTGAGCTCGGTCAGGAGCCGGAGCACCAGCAGTGTGCCGGGAATGGCGATGAGGGCGACGATCACCGGCATCGTTGCTGCCAGCACGCCGCCGAAGATGAGGATGGCCAGTACCAACACCACCGGCAGGCTGACCAGCTCGGCCTTCTGCAGGTCCGCCTCGGTTTGTTCGACACTCTCCTCGTCGAGCAGCGCTTGCCCGCCGATCAGGACGCGTTCGGCAGCAACGGTGCGGAGCTCGGCCTCGACGGCATGGACGGTTTCGGTGTACTCGGCTTCGGTGCGCGTCGGGTCGATCGTGACGGCGACCAGAATCGCCTGGCCGTCGGTCGAGACCAGGAGCGGGCCGGCCGTCGAGGGATCGACGACGTCGACCACGTGAGGAAGAGCGGTGAGTCGGTCAACATGGGACTGGATCTCCAATCGGGTTTCGGGATCGGTGGGGTCGATGCCGTCGATGAACGCGACGACGTCGGGGGCGGCCTGGCCGATGGCCTCGAGGCGGGCGTCGGCCACTGCCGACTCGACGACGGTGTCACCTTCGGCATCGGTGACGAGTCGGTCGATGGCGGAGCGGCCGACGATGACGGCCACCGCCACGAAGAGGACCCACGCAACGAGGGTGAGGCGGCGGTGGGTGACGAGCAGAGAGGCAAGGGTGGTGAACATCGGGACTCCAAGAAAGACTTACAACGTAAACTTACTTCGTAAGGTATAGAACTTACAACGTAAGCACGCAAGTGAATTCTTCCCTGGACGCGAACGAGGACGGGGCCGGTAGCCCCGTCCTCGGACGAAATCAGCCTGCTGAGCAGGTATTACCGGTTGGCCGAGCGCGTCGCGGATCTCGGTGAGGAGCTCGACCTCGCTGGGGCCGGCATCCTCTTGCTCCGGTGGCACGGCCTGGTTGTAGGCCTTCACGAGGAGGAACAGGACAAAGGCAACGGAGACGAACGACACGAGGGCGGTGATCACGAAGCCGATGCCGATCCGGGCATCGCCGAGGTCGAAGCCGATGGTGTTGAAGTTGGGCTCTCCGACGATGGCGGCGATGATCGGCATGAGGATGTACTCGACGATGCTGTCGATGACCGGCACGAAGGCCAGAGCCAGTGATCAAGCCGACGGCGGCCTGGAAGACGCCGCCCTTGCTGATGAATTCTTTGAATTCCTGCACCATTCTACGGGTTCACTTTCTGATGGTAATCCCCTTGTTGGCGGCTCAAGATAGTCGCACCCCGAGCAACGACGCCGGATTGCCGTCGAGTTCGTCTTCGCCGACCTCGGTCATGCCCTACTAGTCTCGCCAGCGACGGGTCACCGCGCAGAAGGAGCACGACGATGAGCGACGCCACGATCGAGGTGTACGAGAACGAGGCGCGTCGATTCCCACCACCCGAAACCTTCGTCGCCGCGGCCCTGGTCAGTGATCGGTCGCTCTACGAGGAGGCCGAGGCCGACTACGAGGCGTTCTGGGCCCGCCAGGCCCGCGAACTGCTCACCTGGAACCAGGACTTCGACACCACCTTCGACTGGGACCTGCCGTTCGCCCAGTGGTTCGTCGGCGGCAAGCTCAACGTGTCGGAGAACTGCCTCGACCGCCACGTCGCCGCCGGCCGCGGCGACAAGGTCGCCTACCACTGGGAGGGCGAGCCCGGCGACACCCGCACGATCACCTACGCCGAGCTCCTCGCCGACGTCGAGAAGTTCGCCAACGTGCTCAAGGGCTTCGGGCTCGCCACCGGCGACCGCGTCGCCATCTACATGCCGATGATCCCCGAGCTCCCCGTGGCGATGCTGGCCTGCACCCGCATCGGCGTCGCCCACTCCGTGATCTTCGGCGGGTTCTCACCCGACGCCGATCGTCGATCGCTGCGACGACGCCGAGGCCAAGCTGATCATCACCGCCGACGCCGGGTACGCGGCGAGGTGCTCCGTCGGCGCCTCAAGTCGGACGGTCGACGCGGCCCTGGCCGACGGCGCACCGACGGTCGAACACGTGGTCGTCGTCAATCGCTGCGACACCGATCGCCGCCATGGTCGAGGGTCGCGACCACTGGTGGCACGACCTGATGGCCGACGCCGACGACCGACTGCCCGCCCGAGCCCATGGACAGCGAGCAGCTGCTCTACCTGCTCTACACCTCGGGCACCACCGCCAAGCCCAAGGGCATCATGCACACCACGGGCGGCTACCTCACCCAGGTGGCGTTCACCCACAAGTACGTCTTCGATCTCCGGCCCGACACCGACGTCTACTGGTGCGCCGCCGACATCGGCTGGGTCACCGGCCACAGCTACATCGTCTACGGACCCCTGGCCAACGGGTGCCACGTCGGTCATGTACGAGGGCACGCCCGACACACCCGCGAGCGATCGCCAGGGCGACCGCACGGCGTGGGCCAAGGACCGGCTGTGGGACATCATCGAGCGCTACGGCGTCACCCAGCTCTACACCGCGCCCACCGCCATCCGCACCTTCATGAAGTGGGGCGCTGCAGGAGCCCGACGGCCACGACCTGTCGTCGCTGCGGGTGCTCGGCACCGTCGGCGAGCCGATCAATCCCGAGGCGTGGATGTGGTACCACGAGCACATCGGCGGCGAGAGCTGCCCCATCGTCGACACGTGGTGGCAGACCGAGACCGGCGGCCACATGATCACCCCGCTGCCCGGCGTCACCACGACCAAGCCGGGCTCGGCCACCCACCCGATCCCCGGCGTGTTCGCCGAGGTCGTCGACGACAGCGGCAACCCGGTCGCCGCGGGCGGCGGCTACCTCACCATCACCCGGCCGTGGCCGGCGATGCTGCGCGGCATCTGGGGCGATCCCGAGCGCTACCGCCAGACCTACTGGTCGGAGCACCTACGAGGGCCGCTACTTCGCCGGCGACGGCGCCAAGGTCGACGACGACGGCTACCTCTGGCTGCTCGGCCGCGTCGACGACGTCATGAACGTGTCCGGCCACCGCATCTCCACCACCGAGATCGAGTCGGCGCTCGTCGACCACCCGGCGGTCGCCGAGGCCGCCGTGGTCGGCGCCAACGACGACACCACCGGCCAGGCGATCATCGGGTACGTGATCCTGCGCGGCGGCTTCGACGAGCCCGCCCGAGCTCCGCGAGGAGATCCGCCAGCACGTCGCCACCAAGCTCGGGGCCGATCGCCCGGCCCCAAGGCGGTGTTCGTGGTCCCCGACCTGCCCAAGACCCGCTCGGGCAAGATCATGCGTCGCCTGCTCCGCGACGTCGCCGAGGGTCGCAGGACCTCGGCGACACGACGACCCTCGCCGACGCGTCGGTGGTCGATGCCCTCCGCGCCAGCGCCGAGTGAGCACGCCCGAGAACTGGATCTGGGCCGACGGTTCTGTCGGTGGCGGTCGTGCGGTCATCGTCGATGTCGACGGCGTGATTGCCGATGCGAGCCATCGCCAGTGGTATCTCGACGGTGCCCGCCGCGACTGGCGCGGTTTCTTCGAGGCGTGCGTCGATGATCCGCCCATCGACGCGGTGATCCGGCTGGTTGCGTTGTTCGACCCCGACGTTGTCGTCGTGCTCCTCACCGCCCGTCCGTACTACGTCACCGACCAGACCGAGACGTGGCTCAGGGCCAACGGAGTCCGCTGGGATCTGTTGGTTCTCCGTGCGAGAGCCGACGAGCGAACGAGCTCGGTTCCGTTCAAGCGACGCATCGTCGGCGAGCTCCGACAGGCCGGGTTCGACCTCGAACTGGCCATCGATGATGACATCAACAACGTCGGGATGTACCACGAGGAAGCGGTCCCCGCGGTGTACATCCACAGCGGCTATTACGAGTAGCCCGCTAGTCGCGGAAGTTGCCGAACTGGAGCGGAATCCCGAAGTCCTCGGCCTTCAGCGCGGCGATGACCGCCTGGAGGTCGTCGCGCTTTTTGCCGATGACCCGCAGCTCGTCGCCCTGAGTCTGTGACTGGATGCCCTTGAGCGCCAGCCCCTTGATGAACTTGTTCAGCTCGCGGGCCTTGTCGGAGGAGATGCCGGCGGCAAGGGTGGCGACCAGCCGGGACCGACCGCCGGCAGCCGGAGTGAGGTCGCCGAAGTCGACTCCCTTGAGCGACACCTTGCGCTTCACGAGCTTCTCCTCGAGCACCTGCTTGAGGGCCGTGGCCCGATCGTCGGCCGACGACTCGAGGGTGATCGTCGACTCACCGAGCTCGATCAGCGAGTCGGTGCCCTTGAAGTCGTAGCGGTTGGCCACTTCGCGTTGGGCCTGGTCGACCGCGTTGCGGACTTCCTGGGCGTCGAGCTCGGAGGACACGTCGAAGGAAGGCATGGCCGAAAGTCTAGGACGACGGCGGCCGGCCGAAACCGAAAAGCAGGCCTGCTCGGGCAGGCCTGCTCATGGTGGGCCGGGAGGATTTGAACCTCCGAAGGCAATGCCGACGGGTTTACAGCCCGTTCCCTTTGGCCACTCGGGCACCGACCCAGGGCTGTCACAGTATCGGCACCGTCCGCGATCCGATACGCCTTTCGCGTCGGCGGCGGTGATCAGATCGGCATCTGGCTGGGTCGACCGGCGATGATGCCCGCTGCGCCCTGAGCGATCATCTCTGTGTAGAACGTCGTGTTCTCCTGGGTCTCGGCGTTGCTCGGCCACACCCACACCGCAACGTCGCTCGCGGCCACCGTGTCCCAGAAGCTCGGCGTGATCACCGCGAGGCCGTCGAAGTCGGGAGGTACCTGCACGATGCGATGACCTTCGAGCGGTTGGCGCCCGAACAACCACACGGTCATCTCGTTCGAGCCGGGCGAGGTCTCGACCCCCGGCAGGCGTGCCTCGAACGCCGCGACCAGCGCATCGTCGAACGAGACCACGACAACGTTGTCCTCGATACCGGCGGCTTCGATCTCGACCGCCAGTGCCTCGACCACGGGGAGAGCGTCGGGAGCGGACCCCTTGATTTCGATGTCGAGGGGATGGCTGGAATAGCGCTCGACCAGCTCGGCGAAGGTGATGATGCGGAAGTCGTCGGCGGTGGCGCCGGGTGGGGGAGGGCTGGCGCCGGTACGAACGCCACGGTACGGGTAGGCGTCGTCGGGAAGGTCGCGACACGGCCAGCACTCGGCACTGAACCAGTAGGCGGCATCGAGCGACTGGAGCTCGGCGAGCGTGCGCTCGGCCACGGGCCCGCTGGCGTCGGTCGTCTTGTCGACGGTGTCGTCGTGTTGCACGATCAGCACGCCGTCGCCGCTCAGTTGCACGTCGATCTCCAACATGTCGGCGCCGGAGGCCACCGCCTGGTCGAAGGCGAAGAACGTGGAGTGGGGTCCTTCCTGATCGCCCCCTGCGTGGGCGATGTTGAGGGGCTCGGCTCGGTTCACCAGTTCATCGATGGTCGGCCGGTCCGGCACCGGCTCGGACGTGGCAGTGGGCGTCGGTTCTGCGGTGGGAGACGGGTCGGCGGTCACCGGGTCGGCCGGCGCACTCTCGTCGATGCCCGACGAGCAGGCCGCCGACAGGATGGCGACCAGCAGCAGCGCCAGAAGGAGTCGAGTCACCGTGCGCATGCGGCTGTTCTAGCCGAGTGGAGCGCCGGTGGGGCGTCGAGGCTTCCGTTCTGCTCAACTCGGGGCATGGCGACCGGCTATCTGACCCACCCGAGCTGTCTGCTCCACGAGATGCCCTTTCACCACCCCGAGTCGCCTCGGCGGCTGTCGGCCATCAACGATGCCCTGGTCGAGGCGCGGCTGATGCCGTTTCTCGACGTGATCGAGGCTCCTGCTGCAACCGACGAGCAGCTGGCTCGCGTGCATTCCCGTGATCACATCGAGTGGGTCAGGTCGAGGGTCCCTGCGTCGGGCTGGTTCGAGGTCGATCCCGACACGTTCATGAACCCTCACACCCACGACGCGGCCCGACACGCCGCCGGTGCTGTGGTGAAGGCGGTCGATCTCGTGCTCGGCGGGGAGGTGACGAATGCATTCTGCGCCGTACGGCCACCCGGCCATCACGCCACGCGTGGGGCCGCGATGGGGTTCTGCTTCTTCAACAACGTTGCCGTCGGTGCCGCCCACGCGTTGGCCGAGCACGGCCTCGATCGAGTTGCCATCGTCGACTTCGACGTGCATCAGGGCAACGGCACCATCGATATCTTCGGCGGCAATCCGCACGTGCTCTTCTGCTCGACCTACCAACACCCCTTCTACCCCCACACCCCACCGGTGACCGGCCACACCCACATCGTCGATCTTCCTCTCGCCGCCGGATCGGGGAGCGCAGCGTTCCGGAGAGCTGTCACCGACGGCTGGCTACCGAGGATCGACCGATTCGCGCCGCAGCTGATCATGGTGTCGGCCGGATTCGACGCGCACATCCGTGATCAGCTGGCCCACTTCGATCTCACTGACGCCGACTTCGGATGGGTCACCGAACAGATGACCGAGCTGGCCGCGGTGCACGCCGATGGCCGTGTGGTGTCGGTGCTCGAGGGCGGCTATGACCTCGTCGCGCTGGCAGCGTCGGTCACGGCCCACGTGCGCGCCCTGATGGGCGTCTGAAGCTCCGTCGAAGCTCAGAGCGACTTCTTGGTCCTCACCAGCGACGGATCGTCGGGGTCGGTCGTGATCTGGAAGCCAAGGGTCCGGGCGAGCGTCTTCATGCCGTGGTTGTCGGCCAACACGTGCCCCACCATGGTCTCGAGATTGCGATAGCGCGCGTACTCGATGAGTGCTTCCATCAGCTTGTGGGCCACGCCCTTGCCCTGCCACGCGTCGGCGATCACCACGGCGAACTCACAACTCTCGCCGTCGGGATTGATCACGTAGCGGCACACGCCGATCTCGGTCTCGTCGCCGCCGTCGTCGATCACGGCGACAAAGGCCATCTCGCGGTCGTAGTCGATCTGGGTGAAGCGAGCCAGCATCGCCGGTGACAGCCGTTTGAACGTGTTCATGAACCGGAAGTGCTTGGTCTCCGGTGACAGGTTGTCGACGAAGGCTCGTTCCATCTCGGCATCCTCGGGACGGATCGGCCGGATCGTGCAGGCGACCCCTCCCGCGAGCAGGGTGGTCGACACCAGGTGGCTCGGATACGGGTGGATGGCGGTGTGGGAGTAGCGCCGGGAGTCGACGTAGTGACGGTCGACGACGATACGGGCATCGGCGGCGATCACCCCGCTCTCGTCGGCGAAGAGCGGGTTGATGTCGAGCTCTTTGATGGCGGGCAGTTCACAAGCCATCTCCGACACCCGCAACAGCACGTCCTGGACGGCATCCATGTCGGCGGCAGGTCGACCCCGGTACCCGGCCAGCAACGTGGCCGCTCGCGTCTGGCCGATCATGTCCTCGGTCAGGAGGCGATTGAGGGGAGGCAGGCATACCGCCTTGTCGGCCAGCAGCTCGAGCTCGGTTCCACCGGTGCCGAACACGACCACCGGTCCGAAGACAGGATCACGGTTGATGCCCACCAGCAGCTCGATGCCGCCGGCCATCGACACCATGGGCTGGATCACCACGCCCCCGATCTCGGCGTCGGGCCGCTGCGCGGCGGCCGACCGGATGAGGGCGTCGAACTCGCGCTGCACGGCTCCGGCGCTGGCGACATTGAGCCGCACGCCACCGATGTCGGACTTGTGGGTGATGTCGTGCGAATGGATCTTCATGGCCACGGGGAGACCGAGCGTCTCGGCCACCACGATGGCCTCGGCCGAGGTCCGTGCCACCGACGAGGGCGTGACCGGGACGCCGAAGGCGGCCAGCACGGCCTTCGACTCGACCTCAGTGAGGACCGATCGCCTTTCTGAGAGCACGTTGTCGATGATGAGCTGTGCACCGGTGATGTCGGGTGTCGCTTCGGTGGCGATCGGACCCGGTGTCTGCACGAGCAGCTGCTGGTTCCGGTGGAACTGCGTGAGATACGAGAACCCCTGCACTGCGGTTTCGGGCAGGCGGAAGGTGGGCATCGCCGCCCCTGCGAACAGCTCCCGCGACTCGCGCACCTGTTTGTCGCCCATCCAACAGGTGAGAACCGGCTTGGCGCTCGTGTCGCCGACCTCGATGATGCGGCGCGCCACCTCGGTGGGGTCGGTCATCGCCTGGGGCGTGAGCATGACCAGCACACCATCGGTCCCGTCGTCGGCCAGTGCGATCCGGGTCGCTTCGGCGTAGCGGTCGGCGTCGGCGTCACCGAGGACGTCGATCGGGTTTCCCTTCGACCACATCGGTGGCAGTGCCGCGTCGAGGTCGCCGACGGTGGCGGGCGACAGCTCGGCCAACGGGATGTGGAGGTCGCCGGCCTTGTCGCAGGCCATGACCCCAGGTCCGCCGGCGTTGGTCACGATGGCCAGCCGATCGCCGTGGATCCGGGTGCGCCCCACGAGGACGGCGGCGGCGGCGAACAGGTCGCCGACGTGCACGCCGCGAACCACACCGGCCCGACGCAGAGCCGCATCGAACACGTCGTCGGCGCCCGAGAGCGCACCGGTGTGGGACACCGCCGCCTGCTCGCCGGCCTGGTGGCGGCCGGCCTTGACCACGATCACCGGCTTGGCTCGGGCCGCGGCGCGAAGCGCACTCATGAACGCCCGCGCGTTCTGCACGCCCTCGACGTACATGAGGATGCTGTCGGTCTTCGGGTCGGCGACGAGGTAGTCGAGGATCTCCCCGAAGTCGATGTCGGCGGAGATGCCCATCGACACGATGGCCGAGAAGCCGATGTCCCGGTTCTCGGCCCAGTCGATGATCGCCGTGCACAGGGCACCCGACTGCGACACGAGCGCGAGATTCCCCTCGTCGGCGGTGCCCTTGGCAAAGGTCGCGTTGAGACCGACACTCGGCCGTATCAGTCCGAGACAGTTCGGACCCATGAATCGAATACCGAACAGTCGGGCCACTTCGATCACCTGGTGCTCGAGCCGTCGGCCCTCGTCGCCGGCCTCGCGGAAGCCGGCGGACAGAATCACCGCCGTGGTCACGCCCTTCTCACCGCAGGCCTCGAGTATCGAGGGCACGGTCGACGCGGGTGTGGCGATGACCGCCAACTCGATGTCGGCGTCCACCTGCTCGAGACTCGGATAGCACGTGAGCCCATTGACCTGGTCGTACTTGGGATTGATCGGATAGACGCCACCCGTGAAACCGGCCGAGATGATGTTCTCGAGCACGACGCTCCCCACGGCGTTCGGACGCGTGCTGGCTCCGAACACGGCGATCGACCTGGGTTCGAACAGCGGGGTCAGGTAGTGGACCGGTGTCTCGAGTACGTTTCGTCGTGTCGCCATCGAGGTCCAATGTACGGGTCGCGGCGGCGGTCGAGAAGCGACGCGGTCACCGATCGGCCCCTCGGAGCCAACGACGGGCCAGCCGGCCGAGCTGATCGGTGGCGTAGCCACCTTCTTGGAGGATCACGAGCGGCCGACCGAGGTCGGCGACCAGGGCGCCAGATCGTTCGAAGCCGTCGGGGGTCAGCGAGAAGTCGCAGATCGGATCGTGTTCGTAGGTGTCGAGCCCGAGCGAAACGACCACGGTGTCGGGCCCGAAGCCGTCGATGACCTCGGCGGCGTGTTCGAGCGCGGCCACGAAGGCGTCGTCGTCGGTGAGGGCGGGAAGCGGGAGGTTGGCGGTGTATCCGCGCCCGTGCCCGGTTCCGGTCTCGTCGGCATGACCGGTGACGAAGGGATAGGCCCGCACCGGGTCGGCGTGAAGCGACACGTACTGCACGTCGTCTCGCCCGTAGAAGATCTGCTGGGTGCCGTTGCCGTGGTGGTAGTCGATGTCGATCATCGTGACCTTGCCACCGGTGGTGCTCACCAGGTGCTGGGCCGCGATCGCCGCGTTGTTGAAGAAGCAGTAGCCGCCGTAGAAGCCGATCCCGGCGTGATGTCCCGGAGGGCGGCACAGGCCGTAGGCGCGGCGCTCGCCGTCGAGCACCAGCTGGGTGGTCGTGAGCGCCACGTCGACCGCGGCGCGAGCGGCGGTGAAGGTGCCTTCGGTGAGTGGCGTGGTGGTCTCGAAGCACCACTCGCCGAGCTGCATGCCCACCGCCGTGGTGACCGGTGCCGGACCCATTCCGTCGCGAAGCTTTGCCAGCGCGAACACATCGGGTACCACCTCGCGACTCGGCCGAGTCTGCACCTGGTAGTCGGCCCAAGCCCGTTCGAGGAAGGCCACGAGACCCGGGTCGTGTACCGACTCGATGGGTGCCGTGCCCCATTCGGCCGGTGCGACGACACGGAAGCGGTCGTCGGCGACGAGGGCGGCGAGGATGCTGTCGGCGCGGCCGGGGTGTTCGAAGGGTGCGTGTGTCTGCGATTTGCTGATCTCGTGTGCCGGCGCATGTTCGGCGTGCCGCGGCGAGTGGACGACGTGCATGGGTCCGGCCGTCTTCAGGGTGCGAGGTCGGTGCGCGAGTACTCGACGCCGAGCTCGTCGGCCATGGCGGCCATGCGTGGATCGATCGGGTTCCCGATGGCATCGAGGACTCGGTTCATCATTCCGTAGTTCCCGCCAACGGCCATGGCGCGGACGGCGCCGACCTCGCCCACGGCATCGACCAGGGCGGCGCGGGCCAGCGGCATCTCCTCGGCATCCCACAGCGCGACGGCGTCGGCCACGGCGCGCAACTCGACGCCGGCCGGCAGCAGTGGGTCGACCGCCACCTGATCGACCGCTCGCAGATCGATCGGCACGTGGTGGGCCTTGCTTCCCTCACGGAGAAACATCGCGTGGGCGAACAGTCAATAGAAGCACTCGTTCACCAGCGAGGTTCGAGCGGCGACCATCTCCATCTGGGGGCGGATGAGGTCCTTTGTGAGCCCGAAGTCGGGAATCTGCTCGTTGGTGATGAAGAAGGCACCGTGGATCTCGTGCAGCGCCGCGTGGTCGTCGGGTACCGCCGACAACGCCACCGGGGCCGACGGGGGGCCAACCGTGGGAACCCATGCACCGTTGGCCGCTGCGGCCGAATCGATGATGCCGGTGGGTTCACCGGGCTCGGCGGCAGGAAGGCGGCGCAGGGGGCGCCCCACGCCGAAGTCGAACCCGTCGATCGCCTCGAGCCGCGAGACCAACCCGATGATCTCGACGTAGCCACAGCGGTCGAGGCCGCGTTCCACGAGCTGGTCGACCCACTCGCGGCGGATTTGGTGGGCACGGGTGGACACCGCTCGTGCCGCCTCGGCGACGACGGCCGCGACCTCTCCGGTCAGCGCCTCGTCACCGATTCGTTCGCGACGGGCTTCACGGGCGATGGCGACGCGTTCGGTTCCGGAGAAGAAGGATCCGGGCCGGGCCATCCGGGCCCAGTCGCGCTCGATGACGATGTCGTACTCGTCGCGCACAGCCAGCTCGCCCATGGGGACTCCAAGTCGTTGCCGGTGCCCAGCATCGCACGCCGCCGCCAGCGCGGGGTAAGGGACTCGGAAAGGGACGTCAGAGCAGCTTCTGCAGCACCGCGACGTCCAGCCACCGACCGAACTTGCGCCCCACCTCCCGCTCGACGCCGATCAGTTCGAACCCGAGACTGGTGTGGAGTCGAATCGACACGTCGTGATCGCCGACGATCCTGGCCATCACCGAATGGAAGCCGTGCCGCTCGGCCACCGCGAGCAGCTCGGCCAGCAGCTCGCGTCCGACCCCCTTTCCCTGGTGCGCTTCGACCACATAGACGCTGTCCTCGACCGTGGTGCTGTACGCAGGCCGATCGCGATACGGCGACAGAGAGGCGAACCCGACGATCTCGCCGTCGAGCTCGGCGACCACGACGGCGTGGGCACCCGAGCGCTGGCTCAGCCAACGGCGCTGTTCGTCGAGGGATCGGGGAGCCAGGTCGGTGGTCACGGTGGACTCCAGGACCTGACGGTTGTAGATCGTGCGGATGGCCTCGGCGTCGCGTTCAACGGCGAGTCGTGTGCGCACGATCGGGACCCTAGCCCCGAGGGCGGGTGCGGCATCGATCTTCGGCCGGGCGCAGGTTTCGAGAACGGGCGAACCGTGGCATCATCAGAGGCTGTCCGGTTCGCCGGCCCGCCCCCTTAGCTCAGTCGGCAGAGCGTTTCCATGGTAAGGAAAAGGTCGTGAGTTCAATTCTCACAGGGGGCTCCCACCGATGCTCGGCACCCCGTCGGGCCGCGGCGGCGTAGCTCAGTTGGTGAGAGCGCTCGACTCATAATCGAGAGGTCGGCAGTTCGAATCTGCCCGCCGCTACCGCACCGGCACCGCGTCGGTGTCGGGAAATCACGTCGTACCGGCGTCAACACATCCAGGAAGGTCACCATGGCCAAGGAAACTTTTGTGCGGAACAAGCCTCATGTGAATGTGGGGACGATGGGTCATATTGATCATGGTAAGACGACGTTGACGGCGGCGATTACCAAGGTGTTGTCCGAGAGTGTGGAGGGTTCGGCGTTTACGTCGTTCGCGGATATTGACAAGGCGCCTGAGGAGCGTGAGCGGGGGATCACGATCAATGTTTCGCATGTGGAGTATGAGACCGAGAATCGGCATTATGCGCATGTGGATATGCCGGGGCATGCGGATTACATCAAGAACATGATTACGGGTGCGGCGCAGGTGGATGGCGCGATTTTGGTGGTGTCGGCCGCGGATGGTCCGATGCCTCAGACGCGTGAGCATGTGTTGTTGGCTCGTCAGGTGGGGGTGCCGAGCATTGTGGTGGCGTTGAACAAGGTCGACATGGTCGATGATGACGAGTTGATCGAGTTGGTGGAGATGGAGGTTCGTGAGCTTTTGGATGAGTACGATTTTCCGGGGGATGACACGCCGATCATTGCGGTGTCGGCGTTGAAGGCGTTGGAGGGTGACGCGGATGCGGCGGCGCAGGTGTTGGCGTTGATGGCGGAGGTTGATTCCTATGTGCCGGAGCCGGTGCGGGATTTGGACAAGCCGTTTTTGATGCCGATCGAGGATGTGTTTTCGATTACGGGTCGGGGCACGGTGGTGACGGGCAAGGTCGAGCAGGGTGTGGTGCATACCGGTGACACGATCGAGATCGTGGGGATCAAGGACACTCAGACCACGACGTGTACCGGGGTGGAGATGTTCCGGAAGTTGTTGGATCAGGGTCAGGCTGGGGACAATATCGGGGCGTTGTTGCGGGGGATCGACAAGGAGGATGTGCAGCGGGGTCAGGTGTTGGCTGCGCCCAAGAGCATCAATCCTCATACTCGTTTCGAGGCCGAGGTGTATGTGTTGACCAAAGATGAGGGGGGCCGGCACAAGCCGTTCTTCAGTAATTATCGTCCGCAGTTCTATTTCCGGACCACCGATATCACGGGGTCGATTGCGTTGCCGGAGGGCACCGAGATGTGTATGCCGGGTGACAATACGACGATGACGGTGGAGTTGATCGCACCGATCGCGATGGACGAGGGTCTGCGGTTCGCGATCCGTGAGGGTGGCCGCACCGTCGGCGCCGGCGCCGTCACCAAGATCCTCGAGTAGCAGGCTCGGCTCACCCCCTTCGCCGGTGGAGTCGCGGGTGTTACGGTTGTAACGCGTGGCGCTACCGGGGGAGTCAGACCGTGGATGAGATGAGTGGGTTGATCGAGGCGGCGAAAGGCGGCGATCGCGCCGCGTTCGACGAGATCGTTCGACGCACCCACCGCGACGTGTATTCACTTGCGGTGCGTCTCACCGGTGACGAGGAGGACGCCAACGATGTCGTGCAGGAGGTGTATGTCCGGGCCTACAAGGCCATTCGCCGTTTCCGCGGCGATGCGGCCATCAGCACCTGGCTGTATCGCATCTGCGCGAACTGCTCGGCCACGTTCCTACGCAAGCGCACCCGCCAGCGCTATGAGATCCTCGACGAGAACGAGCAGGTCTTCGACCACTCACCCGACAACGATCCGGTGCTGCGGGCCGAGGCGAGCCTGGCCCGCAGCGGCATCGAGTCGGCCATCCGCGACCTGCCCGACCGGCTGCGGGCCGTCGTCGTGTTGCGCGACGTCTATGACCTCAGTCATCAAGAGATCGCCGAGGAGCTCGACATCTCCGAGTCGGCCGCCAAGGTTCGCCTGCACCGTGCCCGCCGCAAGCTCATCTCAGTGCTCGAGGGCGTGAGCGATGCTGACGGAGCTGCTGACGACGCTGATGGAGAAGCTTCGGATGTCGGCTGAGCCGAGCCTGGCGAGTGTCACCGATCTCACCCAGTTCCTGGCCGACGCGCGCGATCGCCAGGAATTTGCCTGGTTGTTCGATCAGTTGGCTGAGCTTCGCGCTTCGCTGTTCGAGCCTCCCTCGACGCTGTTGCCATCGGTGTTCGACGAGCTCGATCGCACCGATCGCTTCGCCTGGGCGAAGTCTGCGCCGCCGCGCTGGATCGCCTACGCCGGGGGCTTGGCGGCCAGCGCAGCCGGCGCCCTGGTGATCGCGACCCGAACGCGTCGCGCTCACTGACCCCGCGAGCCCGGCGATCGGGCGGGACCGATCTCCCGAGGCCTGCTGGTAGCCTGACCGGTCGAACCTCTAGGGGCGTGGCTCAACTGGTAGAGCACCGGTCTCCAAAACCGGCGGTTGGGGGTTCGAGTCCCTCCGCCCCTGCCACGTACGTACGGCATCACCCTCGTGATGTGAACAGCGGCTCGCACCGACGGGTCGTCGAGGACAGCAAACCATGGCAATGAACCGAGAACAGAAGCGCATGCTGCGCCGGCAGGGCGAGGTCGACGAGCAGGGCGAACGCATCGCCACCCGTCGGGCCCCCGCCGCCCACCAACAAGAGCAGCGTGCCAGCGTGCCGCAGTTCTTTCGCGAGGTCCGCGGCGAGCTTCGCAAGGTCGCGTGGCCATCACGTGACGAGGTCGTGAACTACTCGATCGTGGTCATCGTCGTGGTCGTCACCCTGACCGCAATCATCGCCGGGCTCGATTTCCTGTTCGGCGAAGCCATCCTGAAGTTGTTCGAACGATGAGCATCACCGACGAGACCGACCGCCCCGAAGAGCCCGAAGAGGACGACGCCGTGACCGAAGAACCCGAAGCCACCGTCGTGGCCGACGACGACTCCGCCACGCCCGATCCCGAGCCGGCCGCTGCGGTCACCGCTGCGCCCGACTCTGCCGAGGCGCAGGAGGAGCTAGAGGGGCAGGGGGCCGCCGAGGAGTCGGAGGCCGACGCCGACGCGGCCGTCGACGAAGACGCTCTCATCTACGACAAGGACGTCGAGGAGACAGTCGACGCGCCGCCGCCGGTCAGTCCCTACGACCGTCCCGGACGGTGGTATGTGGTCCACACGCAGTCGGGCTACGAAAAGAAGGTCAAACAGAACCTCGAGGCTCGTATCACCTCGATGGGCATGGAAGAACGCATCCACGAGGTGGTCATCCCTCTCGAAGATGTCGTCGAGTTCAAGGGCGGCAAGAAGGTCGTCGTCCAGAAGAAGGTCTTCCCCGGCTACCTGCTGGTTCGTTGCAGTCTCGACGACGATGCGTGGTACGTCGTGCGCAACACCCCTGGCGTCACCGGATTCGTCGGTGCCGGGAACAAGCCGTCACCGCTTGGTCGTCGCGATGTCGAGACGTTCCTGGCCGCCAAGGTCGAAGGTGACGACGCGGCGATGGCCAAGAAGAGCAAGCCCCGCCTCCAGTACGAGGTCAGCGAGACCGTCCGCGTCAAGGAAGGTCCCTTCGCCGACTTCTCGGGCGAGGTCATCGAGATCAACGAGGACCAGCTCAAGGTCAAGGTGTTGGTGAACATCTTTGGCCGCGAGACCCCTGTCGAGCTGGAGTTCGCTCAGGTAGCGAAGCTCTGAGAACCCCGGCACACTGCTACGTCCGCTTTTCGAGATTCCGAGAACCCCCATGGCCAAGAAACAAGTAAGCGCAGTCGTCAAAATCCAGATTCCCGCCGGCCAGGCATCGCCTGCGCCACCGGTGGGCACCGCTCTCGGCCCCCATGGGGTCGCGATCATGGACTTCTGCAAGGAGTACAACGCACGCACCGAGGCACAGCGGGGCACGGTGGTACCCGTCGAGATCTCGATCTATGAGGACCGCTCGTTCACGTTCGTGCTGAAGACGCCGCCGGCGTCGGTGCTGCTGCGGCAGGCGGCCGGTCTCGAGAAGGCCGCCACCACTCCCGGGAGCGAGACCGTCGGCTCGATCAGCGACGCTCAGCTGACCGAGATCGCCCAGACCAAGCTGCCCGATCTCAACACTGACGACCTCGAGCAGGCCAAACTCCAGATTGCCGGAACCGCCCGCAGCATGGGCATCACCATCGGCTGACCGTTCGCAACACCATCGTGCACGGGGACGACCTCGCCCCGGCCGGTGCAGTCAAACGAGGGACCCGAAAGGGGCACACATGCCAGGCAAGAAGTACTCCGACGCGAAGCGCCGCTACGACAACGAGCGGTTGCACAGCCCGACCGAGGCGATCGACGTGGTGAAGTCGCTCGCTCCCGCCGGCTTCGACGAGAGCATCGACGCCGTCATCCGTCTGGGCGTCGATCCGCGCAAGGCCGAAGAGATGCTCCGCGGCACCGTTTCGCTGCCGTCGGGCTCCGGCAAGGATGTCCGGGTCGCCGTGTTCGCGCAGGGCGAAGCGGCCGCCGCCGCCCGCGAGGCCGGGGCCGAGTTCGTCGGCGGCGACGACCTCGCCGCCGAGGTCGAAGGCGGCATGCTCGACTTCGATGTCGCCATCGCCAGCCCCGACATGATGCCGACGGTCGGCAAGCTCGGTCGGGTACTCGGTCCACGGGGTCTCATGCCCAACCCCAAGACGGGCACCGTCACCCCTGAGGTGGCCAAAGCCGTCGAGGAGTTCAAGAGCGGCAAGGTCGAGTACCGCACCGACCGGCAGGCCAACGTGCACGTACCCATCGGCAAGGTCAGCTTCGACGCCGAGGCGCTCCAGGCCAACTTCGCGGCGGTGATGGAAGAGCTTCAACGGGTGAAGCCGGCCGGCTCCAAGGGTCGGTATGTCAAGCGAGTCGGTTTGTCCTCGACCATGGGCCCCGGCGTGAAGGTCGACCACACCGCCTACGCCTAGGCGATCCTGGTACTTCCGGAGGATCGGCGCAGCCGGGCCGCTAGCCTGCGCCGGACAATTCAAGTTACTGCTCGCCGAAGATCTCCGGTGCTCCCCCGGGAGCGTGAAATGGCATTTGCCAGCCCGATGAGGTGGACACTCCCGAACGGCACCGATTGGTCGGTTCGTTCCTGGGCGTTCGTCCGGTCTCCGGCGGACGCCCATCGTCGTTTTGAACGTCCATCGTTGTTGTGAAAGGAGGTGCCACATGGAGAAGCCACGCCCCGAGAAGGTCGCCGTCGTCGACGAAGTGAAGTCGAAGTTCGAAGCCGCTACCGGTGTGATTCTCACCGAATACCGCGGGCTGAACGTCGCCGACATGGCCGAGCTCCGCACATCCATCCGCAATGCAGGCGCCGAGTACAAGGTCTACAAGAACACCCTGGTGCGCTTCGCCGCCCAGGCCCTCGAGATCGACCTCGACGAGCTGCTCACCGGTCCGACCGCAGTGGCCTTCGCGTCGCCGTCCGAGGACGGCAAGCCCGGTGACACCGTGGCCCTGGCCAAGGCATTGGTCGATTTCGCCCAGGCCAACGACAAACTCATCGTCAAGGGCGGACTGCTCGGCGATGTCGCCATCGACGCCGACGGCGTCACCGAGCTGGCCAAGACCCCGCCGCGGGTCGAGCTGTACGCCGAGTTCCTCGGAGCCGGTCTGAGCTTCTACCAGGAGTTCGCCGGGTTGCTCGACTCCAAGCTGCGCGAGTTCGGCTACGCCTTGCAGGAGCTGGCCGACAAGGGTGTGCTCGCCCCCGGCGTCGCCCCGGCCGAAGCCGACGAAACTGCTCCGGCCGAAGCCGAGGAAGCTGCTCCGGCCGAGGAAGCTGCTCCGGCCGAAGCCGAGGGAGCTGCTGCGGCCGAAGCCGAGGAAGCTGCTCCGGCCGAGGAAGCTGCTGCGGCCGAAGCACCGACCGAAGAACCCGCCGTCGACAGTGCGGTTGATGACACCGCCGCTGACAGTGCGGCCGACGAAACAGCAGAAGTGAGTACAACCGAGGCTGTTGCCGAGGTTCCCGATGAGTCTGGCGAAGCCAGCGACAGCACGGAGGAAGAATGATCATGGCAACCAAGGAAGAAATTCTCGACTCGATCGCATCGATGACGGTTCTGGAGTTCAAGGAGCTGCTCGATGAGTTCAAGGAGAAGTTCGACGTCCAGGCCGCAGCTCCGGTCGCCGTGGCCGCCGCGGCCGCCGGCGGTGGCGAGGCAGCCGAAGAGGAGGAAAAGACCAGCTTCGATGTGATTCTCACCGGCGCCGGCGACAAGAAGATCCAGGTGATCAAGGAGGTCCGTGGGCTCACGAACCTCGGGCTGAAGGAAGCCAAGGAGCTCGTCGACAACGCCCCGAAGCCCGTCATCGAGGGTGCCTCGAAGGACGATGCCGACAAGGCCAAGGCCGCGCTCGAGGCGGCCGGCGCCACCGTCGAGGTGGCCTGACCGTCGCTTCGGCCAGGAATCTACGAAATCCCCGCAGCGGCGGTTCGGGCGACCGGGCCGCCGCTGCGTCGCGTTCGTCGACGTTTTCGGTTCGGCGAAAACCCTGTGATCACGGGGTCTTTGGTAGCGGTTGTGTTACATCCGGCCCGAAAACCTTGACCTCTGAGGCCAGGTTCCTTACCCTGACGCCCATTCGCAGGCCCTCGCAGCCGCCAGCCGCGCTGTGTACGGGTTGATATCGGTGCTCGCGCACGCCTAGACTCCTGTTGTCGTGTCGTGCCGCTCGTAGCTTCGTCCTCAAAGACAAGAGCCGTTCGCGCGCCGTCGCCGCGTCTTTTCCGTTTTCTGCTCTGCCCCCAGGAGTGCACTGTGGCTTCACGCCCGGCCAGCCTTGAACGCTATTCGTTTGCCAACCTCGAGGATGTTCTCGACCTCCCCGACCTGATCGCCGTCCAGCGAGAATCGTTCCAATGGTTCCTCGACGAGGGGCTGGCGAACATCTTCCGAGACATCAGCCCGATCAAGGACTTCTCGGAGACACTGCAGCTCGAGCTCGAGTTCGACCCCGACGACGAAGACCTTCGTCCGCCCCCGAAGTTCACGGTGGAGGAGTGCAAAGAGAAGGACATGACCTACTCGGCGCCCATCTTCGTCCGGGCGCGCTTCATGAACTCCGCCACCGGCGAGATCAAGGAGCAGACGGTGTTCATGGGTGACTTCCCCATGCAGACCGACAAGGGCACCTTCGTCATCAACGGCACCGAGCGGGTCGTGGTGAGCCAGCTCGTACGTTCGCCCGGCGTGATCTTTCAGCCCGGTGAGCGATACCGCCTGCGCAACCTGGCCAAGCATCAGCTGGTCACCGGCACGGTCCACCCCTACCGCGGTGAATGGATCGAATTCGACGTCGAGCAGAAGCCGGGCAAGGACGTCACCGCCGGTGCCCGGGTGGCTCGCAAGCGCCGCCTCAGCATCTTCGTCCTGCTGCGTGCCCTGGGGTACGACGAGGAGAACGCCCCGGGCTTCCTCGACAAGTTCGTCGATCACTTCGACTTCCTCGAGGGCCAGTGGGAGAAGGACAAGGAGCTCGCCCCCACCCAGGACGAGGCGCTGCTCGAGATCTACAAGCGAGTCCGTCCCGGCGAACCGCCGTCGGTCGAGTCGGCTCGCTCGTACTTCCGCAAAGCGTTCTTCGAGAAGGGCCGGTACGACCTCAGCCGCGTCGGCCGCTACAAGCTGAACCGCAAGCTCGGTCCCGAGATCGAAAAGCTCGAGCAGATCTTCGGACTCGAGCTCGAGCGCCCCGATCTCGATTCCGGCGTGCTGGTGCCGAGCGAGATGCTCGCCGCAGCCACCTACCTCCTGCATCTCGCCAAGTTCGAGCCCGGCTACCGCCTCGACGATCAGGATCACTTCGCCAACCGCCGCATCCGCAGCGTCGGCGAGCTCATCCAGAACCAGGTGCGCATCGGACTGAGCCGCATGGAGCGGGTCGTTCGCGAACGCATGACCACCCAGGACGTCGAGGCCATCACGCCGCAGACCCTCATCAACATCCGACCGGTGGTGGCTGCGATCAAGGAGTTCTTCGGGACCTCGCAGCTGTCGCAGTTCATGGACCAGGTCAACCCGCTCTCGGGCCTCACCCACCGTCGTCGTCTCTCGGCGCTCGGCCCGGGTGGCCTCAGTCGTGAGCGGGCCGGCTTCGAGGTGCGCGACGTGCACTTCAGCCACTACGGCCGCATGTGTCCCATCGAGACACCCGAGGGCCCCAACATCGGCCTCATCGGTGGCTTGGCCAGCTATGCCCGGGTGAACAGCTTCGGCTTCATCGAGTCGCCCTACCGGGTCGTCACAGACGGCGTCGTGACCGACGAGATCGTGTTCCTCACCGCCGACGAGGAGGAGGAGTACGTGGTGGCCCAGGCCAACGCGCCCCTCGACGACGGTGGCCACTTCACCGCCGATCGTGTCCTCGTTCGCCGCTCACCGCAGGCCGCGACCCTGGCGGGGCTGAAGATGCAGCTCGAACAGGACGTGTTCTTCGGCGCGACCACCGAGATCTCCTACGTGAGTCCCGACGAGGTCCAGATGATGGACGTCTCGCCGAAGCAGATCGTCTCGGTGGCGACGGCACTCATCCCGTTCCTCGAACACGACGACGCCAACCGCGCGCTCATGGGTGCGAACATGCAGCGTCAGGCGGTGCCGTTGCTCCGGGCCGAGGCTCCCTACATCGGGACCGGCATGGAGAAGCGGGCCGCGCAAGACGCGGCCGACATGGTGCTCGCCGAAGACGATGGTGTCGTCACCGACGTCGACGGCACCTCGATCACCCTCGACTACAAGAAGCTGGGCAAGCGGGTGTACCGGCTGCTCAAGTTCGAGCGGTCGAACCAGGACACCTGCATCAACCAGAAGCCACGCGTCGCCGAGGGCGCCAAGGTGTCGAAGGGCGACGTGCTCGCCGACGGCCCGAGCACCGACCTCGGTGAGCTCGCCCTCGGCAAGAACCTCATGGTGGCCTTCATGCCGTGGGAGGGCTACAACTTCGAGGACGCCATCATCCTCAGCTCGCGCCTGGTGAAGGACGACGTGCTCACGTCGATCCACATCCACGAGCACGAGATCGATGCCCGTGACACCAAGCTCGGCCCCGAGGAGATCACCCGCGACATCCCGAACCTGAGCGACGACATCCTCGCCGATCTCGACGAGCGGGGCATCGTGCGCGTCGGAGCCGATGTCGGTCCCGGCGATGTGCTGGTCGGCAAGGTCACCCCCAAGGGCGAGACCGAGCTCACCCCCGAAGAGCGTCTCCTTCGGGCGATCTTCGGCGAAAAGGCCCGTGAGGTCCGCGACACGTCGCTGAAGGTCCCCCACGGCGAGACCGGCAAGGTCATCGACGTGAAGGTCTTCAGCCGCGACGAAGAGCACGAGCTGCCGCCTGGCGTCAACCAGCTCGTCCGCGTGTACATCGGCCAGAAGCGCAAGATCAGCGTGGGCGACAAGCTTGCGGGCCGACACGGCAACAAGGGCGTCATCTCCAACATCTTGCCCGTCGAGGACATGCCGTACACTGCCGACGGCACCTCCGTCGACATCCTGCTCAACCCGCTCGGCGTGCCCTCCCGTATGAATGTGGGCCAGGTGCTCGAAGCCCATCTCGGTTATGCCGCCCGCTGGGGCTGGGATGTCGAGGGCAAGGTCGGTCTGGACCCCATCAGCGGAACCGAGACCAAGACCCGTATCAACACCCGCCCGAGCACGCTGGTGGCCACACCGGTGTTCGACGGCGCCAAGTGGGACGAGGTCGAGCTGGCGGGCAAGCACCCGACCATCCGCAGCATCCTGCGCAGCCTGAATCCCGAGACCGTCGACGGTGACCGTCTCGTGGGTGACGACGGCAAGATCCAGCTCTTCAACGGTCGCACCGGTGAGCCCTACGACGCCAAGACGATGGTGGGCTACGTCTACATCATCAAACTGGCTCACCTGGTCGACGACAAGATCCACGCCCGGTCCACCGGTCCGTACTCCATGATCACCCAGCAACCACTGGGCGGTAAGGCGCAGTTCGGTGGCCAGCGATTCGGCGAGATGGAGGTGTGGGCCCTCGAGGCCTACGGCGCGGCGTACTGCCTGCAGGAACTGCTCACCATCAAGTCCGACGATGTCCTCGGTCGCGTCAAGGTCTACGAGGCGATCGTCAAGGGCGACAACATCCCCGAACCCGGCATCCCCGAGAGCTTCAAGGTGCTCATCAAGGAGATGCAGGCGCTGTGCCTCAACGTGGAAGTCCTGGCCAAGGACGGTCACGAGATCGAGATGCGAGAGATCGATGAGGACGTCTTCCGCACCGCGGAAGAGCTCGGCATCGACCTCCAGCGTCCCGAACGTGGCACCGACGAGGAAGACGCCCGGCGTGCCGCCGAGCGCGCTGCCCGGTCGAGCCTGTAGATGCCGGCTCTCGCCGCCCAACCCCAACGCAACGCCGCCCTATTCGACGTCACGAACTGATCAGGAAGAAACACATGCTCGACGTCAACGATTTCGCTCAACTTCGCATCGGTCTGGCCACCGCGGATTCCATCCGCACGTGGTCCAACGGTGAGGTGAAGAAGCCCGAGACCATCAACTACCGCACGCTCAAGCCAGAGAAGGACGGCCTGTTCTGCGAGAAGATCTTCGGTCCGACCAAGGACTGGGAGTGCGCGTGCGGCAAGTACAAGCGCATCCGCTTCAAGGGCATCATCTGCGAACGGTGTGGTGTCGAGGTCACCCGGTCCAAGGTGCGCCGCGAACGCATGGGCCATGTCGAGCTCGCCGCCCCGGCGGTGCACATCTGGTACCTGCGCGGCACCCGCTCGTGGCTGGCCTACCTGCTCATGGGTACCGAGCCTCGTTCCGAGCTCAAGGCCAAGCAGCTCGAGAAGGTCATCTATTTCGCCGCAAATCTCGTCACCTGGATCGACGAGGAGAAGCGCGATGCCGACCTCGACGCGCTCGAGAAGGAGATGCTCGAAGAGAAGGACGCCATCGTCAAGGAGCTCGAGCTGCGTCTGGCCGACCAACACGAGGCGGCCGAGAAAGAGATCGAACAACTCGAGGACGACGACGCCAAGGACACCGAGGTGCGCGCCCGTCAACGAGCCATCGACAAGGAGCTCGCGTCGATCCGTGAGGACTACGACGCCGAGATCGAGCTCGTCGAGCGGGCATTCGAAGAGTTCAAGGGGCTCTTTGCCCGACAGATCATCGACGACGAGATGCTGTGGCGTGAGCTCTATGACCGCTACGGCGAGTACTTCGAAGGGGGCATGGGCGCCGACGCGATCGCTCAGCTCATCGACCGGATCGACTTCGACGAGGAAGAGCTGATCCTCCGCGATCAGATCGATCCGCCCGAGGGCCAGAAGCCGCTGTCGGCCCAGCGCAAGCAGAAGGCCATCAAACGTCTCAAGATCGTTGCCGCCTTCAACCGTCGCGACGAGCACGGCAAGCGGGTCAACGATCCGCGCGCCATGATCCTCGACGTCGTCCCGGTGATTCCGCCCGAGCTGCGGCCCATGGTGCAGCTCGACGGTGGCCGCTTTGCCACCTCGGACCTCAACGATCTCTACCGTCGCGTGATCAACCGCAACAACCGCCTCAAGCGCCTGCTCGATCTCGGAGCGCCCGAGATCATCGTGAACAACGAGAAGCGGATGCTGCAGGAGGCCGTCGACGCCCTGTTCGACAACGGACGCCGCGGTCGACCGGTCACCGGTCCGGGCAACCGTCCGCTGAAGTCGCTGTCGGACATGCTCAAAGGCAAGCAGGGTCGGTTCCGCCAGAACCTGCTCGGCAAGCGCGTCGACTACTCGGGCCGTTCGGTCATCGTGGTCGGCCCGACCCTGAAGTTCCACCAGTGCGGCCTGCCCAAGCTGATGGCGCTCGAGCTGTTCAAGCCCTTCGTCATGAAGAAGCTGGTCGACGCCGAGCTGGCCCAGAACATCAAGTCGGCCAAGCGCATGGTCGAGCGGCGCAAGCCCCAGGTGTGGGACGTCCTCGACGACGTCATTCAGGAACACCCGGTGCTGCTCAACCGTGCCCCCACGCTTCACCGTCTCGGCATCCAGGCCTTCGAGCCGGTGCTGGTCGAGGGCAAGGCCATCCAGCTGCACCCGCTGGTGTGCACCGCGTTCAACGCCGACTTCGACGGCGACCAGATGGCGGTGCACCTGCCGCTGTCGGCCGAGGCCCAGGCCGAGGCCCGGGTGCTCATGCTGTCGGCCAACAACGTGCTGTCGCCGGCCAACGGCCGTCCGCTCGTGACCCCGTCGCAGGACATGATCATCGGGGGGTACTACCTCACCGTGTCCGAAGAGGACCAGGCGCCCGAGCGGCTCCGGACCTTCCGTGCCATGCACGAGGTCGAGCGAGCCTACGAGTCGGGCTACATCCAGCTGCACGAGCCCATCGAGTTCCGCACCGAACGGCTGGTCGCCACGCCGGCCAACGGTGCGGCCGCGACCTATCACCCGACCACGGCCGGGCGGCTGTTCTTCAACGCCTGCCTGCCGGTCGGGTTCGACTTCATCAACCACCCCGTTGCCAAGCGCGACATGGGTGTGCTCGTCGACGAACTGGCGCGCAACTACCCCAAGGCCGCAGTGGCCAAGAGCCTCGACGCCATCAAGGACCTCACCTTCAAGTTCGCCATGCGCTCGGGTCTCACGATCTCCATCAACGACGTCAAGATCCCGAAAGAGAAGAAGGCGATCCTCGAAGGCCACGAGGCCGAGGCCGACAAGGTCGAGCAGCAGTTCCGTCGCGGCATCATCACCGACGGTGAGCGGCGCCAGAAAGAGGTCGAGATCTGGACCCAGGCCACCGAAGAGGTGCGCCAGAAGATGGAAGTGGCGCTCAAGGCCGAGAAGTTCAACCCCATCGACGTCATGGTCGGCTCGGGTGCTCGAGGCAACATGATGCAGGTGCGTCAGATCGCCGGGATGCGTGGCCTGGTGGCCAACCCTCGTGGCGACATGATTCCTCGTCCGATCAAGAGCAACTTCCGTGAAGGCCTCACGATGCTCGAGTACTTCATCGCCACCCCTGGTGCCCGCAAGGGTCTGGTCGACACGGCGCTGCGAACCGCCGACTCCGGGTATCTCACGCGGCGGCTGGTCGACGTCGCCCAGGAGCTCATCATCAACGACGAGGATCCCTTCACCAACGGCAAGCCGGTACGGTCGCTGTGGATCGAGAACGTCGTCCCCGACGAGGCCGGTAAGCGCAGCTACCTCGAGACCCGCCTCTACAGCCGGGTACTCGCCGAGGACGTCACGTTGGCCAACGGCGACGTCATCGCCAAGGGCACCGTCGTCAGCGAAGAGCTGATGGAAGCCATGCGCGACGATCCTGGCGTCACCCGTGTGCGGTGTCTCTCCCCGCTCACCGACGAGTCCGAGTTCGGCATCAGCGGTGCGTCCTACGGCATGTCGCTGGCCACCGGCGGCGACATCGAATCGGGCGAGGCCGTTGGCGTGATCGCAGCACAGTCGATCGGTGAGCCGGGCACCCAGCTGACCATGCGGACGTTCCACACCGGCGGTATTGCCGGCAAGGACATCGCCGGTGGTCTGCCCCGCGTCGTCGAACTGTTCGAGGCTCGCAGCCCCAAGGGCAAGGCCACCCTCACCCGCTTGTCGGGTGTGGTGCGCATCGGCGAGAGCGACGGTCGTTCGGTTCCCATCACCGTGGTCGGCGACGATGGCGAGGAAGAGACCTACACGGTCGACCCGCTGGCCCGCCTCGAGGTGACCGACGGTGACGAGGTCACCGCCGGCGATGCGCTGGTCGAGGGTCCCCGCGATCCCAAGGAGCTCCTCGACATCAAGGGCGTGCGCGAGACGCAGCGCTATCTGGTCGAAGAGGTGCAGAAGGTTTACCGCGATCAGGGTGTGTCGATCCACGACAAGCACATCGAGCTGATCGTGCGGCAGATGACCAAGCGCATCGGTGTGCAGGAGCCGGGTGATTCCGACTTCCTGCCCGGCGAGTCGGTCGACTCTCGGATCTACACCGAGACCAACCGTCATCTGGTGCAGGAGGGCAAGCGTCCCGCTGAGGGCCGCCCGCAGCTCATGGGTATCACCAAGGCATCGTTGGCCACCGAGTCGTGGCTGTCGGCGGCCTCGTTCCAGGAGACCACCCGGGTCCTCACCGAAGCGGCGATCGAGTCCAAGAGCGACGATCTGCGTGGCCTCAAGGAGAACATCATCCTGGGCAAGCTGATCCCCGCCGGTACCGGTTCGGGCGATTACAAGAAGATCAAGCCGTTGGCGCCCGATTACACGCCGATGCCGTACTTCACCAGTGGTGACGGCGACGACGATCGTGACATCGCCGACTGGCTGGCCAAGGAAGCAGGCGTGACCGACGGCGGCGCCGCCGAAGTCGTCGAGCTCCCGAATCTGTAAACCCTGCCACAACCCGAAATCCCCATCGGTAGTAGCGGTATCCGCTACTACCGATGGGGATTTCGGAGGTTTGGGCGGTCAGCGGAGGCCGCGGAGCTTCAGTTTGTCGATCTTGCCCGGGCCGGTTTTGGGAAGCTCATCGAAGAACTCGATCTCGCGTGGCAGCTTGTATTTCACCAATCGTTGCGCGAGATAGGTGCGCAGTTCGTCGGGTTCCAGCGTCGCTCCCCGTTCGAGGGCGACGCACACCTTCACCGCTTCGCCCCGGAACTCGTCAGGTATGCCCACGGCGGCCGCCTCGAAGATCGCAGGGTGCGCGTTCAGGACCTCGTCGATTTCGCGAGGGAACACGTTGTAGCCGCCGACGACGATCATCTCCTTCCTCCGATCGACCAGGAACAGATACCCGTCGTCGTCGAAGTAGCCGATGTCGCCGCTGTACAGCCAACCGTCGCGGAAGGTGGCTGCGGTCTCGTCGGGGCGATTGCGGTAGCCCGCAACGAACTGCGGTCCTCGGACACGAACCTCGCCGCGCTCGCCCGGTGGCAACACCCGGGTACCCGTCTCGAGATCGACCACGTCGACCTCGGTGCGAGGAGGCGTGATGCCCGTGGAGCCGATCTTGCGAATGCCGTCGGCGGGATTGACGTTGCACGGCGCGCCTTCGGTCATGCCCCAACCCTCGAGGATCGGGGTGTCGGTCTCGTCCTCCCAGTTCCGCAACAGTTCTTCGGGGCAGGGGGATCCGCCGGCGAGCGCCCACTTGAGATGGGTGAAGTCGGTGCGCGGGTAGCGCTCGTGGGCGCGGAGACCGATGTACATCGCCGCCGGCCCACCGGCGAATACGGTGATGCGCTGCGACTCGATGCGTTCGAGGACCAGTTCGGGCTGGTAGCGAGGCAAGATGTCGATGGTGGCGCCGTTGTACGGCGGAGTGACCACCATCTTGCAGAAGCCCCACACGTGAAAGTTGGGCGCGACGTTGAGCAGTCGCTCGGCGTCCTGCTCGAACTGCCACATGGTGGCAGTGGCGCGGGCATAGGCGACGTCGTTGGCGTAGGTGTGAGACGCCGCCTTGGGGACTCCGGTGGTTCCTCCGGTGAAGAACAGCAACGAAGGATCTTCCGACGTGGGGAGTCGCTCCGGCCACGATGGGTGACCACCGGCGAGCCATGGTTCCACGCTCAGTGCGTCGGGTGCGGAAAACGTCGACGTGGGTCACGCCGAGATCAGCGGCCACCGAGTGGGCGAGCTCGGCGTTGGCCGCGTCGGTCACGATGATCCTCGGGTCGACGTCGGCGGTGAGCTTCTCGAGTGATCGGTGGGGCTGGTTGTAGTCGAGCGGTGCCACCTGAGCGCCGGCGGTCATCCCCGCCAGAGCGGCGATGGCCATCTCCATCGAGTTGTGCATGAGCAGCGCGACCTGCCCGCCGGCAACACCGCGGTCGGCGAGCAGGTTCGCGTATGCCGCGACAGCACGGGCATACTCGCCGTAGGAGATCTGGCGCTCGCCGTCGATGACCGCGGCACGCTCGGGAATCCGGCGGGAGGCCGCGACCAGCGCCGACACGACGGTGCGATGGTGCGGAACGTCGGGACTGTAGTCACGGTCGGGGCGACCGATCGACGGCGTCGATGGAAGCACCACGTCAGAACGCGCCGGCGAGCGCGCCGCCGTCGACTGGGTAGATCGTGCCGGTCATGAACGACGAGGCGTCGGAGGCGAGGAGCGCCGCCAGACCTTGGATCTCGCTGCCGTGGGCCATGCGACGCAGGAGCACGGTGTCGGCCCACGCTTTCTCGATCTCCGACGGGATGGCGCCGCCGCCCCGATGTTGGTGAAGAAGGGGCCGGGGGCGATGCCGTTGACTCGGATGCCGTCGGGGGCGAGGTCGACCGCCGCTTGACGGACGACGTTGGCGAGGGCGCCCTTCGAGGCGGCGTAGCCGTATCCCACCATCGAGTCGGCCCGGAGACCTGCGGTCGACACCGTCACCACGATGCTGCCGTGGCCAACCGGGCCCATGACCATGGCGGCGGCCTTGATCGTTGCGATCGCGCCTCGAAGGTTGACGGCGAGCGCATGATCGAAGGTCGGCCAGTCGAGGCCGTTGAGGCGTCCGTCGAGCGATTCGATGGCCGGTCCGCCGGCGATGCCGGCGTTGGCGAACATCGCGTCGAGGCCGTCATGGTCGGCGGCACAGCTGGCGACCGAGTGCTCGATGGCTTCAGGGTCGGCGATGTCGGCGACCCCCCAATCGGCCGAGGGGCCGAGGGCGTCGGCGGCGGCGACGACGCCGGCATGGTCGCAGTCGATGAGCGTGACCCGAGCCCCGCATTCGATGAACCCGCGGCTCATGGCCAGACCGAGACCGCTGGCCGCACCGGTGACCGCGATGTGCTTGCCGTCGAGTTGCAGGCGCTCGGGAAGAGGGCGCTCGGATTGACCGAGATCGTATGGAAGCATCCCTTGCCTCCTGGTTCGGGTGAGGCCCCGACCATAGCCGGGCCTCGGACACGTGCCCGTAGGGTGATCGGCGCGTGTTCGACGTACGGCGGACCCGACCCGGCGACGACCGTTCCCTTTTGGATGAGCCATCGGCCCAACCCTACGATCAGGCGTGCATGACCCTTCCCCCGTTGGCCACGATGCTCGTCGGCAGCTACGCACCCCCATCGTGGTTGGTCGATGTGTCGTTTCTTCGCGAGTCGCTCCCGCAGCGGGTGCCGACCAGCGACCTGTGGCGGGTCGACAGGGAAGACTGGCGAGAAGCGGTCGACGACGCCACCATCGCCGTGGCCGTCGAGCAGAGGTCGCTCGGGCTCGATGTCATCACCGACGGTGAGATCCGACGCCACAGCTACTCCGAGCGATTCGCCAATGCTCTCGCCGGCATCGATCGCGAGCGCCCGGGAACTGCGGTGAGCCGCACGGGAGCGGTGGTCGCGGTGCCTCGCGTGGCCGGTCCGATCGAACGCCGCGAACCCGTGGAGGTCGACGTGGCCGAGCTCGTCCTCTCCCACGTGGCGGCACCCCTCAAGGTCACGCTCCCCGGGCCCTTCACCATGGCCCAGCTGTGCGACGACGAGTACTACCGCGACGAGGCCGAGCTGGCCATGGCCTTCGCACGAGCGGTGAACGCCGAGATGAGCGACCTCTTCGCCGTCGGCGTGACCATGGTGCAGATCGATGAGCCCTACCTGCAAGCTCGGCCCGACCGCGCCCACGACTATGCGCTCGAGGCGGTTTCGCTGGCCCTGGAGGGGGCCACCGGGCGCACGGTGCTTCACTCGTGCTTCGGCTATGGCCAGTACGTGAAGGACAAGCCGTCGGGGTACCCGTTCTTCGCGGAGCTCGCGAACTGCGCCGCCGACGACATCTCGATCGAGTCGGCGCAACCGAACCTCGACCTCGAGTGCCTCACCGAGCTGTCCGACAAGGGCGTCCAGCTCGGAGTGCTCGACTGCGAAAGTCACGACATCGAGTCACCGGAGGCAATCGCGCACCGAGTCGCCGAGGCCCTCGAGCACGTACCGGCGTCTCGTCTCGCTCTCAGTCCTGACTGTGGCATGAAGTACCTGCCCCGCGAGGTCGCCATGGCCAAGCTTCGAGCCATGGTCGGAGTGGCCGAACAGATGAGAGACGCCGGGGCGTGACCGATCGACCGTTTCGTGTTCTCGGCGTGCAACAGGTCGCCGTCGGGGGCGTGAGCAAACGGGAGCTGCGCACACTCTGGGTCGACCTGCTCGGTCTCGAGCCGACGGGCTCGTTTCGCAGCGAGGAGGAGAACGTCGATGAGGACATCCTCATGATCGGTTCCGGGCCCCTGGCGGTGGAGGTCGACATCATGGAGCCGATCGATGCAGATCGGTCACCACGGGTCGACTCGCCACCGCTGAACCACGTCGGCCTCTGGGTCGATGACCTGCCGGCCGCAGTCGAGTGGTTGGAGGCCCGGGGCGTCCGGTTCACCCCTGGAGGAATTCGACCGGGTGGGTCCGGACACGACATCTGTTTCATCCATCCGAAGGGTGACGACGACTCGCCCTTCGGCGGCGAAGGCGTCCTCATCGAGCTCGTTCAGGCTCCGGCCCGGGTCGTGGCGGCCTTGAGCGATTCGAGCCCCTGAGCTAGGGTCGCAACTGCCCGCGTCCGCACAGCGGCCAGCTGTCCGATTCCGTCGAGTCCTTCAGGGGAGTAGAAGATCATGAGTGAAGCCCTCGCACCGCAACGACTCCACCACACGGCGTACCTCACGAAGGACCAAGCAGCCACCCGCGCCTTCTACGAAGACCTGATCGGCCTCCCGCTGGTCGCCACATGGTCCGAGCAGGACGAGCTGTTCGGGGCAATGCGCGTCTACTGCCACACGTTCTTCGGGCTGCCCGACGGCAGCGCCCTCGCCTTCTTCCAGTTCGCCAACCAGGAAGACCAGGTGTTGTTCGATCCCGACCTCACCCCGTCGCCGTTCCGGCACATCGCGCTGAAGGTCGACGACCAGGCGCAGCGAGCCATCGAGGAACGACTGAAGGAAGCCAACTGGAAGCCCGAGGGAACCTACGTACTCGAGCACGGATACTGTCGATCGCTCTACACCGAGGACCCCAACGGCATGCTCCTCGAGTTCACCACCGATCGCGCCGACGCCAACGACATCAGTGCCGAGCGCCGGGCCGACGCCCACGCCACGCTCGAGCGATGGCTGGCGGGCGACCACACCAGCAACAACGTCTACCGCTGACTTGACAACGCGCTCCGCGCAACGAGGTGGCGGGCTCGACGGGGAATCGTTCGAGGCTGCATGATCCAACGTGACACCACCACCGAGTCCGACGGGCCCTTGGCCGGACTGCTCGTGGCCGACCTCTCGCGCGTGCTCGCGGGCCCGTACTGCTCGATGCTGTTGGCCGACATGGGGGCCACCGTCATCAAGGTGGAGAGCCCGACCGGTGACGACACGCGCTCCTGGGTGCCGCCGGAGAGAAACGGCGTCGCCACTTACTATGCGTCGATCAACCGCAACAAGCGGTCGATCACGCTCGACTTCGGCGACCCCGAAGATCTCGCGCTCGCCAGGGAGCTGGTCCGACGATCCGACGTGACCTTGCAGAACTTCAAGGTCGGGGCCCTCGACAAATTCGGTCTCGACTTCGAGAGCGTGGCCGCCGACAACCCCCGCATCGTGTATCTGTCGATCAGCGGGTTCGGATCGAAGGAAGGCGCATGGCTGCCCGGCTACGACCTGCTGGTGCAGGCGGTGTCGGGTCTGATGAGTCTCACCGGCGATGCCGATGGACCCGCCTTCCGTGCCGGGATCTCGGTGTTCGACGTGATGGCCGGCCTGCACGGCCTGGTCGGCATTCTGGCGGCCCTGAACCAACGCGGGGTCACCGGCCGCGGCCAACACGTCGAGGTGAATCTGTTGTCGTCGGCCATGTCGGGTCTGGTGAATCAGACCGGCGCGTACACCGTGTCGGGGACCGTGCCGTTCCGCATGGGCAACGCCCATCCGAGCGTGTATCCGTATCAGACCATGCCCACCGCCGACCGCGACATGATCATTGCCGCCGCCAACGACCGTCAGTTCCGATCGCTCTGCGAGGTGCTCGGGATCGGCGAGGTGGCCGACGATGAACGGTTTGCCGCGAACGTCGACCGCACGGCGAATCGGGCCGAGCTCCATCCGATTCTCCTCGACGCACTCTCGCACTGGAAGGCCGACGACCTGTTCATCGAGCTCAATCGCGCCGGGGTTCCGGCCGGACCGATCAACACCATCGGTGAGGGCGTGGAGCTGGCCGAATCGCTCGGACTCGAACCGCGTGTCACTGTCGGCGAAGGTGACCGAGCGATCGAGACGGTGCGCAACCCCATAACGTTCCACGACGCCGAGCTCACCTATTCGCTGCCACCCCCCACGCTCGGCGAGCACTCCGACGAACTCCGGGCGTGGCTTTCGTCGCCCGTTCGATCCGAGGAGGCGCCATGAGCCCCGACCTTCCCGCTTCGTTCCCGACCGAGCTCGGGACCTCCGATGCCGACAGCATCACCCTGTTGGGCCACGACCTCGCCAACGATTTGATGGGCAAGGTGACCTTTGGCGAGCTGGCCTACTGGTTGGTGACCAAGCGTCGGCCGACTCCCCAGCAGCTCACGATGTTCGAGGCCGTGCTCGTGGCGCTGGCCGACCACGGGTTCACCCCGACGGCCATCGCGGCAAGGGTCACCTACATCAGCGCCCCCGATTCGATCCAGGGCGCGCTCGCTGCCGGCCTCCTCGGCGGCGGATCGCGGTTTCTCGGTGTCACGGAGGATTCGGCGCAATTCCTGGCGGCCGCACTGGCCGATGCGGACAACCTTCCGGCCGACGATGCGGGCTGGGACGAGCTCGCGCGCCACGTCGTGTCGACGACCAAGGATGCCGGTCGCTTCGTTCCCGGACTCGGGCATCCGGTGCACAAGGTCGAGGACCCGCGAACCCCGGTATTGTTCACGCTGGCACAGGAGAACGACCTGTTCGGTGTGCATTTGCAGCTGTTCGCCGCGATCGGGCGGGTGAGCGAGTCGGTGCTCGGTCGGCGGCTTCCGCTCAACGGCGCCGGCACATGTGGGGCGGTGTTGGCCGATCTCGACCTGCCGCTCGGCGTCATGCGTGGCTTTGCGTTGCTCGCGCGGTGCGCCGGCCTCCTCGGCCACCTCGCCGAGGAGCAGAATCCCGAGACACAGGCCGGCATGGCCATGTACCTGAGCATTGACCGCCGTACCGACTATCACCCACCGTCACCCTGACCGGAAGCGCTAGGCCCGATGCCAGGTGGTGCCGTCGGCGGTGTCCTCGAGGATGATGCCCCGCTCGGCCATCTCGTCGCGGATGCGGTCGGCCTCGGCGAAGTCACGGGCGGCGCGGGCCTGGTTGCGCAGGCCGATCGAGAGGGCAATCTCGTCGACTTCTCCGGCTGAGGCCGTGCTGTCTCCGGCGGCCAGGCCGAGCACGTCGGCGAGCTGAAGGGCGGTGTGGCCGGCGGATCCTGCGGTGATGTCGTCGTCGACGTCGAGGGCCTGGTTGGCGCGGCGGACCAGACCGAAGATCACCTCGACGGCCGTCGGCGTGGAGAAGTCGTCGTCCATGGCGGCGTCGAACCGGGCGACGGCATCGGCATCGAGCGGCGCGGCTGCGACATCGAGTCCGGCCGCCGCCAGGCGTCGATGCATGCTGTCGAGTCGTTTCAGCCCCTCGGCCGCAGCAACGAGCGCATCGTGGCCGATCTCCATGGTGCGGCGGTAGTGCGTCTGGAGCATCAGCAGGCGCACCGCTCGCGGCTCGTGATGATCGAGCAGCTCGGCGAGGGTGGTGAAGTTCCCGAGGCTCTTCGACATCTTCTCGCCGTCGACGTTGACCATGCCGTTGTGCAGCCAGTACCGCGCGAAGCGATGGCCACTCGCTTCGGCCTGGGCGAGCTCGTTCTCGTGGTGGGGGAAGATCAGGTCATCGCCGCCACCATGGATGTCGAAACCGTCGCCGAGGATCGCCAACGACATGGCCACACACTCGGTGTGCCAGCCCGGCCGGCCGTCACCCCACGGCGTGGGCCACGACGGCTCGCCGGGCTTGGCCGTCTTCCACAGGGCGAAGTCGAGGGGCGAGCGCTTGCCCTCCTCGACCTCGACCCGCTGACCGGCGCCTTCGGCGAGCTCGTCGCGGGTGCGACCCACGAGCTGCCCGTACTGCTCGGTGGCCGACGTGTCGAAGTACACGCCGAGGCCCTCGATGACGTAGGCCGCGTCGTGCTGGAACAGCTCGGTGATCGTGGTGATCATGCCCTCGATGAACTCGGTGGCGCGGGGGCTGAGATCGGGGCGGGCGATGCCGAGGCGATCCATCTCGCGGTAGTAGACGTCGGTGAACTCGTCGGCGACGTCGGGCTCGGTGCGAGCCTCCTCGGCGGCCCGCCCGATGATCTTGTCGTCGATGTCGGTGATGTTGGCCACGTAGGTGACCTGGAAGCCGACGTGGGCCAGGTATCGACGCATGACGTCGAAGACCACCTCGCGGCGAGCGTGACCGACGTGAGGGGTGTCGTACACCGTGGGTCCGCACACGTACATCGACACCCGCCCCGCCTCGCGGGGTTCGAAGGGCACCTTGCGGCGTTGGAGGTTGTCGTGGACGTGCAGCACGCACACAGGCTACTGACGGGTCGGGTCAGTCGGCCTGGGATATGGCGGGTCCGTGGGCGCTGGCCCGGCGGGGCAGGCCCGGCAGGTCCGGTGGGTACGGCACCATCTGCGCATCGATGGCCTCGACCACAGCCCGGAGCTCGGTGACCAGTTCGGGGTGATGCGGGCTCAGGTCGGCTGCTTCACGCCCATCGACGGTCACGTCGTACAGCAGGTCGTAGTCGCCATCGTGCAGCGGCCAGTTGCCCAGCACGGGGCGGGGTCGCCGATCGTGCACGTACTTGAACCGACCCCGTCGCAGCGAGCTCTGGCTGGTGATGCGCCAGTAGAGGTCGTGTTCGGGGTACGAGTCGTTCTCGACCAGCCACGGAAGGAGACTGCGCCCGTCGAGTGGATGGGTCGCCGCGGGACCCGCGCCTGCGGCATCGAGCAGAGTGGCGGTCCAGTCCATCGTGATGTTCGGTTCGGCGCTCACCTGCGCTCCATCGACTGCTGCGGGCCAGCGGAGAATGAACGGCACCCGGATACCGCCCTCGGTGAGGTCTCCTTTCGCCCCGACGAAGGGCCAGTTGCGCGACCATCGTTCGCCGCCGTTGTCGGAACGAAAAGCACACGATCGTGTCGTCGGCCTTGCCGGCTGCGTCGAGCGCGTCGAGCACTCGACCGATGCCGGTGTCCATCGATTCGACCAGCTCGCCGTACTTGGCCAGCGACCCGTTGTGCCTGTCGAACAGCGGGTAGGCGTCCGGTTCGTCCTGGGCCTCGAACTCCGCCCTGATACACGATCCGACATCGGCGTCGCCGGGCCCTTCCCACGGCCAGTGGGGGGCGGTGTAGTTGAGCTGGAGATGGAAGGGCTTGTCGCGCTCGACGGCAACGAACTCGGCGGCGCGGTCAGAGATCATCCAGGTGAAGTAGCCGACCTCCTCCACCGGGGTGTCGTTCTCCCACAGGTCGGCCATGCCGAGGGTGCCGATGTGTTCGAAGTAGTCGATGGCACCGTCGAGGCATCCGAAGAATCGTTGGTATCCGGCCTTCATAGGGCTGTACCAGGGGAGCCATCCGCAGTGCCACTTGCCGAACATGGCGGTGTCGTAGCCGGCGTCGACGAGCAGCGTCGCGAGCGTGGGGTGATCGTGGGGAATGCCCATTCCGTCGGTACGCGTCCGCAGCGGCTCCTCGACCCCGGCGGGGATGCGCCCGGGATAGCGGCCCGTGTACAAGCTGATGCGGGTGGCCGAACACCAGGAAGAACCGGCGTAGGCGTGGGTGAAGCGCACGCCCTGGGCCGCGAGGCGATCGAGATTCGGCGTCGAGATCTCGGTGGATCCGAAGCAGCCGAGATCGGCCCATCCGAGGTCGTCGGCCAGAATGAAGATCATGTTGGGCGGGGTGGCGGGGCGGCCCGATCCCCTGCTCTTGAACCGACGTTCGTCGCCAACGGGATGCTGGTGGTAGGTCATCGATCGTCTTGACCTCAGTCAGCGGGCTCGGGCAACACACTCACGCTCGAGAAGCACATCTCGTCGACGGTGCCCTCGTTCCAGGTGATGTAGCGAGGTTCGGGAAGCTCGACGAGGGAGCGATCCCATGTGCACTCGAACCGGATGATGTCGTCGGGCTCGATGCGAATCTCGTCGACGGGTACGTAGTAGAGCTGCCATTCGAAGTCCCAAACAGGGATGTCGAGCAGGATCAACTCGTCGGGTGTGTCGGGGTTGAGGGTCATGCGGTACGCCGCTCCGAACTCGTGCATGTGCCCCAGCACCGAATACAGCGTGCCTCGCTGCCGCGGCAGCAAGATCACACGAGCTGGAGAAGCGTGTGCCGTCGAGGTCGTCGTAGTCATCGACGGTGCCGCCGCACTGATTGATGAGGAAGTCGGGGATGAACGGGGCGATACCGCCGTACTTGTTGCCGATGTCGGCGAGCACGGCGTCGCGGTCACAGAGCGGGCCCGACTCCTCGGGCGTACAGGGCCCCTCGGCCGGTGTGAGGTACGTGCGGCCCGACACTGCTGTCATCGGCGTGTCTCGCTCGGCCAGCTCGGCCGCATCGGCGGTCTGGAACACGAGGACCGACTGGTCCGCCGGCGCCGGGCCGTCGAAGTGGTAGTGAACCTGGTTCACGATGAACGACCCTGGCGGGAGGTACAAGCCGTAGCCCTCGGGGTACACGCGAGGTTGCTGGCCGGGTGCCCATCCGCCGATCGATGTCACCCCTTCGGTCTGGAGGTTCGAGAGGCCGAAGCACGTCCAGCCGGGGCGGCCGTCGCTGCCGTCCTTGCGCGTCGCCTCGGCCCGGCCGGCGGCCGGCACGGTGTAGACGATGGAGTGGTGCACGACCTCGTCCTTGTCGGGTTCGAAGGCGATGCCGGTGATCCATTCGCCGTCGCCTTCGGGGTCATCGATCTCGTGGATGAGGCAGCGATAGTCGTCGGGCACCGCGGGATCGCCGGTGTAGGGGGCACTGGCCGCGACGACCTGGTCGCGCTCGATGGCCTCGAACGGCTCGGATCGGGCAACCAGCGGTGTGTCGGGGGCGACGTCGATCGCACCTCCCCCTGCCGCCCATGCCGTGATGATCTCGATGTCGCGATCGGAGAGAGAGATGTCGTGTTCGAAGGCGAGGCTGAGGTCCGACGCTGGGAAGGGAGGCATGTACCGGGCAGCCGTCACGAGCCCGATGTCCTCCGCGAGGGTGGCGGCATCGCCGGCGGTGTCGAGGGGGTTGTGCGGCGACCCGGGGCCGTCGGTGCGGTGACACGACACGCATCCGATCTCGAGAATCGGCTGCACGTGCTCGGCGAAGGTCACGACGGCCGGGACGGGAGCGTCGGCTGCACCCCCGTAGGCGGGTTCGTCGGGAGCCGACGTCGCCTCGACGGCCGCGGCGGAATCGCCGTCGCCGATCGGCACGTCATCGGCCCGACTCGGTTCTGCTGGTGATGGGGTGGGTTGTGCGGTGGCGGGCTCTATCGCCGCGGGGAATTCGGTGGCGACGTCGTCGCCACTCGATCCACCGCAAGCGGCCGCCGCAACGACGATGAGGGTGACGACGGCGACGATGCGCCCGACCAGTCGGCCATGTGATGGAAGATGGTCGGTCATGGAGCTACCCGTCGGCGATCGGACAATGCGCATGAGTCTATGGCGACGGTGGCCATTCCTTCCGGCCACACGAAGCCCGTCGGTCGGCCATCGGCCATGGTTGCGCAGTCGTGGCTAGCATTACCGACCGGTGCCGAGGCGCCCGGGGGGATATCTCATGAACGATCCACGAGAGCTCGACGGCAAGGTCGCAATCGTCACCGGCGCCGCCGGTGGCGTCGGCACCGAGGTTGTGCGGCTGTTGGTCGAGCGAGGTGCGTCGGTCATCGCCGAGGACATCGACCCGAGTGTCGGAGAACGCGAGGTGACCGGCGACGGGAACATCGTTGCCCTGGAGGCCGACATCGGCCACGACGGCACGGCCGAACGGGCTGTGGCGCTTGCAGTCGAGCACTTCGGTCGACTCGACATCCTCGTCAACAACGCCGGACGGTTCCTCATCAAGGCTCTGGTCGACAGCACCGACGACGAGTGGGACACCCTGATGGCCATCAACGCGAAGGCCATGTTCCGTCACACCCGGGCGGCGCTGCCGGCGCTCGAGGCGGCCGGCGATGCGGCGATCGTCAACGTTGCGTCGGTCTCCGGCCTGCTCGGGCTCGAGAACCAGGCCGTGTACAGCGCCACCAAGGGTGCCGTCATTCAACTCACGCGGGTCACGGCCACCGAATACGCCCGGAGGGGCGTACGAGTGAATGCGGTGGCGCCTGGCGCCATCGACACTCCGTTGCTCATGGGCCCCCTCCGTGCGATGCCCGACGGTGACGCCATGGCGGCCGGCATCGCCGACGACCACCCGCTGGGCCGCATGGCCCAGCCGTCCGAGATCGCCGAGTGCATCGTCTTCCTGGCCTCGCCGGGCGCGAGTTTCGTCACCGGCTCGGTGATGACCGTCGACGGTGGCCTCACCGTCATCTGAACTCCGAAGCGTGCTGCGCCGACCCGATCAGATCGGTTCGACTTCGATGGCCTCGAGGGCCGGGATCGCCAGACCGTCGATCAGTATCTGCTGGTCGTCGGCGGCCGAGATCAGGATCACGATGGGGGCCAGCTCGGCGCCCTGTTCCACCCACAGATCGAGGGTGAATCCGTCGGGTGACGAGCCCACGAGGTGGCGCCACGAGCGCCCTCCGATCTCCTCAGGGTCCTCCTCGGTGATCGTCATGTCGAGCTGATCGCCCACGACGGAACCGAGCTGGTCGGCGATCAAGGCGGGGCCGCCCAGCTGCACGATGGCCGTCTCGTCGGTGATCGACGCACTCCGGCTCGACTGAACTCCGGTTGCGTCGGCGGTCCAGCCGACCGGTCGCACGCTGGAGAGGCTGATACCGAAGTCGGCGATGTCGACCGAATAGGGCTCGAGCTCGATCGACTCGACGGGGACGGTCAGGAAGGCCGGCGGTTCGAGTTGGTCGACGCAGGAGATGTCGAGGGTGTCGGGCTCGACGATGAACGCTGCGGCGATCTGCATCCCACAGGGGTCACCCGTGACTCCGTGCGCCAGTGTCGGGAACGTGACCACCTGGGCGTTGTCGAGATGGGTCGCCGCCTGCTCGGCCCATTCGGGTGGCGTCACCGGGTCGAAGTAGCCGGCGAGCAACAGCGTGGGGATCGACCCCGTGACCGGCTCGTTCTGGCTGGCCGGTGCCTGTCCGGCCGGCCACGCCTCGCACACCTCGAAGGCAAAGGAGCCGACGTTCTCGGACGTCTCGAGCGAGCGTTCCCAGAGGACGTCGGCAGGCTGGGCGGCATCGACCGCGTCGGGGGAGCTGAACGGCACCTCGTCGTGGCAGGCGAAGGAGAACAGCAGCCCGGGCGTGAAGAACGCCTCGTTGGTGGCGTCGAGGCTCAGAAAGCTCTCGGCCACCTCGACGCCGCCGGCCTCGAGGTCGACGATCAGCTCCGGCAGATCGGTGAAGGCGATCGGGTCGTACAACGCACCGAGGACGATGACGAGCAACGCATCGCCGTCGATGAGGACATCGTCGGTGCTGGCGGTGAGGAAGTTGGTCGCGGTTGCGGGCAGGGGATCGGCCTCGAGCTCTTCGTAGAGGGCGCGGAATCGCTCATCGAGGAACGGGAAGCGACCGGCGCAGTCGGTGTCGGCTGCACAAGCTGCCAACACTCGCTCGTACGAGCGGACCAGCGACGCCTGCGTGTCGGCGGTGGCGTCGACCTCGGGCGGAAGCGTCGAGTCGAGAACTGCCGTCCGAACGATGTCGGGGTGGCGTTTCATCACTTCGAGCCCGAGCCGTGTGCCGTAGCTGATGCCGAAGAGATCGAGCTGATCGACACCGAGTGCCTGTCGAATCCGGTCGACGTCGTCGGCGTTGTTCGCCGTGTTGTACTGCCCGAGATCGATCCCGGCGACGCTGAGCCGCTGGTGGCAGGCCGCCAACCCGTCGAGCACGCTCTGCCGGTAGGTGTCGACATCGAGGTCGGGTCGAACCGCATTCGCGTCATAGACGGCGTCGACCTCGGGGCAGTCGAGCCGGGGCAGCGATTGGCCGACGCCCCGTTGATCGAAAACGATCACATCGGCGTGGTCGAGGAGTGGGGCGTAGCGGTCGGCGTAGACGAACGGAATGGTCTCGAGCGCGTGGCCGCCGGGACCGCCCTCGAGGTAGATGGTGGGGGTCGCCGCCGGGTTGTCGTCGGTGCTGGCCAGCACCGCCACGGCCAGGTCGACGCCACCGGCCAACGGATCGTCGTAGTTCTCGGGCACCGTCACGGTGCCGCATTCGATCGTGGCGTCGCCGGGAACATCGAACGGGCACGGGCCCGGCACGAAGGTCCCGGCGAGCTCGGCCGAACCCGGAGGCTCGGGTTCGGGACTGTCGGCGGATGGGTCCGTCGGGGCTTCGGGCTCGGGTATCGCCAGGTCGTAGTCGGGGCTGCACGAACCTGCCACCAACATCGTCAGTGCGGTGGCGCCGAGGAGCCGCAGGACGTGGCGCCCGAGGAAAGTCATGGGGGGCAGACTAGCGAGGGAGAGGGGCCACCCTGTCGCGCATCGACCCGCCGCCGAAGCAACGGGCCGATGGCACTGGAGGGGAACCCGCCTCACCGAATGGCTCGGCCGGTCGTCCCTTCGACCGGTCAGGTTGCGGTGCGGTTACATTCACGCGCCGGGAATTCTCGTGGAACCGCGGCGGGCAGGGACCGATCAGCCTTTGCGCACCTTGGGTTGCCGGGTCGACTCGAGATCAGGCTCGACCAATCGGTCGCGTTTCAGTTCGCTGAAATTGTCGTAACGGACGAGCCACGACACGTGCTGCCAGAGTGCGCGTGCCTCGTCGGGATCGGTGGTGGGATTGGAGATCACCGGCCCGAAGATGGCGGGACCGTCGCCGCCGTCGAGCACGATGGCAGGGACGCCGAAGGCAGCCGTTCGTTCGACCAGTGCCTGGTGGTCGGCCAGCAGCCGATCGAAGGTGCCACGATCGGCCAGGGCATCGGTGAGCCGCTCGGGCGGCAATTCGGCGTCGGAGAGCGCAGTGCGAATCACGTGATGGTCGTCGAGGTCGAGCCCGGCATGGTGCCGAGCCGTGCCCAGGGCGTCGTAGAACTCCCCGAGCGCCTCGTTTCCATCGGTGTCGCGCACCAGCACACAAGTACGGAGCGCAGCCACTCCACGCGCCGACTCGAAATCGAGGTCGGCCATGTCGCCGTGGTGGTTCTGGATCGACAGCGAGAACACGTCCCACTCGACCTCGAGATCACCCAGCTCGACGAGCTGTTTGACCCATGCGGAGGTCTGGAAACACCATGGTCAGAGTGGGTCGAAGTGGAAGTCGATCTTCTCGGCCGGCATTGGACCGACCCTATCGGGACCCGCCGGTCGCAAGTCGCGGCGAACCCCCGTAGCATGGGCAGTCGCTCGTGGCCGACATGCGCGCCCGCACCAGGCTTGTTCCGAGGAAAGAACGATGTCGAAGATCTGTCAGGTAACCGGACGCAAGCCAGCGTTTGGCAACAACGTGTCGCACTCGCACCGTAAGACGCGGCGTCGGTGGGATCCGAACATCCAGAACCACCGTTTCTGGGTTCCCTCCGAGAAGCGCTGGATCAGCCTCACCGTCTCGGCCAAGGGGATCAAGACGATCAACAAGCACGGCATCGAGAAGGTCGTCGCCGACATGCGCAAGCGGGGGGAGAAGGTCTGATGCCTGCTGGTTCCGACAAGCGACCCATCATCAAGCTCAAGTCCACCGCCGGTACGGGCTATACCTACGTGACCACCAAGAACAAGGTCAATCAGCGTGAGCGCATCGAGCTGAAGAAGTACGATCCCGTCGTTCGCAAGCACGTGATCTTCAAGGAAGAGAAGTAACTCTTCCCGTTAGGGAGTGCTGATGCCCTCGATCGACGAGGGACGTGAGATCCTGTCGGCGGTACTGGTCACCGATGATCCGCGTCCGGGGCTGTGGGAGTACGTCGATTCCGGTTTGGCCGACGTCTTCGTGCCCGAGCTGCCTGCTCTTCGGCTCGAGCAGGACCCCATTCACCGGCACAAGGACGTGCTCGCGCACTCCATCGCGGTGACCGCCCAGACACGGGCCGATCTGCGGCTCCGTCTGGCTGCCCTGTTCCACGATGTCGGCAAGCCGCGTACCCGTCGAATCGACGACGAGGGTGTGACCTTCCGCCACCACGAGGTGGTCGGGGCCAAAATGACGCGGAAGCGATTGCGCGAGCTCGGCTACGACGACGACGTCGTCGACGACGTGACCGAGCTGGTCAGGTTGTCGGGACGGTTCAAGGGATTCGCGGCCGGCTGGAGCGATTCGGCCGTGCGGCGGTACGCCCGCGACGCCGGGAACCTCCTCGGCTTGTTGAACGAACTGGTCCGGGCCGACTGCACCACGCGCCACGAGCACAAGCGGGTAGAGCTCCACGGTCATGTCGACGAGCTCGAAGCTCGCATCCACGCCCTGGCCGAGGAGGACCGACGCAACGCCGAGCGCCCGCTGCTCGACGGCGGGGCGGTCATGGCTCACCTCGGGATCGAACCCGGCCCCGACGTGGGTGCGGCCATGAAGTTCCTGCTCGCCCTGAAGCGCGCCGAACCCGATCTCGACGAGGCGGCCACCACTGCTCGCCTCGACGAGTGGTGGGCAGCCCGCAACCGCTGAGACCGCCATCGCGACGCCGCTGCCGCGGCGGCGACGGGATCCGTTCACCCGCCTCGGAAGTCGGGTCGACGTTTCTCGATGAAGGCCCGCACACCCTCGGCGTAGTCGTCGCTCTCGTAGCACGCCACCCAGAGCTCCTCGACCCGCTCGGGCGACTGGTAGTCGTCGGGACGAACACGGTCGGTGAGGGCGAACTTGGCGGCGCGGAGGGTGAGCGGTGCCAGTGTGGTGATTCGGGTGGTCACATCGTCGACGGTCGCCTGGAGCTCGAGCTTGGGCACCGTGTGATGAACCAGACCGAGCATGGCGGCCTCGGGCGAGTCGATCACCCGGGCCGTCAGCACGAGCTCCTTGGCGGTGGCCGTCCCGACGAGATCGGCCAACACGTCGAGGCCGTCGGGCGGATACCCGATGCCCAGCCGGGCCGGCGGGACGGCGAAGGTTGCGTCGTCGGCTGCGTACCGGAGATCGGCACAGGCGGCGAGGGCGAGCCCGCCGCCCCGACACGGACCGTGGATGGCGGCGACGGTCGGCACCGGTGCGTCGAGCAGGGCCTCGTGGGCCTGGCGTTCCGCGTTGGCGTACGAGCGCCAGTTCGCGGCCGTACGCAGCGTGGTGAACTCGGAGATGTCAGAACCCGAGCAGAACGCCGCCGTGCCGGCCCCCGACACGACGATCACCCGAACACCGGCCTCGACGAGCTGGTCGATGGCGGCCGGTAGTGCTTCGTACATGGCGAGGCCCATCGCGTTGTGACGACCGGGGCTGTCGATCGTGAGCGTGCCGACCAGGTCGCGCACGTGGGTGAGGATTCGGCCGGGTGCCGCGACGGGAGTGCTCATGTCGGTCACGGTATAACGGGGTGGTGGCGCTCCTGACGATTCGAGCACGGACGGTGCCGGCGCGGGTCGTCGTGGTCGCGATGTTCGCCATCGTGAGCGTGTCCTGTGGCGCCGAGATCCGCGTCGAGGTCTCGCCGCCGGTCGCCTCCCGGTCAACTGTCACGCCGACGCCGACGCCGACGCCGTCTCCGGAGCCCGGTGCTCCCACTGTCGCCGCCGACCCGGCGGTGGAGCTCACGCTTGCCGACACGGTCGAGCTCACCCGGCTCGACCTGGAGCGCTACTGGACGGTTCAGCTTCCCGATCTCTACGGCGTAGCGTTCACACCCGTCGCGGACTTCCGGGGCTACCGACCGAGCAACCCCGCCTCCTTGCCTCGTTGCGACGGCGAACGACCGGTTCCCGAGGACTACTCCGACAATGCCTTCTACTGTCCGGGCGACGACTTCATCTCCTGGGACGCCGAGACGTTGTTCCCGGCGCTGTATGCCACCTACGGCGACTTCGCGGTGGCGCTGGTGCTGGCCCACGAGTACGGGCATGCGATTCAGGAGCGGGGCGGCGAGACGGCCCCGAACATCCTGCTCGAGCTGCAGGCCGACTGCTTCGCAGGTGCGTGGGCGGGGACGCTTGCCCGCGGCGAGAGCGAGCTGCTCTCCCTCGTCGAGGACGATCTCGACGAGGCGATCGGTGGGTACCTCGAGTTCCGCGACCCCATCGGCACTCCCGCCGACGATCCGTTCGCGCACGGCTCGGGCTTCGACCGCATCACCGCATTCTTCGATGGGTTCGCGGCCGAAGCCGAGGTGTGTGTCGATTACGACACCGACCCGCCCGCCATCACTGCCATCGCCCTCGACCCTGCCGACTACGAGACGGGTGGCGATCTGCCCCTTTCCGAGCTCGAGCCGCTCGTCCTCGACGAGCTGGCGGTGTACTGGGATCGGCTGCTCGGTGGCAGCTATGAGCGTCCGGCGGAGGTTCGCTTCGGTCCGAACACCGACCCGCCGACCTGCGCCGGAGTGGTGTATCCGGCCGGGGTTTCCATCGAATCGGCGATCTACTGCACCGCCGACAACGCGCTGCTGTGGGATGCGCGGGTGCTCGTACCCAACCTGTGGAATCAGGTCGGCGACGGCGCTTCGATGTACGTGTTGGCGAATCTGTCGGCGCAGTCGGCCCTGGTGCAGCGGGGCGACGATGTCGCCCACCCGAGCTTCGCGCTCACTGCCGACTGCCTGACCGGGGCCTTCAACGCCGACCTGTACCTCGGCAATTTGAGTCAGCTGCGCATCTCGGCGGGTGATCTCGACGAGACGCTGGTGGGGCTTTCGTTGTACGAGCCGTTCCTACCCGACGCAGCCGGACGGGTCGACGCGGCGTTGCCCGACCGGATCGCCGCGCTTCGGCGGGGGTTCGACGGAGGATTCGCCGCCTGCTGAGCCGGTGCTACTGGAGGCTTCCGGTCTCGCCGCCATCGACGGCGATGGCCGCACCGGTGATGAAGCCGGCATGCTCACTGCACAGGAACGCCACGACCGCACCGAAGTCGTCGGGATCGCCGAGATGACCGACCGGGATGGCGGCGGCGGCGTCGTCGACATTGTCGCCGACCAGGCTGAGCAGCCGGCTCGTGCGGTGACTACCGGGCTGAATGGTGTTCACCGTGATGCCGCTGCGGGCAACTTCGAGCGCCAGCGTCTTCAGATACGACGTGACGGCCGCCCGCACGGTGTTCGACAACACCATGTCCGACATCGGCTCGCGTACCGATTTCGACGTGACGCCGACGATGCGACCCCACCCCCGGTCGACCATCTCGTCGATGACCGCGGTGCACATCGTCACCGCCGACTGGAGCATCAGATCGACGGCGCCGCCGAGCTCGGTCGCGCCGAGCACGCGCGCCTGGCCCCGCGGGGGGCCGCCGCTGTTGGTGACGAGGATGTCGACGCCGCCCAGATGCTCGTGGGCACGGGTGATGAACGACGTGGCGCCCTCGAGGGTGGAGACGTCGGCCTGCAGCGGGCGGGCACCAGGAAGCTCCTTGGCGGCGGCGACAAGGCGATGCGGATCACGACCGCAGATCACCACATCGCACCCTTCGTTCACCAGCGCCTTGGCGGTGGCGAACCCGAGACCCGACGACGACGCCGCAACGACGGCCCGCTTTCCTGCAATACCGAAATCCATGCCTCGAACCCTAGTGGGGTCAGGTCTCGAGCTGCCTCGAGAGCGACTCGACCGCCTCGATGAACTCCTCGACCATCTCGAACACCACCTGCGTTGCGGTCTTGCGTTGATTCATTGTGCCGACCACCTGCCCGACGAAGTAGTTCGCCAGCTTCTCTGCCCCCGACCCAGTGGTGTGCGCCGCGCGCGCGATCCGACGTTGAGCCTCGGCCGCGAGCACGGGTTGCAGCGGCATGCCGAGTGGCGCCGGGGTGTCGGCGCGGTCCCACTCGTCGGTCCACGCGGAACGCAGCATCCTCGCCGGCTTGCCGGTGAGTGAGCGCGATCGCAATGTGTCAGCGGAGGTTGCCGCCAGGAACTTCTCCTTCACCACGGGATGGGTCTCGGCCTCGTCGGTGGTGAGCCAGACCGATCCGCACCACACGCCCTGGGCGCCGAGTGCCATCGCGGCCGCCATCTGGCGGCCACGACCGATACCACCGGCGCCCAGAACGGGAATGGCGACGGCGTCGACGATCTCGGGGATCAGCACCATCGAGCCGATCTCGCCGGTGTGGCCGCCCGCCTCGGAGCCCTGGGCCACGATGATGTCGACACCGGCGGTCTCGTGTCGTTCGGCGTGAACGGCCCGACCGGCGAGAGCGCCGACCAGTCGGCCCGCTTCCTTCACGCGGTCGATCAGGAACTGAGGTGGGGGACCCAACGCGTTGGCCACGAAGGCCGTGTTGTGGGCGAGGGCGATGTCGAGCTGGGGTCCCGCGGAATTGGCCGAGAACGGAGCATCGTCACCGCTGCCGTCGATGGCGGTGCCCGAGCGGGTGTCGTCGCCGGGCGGCAACTCGGGTACGTCGTACCGGGCGAGGATGTCGTTCACGAAGTCGATGTGTTCGGCCGGGATGAGCTGGCGGATGTCGTCCATCGAGTAGCCGCCACCCTCGTCGCCGGCGTACCGGGCCGGCACGATGAGGTCGACGCCGTAGGGCCGATCACCGATCTCGTCCTCGATCCACCCGAGGTCGATCTCGAGCTGCTCGGGCGAGTGGGCGACCGCGCCCAGCACGCCCAGCCCGCCGGCCCTCGAGACGGCCGCAACCACATCGCGGCAGTGACTGAAGGCGAAGATCGGGAACTCGATCCCCAACATCTCGGTGACGTCTGTTCGCATGGTGGTCGCTCACTTCCCTTGGTCGGGTCGGCGGGTCTCGGCCCAGGTCTTGCCCTTCTCCACGTTTGGTTCGCGGGGAAGACCGAGCGCCTGCTCGGCGATGATGTTGCGCTGAATGGCCCAGGTACCACCGCCGAGGGTGATGGCGGGCGAGAACAAGTAGCCGTAGTGCCATACGGGGTCGACGTCGGGGAACTGGCTGGCCTCGCCCCGGGGGAAGTTGATCTCGGTCGCGCCGTGACGCATGTGTGGGGGCACCGAGCCCGCTGGCCCCGACCCCTCGAGCATCCCGCTGGTGCCGGCGAGGTCCTTGGCCAGCTCGAGCACCTCTTGGCCGTGTTCGTCGGCCATCAGCTTCTGGATCGACGCCTCCGATCCTGGTGTGCGCCCCTGGAGCTTCGCGCTCAGCGTGCGCAGTCGGTTGAGGCGCAGAACCTCGGCGTGGATGTGGAGGCGGGCCAGGCGATCGCGCCGCACCGGGTCGGTCTCGCCGCCACGGCTCCGGACCAGATCGAGCAACACCTCCGCCGATGGGCCCTCGCCCCACATCGATCCCGCCGACGAGAGCGATACCCGTTCGTTGGCGAGGGTGACCTTGGCCAGTCGCCAGCCATCGCCCTCGTCGCCGATGCGCATGCTCTCGTGCAGTCTCACGTTGTCGAAGAACACCTGGTTGAACGAGTGCGCGGTGGTCATGTCGACGATGGGTGACATCGTGATGCCCGCGGTGTCCATCGGACAGGCGAAATAGGAGATGCCGCGGTGCTTGGGTGCGTGGGGGTCGGTTCGGACGATGAGAATGCCCATGTCGCTGCCATGGGCGCCGCTCGACCAGATCTTCGACCCGTTGATCACGTACTCGTCACCGTCGCGCTCGGCTCGCGTCGCCAGCGCGGCCAGGTCCGAACCGGCATCGGGCTCGGAGAACAGCTGACACCAGATCTCCTCGTGGTTGAAGATCTTCGGCAGGAACCGCTGCTTCTGCTCCTCGGTGCCCGCCAGCAAGATCGTGGGCGCCGCCCAGCCGATGCCGATGGCATTGCTCGCCATCTCGCGTTGCTGGCCGGTACGTCTCACCTTCACGCCCTGCAGCTCCTGTTGGATGATGATCTGGTGCATCGGGTCGGCATCGAGGCCCCACGGCCGCGGCCAGTGCGGCACGACGTAGCCGGCCTCGGCCAGCTCGTGCTGGGTCGGGTGGGGATGGGCCGCCAGCCATGCCCGAACGGCGAGACGGAGGGGATCGTCATCGGCGGGTAGGTCGAAGTCCATGGGCTCCTCGCGGTCGGGGTAGGCCGGCCAACACGATGTCGACCATCGTGTCGGCCGCGAGCTTGGGTGAGGTGCGCAGGTGCGGGATCACCTCGGGGCGGGCGAAGTCACGACCGAGACCGGCAATCACCCGCGCCACCGCCACCGTGTCGACATCGGCGATCTCGCCCCGCTCGATGGCGAGGTCGAGCAGGCACCGGGTGACATCGACCAGATAGTCGGAGTGCGCCGCGTTGAGCTCGGATCCGGCCGGGATCGCCGCCATGTCGTTGGCGAACCCCTCGGTGATGGTGCTGACCGCGATCGTCGCCGCCCCCAGATACGCGCGGATTGCCTCGAGCGCCGTCATGTCGGCCTCGATGGCGGCGTGGGCGGCCCGGCCGACGGTTCGGAGGTTGCGGTCGACCACCATCAACACGAGCTCGTCGCGGCTCGGTGCCAGGCCGTAGAGGGTGCGCAGCGAGCAGTTGAGCCGGCTCGCGAGCTCGGCCATGGTGACATCGGTGAACCCCTTGTCGAAGATGCGACCGAGCTCGTCGAGAAGCTCGCGCTGGCGGAGGGTGAGTCGGTGTTCGCGGTCGCGGCTGAGCACCGGAGCCGGCGCAGGGACGGCGCGGACGCGGTCGACGAGCAAGGCGGTCACCGCACCAGCACCTCCGGGATGTCGACGACCCGGGCCCGCAACCACTCGCCGAGGCTCTTGGCCTGGCCGTCTTGGCGCGTCGATGCGGCCACTCCCTGTTGGAGCAGGCCGTGGATGACGAAGTTGAGCGACCACAGGTTGGGGAGCCGATGGCGGTCGATGACCAGTCCGGCCGACTCGGGCAACAACGTGCGGAGTCGGTCGGTGGTCAGGAACTGGTCGATCCAGACGAACGCCGAATCGCTGCGGGTGAACACGCCGAGGTTCGCGTCGCCGCCCTTGTCGCCCGAACGAGTACCGACGACCCGCCCGAGCGGGAGGCGGGTGGTGGGGCCGCCCGGTACGGCGGGCAGCTCGGGCGACGTGGACTCGACGGTCACCGGTTCGTCGGGGACCGGCGCAGTGGAGTCGACCACGGTCGGGCCGGCGCCGAGCAGCATCACGTTCTGGGGAACCAGATCGGCGGGTATCCGCGCCGGGCGGTAGACGCCGAAGGCTCTTGCGGGCCCGGCGTTCAGGGCGTACATGCCGGGGATCGTGGCCAGGGCCAGCTCGTTGATCGCGGCAGAGAGTTCCCGGCCGAGCTTGGTCTCGTCGGGGTCCTTCACCGTGAGGCGCCAGCTCGCGGTGGCCTCCTCGTTCGACATCGGGTCGGTCTTGTCGGTGCGCACGACCGCCGACGTCACCTCGCCGTAGTCGGAGGGTTCCCTCGGGCACGCGCGCCAGAACGCAGCATCGACCACGGCTGCCTTTTCTTCGACGTCGAGGCCGGTGAGGGCCACGCTCAGGTCACGCCGGAAGCCGCCGAGGCTGTTCATCGCCACCTTGAGGGTGGGTGGGGGTGGTTCGCCCCTGGTGCCGTGGATCCGGACGCGATCAGGGGCCATCTGCTCGAGGGCGATGGTGTCGAAGCGGGTGGTCACGTCGGGACCGAGATAGGCAGGGGCACCGATCTCGTATAGCAGTTGGGCGGTCACGGTTCCCACGGTGACCGCTCCACCGGTGTGGTCGTGCTTGCCGATCAGGCTCGATCCGTCGGCCGAGATCTCGGCCCACGGAAACCCGGTGTGGTCGAGGCCGGGTATCTCGGTGAAGAACGAGTAGTTGCCCCCAGTCGTCTGGGTTCCGCATTCGATGACGTGCCCGGCCGCCACCGCCCCTGCCAGGGCATCCCAGTCGTCGCGCGACCACCCGTGGTGCCAAGCGGCCGGACCGCAGACCACCGCTGCGTCGGTCGTCCGACCGGTGATGACGATGTCGGCGCCGCGGTCGAGGGCGTCGACGATGCCCCAACAGCCCACGTAGGCGTTGGCGCTCACGAAACCCGAGGGGTCGTCGAGGGGCGCGCCGGTCTCGAAGTGCTCGAGGGCCACGCCGGCCGCCGCCAACTCGTCGAGACGGGGCAGCAGGTCGTCGCCGCTGACGTAGGCGATCGTCGGCGACAGCCCGAGTCGGGCGGCCACCTCGGCGACGGCCTCGGCGCAGCCGTCGGGGTCGAGTCCACCGGCGTTGGCGACGACCTTGATGCGGCGGTCGAGGCAGGTGCCCATCACCTGTTCCATCTGGGTCACGAACGTCCGTGCGAATCCGCCTCCCGGGCGTTTCGCCCTGGTGCGGGCCAGGATGAGCATGGTGAGCTCGGCGAGCCAGTCGCCGGTGAGGACATCGATCGGCCCGCCGTCGACCATCTCACGGGCCGCCGACAGTCGGTCGCCGTAGAAACCCGAGCAGTTGGCGATCCGAAGGGGCTCAGCCATCAGCAGTACCCGCCGGAGGGGCATCGATGGTCAACAGGAGGGCGCCGGTGTCGACCTGGTCGCCCACGGAGACAACGATCGCGTCGACGACCCCCGCGAAGGGGGCGGTCACGTGATGTTCCATCTTCATCGCTTCGAGCACGACGAGCAGTTGACCGGCCTCGACGGACTCGCCGACGTCGACCCGAACGTCGATCACCGCACCGGGCATCGGAGCGACCAAGCCGCCTGTCGGCGCCTCGGAGTCTGGTGATGGGAACCGTGGGACCAGGGTGAGCGCGATCGTGGTGCGCAGCATCTGCACGTGGAGCACCTGACCGGCGCGGGTCACACGACAAACCCGTCGGACGCCGTCGACGGAGATGTCGATGTCGGTGCCCGACCAGCGGTGCACCACGGCTCGTCGCTGGGGCTCGAGCCGGAACGAGCCGTCGCGGTCGGCGCGATACTCGACGCGGCGCCGCTCACCGTCGCCGAGGGCGAAGGTGACGTACTCGGCCGGGAGCCGGGCGTTGCGCCAGTTCGACGGCGCCGTCGGCCATGTGGTGTCGGCGATTCGATTCGCCCCCTGGAGCCACAGCACGCCGATGACGGTCGCGTCGTCGTGATCGGCGTCGGCCACCGTGGTGGTGTCGAGCCGGTCGATGAAGTCGGTGGTCGTTGCACCGTCGAGGAAGGCATCGGAGCGCAACGCGACGGCCAGGAAGTCGCGATTGGTGGTCACACCTCCCAGGTGCAGACGCTCGAGGGCGAGAGCCAGTCGCCCGGCTGCTTCGCGGCACGTCGGGGCGCACACGATCAACTTGGCGAGCATCGGATCGAAGTCGACCCCGACCGTCGAGCCCGACTCGACGCCCGAATCGATTCGCACACGGGGCCTGTCGGCGGGGGCGAAGGCCGCCAGCGTGCCGCGGGCCGGAAGAAATCCCGCGGCTGGATCCTCGGCGTACAGCCGAGCCTCGATGGCATGGCCGGTGAAGGAGATGTCGTCCTGGTGGTACCCCAGCGGTTCCCCTGCGGCGACGCGCAGTTGCTCCCGTACGAGATCGATGCCCGTGATCTCCTCGGTCACGGCGTGCTCGACCTGGAGGCGGGTGTTCACCTCGAGGAAGAAGAACGCACGGGTGTCGTCGTCGACGAGGAACTCCACCGTGCCGGCCGACTCGTACCCGATCGACCGGGCCAGGGCCAGCGCGGCATCGCCCATGGACGAACGCATGGCGTGGTCGACGACAGGCGAAGGCGATTCTTCGATGATCTTCTGGTGGCGGCGCTGGATCGAGCACTACGCGTTCACCGAGATGCACGAGCGATCCGTATCGGTCACCGAGGATCTGGATCTCGACGTGGCGCGACCGGGCCACGTAGCGCTCGAGAAAGACCCGATCGTCGCCGAAGGCCGATGCGGCTTCTGGTTTCGACGCGTCCACCGCCGCGCCGAGGTCGGCCGCAGCCAGTACGACCCGCATTCCCTTGCCGCCTCCCCCGGCCGACGCTTTCACGAGCAGCGGGTAGCCGACTTCCCCGTCCTGCGTGGGGTCGTCGGACGACGCAAGAGTCGTCACGCCGGCCGCGATGGCGATGCGCTTGGCGGCGATCTTGTCGCCCATTGCTTCGATGACCGACGGGGGTGGACCGACCCACGTGAGACCGGCGGCCTCGACGGCTAGGGCGAAGCCGGCGTTCTCGGACAGGAATCCGTAGCCCGGGTGCACTGCGTCGGCCCCCGAACGGATGGCGGCTGCGATCACCGCATCGACGTCGAGGTATCCGGTGTCGAGCCGAACGGCGAGGTCGGCTTCTCCGACGAAGGGGGCCTCGGCATCGGCGTCGACGTACACCCCGATGCAGTTCATGCCCATCGCCGGGCGGTCCGGAAGACCCGCCGGGCGATCTCGCCACGGTTGGCCACGAGCAGCGACGTGATGGTCACAGGCGGAACACCCCGTAGCCCTCGGCGCCCTCGATGGGGCGATTGCCGACCGCACTCAAGCAGATGCCGAGCACCGTCCGCGTGTCACGGGGGTCGATGATCGCCGTCGTCGCTGATGGCGCCGGTGGCGGCCAACGCCAGCGAGCCCTTCTCCTGGATGTCCTCGACGGCGGCGACGATCTGCGCATCGGCCTCCTCGTCGAACTCGATGCCTTTCGGGCGGCCTGGCCCCGCCGCACCATCGACATCACGCCGGCGATCTGCTTGGGTCCCATCACGGCGATTTTGGCGGTGGGCCACAGGAACGTGAACCGGTTGCCGAAGGCTCTTCCCGACATGCCGTAGGTTCCTGCGCCGTACGACGAGCCGATGATCACCGTGAGATGCGGAACCGTCGAGTTCGACACGGCATTGATCATCTGGGAGCCCTTCTTGATGATCCCGTCGGCCTCGAAGTCCTTCCCCACCATGAACCCGGTGATGTTCTGGAGGAACAGCAGCGGGATGTCGATGTGGTTGCACAGCTGCACGAAATGGGCGGCTTTCTGCGCCGAGTCGGGATAGATCACGCCGTTGTTGCCGAGCACGCCGATGGGGTAGCCGTGGATCGATGCCCAGCCGCACACCATCGATGGCCCGAAGCGGGGTTTGAACTCCTCGAACCGCGATCCGTCGACGGTACGGGCGAGCACGTCGCGCACGTCGACGGGCTGGCGGAGGTCGCGACTCACCAGGCCCAGCAGCTCCTCGGGGTCGTGCCGCGGCTCGTCGACCCGCAGAGGTGCCGCCGGGTGCGGCTTGCGCCAGTTGAGGTGGGACACGACCTCGCGGCAGAGGCGAATGGCGTCCATCTCGTCTTCGGCCAGGTACTCGCCCAGGCCCGAGACCTCTGCGTGCATCCGAGCGCCGCCCAACGACTCGGCGTCGCTGTCCTCGCCGGTGGCCATCTTCACGAGCGGCGGCCCGGCGAGGAACGCGTGGGTCTGCTCCTTGATCACGATGTTGTAGTCGGACATTCCGGGTTGATAGGCGCCGCCTGCGGTGGACGAACCGAACACGACACACACGGTGGGGATGCGCATCTTCGACAGTTCGGTCATCTCGTAGAAGAAGCGACCGGTCTCCGCGAAGTGCTCGACCCGAGCGCCTCCCACGGCGGCCCCCCGCTTCACGGCGTCGGGGTCGATGCGGAGGTCGCCACCGGATGACTCGACGAAGCTCACGTAGGGCATGCGGTTGTCGCGGGCGATCTCGAGGGCCCGCATCCACTTCTTGGCCGCATACGGCGTGAGCGCCCCGGCGAGCACCGTGGGGTCGTTGCCCATGATCACGCACTCGGTCCCGGCGATCAGACCGATGCCGGCCACCATGCCCCCGCCGATTGCGTAGCTCGACCCGTATCCGGCCAGGGGGGAGATCTCGAGGAACGCGCTGTCGGGATCGATCACATTGGCGATCCGTTCGCGAATGGGGAGCTTGCCCCGCCCACGGTGGCGCTCGAGCGCGGCCGGGCCACCGCCGATGTCGGCTTGGTCGAGGAGCTCGTCGATCGCTGCGAGCTGTTCGAGCATGTCTTCGCGGTTGGTGACGAAGGCCTCCGACCCCACGTCGAGCATCGATGGCAGCGGGGGAGCGAGGAGGGTGCGGTTCACCGTCGCAGCGTAGAGACGGTAATGAAACTATGTCAAGATTACCTGTCGGACCCACGGCTGGCTAGAGTGCCGCTCATGGTCTCCGTCGCCGACATCGCCGCCGATCTCGCCGCCGAACAACGGGCCCTCGACCGAATCGTCGAACCGCTCGAAGCCGAACAGTGGCGCCTCGAGACGCCGAGCCCCGGCTGGCGCATCGCCGACCAGATCGCCCACCTCGCCTACTTCGATCACATGGCCGCATTGGCCGTCACCGACCCTCCGGCGTTCGCCGTTCACCGCGACGGCTTCTTCGCCATCGATTTCTCCAGCCCCGAAGCGATCGACGCCTTCACGCTGGCCGCAGCACGAGACCTCTTGCCGGCCGAGCTGCTCGTCCACTGGCGCGCCGCTCGTTGGGAGCTGGCCGCGGCCGCCGTCCTGCTCGACGACCACGACCGGATCGACTGGTACGGACCGTCGATGAGTGCCCGATCGTTCCTCACGGCCCGCCTCATGGAGGTATGGGCCCACGGCCAGGATGTCGCCGACGCGCTCAGCGTCGACCGCCCGGTGACCGACCGCATCCGCCACATCGCCCAGCTGGGCTTCATCACCCGCGGGTGGACCTACGCGAACCGCGGGCTGCCCGTGCCCGACGCCGACGTCCGGGTCGAGCTCACCTCGCCCTCGGGGGCAACGTGGACGTGGGGTCCCGCCGATGCCCCGTCCACCCTGGTCGGCTCGGCACTCGACTTCGTACTGGTCACCACGCAGCGCCGCAATCCGGCCGACACCGATCTCGTCACCTCGGACGAATCGGTACGCGAGTGGCTGACCATGGCCCAGACCTTCGCCGGCCCTCCCACCGATGGGCCCGCGCCGCAGCAGAACGGCGGGAACGACCGATCAGGCGACGCCTGAGCCACCCTGGGGGAGCGCGAAGAAGGTGACCGTCACGTAGTGCACCGCCACCCCGGCGGTGACCAGGACGTGAAAGACCTCGTGGTAGCCGAACCAGGTGGGCCAGGGGTCGGGTCGCTTCACCGCGTATACCGCCGCGCCGACCGAGAAGAACAGACCGCCCAACACGAGCAGCACGAAACCGGCGAGCTCCATGCGGTCCCACACCTGCCCGATGGCGGGCAGGATCGCCCAGCCGCACACGACGTAGGGGATGATCGTGACCCAGCTGGGCGCCGCCGGCCAGATGATCTGGGTGGCGATGCCGACCACGGCGCCGATCCACACCGCGGCGAGGATCAGGTGTCCCGACGAGTCGGGCAGCACGAACAAGCCGACAGGCGTGTAGGTGGCGGCGATGGCCACGAAGATCATCGAATGATCGAGCCGCTTCCAGAAGCCGCGTATGCCGGGCTTCCAGGAGAACCGGTGATAGGTGGCGCTCACGGCGAACAACGCAACGATGGCACCGGTGTACAGGCCCGCTACCAGTCGGGTTCCGGCCGGAGCCATGGCGATCACGAGCGGGGCGAGGATGACCGCGACAACCGCCGACGCAGCATGCATCCACCCCCGCAGGACGGGTTTGACCCCTTCGAAGGGGGCGGCAAAGCGCATGATCGTCATGCTAGGCGACCGTGATCGATCCTGCGCCGCGGCGATCAGATCGCCACGCCGAGCAGGCGCGTGCGTTTCACGGCGCGCATGCCGGCGACGAGGCTGAGTAGGGCAGCGAGCCAGGCGACCCCACCGATGACGAAGGTCGAGGTCCTGGAGGCTCCGAACAGCGTCCCGGTCGACTGCGTGTAGGCGAGGACGATCATCGGAAGCGTCACCAGCCCGGATGCCTGTTGGGCGGCGATCGTCGACTTCACCCGCGCCGAGAGTCGCAGCACCAACGTCATCGCGAAGATCAGGAAGGGCGGGACGAACCAGAGCATCAGAATCCACCAGTCGGTGGTGGGGAAGAACCAGCCGCCCACCTTCGGGCCGACCACCGTGTTGACGAGAATCGAGTACACGCCGAATCCGAGGAAGGTTGCGGCGTAGCCCGGGAGGAAACTGGCCAACAGCTTGCCGACGTAGATCTCGTCGGTTCCCGCCGGTGAGTGGGCCAGGAACTCCCCGGTGCCGCGCTCGCGCTCGCCGACCATGGTGGCGGCGCCGATCGCGGTCGAGATCGTGAGGGGCACGATCACCGCCAGCGGCGCGAAGAGGTAGACCGCGAGGGCGTACTCGGTGCGGGCCGACGCGGTTTCGCCGCGCAGCGCGGCCTGCGCCTTCTCCGGCAAGACGTCGAGGGTCGCCGAGATCCGGCTGACCGTGCCCACCTCGCCCAGCCAGCCGATGGCCAACAGCATCAGCCCGGGCAGGATCAGGAAGAACAGCGCAGCGAGCACACCGAGGGGGATCAGGAAGTCCTTGGACGTCAGGAGCTGGCGAAGGTCGGTGCGGGTGACGACGAGCATGCGGCGGTAGTTCACGATCGAGCCCTCGCGGCGAGCATGCGGCGGTAGTTCACGATCGAGCCCTCGCGGCGAGCTGGTCGGGCCGGTCGCGACGAACGCGGAAGTAGAGATCCTCGAGCGTCGGCTTCTCGGGGTCGAGTCGGGTGACCCGCACACCGGCGCCGACGAGGGCGGCGTTCAGATCGGCGATCTCCTCGGCCGAGTCGACCTCGACGCGAACACCGTTGTCCGCGGCGGTTGCGGCGAAGCCCAGGTCGCGAAGGGTGTCGACCGTGAGGCCGTCGAGCGCGTCGACGCTCACCGCGGGACGCGTCCAGTACCGCGAGATCAGCTCGTGCTGGCTGCCCGCGAGCAGGCTGCGGCCGTCCTCGAGCATCACCACGTGATCGGCCAACCCCTCGGCTTCGGCCAGCAGATGGGTGCACATGACGACTGTGCGGCCACCTTCGGTGAGCTCGCGGATGAGGGCCAACACCGCGTAGGAGGACTCCGGATCGAGACCCGAGGTGGGTTCGTCGAGCAGCAACAGCTGCGGGTCGTGCAGGATCGCCCGGGCGAGCGCGAGGCGCGTCTTCATGCCGGTCGAGTAGCCACCGACGGAGAGGTGCAGGGCGTGATCGATGGCGAACCGCCGGGATGCATCGGCGATGCGGTCGGCGGTGTGGTCGACGCCGTAGAGGGCGGCAGCGTACTTCAGGTTGGAGAGCCCCGAGAGACGGTCATACAGCGAGGGCTTGGCCGATACCACACCAGTGCGCGATCGGACCGACTCGCCGTCGTCGACCGGGTCGAGTCCGAAGGTGCGCACCGTGCCGCCGTCGGGTTCGAGGGCACCGGTCATCATGCGCAGCGCCGTTGTCTTCCCGGCACCGTTGGGTCCGAGCAGCACGGTGATCGCACCGTGTCCCACGACGAGGTCGAGCCCGACGACGGCCTCGACCTGACCGAATCGACGGTCGACACCGCGCAGCTCCACGGTGGGAGCGGCGACAGCGGCAGATTCGGGGTGGGCGGGCGGCCGCGTGGCGACGTCGGTCACGTGTTGTTCATCGGCAGTTCCACCCCCGAGTTGAGACACACCCGTAACCTGTGTCCGTCCACGAGAGAGCGATCGCCCCCCGAGGAGCTCCCCATGACCCACCCGTCTCCCCCCGATGATCTCACCCTCGTGGTGATGGCCGCGGGGCTCGGTAGTCGATTCGGTGGGACCAAACAGCTGGCGGAGGTGGGTCCCGACGGCGAGGCGTTCCTCGACTTCGCCATCGACGACGCCGTCGCCGCCGGGGTGTCTCGCGTCGCGCTGATCATTCGAACCGACATCGAGGCCGACGTCCGAGCCCACCTCGCGAAGCGTGAGCGGACGGTGCCCGTCGACTTCGTCCGCCAGGACGAGCTGGGTCCGGCACGGGTCAAGCCCTGGGGTACCGCTCACGCGATCCTGGCGGTGGCGCCGTTGGTGAAGGGGCCTTTCATCGTGGTGAACGCCGACGACTACTACGGCATCTCGTCCTATCGAACGCTCGTCGAGGCAATGACCGAGATGCCGAGCGACCGGATCTACCTCGTGGCCTTCGGGCTCGGGCGCACCCTTCCGGCCACCGGAACGGTGAGTCGCGGTGTGTGTGCCACCGATGGCGCACGCCTGGTCGAGCTGGTGGAGACCCATCTCATCGGGGGCACCGCCGACGGCATCACCGTCGACGGCGAGATCGCCGAGCTCACCGCCGAGACGCCCGTCTCGATGAACATGTTCGGCATGCCGGCGTCGTTCCTCGCCGAGTTGCCCGAACGGTGGGGCACGTGGTTCGACGACCACGGCGACGGCGACAAGACCGAGTTCCTGTTGCCGACGGTGATCGCCGAGCTCATGGACGAGGGTCGGTTCCACGTCGAGGTGGTGACCACCGACGAGGACTGGATCGGTGTGACCAACCCTGACGACCTTGCCGTCGCCCGGCAGATCCTCGCGACCAAGCGAGCATGATGGGAACGATCCGAGCCGGGTCGCGGTTGATGCCAGTACATCTGTCCAAGGAGGACACACCATGGGAATCTTCGGGAGAGACAAGACGCAGCTGGTGAGCGCCGACGAAGCGCTGCCCGGCCGGCCCGCCGAGATGCCGGTACCCGGCGCCCACTTCGTGAACGGCAATTCCCTCACCGAGCCGTTCCCCGAGGGCTTCGGCCGGATCGTCGTCGGTATGGGTTGCTTCTGGGGGGCCGAACGGAAGTTCTGGGAGGCCCCTGGCGTCTACACCACCGCGGTGGGCTACGCCGGTGGGCACACGCCGAACCCGACCTATGAAGAGGTGTGTTCCGGACGCACCGGTCACAACGAGGTCGTCCTGGCCGTGTTCGATCCCGCCGTCACCAGTTTCGAGAACATGCTCAAGGTCTTCTGGGAGAACCACAACCCGACGCAAGGGATGCGTCAGGGCAACGACATCGGAACGCAGTACCGCTCGGCCATCTACACCCTCGACGCCGCGCAGCAGGCCGCGGCCGAGGCGTCCCGCGACCAGTACCAGGAAGAGCTTCGTACCGCCGGGTACGGCGACATCACCACCGAGATCCTCTCCATCGGTGACTTCTTCTATGCCGAGGACTATCACCAGCAGTACCTGGCCAAGAACCCCATGGGGTATTGCGGTCTCGGCGGCACAGGCGTCAGCTGTCCGGTGGGTATTGTGACGGAATGATCCGAGGCCGGCCGTGAACGCTCCGACGTCGTGAGCGTCATCTCGGCCGACCAGGTCGCCAAGTCGTGGGGGTCCACCTCGGTCCTCACCGACGTCACCTTCGCCGTCGGCGATGGTCTCACCGGTCTGCTGGGGAGCAACGGCGCCGGCAAGACGACGCTCATCAAGCTGTTGCTCGGTCTCCACCTCGCCGACTCCGGCTCGATGAATGTGCTCGGCGTCGACCCGGTCACCGCAGGACCCGAGCTGAGGCAGCGCATCGGGTTCGCTCCGGAGCATCACCACCTGCCGCCCGACGTTCACGCGGCCGACCTGGTGCGCCACATCGCCCATCTCCACGGCATCCCGGCGCGGGTGGCCACCGAGCGGGCCAGCGACGTGCTGTGGGAAGTCGGTCTGGGCGAGGAGCGTTTCCGCCCGATCGGCACGATGTCGACCGGTCAGCGCCAGCGGGTGAAGCTGGCCCAGGCGATCGCCCACGATCCCCGGCTCGTCGTGCTCGACGAGCCCACCGACGGGCTCGATCCCGTGCAGCGCGACGACATGCTCGCGCTGATCCGGCGCATCGGAACCGACTTCGGCATCGACATCCTGCTCAGCTCCCACCACCTCCAAGAGGTCGAGCGGGTCTGCGACAACGTCGTGATCCTGGCCGACGGCGTCGTGCGTCGCGCCGGCAACATCACCGAGCTTCGCGGGGCCACGGCCGGGGTCGTGGTCGAGATCGACGAGCAGCACGACGAGTTCGCCCGCCGCCTCACCGAGGCCGGCTATTCCGTGCATCAATCGGTCGAGGGACGCTTCGCCATAGAGGGCGACCAGGTTGCCCTGGCCGTGCGCAACGTGGTGGCCACGATGCAGATCGGGCTGTTGCGCCTCCAGCCCCGCACGGCCTCGCTGGAAGACGTGTTCCTCGAGGAGGTCACGTGAGCCAGGCCCGCATCCACGATCAGGGGTATCGGCGCTTCGAGGGAGAGCGCCTCGGAGTGTCGTCGGCCATCTTCGGGCTGATAACCCACGCCATCCAGCGGGTGCTGGGGCTGCGGCGACCCCTGAAGTCGAAGATCCTCCCCGGGCTGGTCCTCGCCATATCGTTCGCCCCTGCCATCGTGTTCATCGGGCTCGCCGCCCTGCTGTCGGGTACCGACGTCGCCGAGGAGATCCTGCCCGAGTACAGCGACTACTACGGATTCATCGTCATCGGCGTGCTGCTGTTCACCGCGTTCGTGGCGCCCGAGGTCCTCTGTACCGACCGAACGTCGGGAATGTTGAGCCTGTACCTGTCGTCGCCGCTCACGCGCGACACATACGTCCTGGCCAAGGCGGCAGCCGTCGTCTCCGTCTTGTTGACAGTCACAGTCGCCCCGTTGCTGTTGCTCCTCGTCGCCTACACCCTCGAAGGGGAGGGCCCGGGCGGAGTTCTCGACTTCATCGAGCTGTTCGCGCGCATCCTCGCCGGTGGCACCGCCGCCGCGCTCATGCCGGCGGCGGTGTCGCTCGGCATCTCCAGCCTCACCAGCCGTCGTTCCTTCGCCAGCGCGGGCATCATCGTCGCCCTCGTGGCAGGATCGATCGTGGCCAACGTGCTCACCGAGCCGACTGGCCTCGACCTCGATCCGCTCTTCGGCCTGTTCGACCTGTTCGGCCTGCCCTTCGAGCTGGCGGTACGCATTCTCGGGGACCGCAGCACCGACGGCGCGCTGAGCCGCCTCGACGATCCGGCCATCGTCGCCGGAAACCTCGGTTGGATCCTTGTCTTCGCGCTGGTCACCCGATTCCAGTATCAGCGGGTGGCGGTGGACCGATGAGCGACCTACCCGCCCCGCCGCCACCCCCGCCGTCGGCCCTTCCTCCGCCGCTGCCAACGGGGCCGCCGCCGATGGTCCGCTGCGTGGGCGTCTCGAAGTTCTTCGGGCAGCTCGTGGCGGTCTCCGACGTGACCTTCGACATCGGCCCGGGTGTCACGGCGCTGCTCGGCCCCAACGGTGCCGGCAAGTCCACGCTGCTGCGCCTGCTGACCGGCCAGGCGACGCCGTCGAAGGGCTCGGTCGAGATCCTCGGCCTCGACCCCCGCGGTGATCGCAGCGTGGCCCAGATGCTCGGCGTTGCCCCCCAACAGGAGATGCTGTTCGACTCCCAGACGCCGCTCGAGTTCGTCGGTCTCGCCGCCACGCTCCAAGGTCTGGTCGACGCCGAGACGGCGGCCCGGGCCGCGCTCGACAAGGTCGAGCTCGATGCCGACGATCCTCGACCCATCGCCACCTACTCCAAGGGCATGCGCCAGCGGGTGAAGCTGGCCCAGGCGATCGTGCACGATCCACGGATCATGGTGCTCGACGAGCCCCTCACCGGCCTCGATCCCCGCCAGCGGCTCAGCATGATCACCCTCTTGAAGAGCCTCGGAGCCGAAGGCCGATGCGTCGTGGTCTCGAGCCATGTGCTCGAGGAGGTCGAGCGGATCGGCTCGCGCGTGCTCGTGATCGCCAAGGGTCGACTGGCCGCCGAGGGTGACTTCCACGAGATCCGTGCCCTCATGAACGACCGCCCTCACGGCGTCGAGCTGCGCTCCGATCGGCCACGCGAGCTGGCCATGCACCTGATCGGCGCCGGCGTCGTCGATTCGGTGTCGATCGACGGGGGGCTGCTCACGGTCGAGACCAACGATCTCTCCTCGTTCAGCCGCGCCGTTGCCCCGATCGCGGTGGCTGCGTCCGCCTCGCTCGACGAGATGAAACCGCTCGACGAAGACCTCGAGTCAGTGTTCCGTTTCCTGGTCGGTTCGTGATGAGCGAGCCGCTGGCCATCTCACCGCCGTCGTCGCTGGCTGCGATCGTCGCCATGACGTCGATGTTCGTGCGAGAGATGGTCACCCGTGGGCGTATCGCCGCGCTCGGAGGCCTGGCTGCTCTCCTCGTGCTGCTCGGGTTCGCCGCGCGCTTCGGCGACGACCAGCTCCAGACGGGCGGTGACGTGCTGTCCGGGTTGGGATTGGGCGTCGTCGTTCCCATCACCACGCTGGTTCTCGCCTCGGCCACGCTCGGACGCCTCCGTGGTGACAAGACCCTCGTCTACATCTGGTTGCGGCCGGTGCCTCGCTCCACGATGGTGGCCGCCGCCGCGGCGGCGACGCTCGTGGTGGCGCTGCCCCTCTGCGTCGGGTCGATGGTCGTGGCGGCGCTGCTCACGGGCGAGTCGACGCTGATCGGTGCGTCGGCGGTGGCCGCCGTCGTCACCGTCGCCGGCTACACCGGGGTGTTCGTGCCCCTCGGTGCGGCCGTGAAGCGGTCATTCATCATCGGCTTGGTCTACGTGCTGGTGTGGGGCGGTCTCCTCGCCAAGCTCGGCACCGGATTCGCCTCCCTGTCGGTCGAGAGCTTCGGCGTTTCGGTCATCGAGACGATGGCCGATATCGAGCTGTCGGGCGGCAATCTCGGGCTCACCGCCTCGGTCGTGTCCGCGCTCGGATTCCTCGTCGTGGGTCTCGCCGTGGCGACCTGGCAGCTCGGTCGTCGCGAGGTCGACTGATTCGTCCCGCCCCGGCGACCGGCGAAGCGATCGCCGGGCGATGCGGTAACAATGAGGCAATGCGCCGCCGCCCTCTGTTCTCGATCCTCGTGCCGACCGTGATGATGCTTGCCGTGGTCACGACTGCCGGTCGGGCCGCGGCGCAAGATGTCGCCGAGGTCGTCGCGTCCGTCGATTCCCGGGGCTACTACATCGAGCCGGGCGCCGACGCCGACATCAATCGGATCGAAGCAATGACGTCGCAGTCGGTGGCGGACCGGCGACCGACCGCCGTGGTGTTGCTCGCCACCGAGCCCACCACCATCATCGAGGACGATCTCGCCGCGATGGTCGTCGAACAGGTCGACGGGGTCTCGGCGGCGGTGGTCCTGTGGGGTCCGGCACCGGGCCAGCGCGGGCTCGGCGCCGCCGGACTCGACGGGGTCTACGGCGATGCCGAGATCGACGCCGCCGCCGACGCCGCCGTGACCGCCAGCGTCGAGGGCTCGTCGCTCGCCGACCTGGCTGCGGCCTTCATCGGTTCCCTTCCCATGATCGACGCTGCGGCCGACACTGGTGACGCCACCGTCGACACCGGTGCCACCCAGGTGAGCACCGATGACGATTCCGGCGGCGGGTTTCCCTGGATCATTCTCCTGGTCCCGGCGATCGGTGTGGCGGTTTGGCTGTTCTTCCGGAGCCGGCGGCGCAAGACGCTCGGGGGTCCGGCCGATCCGGCCGACATCGAAACCGCCCGCGCCGAGATCCGTGACCAGCTCGGGGTCGTGGCCAACGAGATCCTCGAGAACGAGAACACCGTGGGGCTGAGCGACAACCCCGAGGCCATCGAGCACTATCGGCTCGCCGCCGAGACCTACAACGACGTGCTCGCACGACTCGACACCACCACCAGCCTGCTCGAACTCGCCGAGCTCAACGACCGAGTCGACCATGCCCGCTGGCAGATGGACGCCGCCGAGGCGCTGGTCGAGGGACGCCCCGTTCCGCCGGTGCCGGCGCCGGAGAAGCCGGCGGCGTGTTTCTTCGATCCGACCCATCGTCCGGGCAACGTCGAGGCGACGGTCACGACCCCGGCCGGCTCGAAGCAGGTCAGCGTGTGCCCTTCGTGTGCTCGCAAGCTCGAGCGAGGGGAGCGACCCGACCCGCGCATGATCGATGTCGCCGGCCGCCGCGTGCCGGCGGCCAAGGCGCCCAAGTCGCACGGCGGAGCCGGCATGGGTGGCCTCGACATCTTCGACATCGTGCTCGGTGGTCTCGGTGGCATCCTCGGAGGTGCGCTCGGCGGCGGTAGTTCCGGGGACGGCGGCGGAGGCCGCGGGTCGGGTGCGAGCCGCGACCCGGTTTCGATCGACTGGGGCTCGCCGTTGGGTAACCAGCGCCGAACCAAGACCTCGAGCGGCGTGTTCGGCCCCGATCGCCTGCCGCCTCGAACTCCTTCACGGTCGGCTCGGGTGTCGGTGCCTCGTCGCACGGGAGGCCGCTCTCGCCGGCGCATGTAGCGCGTACGCATCGGTCGCGGGTCACCTAGGCTCCACCACTGACACCTAGCTCATGGGAGAAACCAGATGTTCAAGCGCATCGTCGGCTACTTGAAGACGCTGTTCCGGGTCAAGGCCGAGGGCGCCATGAACCCCGAGATCGAGATCGAACAGGCGATCGACACCGCTCGAGAGCAAGACCAGCGACTGCGCAGCCAGGCGGCCAAGGTCATCGCCCATCGCACCAAGCTCGAATCGCGCATCGAGAGCGCCGCCGACGATGTCGGCGATGCCCGCGAGACCACCAAGCAGGCGATCCTGCGGGCCGAGAAGGCCAAGAACGAGGGTGACACCGCAGGTGTCGAGCGCTGGACCAACGCCGCGTCGAGCTTGGCCATGAAGCTCCAGGCCTCCGAGAACAATCTCGACAGCCTGAAGGAGCAGTACGAGATCGCCGTTGCCCAGGCCGAGGAGGCGAAGGCGGCCGTGCAGCAGAACGCCATGCGGGTCGAGGAGCTCGCGGCCAAGCGGCTCGAGCTGCTCGGTCAGATCGAGCAGGCCAAGATGCAGGAGACGGTGAACTCCGCCGTCGAGTCGATGTCGGCGTCGATGGAGAAGGACAGTCCGTCACTGTCCAAGGTCGAAGCCAAGATCGAAGACCGTCTCACCGAAGCCAAGGCCAAGGCCGAGCTGCGGGCCGCCACCCCAGAGGGCGCCGAAACCGAGCTGCGGGAGGCCGTGTCTCTGGCCCGCGCCGACGACAAGCTCGCCGAGCTTCGAGCCGAGCTCGGTCTCGACACCGCCGGCGAGCTCGAGGCCTGACGGTTTCCCCTCCCGGCGAACGGTGTCGAACCGGGCAGATAGGGTGACCGGCATGGCGACCAATCGATACCGGCGACGTCGCAAGAGGATGGCCATGGTCATCACGGTCTTCGCAGTGCTCGCCCTCGCTGCGACCGTGATCATTCCGGCCATCGTTGCCATCCGGGGAAGCTGACGGGTGGCCGATTTCTTCCAGAACGGGAGCATCGCGACCCTGCACAATCTGCGGGGACGCACGGTCGATTCGCTCGAGCAGGAGATGTCGACCTGGGGCGACCGGGCCCCCATGGCGCTGGTCATCCCGTCGCTCTTCGAAGAGCTGAGCCGCCCGGCCCTCACGACGATCGTCGACGAGCTCACCGAGGTTCCGTACCTCGAGGAGATCATCATCGGTCTCGATGCCGCCGGGCCCGACGACTTCGCCGACGCTCAGGAGTTCTTCTCCCGCCTGCCCCAGCGAACCCGCATCGTCTGGAACGACGGACCGCGATTGGGCAAGGTGCAAGAGGAACTCCGCGCCGCAGGGCTGGCTCCCGAGACGCCGGGAAAGGGGCGCAACGTCTGGTACTGCCTGGGCTACTTCCTGGCTTCGGCGCGGAGTCGGGTCGTGGCCATGCACGACGCCGACATCGTCACCTACGACCGCTCGATGCTGGCACGACTGCTCTATCCGGTGGCCCATCCCACCTTCGGCTACGCCTTCGCCAAGGGGTACTACTACCGGTCCGGAGGCGGCACGATGAACGGAAGGGTCGCCCGCCTGCTGGTCACGCCCCTCGTGAGGGCGCTGAAGGCAACCATCGGCCCGAGCGACTATCTCGATTACATCGACGCCTTTCGCTACCCGCTGGCCGGCGAATGCGCCATGCACGCCAACCTGGCCCTCCCACTGCGCATCCCGAGCGACTGGGGGCTCGAGGTGGGTCTGCTGTCGGAGGTGCACCGCCGCTACACGAACGAACGCATCTGCCAGGTCGACATCGCTGATCTGTACGACCACAAGCACCAGGACTTGTCCCCCGATCGACGCGTCGACCGGTCTGCACAAGATGTCGATCGACATCTCCAAGGCCATGTTCCGCAAGCTGGCCATCTCCGGTGCCGTGTTCTCGGCCGAGACATTCCGCACGATCAAGGCCTCGTACTACAGGAAAGGGCTCGACCTCGTCGATCACTACAACGCCGATGCGGTCCTCAACGGCCTGCACCACGATCGAGACGGCGAGGAACGGGCCGTCGAGTTGTTCGCTCAGGCCATCATCGAGGCCGGCGACCAGTTCCTCTCCAACCCCATGGAGACGCCGTTCATCCCCAGTTGGTCCCGCGTGGCCGGCGCGCTCCCCGGTCTCGGCGATCAGCTGGTTGCCGCGGTCGAGGCCGACAACAGCTAGCGGCTCGGTTCGTCGCCCTGTCGCAGGTCGGCGGGGACGCGGTTGGTCAGCCACGCGCTGGCATAGGGAGCCAGCTCGATCGTGGAGTCGTCGGGCTCGATGCGGCGATGGGTGATCAGCTCACACCAGTCCTGCGTGGCGATGAGGTTGAGGTCGCCGAGCGAGCAACTCTGCGGTCGATCGGTCACGTTGTGCACGGCGAAGATGCTCTGTTTGCGGTCCTTGCTCTGGCGCCAGAACCCGAACATCGTGTCGGGAAGATGGAGGGTGAACTGCACGGCGTTGGGGTGGAAGGCCGGCTGCTGGCGTCGAATGCGCAACAGGTCGGCCAGCTGATGGAAGACCTGGGAGCGAATCGTCTCGGGCCCGTCGAGGTCGGCCGAGACGTCGGCGTCGGACAGGACGGCTCGGTTCACCGTCCGATGGATGCCCGTCTTGTCGGCCGTTTCGCGGTCGTTCGGCGTGGCCAGAAGGCTGTGGATGTAGATGGCGGGGATGCCCTCGAGCCCGAACACGATGGCGTGGGCACAGATGAACCGTGCGATCCCGTCGCTCGGGTCCTGGCCGGGGAGCCCCGACAACAGGTCGAACAACGAGACGTTCAGCTCGTAGGGGCGGGCGCTGGCCGGCCCCGAGGAGTAGAACGAATGCATCCCACCCCGTTCGTGGGCGACCTCGACGAGCGCATCGATCTGGTCGTCGGTCAGGAGCTGCTCGGCGGGCCGCACCCCCATCCCGTCGTGGCTGGCCAGAAAGTTCAGGTACGTGCAGTTGAGCGGGGCCGGCGGCATGCTCATCATCCAGCGGCGGAGCGTGGCGGCGGACCCGTGGAGAAGCGCGTGCACCACCATCGGCGGCAGGCTGAAGTTGTAGATCATGTGCGCTTCGTCGCTGTCGCCGAAGTAGCTCAGGTTCTCGCGATTCGGCACGTTGGTCTCGGTGAGGATCACCACCCTCGGAGCACGGACCGCGAGAAGGGTGTGCAACAGTTTCACGATCTCGTGGGTTTCGGGCAGGTGGACGCAGCTCGTTCCCAGCTCTTTCCAGATGTAGGCGACGGCGTCGAGTCGAATGAAGCGGGCTCCCGAGCCGACGTAGAGGTCGGTGATGCGCAGAAACTCGAGCAACACGTCGGGGTTGGCGAAGTCGAGATCGACCTGGTCGGGGGAGAACGTGCACCACACGTGGTGGGCCCCGGTGGGGGTCAGCACCTCCCGGAGAAGCGGTTGGGCCCGGGGCCGAACGACCGAGCTGTAGTCGGCCTCGGGATCGCTCACGACGAAGTAGTCACGGCCGGGCTCCTCGCCCGCCTGGAACTGTTGGAACCACGCCGACTCGGCCGACGTGTGGTTCAGGATCAGGTCGAACATCAGGTCGGTTTCGGCCGCTATCGCCTGAATGTCGCCCCAGTCGCCGAGACGGTCGGCCACTGCGGCGTAGTCGATCACCGAGAACCCGAAGTCGCTGCTCGACGGGAAGAAGGGCAGGATGTGCACGGTCGACACGGCATCGGCGAGTCGTTCGACCACGAACCGCCGCAGCGTGACGAGGGGTGCCTCGTCGGGGGCGACGAGCGTGTCGGCGTAGGTGATGCAGATCGCATCGGATTCGTCCCAGAGGGGAGTGTGTTCGTGGGGTGTGAGCCCACTCGGCTCACCGGCGTCGATGTCGATGCCGATCGCACGGGCGCAGGCGCGGCGCCAGTTCGGCCGTGTCGTGATCGGGATAGAGGACGTCGAGGTGTTCGCGAACGCGATCGAGCATGCTGGAGCCATCCGGGGCGATGGAGCCCGATGGTAGAACCTCATACCCCGGTGCGGGAGACCAGCCGCCGAACGGCGTCGGCGACAACCTCGGCTCCAGCCCCTTCGTGCAGGTCGTGGCCGCCACCCTCCACCACGGTGAGACGGGCGTCGGGCAGCTTGGCGGCGAGGTACTCCATGCCGCCGATGAGCTGGGCGCGGTCCTCGGCGCCAACCACCAGTTCGACGGGCAGCGCGAGTGCGTTCAGCCCTTCGATGACGACGGCGTCGTGTTGCAGGTTCATCTCTGTCACCTGGTCGGGGACGCCGAACCGGTGGGCGTTCCGGCGCGACATGGCGTTCCACGCTTCACGTTTCGATGGGTCGCGAAAGCCGGGACCGGTGGCGAGGATGCACAACCCGACGGTCCGGCCCGGCCGAGTGGCCGCCCACGCCAGGCTGAGGTAGCCACCGAGCGAGTGACCGAGCAGGATCGGGGGCGCCGATGCCGTGGCCACGACGGCATCCAGGTCTTCGAGAACCCGGTCGCGGTCATAGGCGTTCCGATCGGCCGGAACCTCGCTGTCGCCGTGGCCCGGCAGATCCCAGGTGGTCACGGTGGTGGTCGCCGAGAGGCCGGCAACCAGTCGGTCGAAGGTGTGGCGGGTTGCACCGATGCCGTGGGTGCACACGACTTCGGGGCCGGTGCCGGTTCGCTCGACATGCACGCGCATGGTCGTCAGATGTCGGCCAGAGCCGCGGTGATGTCGTCGAGGCCGGCCTTGGCGTCGGCGAAGAGCATGAGGGTGGAGTCCTGGTAGAAGAGCGGATTGTCGATTCCGGCGAATCCGGGTGACAGGCTGCGTTTGATCACCACGGTGGTGGCCGCATGGTCGACCTCCAGGATGGGCATGCCGTAGATGGCGCTGGTCGAGTCGTCGCGGGCAGCCGGGTTCACCACGTCGTTGGCGCCCACGACGAGCACGACGTCGGTGAGGGAGAACTTCGGGTTCGACTGATCGAGGTCGAGAAGCACCTCGTAGTCGATGTCGGCTTCGGCGAGCAGCACGTTCATGTGTCCGGGCATGCGGCCGGCAACGGGGTGGATCGCGTACTCGGTGGTGATGCCGCGTGCCTCGAGCGCTCGGGCCAGGTCGCGTACTGCGTGTTGGGCCTGGGCTACGGCGAGCCCGTACCCGGGCACGACGATCACCCGATCGGCATAGGCGAGCGCGATGGCGACGTCTTCGGGAGTGGCCCGGTTCACCGGTTCGGTCCCGATGTCGCCGGCGGCGGCCCCTCCGTCGCCACCGAACCCGGAGAACAGCACGTTGGCCAGCGTCCGGTTCATGGCCTCGCCCATCTGGAAGGTGAGGATGAGCCCTGCGGCACCCACGAGCGCGCCGCCGACGATCAGGGCGAGATTCCCGATGACGAACCCCGCGGTGGCGGCCGCCACCCCCGAGAGCGAGTTCAGCAGCGAGATGACGACCGGCATGTCGGCTCCGCCGATGGGCATCACTGCGGTGACGCCGACCACGAGGGCGAGCGCGCCGAGGAGCCAGTAGGGCAGCGCGTCGTCGGAGGCAACCCCCCACGCGGCGAGTCCGACGGCGACCGCCGCGAGAGCGGCGTTGGTGGCAGTGCCGCCGGGCATTGCCACCGGTCGTCCGGTGATCAGGCCCTTGAGCTTGCCGTAGGCCACGAAGCTGCCCGAGAAGGTGACGGTGCCGATGGCGATCGACATCGCCACCACCACCGATGTCTCGGTGTCGAACACACCGCCGGACTGCTCGATCTCCGAGAGTGCCACGAGCGCGGAGGCGCCGCCGCCGAACCCGTTGAACGCCGCGACCAGCTCCGGCATGGAGGTCATCTGCACCTTCAGCGCCAAAGTGCCGCCGACAGCCGCGCCCACGGCGGCACCGCCGAGGATGATCGCCCACTTGACGTCGGAGTCGAGATCGATCAGCTCATAGACCGTGACGGCAATAGCCAGGAACATGCCCAGCGCGGCGAGTTGATTGCCGCGCCGTGCCGTTCGGGGAGAGCCGAGCCCCTTCAGGCCGACGATGAACAACACCGCGGCCGCCAGATAGAGGAGGCGGATCACGAATCGGCCTTCGGCTTCCTCTTGAACATCTCCAGCATGCGGTCGGTGACGAGGAAGCCGCCGACCACGTTCACCGTGGCGAACACGACCGCGAAGAAGCCGAGGACTCCAGCGAGCAAGCCGCTGCCGAGTCCTCCGGCGACGAGGGCACCGACGATTGTGACCCCCGAGATGGCATTGGCGCCCGACATGAGCGGGGTGTGCAGCGTGGGCGGCACCTTGGCGATGACCTCGAAGCCGATGAAGGCGGCCAGGACGAACACCACGATTCCGTCGATGAACTCGGCGCTCACGCTGTTCCCTCGCCCGCGACGACAGTGTCGGCCGGGAGCTCCATGACCTCACGCGTCCGAGGATGCACGACCGTGCCGTGGTGAACGATCGTCGAGGGCCCGACGACCTCGTCGTCGAGGCGTACCGCGAACCGGCCGTCGTCGCCATCGCCGTCCCGCATCCGACCGACGAGCTCCTGGAGGTTCCGCGCGTACATCGTGCTGGCGTCGGTCGCGACACGGCTGGCCAGGTCGGTCGGCCCGAACACCCGCGCGCCGTTGACCCGAACCACGTCGTCGGCGACGGTGCCCTCGACGTTGCCGCCGCTCGCCGCGGCCATGTCGATGACCACCGAGCCGGTCTGCATGCGTTGGAGCATGGCGCGGGTGACCAGCAGGGGAGCCCTATGGCCCGGCACCTGGGCGGTGGTGATCACCACGTTGGCGTCGGCGACGTACCGCTCGAGGATCTGTTGTTGGCGCTGGGCCGTTTCCTCGTCGACCTCGGTGGCGTAACCGCCCTCGTCGGCGGCCTGGGTGGGAGCCTCGACGAACTTGGCGCCGAGGCTCTCGACCTGCTCGCGTCTCGGGCCGCAGGTCGTAGGCGTGGACGACGGCACCGAGCCGGCGGGCCGTGGCGATTGCCTGAAGACCGGCGACGCCGACCCCGAGAACCAGCACCCTTGCCGGTCGAACCGTTCCGGCGGCAGTGACGAGCATCGGTACGAGCTTGGGCGACTCGGCCGCAGCCAGGAGTGCCGCGGAGTATCCCGCCGCCGTGGCCTGCGACGAGAGCGCGTCCATCGCCTGAGCCAGTGTCGTGCGCGGTACGGCTTCGGCGGCAACGGCGGTGATCCCCTGCTCGCTGCACGCGGCGATCAGCTCGGTGGCGGCGAAGGGGTCGAGGAACGACACCAGGATCGAGCCGGCACTCATCAGGGTGATCTCGTCGACGGCGGGTGGCCCGACGCGGAGCACGATGTCGCATTCGTGCGCCGCCGCAGTCGAGTCGACGAGCGTCGCACCACCGGCCTCGTAGGCGGCGTCGGGGAATCCGGCGGATTGACCGGCCCCGGACTGCACGACGACGTCGAGGCCCCAACCGGTGAAGACCTTGACCGATGTTGGCACCGCGGCGACGCGACGTTCGTTCGGCCCCGATTCGACGGGAATTCCGATGCGCATGAACGTGCCACGGTAGGGCATGGGCGGGGCTGCTCGAAACCTGATGGCCCGATGAGCGTCAAATCGTCGGACGGCGAGGGACCAGGAAGACGCCCGACCGGGGCTTCGGGGTGAAATAGCTCGATTTCGGCGGGAGGATGTCGCCGCGGTCGGCCGCGTCCATGATCGATTCGGTGGGAGTCGCCGCGAGGAGGAATCCGACCCGTCCCGGCCGGCATCGGGTCGCAACCACTTCGACGCCGAGCGTGGCGGGCACGTCGTGGAGGCGGGGGTCGGTCCGGGGCGAGACAATTCCCATGACCTCGGCCAGCACCCGGTCGTGGAGCCAGGTCACGTCGAGATCGATGCCCCCGTCGCGCGGCACGAGCCGCCACCAGCGGTTGTCGTGGACGACGCCGAAGGAGCCGGCGACGGTGGGAGCCGCGGCGATCGGATCGGACACCTCGGTGAGGTCGGCGACGCCGGACAGGGCCCCAAGCAGTTCGTCGGTCGACCAGTCGGTGTCGACCAGGCGATGGAACGCGACCGTGTGAAGTTGCTCGGCCGGGAAGACCGCGGCGAGAACATGGTGCTGCGGCCCCTCGGCACCGGGGTGCAGTCGGTCGATGTCGTCGCGATGTCGAAGCGCGGCGGCCAGCCGATGGTGCCCGTCGGTCACGTACAGCCGTTGGTCGTCGAAGGCCTCGGTGATCTGCTCGGCAATCACGGTGGGCACTCGCCAGACGGTCTGGGACAAGCCGCCGATACCAACGAAGTCGAGGAGCGGGTCTCGATCGATCACCGAACCCAGCAGGGCATCGAGCCCGGCAATGGGCCGGTGGGCCAGACCGACCGGGCTGGCCGAGGCACCGACAACGCGCAGATGCAGGGCCAACTGGTCCTCCCGGTCGGTGCGGGTGCGCTCGTGGGGGCGCACCATGCCGCGGTCATGGGCGACGAGGGGAATGTCGCCGACCACTGCGGTCTGTCGATGGGTACCGGTGTCGAGCCGGTACAAGTACAGCGCCGGCGGATGTTCCCGATAGGCGCCGGCCGCGACCAGTCGCTCGAGAGTGGCTCGGTTCTGAACTGCGGACTCCTCGGGCGTGCGCTCGCCGGTGGTGTCGTCCTCGTAGGCCCGGGTGACATGGAGGAAGCTGTCGGGGTTGGCCGCCATGAACTCGTGACGGCGGGCGTCGGTGACCGCCGCCGCCGCCGGCGCCACCACCCGTTGCGCCCACTCGGGGGCCACGACAGCGGCGGGCACGGGTGTCAGCATCCGCGGACGCTACCAGTGGGTGTCGCCGACGATTTCTGCGCGTGGGTCGCGAGGAGTAGCTTCGGTGCTTTCTGCACGGAGCGATGACTCGAGGTTTGCGTCCAGATGAGTGCCGAGCGTGAAGTCATGGACTGGTCGATCTACGGTCGAGCGGTGCGGGAACTGGCCCAGACCGTGGCCGACGACGGCTACCAGCCCGACATCATCCTCGCCATCGCTCGTGGCGGTCTCTTCGTGGCCGGTTCGCTCGGCTACGCGCTGGCGGTCAAGAACCTGTACGTGATGAACGTCGAGTACTACACGGGCATCGACGAACGCCTCGACGTGCCGGTGATGCTGCCACCTCATGTCGACTTCATCGATCTGCACGATTCGAAGATCTTGATCGCCGACGATGTGGCTGACACCGGCCACACGCTTGCGCTCGTGCGCAACCATTCGATGGGCAAGGTGGCCGACGTGCGCTGTGCCGTGCTGTACGAGAAGTCGCATTCGGTGGTGCAGTGTGAGTACGTCTGGACGCGAACCGATCAGTGGATCAACTTCCCGTGGTCATCCGACGAACCCGTCGTCGCGCCCGGTGAAGGCCAGACGTCGGTCCGCGACGCCTGAGGTCGTTCAGTGGGCCGCGACGCGGCCACCGGGGTGGATTTCGCTTTCCGTGTGCGGTCGTCGATCGCCGCCCGGGCCAACGGGCCCACGAATGAGTCGAACATGGTCGAGTGCTCCTGCTGCGTCGTTGTCCCCTACATGAGCGTGGTGTCGACCTGCTGATACATCCCGAACGCGGCATTTCGTACTGACTCAGCTCCGCTCAGGGCCCCGCCGAGCGGCGCAACCGCGAGCGGTCAGTGCACCTCGGTGTGACACTCTCCGGACAAAGAAGTCGCTGTTCAGAGCTCATTTTGTCGAGCCATCCAGGCGATCGCGTCGAACACCGGTCCGGGGTCGGTGCGCACTGCGAGGTGGGTGTGGTCGAGTATCAGCGTGGGCCAGCCTCTGACTTCGGCGTCGGCGCGTTCGCGCTCGTAGGCCGCGCTGAGCTGCACGTATCCGCACGGGCGGTCGACCCACCCCACGGGCACCGATACGTCGCAGTCGTAGAACGATCGTGGAACTCGGGGGAGGTCGGTCCGAAGCGCCGCTCGGTCGATGGGATCAGGGAGGAGCTCGGCCACGACGTCATCGGGCCACCACTCGAGCCACGGGCGTAGCCGGTCGCCGACGGTCTGGCCGTCGAGCAACTCGACAAGCCGGGCGGGCGTGCGATGTGGTGACGACGGCGGAGGGACGACGGCGTCGACGAACACGGTCATCGACGTCGGTGCGGCCACTTCGGCGATGAGCGGGAGGAACGCCCCGGCGCCCGAGTGACCGACCACGATACGAGGTTCGGGAGCGCGTCTCCTGCCGCGGCGGCGGTGGAGACGTACTCGTGGTGGGGCGAATCGGTGGTGACCGTCGACGTGAGATCGGGGAGCGCGACCTGGTGTCCGAGCGATGTCGCCACGTCGGCGAGCCGAGTGAGCGACGACGGGCCCACCAGCGGACTGTGCACCAGGAGAAGCGAGAACACCATCGGGTTCAACCTATTTCCATCAGGTTCCGACGGGCGACCTTTCGACGGCACCTCCCACTCTCATTAGGGTTTCGGCATGCACGATCTGGTGATTCGAGGGGGACTGCTCGTCGACGGCACGGGTGGGCCCCGGCGGCGGGCCGACGTTGCGATCGACGGCGACGTCATCACTGCCGTGGGCGGCGAGGTCGGGGCCGGTCGACGCGAGATCGACGCCGACGGGCTGATCGTCACCCCCGGCTGGGTCGACTCCCACACCCACTTCGACGCCCAAGCCACCTGGGACCCCGAGCTCACCCCGTCGGGCTGGCACGGCGTGACCACGGTCGTGATGGGCAACTGCGGCGTCGGGTTCGCACCGGCCGATCCGGCCAAACGAGACTGGCTGATCGCGGTGATGGAAGGCGTCGAGGACATTCCCGGCGCCGCGCTCACCGACGGCATCCAGTGGGACTGGGAGACCTTCCCCGAGTACCTCGACGCGCTCGACAAGCACCGGTGGGTGGCCGACATCGGCACCCAGATGCCCCATGTCGCCGCTGCGCGGCTATGTCATGGGCGACCGCGCCGCCGACGATCAGGGCGCCACCGCCGCCGACTTGGCCGAAATGGCTCGGCTCACGACCGAGGCGCTACGCGCCGGTGCCCTCGGCTTCTCCACCAGCCGCACACCGCTGCACAAGGACAACGCCGGCAACCTCGTGCCCGGAACCTTCGCGCCGACCGACGAGCTGTTCGCCATCGCCGAGGCCATCGCCGATGCCGGCCACGGCGTCTTCCAGTGTGCGCTGCACCATCCCGATGTCCCCGAGTCGGCCGACTGGCTGCGGCAGGTGGCCAAGATCACCGGTCAGCCGGTGATCTTCAATCTCAACCAGCCCGACGAGCACCCCGACCTGTGGCGTGAGGAGCTCGACATCCTCGAGGCGGCGCAGGCCGAGGGCCTCGACCTGCTCGCGCAGGTTGCGGGCCGCCCCGTCGGCATCCTCGAATGCTGGGACGGCACCGCCAACCCATTCGTGCCCCGCCCCGCAGCTTGGGAGCTGGCCGAGCTGTCGCGCAACGATCGGCTGGCGGCGTTGAAGCGCCCCGAAACCCGCCAGGCGCTCTGTGACTCCGAGCCGATCGAGCTCAGCCGGTTCGAGACCTTCGTCACCAGCGGCTGGCACAAGATGTATCCGTTCGACGGCGAGACCGACTACGAGCCCGAGCAGTCGCAATCGGTGGCGGCCATCGCCGAACGCACCGGTCGACGACCGGTCGAGATCGCCTACGACCAGCTCATGGCCGACGACGGGAACGGTCTCCTGTACTTCCCGCTCTTCAACTACGCCAACGGCGACCTCGACCACCTGTGGGAGCTCCATCAGCATCCGTACACACGCATGGGGCTCGCCGATGCCGGGGCCCACTGCGGCGCCATCTGCGATGGTGGGATGCCGACGTTCATGGTGTCGTTCTGGACCCGCGATCGCACCGCGGGGCGAACGCCTTCCCCTCGAGCACATCGTTTTCCGCCAGACGAAACAGACGGCCGAGCTCTACGGCCTGCTGGATCGAGGGGTGGTGGCTCCCGGCTACCGAGCCGATCTCAATGTGATCGACTACGACAACCTGACCTTCGAAGCGCCCCGCATGGCGTGGGATCTGCCGACCAGCGCTCGACGGTTCGTGCAGAAGGCCAAGGGATACCGCTATTCGCTCTGCGCCGGCACCGTGACGGTGCAGGACGACACCTTCACCGGCGATCATCCGGGAAGGCTCGTGCGCGGCCCCCGGCAGGCACCGACGCGCTGACGACGGCGGTTGCCCGAGCTGCATCGGTCGGGCGTAGCGTGCCGGGGTGACCTCCGCCACGCACCGCGCCCGGCCGATCATGCCGCTCGTCTACGCGGTCACCATCACGGGCATCCTCTCGAACAGCCTGTTGGCGCCGGCCATCCCCGACATCCTCGAACACTTCGACAAGCCCGACAGCTCGGCCGGCCTGCTCGTGGCGGTGGGGTCGATACCCGGCATCGTCGTCGCCCCGCTCATTGGCATCATGGCCGATCGTCTCGGTCGACGAGCGGTGCTGGTGCCGTGTCTGGTGATATTCGGTGTCTTCGGTCTGGTTGCGGCCACCGCCCAGACGTTCACGGTGTTGATCCTGGCTCGGCTGGCCATGGGATTCGGGTCCGCCGGCATGATCAACCTCGCCGTCGTCCTCATCGGGGATCAACTTCCCGAATCCCGTCGAGCGAACCCGGGTCATCGGTCGCAACTCGGCCGTGCTCACCGTCGGGCTGGCCATCATTCCGCTCACCTCGGGCCTGGTCACCGACTTCGCCGGCTGGCGCTGGGCTCTGGCGATCTACAGCCTGTCCCTCGTGTCGGGCATGGCGGCGTTCGTGATACTCGACCATTCGCGCCCGGCCGCGGTGGGGAGCATTCGCGAGCAGTTGGGCGGCGCAGGAATCGCGCTACGCAATCCCGTCATCATCACCACTCTGGTCGTCGGCGTGTTGTTGTTCGCGCTGGTCTTCGGTGTCTTCCTCACGGTCTTGCCCAGCCACCTCGAGAACGAGTTCGGATTGTCGGCGGGCTGGCGCGGCGCGGTCATCGCGGTCCCTGCCGTGCCGTCGACGTTGATGGCGTTCAATCTCGGCCGACTCAAGTCCCGATTCGGTCGGGCCGCCACCATCCTGGCGTGCGCACTGGGCTGGGCGATTGCGTTCACCGTCATTGCGGCGGCACCGCTGCTCGGCATCCTGCTGCTCGGCACCGTCCTCTACGGCCTGGGTGAGGGCGGGCTCATCCCGATACTCCAGGATGCTGCGGTGGGAGAGGCGCCGAGCGAACACCGGGGCGCCATCGTGGCCGTCTGGGTGAGCTCGGCGCGCCTCGGCCAGACCATTGGTCCGCTGGCGGCCGGGATGATCCTCGCCGGTGGGTCGACAACGGCCGCGCTGTGGGTCGGTGCGGCGGTGGCGGCCACTTTGGCGGTCGGTCTGGCGTTCAGCCCCCTTGCCCGTCGCGACGTCGAGCGGCCGGGTAGCTCGCCCGAGGCTGCGGCCGCGTGAACGAGCGCTTCGTCGATCTGACGCCGGTGCAGACCGCCCGACTCCGTCTCCCGGTGCTCGGGCCGCTGGAGCTCGCTGTGTTGGTCGATGCCCCGCAGTCGCTCGAGGCGTTTCGCGTCCCTGTCGGCTGGCCCGACGCCCACGATCGGTCGAATGTCGAGCGCTGGCACGCGCTGGCCGAAGACGAGGGAGCCAGTCCGTGGCGAGCACGGGCGATCGTCGACGGCACCGGTGCAATGGTGGGCCATGCCGGGTTCCACGGCCCGCCGGTGGCCATCGACGAGGCCCTGGCCGATCCCACCTTCGTCGGCTCGATCACCCCGTGGGCAGGTGGGGCGGTGGAGCTCGGTTACTCGATCTTCACCAGCGACCGTCGCCAGGGCTTCGCGGCCGAGGCCGCCGCCGGTCTCATCGAGTGGGCGTTCGGCACGGGTTCGGTCGACGCGGTGCTCGCCACGGTCGGCGTCGACAACGACGCCTCGCATCGGGTGCTGGCCAGCGTCGGTGGCTTCGTCGACATCGGCGGGTGCAGGGACGAGCGTGGCGACGAAGTCGTGTACCGCCGAGATCGCTGATCAACGACGGAGCACGACCGCGCCGTCGGTATCCACGGCGAGCACCTTGGCGTGGCCGTTGGAGGGAAGCTGCGCCGCCACTGTGTCGGCCAGGGCCGGATCCACGAACGCGGCGACCGACGGCCCGGACCCGCTGAGCCAGGCTCCCCAGGCTCCGAGCTCGAAGAACGCCTCGATGGCGTCGGCCGAGTCGGGGAGGGCGTCGAGGCGACCCGGCTGGTGCACCAGATCGCGAGTGGCCTGGCCGAGGGCACGCGGGTCACCAGTGGTGAGTGCCGTCACCAGGAGCGCAAGGTTGCCGAGGTTCGTGACCACGTCGTCGAGTTGGATGAATTCGGGCAGCACCCGTCGCGAGGAGTCGGTGCCCGCGGTGGTGTGGTCGGGCACCCACACGACGACCGATGCCGCCAGCGCGAGATCGATGCGGGCAACGGTGTCGCCCGCGGCGATGACCGCACCTCCCAGAGCCGATGCGGCGGCGTTGTCGCTGTGTCCCTCGAGCGCGGCAGCCGTGCCGAGGGCAGCTTCGGTTGCCTCGGCGTCGTCGAGGCCCAGCTGCACGAAGGCGGCAGTCGCACCGGCCACGCGGACCGATGCCGAGTAGCCGAGGCCGCGCCCATCGGGATCTCGGTTCGGACCCACAGTGGACCCTCGCCACCCGCCTCGACGAACGCGACAACGGCCGGATGGCGGGCATCAGCGGGCTCGCCGTCACCCGCGGTGGCGGCCACCGAGTAGATGTCGAGGGCCAGGCCCAGAACATCGAAACCGGGGCCGAGATTGGCGCTCGAGCCCGGCACTCGTACTTCGATCACCGCCAAACGCTACCTTGGCCAACGATGCACACGACCCGTCCGAATCCGCCGGCCATCGCGGCCCACAATCTCGGCCTGCACGCCGAGATGGTCGATCAGGCCACCTACGACCGTACGGTCGAGCGTTTCCGCAACAACCGGATCGCCCTGCCGACGTTCTCCCAGCTGGCTGATCCCAGCACCATCCCCGAGGCCACGTGGGCTGCGCTGAGCGGCGTCGACCGCAACAGCCCCGATGCACGCAACCTGTTTCGGGTCCACTGGTTCAACCGTCTCGACGGCACCGGACCCACCGAGGTGCCCGATCACCTGGTTCTGCCGCCCGAGATGACCGGCGTCGAGTCGCCGATCGTGCTGGCGCTGGGGAACCGTTTCCCGATGATCGGCGCCCACAAGGTGTTGGCTGCCTACTCGTGTCTGGTGCCCCTCGTGCTCACCGGCCGGTTCGATCCCACTCGCAACCGTGCCATCTGGCCGTCGACGGGGAACTACGCCCGAGGCGGCGTGGCGATCTCGAAGATCATGGGATGTCGTGGGGTCGCCGTGCTACCCGAGGGGATGAGCCGCGAGCGTTTCGAATGGCTCGACCGCTGGATCGAAGATCCGAGCGATGTCATTCGCACTGTCGGCACCGAGAGCAACGTGAAGGAGATCTACGACGCGTGCGCCGAGCTCGAGAAGGATCCGACCAATGTGATCCTGAACCAGTTCAGCGAGTTCTCCAACCATCTCGGGCACTACCACATCACCGGTCGGGCCCTCGAGCGTGTGGCCGAGCACGTGCTCGAAGAGCGCGGGGGAGGGCGCCTGGCGGCCTTTGTCTCGGCCAGCGGATCCGCCGGCACGCTCGGAGCGGGCGACTACCTGAAGGCCCGCCACGGGTCTCGCATCGTGGCCGTCGAGGCCCTCGAGTGCCCGACCATGCTCTACAACGGCTACGGCGAGCACAACATCCAGGGGATCGGCGACAAGCACGTGCCCCTCATCCACAACGTCACCAACACCGACCTCGTCGTCGGAATCAGCGACCGCTCCACCGACTCGCTCGACGCGGTGTTCAACAGCGACGCCGGGAAGGCGTATCTGCTCGACGCCGGGGTGGCTCGCGAGGTGGTCGACTCGCTCACCTATCTCGGCTTCTCCTCGATCTGCAATGCCCTGGCGGCGATCAAGACGGCCAAGCACTGGGATCTCGGTCCCGACGACATCCTGGTCACGGTGGCCACCGACGGGTCCGAGCTGTATCCGTCCGAGCGCGAGAAGACGCTCGCACGCGACTTCGGCGGCGACATCGGCAGCGGCGACGCGGCCGCCGTCATCGGCGAGCACCTCATGTCGGTCACCGACGACGACGTGCTCGACATGGACGAGGTCAACCGCAACCGGGTGTTCAACCTCGGCTACTTCACCTGGGTCGAACAACAAGGCGTGGACATCGCCGATTTCGAGGCCCGCCGCGATCAGAGCTTCTGGAACGGCATGCGGGAATTCCTGCCGTCGCTCGACCCGATGATCGACGAGTTCAACGCTCGCACGGGAGTGGGCGTTGCCTGACGATCTCACGTCGGAGAACCCCTTCGTTCGTTACCGCGAGCGCCTCGACGTGTATCTGGTGGCCCGCCGACGAGGGTGGTCCGACGCCGACTTCGTGGCCCTGGTCGAGCGTCTCGACCAGGCCGTCGCCGCCGTCGAGGGCCACGGCTTCGCCCGCACCCCGCTCGTGCCCGGTGCCGCGGTCGTGGCCGCGGCCGGTCTCGACTGCAAGCTCGTGTTGAAGGACGACACGGACAACGTCGGCGGGTCGCACAAGTCACGCCATCTGTTCGGGTTGGCCCTGCACCAGGCGATCGACGACGCCAGGACCGGCCCGCTGGCCATCGCCTCGTGCGGCAATGCCGCGCGCTCAGCCGGAGTGGTGGCCGCAGCGTTGGGACGTGAGCTCCAGGTGTTCGTGCCCGACTGGGCCGATGTCGACGTGATCGACCGACTGAACGAGCTCGGCGCCCACATCAACGTGTGCGAGCGTCGCTCGGGCGAGCTGGGCGACCCTGCGTTCCTGCGCTATCAGGAAGCGGTCGCCGACGGCGCGGTTCCCTTCACCGTGCAGGGCACCGAAGCGCCCGCGGTGATCGACGGTGGAAGAACCCTCGGGTGGGAGCTGGCCGAGGAGCTGGCCACGGCCCAGGGCGGCACTGCGGCCATCGACTCGCTCTACATCCAGGTCGGCGGCGGAGCGCTGGCCACGGCCGTGTCCATGGCGATGTTCGACGCCGTCGACTGCGGCTGGCTGGCGAAGCCCCCGCGAATCCTGGCCGTCCAGCCGGCCAATGCTCACCCGTTGGCCCGAGCCTGGCACCGCCTCGTCGACCCCGATGGCGGCGCCGATCCCGTTGCGATCATGACCGAGGCTCGGGCCAACCCCGATCGGTACATGACCCCGTGGGAGGACCCGCCCGAGAGCCTCGCCACCGGCATCCTCGATGACGTGACCTACGACTGGCTCGGTGTCGTCGAAGCCATGGCGAGAACCGGCGGCCACCCCGTGCTCGCCTCCGAGTCCGACATCGCCCGCGCCCACGCCCTCATCGCCGACCACACCTCCATCGTCGCCAGTCCGACAGGAACCGCGGGCTTGGCCGGCCTCCTCGCCGACCCCCCCGAACCAGAGGCAAGAGCGGCAGTCCTGATAACCGGCCGCACCTGAACGACGGTGCCGAGAAGAATCCGCGGGTAGGTGCGCGAAGGATCCGGGTGTAGGGAGGTGCGGTGGGTCGAGGCCGGGCCGATTGGCGAAGACCAGGCACGGCAGCGGCCCGCCGCACCTCCCGGTCGAGCCGCCCTACCAGGCACGGCAACGGCCGACCGCACCCTCCCGGTCACCAAACGGTCAGACGGAGTCGCACTCCTGAGGATTCCCCGTGTCGAAGCCCGTCCTGAACCACTGCATCCGGGCTTCGGCGGATCCGTGCGTCCAGCTCTCGGGACCGGCACCGGGGTTGATGCGATCGTCGCCGACGGCGGCGGCGGCGCCGAGCCCTTCTTCGATGTCGCCGGGCTCGAGCACCGGAAGTCCGTCGATGGTGTCGGTGGCGGCGAAGTTTGCCCACACGCCGGCCAGGCAATCGGCTTGGAGCTCGAGGGCCACCGACAGCTCGTTCTGCCGGCCGGGACTCTCCTGTTGCAGCCGGCGGACGTCGGCACTGATACCGGTGACGTTCTGCACGTGGTGGCCGATCTCGTGGGCGATCACGTAGGCCTGGGCGAAGTCGCCGGCTGCTCCGAACCGGTTCTGGAGCTCGGCCAGGAAGGCCTGGTCGAGGTACACCTTCGAGTCGGCTGGACAGTAGAAGGGCCCGACGGCGGCCGATGCCTGGCCACAACCCTCGGTGCTGACGGCTGCGTCGAAGATCACGAACCTCGCCGGCGGGTAGTCGACTCCGCTCTGGGTGAACAGATCGTCCCAGAAGAACTGCACGTGATCGAAGCTGAACTCGAGGAATTCGTTGCGCGGTGGCAGCTCGCTCTGGCTCGACGAGTCGGTGCCCGTGGCCGTCGCGCCGATGCTGCCGAAGTCGATTCCCCCACCGCCGCCACCGCTGAAGAGCATCAGCAGAATGATGCCGATGATGCCGAGCCCGCCGGCTCCGCCTCCGATGGCCAGGCCCTTTCCCCGGGCGCTGCCCCGGTACTCGGTGTTCTTGCTCCTGTAGCCGCGGGTGTACCGCATGGAACTCCTCGGGTGCAGGTCGACTCGATCGTCGAGCCTCGAGCCGCAGGCTACAGGGAGAGCCCGGCCGGGGCGTTCTGCGGTGCCGCCTGAACGAGGGTGCGCCAGAACGACCGATAGTTCGGGTGGGTGCGTTCGGTCGGCCAGTAGCCGTCTTCCTCGAGGGCGCGGTGAAGCGTGGGCACGTTCCACATGGGGATGCCCGAATCGACGTGATGGGCGAGGTGGTACCCAACGTTGTAGGGCGTGAACAGCATGCGGGGCATGATCGAGGGCCGGATGTGATGGGTGGTGAGGCGGCGGTCGGGCGATCGGGTCATGCCCCCGTGTTCGGCGAGGGAACGGAGTCTGTTCACCACCCGCCAGTAGGTGAGCCACGGGGCGAGCCACAACGCCACGTAGAGCCAGGGCACCCCGAAGGCGAGGAAGAGACCGAAGACCACGGCCTGACCGAGCCATACCTTGGTTGCCCGCCACCTGTAGCCCGGGCGCAACAGTCCAACGACGGCCGGTCGTATGTTCTTGTAGCCCGATACACCGAGCGCGTCACGGGTGAGCTTGCGTCGCATCGAGTCGCGCGGGATGGGGTAGCGGGCGTAGAGCGCGAAGTCGGGCTCCTTCGGACCGAACTCGTCGCGGTGGTGGGCGGTGTGCACCAGCCGGTACGTGTCGGTGCCGTCGCCGAAGGGCAGCCAGCCGAAGATCCACTGGCCGACCAGGTCGTTCGCCGTCCGCGACGAGAACAACAGCCGGTGCGCAGCCTCGTGGAACAGCGTGAACGCCTTGGCGAACCACGCTCCCATGGCCACGAAGGCCAGCGGGTAGAACCACCAGCGATCGAGGGCCGCGGCGGCCCACACGATGAGGAATGGTTGGGCAACGGCCGACGCGACGGTGATCGCATTGCGCAGGTTCGGAATTCGGCGAAGCTCGGCCCGGAACTCGGGCCGCGGCCGACCGTCGGGCCGGAGTCGGTCGCTCCCGGTGAACCGCGGCAGCTCGTCGAGCGAGGGAGCGAGCCCTCCCGTGAGCCGGGCGACGAGCTCGTCGTGGTCGATGGCTTCGGTGTCCACCCTCTGATGTTACCCCTCGGTAGCGGCTGGGTGAAGAGCGCGTTCGGCGCCCTCTCCCGCGTCGGCCCGGTGCAGTAGCGTCGGGATCCCTCGACCCGAAGGAATGAACGATGCCTCCAACCACCGCATACGTCCATGGCACACCGTCGTGGATCGACCTCTCCAGCACCGATCCCGCCGCCGCGCAGACCTTCTACGGTGGGCTGTTCGGATGGGAGTTCGTGGCTGAACCCACCGGTGATCGAGGGCGAGTACGTCATGGCGAGCCTCGGCGGTCGCAGCGTCGCCGGCATGATGAAGCAGAGCCCCGACCAGGCGGCCATGGGCCTGCCCTCGTTGTGGGCGTCGTATGTCACCGTCGACGATGTCGATGCGACGGCTGCTCGAGTCGAACCCGCTGGAGGCTCGGTGATGGCGCCTCCCTTCGACGTCATGGACGCCGGGCGTATGGCGGTGATCGTCGACCCCGCCGGCGCGGTGCTCTGTCTCTGGGAGGCCCGAGCGCACATCGGTGCCGAAGTCGTGAACGAGCACGGTGCGCTCTTGTGGAACGAGCTCACCAGCTCCGATCTCGATGCCTCGTCGGCCTTCTACGCCGACATTTTCGGCTGGGGCGTAGAGCTCGCCGAGATGGGCCCCGATGCGCCGCCGTACACCGTTTTCACCGTCGGCGACGACATGATCGCCGGCGGGATGGCCCCGCCCATGGAGGGCATACCGACCCACTGGGGCATCTACTTCGCCACCGACGACTGCGATGCGACCGTGGCGTTGGCCGAGTCGCTCGGTGCCACCGTGCTGGCTCCGCCGATGGACATCCCCGTCGGTCGCATGGCCAGCCTCCAGGACCCGACCGGAGCCGCATTCTCGGTGATGACCATGGCCCCCATGGCCGACGAGTAGGTCAATCGGTCCGCAGGAAGCGCCAGGCGATCAAGGGAACGGCCAGCGCGTGCCGACGAGCTCGTCGACGACGTCAGCTCGGCGTGAACAGCAGGCGACGAGCAGGCAGAATCCGGTCGATGCGACCCAGTCGAAGCAAGGTGGCCTGAACGTCGCCCAGCACCTCGACGCCCAGGTTCTCGCCGGCCTCTGCCCATTCGGTCACCGCCCACCAATCGGCGACGGTTTCGGGGCGCAGATCGAAACGATCGGCGATGACATCGACGATGTCGTCGCGAGCGCTCAACTCGGCGGCGGTGGCCGCCACGACCGCCAAGGCAGCGATGAGGTCGTCCCCCCGCCGTTCGAGCACGTCGTTGCGGGCAACCACCACGAAGGCCGGCCACGGGGTCTCCTGGATGCCGACGCGCGCGAACTCGCCGCTGTCGACCACCGGCTGGGTCATGAACCGGTCCCACAGAAAGTAGTCGGCATCACCGGCAGCAAGGGCCGCGCGTGCGCCGCCGATGTCACCGACCTCCACGAAATGCGCGTCCTCCTCTGGTTGCCATCCGAGGCGATCGGCAAGCACGTAGGCCATCAGGTGCGAGCCGGACCCACGACGCGAGATCGCTGCACGCGCAGCGACCAGATCGCCGGGATCTCGGAAATTCGAGTCGGCCGCCACGTGAATACCCCACTGGAGCGCGCTCGGGATGGCGAGCCCGACGATGCGAGCCTCGACGCCATCGCTGATGCCCTGCACCACTCCCTCGGTGAGAGCGACGGCCGCGTCGAGTTCCGCCGCGCCGAGGGCCGCCATCATGGCCCCGGTACCGCCGGGTTGATCGGACCAGTGAACGCCGGTGAGACGCCCTCCCGCGATGGCCTCGTACCAGGGGAGGCTGACGTGTTCGGGAACGCCTCCGACGCGAAGGGGAGAACTCGCGTGGAAACTCTCGGGCACTCAGCGTAGGGTAGCCACAGGCGCGGACGGGAAGAGACGGATTCATGTTTCTGCCTGCTGCAACGCGCGACCTGACGATGCCCACCCCGAGCCCGGCCTCGGAGCGGGCCATCCCCGCTGCGAGCGATGCCTCCGGTACCAGGCCGACGGCCGTCGTCGAGTTCGGCATCGTGGCCTCGGTCTTCCTGGCGTACAAGGCCGTCCGCTTCCTCGTGCGTGACGACGCGGCCACGGCGTACTCCAACGCCCGCGACCTCATCGGCTTCGAGCGCTCGATCCGCCTGTTCGTCGAGCCGACAGTGCAGTCGTGGTTCCTCGAGTGGCAGTCGGCCATCGAGGCCCTCAACTGGTTCTACGCTCGCGTGCACCTGATGTCGACGGCCGCGGTGTTGGTGCTCCTCTTCATCGTCGATCCGCGTACCTACCTGTGGCTTCGGCGACGACTGGTCGCCTTGACGGTGCTGGCGCTGGCCGTGCACGTGGCGTATCCGCTGGCCCCACCGCGGATCGTCGGAGCGGCGGACATGATCGACACGCTGCAGCGTTTCGGGCCGGCCATCTATGCGAACGACTCGACGCTGAGTCGGATGGCGAATCCGTATGCGGCCATGCCCTCGCTCCACTTCGGCTACGCGGTACTGATCGCGTGGGCGTTGGTTCGCAGCCCGATCTTCCCCATCGGCCGCTGGTTGTACCTCCACCCCTTCCTGATGCTCGTTGCCATCGTCGCCACGGCCAATCACTATTGGCTCGATGCGATGGTGTGTGCCGGCCTGATCGGCGTGGTCGAGCTCGTTTGCCGCCGTCGCGGGCGACGGGCCGAGCTGCGTGGAATGCTTCACGTTGCCGGGGGAGTTCCCTCCCTCGTGACATCGCCGATCCACGAGCGGAGCAACCATGCCCACCATCACGGCCGATCTGACCACCGGGTTCAAGGTCGAGATCTCCAATGGGAACCACCGATGGTTCGCTGACGAACCGGCTGATCTCGGTGGGACCGATTCCGGTCCGAATCCCTACGAGATGTTGCTGGGGTCGGTAGCTGCGTGCACCGCCATCACCTTGTCGATGTATGCCCAGCGCAAGGACATCCGTATCGACGCCATTTCGGTGCGGTATCACTACGAGAAGGTGCACGCCGACGATTGCTCGTTCTGCGACGACGACTCGTCCGGATTCATCGACACCGTGCGCAGCGAGATCTTCGTCGATGGTGCCTTCACCGAGGCACAACGCGAGCGCCTGGCCGAGGTGGCCACGCGGTGTCCGGTCCACAAGACTCTCGAGCGCGGAATCACCTTCGACGACCACGTCGTCGTCGGCTGACCACGACAACCGGCTCATGACCACGCCGATCTCCCCAAGATTGGCGACTTGTCCGAGCAAGGGTCGCGGGTAGAATTACCCAGTGGTCGACGTCCTCCTCTCGCCCAGCCGCATCGGATGGCCTACCGCCGTGTTCGCCACGGTGTGGCTGATCGCGCTGGGCGAGGGTGTGCGCACGATTGCGTGGGCTCGCAACGATGTCTTCGCCCGCTACGCAGCCTGGACCCTGCCGTTTCGGGGTGATCGCCCCAGCCGTGCCGTTACGGCTGCTGCGGATCGGCTCAAATCGGGGCTTCGCCCGGCCGCGGTCCTTCCTCTGGTGCTCGCGCCCATGCCGATGATGCGGCCCCCCGCCGACATCACGACGGCAATCGTCGGTGTGGCGGTGCTCTGGTGGCTGGTGTTCACGACCGCGGCCGTGCTGGGGGCCCAGGTCACTCTTCGCTCAGCGGCCTGATCTCGCCCGCTCCAGCTCGAGCGAATGCCATTCCCCGCTCACAGCGTGGGCCCGCGCCGCATGCTCGGGATACGCCGCGATCGCCCGATCGAGCTGATTCTCGACGATTCCACCGACGACGATCGATCCGGTGACGTGCCGGGCGATCGCGGCCGCGATCTGCTCGTGCACGTCGATCGTGACATTCACGAGGGCGATGTCGACGCCGCGGTCGAAGCGGGCTGCGTCGCCGTCGATGACCTCGACCGCATGCGACAGGTCGTTGGCTGCGACATTGCGTCGAGTCGCGGCCAGCGCGGCAGGGTCGTTGTCGATGGCGATGACCCGCGAGGCCCCGAGGGTGGCTGCGGCGATGGCGACGATGCCGGATCCGCAGCCGATGTCGGCGATGGCCAGTCCTTCGACGTCGAGTGCGGCCAGCACCGTGAGCATCAACCGGGTGGTGGGGTGGGCACCGTGGCCGAAGGCGTCACCCGGGTCGATCGACAACGTCGTGAGCCCGAGCGTGACCTCGGGGTCCTCGTCGGGAGCCCACGGCGGAGCGATGTGGAACGGCCCGACCCGGGAGGGTGCGGCGAAGGGCCGCGTGTCCGGCGGTGGCGGGTCGGCCACGGAGGCGGCGCCGGGGAAGGTGTCGAACGGCGGGGTGCCCGGGAACGTGGCGACGAGCGCAGCGTGCCCGTCGTCGATCGGCAGCTCCTCGATACCGAGGGCTCCCTCCGCCCACAATCGGCCCGACTCGATGTCGATGTCGTCGGTGGCCACGACCACTCGGAGCCGCAAGGTCAGTTCCTCGCAGCGTCGGTCGCTGCCGGAGCCGACTTGGGCTGGTGCGCTGGGTAGTAGAGCCAGATGATCGCGGCGGCAACCAGGCCGAACACGGTGGCTACGACGAACGCAAGTGTCATGCCGTCGGTGAAGGCGTCGCCGGCGTTCTGGATGAGGGCAAGCGCCTCGGGGCCGTCGAGGTTTGCGGCCACCTGGAAGGCGCCGCCCACCGAGTCGGTCGCCGTCTCGGCCAGCGGCTCGGGCAACCCGTCGGTCGATGAGCCGAGCGCCGATCGGTAGCCACTGGCCATGATGGTGCCGAGCACGGCGATGCCCAGGGCGCCGCCCACCTCGCGGGTCGTGTCGTTCACCGCCGAGCCGACGCCCGCCTTGCTCTGGGGCAACGAGCCGAGAATCGCGCCCGTCGCGGCGGGCATGAGCACGGCCATGCCGCCGGCGATCATCACGATCCCGACCGCGGTGATCAGGTACGGCGTATCGGGCTCGAGCCGGCTCAGGACGAAGAACCCGGCCGCCTGCACGATCAGGCCGAGGGTGATCGCGCCGCGGTTGCCGATCTGGGCGGCGATGTTCGGCGAGCGGGGGGCGATGGCGACCATGGTTGCCGCGAAAGGCAGGTTGCGGAGGCCGGCACCGAGAGGGCTGTGGCCCTGGGTGAACTGGAAGAACTGGGTGAGCAGGAAGAACATGCCGAACATGACTGCGAAGGCGGCGCTGATCGTGAAGCTGCCAAGGGCGAAGGGGCGCACCCGGAACAGGTGAGGATCGAGCATGGGGAAGGTGGTCGAGCGCTCGAACAGCACCCAGCCGGCGAGGAAAACCGCAGCGGCGACGAACCAGCTGATGGTGCTCCCGGTCGACCAGCCGTTCTCGCCGCCGGCGATGATGGCGTACACCAGTGCCCCCAGCCCGGCCATCGACAGCAGCGAGCCCACGACATCGAGCGGCCGTTCCTCGTCGTCACGGGAGGTCGGTACGAGGGTCGCGATGAGGCCGAAGGCGATGATGGCGATCGGGACATTGATGAAGAAGATCGAACCCCACCAGAACTTCTCGAGCAGGATGCCGCCGCCGATGATGCCGATGGCGCCGCCTGCCCCGGCGAAGCCGGACCACACGGCGATGGCCTTGACCCGCTCATGAGGCGGGAACACTGCCGTGAGGATCGACAGCGTGGCCGGCATGATCAGCGCAGCACCGATGCCCATGCTGCCGCGTGCGGTGATGAGCGTCATCGGCGTGTCGCTGTAGGACGCCCACAGCGCGCCGGCGGTGAAGATCGCGAGTCCGACGAGGAGGGCGCCCTTGCGGCCGTAGCGGTCGCCGATGGCGCCGGCGGGCAACAACAAGCCGGCGAACACCAGCGCGTACGAGTCGACGATCCAGAGCTGTTCGGTCTGGCTCGGCTCGAGCGCGTTGATGATGGAGGGAATGGCGATGTTCAGCGAGCTGACACCGGCCACGACCAGGATCAGGCAGCCGCACATGATGGTAAGGATCTGCCACTTGAGCGGATGACCCGTCGGGAGTTCGTCCATGTCGAGCTCGGACTCGTCCGGCGGCGACTGCATCAGCCGAAGATACCGGGCACGCGTTCGGCCCACGGTGCTGCCGCTTCGATCTGGGCGGCCAGGCGGATGAGCATGGCCTCGTCGTCGATCGGACCCACGAACTGCACGCCGACGGGGAGATCGTCGTCGGTCCAGTGCAGGGGGAGGGACACGCCGGGTTGACCGGTCACGTTGAACTGCGGGGTGAACTGGAGGATGCTCGTGAGCCGCTCGGTGCCGATCTCGGGGTCGCGGAGCCAGCCGATCGGCGGTGGCGGCACGGCGATGACCGGTGTCACCAGCACGTCGAAGTGGTCCCACCAGGCGTGCATCCGACGCGACCAGGAATGCAGCCAGCTCACTGAGTTGATGTAGGTCGAGGCCGGGATCGTCTTTCCGACCGCCGCCATGAACCAGTTGTCGGGCTCGACGTCGGCTTCGGTGAGCTCCCGTCTCAACGTGACAGCGTGGTTCTCGAAGTCGGCGGCCATCGACGCAGCGACAGCGGTGATGAAGTGGTGGGGGAAGTCGGGATCGGCCATGGGCAGGGGATGGGCGAGCTCGACGCGGTGGCCGAGACCCTCCAGCAGATGGCCGGCCAGCTCGACTGCGGCCTGGCAGTCGGGGTGGGTGTCGACTGTCTCGTGGGTCGGGGCGAGGCCGACACGCAGCCGCCCCGGATCGACCCCGACCTCGGCGGCGAAGGGTCGCAGTGGCGGGGGAGCGACATAGGGGTCGCCGGTGCGGCGGCCCTGCAGCACATCGAGGATCGCGGCCGTGTCGCGGACGGTACGCGACACCGCACCGTCGGTGGATGCACCCGCCCACGACTCACCCGCGGCCGGCCCGAGTGACACCCGTCCTCTGCTCGGTTTGAGCCCGACGATCCCGCACTCGCTGGCCGGGACTCGTATCGATCCGCCCCCGTCGCTCGCATGGGCCATGGGCACCATCCCTGCTGCAACCGCCGCCGCCGAGCCTCCCGAGCTTCCGCCGGCGGACCGACCGGTGTCCCACGGATTGCGGGTCGGCCCGAACGCGGTCGGTTCGGTCGTGACCGTGCTCCCGAACTCGGGCGTGTTGGTGCGACCCAGCGTCACGAGACCGGCTCCCCGGATCGACTCGTACAGGAACGAGTCGTGGTCGGCCCTGACGTCGGCATCCTTCATGGCTTGGCAGCCGAGGTGCAGCGGTTCGCCCGCCATCGCACAACGGAGGTCCTTCACGAGGAACGGCACGCCGCGAAACGGGCCGTCGGGCAGCTCGCCCGCCGCCTCGGCCCGGGCGGCCTCGTACCGTTCGTGGATCACGGCGTTCACCGCGGGGTTGGTGCCTTCGATGCGGGCGATGGCCTCGTCGACGAGCTCCAGCGGCGAGGCTTCGCCACTGGCGACCAGGGCGGCGAGTGCAGTGGCATCGGGGAGAGGAGTTGGCATGGGCGCACCGTACCGCCCGGGTCCTGGCCGGTCGAAGCGAGTGCCCAACGGGCCCTTCGGTAGGATCGGCACCGTATGACACGCATGATCGAGGGCATCGAGGTGGCCGAGCTCTACACTTCTGGCGACCGGCCGGCGCCGCTGGCAGGAGCCGCAGCCGGGCGCCCCGCTCGACGCTGGCAGATCCGCCAACGCCACACCGGGCCCGACACCGCAGCGGTCAACGCCGCGGTGCTCGACGACCTTCGCGGCGGCGTCGAGGCCGTCGAGCTGCACGACCTCGAACCCGGCGGTCTGGCCGATGCACTGGAAGGGGTGCGGCTCGACGTTGCCCCCGTCTGCCTGTCGGCCAACGCCGATGGCGCCGGCGCGTGGGCGCTGATGGGGCTGTGGTCGAGCGCGGTCGACGACGACGCGTGCGCCGGCACATTCGGCATCGATCCACTGGGTGCCGGCGAGGCACTCGATCCGGCAGCCGAGGCCACACTCGTGGCGGCCGCAGTGGTGAGCGCCGAACGATTCCCGCAGGTTCGATCGGTCGGTGTCGACGCCGCGAGGTACCTCGACGCGGGCCCGGCGCTCGAGCTGGGCTACTCGCTCGCCGTCGCCGTCGAGTACCTGCGCGTCCTCGACATGGGTGGTCTCGATGTCGACGAGGCGGCAGCCGAGCTGGAGTTCACCTACGGCGTCACGGCCGATCAGTTCGTGACGATCGCCAAGCTCCGCGCCGCCCGAGCCATGTGGCATCGGGTCGTGAGTGTCTGCGGGGGCAATCCCGACGTTGTGCGGCAACGCCAACGGGCGATCACCGCGCCGCCTCGTGGCGACGACGCCTGGAGCGACGTGCTGCGGGCGACCACGGCATGCTTCGCCGCCGGAGTCGGCGGCGCCGACGCGGTCACGGTGATCCCGTTCGATTCCGGCGACCACTCCGACGCCGTCGCCCGTCGCATGGCCCGCAACACCCACCACCTCCTACTCGACGAAGCTCACGTGGCCGAGGTGACCGATCCGGCCGCCGGCGCCCCGTACGTCGAGTCGCTCACCCACACCTTCGCCCGCCAGGGCTGGGCGGTGTTCCAAGCCGTCGAAGCGGCAGGAGGCATGGGCGCGGCGCTCGAGTCGGGTGTCGTCGACCACCAGCTGGCCTCGACCGTCGAGGCGGAGTCGTGATCCCGTCGTTCGTCTCGGTTCCGCTGACCGACGGGTCGCCAGTGGGCGAGCCACCGGCGGAGGGGTCGCCCGGGCCGTGGACGACACCCGAGGGCATCGCGGTTCCCCGCCGCCTGTCCGCGACCGATGGGCGCGACGTCGATCACGTCGATCAGGCACCCGGCGCGCCGCCGTTCGTGCGCGGGCCGTATCCGTCGATGTACCTCGGGCGGCCGTGGACCGTTCGCCAGTACGCCGGTTTCTCGACCGCCGAGGACTCGAACGCGTTCTACCGGCGCAACCTCGCCGCCGGCCAGAAGGGCCTTTCGGTCGCCTTCGATCTGGCCACCCATCGCGGGTACGACTCCGATCATCCCCGGGTGGCGGGCGATGTGGGCATGGCCGGCGTCGCCATCGATTCGATCCTCGACATGCGCCAGCTCTTCGACGGCATCCCCCTCGACGAGATGAGTGTGTCGATGACCATGAACGGCGCCGTGCTCCCGATCATGGCGCTCTACATCGTGGCCGCCGAGGAACAGGGCGTGGCCCCGGCCCAGCTCACCGGAACCATCCAGAACGACATCCTCAAAGAATTCATGGTGCGCAACACCTACATCTACCCGCCGGCACCGAGCATGCGCATCGTCGCCGACATCTTCGCGTTCACCAGCGCGGAGATGCCCCGTTTCAACAGCATCTCCATCAGCGGGTATCACATGCAGGAGGCCGGAGCCACCGCCGACCTCGAGTTGGCCTACACCCTCGCCGACGGGGTCGAGTACCTCCGTACCGGCGTGGCCGCGGGTCTCGACATCGACGCCTTCGCCCCCCGGCTCAGCTTCTTCTGGGGTATCGGCATGAACCTGTTCATGGAGATCGCCAAGCTGCGCGCCGGGCGGCTGGTGTGGTCCGAGCTCGTGAGCGGGTTCGGTGCCACCAACCCGAAGTCGCTGGCCCTGCGCGCACACTGCCAGACCTCGGGTTGGAGCCTGACTGCGCAGGACCCGTACAACAACGTGATGCGCACCTGCATCGAGGCGATGGCCGCGACGGCCGGGGGTACCCAGAGTCTGCACACCAACTCCTTCGACGAGGCCCTGGCGCTGCCCACCGACTTCTCCGCCGCCATAGCCCGCGAGACCCAGCTGCTTCTCGCCCGTGAGTCGGGCATCTGCGACACGGTCGACCCCTGGGGGGGCAGTTACCTGGTCGAATACCTCACTTCTCAACTCGCCGAACGGGCCCGCACGCATCTGGCCGAGATCGACGCGCTCGGTGGTATGGCCGCCGCCGTCGAAGCCGGTATCCCCAAGCTGCGCATCGAGGAGGCGGCCGCTCGTACTCAGGCGCGCATCGACTCGGGCGCTCAGGCGGTCGTCGGCATCAACACCTTCCGTCTCGGCGACGAACCCGACGTCGACGTCTTGCGCGTCGACAACTCGGCGGTTCGGCGGGCGCAGCTCGAGAAGCTCGCTCGGCTTCGAGCCGAACGCGACGCGGGTCTGGTGGCGAGCAGCCTCGATGCGTTGACCGCCGGTGCCGCCGGTACCGAGAATCTGTTGGCGCTCTCGGTCACCGCAGCCCGGGCAGGGGCTACCGTCGGCGAGATCAGTGCCGCGATGGAGAAGGTGTTCGGCCGTCACGTCGCCGACGTTCGAGTCGTCTCGGGGGTGTATCGCAGCGAAGTGGGTGCCGATTCCGAAGCCGTGCACAACGTGCGGGCCGCCACCGACGCGTTCGCGCAACGTCGAGGGCGTCGACCCCGAGTGCTCATCGCCAAGATGGGCCAGGACGGACACGATCGCGGTCAGAAAGTGGTGGCCACCGCGTTCGCCGACCTCGGTTTCGACGTCGACATCGGGCCGCTGTTCCAGACGCCGGCCGAAGTCGCTCGCCAAGCCGTCGAGGCCGACGTGCACGTCGTCGGCGCCTCGTCGTTGGCCGCGGGCCATCTCTCGTTGGTGCCCGAGCTGAAGGCCGAGCTCGAGGCGCTCGGCCGGGGTGACATCCTCATCGTGGTCGGCGGCGTGGTCCCGCCGGCCGACGTGCCGCGGCTGATCGAGATGGGAGCGGCGGCGGTCTACCCGCCCGGCACGGTCATCGCCGACACGGCCCTCGATCTCCTGGCCAAGCTCGGCTGAGATGGTCGACACCGCCGACCTGGCCGACGCCGTGCTGTCCGGCGATCGCACCGCAATCGGCCGGGCCATCACCCTCGTCGAGTCCGACCACGCCGAGCACCGGGCCGATGCCGGCGCCCTGCTCGTGGCTCTCATGCCCTTCAGCGGCAACGCCACCCGGGTCGGGATAACCGGACTTCCCGGCGCCGGGAAGAGCACATTCATCGACGCGCTCGGAACGCAGCTCACCAGCGCCGGAAAGCGGGTGGCCGTATTGGCGGTCGACCCGTCGAGCTCGGTTCACGGCGGTTCGATTCTCGGCGACAAGACCCGCATGACCCGCCTGTCGAATGATCCGTCGGCGTTCATCCGGCCGTCACCGTCGTCGGGGGCCCTCGGTGGTGTAACCCGCCACACGCGAGAGACGATGGTGGTGCTGGAGGCGGCCGGCTACGACGTGGTGCTGGTGGAGACCGTCGGTATCGGTCAGTCCGAGACCACCGTGCGCGACATGGTCGACACCTTCGTCGTGTTGGCCATCGGCGGAGCGGGTGACGAGCTCCAGGGCATCAAGAAGGGCGTGCTCGAGCTGGCCGACATCGTGGTCGTGAACAAGTCCGACGGCGATCGCGTCGCCGCGGCCGAGACCGCGGCACGCGACATCTCGACTGCCCTGCACCTCGTGACCTCGCCGACGGCCGCCTGGCAACCGCCGGTGCTCACCGCCAGCGCGCTACACGAGGAAGGGCTCGACCTCGTGTGGGGCCAGATCGGCCGGCACCGCGACCTGCTGGTCGAGACCGGCGAGCTCGAATCGCGACGCCGCCACCAGCTCGTGCACTGGATGTGGTCGATGGCCGAGTCCGACATCTTGGAGCGGTTCCGGTCAGACACCGATGTTCGCCGGGTGAGCTCCGAGGTCGAGGCGGCCGTGTTGGCGGGGGAGCTGAGCGCACCCGAGGCCGCCGAGCGGATCCTGCGCGCCTTCGGTGTGATCGACGGCTGAGCGGTCGGCGGTGATCAGATTCCGGGAAGGGAGTGCTGCGGGGTTCGGATCGCGCCGTCGGTCGACAGCCGGCCGACGTCGAGCATCTCGCCGACCAGGCGGGCGATGGGGCTGCGTTCGCTGCGGCTGAGCGTGATGTGCGCGAACAGCGGGTGACCTCGGAGTCCGGCGATCACGGCGGCCACGCCGTCGTGACGGCCGACGTGGAGGTTGTCGCGTTGGGCGACGTCGTGGGTGAGCACCACACGGCTGTTGTGGCCCAGGCGGGTCAATGCGGTGAGCAGCACGCCTCGTTCGAGGTTCTGAGCCTCGTCGATGATCACGAAGGCGTCGGTGAGGCTGCGACCACGGATGTGGGTGAGCGGTAGCACTTCGAGCTGTTGTCGGCCGAGGACCTCGTCGATCACGTTCTCACCCACGATCGCCTCGAGCGCATCGATGACCGCGGCGCTCCACGGCGCCATCTTCTCGGTCTCGTCGCCGGGCAGGTAGCCGAGATCCTGTCCACCCACGGCGTACAGCGGCCGGAAGACCAGCACCTTGCGATGCGTCCGGCGTTCGAGCACGGCGTCGAGGCCGGCGGCCAGCGCGAGCACGCTCTTGCCCGTTCCGGCGTTGCCGCCCAGCGACACGATGCCGATGCTGTCGTCGGCGAGCAGATCGATGGCGACGCGCTGTTCGGCGTTTCGGCCCCGCACGTCGAAGAGCGCGCCGTGCGGGCTGATGAGCTTCACGGTGCCCTCGGCGGTCACCCGCCCGAGCGCCGACTGTGAGCCCGAGGTGAGCGCCACGCCGGTGTGAACCGGGAGTCCTTCAGCCAGCTCGACGTCGGCCATGCCGTCGGCGAAGAGGTCGTCGATGTCGAGGGAGTCGACTTCGAAACTGAAGAACCCCGACCACTCGGGACCCGAGCTGAGCTCGTTGCGGTATTCCTCGGCTTCGAGGCCTACGACGGCGGCCTTGAGCCGCAGCGGCAGGTCCTTCGACACCAGGACGACGCGACCCTCCTCCCGAGCCAGGTTGTAGGCAACGGTGAGGATTCGGCAATCGTTCGACCCGTCGTTGAACGCCTCGGGCAAGCCCAGCGGGTCGACATGGTTCAGCTCGACACGAAGCGTTCCGCCCTCGGCCACGATGGGAACCGGGTGATCGAGGCCGCCGCCGGCGATCCGGATCGACTCGAGCGAGCGCAGCGCCGTGCGGGCCGCCCACCCGAGGTCGGGATGGTGGCGCTTGGCCTCGAGCTCGGTGAGTACCACCACGGGGAGGACCACGTCGTTGTCCTCGAAACGAAAGATTGCGTTCGGATCGGCCAGGAGAACCGAGGTGTCGAGAACATACGTTGTCGCAGAGGTCATGTTGACGTCGACGCTAAACCATCGCGAACTACAAGCGCGTGATTTGTCGGTGAAGGTTCGGTGACGATCGGTGATCGGGCCCGAAAACAGTCGACGCCCGATGCCGAAGCACCGGGCGCAGACCGGGAGTGTTGGGGAGGTGGGATCTTGGGTGGCTAGAACTCTTCGTCGAAGGCGACGTCGCCCTCGACGCCGACCTGGTAGGACGACACGGTGCGCTCGAAGAAGTTGGTGAGCTCCTGGACGTCTTGGAGCTCCATGAAGCTGAAGGGGTTCTTCACCCCGAACTGCTTGGGCAGGCCGAGCTGCACCATGCGTTGGTCAGATACGAACTGGAGATAGGTGCGGGTGTCGGCGATGCTCATTCCGGGGATGCCCTCACCAAGGACGTCGGCCGCGAACTGCAGCTCACAGTCGATGGCTTCGTTCATCATCTCTTGGATCGACGCCTCGAGATCGGCATCGAAGAGGTCGGGCTCCTCGGCGCGAACGGTGTTGACCACCTCGAAGGCGAAGTTCATGTGACAGCTCTCGTCGCGGAACACCCAGTTGGTACCCGCCGCCAGACCATTGAGGAGCCCCTTGCTGCGCAGAAAGTACACGTAGGCGAAGGCGGCGAAGAAGAACAGGCCCTCGATGCACGCGGCGAAGCAGATGAGGTTGAGCAGGAACCGCTGGCGGTCTTCTCGGGTGAGCAGCTCGTCGAGGTCATCGATGGAACCGATCCACTTGAAGCAGAACTCGCCCTTCTTGCGAATCGAGGGGATGTTCTCGATGGCGGCGAACGCGGCCTCGCGCTCTTTCATGTCGGGGATGTAGTTGTCGAGCAGGGTGAGGTAGAACTGCACGTGCAGCGCCTCTTCGTAGAGCTGGCGGCTGAGGTACATGCGAGCTTCGGGCGCGTTGATGTGCTTGTAGAGGTTGAGGACGAGGTTGTTGGCCACGATCGAGTCGCCGGTGGCGAAGAACGCCACGAGCCGCCCGATGAGATGCTTTTCGGCCGGCATCAGCTTGCGGTCGAGGTCGACCAGGTCGTCGCTGAAGTCGATCTCGTCGACGGTCCAGGTGTTCTTGATCGCATCCTGGTACATGGCGTAGAACGCCGGATAGCGCATCGGGCGCAGCGTGAGCTCGAAGCCGGGGTCGAGGATGTTGGTGTTGCGGGCCTGGGCGGCCGCTTCCTCGTCGGCGACGACCGACTCGGGTTCGTGGATGACGGGTTCGGTGAGAGCCATGGGTTCGTCCTTGTTGCTTTCTCGGGCGCTTTCTCGGTCGTGTTCTGGCCGGCTACTGGCAGGCTTCGCAGGATTCGGGGTTCTCGAGCGAACAGGCCAGCGCCTCTTCGTCGGTGAACGTGGGCGGCACCGCCTTCGGCTCGCCACCGTCGGTAGGGCCTTCGGTGGTGGTCTTGTTGATACGCGTGGCCGGGCGGGACCGCAGGTAGTACGTGGTCTTGAGGCCCTGCTTCCAGGCGTACATGTACATGGAGCTGAGCTTGCCGATCGTGGGCGACTCCATGAACAGGTTGAGGCTCTGGCTCTGGTCGATGAAGGCGCCCCTGTCGGCGCCCATCTCGAGCAACGCCTTCTGGGGAATCTCCCAGGCCGTGCGGTAGATCTCCTTCAGGTCCTCGGGCATCCGGGGCACGTCTTGCACCGAGCCCTCGCTGCGCTTGAGGTCGCTGATCATCGTCTCGTCCCAGAGGCCCCGCTCCTGGAGCTCTTTCACCAGGTACCGGTTGATCTGCATGAACTCGCCCGAGAGCGTCTCGCGGTTGAACAGGTTCGACACCTGCGGCTCGATGCACTCGTAGCAACCGGTGATGCTGGCGATGGTGGCGGTGGGGGCGATGGCGATGAGCAGCGAGTTGCGCAAGCCGACTTCGGCGATGCGGGCTCGCAGGCCGTCCCAGCGGTCGCGGTCGGTGGGGGTGACATCCCAGAGGTCGAACTGGAGCTGACCCTTGGCCGCTTTGGTGTCGGCGAAGCCGGGGTGGGGGCCGTTGGTCTCGGCGAGATCGGCCGACGCCGTGAGGGCGTTGAAGTAGATCTCCTCGCTGATGCGGGCCGAGACCATCCGTGCCTCGGCGGAGTCGAAGGCCAGGCCCAGCTTGAAGAAGACGTCCTGGAGGCCCATGAGGCCGAGGCCGACGGGCCGCCAGCGCGAGTTCGAGGTCCCGGCTTCGTCGGTGGGGTAGTAGTTGATGTCGATGACCCGGTCGAGGAAGGGGACGACCTGGCGCACGACCTCGCCCAAGCGGTCGTAGTCGACCGCGCCCGCGTCGGTGTCGACGAAGGCGCCGAGGTTGAGCGACCCGAGGTTGCACACCGCAGTCTCGTCCTGGCTCGTGACCTCGATGATCTCGGTGCAGAGATTCGACAGGTGAACGGTGCGCGGCGTGCCGTCGGCGTCGACGCCGGTCTGGTTGCACTTCTCGTTGGACGAGTCCTTGAACGTCATCCAGCCATTGCCGGTCTGGGCCAGAGTACGCATCATGCGCTGGTAGAGGTCGCGGGCGGGAACCTGTCGCTCGTAGAGGCCGGCTTCCTCGGCCTCTTGGTAGGCGGCCTCGAACTCGGCGCCGTAGAGGTCGGTGAGGTGGGGCACCTTCTTGGGATCGAACAGGCTCCACTGCCAGTCGTTCTCGACCCGCTTCATGAACAGGTCGGGGACCCAGTTGGCGATGTTGAGGTTGTGGGCCCGCCGGGCCGAGTCGCCCGTGTTCTCCTTGAGCTCGAGGAAGTCGTCGACATCGGCGTGCCAGGTCTCGAGGTAGACGCAGGCGGCGCCCTTGCGCCGACCGCCCTGGTTGACGGCGGCGACCGAGCTGTCGAGGGTCTTCAGCCAGGGCACGATGCCGTTCGAGAGGCCGTTGGTGCCCTGGATGAGGCTGCCCTTGGACCGGACGCGGCTCCAGGCGACGCCGATGCCGCCGGCGAACTTCGAGAGCCGGGCGATGTCGGTGTAGCGCTTGTAGATGCCTTCGAGGCTGTCGTCGGGCGAGTCGAGCAGGTAGCAGCTCGACATCTGGGGGTGGGCGGTGCCCGAGTTGAAGAGGGTCGGCGAGCTGGGTAGGTAGGCCAGCGACGACATGAGGTCGTAGAAGGCGATGGCTTCGTCGGCGTTGGTCGCCAGCCCACACGCCACGCGCAGGAAGAAGTACTGCGGGGTCTCGATGACCTGACGGTTCTCGGGATGGCGCAGGAGGTAGCGGTCATAGACCGTGCGCAGGCCGAAGAACTCGAAGAGCCGGTTGCGGTCGGAGCTGATGGCGGCGTTGAGCGCCGGCGCGTTGGCGTCGACGAAGGCGGCGGTCTCGTCGCCGATGAGGCCCACCTCGTGCCCGACCGAGATCGATTCGCTGAACCACGGGATGTTCTGGTTGCGGACTTCCTTGTCGACGTAGGTGGCGAGCAGCCGGGCCGCGAGCCTGGAGTAGGTGGGCTCCTCGACGATGAGGCCGGCGGCGGTGCGGATCGACAGCTCGTCGAGTTCCTGGGTGGTGGCGCCGTCGGCGAGCGCCGAGATGGTGCGGGTGGCGACCCGCATGGGGTCGACCCCGAGCAGGCCTTCACCGCAGCGGGCGATGGCGTTCACGATCTTGTTCACGTCGACGGGTTCGAGGGTTCCGTTGCGCTTGCGCACCCGCATGCCCACCTGGGCGTCGTCGCGCAGATCGATGCTGTCGTCGCTCAGTTTCAGACCCGTGCGCGCCGCCGAGGTGTCGGCCTCGTCGTCGATGGCCGTGTGCTGGGTGATCGCCACTTCTCACTCCCGTTTGTTGCGTTTTTCGTCGACGTTTCGCGGGTGGCGGTGGGCCGCCCGTGGAATGTGCTGGAGCTCGGCACCGCTTTACCGGTGCCGGGCAGGCTCGCCGCGCCGTCGATGCAACCGGTTTGCGGTCCGACCCTCGATCCCCCCGCTTGACACAAGCGAGTGGGTCGCCCCCGGACACGCACCACAACCGGTTGTGGTGACGGATGTGTAATTACAGCCGCGGAATTACGACGGCGCAAGTTCTCCGGCCAGAAAATTCGAGATTTCTCGCAAAGGGGCTGCTCGGCGCCGTCTCCGTGGTCGACCGATCCGTCGGATCGGCCCCGAATTCGGCCCGTCGGTGATCAGTCGAGGGTGACAACGCGTTCGACCGAGGGGACCGCATCGTGATCGGCGTGACTCACCCACACCGTCGTGGCGGTCTGGGTGGCGATGAGATGGCGCAGCTCGCTGCGGACCTCGCTGTCGACGGCCGACAGCGGTTCGTCGACCAACAGGATCGGTCGCTGTGGCGCCAGGGCCCGGGCCAGCCCGACCCTCTGCGCCTGTCCGCCGGAGAGCTCGGCTGGCCGCCGGTGAGCGAGGTCGAGCGCGCCGGTGCTCTCCAGGGCGGCGAGGGCCCGGGCTCGGGCGGTCGGTTTGTCCAGCCCTGCCCACCGCAGTCCGAACGCCACGTTGGCCACCACGTCGAGGTGGGTGAACAGCCGTGGCTCCTGGAACGCCATGGCCACCGGGCGACTGTGGGCGGCGACGAAGGTGTCGGCTCCCCGGTCGTCGACCACCTGGTCTTCCAGGCGGAGCGTGCCGTCGACCAGTGCGTCGAGGCCGGCCAGCGTCCGCAGCAGCGTGGTCTTGCCGGCACCGTTGGGTCCGCGCACGATCACCGTGGCGCCCGAGTCGACGTGTAGTTCCATCGGTATCCGGAACCCGCCTCGTCCGATGACACCGGCCAGCTCGATCGCCATCAGCGGGCCCCGAGCCTTCCCCGCATGGCGAAGAGGACGCCGAAGGCGACCACCAGCAACAACAGGCTGAGGGCCAGCGCGGCCTCGGGGTCGGACTCGAGGGCGACGAAGGTGGCGACGGGAAGCGTCTGGGTGCGGCCCGGGAGATTTCCGGCGAAGGTGATCGTCGCTCCGAACTCGCCCAGGGCGCGCGCCCAGCCAGCGCGGCCCCTGCGGCCAGTGCGCCGCGGAGCCGGGGAAGGGTCACCCGCCACAGCGTGGCCGTCGGGCCGGCGCCGAGGGTGGCGGCCGCCTCCTCCACATCGGTGCCGGCCTGCCGAAGGGCGGTTTCCACGCTCAGGACGAAGAACGGCATGGCCACGAAGGTTGCGGCCACGACGGCACCGACGGTGGAGAAGGCGAGCTGGACGCCGAACCAACGGTCGAGCCAGCCGCCGACGAGGCCGCGCCGACCGAACGCGAACAGCAGGGCGGTGCCACCGACGACCGGAGGCAACACCATCGGGAGCAGGACGAGGGTGCGCACGAACCGAACGCCACGGAACTCGTGACGGGCGAGCAGCACGGCGATCGGAAGACCCAGGACGACCGAGGCGACGGTGGCCGCCACGCTGACGGTGAGCGAGACCCGAAGCGCATCGCGAACGGTGGCCGTGCCCAACAGCTCGATGAGGTTCGACCACGGCATGCGCTGGAGCAGGCCGACAAGGGGCAGCGCCAGCGCGACGAGACCGATCGTGGCGGTCACCGGCAGCCACCTCGGCGGGGGAGTGGGTGGCTTCACGGAGAACCGAACCCCGCGCCGAGGAGCAGGGGTCGGGCCTCGGACCCGACGAGGAAGGCCACGAACCGATCGGCCCGTGCATCGGCGGCGCGCGCCGCCGCGAGCGACAGCGCAACGGGATACCGGTTGGTGATCCGGACGCCGTTGGCGGCGTCGAGGGCCACCACGTCGTCACCCGCACGAGCGAGGTCGGTGGCGTAGACCACGCCGGCGTCGACCTCGCCCACGAGCAGCTTGGTGAGTACGCCGAGCACGTTGCTCTCGAAGGTGACCGGTTCGACGGTGACCCCGAGCTCGGCGAAGAGCCGCGTGGCCGCGCGGTCCACACGGCACCTCGGGGGCACAGACCGCGAACCTGAGGCGGTCCAGATCGGCGAGACGGGTGTCGGCCACCTCGGCGCCGCCCACGAGCACCGCATCGTTGGTGGCGAACACTGTCGGTGTGGCGATCTCGCCGGTGGCCTCGACGCGGTCCATGGTTGCCTCATCGGCCAGGGCGATGACATCGAAGTCGATGCCCTCTTCCACCTGCGCGGCGAGCGACGCGCTTCCGCCCGAGACCACCTCGACCTCGACATCGGGGTTGGCGGCCTCGAAGTCGTCGACGATGTCGGCCAACACGTCGGCGAGCGAGGCCGCGGCGAGAACCCGCACGGTCGGCGAGTCGCCGGCGCAACCGGCCGCCGCCAGGGCCGCGACGGCCACCAGGCCGATGAACCGAGTCATGCCGGTCGTTCGATGACCACATTGGTGGACTTCACGGCGGCAACGGCGACGACGCCGGGTTCGAGGCCCATCTCCCGGACGGCCTCGGCGGTGAGGAGCGAGACGATGCGGTGCGGTCCGGCCTGGATCTCGACCTGGGCCGACACGTCGTTGCTGATCACTCGGGTGACGATTCCCGTGAAGCGGTTCCGAGCCGAGAGAACGGCTTGGTGCTCGTCGTGGTGGTCTTCGGCGATCGACTGGGCCAGGGCGGCCAGATCGACGCCGGCGATGAGGCGGTGTCCGCCCGTGGTTCGACGGGCAGGGAGCGCACCGTCGTCGACCCATCGGCGGACGGTGTCGACGCTCACGCCCAGAAGTTGGGCGGCCTGGCCCATCCGAAACTCGCTCATCAGAGGAAAAGTATCAAGAAATCGCTGATTTGAGGGAATTTGTGCGGGACGCAGGAGCATCCACGCTTCCGGCTTCGACCATTCCTAGCGTTGGGTCCCATGACCACTGCCGTCCTCGCCGACTTGACCGATGCATGCGGTGAGGACCCCAGCGCGCTCTGCGAATGGGTGTTCGACCAGACCGCCAGCGAGTTCTGGGCGGATACCGCCGACTGGGCCATCGAAAAGCCACTGCGCATCCTGTTGATCCTCCTGGTCGCCTTCGTGGTGAGCCGGCTGCTACGCCGGGCCGTTCGCGGTTTCGCACGAAGGCTCGGCGAAGTCAGCGACGACGAACGCCTGAACGAGCTCCGCCGTAGCGGACCCGGTCGCTACATCGTCCAGGGTTCGGGCTCGGTGCGGGCCAAGGCGCGGTCCGAGACGGTCGGCTCGGTCCTTTCGAGCATCGTGACCGCAACGGTCTGGACCCTGGCCGGACTGCTGATCTTGAGCGAGGTGAACATCGATCTGGCGCCGCTGCTGGCGGGAGCGGGCATCGCGGGAGTGGCGCTGGGCTTCGGCGCCCAGACGATCGTGCGCGACTTCCTGTCGGGTCTGTTCATGCTCATCGAGGATCAGTTCGGCGTGGGCGACGTGATCGACGTGGGGGAGACGACGGGTGCGGTCGAGAAGGTGTCGTTGCGCACCACGACCCTGCGCGATGTGAACGGCACCGTGTGGCACGTACCGAACGGCGAGATCCACCGGGTGGCCAACAAGTCACAGGTGTGGTCGAGAGCTGTGCTCGACATCGACGTGGCCTACGAGGCCGATCTGCGCCTGGCCGAGGGCGTCATCCAACGGGCGGCCGACGACATGTGGGAAGACCCCGATTGGCGTGACGACGAGCTGCTCGAACGACCCGAGGTGTGGGGAGTCCAACACCTCGGAGCCGATGGTGTGGGTATCCGAGTCGTGGCCAAGACCCGACCCGCGCTCCAGTTCGAGGTCGAGCGCGAGCTGCGGCTGCGCATCAAGGAGGCGCTCGATGCGGCAGGAATCGAGATCCCCTATCCCCAACGCACGATCTGGATACGCAATCAGGGCGAACACCCGGTGGCGCCCGCTCCCCATCCTGCATCGGTGCGCACCGCCGACACGCCGCGGTTTCGCTCGCCGCTCGAGGTTGAGGGCGAGGACGACGAGGTCTAGCTGGGAACGACCAGGATCCGTATGATGTCCGCTCCGGTGCCGTTGGTAGTCAGGCTGAGAATCGCGATCGAGTCTCCGGTCGCGACGTCGGTGATGATCTGGCCCGTGTCGTTGTCCTCGAGCGGATCGCTGCCGTAGCCGACGCCTGTGACGCCGAAGAGGCTTCGTGTGGAATTGAGCTGAGGGGTCTCGTAGGCGAGGCCGACGATGGTGGCGTTGGTGAACTGAACCGTGGCGAAGATGGTGCCCGGAGTCAGCCGTTCGGAGCGGATGAAATACGAGCAGACCTCGATTCCGGCGGGAACGGTGTAGGTGCCACCGTTTCCGGCGAAGCCACCGTCGGCACCGCTGCGATTCACTGTGACGCCGCCGGCGGGTGTGGTGATGCAGTTCTCCGCGAATCCGAAGATCTGCGTGTCGCTCTCCATGGTCGCAACCGATGCGGGCGGGGCGATCTCGACGAAGTTGATGCCTGATACGAGGATCGGCAACGTGTGTGCGGCGGCGGCGGGTTGGTTGATGGTGGCGATCACCGGCGCGGCCCAGGCGATGCCGGCGGCAGTGACGGCCTTGGTCACGAAAGCTCGGCGCGAATGCGCTTCGCTGCTTGCCTCACCGGCTGGTGTCATGCGTACGGTCGATCCTGGTTGAAGGGTGCTCCGCCCGCAACGGGCGACAGAGTAGTACATCGGGCTCATGGATTGAAAGCTTGAGCGCCGCAGGGCTGTGGACCGAGCAATGCTAGCGCGACCACCACCGACCGCGCGCCATCCGGTGCGGCTCGCGCCGCGGCGAGAAGATCGCGCGCCTGTTGTTCGAGCTCCGGGTTCCCGATGTTCGCATCTCGCCGGGCTTGGCTACGGCGAGAGGATCACGCGGATTCCGTCGATGTCGTCCTGCTTGGCGTTGGCCATCATGCGGATGTGGATGACTGTCTCACCTCCTGTCGTGGTGACGGTGACCTGGTCGTTGGGTGCGAAGCCGTCGTAGGTCCCGTAGATCGTGCCGCTCGCCCCGAGGACGGCGCCGGTCGAGGTGAGGGTCGAGGCGTGGAAGGCGAGGCCCGCCAGCGACCCCGCGGGTACCCGAATGGTTCCCTCGGCGGTGGAGCTACCACCCGAAGCCGAGTCGAAGCGGAAGAAGTACGAGCACACGAAGGTACCCCCGGGAATGTTGTAGGGGCCGACGGGGGAGTTGCCCTTGTGGGTTCCGTTTCTGCCGTCGGCGTCGACGACGAGGTGGGTGGGAAGCGTCAGGCATTCTTCGGGCCAGCCGTAGATCACCGTGTTCGAGGGGGGTACCGCCGGCACGAGCGGAGGAGGAGGGATCATGACGATGGCGCCCTCGGTGACGATGGCGACGGCGAGGCTGGCGGCACCAGCGGGCGAGGTGATCGTCGAAAGCACGGGCGCGGCCCAGACGATGCCACTCGCGGCAGCAGACTGCGCAAGAAATTTTCGTCGAGTCGGGTTCATGATCGCCAAGCGGGAGACCTAAGGGCGTACGGGTCCTCCACCCATGGCGACACGTACGCTCCTTGAATCGGCCCGAAATGCGGCGGCTTTAGGCCTTGTGGCCCATCGCAAGGGCTCAGCCGATGCCGGCGAGCGCCGCTTCGGCGGCCGCGAGGTCGGCCAGGGCGGCCGCCAGGAGGTCGCGGGTCTGTTGCACCAGCTCGGTTTTGGCGTTCGCCACGTAACCCTCATTGGCGAGTTTGGCCTCGAACCCGGCGATCTGGGCCGATTTCTGCTCGATCACCTTGGCGAGACGGGTTCGCTCCGCGTCGAGATCGACGGCGTCGACCAGCCCCGACACCAACACCTCGGCCCCTTCGAACGCGATCGGACTCGCCACGGCTGGTCGACCGGAGGCGATGTCCGCGATCTCACCGACGCCCGCCAGGGCCTCGACCACGCCGGCCGCAGTCGTGACCAGCTCGGCCACTGCGTCGGGCAGGTGCAGGGTGAGCAGCTGACGGGGCTTCACCTGGCGCTCGGCCCGCAGCACCCGGATCTGGGCGGCGAGCGCGTCGGCCCGGTCGAAGTCGGCGATGATCGCGCCATCGGCGAGGGAATCGTCGACTGCGGGCCACGCCGCAGTGGCCAGGAGCGTCGACGGGGGAAGCGCGACACCGGTGAGGTGGCCGGTGCGGGCCGAGCTCACGTGCGCCCACAGCGCCTCGGTCACGAACGGGCACACCGGGTGCATGAGCCGCAGCACCGCATCGAGCACCGAGCCGAGCACGACCTGCTGGGTCGGATCGTCGTTCACGGTGGGCTTGACCGCTTCGAGGTAGCGATCGCACACGTCGCGCCACACGAAGTCGTACAGGGCGTCGGCGTAGTGGTTGAACTGGTACCGGGCGAGGGCCGATTCGAGTGTTGCGATCGTCTGGTGCAGGCGGGCGATGATCCACCGGTCGACGAACCGGGCATCGGCGAGATCGACCGGCTCGCTCACGTTCGACGCACCGTCGAGTCGCCCGATGGCGAATCGGGTGGCATTCCACAACTTGTTGGCGAAGTTGCGGCCACCGTCGAACTTCGACGAGGTGTTGCGGGCGAGGGGTATCGCCTCGGTGGGCTCGGCCACACCTGCGGCCACGCCGTACGCGCTGACCATCTGCTTCGACGGATCGCCCGGCGAGGTCTGTATCGGCGCGGCGACGATGTGCCCTGCGGGCGTGGTCAGTGGCTCCGGGGTGAACGCCTCGCCGGTGTGGGGGCACACCATGTCGACGGGCATCCGAACGTCCTGGGTATCGGTGGTCATCTGCACCAGGGTGAATCGCATGGCGTCGGCGCCATGGCTGAAGATGATGTCGCGGGGGTCGACGCCGTTGCCGAGGCTCTTGCTCATCTTCTGGCCGTGGCCGTCCTGCACCATGGCGTGGATGAACACGTCACGGAACGGCAGCTGCCCGTCGAGGAAGTAGCGGTTGAACATCACCATGCGGCTCACCCAGAGGGTGATGATCTCGCGGGCCGTGCTCAGCACCGCGGTGGGGTTGAACGTGTCGAGCAGGCCTTCGGTCTCGGGGAAGTCCTCGGGGAAGGGCCACCCCATCGTGCTCATCGGCCACAGCGCCGAGCTGAACCAGGTGTCGAGCACGTCGGGATCGCGCTCGTATCCCTCGACTTCGAGCGCGGCAACCAGCGCGGTTTCATCGAGGCTGTCGTCGGCACGATCGAGTCGGCGCAGCGTTCCCTCGGGAGGTACGCACACGCTCTCGTCGATCTCGTCCTCGGTCACCCGTCGCACGAGGTGCACGGCACCGGCGGCGGTGTATCGGCTGGTGATCGAGCGGGGTTGGTCGACCTCCGCATCAGCGAGAGCGGCCGACACCTCCGGTGGGGCATCGGCGGCCGGCACGAGGCGGGTCCACACCGGGATCTGGTGGCCCCACCAGAGCTGGCGGCTGATGCACCAGTCGCGGATGTTCTCGTGCCACGCGGCGTAGGTCCTGGCGTAGCGGTCGGGGAAGAAGGTGAGCTCGCCGTCGCCTCGGGCATCGCCCCTCGGCTCGACACCGGCCGGCAAGTCGGGAGCCTGGGAGGGCGTCTGGGCGCGAAGCGCCGACCCCCGCAGACGATCGTCGGTGACGGCCACGTACCACTGGTCGCTGAGCCACGGCTCGATCGGCACATGGCTGCGATACGAGTGCCCGACGGTGTGCGTGTAGTCGCGGACGTCTTCGAGCAGATCGTGATCGTCGAACCACGCGACGACGGCGGCGCGCGCGTCTTCGCGACTCATGCCGACCAAGGGCCGCGCGTCGGGGGACACATCGTGCCAACCGTGCTGATCGGAGATCGATGCGTCGGGGCCCATCACGTTGACGACCTCGAGGCCGTGGCGCAGGCCGAGGTCCCAGTCGTTCGGGTCGTGGGCGGGGGTGACCTTCAGGCCACCACTGGAGTACTGGGCCTTGGTGTCGCCGTCGGGGTCGGGGAGCACGACGTAGTCGTCGATCACGATCGGTACGATGCGACCGACGATGGGCAGCGTGATGGTCTTGCCGCGCAGCGACTCGACTCGGGGATCGTGCGGGTGGATGGCCACCGCCGTATCGCCGAGCATGGTCTCGGGGCGGGTGGTGGCGACCGTGACGTGCCCGGTGCCGTCGGTCAGCGGGTACCGCAGATACCACATGTGGCCCTGGATCTCCTCGTTCTCGACCTCGTCGTCGCTGAGGGCCGTGTGACTCACCGGGTCCCAGTTCACCAGGCGCTTGCCCCGGTAGATCAGTCCGTCACGGAACAACTGGAAGAAGGCGTGGCGAACCGCAGCCGAGCACACATCGTCCATCGTGAAACGGGTCCGGTCCTTGTCGATCGACGCGCCCATGTCGGAGAGCTGGCTGAGGATGACCGCTTCGAATTCGTCCTTCCATTCCTGGGTGGTGGCCACGAACGCGTCGCGACCCATCTCGAGGCGGCTCGTGCCGCGGGCGAGCAGTCGCTTCTCGACGACGGCCTGGGTGGCGATGCCGGCATGGTCGGTGCCGGGCATCCACAGCGTGTTGTCACCCCGCATGCGGTGGTAGCGGACCATCACGTCTTGGAGCGTGTTGTTGAGCGCATGGCCGAGGTGCAGCGCCGCGGTGACGTTGGGCGGGGGGATGACCACGCTGTAGGGCTGCTGGCCTTCGGCCAGCCCGGGTTCGGCGTGGAAGGCTCGGGCGTCGTCCCACGTCGAGCGAATCACCGACTCGGCGTCGGCAGGCACGTAGGCCGGGGGAAGTTCGGGCAACGAAGTCACTGCCAGTAGAGGCTACGCGCCCCCAACCAAAACGAAATTGGTTTCGTCAGACTCACCATTGGGCCGAAACCGCACCAATTTCGGTGGGTTCCTCCACACTGGTGCGGTGGCTCGGGCCGATCGTCCATCTCTCCCCGCCGGCTTCGCCGCGCTGTGGGGCGCCGTCGCGCTGGATCTGATCGGTTTCGGCATCGTGTTGCCCATCCTGCCGGTGTACGCCGAGCGCTTCGACGCCGGTCCGGCCACGGCCGCCATGATCGTGGCGGCGTTCTCGGCGGCCCAGTTCGTTGCGGCGCCGCTGTGGGGACGATTGTCGGATCGCGTGGGGCGCCGGCCGGTGCTCATCGCCGCGCTCATCGGTTCGACGATTGGCTCGTTGCTCACCGGTCTGGCCGGTGCCCTGTGGCTGTTGTTCTTCGCCAGAGTGGTCGACGGCGCGTCGGGAACGGCGTACTCGGTGGCCCAAGCGGCGGTGAGTGACATCGCCTCTCCGGCGGCTCGACCCCGCCTGCTCGGGCTGCTGGGTGCTGCGTTCGGCCTCGGCTTCGTCGCCGGCCCGATCATCGGCTCGGTCGCAGCGCTCGGGTCGGATCGCCTGCCGTTCTTCATCGCCGCCGCGCTTTCGGCCGCCAACGCCGTGCTGGCCTACCGGTCAGTGCCCGAGACCCATACCGGGCGGTCGTCGCAGGCCACACCGTCGTGGCGCGGCCAGTTGCGGGCCGCGTCGGCGGCCGGCCTCCTGTCGCTGTTGTTGGTGGCTCTGGTGACCATGACGGCGTTCAGCGCGTTCGAGGGAACGTTGGCACTGCTGCTCGACGCTCGCTTCGAGCTCGAGGCGAGCTCGATCTACGGCACCTTCGCTGTCATCGGCATCGGCCTCGTGCTGGTGCAGACGCAGGTGGTCGGGCCGACGATCGATCACCTCGGCGAGCAGCGGGCGCTGATGGGTTCGCTGATGGTGACCGCCGCCGGAATGGCTCTGCTCGCGCCCGACGCCGCCGGCTGGATCATGGGCATCGCTTTGGCGTTGCTGGTGCTGGGCCAAGGGGTGACCTCACCGGCGTTGTCCTCACTGGTGGTCGACCGGGCCGGTGACGCAAGAGGAGCCGCACTCGGAATGCAGCAGTCGGCCGGCGCGCTGGGTCGCATCATCGGGCCGGCTGCCGGTGGACTCTTGTTCGAACATGTCGGCATCGGATGGCCCTACGGCGTGGCTGCTGTGCTGATGGCCATCGCCGTAGGGCTCGCCGCCCGAGCCTGACCGTCGCCTAGGGGGTGGCGGTGACGGTCTCGGCCTCCCACCGGTTCACCGTGATCACCTGGCAGTCGTTGACCGCGGTGGCGGTCTCGCCGAACCAGCGGGCTGCGTCGAACCGAGCCGTGGCTCCTGGCCCGAGGTCGCGGACCCACGCCGACCGCGTCGCGACTCGGGTGCCGTCGTCGTTGAAGGCCACGACGATCTCGTAGGTGGCGACGTCGGAGGTTCGGTTCTCGACGGTGCCCGTAGCGTGGACCCAACCCCAGTCGCCGACCGGACAGCCGTCGAAGGTGGCCAGGTCGACTTGCGGCGGCTCGACGTCGTCGCCGGTGTAGGAGCCGATGCCGTTCACCTCGGTGCGCCTGCAACCGGCGAGAGCGAGCAGGGCCAGGAGAATGAGTGCGATGCGTTTCATGTCTGGCCTATCGAGTCAGCCATGGTCGACGGTTCTCGACGGCGGTCGAGATGGGTCGGCCGGCCCAGCTAGAGCTCTGCTGCCCGTAGCGGCTTGATGGTGACCGCGGTCAGCGCCACGAGCGTCCAGGCGATGGCGGCCAGTGCCATCAGCGGGCCGGCGAGGTCGTCATCGCTGGAGGTCGACAGGCTCAGCAGGATGAGGCCATAGCCGAGGCGACCGGCGAGCGAGTTCAGGCTGAGGAAGGTTGCCCGGTGCGTCCGTTCGAGTCGTGGCGCCGCGGCGGCGGAGATGATCACGGGTGCCGCCGCGGCCTGCACACTGCGCAGGATCACGAAGATCAGGATGATCACGCTGGTCGACGAAGCCATCGAGGTCACGATGATCGAAGAGAGAACGCCGAGGCCGACGAGGGTGCGGGCCGGACCGAAACGCTCGCTCGCCGGCGCACTGGCTCTGGCCGCCAGGGCACCGATGGCGGCGGTGGCTGCGAAGACCGCGCCGGAAAGGAGTGGCGTGGCTCCGAGATCGTCGGAGGTGCGGTCGAGCGCCTCGGTGAGCCAGGGCTGCATGAGGCTGAACGACACGTGTTCGAGGGTGACCAGGGCGATGCCGTACCCGAACAACCAGGCAAGGGGTGTGTCGCGCCAGTACGACAGCCACGTGCGGAGCTGGGGTTGATGGAGCGGGTCGGGCAGGACGTGGGGCGGTTCGGCGAGCCGCAGGGTGATGCCGAACTGCGCGACGGCCAGCGCGGCGGCCACGGCAAAGGGCACCCGGAGGTCGATGAGCCCCAGCGCCCCACCACTGAGCACGGCGACGGAGGCGGCCGTGAAGCCGATCGATGCCACCCTGGCCTGCCGCCGTTCGAAGGTAGGAGCCCGGTCGAGCGCCTCGAGGGTGTCGTAGTGGAAGCTCACGTCGGTGCCCGACAGGGAGGCGAAGCCTGTCGCCATCAACGCCTGGCCCACCAACACGACCGAGAAGTGCTGGTAGCCGAGGAGGAAGCAGAGATGGGCCACGACCCACGCTGCGGCGGCGATGCGCAGGGTGATGACCCGACCCACCCGGTCGCTGAACCAACCCGATGGCACCTCGAGCACCACGACGAACAGGTAGTAGAGGGACGCGAGCAGGATCGCCCCGTCGAGGTCGAACCGGGCGCGGGTGAACAACACGAAGATCGGAAGCCACACCAACGACGAAGCCAGCGCCTGGTGCACCGGGATGAGGCGCACGTTGCGTTCCATCGATGGGCGCTCGGGGGCGGTCACCGAGAGAGCATGCCGTATTCGTGTGACACCAGCGAGCAGCTCAGGCGCAGGGCGTGAACCAGCGCAGTCGGCTCGGCATCGACCGGCGTCGCCGTGGCCTCGACGAACGGAGCGGGTTCGTCGGTGGTGTCGGCGTCGCTGAGGCCCGCCTCGCGGAGCAGGGCCTGAGCTGCATCCGGCGAGGGTCGATCAGCGGCGCCAACAGAAACTCGGGGCCGATGGCATCGATGTGGGGTGAACTCGTCGCTGTCATTGCTCGCCGACGGGCCGTCAGCGATGCGTCATCGGGCTCGACGGACGCGTTACGGGTTGTTGCAGTCCGGAAGAGATGCTTGGCGTCGAGGGTTACCAGCAGGTAACTTGGTGTTACCAGTCGGTAACCACGTGGGCGGGCCGACGTATCAGACGAAGGGACATCGCATGGCCGAGTTCTCACCCGAGCTGAACGAAGACCAGATCCAGATCCAGAAGTGGGTCCACGAGTTCGCCGTGAACGAGGTGCGTCCGGTGGCCCACGAGTGGGACGAGCGCGAGGAATTCCCGTACCCCGTGGTCGAGGAGGCGGCCAAGATCGGCCTCTACGGCTGGGAGTTCATGGCCGAGGTCATGATGAACGATCCGACCGGGCTCACCATGCCCGTGGCCATCGAGGAGCTGTTCTGGGGCGACGCCGGCATCGGCATGGCCATCATGGGCTCGGGCCTCGCCGCAGCCGGCATCGCCGCCTCGGGCACCAGCGAACAGGTGATGGAGTGGGTGCCGCAGTGCTACGGCGACGCCGACAACGTGCTGCTCGGTGCCTTCGCCGCCTCCGAACCCGACGCCGGGTCCGATGTCGGTGGCTACCGCACCAGCGCCAAGTACGACGAGGCCACCGACGAGTGGGTGCTCAACGGCACCAAGGCGTGGATCAGCAACGGCGGCATCGCCGACGTCCACGTCGTGGTCGCCGTGGTCGACCCCGAGCTCGGCTCGAAGGGCCACGCCAGCTTCGTCGTCCCGCCGGACACGCCTGGGCTGAGCATGGGTCAGAAGTACAAGAAGCACGGCATCCGGGCCAGCCACACCGCCGAGGTCGTGCTCGACGACGTTCGAGTGCCCGGCCGCTGCCTGCTCGGTGGCAAGGAGAAGCTCGACGAGCGACTGGCCCGTGTGCGCGAAGGCAAGCGCGGCAACGCCCAGGCCGCCATGCAGACGTTCGAGGCCACCCGCCCCGCCGTCGGCGCCCAGGCCCTCGGCGTCGCTCGTGCGGCCTACGAGTACTCGCTCGACTACGCCAAGGAGCGCCACGCGTTCGGCCGCCCGATCATCAAGAACCAGGCCATCGCCTTCATGCTGGCCGACATGGCCACCGAGATCGACGCCTCCCGGCTGCTCATCTGGCGGGCCGCCTGGCTCGGGCAAGCAGAAGAAGTTCGAGAACGCCGAGGGTTCGATGGCCAAGCTCAAGGCCGGCCGCACCGCCACCTGGGTCACCGAGCGAGCGATCCAGATCCTCGGCGGCTACGGCTACATCCGCGAGTACCCGGTCGAGCGCTGGCACCGTGACGCCAAGATCCACGACATCTTCGAAGGCACCGAGCAGATCCAGCAGCTGGTGATCAGCCGGGCGATCTCGGGCATGCGAATCGAGTAGCTTGACCTGCGGGTTTGTGGCTTGGCGGTCACAACGGTGACCAAGGGTCACCAGCGGTCACCAGCTGTGGATAACTGATCCATCCCTACCCTCATCCCTACCCGGGGTAGGGATGAACGCGCTACGGTCGACGGTCATGGCGACCATCCGACAGCGGCGACCCGGGGTGTGGGAAGTGCGCGGCTACACGGGCAAGGACGTCGACGGGAAGTCGACCCAGGTGTCGCGCACCGTCTACGGCACCAAGAAGGACGCCAAGCGCGTGGCCGCCGAGCTGACGGTGAAGCCGGCCCGCAACGCCGGCGGCCGCAAGCTGCGCCAGCTGCTCGACGAGTGGATCGACATCAAGACGCCCGGCTGGGCCGACCTCACGATTCGGGATCAGACGAGCCGGGCGAAGCAGGTCGCGGCCGACCCGATCGGCAACATGTCGGTCGCGTCGATCGGCGTGTCCGACGTCGACCGCTGGGTCGCTCGCCTTCGCAAGGCGGGAGTGGGGGAGGGCGCGATCCGCAACCAGCACACCGTGTTGCGCTCGGCGCTGCAGCAGGCCGTCCGGTGGGAGTGGATCGCCACCAACCCCGCCTCGAGCGCCCCGATCGAGAGCCCGAAGCGCCAGCAGCAGCGAACGCTCACCAACGACGAGGTGCGGGCCGTGATCGCCGCTGCCGCCGAGGTCCACGAGCTCGCCCCGCTGGCCTTCCGCCTCGGCGCCGAGATGGGCGCCCGCCGAAGCGAGCTCGCCGCGCTCCGCTGGGACAAGTTCGTCGGCGACAAGGTCGTGGTCGACGGTCAGATCATCGTCTCGACCGATGCCGACGGTGTGCGAGCGCCCAGGCTCGAGGCCGACGAAGACCGGCAGCCGTCGAGTCGTGACGCTGAGCCCGGCGCTGCTCGCGATGGTCGAGCGAGGCTCGGGCGAAGTACGGCGACATCACCACCTGGCTGTTCACCCCCGACGCCGACCCGCCGAACCCCGACCGCATCGGCTGGTGGTGGCGCCGGTCCCGGGAGCTCGCCGGCATCGACCCGCGCTGGCGCCTCCACGATCTCCGCCACTGGTCGGCGACCGAGGCCATCGCCTCCGGGCAGGACGTCCGCACGGTCGCCAACCGGCTCGGCCACGCTGATCCCGCGATGACGCTGAGGGTGTACGCACATGCCGTCGGTGCAGCAGACGAAGCGCTGGCCGGAATCCTCGGAGACGCGCTCGGTGAATAGGCAGGGAATATGTGGCACAGCACTTGGGCCGCAGTGTTGCGGGAGGTCTTGTGCCCGGGCGGTGATTCTGGGCGAGCGATATCGATTGGGCTCGTCCCGTGCCCGAGGGCGATGCTCGCTGAGCCAGTTCAGGCTTAGGGGAGGATGGGAGCAAGTCGCTGGAGCATGGCCGTGATGGCTTCGGTCACCGATGCGGTGCCACCAGTCGATGCCCAGTGCTGCATCACGGCGTCGATGGCTCCGATGTAGGCCCCTGCAACGGTGAGGGTGTCGCCCTTGTCGAGGTTGGTGTGGTGCTGGATCATGGCGACGTATCGCTCGATCCACGCCGTGGTGGCGATGCCTGTCTGCTGAAGCGACGGTGACTGTTCGAGGATCGTGTAGGCCATGTAGACGAAGTCGTGATTGTCATCGATGTATTGGGCGACGGCAAGAGCAGTCGCCTCGACGGCGTCGGCGAGCGTTGCATCTTCAGCCAGATCATCGAGCGCCTGGTCGAACACGGCCAACCAGTGGCGCGGCGCCTCCAGCACCACGTCCTCCTTGGTCGCGAATCGGCGATACGCAGTAGAGCGCGAAACGCCAGCGGCAGCTGCAACTTGCTCCATGGTTACGTTCTCGAAACCGTGCTCAAGGAACAGCGCAAACGCGGCCTGGAGAAGTTGCGCCTTGGTCTGTTGATGTCTGCGCTCGCGAAGCCCGACCATGCATGCAACGTAGTGCAGTCTGAGACGTTGACTCAACCTGGAACAGTGTGTCAGATTAGGTGTATGGATATCGATGCCGAACTCCCGCCGTTCGATCAACTGCTCCCCGTCAACACGTTCTCCGAGCTACACGCCCGCGTCGTCTACGTGCCGATCGGCACGGTCTGGCCACAGTGCCTCGCAGTCACCGCTGCCGATGTCAGACTGCTCGGCCCCCTGATGGCGCTACGCGGACTCCCAGCCAAACTCACCCGGCGACATGCCCCGTCGACCTCAGCGCCACGGCCTCTGATCGACGGGTTCGCCAGCGCAGGATTCGTCGTCTTGCGCTGCGACCCGTCACCTGCAGATGGGCACGCATCGATCGAGTTCGGAGCGGCAGGACGGTTCTGGTCGGTCACCGGCAACGCTCCGATCGCGTTCGACGACGCCGCCCAGTTCGTTGCTTTCGACCGTCCCGGCTACGCCAAGACGGTCGCCCGGCTCGACACCATCGACCTCGGTAACGGAACCACTCGAATCGAGACCGAAACCATCGTGGCCGGGACCGACGCTGCAAGCACTCGTCGTTTCGGTTGGTACTGGCGACTGATCCGTCTGCCGAGCGGAGCTATTCGGCGCAGCTGGCTCGCTGCGATCGAGCGACGGGTCCAGCAGCAAGCAGGCATCGACCACCCATAATTTCCCGCCGTTACCGACGAGCCGGCGCCTCATTTCCGGCGAAGTGGCGCGCGCTCGACGCTGCCGAGGCCGCTAGATAACAACGTGCCCGGATGCCCTCCTGGGCCGTCCGGGTGCCGCTATCTGACTCGGCGCTCATCGATCCATCGCTCGATCTCTGCGGGGTCGAATCGTATGAACTTCCCGATCTTGATGTAGGGGATGCGTTCCTCAGCGACCAGTCGACGTACGAAGCGCACGGTCACGCCGAGCCGGGCCGCCGTGTCGGCGACGTCGAGTAGCGCGAGTACCTGGCGATCCCTCCGGTCGCGGTACTGGTCCGTTCCCCGATTCGAATTGGCGACAACTCCCATGGCCAAGGAAGGCGCGCCGAGAGCCTCGGACGCGACAGAGGTGTTTGCCGCCGCGCCGTTCTCTCGCGTCGGTGCGAGCACGGATCGACTGCACCGAATTGCGCCCGAATGACCGGCACAGACTTGCTACTTCCGCAAACGGCGGACGTAGCGAGACCCCTCATGCCAGGCGCGCGAAGCGCACCTAGCAAGTCTGTGCCACTCATTTCAGGGTGATCTGGTGCAGGGTCGGGTGTGGCGAAGGGGTGCTGGCGGGTTCGGTCGGGGTGGTCATGGCATCGCGGTCGGGTTCCGGAACCGGCGAGGGTGACTCGCTCGTGTGTGTCGCAGTGATCAGAGACCGGTGGGATGGTCTGTGGCCATGATGTGAGGTGTTTCGGGGTGTTCAGGTTGACGCCAGGGCTCTCAGCGCCGGCCCGAGTGCTGCGGTGGCCGCGTCTGGGTCCGGTCGTGTTGCTCCTTGTGGGGTCTGGGACTTGATGAGGGAAGGAGCCACATAGCGCCGGACGCGACAGATCGTGTTGGTGCAGGTCTGCACCGGCGACTGCACCAACGGCGTCAACGGGGCCTTTCGGTCGCCCGTGGTGTCAGCCTGGGCTCATTCATACGTGCAGGATCCCATTCACACCGTTCGCCGTCTGACCAGCACTTATAGGACGCCACGCCACCCGCCGGACGAGCCGGCGGCAGCGTTAACTCTTCGGCTGACCCGCGACGCGCTGAGCGCAGCGCCAGCGGCTCGACCCGTTCAGTTCGGCGGGGCGAGTGATTCGCCCGTGTGAACGTGCTTCGACACCTTGAGGGTGCCATCGTCGTCGACGATTGTGAGGGTGCTGGTTCCGACCCTGCCGGCCGACGGGTAGATGGTGGCAGTGATTCTGTTGTCGAACTCGACCGTGTAGGGGTCGGTTCCTGTCGTGACGTAATCGCTGAGCAACTCGATGCCCCAGTCGATTTCGTCGAGAACACGGTCGATGTCTCGAGCCTGATCCACCGGCGAGACCTGACCCTGATCGGAGACAAATCGGTAGTCATCGGTGACGATCGCGAGAAATGCCTCGCTGTCGCGAGCCTCGTAGGATCCGAGGTACTCGTCGGCGACGGCTCGAAGCTCATCGAAGACATCGTTGGCCGACTGGTCTTCGACCGTTGTCGCAACCGGCTCGGTTGTTGTCGGTGCGGTGATGGCGGTGGGCGGTGGTCGTGGCGACCGGTGTTTGCGCAGTTTCTGGACTGTCAGAACTGCATGCTGCGGCGGCAACGGTGAGAACGCCCGCCGCCAGGCCGATGAACACCCGGTGGTTCCACGTCCTGTCGCTCTTGTTGCTGGGTTTTCTGGTGCTGTGCATCGATCGCTCTCCTTGTTGAGATTCTGGTTCGATGCACATGGTGATCACTGGTGGTGAGGGACACGTGAGGTTCGGCTGAGGTTCACATCGTGCGGGTCGCTTGGGTGTCGATGTCATGGACTCGGGCGGTGCTGATCACTTGGGCCGCGATGTCACGCACGCTCGTCACGTCCAGCAACGCGCCGTGGGTGGTCAGCCGCTCGAATTCTCGATGTCCGACCAGCGCACTCGCCCAGGCTGCACGCTCCTTGCGGTGGTGTGCCCAGTCCGGTAGCCACAAGAATCCGTGGCGATCCCTGTGCTCCTCGCTTGCACCGTCAAGCACAACGGCGGAAACAGTGTCACCGGAGAGAGCTGCGAGCTCGGCGGTTGCGCCGAGCACCAGGGCGAGACTCCATGTGTCGTTCCATCCGATCGAGATCTCCAGCGCCTCGCTCAGTGGCTCGGTCGCGTCCTTTGCCCGATCCATTGCCATGGAGCAGCGGCCGACGTCGCAGAGAGCTTGGGCGATGCTTTGGCCAAGGCCTCGTGCGGCGTCGAGTGCCCGGGTCGCGCATGCGTCAGCCTCGTCGATGTCGCCGAGGGCCAGAGCAATGCTCACCATGTCGCTGAGACCGTGGAGCGCCAGCGCGGGCCGGCCGAGTGCGGTCAGCGCAGCAGTTGACTCGCGGAGCAGCTGGCGCGCGCCCGAGAGGTCACCGCGTCGGTGGGCGAGCAAACCCCGACACTCAGTGGTCCAGGCCCGGATCTGAGGGAGATGGGTCCCGGTTGTGATCGCGTCGAGTTCGGGAAGCAGCCTGTCGGCCTCGGCGAACTCGCACAGTGTTACAGCCGCACGGACGTGGTCGATCAACAGCCTGGGGCGGGTGGGATCGTTCTTCGCGACGAGACTCCTCCAGCGCCCGAGCTGTCAACTGGAGAGCGCCCCGTTCGTCGCCGATCGCGTCGAGATAGGCCGATCTGGCCTACCACCGCGAGCGCCATGAGCTCGGGCGAGTTGGCTCTCTGCGCCTCGGCGGTCATCTGTTCGGCCAGTTCGAGCGCTCAGCGGTGGATTTCCCGTGTAGGCATGACGAATGGCCAGCGACTGTTGAATCTCGGCTCGAGCCAGAGACGGATCGGCGTCGCTCAGCTCGAGGATCGATGGGAACCATCTGAGACACTTGTGGCCCTGGGCCGTGTTCATCCAATGCGCCCTCAGCGCTGCACCGAGCGCCAAGGCGAGGTCCGGATTGCGGGTTTCGATAGACCACTGCGAGGGCCCACTCGAAATTGGTGGCATCGACGGCGAGCCGCTCCAACGTCGATCCGTGACCGGGTGAGTCGTATCCCGGCTCAGACGGGCACAGGCTGGCGAAGTGCAGCGCGTGGCGTCGACGGAGTGCATCGTGTTCGCCCGATGCGACGAGCAGCTCGCGAGCGTAGCGCGCTCAATGAGACGAGCATTCCGTAGCGGCGTGGTCGCTCCCGGGTGACCGTGAGCAACGATGCGTCCAGGAGGTGGTCCATCAGATCCACGACGTCGGCGCGGCTGATCCCCTCACCCGAACAGACGATTTCGGCCGCTTCCATGTCGAACCCGCCGTCGAACACGGCCAGACGCCGGAACAACGTCTGGGCATCGACATCGAGAAGTTCGTAGCTCCACTCGATCGTCGCTCGAATCGTCGAGTGGCGCTCCGCGCCGCCGACGACGTTCGACGTCAGCACACCAAGTCGGTCGTCGAGACGGGCCAACAGCTCTACTGGTGACAGCAAGCGCAGCCGGGATGCAGCCATTTCGATCGCGAGCGGCATCGCATCGAGGCGGCGACAAATCGATGCCACCACACGCGGTTCGACATCGTCGACCTCGAACCAAGGGTGAGTTTCGCGGGCCCGCTCGATGAACAATCGCACACAATCCGAATCCAGCAGTGCGGCCGGGTCGGCCGTTTCGATTTCGAGCATCGAGACCAAGCGGCGGGATCGGCCAGACCTGTTCGCCCGGAACACGCAATGACCTTCGACTCGTGGCCAGAATCGTCAGCCCCGGGCCACCGGCCAGCAGACGGCGAGACGATCTCGGCGACATCGTCTGACAGGTGCTCGCAGTTGTCGACAATCAGCAGCGACCTGCACGACCCGAGCGCGGCTGCCACCTCTCCGAGCAGCGGTCGTGTCGGATGGGCCGGGACGTCGAACACTTCTGCAATCATTCGGATGACGCCGACGTCATCGGCGGTGTCCGCCAACTCGACCGACCAGACGCCATCGGGAAACTGATTGATCAGTCGGCGACCGACCTCCATGGCGAGGGATGTCTTGCCCATTCCCCCGAATCCGGTGACGGTGACCAACCGGTTCGTCGACAGATGAGCCATCACGCTCGCCAGTTCCGTCTCGCGGCCGACGAAGCTCGCAACCCGCTGGGGGAGATTGCTGGTCGGTCGTTCCGGGCCGGCTGGTACGACGACAGGCAACTCATGGCGAAGGATCTGCGCTTCGAGACGACGCAACGCATCGCCTGGTTCGATGACCCAACTCCTCACCCAGCAGCGTTCGGGCCGAGCCGTACGCCGCGTAGTGCCTCTGCCTGCTGATCACCGCGGTACAGCGCCAACATCAGTTGGGCCCAGAATCGCTCGCGCAGAGGGAACTCAACGGTCAACTGCTGCAGCTCACCGACCAGGTCGCGGTGGCGACCGAGTTCGAGATCGGCATCGATGCGATCCTCGAGACAGACCAATCGGAGTTCCTCCAGCCGCGCGATCTCACCCTCCGCGAACTCCTCGTACCGGAAATCCTCCAACGCCTCGCCGCGCCACAGCGCCAAGGCCTCAGCCAAGACGTCCCTCGCCTGAGCGTCCTGGCCCGACGCCAACATCTCCCGACCGTCGGACGCCAACCGCTCGAAAACCGACGCATCGAGGTCTCCGGTCGACAGAGCAAGGCGGTAGCCCCGATCGGCAGTCTCGATCACCTCGGCCTCCCGCGACCCGTCCACCGGCCGCAAAGATTTTCCGGAGCTGAGAGACGTGGTACCGGAGCGTTTTGACTCCACCATCGGGTGGTTCGTCGCCCCACAGTGCCTCGCTCAACTCCTCGACCGACACAACACGGTTCGCGTTCACGATCAGCACACCAAGAATCAGCCGCGGTAGGCGGGCCGTGACTCGAACGTCGGCATCACCAACGCGAGCAACCAGCGCCCCCAAGAGCCGAAACCTCATGGAGCATGCTAACCAAGGAGATCTTCGGGCTCTTCGACCGGACCCCTGACTTCAATGCCGGTTCGTCCGAAGCGAACGTCGAAGGCATGTGAGATTCGAGTACACCTTCGAGCTGCTGCGCGCCGAGGGAGTGCGCCTCGTCCTCGCCGCCACCAGTTGATGGCAGATCCATCCCTACTTTCGCGTCGGACTAGGGATACGCGGCGGTGACCAGCGGACAGCGCCGGTCGGCGTTTCCCCAGGTCAGGCGGCACAAACGGCCACATCGGTCACCAGTGGATAACCCCAAATCAGACCCACGATCTCTTCGAAGGCACCGAGCAGATCCAGCAGCTCGTGATCAGCCGGGCCATCTCGGGCCTGCGTATCGAATGATTCTGCAGGTTTGACCGATCGGTGATTCTGGTCACGGATCGGTCATCCCTAGTTTCATCCCTAGTCACTTTCGCTGGCGGACTGTGACACCCCGGGCGTGCTGTCGTCTGCATGGCGACGATCCGCGAGAAGAAGCCAGGCGTGTGGGAGGTGCGCTTCTTCACGGGCAACGACGCCCGCGGACGCCCGACGCAGATCTCGCGGACCCGTGCGCGGTGGCAAGCGCGACGCGCAGCGGATGGCCGCCTCGTTGGAGGTCGGCCCGGGTAGCGCGTCGCTGGCCGGCCGCAACGTTGAAGACGTGCTCGACGCGTGGATCGATCAGAATCTCGACACGTGGGCGCCCGCCTCGTCGCGTGATCAGCAAAGCCGGGTCCGTTCGATCAAGCAGGACAAGATCGCTCGCATCCCGATCGCGGAGTTGTCGATCGCCGACGTCGAGCGCTGGCACACCCGGCTGCGTCGCGACGGAATGCAAGACGCCGGCATTCGCAATCAACACGGCGCGCTGAGCGCCGCCTTTGGTCAGGCGCTCCGATGGGGCTGGGTCAGCCAGAACACGGTGGTCGTCGGCGTGGTCGCTATACCCTGGTGGTGCTCCTCTATTAGCGACAAGCGGCC
>CAVOZP010000012.1:0-151173 GCA_963700995.1 uncultured Acidimicrobiales bacterium
AGCGGTCGGAACATCGTCGCCACTGCGGGCGGAGGCCATGACGGCCTTGGCCTGACCGCCGATGATCGCCCGGACCGCAGCCATGTCGTGGATGAAGACATCGAGAATCACGCCTCCTGCCACCGGATCATCGACTCGCCACCCACGCAGCCGATCCGGGAGCCCGACGCGTGGTTCACGTGCACCGCCCGAACGGTGCCGATCTCTCCCGAAGCGACAATTTCCCTCATGACCATATGGGTGGGAGATGCCGGCAGGTGATGATTCGTCGCCAGTACGACCCCAGCGGCCTCGCAGACCTCGACCATGGCGTGAGCGTCATCCAGGGAAAGCGCCAGAGGCTTCTCGGCGAGTACATGCTTGCCGGCCTCGGCGGCGGCGATGACCTGGTCTCGGTGATTCTCGTTGTGGGAGCTGACGTACACCGCATCGACATCGTCCCGCCCGACGGCATCGTCGACCGATGTCGTCCAGACACCGATCTCATGCCGCTCGGCATACACGGTCGCCCAGTTCTCGCTACCGGACTGCACGACGTGGATGTGACCACCATGGGCACGGATGGCCGGGATGATTCGGGTGGCGGCGATGTCACTGGCTCCCAGGAGTGCCCATCGTGTTGGGCTGGGGGTGTGCGGCTCGCTCATCTCGTGATCCTCTCACAACCCGACCGAGCCCCGTGGTAGAAAACTCCGAGCAGGGTTCGGGGCGGAGCGGACGGTTACGGCATGTCCCACTCGTGCGGTTCGGGCGCGTCGGGAGCGGGTGGCTGCGACAGGTATGCGGTCAGTCGACCGACGAGTCTGCACGGGTTCGCCGCCGCCGGGATGACGAGGGCATCTCCCCGTTCGATGTCGATCGAACCCGATCGGTGAGCGAGGCGACCACCGCCCCGGGTCACGAGCAAGACGCCCCGAAACCAGCCGGAAGCTCAACCTCGGTGGTCGAGTCGACCGCCCAGGCTCGGAAGTAGGGGTCGGCCCCGTCGGGCATGACCGACACGACCGAGTCGGTCGCCTGGCCCGATGTCTCGACCGCCGGAGCAACGAGCCGCTCGAGCTCGGCGTTGCACGCGGAGTGCGTCCGGTCGGATGGCACCGATCGCCACGTCGAATCCGAGACCGAGGTGGCCATCGGCAGCGCCGTCGATGTCGAAGCCGCGCCATTCGAGCAGAATCGAGAGGTCGGTCGGCTCCTGCAGCTCGAGGACGAGAAGGTCCGGGCCGATCGCATGGGGAGTGCCGGCCGGAACCGACCGCGTCGCCCGACCGGACCGTGATGGGCCGAAGCAGCTCGAGCATGGCGTCGGTGTCCTGGGCCTCGACGACCGCAGCCACTCGTGATGGGCCACCGAGCGGTTAGTGCCGACGAAGACGTCACCGCCGGCCGGTTCGGTCTCCAGGATGATCCAGGCCTCGGTCTTCCCATAGGGGCAACCGAGATGCTCGGCGGCAAAGGTGCAGACGGTGCAGGTGCCCCGGAAGGCGTTGGGCCGGGTCGGAGTTCACCAGCACACTCGGCGACGGACCGTGCCGAGCCACATGTGCCGCTCCCAGCCAGTCGACCGGGTTCGCGGCGATCTCGGCCCGCAAGGTGTGACCGTCGAAGGTGGTCAGCCCCATCGCCGATTCGCCGAAGCGAGTGACAACCGATCCCAGCCACTCCTCGGGTCGGTGCGTGCCCGGAGGTGACCCACGGAGCTCGGCGATGTGGCGGCCGCCCCGATAGAAGTGGTCGAACGTGTTCGGCGGGAGGATGAAGGGGGTCATCGGAGTTCCGGCGACCCTCCGCTGGAATCCGTGGGCACAACCAGGTCTGCGGCAACCGAACCGGCGTGGACGAGCCGGGCGTTGGGAATGTCGTTCTCGTCGGTTCGTCGACGGACTTCCTCGGTGTCCATCGCTGCGGTTCGCCACCGGTCCTCTATACGCTGCTCGACCACTGTGAGAGGAACGTCGATCCACACCGTGAGGTCAAACAGCGGAAGCAGTTCCGACCACGGCTCTTCATCGAGCAGAAGGTAGTTGCCCTCCGTGACGAGTATCTCGTGAGCTGGGCGCACGATCGAGGCGCAGTTTCGAGAAAGACCGAGATCACGGTCGTAGACAGGCGCCGCCACCTCGATCGTAGGCTCATCACGGATGAATCGGAGCGTGTTTCGAAAAGCTTGCAACGTCAAACGTGTGTGGCGCTCCCTCAAGCAGATGGTCACGTTCATCCAGAATCACATTGTCGAAATGAAAACCGTCCATCGCCAGTAGTCCCGCTCTCGGACCAAGCTCCTTCACGAGCGCCGTCGCAAGCGTCGACTTCCCCGCTGCTGGCGGCCCGGCAATCGCAACCACGGAGCTGGTCCTCCGGTAGCTCCGAAGGGATCTGCTCGATGATGGCTGCGACCTGAAGGCAAGGTGTCACGTTGAAGTTCTTAGCGCATGATCGAGCGTCCATCGAAGTACAGATCCATCCGTGCATCCTCCAGGATCTCGAGGTTGGAATCGAGATCGGGTGCGGGGGGCTGCTGGTGCACGCCGAGACGAGTGAGGCCCGGGACTTCTATCTGCACCTGATCCCGGAATTCGAACCGTCGCCAACCGACGAATTGCATCTCGTGTTGTGATGAAGGACATCGTCCGAACCCTAGCGACGTGACCGTCCGGAGCGGAACCCAAGGACGAAGGGTCGAGCGACATCGGTTGGCGCCCGCCGGGCACGCTCCATCCCATCCGCCATCCCATCTACTCCACGGGATCGGCGTCACTAGCCGGACGGGGCATCACGGGATCGCACGGTTTCGCAGCTCCTGGGCAGTTGTCGGTGTCTTGCCAAGGTTGAGGTCGCCGGTTCGAACCCGGTCATCCGCTCCACGTAAAAGCCCAGGTCCCGCCCGGTTTTCCGAGCGGGACCTGTGTGATTTTCGGCGCTCAGTCCCATCCGGATACCCATCTGCTCCAGCGATTGGCGGTCTGAAATCCTCACGGTTTAACAGAGGTAGGCGCTCGGGCGGGCCGGAACACGACACGATTCCGACATCCTTGGATCGCTCTCGGCAACGCAGTGACCGGAGTGCAGCGGTGCCGGAGACCTTCCGAAGTTGGTGAGGTCCCGCATCTCGGCCGGTTTGGAGTTTGGGCGCCCTGGAGTCGACCGTCCTCCTGCCGTGTCGGTCGGGTCGGCGGGCTCGGCATCCGGTGATGGGCTCCGGTCAAGCTGTTAGTGTCTTCGATTCTCGGGGAAACGACTCAACGAAATGGGGATCCGATGATCAAGAAGACATTGCTGGCGTTCGCGCTGGTGTGCAGTGTCGTCGTTGCCGGAAGTACGGCTGCGTCGGCGGGGTCGAAGTCCTGTTCGAACCGCAACAACAACACGGTCGACAAGCTGCTCGAATGCGTCACTGTGGATGGGGTCCGCACTCATCAGGCGGCGCTCCAGGCGATCGCGGATGCCAACAACGGCATCCGTACGTCGGGCACACCCGGCTATGACGCTTCGGCCGCATACGTCGCCGACACGCTCGAGGCAGCCGGCTACGACGTCACGATCCAGGAATTCGACTTCCAGACCTTCATCCAGCTGTCGCCGACGGTGCTCGAACAGGTTTCACCGCCACCGGCCGGCCCGATCGTGACCAACCTCATGTCGTACTCCGGAAGCGGCGATGTGACCGCGTCGGTCAGCACGGTGTCGGCGATCACCGGGTGCGACGCGATGGACTTCGCGGGCTTCCCGGCCGGGGACATCGCTTTGATCAGTCGCGGTGCCTGCACGTTCGCGTTGAAGGCGACCAACGCGTTCAACGCCGGTGCGTCCGGTGTCGTCATCTACAACAACAGTCCCGGCACGCTGAACGGCACGCTCTCGAGCACGTTCACACTCGACATCCCTGTCACCTCGGTGACGCAGGACGTCGGTCAGGCGCTGGCCGCCACACCGGGCCTCGTCTTGCGGTTGAAGACCGACACGTTCCGTGGCACCGCGACGACGTCCAACGTGATCGCCGAGACGACGAGCGGCGATCCCGACAACGTCGTGATGGTCGGTGCCCACCTCGATTCGGTCAATGCCGGCCCCGGTATCCAGGACAACGGCTCGGGATCGTCGGCGATCCTCGAGGTGGCGCTCCAGATGAAGAAGGTCAACCCGATCAACAAAGTACGTTTCGCCTGGTGGGGTGCCGAGGAGTCCGGGCTCGTCGGGTCGACGAACTACGTCAACGGCCTGAGCCAGGAGGAGATCGACGAGATCGCCCTCTACCTCAACTTCGACATGATCGGGTCACCGAACTACTTCTTCGGCATCTACGACGGTGACGACTCCGATGGCGTCGGCGCAGGCCCGGGGCCTGCAGGGTCGGCGGAGATCGAGAAGACCTTCGAGGACTACTACAACTCGATCGGCCAGCCGTTCCAGGGCACGGACTTCTCCGGTCGTTCCGACTACGGGCCGTTCATCGCGGTCGGGATTCCCGCCGGTGGCCTGTTCACCGGTGCCGAGGGGATCAAGACGGTCGCGGAGCAGGCGATCTACGGAGGAACCGCCGGTGAGCAGTACGACCCGTGCTATCACCTCGCCTGTGACACCTTCGACAACATCAGCCTGTTCGCGCTCGACACGAACAGCGACGCCGTCGCCTACGCCACGCTCAACTACGCGATGAGCACCGAGCTCATCAACGGCGGCAAGAGCAAGGGCAACTTCAAGCCGGCGGGCATCGACTGATTTCTTGAGGTCTCTCTGTCGAGAGCCAAGTGGTTCCGGGTTCGCTGCTGGCCGTGCCGAATGGTGCGGCCAGCAGCTGCGCGTGTGTGATTGTGGTCGCCAGCACCCAAAACCCGGTTCGGCCGTGCCGCTGCGCAGAGCGATCGTCAACATCGATCGGCACAGCTTGGCCGTGAGACGATCTCTGGCTACTCGGGCACCCGGTGCGATGGCGCGGAAGCAATCTTGAACCGGGGGTGACTCGTGATTAGGGCAAGACAGCGTCGTCAGCCTTGATCAACAGGAATCCCGCTCGATCGTCCTCGCTCCCGGATCGGGCCGGGTGGAAGGCGCCTGGGCTCGCTGGGAGGAAGCCGCTTCATCTGGTCATCGAAACTCGGGCCTGCGTGACGACGACCGCATCGAGGCGCTACGGAGGATCCTCGTCGGTCTCGCCCAAGGGTGACGACGCCCACCAACTCGCTGCCGACATGGCCGACCTCCACGTGCGTCACAACACCTTCCCCGGCGAAGCGCTCATGGAACTCTCCGCCGACGCGGCTCCGCACCGCCGGCGTCGACCGCGAAAGCAGCATCGCCTACCGAGAGCTCCTGTCGAAGCATCTGCCCGAAGTCCAGTTCAGAGGCATGGAGAATCGGCGCATCCAGTACGCAATCCTCGTCGCCTTCGCAGTGCACGGCGGGCTCGAGCCGGATCTGCTCGACGAAGTGACGTACTGGATCGAGCAGTACTGGTCGTACGCGCTGTTCGCCGCAGTTGCGATCGTCCGGGAATGCGCCGACCGCTCTGGCATCCCGCTCGACACGTTCGTGGCCGACCTGGCCACCTCCACGCCATCGACATCAACTGACGCCTCACCGAGCCGAGCGATATCGAGCACCTCAGAGCACGTGGACCGCGCCAGGGACGCGGCGTCAGCCACGGAGCTCGCAGCGGTCACGCAGGATGTACTCGCTGTAGCAGTCGTCGCAGATCCAGTCGCCGCCGCTATGCCAACCTGCTGCAGCACCAGCACGTGATCCGATCTTGGTCCAGTCGAGCAGGCAGTGCTCGTGGTCCGCCGTAGGCAACTCGTGGACCCAATCGCGCCGGACGACGGAGGCTGCTGCGTGCGCCTCTGGCGTCCACCACTGCTGGAGATCCGCCATTGCTCCGACGACCTTGTCGAGCACCACGTCCCTCGTTCGAAATGTCGCGTTGCGGCCCTCGTCGACGGAGACCAGGGCGTAGAGGGCAATCGCCGAGCCATCGTCGAAGTGCAGCGCTACCGGTGCGAGTGGCGGCGGCGTCCATGAACCCATCCCACCACAGTGCCATGGCGCCGGCCCATCGAGTGTGCCGATTGGCCGAGGCCGATCAGATCATCACGGCGCGCACCGCCGAAGACTCGCTCGTATCGGCACCATCGGCGCTAGCGGAGGCGCCTGGTAGCGCCCTTCCTCGTGGTCGGCGTTGAAGATGCTCGCACGAGGTCGTAGCGGATTCGAGTTCCCGCTGGTGCGTCGCGAGGCGCCGGTGGTCAGGTCGACACGAGTTCGTCCATCATGGCCAGAGAGGTGGTGAGGCCGGCGGCGGACTGCTCCATGAACGTGTCAGGATCCTCGGGTTCGGGCATGTTGACCTGCATTGTCATGAGCGTGAACCCGTCGCCAGTCGGCTCGAAGGTCAGGGTCTGGGCGGTCGGAGAGCCGGTCGGATCGGCATCGCCCATCACGAACCACTCGTCGGCATCGAGACGATCCGGTCGGTCGATGTTGGTGTATGTGCCGTGCCAGGCGATCGGACCGTGCTCGGGCAGCAACATGACATAGTGATAGCGGCCGCCATCAACGGGGTTGGACTCACACACGGTCATCTCGGAGCCTTCCGGTGCGCCGGACGGAAACCAGATGCGAAGGTCGTCCGGGTCCGTGAAGGCTCGGAAGACGCGATCGGGCGGGGCACCGAAGACCCGTATGCACTGGTACGACAAGCCATCGTTGCTCAGTTCGATGCGGGTCGATCCTCGCCGAGCATCGAGAGTTGAGAGGTCGGATGGGGTGGCGGGGTCGGTCATCGGAGGTGCTCCTCAGATTGGTCGGGGTTGGGGTCGGTCGAGACAAGCTCGTCCAGGGTGTCGAAGCGGGCGTGCCAGACGTCATCGAACGACGAGAACCAATCGTGTGCCACCTGTAGGCCCCGGCCGTCGAGGCGATAGTGGCGGAATCGGCCGTCGGTGCGGACCGAGACCAGTTCTGCTTTGGCCAAGACCTTGAGGTGTTTGGACACCTGCGGCTGTCTCATGCCTGAGGCGTCGACGAGTTCGGACACAGTCGACTCACGCTGGTCGTGTAGGAGTTCGAGCAAGTGGCGGCGGTTCGGCTCGCCCACGGCGTCGAGGACGAGATCGGTGTCGGTCACATCGACAACTTACATATTCCTCTAGAGGAATGCAATCGTGGAAGGGCCGGGCCCCGAGGTGTTCCAGATTGCTCATTCACCGAACGTGCCAAGACCAATCCGAGAACGGCACATCTGAATCGGGGTGACTCATGATCAGTAAGCGTCCCGCGAGGTGGTGGGGTTTGAGGTAGTCGGCGGGGTCCACCATTTGGTGGGGTCATCGGCGTGATTCTCGGTGTGTTCGACCAAGAGCACACATGAGGAGAAGCCCACCGATGACCCTGTCACAGTCTGCCGTGTCCGATCTGTTGGACGCTTTCCGCGCCGGTGACGGCGTGGATCTGATCCGCGAGTCCGTTCGGCTCGTGCTCCAAGAGTTAATCGAGACCGAAGCCGCCGAGGTGATCGGCGCGGAACGCTACGAACGCTCCGAGAACCGCACCACCGACCGCAACGGGGCGCGGCCACGTCTGTTGGCCACGCAGGCCGGCGATGTCGAACTCAAGATCCCGAAGCTTCGCAAAGGCTCGTTCTTCCCGACCATCTTGGAGCCGCGGCGTCGGATCGACCAGGCCCTCTACGCGGTCGTGATGGAGGCCTACGTCGCCGGCGTCTCCACCCGCGCCGTCGATGATCTGGTGGCAGCGTTGGGGATCGACTCGGGGATCTCCAAGTCAGAGGTCTCACGCATCTGTGCGGGTCTCGACGAGGTCGTCGGCGCGTTCCGGACCCGCCAGTTGGATCACATCGAGTTCCCCTACGTCTACTTGGATGCGACGTATCTGCATGTCCGCAACCAGACTTCGCAGGTCACCTCGATGGCCGTCGTCGTGGCCACCGGGATCACCGCTGATGGGAACCGGGAGATCCTGGGCTGCGACATCGGCGACTCCGAAGCCGAGACGTTCTGGCGTGGCTTCCTGCGCTCGCTCAAGGCCCGTGGACTCACCGGTGTGCAGCTCGTGATCTCCGACCAGCACGCCGGCCTCGTGCGGCGCTCACCAAGTCGTTCCAAGGCTCCGCTCATCAGCGCTGCCGTGTTCACTTCGCGAGGAATCTGCTCGCCTTGGTGCCGAGATCGCACACCGACATGGTCGCTGCGGTGTTCCGCACGATCTTCGCTCAACCCGACGCCGACGCCGTCTCAGCAACCTGGGACCAGGTCGCCGAACAGTTGGCGTCGCGGTTCCCGAAGATCGGCCCGCTCATGGCTGACGCCAAAGTCGAGGTCCTCGCGTTCACCTCGTTCCCAAGAGCGCACTGGCAGAAGATCTGGTCGACGAACCCGCTCGAGCGAATCAACAAAGAGATCAAGAAACGGTCCCGTGTCGTGGGGATCTTCCCCAACGAAGCCGCCGTGATTCGACTCGTCGGCGCCGTGCTCGCCGACATGCACGACGAGTGGCAAGCATCCGATCGCCGCTACCTCTCCGAAGGCTCAATGGCGTTGCTCTACCCAGAGCGCTGATACTGACCTCATCGCCGAACTCAACAGCGGCGACTGACACCGAGGATCGACCTCGAAACCCCACCACGCCGCGGGGCACTGCCCATGATCAGGGCAAGACAGCGTCGTCAGCGTTGATGAGAGTTCTCGGTGCTCATCTCGGCGCGGCGGGAATCTGACGCGACAGCGCCGATTCGATGCGCAGTCGACGCCTCGGAAGGCGGTGAGGGAGGACACCTGGTTCGGTTGGCAGTTCGGGTCGCCTGAGGGGTCACTTGGACCTGAGCCTCGACCTCAATTGGTGGCGATGGAGCGCCCGCCTCTTCTTGGAGGCTGCGCCGTTGGCCCGGTTGAATGGTGAGGTGTCGCCCCGGGGTTTGGGCGTGTTGGGTTAGGGGGTGGGTTCGAGTCGTCGGACGGCGAAGGTGTCGATGCCGTCGGCGTTGTAGTCGCCGACGAGGAGGGTGTCGCCGGCTTTGCCGTAGCCGATGGTGGTTTCGGCGATGCCGGTTTGGAAGTCGTTGCGGATGAAGATGATGTTGCCGCGGCGCACGGCGAAGGTGTCGATGCCGTCTTGGTTCCAGTCACCGACCAGGACTTCGTCGCCGGCTTTGCCGTAGCCGAACACGACATCGGCGGGACCTGAGGTGGTGGAGTTGCGGACGTAGAACACGTTGCCGCGGCGCACCGCGAAGGTGTCTTGGCCGTTGTTGTTCCAGTCGCCGACGAAGACTTCGTCGCCGATGGTGCCGTAGCCCAACACGATGTCGGCGGGGCCGGAGGTGGGGGTGTTGCGGAGGTAGAAGATGTTGCCGCGGCGCACCGCGAAGGTGTCTTGGTTGTTGGCGTTCCAGTCGCCGATGTAGATCTCGTCGGAGGGTTTGCCGTAGCCGGCGGAACCTTGGGGGTTGCCGTGTTCGTCGACGAGGGTGAACAGGTTGCCGACTCGGGACGCGAAGCCGGTGTGGCCGTCGGCGTTCCAGTCGCCGGTGACCACCGGCGCCCCTGGTGGCGCGAACAAGAAGTCGTATTGGGCGGGGCCACTGGCGATCACGTTGGACACGAAGATCCGCGACCGAACGCGGGGGCGGTCACCGACGCGGTGCTGGTTTGCCGAACTTGGTCGTGGCGGTGACGGTCACGGTCTGGGCCACCGAGCGATTGACACCGGTGACGGTGGCCGTCTTTGTCGCCGCGGCGGCCACCTCGGCGTTGGCGGCCGCGATCACGGTCGTTTGTCCGCCGGCGGACACCTTCTTAGGACACGATCGGATCGAGGGGGCTCGATGCCGGGGTGGTCCACGACACCGTCACGGTGTTCCCGTCGCGGGGCGAGGTGGTGGGCGCGACCACCAGGCCGGTCGGCGGCGGCGGCGGCGGAAGAACGATCGCCGGCAACGCCACCGCCGGTTGCGGGGTCGGGTTCGGATTGTTGGTGCCGTTGTTGGCGGCCGACCCCAACTGCCCGTAGAAGTTGTTGCCCCAGCAGCGGATGGTGCCGTCATCGAGCAACGCACACGAATGGAACTCGCCGGCGGTGACCGCGACCGCGGCGTGGCCCCCGAGATTCACCGCCGGTTCCGGGACCGGGTTCGGATTGTCGGTGCCGTTGTTGGTCACCGACCCCAACTGCCCATAGTAGTTGTAGCCCCAGCAGCGGACGGTGCCGTCATCGAGCAACGCACACGAATGGGATGCCGGGCCGGCGGTGATCGCCACCGCGGCGTGGCCCCCGAGGTTCACCGCCGGTTGCGGGGCCGGGTTCGGATTGTCGGTGCCGTTGTTGGTGGCCGACCCCAACTCCCCGAAGTAGTTGCTGCCCCAGCAGCGCACGGTGCCGTCATCGAGCAACGCACACGAATGGAAGCCGCCGGCGGTGATCGCCACCGCGGCGTGGCCCCCGAGGTTCACCGCCGGTTGCGGGGCCGGGTTCGGATTGAAGGTGCCGTTGTTGGTCACCGACCCCAGCTCCCCGTAGCCGTTGGAGCCCCAGCAGCGGATGGTGCCGTCATCGAGCAACGCACACGAATGGCTGCTGCCGGCGGTGACCGCCACCGCGGCGTGGCCCCCGAGGTTCACCGCCGGTTGCGGGGCCGGGTTCGGATTGTCGGTGCCGTTGTTGGGGGCGACCCCAACTGCCCGTAGAAGTTGGAGCCCCAGCAGCGGACGGTGCCGTCATCGAGCAACGCACACGAATGGTTGCCGCCGGCGGTGATCGCCACCGCGGCGTGTCCCCCGAGGTTCACCGCCGGTTGCGGGACCGGGTTCGGATTGACGGTGCCGTTGTTGGTCGCCGACCCCAACTCCCCGAAGTCGTTGAGGCCCCAGCAGCGGACGGTGCCGTCATCGAGCAACGCACACGAATGGTCGTCGCCGGCGGTGATCGCCACCGCGGCGTGTCCCCCGAGGTTCACCGCCGGCTGCGGGGCCGGGTTCGGATTGTTGGTGCCGTTGTTGGTAGGCGACCCCAACTGCCCGAGGTTGTTGCGGCCCCAGCAGCGGACGGTGCCGTCATCGAGCAACGCACACGAATGGGACGAGCCGATCGCCAACCGGGACTGCGTCCCGACAAACCCCGGGCCGCCCTCGTTCGCCTCTGCGCTCGACAACGTCGCAGACAGACCAATATCTTGCGCCCACGGCCGCACCACTCGACACGACCACACCCGCCAACAACAACATCGCCACCAGCGCAACAGCCATCCGTTGACCCATGACAACCCCCAACCTCAAACAACGGCCACCCTAGATCACACCCCAATCCATCGCTCGATGAACGCCTCGAGCTCCAGTGGTGACCGACCGCACCACAACCACGTGTCGACAACAAAGAGCCTCAAGGCGGAGATCCGAGGTCACAGCGCTTGATCGGCGTGACTCATGACCACGGCAAGACAGCGTCGTCAGCGTTGATCAACGGTGGTCGTGCTCGATCGGGGTCGTCGTCGCGGTCCCTGATCCGAATGGAAGGCGGTTGTGGTCGAATCTTCTATGACCGTCAAGTGGCAAGTTTGGCGGTTGGTGGATGCTCGAGGAGACGCCAAACGCGGCGTGCGATGTAGCGCTTGAGACAGCGTCGGATCTCGCGGTCGGTCTTGCCCTCTGCGCGTCGCTTGAGCCGGTAGTTTCGAGTTGGTTCGTGGTGGGCAGTTCGGGTGAGAGCGACGACGTAGAGGGCGTTGTTCAGCTGACGGTCCCCGCCTCGATTGAGGCGGTGGCGGTTCTGGCTCTGGCCCGACGTCGCCGGCAGAGGTGCTGCGCCTGCGAGCTGAGCGAACGCTGCTTCACTACGACAACGGCCTGGATGAGACCATGCGACGTAGAACATCGCCGCGGTGACGTAGCCGATGCCGGGTTCGGCGACGAGCTGCGGCGCAGCCTCGTCAATGAGTCGCTCCAGGGCGTCGTCGTGGAGACTGATCTCTTCGTTGAACACGACGATCCGACGTGCGATCGAGCGCATCGTGGTGCGGACGCAACGCTCCGCGACCGGCCGCTGTGTTGTGTCACGGAACGCGGCGCATCGCTTGATCAACGCCTTGGTGGTGAGATGACGGAGCTCGCGGCGCAGGCTGTCTGGTGCGGTCAGCACCAGAGCCTTCAGCTCGTTGATCGCAGCGGTCCGAGCACGAACAACGCCAGCACGTGTCACCGTGTGCACGCGAAGCGCTTCGCGGTGACCGTCGTGTGCACGTGGCACGTGGAGTCGGTCCCGCCCGAGTACTTCTCGGGCGGCGCGAACGGCGTCGAGTTCATCGGACTTCGCTCCGTCTTTCGTTGCCTTCGCACGCGGGCGATCGAACTCGATCACCCATTCGTGCTCACGGCCCAGTGCAGCGGTGAGGCCGCGGCCGTAGCTGGCGGTCCCTTCGATTGCCCAAGCTCGCTCGCCGGCAACCGTGCACGTCTCGGCCCACGCGAGCGCTTCGTCGTAGCCGGCCGCGTTGGCCGAGAACTTCGCGGTGGCGAGGATGCCGGTGGTGTGAGCATCGACGATCGCAGCGGTGATCCACTCCTTGTCGGGGTCGATGCCGATGACGTGATCGACAAGTTCTGCAAGCATGGTTGGTGTGCCTCCTCGTAGGTACTGAATGGTCAGTGCCGGCCTGGGAGAGAACTGCTACGACAGGACTGTGATGAGTCACACCGACACACGGTGGACAGGCTTCTGATCAGGACAGCAACAGCGGGCCAGGCCGGCACCGGCAACCGAGCGGACAAGTCGGCTACAACGCACCGACCGAACCGGCCGGGCAAGCGAATATCTGAGTCACGCTCGGCCACCGATACCAACACTGCCCGGCCTCACTCAACCGGCAAGGACATACTCACAGCGAATATCGGGTGTTCGACTTGGGTAGATATGCCGGTGATCCACTGGCTCGTTGATGCTGTCGGTGACGATGGCACGGCGGGTCGATCGGAGGATCATCATGCCCACTTCGTTCCCGACGTTGACGCTGCCTGAGGAAGGGTCGAGTGTCGCTCCAACGCTTGGCCATTGGTTGGTAGACAACTATCTCGAGTCGGTGTCGGCGCGGCTGCGGGCGAACTCGACGCTGGCGGTTGTCTATGACTTGAAGGTGTTCTTCACCGTCATCGAGCTCGACCCGCTCGAGGTCCGCCGCCGCGACGTGTTGGAGTTCATCCGGGTTCAACGAACCGGGTCCCGTGATCGGGTCGTGGTTCGAATCGATGGCGGTGATGGGTTGGCGTTGTCCACGATCCGGCGGCGGCTGTCATCTGTGGCCGGTTTGTATTCGCATCTCGTGGCCCTCGGTGAGATCGATCACAACCCGGTCCGAACGGGCATGCCGGTCCGCTCGCCGGTCACCCGTGATCGGCGAGTTGTGCCGCTCGTTCGCCCGGTCCGTCATCTGCCACAGATCCTCGATCACGGCGACGTCATCAAACTCGTTGGGGCGCTGCGTAAGGATCGGGATCGGGCGATGATCGACGCCATGGTGTTGGCGGGGTTGCGGCGCTGCGAAGTGCTCGGATTGCGTCGCCAGGACATTCGTTGGGGCGAGCGACGGTTGTTCATCGCCAACGGCAAGGGCGCTCACCAACGGATCGTGCCGATCTCGCCACGGTTCTTCGAAGCGCTGCGGTCATATCTCGACAACGAAAGACCCGCGGAGGCGGACACCCCTTTCGTGTTCGTCGTGTTGAAAGGCCCCAACCGTGGCCAGCCGCTGTCGCCGAAAGGACTCGAAGAGATCATGGCCGGCGCCCGGCGCCCGGCGCCGGGCCGGGCTCGATCACGCGACCTGTCACGAGCTGCGTCACACCTGTTTCACTCGGCTGCGCGAGGCCGGCATGGCCCTCGAAGCCCTGCAAGCCCGCTATCGGGCGTCTCTGACCGGCACATATATGACGGTGAGTATCAGTGGCGAGGTGGGAGCCGGAGTAGGGTCCGGTGAAATATCCGAAAACGGGGGACTCATGGGTGCATCTGAGCCAGGCCAGGCCAGCAAGGTCTTCGAGAGCTGTTTCGCGTCGGGCGATATCGATGGCTTGATGGACCTCTACGAGCAAGACGCTGTCTTTGCCAGCCCTTCGGGCATCGCAACTGGACTGGGTGAAATTCGTGAGGTTCTCCAGGGGTATCTGAGCTCTGGCGCGACGATCACCATGGAAGACTCCTTGGCCTTCACCGTTGGTGACCTCGCGCTGGTGCATTGGTCCTGGACCATGCAGCTACCTGATGGCTCCACGTCCACCGGTGGCACCGCGGAAGTGCTCCGCCGACAGGACGATGGCCGATGGAAGTTCGTGATCGACAACCCAGACGGCCCCGCATTGATCGGTCACGACTGAGCCAACGGACCCGTGTCACCTATCGCCGGCTTGGGGACGCACACTTCGTTCGTAGCTCGTGGCCGCGCTGGGTTCGGTGGCGGTTTGCCGCGGCGGCTTTGGCGGTCTCGGAGATCGAAGGCCAGAGTGCTTGATCCGGGTGACTCACGATTAGGGCAAGACAGCGTCGTCAGTGTTGATCAACGGTGGTCGTGCTCGATCGGGTCGTCCTCGCGGTTCTGGATCGAGCGGGTTGGAAGGCGTCTGAGGTAGCGAATATCGCGGCATGCCGCGCGATCGGAAGACTGCCGTACGCGACGATGCGACCCCCGGGCGGAGGGTCGCATCGTCGAACATGGGCAGTTCGGGCACGTCGGCTGGGCCGACACTGAAGCATCGACCCGAAGGGCAATCTGTCTTAGCGCGTTGAGCTGAAGGGCCTACGGCGTGTCGGTGGACCGTGAGTGATGGTCCCTGAACCGTTGACCGCGGCCGTTGTAGATGCGAGTGTTTCAGTTCGACGGCAGTGGGCATGCCGCCAGAGTGGGCTGGGCGAGTCGAGACCGGGCGGGTCTCCTCGCCACGCTCGCCCGGACACGAACGAGGAGCTGCCGCACGACAGATCGCCGGAGCGCCACCACCACCGAAGTGCGTCGTCAACCAGGATCGGACCTAGTCCACCCATCCCATTCGATTCAGCATCTCGTCAGCGACAGAGAGGGCCGTGTCGACGTCGACTTCGGACTCGGTCACAAGGGAGAACCACAGCAGCTGCGATCTTCCCTCGATCCTGAGCACGGCGTCGAGGCCCCCGGACTCGAGGTCGATCTGGGGCGGCCAGTCTCCCTCAGGCCAATCCACCACTCTGGCGTCCCCGCTCAGCGCAGGATGTGGGAACGAAGCCACCTCCTCTGGTAGGGGATGAGCTTTGCTTTCAGCGAAGGGAGCGAGTATCACTCCGCCGCCAGCAGTCTGCCACCAACAGCCCCACCCACCCATGGGGCTCTTGAACGCCTCTTCGTCGGACCCGCCGTCTTCGATGGCGCGGCCGGTCGAGGCCGTGAACTCCGCATCGGTCAACCAGCTGCAGAGAGAGCCGTCCTGCTCCGGGTCAAAGGCCGATTCCTCACTGCCACAACCGCCAACCATGACGAAAAGGCCCAAGACCGCAAGCACCGAGGTCGCCACACGCCATCCACTCTCCACGCGCCCCTCTTTCGCCGCAATGCCCTGCCCTCAGTCTGAAGGCCTAGCCGACTGCTGCACACGGACCAAAGCCCCAACTCGGCACCGTTCAGCAGCGCCTCGGCACGGCACGTGGCACGGTTCGGAGGCCACCGTCGGCAACATGCTGCGCCGGTCTCGGAGACCGGAGGCCAGAGCTCTTGAACCGGGGTGACTCATGTTTACGGCAAGAAAGCGTCGTCAGCGTTGATCAACGGGCCCGCGCAATCGGTCGGCTGGACGATGAAGAAGGCGTAGGAGTAGCAGTCGGAGAAACGGCGGAAGTGCTCGATCTCCGTCTCGGCGGCCGTCGCGACCTCGAGGGCTATGGGGTCGTCGGGGAGGCGAGCTCTCAGATCTTCGATGCGGGCCAGCATGGGCTCGTAGTACTCGTCCCACCAGGCCGACGCGGGTAGGGGGAAGGAGGCGATGGTCCGATAGTCGGCCGCCTCGATCCTCGTCCGGACCCCCTCATCGTCGGTGATCGCCGGGTACTCGGACAGCCACCACTCACGGACCTCCTCGGGTGGCGAGTCAACCAGCCAGACGGGCTCGGTGAAAGCGACGGCCCCCTCGGGCGCCAGCAGAGGTCGCCAGGTGCGCAGGGCTTCGGTCACGCCCAGGAAGTAGATGGCACCCTCGCACCAGATCAGGTCCTGGCTGCCGGGAGCCACCGGCGGTTCGGCCATGTCACCCACCGAGGCCTCCACACGATCCTGGATGCCGGCGTCGACGAATCGGCGGTTGGCTTCGTCGACCATGGCCGGCAGGAGGTCCACCGCCGAGGATCCGTGCCGTGGGCAGGGCGCGAGCCAGGGCCTCTGTCTGAGCTCCGGGACCGCAGCCGAGATCCAGGACGGTTCGGGGCATCCTCCCGGGAACTGATGCCAGCGCCCGGGCGGTGTGCTCGTCTCCTCCCGGGCCAGCACGAGGGAGGGTTCCGTAGACCTCATGGAACAGCCTCAGGGTGTGATCGTCGCTGAGGTCCACGACGGAATCGTAGATTGGTCAGTTCGCAGATCCAGGCCGTATCGCGACGCCCGCTCCGTTCACGGCGAACCTGAGCGAGCTCGTCTCGCCCTCGTCGAGCTCATCGGCGCCGAATATCGACCCTGGCACCCGCAGGTCTGGGACGAACGGAAGAACCCTGGCCTTCGCGCCTCGCCAATCGGGCATCAATCTGCATCACGTACGGCGCCTGTTTGCTCGTGGTGCCGGCCCAGCGTGGTCCTGTGTAGGACGACTCAGGTGACGTAGGGGATGACGTCGGCACCCGTCGGGCCCACGACGACCGCTACCTCGTGACCGGCATCCTCCAGGATGCGGGCGACGAGTTCGTCGATGTCGATGTCGGGCATCGGCATGTCGTCTTCGCGCACCCACGTCTCGACGACCACTCCGGTCGCGGTCGCGAGCGCCTCGGCGAGTTCACCGTCGCGCGGAGCGATGAGGACGACGTGGGTCTCGGGTGGCGGCAGCGGTGCTGGTGCAGGTGCGAGTTGCTCGGAGATGGCCCGGTCCGAGTGGAACACGCCGAGGTGGTACCAGGCGACACCTGTGACGGTCGCGAGGAGTGCTAGCCCGACCCGGGCGGAGTCGAGTGTCTCGCCACCGAACGTGCCGGCCAGCAGATCGTCGATTCCGACGAACAGCACGACGATCAGGCTGATCAGCGCGGTGAGGCCGCCGACACCGAACAGGACGACGAGATACAGCCGGCGGCTCAGCGAGCCGATCTCGGCGGTCGGGTCGGCATCGAGGTGCCCACGGATCCGCGACCAGAACGTCCACCACAACGGCAGGCCGATCGCGCCGAGGATGACGGCCAGGATCAAGCGGTTCGCGAGGTCGGACGTCTCCCCGGTGATCTGGGCGGCGATCGATTCGAACAGCGCAACGAGGGCGAGGGTGGCACCCACGACGGTCGCGCCGAGACCGGAAGCCGCCATGAGGTAGTCGTGTGCCCTGAGCGGTTCGGACCGGTCGACGGGGCCTTCGGCCTGCAGGACGGTTCGGTGGTACTGCCAGGTGGCCATCCCGGCCACCAAGAACGCGGCGGCCACCGGGACGTGCTCGAAGTGCTCGCTGGGCAGGTCCATCCTCGGGTTGCCGAGGTACCAGACGGCGGTCCAGTAGGCGATCGTGGCGCCGGACGAGATGGAGGCGACGAGGCCGCCCAGCGTGCCGATCAGCAACACGTACACGTGCCAGAGAGACGTCCGCTCGGCCCTCAGGTAGCAGCCCAGCCAATGCCATGCCCACACGACCGCGCCGATCCCGGTCGCGATGAGCCATGTCGCGAGTTCTGGCGACTCGTGGCCGGCCGGCACGCGCTCGACGACCGAGGCGTAGATCTCGTCGCCGGCGACGTAGGCCACACCACCGAGACCGATCATCATCGTGACCAGGCCGGTCAAGCTCCCGACCGCCAGGTGCAGATCGCCAGGGAGGCCATGGGCGGGCCGTAGCCAGAACCAGTGCATCGCCCACACGGCCGCCCACACGGTCACCGGTGCGATGCCCCGCCACTCGAAAGCGGCGACGCCGAACACTCCCGCGAGGAAATTGTGGACCGTCACAGTCGACACGATCAGTGACGAGGCGAGCGCGGTGTTGAGATACGCGGCCCACGCCAAAGAGGTGCGCTCACCGTCATCGTCGCGCAGGCGACCACGCGCGAACCGCAAGAGGAACGCGTACGCGGGTCCCGCCACGAGCATGAACGCGAGCCCGAGGGCGAGTGCCATGCGCTCATCATCGGACCAGCTGGAGGTCAGGAGCGTGCGGCCGATCATCGTGGCGCCGACCGCACCGAGAATCAGCGTCACGAGCAGGAGTCCGTAGACGAAGAAGCGGCGGACCGACGTGGCGCGATCGACTTCTACCTCCTCAGCTGCGTCGCGGCGGCGCCCCAGCAAGCGGACGATCGCCCACGCGATCACCCCGAAGAACGCCAGCTGCATCACGAGGCCCAGGATCTCGGCCAGCACATCCATGGCGCCTCCTCGGTCGAATGCCAAGCGCTCCAATTCAAGGGTCGCGCCGCTGGCCGGGTGCCTCCATGGGCTTTCGGCCCATTCAACCCATCTCGTTGGCACCGCCACGATCCTCGTCAGCTCGTCCGGCTGGAACCGCGCGATCGCCACGTTGGAGTGCAGGCACACGGCGTCGAACCCGCAACCGCTTGGACGAACGGCTCAGGTGTGCTTCGGCGGCTTGACGTTGACGCTGCCCAAGATGACGATGCCGCGTAGGTGAATCGTCGGGCCATCGCCGCCTTTCACCTTGACGTTGCGCGAGCCGACCAGGCTGAAGCCGCTGAGCGCGATGTTGGTGCCTTCGTCGGCGATGATGTTGACGCTGCCGAGGATCGCGGCTGCCGTCAGGCGTGGGTTGTCACCGGGCTCGACCCCGGTGAGGTCGAAGTTGGCGCTGCCCAACAACGCGATCGTGGTCTCCTTGGTCCACCCCTTGGGGAGTACTCGTTTACCGAAGCTGCCAAACACGACGATGTTCATTGATCGCCCCTTTCGGATGGCTGAGACAATCCGTCAACCGGTCCGACATCCATCATCTCTCGGGCGGCACCGGCGCGCCCAGGGCCGGATGACCTCGTTTCTGAGGCCGGATCGCCGCGTAGTGCGAACGGCGCAGAAGTCCGTCATCGATCGCGGCAAGCGCGGCTGCCCCCCGTTTGGACCAAGGACAGGAACTTCCCGTCGCCTTGGGGCACCGACCGCCGACTCGAGGTGGTCCTTCGGAGGACTCACGAACCCGTCGTCTCTCGCATCGAGCGAGCCGGGCTGATCCTGCGCCTCCTGAGTCCGCGGTATGCCACGGCGTTGGCCAGGACGACGACGCACGCCAGGAGCACCTTTACGCCCCCCGTGAACTCGCCCGGATAGAGCACGCCGACGATGTAGTGCTCGACGAATCCGCCGTCGTAGCCGGCTGAGCCCGCCTGGCCTCGCAACCAGTTCTCGAACGGTGTGAGTGGGCATCGGAACCCGGCGATCTCGATGATCACGCCATAGAGGGCGACCGGGAGCTGCACCAGCGCGACGCGGGGCCACCGCCACGTGAGGAAGCCGCCGAACACGACGAACGCGACGAACGCGAGGTGGATGACGAGCACTACGTCGGCCGCGACACGCCACAACACATCACCATTGTCCCACCGTGATCTCGAATCCGGCGTGGAGCGCCACGCTCGGCTATGTCGGAGATCTGAGGTCAGGGTGACTCATGATTCGGGCAAGACAGTCGTCAGCGTTGATGAGAGTGCTGCGATCAGCGCAGCGCGTCACCATTGCTCGTCGCGTAGTTCCCGCGACAACAGATCGAGCACAGCCTGACGAGCTTCCTTTCCCTCGTGGAGCACTGCGCAGACCTCAGCGGTGATCGGCATCTCGACACCGACCCGTTCCGCGAGGGCGCGCGCCGAGAGGCTGGTCACCACGCCCTCGGTTACCTCGTCCATCTCTGACAAGATCTCATCGAGGGTCCGGCCCTGGCCGATCGCGAGGCCGACGGCTCGATTCCGAGACAGATCGCCCGTCGACGTGAGCACCAGATCGCCCATCCCTGACAGACCGGCGAAAGTGCGCGGATCCCCACCACGGGCGACGCCGAGCCTGGTGATCTCGGCCAGGCCACGTGTGATCAACGCAGCTCGGGTGTTCCGACCGAAACCGAGTCCGTCCGAGATCCCGACCGCGATCGCGATGACGTTCTTGAGGGCCCCGCCGAGCTCTGCGCTGACCCTGTCGCGTGACGAGTAGACGCGGAACGATCCCGTAGAGAACAGATCGCGGACGCGTTGTACCGCGTCGTGGCCCTCACCTGCCGCGACGACGGCGCTCGGCTGGTCGGCTGCCACCTCAGCGGCAAACGACGGGCCCGACAGCACGACGATTCGTTCCACGGCAACTCCGAGTTCGGCGAGGATCTCGCTCGGCGTCAACAACGTGTCGAGTTCGATGCCCTTCGACACCGTGACGACGACCGACGGCTGGCGGAGCGCCTCCCGAGCAGTGTCGAGCACGGACCGCATGTGCTGGGTCGGGATCGCATTGACGACGATGTCGGCGTGCTCGATCGCTCGATGCACGTCACCGGTCGCATCGAGGTCGGGTCCGAGTTCGACACCGGCCAGAAAGGTTCGGTTCTCGTGGCGGTTGACGATGTCATCGACCACCTCGGGCTCACGGGCCCAGATGAGCGTTGGTACACCTTTGGTCGCGAGCAGCCCGCGCGAGCGCAGTTCCCCATGCTCCCGCTCCGATCACCGACGTTCGTAATTGGTTGTCCACTGCGACCTCCCCGTTCGGCAGGAACCGATCTCCTGGAAGATACATCGGGCGATCGGACACGCTGTTCGTCCGACTCGCAGACCGAAGGGACCATCCGACGGTAGCGGCCTCCGGCGGAGGGATTCCGTGGCGCCGCATGGGGCCGCCACGGGGCGGCGTTCCTCGTTCAGGCCATCGGCTCGTCGGGCCACATTCGGCCCGCGCAATGTCGCAAATGCATGGTGGTTCAGTCTGTAGTGGTGACGTTTGGCCGTTGAGCTGGCTCCGCGACGAAGAAGAGTCGATGGCATCGCCAACCTATGCCGTGGTCGCTGTCCTGTTCGTGCTCGGCGGAGGCGGCCCAACACGCAATTCTTCCCCTCATCTACCTCGCAGGCCCCTGTGCGGTCTGGTCGGCAACCTCGTCGCTCTCGTCATCTGGCTCATCATCGGCCTGCGCAGGTGAATTCGATTGAGCCCTAGGCCGTCAGCCCGCACGGCGTTGGTCATACAGGGTGGTCGACCAAGAGTTGTTGACGTTGGCCTCTACCGGTGGCGTATCGCTATCGGGATGATCAGAGTGCATCTGAGATTGGGGTGTCGTATGGCGCGCTCGACTCGCCAACCGATAGCCGTTGTGCTGGCCCTGATGCTCGCCGCCGCGTTGGCCGTACCCGGGTGTGGATCCGAAAGCGCCGATGTCGCCGTCGAGCCTGCGCCGACAGCGACTCCCGCGCGCCCGGAGCCGACAGCGATCCCCAAACCCACCGCCATCCCGGAACCGACAGCGACCGCCCAACCCACCGTCACCTCCGAGCCGACGGCCACTCCGGAGCTCACCGCCGCCGCGGCACTGGCGGGCTTCTTCGAGGCGGCCGACAAACTGGACGGGCGCATCAAAGACGCAGCCACGGTGTTCAACGCCGGCCTGGATTCTGACGCGGTCACCCTGGATCCCGGGGTGGCTCCGGTGGTTGATGCACTGGATGCCCGGCCGCTGCGGGCTTTGATCCCGGCCGGCCTGTCGGCCGATCTCGAGAGGGCGGTGCTGGCCGTCTACGCAGATCTGGACGGCCGCATCTCGGCGCTCGAGGGTGCGGTCCGCAACATCCAAACCGAGGACAACCTCCAGTGGGGGTTCGACTGTTTGGCCAACGGGGGACGTTCGGCCGCCCGCTTCCCGGCTGATCTGGCCCTGGCCCACCGGCTCGCGGATGCCGAGCCAACGCCGACCGCCCTCCCCGACTCTGAAGTGGCCGGGGTCATGGCGGTTCGTCTGGAGGCCATCAGGGGGATGAATTGGTGCTGTGATTCGTGTGGAGGGGTGGAGTACGACGCCGCCTTCCCAGTCGACTGGGCCGGGCAGACGGTGTTGGACGGCGTCGGCTTCGACGCCACCTTCACCGGGGACGCGTGGGAGATAACGATCTTCGCCGGCTGAGCGGCCGGGAAGCGGTCGTGCTCAGTCCGCCCCGCACACTTCGCAGATGCTGGCTGAGTCCACTGTTCCACCGGGTTCCATAGTGTCACGACCAGACGACCTACCGACGTCACGTTCTCCCCGCAGAATGCAACTAGCTGGCGGGGCTCGGGCGCTGGCCCCGGACGGTCCGACCGCCCATGACCGGCTGAAGTTGGGGGATAGCGCAAGCTCGGAGCCGAGTCGGATGATCACGTTTCCTTGGCCGGGCTCAGCAGTGCCTCAGAAGGGAGTGTGGTGCGCTTCGGAGGCACGGGTCCACGACGGAGTACTCAGGCCTGCCCGACGACGTGGATGTACACGTTCGTATCGAACGCAATGCTGCCGTCTTCGGCGGTCAGTGGCTCGACGGCCTTGCGAGTCGCCTCCTCGACCGCGTCCAGTCCCGCGAGACCAATGACCATCTGGGTAGGCCCAGCAGCCCTGGCTCCACGCCAGAAATGGTCCCAGCGTCCGTACCCGAAGGGGCAGTTGACTTCACCTGTCCCCGACACCTCGATTCCAGCCGACACGAAGCCATCTTCGAGCGCTCCGGGTGCAGACAGCCGAAAGGGACCGCCGGGCGTGCCGCCAGGAGGTGGCTTGGGCATGAATTGACCCACAGCGTCAAGAACGGGCTTGTAGGAGACCGCTTCGGGCGGACCGAGAGTGCAGCGACAATGGAGCCACCGGGGCGCCGAAGTGGCGAGCGAGCTGTACTGCATAGGTGCCCTCACTGCCGGAGGCGCCGTGGATGAGGATTCGCTGGCCTCCGTGGATGCCGCTGCGGCGAAGGAAATGGAGCGCACAGAGCGCACCGACGGGGAGCGCTGCGGCTTGCTGGTGGCTGGTGTCGGTGGGTCGGATGACGACCATCCCGTCGTCGGGGACTCGGCTCCTCCAATCGTCAGGACTCCATTGACCACTCCAGCCCGTCGGCCGTTGGGATGCCAGAGAAGAAGGTCCCTGTGGCCACCAACGGCCCACCCGGCGATTGTCGACAGGATGGATTGGCCGTCACAGGTGGGTCGACGAGGAACCCGGCGATGTCGGTTCAGCCGGCGGTCCCTGCCAGGTCGAGCACCTCGAGCGCGCACCCCCAGGACAGGATGAAGCCGGCCCCTCCATGCCCGTAGTTGTGGACGACCGGCGGTCCATCCGAAACCAGCTCCCGCTCTACCCGCACCGTTGGCCGCCCAGGACGGAAGCCCACCCGCACGTCGAGCACCTGGAGTCCGCCCACCCGCGAGTCGAGCTGGGCGCAGCGGTCAAGGATCCGCTGCGTGATCACCTGATCCGGCTCGGGATCCACGCTCCCGACCTGGCGGGTCCCTCCGAGGACCACCTCCCGCGACCGCGGGTAGACGTAGGCAATCCGATCGATGTCGGATTCGTCGGCAACGGCATCACGAATCCCGGGATTGGCGACCGCAACCACCTGGCCGCGGATCGGCGAGACGCTCCCGTCGCCAACGAGCACCACGGCGCCGAGACCCGAGCAGTTCACGACCACGTCACCATCGAGGTCGGCGAGCCGGGCGACCTCGGCGATGGTGACCGTTCCCCCCAGTACCGTCAGCCGCTCCGTGAGCCATCGCAAGTAGATGAGGGGCTCGATCATGAACCCGTCGACCTCGAACCCGGCGCCATAGCCCGGCGGGAGCTCGTCGGTCGCCATTCGCCGTGCGTAGGCGGTCGTCTCCCACCACGTCGGTCCGGGGTCCGTCCGCTCCAGCTCACGCTGACGCAGCGGCACCACGCCGCTCTCGGGATCCGCCGCGATCTCCGCGAACCGATGCCACCCGACGATCGCCCACCGCTTCGTCGACTCGAGTGGCTCTGCCACCGTTGTGGTCCACACCGCTGCCGCCACCACCGAGACCGTTGACTCGTGCGCCTCCCGGGCCACCACGGCCACATCCCAACCTGCTTCGAGCAACGCCACCGCCGTGGTCAACCCCGAGACACCGGCACCGACGATCGTGGCTCGCATCACGCGAGCGTAGACGGGGGCGGGCCCCCCGAATCTGCCCCCGAAAAGGGCTCGTGAAATACCGGCGGCTTCGGCTGCCGGTATTCGATTCGTCGCTCGTTGTCGGCGTGGTCGGTGACTGCGTGATCGACCGTGACGCGCCCGCCTTCGCTACGGTCACGACATGACCCTTGTGTGGGAGCAGACGATCATTGATGCTCGCGATCCGGTAGCTCTCGGTCGCTGGTGGTGTGAGGCGCTCGGGTGGGTGGTCGTGAACGATGACCCAGACGAGTTCGAGATTCGCGAGTCAGTGGATCAGACACCTGGGCTGCTCTTCGCGCAGGTCGATGCGGCGAAGGTGGCGAAGAATCGCTTGCATCTCGACTTCCGTCCCGACGACCAAGTCGCGGAAGTCGATCGGCTGGAGCGACTCGGGGCGGTGCGTGCCGATGTCGGACAGGGCGACCAGACATGGGTCGTGCTGGTCGACCCTGAGGGAAACGAGTTCTGCGTGCTCCGATCACACGACCAGCGGCACTGACAGTTCGGTCGCCACAGGCCGTCATCCAGCGGACACTCTGCTCCGACGCCTTCGCTCGGTTGTCACGGAACCGGCGAAGTCGAGTGGGTGAGCGCCTCTCGTCGCAGTCACCCGGGGGGGGGAGACCTCGGATGCTGGTCAGCGGTCGGTGAGTGGATCAGCATCGTCGGCGCCGCAGCTCTTGTCGGCTCAGCCAGTACGGCGGTCGGCATGCTCATCGGCGCGCTCCAGCTCGCGCTCCTCGGCGATCGACTCGCCGCGCCACTCGGCAACGCAGAAGGAGTCAGCTCAGTAGGTGTGGCGATCGACAAGCGGGCGCTCGGCTAGTCGGCGGCGCTAGTGGTCGCGGTGATCGGAGGCCAGAGCTACGGCATTCTGAGCCTCCGGCAAGGCGGGCGCCGGGCCGAAGTCCGAGTACTTGGCGTCAGCTGTGGTCACGTTGCCGATCAGGGTCCGGGCCGGTTGGCATGAGCGTCGAGCACTTGGGCGACGCACGCCGAGACTCGTCGGCCGGTCGGCAGATGGAGGAACTCGTTGGGGCCGTGGGCGTTGGAGTCGGGTCCGAGCACGCCGGTGATCACGAACTGCGCGTTCGGGTAGCGATCACCCAGCAGGGCCATGAACGGGATCGAGCCACCAAGCCCCCACCAGCCCGGCGGTCGCCCGAAGTGCGTGTATGAGGCAGCGTCGAGCGCCTCGACCAGCCATTCGTCGGTCGGGCTGGCGTTCCAGCCGGCGTTCGATTCGACGATCGTGAGCTCGACCATGGCCCCGCTCGGCGGATCACTCTCCAGCACGCGGCGAAGCTGCTCGATCGCTATTTCGGGGTCACAGGTCGGTGGAATGCGAAACGAGAGCCCCAGCGTCGTGTAGGGGCGCATCACGTTGCCGGCGTCGGCGAGAGCGGGCACGCCGTCGATCCCGATCGTGGTCATGACCGGGAGCCAGGTGGTCTGGAGGAGCGCCGACGTCGCGTCGACTGCATCGCTGCGCGTGTCCCCGACGAAGGCAATCTCGGCTCGAGGGTCGACCCCTGCGGCGGCGGCAGCCTGCGCCTCGGTGATGCGCTTGCCTGGGATGTTGACCTGGAACCGATCGAGGAGGATCTCGCCGGTTGTGGAGTCCTCGATCCGGTCGAGGAGCTGGCGCAGAATGCGAACGCTCGACGGTGCGAGCCCACCGGTCAGGCCCGAATGCATACCTCGTTCCAGCACGTCGACTCTGAGCTGTGCCTGGATCGTCCCGCGCAGCGACGTCGTCATCCACAGCGCGTCGTAGTCGGCGGCTCCCGAGTCGAGGCAGACCACGAGGCTCACGTCGCCGAGTCGATCGGACAGCTTCTCGAGGTGGGCAGGGAGGTCGGGGCTTCCGCTCTCCTCGCTGGCTTCGATCAGTGCGATGCAGCGCTGGTGCGAGCCACCAGCACGGCGGACCGCCTCGAGCGCGGCCGTGATGGCGAAGGCCGAGTAGCCGTCGTCAGCTCCACCCCGACCGTAGAGGCGGTCGTTCTCGACAACCGGTGTCCACGGTCCGAGACCCTCGCGCCAGCCGGTCATCTCGGGTTGTTTGTCGAGGTGGCCGTAGAGCAGCACCGTGTCGGTGCGTTCGATGCCGGGCGAGGCCGGCACGTCGATCACGACCACGGGTGTTCGGCCCTCGACCTCGTGCACCTCGACGCTGGCATCGTCGGGAGCGTGCTCGCTGCACCATGCCCGAATCAGCTCGACGGCGGCGGCGAGGTGCCCGTTCGCCGCCCAGTCGGCGTCGAAGGCCGGCGACTTGGCCGGTATCCGGATGTACTGCTCGAGCACAGGTAGGGCGAGGGCCCACTGGGCATCGACCGTTCTGGCGACCACGTCGGCATCGACCATGAGGTCATTCAAGCACGCTCAACTTCGTCAAGCCCGGCGTTGCTGCCGGCTGGGTCGCCAGCGGGACCGGTTTCGGACCCTCTTCGACGAGCTGCGCCCTGGCGCGTCGTCTTGTGTGGCGTTGATCGGGCGTCACCCGGTTGCGCTGCTTTCCGACGGTGCCCAACCACCTCGAGCGATCGGCAATTCCACCTCCGTAGGCAGTCCGCCGATACGCGCGTGTGAGAGTCTTGGGGATGAGCAGGTCGCAGTGGTACACGCCAGCGGTGATGGTGTTGTTGCTCGGAGCCTGCGGGCTCAGTACGGACGAGGCTGCGACGAACGCCACGCCCGCCGCCCTCGAGGAGTCGAGTTACTGCGCCGCCCTCAGTAGGGCTGCGCAGGTTCTCGATGACGGCGGATCCACGGCAGAGTACAACGAACTGCTAGCACTCATCGCCGCCGAGAGCCCGGCCAACCATGCCGACACCTGGGCCTTGATGCTCGAGCTGAGCGCGGAACCTTTCAGCTACGAGAACTTCAACCCCGCCGCGGACTCATTGGACCGCATCTCAGTTGATCTCAATTCGACCTGTTCAGGAATGGACCGCATGTTCGTGGATGATGCTGGCCGCATGCGGCAGCAGCCGTCAGGGTGAACCTTCTCGCAGTCGACCGGCACATGAATGCAGGGTCAACCGCCATAGAAACCCCACGACTCCGTCGACAGCGTCACCTCGGGTACAGCGATGGTTTCGCCCTCGTTGGTGAGCACCAGGTCGGTCACCACGATCGTGAAGCGGTCTGGGACACCCCCACCGCCGGTCGAGCCCGTGGCGGGAAGCAGCTGCGGGATCTCGATCGTTCCGCTGGTCGCAACCCAGACCGCCACAACCTCGACCTCTTTGAAGTCGCTGGCGACGTCGTGGCAGGGCCAAACCCCAAGACCCGATCCGACCTCGACCGCGCCCGTCCAGGTCTCATCGGCGAGGTCGACGAGCCCAGGTGCGATGTCCTCCAGGTCGTCATCGCGCAACGGCGATAGCGACAGTTGCGCCGTGCCGGCGTCGTTGACAGCAGTGAAGGACCGGCCGCAACTGTTCTCGTTCACGAACGCGAGATCGGGTGGCACGCTGGTGCTCGTGCAGGCCGCAGGGACAAGCACCAGAATCATCAGCGCTATCAGCGCAAGCGGCGGACGAGCCATGATGCCCCGTCGGCACTCCAGGAAGGATCTGTAGCGGCGGATTACGGAGTGCGATTGTCGGGTGCCCCGCAACGGCGCTTCAGGAATCAGCCAATCAGTCAATCAGTCAATCGTTAGCCAGACCTGATCTTCAACACTGGCCGCCATGCCAGGCTCTGGTTGAGGGATCGCGCCTGCAGCAACACCTTCCATGGTCTTTCGCCGCAATTCCTCAATCTCGCCGGCATCTTTGTGCGTTGAGACCATCAGCAATTGACCAGCAGGGCCGCCGAGGCGCACCCGCAATTCGACATCTACTCCACAATATTCCTTTATGGCAGCGATCCGCCTCTTCGAGAACTGTGTGTTCTCTTCGAGGTGACCGGAATGTGGCGTTACAATTCTGGCAAATACAGCTGACATGGGCTTCCTCCTTCAGGGGAAATTTTGGTGGTTCACGGGACTCTCTAGTGAGGTTACCTATCTCCAGAAGGGCCGAATTGCCAGGGTCGAAGGTCCCAAGCGGAGCGCCGCGTCACGTCATCGCCACACTGCACAAAGCTCTCCAACTTCGAGCTGCGCCAGCGCCAACTGAGCCTTCCCGACCCACGGGGCGGAGGGGCTGGTCGTTCCGGGCTCTGGGCCCTACGTTGGGGATGGGGGTCGGTCGGCCGCGGCCGCCACGCAGGGGGTTGGCTATGAACAGGATTCTTGTCAGCGGATGCCTCAACGGTCGCCCGATCCGCTTCAACAGCACGAACGTGTCGGTGAAGTCCGAGATCTGGGACCGGTGGGAGTCAGAGGGGCGGCTTCTGGCGTTCTGCCCGGAGCTGGCCGCAGGGTTCCCTGTGCCACGTGCCCCGGCCGAGATCGTGGAGTCGACCGCGTCGCTGGTTCTGAAGGGTCGGGGCTCGGTGAAAGAGGACAACGGCGCTGACGTGACCGCCATGTTTGTCGAGGGAGCCGAGCTCGCCGCGCAGCGGGCCGTCGCCGAGGGGTGTGTGATGGCGGTGTTGACCGATGGGAGCCCGTCGTGTGGCACGACCTACGTCTATGACGGGAGCTTCGGCGGGGGAACCATGCCGGGGATGGGTGTCGCGGCCCAACTTCTCCAGAACCACGGCGTCCGGGTGTTCCCCGAGGACCAGATCGACGAGGCCGATCGGTACCTGCGTTCCCTCGGCGAGTAGCCCTACTAGGGGATGGCCAGCGCTATGAAGCACAGGTCTCGGTAGCGCTCGTCCCAATCGAGCCCGTAGCCGTAGATGAACTCGTCGCCGATCTCGAAGCCGTGGTGATCGGGCTCCGCGTCAGCTGATCGCCGACTGGTCTTGCTGATGAGTGCAGCCGTGGCGACGCTCCGGGGGCCCTGAGCGGTGACCACTGCCGACAGCTCGTTGAGCGTGCGTCCGGTATCGATGATGTCATCCACGATCAACACGTCGCGCCCGCCGAGGTCGAGGTCGAAGTCGCCTCGTAGGCTCAGGGATTCCCCTGGGGTGAAGCCATCCACGTACGAAGACGCGGTCAGATAGGTCAGCTCGGTCTCTGTGCTCATCGCCCGGACAAGATCGGCAGCAAAGATCGCCGCTCCCTTCATCACCACCACCACGACCAAACCATCATCGCCGTAGTACCGGGCTCACCGTCATCGGTCAGAACCCCGGCGGGCAGGCAGGATAGGTGACGATGTACCTCGGGAACTCGTAGGAATCCGGGTCACCAAACCCGACGGGGTAGGGGTCGGTGTCGGGGATGCCGTCGACTCTGGGACCGCAGTCGTTGACGATGTGGTTCATGATTCCCGGGCCACTGAGATTGTTGATCATGATGTGGTTCAGCTGGACCCCTGGGGTCACCGGCACCTCGTAGCCGCTCTCGGTGACGATGTCGGGGTTGTTGCGGTTGAAGATGTAACTCCCCGCACCCCACAGCAGATGCTCCTCGACGTCGTCGGCGACCTTGTACGCCGCCCATCCGAGCGTGCCGTCATCGGCCGTCCAGTCCTCCTGGGTGGGCGGGTCGTACGGCAGCTCGTTCTGGTACAGGTAGACCTCGCCGCGCTCGCCGTTCCAGATGGTGTTGTACTCCTGGAAATGCTCGACGAACAGGCCCGTCGCCGTGACGTCGTCGCCGTTGATCACGGCGCCGTTGCGTCCGATGTTGGTGACCCAACGCTGGTTGTCTCCCAGGAACCCGTTGGGGCACACCGAGGCGGGCTCGTTGCACGTCTCGTCGAAGCCCTCGATGCCGTGGTCGGCCCGCCACACCCAGGTGTGGTCGATGAGAACATGGTCGCTGTTGACCTCGAGGGCGATGTCGGTCTTACCAACGTAGGGACCGCCGATGCGGAAGTAGACGTCGCTGAGCGTGACCGGGTTGTCGGGATCGGTGTTGGGCACGCCGTTGTTGCCGTTCTTCTTCCCGACCTGGAGCAGCACCGGCGACTCGCTCTCGCCCGCATCGATCGTCAAGCCGGCCACGATGATCCCGGCCTTGTCGGCGGTGGTCAACACGATGGCCCCGTCGACGGCGTGAAGTGTCGCGTGGCCCATGCCGAGGACGACGGTGTCGGCGCGCTTGACCTGAATGCTCCTCCCGACGTCGTACACGCCGGGCGTGAGAATCAGGTGCTTGCCCCGGGCGAGCTGGTTGTTGATCGCCTGGACCGAGTCAGACGGGTCGGCCACGAAAAAGTCGGTGATCGGAATCGTCCGGCCCGACGTCAGGCCGTCGGCCCAGGTGAGGCCACGCGTGTCGTAGCCCACGCTGGGGACACGCACGTTGAAGTCGCCGCGTTCGTCGACGAAGAGGTATGGCTTCTCCCGGCTCAGCGGAGTGGTGTCGAGCGTCGTGTACGGAATGCAAACAGACGCCTCCGACGGTTGAACGACGCAGCCCGGGTAGCCGGAGTCGTCCGGAGCGCCGACGACGCCGGTGAACACCTGGTTCCAGACAGCATTCGACCACTCGCCGACTTCGCTGTTGCGGGTGATCCACTGCTGCTGGGAACCGTTGATCAGTACCCCGGCCTTCGAGTCGGCGATGAAGCCGCCACTGGCGAACTGGGGGCCCGGGCCGCAGTAGTCCATGAGGCTCAGGTTGCCGCCGTTCACTTGCACCCGGCGCATCGAGACCGCCTGGGAGACGGCCCAGAAGTTCGATGATGCCTCGCAGCCGCCTTGGCCGGCACCGTTCACGTTGATCGTGAGATTCGAGATGCTGCGCCAGAAGTTGTTGAGCGCGAAGCACTCGGCGACGTCCGGATCGCCCTCCTGGGCGGGATCCCCGTTCGCATCGAAGCAGCGGTTGAAGACCTCGACCTTGCCGTTGATCTGCACATCGGCCGGGGAGGCACCAAGACCAGCAACCTCGGTGTAGTACCCGACCGCGATCTGCAACGGGTCCGCGTCGGTGCCGTACTCGCCGGGCATGAAGAGGAGGCTGTAGCGGTCCGAGCCCATCTCGGCGTCGCGCTGTTGTACCCAGAGAGCATTGATCGTCGCCTCGATCTCGCTGGTCGGCATGCTCGGATCGAAGATCGTCACGTTCGGCCCGAAATCGAGTGCCGGTTGCGGCGCCATCGGTGTCCCTGCCGCCGGACCCGGCAAGACCAGCGTCGTGACAACGAGGACCACGACGGCCAGCAACCCTCCCACGGTCACCCTCCTGGCGGGCTTCGTCGAGCGCGAGTTGTCGGGAAATCCTGGTCCGCGGGTACGCATGGAGCCTCTCCTCATGTGATTTGGGCTAAGGAGACAGTGCCCGTGAAGCCGCAGCACCGTCGACACGAGCGGGGAGCTGCACCGCCTGCATCGGGTCCGAACCTAACCGCCGGACATCGACGCTGGCAAGGCTCAGTCGGGCTCATCTCATCGATGAGCACCTCTCCCGACCGGGTATGACAATGTCCTCGGTCGTCATATTTCGGTGTCGGCGGGGATGAGAACCACCGGCCGGTCACTGCGGTGCAACGTCTTCAACGCAACGCCCCCGATCCGGAGACCGGTGAAGCCGCCGAGGCCTCGTGCGCCGACCACGACAACGTCGGTGCGCTCGTCTTTGGCGGCCTGCAGGAGCGCGTCAGCAGCATTGGCACCGTGGAGCGCGACGGCATCGAATTCCACGCCAGCAGACGTCAGATCGCTTGCGAGGTCGGCGCGGATCCGACCTTCGAGCTCGCTCCGCCAGTGCTCACTGCTCGCGGCACGCGGTCCTTCCGAGTACTGCGGCTCAACCGAGGCCACGACGATCTTCACGTCGGCCACCGCGGCGAGACCCCGAACCCACTGGACCGCGGCTCTCGACCCTGGAGACCCGTCGGCGCCCACCAGAACGCTTCGGACGGGGATGGTCACTGCGCCCCCGACGACGGCGACGGGTACCGGGGAGTTGTGGGCCAGCCATTCGGCGACGCTCCCGAAATGCAAGAGCCCGGGGCCGGCCGACTGCCCGATTCGACCGACGACGACGAGATCAGCTTGCTCCCGGTCGGCGACACGAAGAATCCCCTGTCTCGGATCACCGCGTTCGACGACGGTATGCACCCCCACGTCACCGAGCCCCGCCGCGTTGCACCACGTCTCGAGCTGCTGCTGTTGTTCGGCCAGCAGCGTCTCGACTCGTTGCGGGGGCAGCTCGGACTCGGTGGGAACGAAGCTGGTCATCACGACGATCTCTCCCTGATGGAACTCAGCCAGGGGGGCGGCCCAGCGGAGGGCATTGGCGGCACCAGCCGACCCATCTGCACCGACCACGATCCTCTTCATGTCACCGCAACCTTGTTCGGGGCTCTCACCGGGGGCTCCGATCTCTACGGCGCCTCATGAGCGCTGCCGACATCATCGGTGACAAGCGGCGATGGCGGAAGGGTCGAAGGTCCCCGTGGTGCGGGTGCGGTGGGACCTTGGTCCCTGGGGACCAACCGCGCAGGGGGTTAGCGTCGTGGGCACCTCGAGCCATCGGAAAGCGACTCCGTGAACCGATTCACCAACATGTTGTTCTGCCCCCTGGGTCGCAAGGACAACCCGGCAGCAGCGCGGCGGGTCGCTGACCTCGCGGCCCGAAACGAGGCAAAGCTCACGCTGTTCGGTGTCATTGCCGAGCCGTCCAGATTGCAGCGCGCGTTGCACGGCACCGACTACATCGACGCGATCCAGGAAGCCGAGGCGAGGGCGCTGACGACGAAACTGGCCCGCTGCGTGCCCGACGCCACCGACGGCCGGATCGAGACGAGGATCACCGCCGGCAGCTCGGCGCTGAGCATCATCGAGCGAGTCCTGATCGCCGATCACGACCTCGTGGTCGTCACCACCGACGAGGACGACGAAGACCGCGCCGACATCAAGCGCCTGCTGCGCAAGTGCCCCTGCCCCGTGTGGGTGATTCGCCCGACCCGGGCCAGAATCCAGCGAGTCCTCGCCGCCGTGAATCCAGAGCCGTCCGAGGCAGAGCTGAATCGCACGGTTCTCGAGCTCGCCGCATCGATGGTGAACGAATATGGCGGCGAGCTCCATGTCGTGCACGCGTGGAAGCTCTACGGCGAGGCGACCATAGGTTCCTCAGCGTTCATGCACACCTCAGCGCCGGAGATCGACACACTGTTGGAGAGCGAGCGAGCTTCTCACCGGGAGGCACTCCACGACGTGCTGACCGCTTCTGGTCTCGAAACCGAGTCGTGCCAGATCCATCTCGAACACGGTCCACCGGCTGAGATCGTGCGTGCGGTCGTGGCGAAACACAAGATCAATCTTCTCGTGATGGGCACGGTTGCTCGCACCGGTGTCGCGGGTCTGATCATGGGGAACACGGCCGAAACGGTCCTGAACAGCGTGCGCTGCTCGGTGATTGCCGTCAAACCGCCCGGGTTCGTCTCGCCGCTTCACCTCGTTGCCAAATGACTGCCGGCACAGGGCTTGGCCACTCAACAGACGAAAGGCCCTGGCGGTAGTGATGACCCGAAGGGCACGGTTGAGCCATGTCGAGGTGGGCCAAGGCGATCGCGTCGGAGTCGGAGGCCCCGTCCGCGTCGGCGCTCGAGTCGCGCCGGCTCGTCGGGCTCGTCGTTGTGGTGCTGGCGTTGTCGGCCTCGGTTGCCATGTTCTTCGCCCAGGTGGAGGTGACCGACCCGGCCCTGGGGGAGACGAGGAGTTGCGGATCGGCGTTCGACAGTGCCACCGATCGGTCGGGTTGGGAGCTGTGGTGGGCCCGAGATCTCGACGAGCCCGACGACCGCGTTCGCTCCGCGCTCGTCCGCAGCCATCTGTGTCCAGCCGCAATCAACCGGAAGATCGGCGCGGCTGTGGCGCTGGGTGGAGCGGGCGTGATTGCCGCCTTGCTGGCCGGAGGGAAGGCTCGGTCGAGGTCACGGCGTGATTCGACGCCGGAGACAACGGGCGGCCGGATCGCGCTCGCTCGGGCGGGCCACCTCGCTGGCGGGCGGGATTCTCACCGTCGCCGGGGTGATTGCGGTCATCCTTCTCGTCGCTGACGCAGACTCGACGCTGTTCTTGTACACCGATCGCCTGGTTGTCGCCGTGGTGGGGCTCATCGTGTTGATACCGACGATGGCCCTGTTCGTGATCGGACGAGTGCTCGCACTCGTCGGCGCCCATCTCGACCGGTTCGACGGGGAACGAGGCCATGGCTAGGAGCCTGGCGGTGCTCGTGATGGCGGCAACGTTGACGGCGGGCTGTGTTTCGAGCGCCCCGAGCGCAGTATTGGAGTCATCGCAGCGCTTCGGTGAGAGCATCGAGCTGCCCACCCCCGACCGCTCGGGTTCGGCAACGCTGGAACAGGTGATGTCGCAGCGGAGGTCGCAGCGAGAGTACGCGCCCGACGAGCTCCCACTCGCGACGATCGGCCAGCTGTTCTGGGCCGCCCAGGGTGTCACCGACGGCGCCGGTCATCGAACCGCACCTTCGGCTGGAGCCGCGTATCCCCTCGAGCTCTATGCGCTGTCGGCGACGACGTTCATGCACTATCTGCCTACCGGTCATCGGCTCGAGCAGCGCTCCGACGACACGACCCTGGCCCAGCTGGCGGCGGCCGCGTTCGATCAGGAGTTCGTCGGTTCCGCCCCCGTTGTGATCGTGATCACCGGTGTGCAGGCACGTACCGAGGACGAGTACGGCGCGGTGGCCGGCGACCTCGTGAACCGAGAGGCAGGCCACGCCGCGCAGAACCTGCTCCTTCAGGCCACGGCCCTCGGTCTCGCGGCTGTTCCCGTCGGCGGGTTCGACCCCGCATCGGTGGCCCGTCTCCTGGCGCTCGCCCCCGGTGAGGACGTGCTCTACCTGCTGCCCGTGGGCCATGAAGCCTCTCCCGACGGGTCCTGAGAAACCAGCCCGCTAGTGTCGGCTTCGTTGGGCCACGAGGGAGAAACAATGGCAATACCGACCGAACCAGTGGGAAGTGTGCCGCGTGACCCTGCACTCCAGGAGGCGATGGCCGCTCATGGCGCGGGCTCGCTGCCGACCGACACGCTCGAGGAGATGTTCGACAAGGCCGTGCAGGACACCGTCGCCCGGTTCGAGGCGACCGGGTCGCCGGTCGTAACCGACGGCGAGCAGACCAAGTCGAGTTTCGCCACCTACCCCCTCGAGGGCCTGGCCACCCTCTCGCCCGATGGTGTCGTCATCCCCTTCGACGACGGTCACGTCCGGCAGCTCCCGTCATCACCCACGGGCCGTTTCACTACCAGAATCTTGCCGGCAGCTACGTCGAACGAACCAAGCGGTTCACCCGCCTCCCGGTCAAACAGGCTGTGATCTCCGCGTCGGCCATGAGCCTGCTCTACCCGCAGTCGGGTATCGATGGCTACGGCGCCGACCAGTTCCGGGCCGATCTGATCGACCAGGCCGCCGCCGACATCCAGAGTTGCTTCGACGCCGGTGCCGACAGCGTCCAGGTCGACTTCACCGAGGGCCGTCTCGCGCTCAAGCTCGATCCCTCGGTGGGCCTGCTCCAACAGTTCATCGACCTCAACAACGAGGTCTTTCCAGGTTCTCGGCTGATGACCGCCAGCGCATCGGGGTACATACGTGCCCCGGCGGAGACCACGATTCCACGCACAGCGCCGACATCGATTACGCCGACCTCATCCCGCAACTTCTGACGCTCGACGTGGGCCGATTCTTCATGCAGATGGCCAGCGAGGTCGATCCGGCGGCGTCGCTGGCTCTCGTCGCCCGACACCTGCAACCGCACCAGCGGGTCTATGTCGGCGTCATCGATGTCTGCAACGAGCAGGTCGAAGCCGGCCCGAGGTGGTTCGCGACCGTGTGCTCGCTGCCGCGGAACACATCCCCCTCGATCAGCTCGGGACCACCGACGATTGCGGCTACTCGCCGTTCAGTGACGACGTCGCGACCAGCCGGGACACCGCGTTTGCCAAGATCGCGGCCCGGGTCGAAGGCACGCGCCTGGCCGCCGAGCAGCTCGGGTCGAGCTGATTCGAACAGGCTGGCAGGCGGGTCCTGGGCGACCGGCCTGCGACATCTAGGGTCATGGACATGGACATCAGCGCGCAGCAAGCCAGGGTTCTCGGTTGCCTCATCGAGAAGGCCGAGACCACGCCCGACAGCTATCCGCTGAGCTCGAATGCACTGCGAGCGGGGTGCAACCAGGCGACCAATCGCGATCCGGTGGTCGACTACAGCGAGCGCGAGGTCGATGCCCTCATGCTCGAGCTCCGCCAGCTCGGTCTGGCTCGCACCGTGACCGGGAGCGGGCACCGGGTCGGCAAGCACAAGCACGTGGTCGACGAGGCACTCGGCGTCGACGGCCACGAGCTAGCCGTGCTCGCGGTGCTGCTGCTGCGGGGTAGCCAGACGCGCAACGAGATCACCAACCGGACGGCACGCTACGCCCGAGGGCCCGAGGGCGATGCCGCCGCGGTCGACGCCGCGATCGACCGACTCGCCGCCCGTGCCGATCCCCTCGTGGTGCGGCTCGGACGCCGTCCCGGCGAGCGCGAGCCTCGTATCGACCAGTGCTGGGCCCCGACCGACGAGGGGGCGAGCCCCACTGCCGTGCCGATCCCCGCCATGACGCCCGACGAGCCCGATGAGGTCGCCGGACTCGCTGATCGGGTGACTGCGCTGGAAGCCGCCCTCGCCGAACAGGCTCGCCGTCTCGATGAACTGCTGGAGGAGCTCGGCGACTGACCCCTTGCGGATCGGGCGGAGGGCGGTGGTCACGACGGTTCGGCCACCGAAGCCGGGGGGTCGACTACTGTGCCGCCGATGCGGCAGAACGCCGCTCGTGGAGGTCCGGATGATCGAGAAGGTGGCGCGGCGGTTCTGGGGCCGTGCCCGACCGATGGTGCCCGCCGCCGTCAGGAGGAGCGCGTTGCCGAAGCTCCGGGGTCCCTACTACCGGCTCTTCCCCGAGCGCCGGCCCAATGCCCCACGCGATGGTGTCGACCTGCGGCCGGGCGACGCCCACTACCGGGCCTACGTCGGACCGCCAGCCGACTACGACCTGATCGCCGGTCTGCAGTTCTCGTTGCTCTTCGCAGCAGGTCTGCGAGAGCAGCATCGCCTGCTCGATCTCGGCTGCGGATCCCTTCGGTCCGGCCGATTGCTCATTCCCTATCTCGCGCTCGGCCGCTACTACGGCATCGAGCCGGACAAAAGGCTGGTGAAGGAGGGGATCCGCAACGAGGTCGGCCGCGATCTCATCGCCATCAAGGCACCGCACTTCGCGTACGTGGACGACTTCCGGCCGAGTGCTTCGGCGTTCGCTTCGACTACGTCATGGCCCAGAGCATCTTCAGCCACACGCATCGGGATCTCTTCGTGACGGGTCTCGAAGGCGTCGCCCCGAGTCTGGCCGACGACGGAGTAATCCTCGCGACGTACGTCGATGGTCCCGAAACCGTGGGTTCGGGCTGGCTCTACCCAGCCTGCACGACCTTCGAGTGGGGCGACGTGGCCGGCGTCTGCCGAGATGCAGGCCTGGTGGCTCAGCCGCTCGAGTGGCCTCATCCCCGACAACGGTGGTTCGCGGCCGGCCGATCAGTCGACCGGGTCGACGACGTGACCCGCCGAATCGGTGCGGCTGCGCCCGCCGTCTGACAAGTCGCGGGCGGGGCGGCGTCAGATACCAGCAGCACCCAGGGTGTCAGCGGTCCGGCGGATGATGGCGGCGAGCTCGGGATGCTCGCCCTCGAAGTCGACGGCGTACTCGTTCAGCCGGTCGCCGAGGCCATCGTGATCGTCGGCGTCCAGAGCATCGGTGATCTGGCCCGAGAGCTCGAGGGCGCGATCCTCACTGACGAGATGGAGGCGCTCCGCCAGGTCGACGAGCTGCTCACGTAGATGTGATCTCATTCTCGACAGGGTACGCGTTGTCCGCCGCCAGGAGGTCCCGAGCGCCATGTGGGACCGGTCGTGGGCATTCATTCGACTGAGCCGACCCCACTTCCTGGTGGGCGGATTCCTGATGTTCGGCCTGGGGGCGGCAACCGCTGGTTCCATCGGTGTGGCGGACTATGTGTCGGGGCAGATCCTGGTCACCTCGACGCAGCTCACGGCGCACTACGTGAACGAGTACGCCGATGTGGAGGCCGATCGGCATGTCCAGCACCGCACGTTCTTCTCCGGTGGGAGTGGGGTGTTGGCCAACGAGGTGCTGTCGGCGCGAACCGCCTTGTACGCAAGCCTGGGCCTCGACGACGGTCGCCATCGTCGCGGGTCTGTCCTTCGTCGGTCGGAGCCCATGGGTGACCGCGGTCGCGTTCGTGGTGCTGGGCGTATCGTGGGCCTACTCGATGCCACCGATTCGACTCCTCGATCGGGGCTGGGGCGAACTCGTCACGTCGCTCGCCGTCGCTGGTGCCGTTCCGTTGATCGCTCTGGCCTTGATCGGCGGCGCGATCGGCGCGGTCGGGATCGCTACCGGTGACCTCCCGTCGGCCGCGGCGTCGGCTGCACTGGCCGGGTTGCCCGCCGCCATCATGGTTCTGTCCATGACAGGGCGACACAACGGTGTGCTCACTGCGTCGGCGGTCGCGATGTTCGTGATTTCGAGCGGCGGTCTGCTGGTCGGCCTGTCGACGTCAGATCCAGTCGAGGATCACCTTGCCGCATCTCCCGTCGCCGACGATCTCGAAGGCGTCCTCGAATCGGTCGGCCGGGAGGCGGTGCGTGATGATCGAGCCGATGTCGAGGCCACTCTGCAGCATCGCGGCCATCTTGTACCACGTCTCGAAGATCCGCCGACCATAGATCCCCTGCACCTCGAGGCCCTTGAAGATCACATCGTTCACGTCGAGGGTGATGGGGCCCGACGGGATGCCCAACAGCGCGATGCGGGCACCGTTGTTCATTGCGTCGAGCATCTGGTTGACCGCCGATTCGGCGCCTGACATCTCCAGGCCGACGTCGAAACCCTCGGTCATGCCCAGCTCGGCCATCACCGCGTCGAGGTCCTCGGTCGACACGTCGACCACCCGGGTCGCTCCGGCCCCGGCGGCCATGTCGAGACGGAACCGGTTGACGTCGGTGACCACGATGTGGCGGGCGCCGATGTGACGCACGATGGCCGTCGCCATCGCGCCGATGGGTCCGGCCCCGGTTATCAGCACGTCCTCGCCGACCACGTCGTAACGCAGCGATGTGTGGGTTGCGTTGCCGAGGGGGTCGAGCACGGCCGCGGTGTCGTCGTCGATGTGGCCGGGGACGACGAAGACGTTCTCGGCGGGAAGTACCATGTAGTCGGCGAAGGCGCCGGGGCGGGTGACACCCACACTGATGTGGTTGTGACGAGAACTCGCGTCGTCCCGCTCGGCAGTTGCGGCAGTGACCGCAGGTGATGTGGCCCTCGCCGGAGACCCGTTGGCCGACCTCGAGGCCGATGACGTCGGCGCCGACCTCGGCGATCTCACCCATGAACTCGTGGCCCACCACGAGGGGCACAGGGATCGTTTCTCGAGCCCAGGGGTCCCATCGGTGGATGTGCAGGTCGGTGCCGCAGATCGATGTCTTGTGGACGCTGATCAACACCTCGCGTTCGTTGAACGTCGGCATCTCGACCTCTTCGAGCCAGAGTCCCGGCTCGGGTTTGGCCTTGACCAGCGCTCTCATGACACCACGCCCATGTCTCGCCCGACCCGTGCGAAGGCATCGATCGCCGTGGTGATGTCGTCGTCGGAGTGGGCCGCCGACATCTGGGTTCGGATGCGCGCCTGGCCCTTCGGTACCACCGGGAACGAGAAGGCGATGACGAACACTCCTTCGGCCAACAGCCGATCGGCCATCTCGACGGCCACGCGTGCATCGCCGAGCATGACCGGGATGATCGGATGCCCGGCTCCCGTCAACGTGAACCCGGCCGCAGCCATGCCGTCCCGAAATCGTTTCGAGTTGCCTTCGAGCCGGCTTCGGAGGTCGTCGGCCGAGTGCAGGAGATCGAGGACCTGCAGCGTGGTGGAGGCGATCACCGGCGCCAACGAATTGCTGAACAGGTACGGGCGCGAACGCTGCCGCAACCAGTCGACGATCTCCTGCCGACCGCTGGTGTACCCGCCCGACGCGCCACCCATCGCCTTGCCGAGTGTTCCCGTGACGATGTCGACGCGATCGCTCACCCCGCAGTGAGCAGGGGTGCCTCGACCGCCGGCGCCGACGAAGCCCACGGCGTGCGAGTCGTCCACCATCACCATGGCGTCGTAGCGATCGGCCAGGTCGCAGACCGACGCCAGGTCGGCAATCACGCCATCCATCGAGAACACGCCGTCGGTGGCGATCAGTCGGTATCGAGCGTCGGTCGCCTCGCGCAGCCGAAGTTCGAGCTGGCCCATGTCGTTGTTGTCGTAGCGGAGCCGCCGTGCCTTGCTCAGGCGGATGCCGTCGATGATCGAGGCGTGGTTCAGCGCGTCGCTGATGACGCAGTCCTGGTCGTCGAGGATGGTCTCGAACAGACCGCCGTTGGCGTCGAAGCACGAGGAGTACAGGATCGTGTCGTCGGTTCCGAGGAATCGACTCAGCTCGGCCTCGAGGTTCTTGTGCACGGTCTGGGTTCCGCAGATGAATCGCACCGACGCCATGCCGTAGCCGTGAGCGTCGAGCGCCTCGCGGGCCGCGTCGACCACCATCGGGTGATCGGCCAGCCCGAGGTAGTTGTTGGAACACAGGTTGAGCACCATGCGGCCGTCGTCGAGCTCGATGTGGGCCGACTGCGGCGAGGCAATCAGGCGCTCACGTTTGAACAGGCCGTCGTCGTCGAGCTCGGCACAGCGGGCCGCGAGGTCGTCGAGCATCGGGCTTCGAGCTGGTTGTCGCCCGGTGGCGTCGCGGCCGGCGTTGTGATCGTCGAACGGCACATCTGGAGTCTACGAGCCTGCCGGTACGCCAAGCAGGCTCCTCCGAAGAGGAGCCCACCTGGGGTTGTCGGAGCCGATTGATCACGGGTGACCCGTCGGCTGTAGACATCTTGTGGATGCCGACCCATCGAGGATGCTCAGACCTTCAGCAGCTCCTTTTCGGGCTCGTCGGTCATGACCGGTTCGGGGACCGTTTCGGGCACCTCGGGCTCGTCCTTGGCCCATGCAGCCCAGATGACTGCTGCGCCCGTGACGGTGCACAGGAAGCCCAGTCCGGCCAGCAATGCCGCGACGCCGAGGGCGAGCTGCAGGGTGCTGTGCGTTGCCGCACCGACTCCGAGCTCGGCAACGAGTGCGTGGGCCGTTCCGCTCCAGGCCTGGTCGCGGGCAGGGCCCTCGATCGGGTTCTGACGGTCGAAATCGGTCCAGTAGCGGCCCTCGACCGCGAACTCATAGGTGCCGGCCTCGAACGTCTCGCCGTTGTACTCGACGGTTTCGTCGAGAACGACGGTCTGGGTGCCGTTCAACACGTGGTAGGCGATCGTCGCCATTTGGTACATGTATTCGGTCGCGCTGTTTACGAGGGGATTGTTGGGATCGAGGTCGGACTCGACGACGGGGAAGTTCCAATCGTCCTCGAGCAGAGACCTGATCGCTTGGGCTTCCTCGACGCTGCCGCGGTCGACGAGGACGCCGTCCTCGTTGTAGCTCAGTGTGACGTTCTGCTGCTCACTGAAGGCTTGGAGTGAGTCGTATCCACCCTGAACCTTGCTGTAGGCAACGCCTGCGCCGATGAAGAATCCGAGGCCTACCAGCACCAGGAACGCACCGAGAACCTTCAGTCGCTTTCTCATGACAACCCCTAACTCTTTCGCTCGTGACCAGTTTCACGAACTCACGGTTGTCAGCGTGTTCCGGTTGGACGTCCTCTGACAGGGACCTAAGTCCGTACTCTGGATGAATGGGACTTATGGCCCTGCGCGGGCATGAGGTCCATGGGTGAGATCCCCCAAGCGGGGACGATGGAACCTCCGCCCGCCATCTAGGGGACAAGTGCCCTTGTGGGCCTCCGCGGGCTCCGCCTACCGTCGAACGTGGGAGGTTCATCGGTCATGAAGGCAAAGGTCAACGACAGGATCGTCATCGGCGGCCACAAGGTCGGCAGCCCGCTGCGTCGGGGTCTGATCGTCGAGGTCAGAGGGTCAAAGGGCGCGCCGCCGTACATGGTGCGGTGGGACAACGAGCCCGGCGAGCACCTGCTGTTCCCGGGAACCGACGCGGTGCTCGAGAGCGCGACACACGGCTGACGGGCTCGTCACACCGGCGTCTCGGGCACGGCTTCCAGATCGGGGGCCGACGATTCGGCGAGGTGGAGAACCCGCTGCGGATAGGGGATCGTGATATCGGCGGCGGCAAGGGTCTGGCGAATGGTGATGGCGACCTCGCTGGTGGCCCAACGCGCCGTCAGCTCCTCGGAGGGATGCCAGAACCGGGCAACCAGCCCGACCCCTGATTCGTGGAAGCCGGTGACCAACACGTCGGGGGGCGGGGCGTCCTCGAGGGCTTCGACCGCTCGGATCGCCTGGACGACGACACGCTGGGTCTGGCGGAGGTCGGCGTCGTAGGAGACCTCGAACGGGAGCAGCGTTCGCCGGTACTCGTTGACCGTCCGGTTCAACAGCGGCTCTTCGAGCACCTTGAGGTTGGGGATGTAGACCATCTCGCCGTCGAAGGTCACCAGCACGACCGCCCGACCGTTGATGTCGACGACGGTTCCGCTGGTGCCGTTGGTCTCGATCTGGTCGCCCCGCCGGATCGGGCGCCGGGCATGCAGGAGGATCGAGCCGACGAGATTCGAGAGCGTGTGCTGCAGCGAGAAGGCCAGCACGATACCGCCGAGACCAAGCGCACCGAGAATCGGGCCGACGTTGACCTCGAGCTGGCGGAGGGCGTAGACGATGGCCACCAGCACGAGGAGCGTGCCGACGAGCCGGGTGATGATCGTGGTGACGTAGTCCTGGAACCGCAGTGATCGGGTGAGCATCCGCAGAATCTGTCGAAGCGCCATCGTCGCGAGGAGGGCGCCGACGATGAGCGAGCCGGCGACCACCCAGTCGTCCCACGTCACTTCGGCGACGACGAACGGGACGGAAGCGACTGGATCCAGGGTCATGGGGAGACACGATTCGGGTCGGAAGCGGACTATCGTCGGCGCCCACCTTAGATCCAGGCAGTTCTCCTATCCTGCACTCCATGACCGACGCCGCCGGCACCACTGAGAGCGACACTCCCCAGACGCTCGTCGGGGTGTCCTTCGACGACGTGTTCCGGGCCCGCGAGTTCATGACGGTGGCCTCTCGATTGAAGTCGAAGAACGAGCTCGTGCTCCACGACGTCGTGCTCATCGTGAAAGATGCCGCGGGCAAGACCGTCGTCACCGAGACCGTCGATCCACAGGCCAAGACCAGCGCACTGTCGGGTGCGGTGTGGGCCGGGCTGTTCGGTCTCCTGCTCGGCGGGCCCGTCGGTTGGGTCGCGGGCGCAGCCGTCGGCGCAGGCGCCGGCCTCGCCGCGGCCAAGGTCATCGACCTCGGCGTGTCCGACGAATGGGTCGAGTGGTTCCGCGCCGCGGTGGGGCCCGAAACGGCAACCGTGGTCTTGTTGGTGAGCGATCTCCGCACCGAGGCACTGGTCGAGGAGGCCAAGCGCTTTCCCGGCTCGCATCTCGTGTACGCGAACGTCGACCCTGGACTCCTCGAGCGTCTCGTCGCCGCTTTCGGCGATCACCCACCCGACGGCGAAGCCGGTCCGATCGACAGCTGAGGTCAGTCGCCCGATTCGCGGCTGGTGGTTTCGACCGCGGATGCCTTGCCTCCGGCGGTCACCTTGACCCGGCGCTGTTTCGAGCTCTCGTCGACGGGCACGGTGATGGTCAGCACGCCGTCTCGGAGGTCGGCCTCGAGTCGATCGGTGTCGAGAGCATCGCTGAGCATGACACGACGGGTGAACGTGCCCTGCGGCCGCTCGCTTGCAACGATGTGCAAGCCCTGGTCGTTCCACCGTCGCTCGGCGGTGACGGTGACCTCGTTCTTCTCGACGCTGACATCGAGATCATCGGCCGACACGCCGGGAACGTCGAAGTACATGATCACCTGATCTTCGTCTCGAACGGCGTCGAAGGCCATGATCGAACCACTGCGGCGGGTCACCTGCTCGGTCATACGGTCGAGGTCTCGGAAGGGGTCGAAGCGCAACATGGCTGTCCTTTCTTCTCGAATCTTCTCCGACGATTTCTCGCCGTCGGACAATTGACAACGCCGGCTGTCGAAGCCATCTTCCCGAAACGTGCCATCTTTTCGAAACGGAAAGGAACGCGCGAGACGTTGTTCGGGTCGGCGCCATCCCTTCCGCCGGGTGACCGGTGCGACATCATGACGAGCGTGCAGATGCGAGCGCTCTCATGCGATGGTGACGGTCCGGCGACGCCCGTCGAGACCACGTCGATCGACTCACCCGACCTCTCCGCCCGGTGGCTCTGGATCGACATCGAGGTACGGGCGAGCGACGCCGACGAGCTGGTGAACTTCGCCGGTCGTCTCGGCCTCGACGCGCTAGCCGTGCGCGACGCCGTCGAGGACGAGGATCTCCCCAAGCACGACGACTTCGGTACGTCGATACTCGTGGTACTGCACGGCCTGGGCGACGATTACCTGCGTACCAACGAGGTCGACTGCTTCTTGACCCAGCGCCGAATGGTCACCATTCGACGGCAGCGCTCTGCATCGGTCGATGCGCTCTGGGACGCGATGCAAGTGCGTCCGGAACTGACCATCGGCGACGCCGACCAGGTGCTCGGTCGCCTGGCCGACGTGGTGACCCGGCGGCTGCTCTCGGTTCTCGACGAGTTCGATGAGCACGCCGAGCTCCTGATCCGCAGGGCGCTCGACGCCGACGGCAACACGGTTGCCGAGGTCACCGCTGCGCGTGGTCACGTTGCCGCGATCCGTCGGGTCGTCCACCCCCAGCGCGAGGTGCTGGACATCTTGCGCCGCTCGCCTTCGACGCTCCTGACCGACGGAGGGAGACGCCGGTTCGCCGACGTGTTCGACGTGGCGTCTCGCGCCGCGCAGGGGGTCGACGCAGCCCGAACGGCGCTGGCGGAGATCCTGGACGCCTACCGGGGGGCCGAGGCCAGAAAGGCCACCGAGGTCACCAAGGTCCTCACCGTGTACGCGGCGATCATGCTGCCGTTGTCCCTGGTGGCGGGGTTCTTCGGTATGAACTTCTCGAACCTGCCCGGTCTCGGGAACGAAGACGGATGGATCATCGTGACCGCCGCCATGGGGCTTGTCGCCGTGTGTTCACTCGGTGTCTTCGTCGCCCTGGGCTGGATCAGGCGGCCCTCGGGTCGAGAGGCTGGCGCCACCCTCGGCCGCGGCATGGCCGAGGCGGCGCGGGCACCCGTGCAGATCGTGGGGGCTGCCTTCGAGATCTCGACGATGCCCATCCGAAACGTGGCCTCGTCTCGCCGCCATCGAGGTCAGCCCGACGACGTCTGACCGGCAACCCTTCGCCTGTCACGATCGTCCCGACGCCGGGGCGAGATCATGCTTCCTTGATTCCTGCCTTCACGGCCGCCACGATCTCCTCGGGAAGGTCGGTGAGACCGTGCGCATCGGCGGCATGCGCAGCGGCGGCCGCCAATACGTCGTCGTCGGTCTCGCCGGTCACTACACCGTCACATCCACTGACCACATCGCCACACGCAAACTGCTTCATCTCGGGACTCCTCCTGCATCAGCCCGGTCGGGCCATTGATTCTGCTTGTTCCTTCGTGAGGTCCATCTCGTGGACGGTCTTGGCGTGGGCCTGCGCAGCCGAGACGACATCGTCGAGATCGTCGCCCCGAAGCACGGTTCCACACGGACACTCGATGAGCTGACCAGCCATCGTCTTCACCTCCTGTGCGAGACTAGAGAGCACCTGTTGGTGAAAGCTTGGTGGAAACTTGATGAGGGTGCACGTGCTCGGGCGGGTTACTGTCCTCGGTCCCGATGGCTCCTTCGATGAGCGCGATCTTCCCGGCTCACAGGCAGCTCTGCTGCTCGCCGTCCTCGTCGTCGAGCGGCGTCAGATCGCCCGTGACGCGGTCGGCCGACCTGCTGTGGTCTGGGTGCCCACCAACGGCATGGCCGTCGGGGCTCAATGCTCTCGTGAGTCGTCTCCGCACGCTGTTCGACCACGCCGGAGTCGGTCGAGGTGCTCTGGCGAGCTCGGGTGGCACGCTCGAGCTCACGGTGCCGACCACGGCGTGGATAGATGTCGAGTCAGCCGAACGGCACCTCGACCGCGCCTGGGGCTTGTTTCGCCACGATCGCGTGCGCGATGCCCTCGCCGAGGCGACCGCGGCCTCGGCCGTGCTTCGTCGGCCGCTGCTTCCTGGCATCGACAATCCGTGGTGCGACGATGTTCGCCGCCGGCTGACCGCAGAGCTCTGCTCGGCCTACGAGCTCCTCGCCCAAGGGTGGCATCTCGAAGGAGATTTCGGACTAGCCGCGGCCATCGCCGAGCGGGCGATCGAGGTCGACTCCTTGGCCGAGACCCCCTATCGCCTCGCCATCTCCGCCCACCTCGCCATGGGTGATCGGGGTCGTGCCGTTCGACTGTTCGAGCGATGCCGCCAGTTGCTCGAGACCGAACTCGGGGTCGAACCCTCGGATCTGACTGCCTCACTGATCGCCACGAACCGACCGGTACCGACCTGAGCTTCGGCCAATGGTCGCCGTCCCCGTGAGGCCATCGCGGATGCTCGTGCGATGATCGTGTGATGGCCGCTCCACCCCGCATCCGGCAGTCAGCCCGCGCCGTGCTGGTCGACGACGACCATCGCGTGCTCCTCTTGCAGTTCGCGTTCCCGAGTTCGCTGGACGCGGCGCCCCACGAACCGAAGCGGCGTGTGTGGGCCACGCCCGGTGGGGGCATCGAAGCCGGCGAGACCGCACACGACACGTTACGTCGCGAGCTCCACGAGGAGCTGGGACTACAGATCGACTCGGTCGGACCGCTCGTGTGGACGCGCACCTTCCTGATTCCGTTCCTCGACGGGAGCTTCGACGGTCAAGAGGATGCCTTCTACTTCATGCGCACGCCGGGGTTCGAGCCCGAACCGGCTATCGGTTGGGACCGCCTGCGCGCTGAGTACGTCGCCGAGCTGCGGTGGTGGACCGTCGAGGAGCTGCGCCGCGTCTCACCCGAGCACCCGATTCGCACCTCGGCGGCTACCGCAGTTGTTGCCCGTTCTTCTCGCCGAGGGCCCGCCCAGCTCGCCGATCGACGTCGGCGAGTGACCCGCTCGCACTACCTGCCGCGAGAACGCGAGACTGGGACATGGCCAAGGTGCAGCTTCTCGACCGGCGAATGCTTCTCACCAACTGGGGGAGGGGAGCCCTGGCGGTCGCCATCCTCGGACCGACGGTCGTCGCGTGCTCGAGCAACGGCGACGATGCCGCGGTGTTGGTGCCCACGACTGCGCCGACCTCGGAACCGCCGGCCGAGCCGACCGAAGACGGGGCAACGGAACCCAACGCCGAGCCGACCGAAGACGAGTCGGCGGTCGCCGACGCGCCGACCCTTCGCTGGGAGCGGGTCAACTTCGAGTTCGTCTCGGCCTACGTATTGGCGCGCGGCGATCAGGTCGCGATCGTCGACACCGGCACGGCCGGTAACGCCGACCGCATCGAGGCCGCGCTCGCCGCGCTCGACGCCGGCTGGGGCGATGTCGACCACGTGATCCTCACCCATCTCCACGGCGACCATGTGGGCGGCCTCCCCGCCGTGCTCGACGCCGCACCGACGGCCCAGGCCTACGCGGGCGAAGCCGACGTGGCCGGAATCACCTCGCCCCGCCCGGTGACGCCGGTCAACGACGGAGACGAGGTGTTCGGGCTCGAGGTGATCGGCACGCCAGGCCACACCCCCGGTCACATCTCGGTCATCGACGAGACCGCCGGGCTGCTCGTCGCCGGTGACGCGCTCGAACGAGTCGGGTGGCCAAGTGCTCGGGGCGAACCCCCAGTTCTCCTCCGACATGGCGACCGCCGACGACTCGCTTCGGATGCTCGCCGCTCGGCGCTTCGACACGTTGGTGGTGGGCCACGGAGAACCGATCGTCGGCGATGCGTCCGAGCTGGTCGCCGCACTGGCCGCCGCACTTTGAGCGACATACTCTCGGCGAAGCTGACAAGGGAGACCCGATGAGCACGTACGTACTGGTGCATGGCGCATGGCACGGAGCCTGGTGCTGGGACAAGGTCGCGCCGCTACTTCGCGCCGGTGGACACACGGTGCTGATCCCCGATCTGCCCGGACACGGCAACGACCCGACACCTGTCGAACAGGTCACCCTCGATGCCTACGCCAACCGTGTGGCCGAGTACATCGACTCGGCTGCTGAACCCGTGATCCTCGTGGGGCACTCGATGGGTGGCATCGTCGTGACCCAGGCCGCCGAGCTCCGGTCCGACGCCGTCGCCACCCTCGTGTACCTCACCGGTTTCCTTCCCGGCAACGGCGAGAGCCTGCTCGACATCGCACACGACGATCCTGGCACCCTCGTGCTGCCCAACCTCATCCCGTCCGAGGACGGTGTGTCAGCGACCGTCGCGCCCGACTATCTGAAGCCGGCGTTCTACGCCGACTGCTCCGACGTCGATGTGGCGTGGGCGACCGAGCGCCTCGTCCCCCAGGCGCTCGCCCCGTTGGCCACACCCGTCTCGACGACCGAAGCGGGATGGGGCTCGGTGCCGCGTATCTACTTCGAGTGCACCGAGGATCAAGCGATATCCATAACCCGCCAGCGCGAGATGGTCGGTCGCCACCCTGTCGAGTCGGTGGTCACCTTCGACACCAGCCACTCGCCGTTCTTGTCCCAGCCCGCCGCACTCGCCGACGCGCTCCTGGCTATCTGACCGATTCGGCTCAGCTCACCGACGCGTTCTGCGGGAGGTCGGTTCGGCGTCGCCGCTTCACGATCGCCCGTGCTCGTTGCACGATCCATCGGGCGGCAAAGAAGCCGCCGACTGCATACGCCGAGCCGATGAATTCGTCGATCAGGTAGTGCTCGCCCAGGTACACGGTGCTGAAGTAGATCGCCGCCGGATACACGAGAGACAGAATGCCCCAGCGTCGGCCGAAGGCCATGAACACGAACATCGTCAACAGCGTGGCGTACGCCGCGTGCAGCGACGGCACCGCGGCCACCGGGTTCGGCGAGAGCTTGTCGTAGAGCGTCGGCACCGATCGCAAGCCGAGGTGCGACCATGCCTCGGCGGACAGATGGGCGAATCCGTCGGTGTAGCCCTCCTCGCGGGCGAGCCAGGGTGGTGCCGCGGGGAACGCCACGAAGGTGACGAAGCCGGCGAAGGACGTCACCACGATGCTCGTCACGTAGTTCCAGTAGTGCTGCGGGCGGAGCCGCCAGATCAGGAACGCCAGGGCGAAGGGAACCACGAAGTGCAACATGTACACGCCGTACATGGCCACCTCGAAAGCACCGGCGTTGCCGTCGTAGAACCAGTTCTGCAGGCGGGTCGTCGGCAACTGTCCGCCGAAGAGCACCTCGTCGGCCGTGACGAGGCCAGAGAACTCCACCCTGCTGTTGAGGTCATCGGCCACGCCTCGGAAGGACTCGTACACCAGCAACAGCGCTATGAACGGGGCGAATCGCACGACGCCGTCGCGGGTGGCGCCCACGGCGACGAATCCGCAGAGCAGGAGCACGAAGAGCTTGTCGGGGGTCGGCCACGACGGCACCATCGAGAACCAGATGAGCCAGGCGATCGCACCCACGGTGCCGAGCAGTCGCCCGTGCTGGGCGAAGAACCCCGGTGCGGTTTCGGCGCGGTCGTCGAGGCGAGTGTCGCGGCGGTCGATGATGTCGGCTGACACGGCGCGCTCGTCCCGGGTCAGCTCGACGATCTCCATCGCTGTCAATCGGCTCCGGAGCAATGTTCTTTAGGGCAACGACTCGTCAACCGAGGGTGAACATCACGACTTCACGTTCGAGGTCGGGTGTCGGCTGCTCGACGTAGCCCATGGCCGTCAGACGCGAGCGGAACGACGCGGCGTAGTGGCTCTCTTCGAGCCCGTAGCTTCCGATCAAGACGACGGTTTCGGCGCCGACGACCCGGTTGGCGAGAACCGCGTCGAGATAGTCCTGCCCCCACGACGTTGCGGCGTAGGGCAGTCCGTACGAGTCGGCGGTGAGGGGATGGGCGGCCTCGAGCGGGTTCACCCACAGGAGCGACTCGGCATCCTCGAAGATCCACTCCCCGTCGTCGTCGAGGAAGAACTCCCGGTTCTTCCCCATGACGTGCTGCGGGGCGATCAGAACAGCGGTGGAGGTCGAGTCGGTGCTGGCGTTCACCCATGACACGGCGGTTTCCCAGCTGTACGACTCGTCGACCTGAACGACTCGCAACGGCAACACCAACGCACACGCCACCCCCACGGCGGCGATGGCGGCGACGGGCCGAACAAGGCGCGTCACGCCGGCGGCGAAGAGAAGGGACGCGGGCGGCAGGGTCCAGACGAGATACCGGGGGAGAAAGACGTCGACTTCCGCGTAGCTCGCCACCAGGAACGGCACGGTCACGCCGGCGAGCATCCACAGGGCGAGGCCGTAGACCTGCCATCGCGCCAGACCCGGCCGTGCTCTGGGCACGCGTCCGAGCGCCAAGGCTGCCAGCCCGGCCGCCAACACCGACCCGGTCAGCAGAAACGACACCTGCGTCGACCACTCCAGTGGGCGTTCGGCGTTGTACTTGGTGGCGTTCGACATGTTGATGATCAGCTGTGGGACCAGAGGTGTGAGCGCGAGCGCGCCCACGAGCGTGGCGCGGCCGGCTTCTTTCGCCGAGATCGTGCGATGGCGGAGGCCGGTTCCGAGGAAGTACGGCAAGGCCAAGAGACCGAAACCGGTGAGGAGATGCAGGTTGAGGGCAAGTGCGGCTGCGAGGGCCGCAAAGGTGCCATGCCGGCGCTTCCCGGTCCGAGCCCATCGGATCGCTTCGGTGTTGGCAACGGTGGTGGCGAGAAGGGCCAAGCCATAGGGTCGGGCGTCGGTTGCGGCAAAGAAGATCGTCTCGTTCAGCGCCAGCATGGTGGCGGCAACCCACGCAGTGCGGCTCCCGTCGAGCTCGCGGGCCAGGCGGAACACGACCAGGACGGCGAGGGCACAAGCGATGAGCGAGGGAATCCGGAGCATCGTGACGTTGTGTCCGCCCACGTTTCCCCAGATCCACATGGTCACCGTGTAGAGCGGCCCGTTCGACTCGAAGGCGACATGCCGGTCGAGGACTTCGGTGAGGCTGCCATCGCTTTCCCACAGGGTGGTCATCTCGTCGACCCATGGAGATCGGAACAGCCGGGCGGCTGCGAGCGCCCCGGTGACGACCAGAATGGCGGCGCATACGACCGCCAGCGGATCGCGCCGATCCGACGGCGCGTCGACTTCGACAGCAGACTGCGGCCCGGCGGGCGAGGTCTCGATGGTCGCCGTCATGGTCTTCATTTCGGCGGCGTCGGCCCCGACTTGAGCGGTCGGATCGACCGGCCGGCTCGTAGGCTTGGACGTTCCCGACCACGGAAACCCGAATGTCTGTCCCCCCATCGCTCATCAACGGTCAAGCCGAACGACGCCGTACCTTCGCGATCATCTCCCACCCCGATGCCGGCAAGACCACCCTGACCGAGAAGTTCCTGCTCTATTCGGGAGCAGTGAATGCGGCGGGCTCGGTCAAGGCTCGTTCGGGCGGCCGCTCGGCCCGTTCCGACTGGATGGCGATGGAGCAGGAGCGGGGCATCTCGATCGCTTCGACCGTGCTCCAGTTCGACTATCGCGACCACGTGGTGAACCTGCTCGACACGCCGGGCCACCGCGACTTCTCCGAAGACACCTATCGAGTTCTGGCTGCGGCCGACGCCGCGGTGATGGTTCTCGACACCGCCAAGGGCATCGAGGCGCAGACCCTCAAGCTGTTCGAGGTGTGTCGGGCCCGCAACATGCCGGTCCTCACGCTGCTCAACAAGTTCGACCGCCCCGGCCTCGACCCCCTCGAGCTGCTCGATCAGATCGAAGACCAGATCGATCTGCGCCCGACGCCCATCACATGGCCGGTCGGTATCCCCGGCGACTTCCGCGGTGTCATCGACCGGCGCAGCGGCGACTTCATCCGCTTCACCCGGACCGCACGGGGGTCGACAGCCGCCCCCGAGGAGCTGGTGCCCAGTGATCAGGCTGCCGCCGAAGAAGGTGACTCGTGGCAGACGGCCATCGAGGAGGTGGCCCTGCTCGACGAAGTCGGCGCCACCCACGACGACGCCACCTTCCGAAGCGGGAAGACGAGCCCGTTGTTCGTCGGTTCGGCGTTGACGAACTTCGGCGTGCGGCATCTCCTCGACGGCGTGATCGATCTGGCGCCTGCGCCCGAGGAGCGGCTCACCGCCGAAGGCGACCTTCGCGACCTCGATGCCCCGTTCTCGGGGTTCGTGTTCAAGGTCCAGGCCAACATGGACAAGTCGCATCGTGACCGTGTGGCCTTCGTGCGGGTGAACTCGGGCCACTTCGAGCGGGGCATGACCATCACCCACGGTCCCTCGGGCAAGCCCTTCTCCACCAAGTACGCCGCGAGCGTGTTCGGCGCCGAGCGCGAAACCATCGACGACGCCTACCCCGGTGACATCGTCGGCCTGGTGAACGCCAGCGGTCTCCAGATCGGCGACACACTGTACGTCGACGGCAGCGTCGAATTCCCGCCCATCCCGCGCTTCGAACCCGAGGTGTTCTCGATTGCGCGCCCCAAGGACGTCTCGCGCTTCAAGCAGTTCCGGCGCGGCTTGAGCCAACTCGAGCAAGAGGGGGTCGTGCAGGTGCTGCGCGACGAGCAATCAGGCGATGTTTCGCCTGTGCTGGCGGCAGTCGGTGTGATGCAGTTCGAGGTGTTCGCTCACCGGCTCGAGAACGAGTTCGGCGCCATGGTCGAGCTCTCACCGACGGCCTACACGGTGGCCCGCCGCACCGATACCGCCACCGCCGAGAAACTGAAGAGCATCGGCGCGGTGCGGGTCATGAGCGCCGACGACGGCAGCCTTTTCGCCCTTTTCGAGAGTATCTACCGACTCCAGCGCCTCCAGAACGAGAATCCCGACTGGTGCCTCGAACGGATCGTTCCGTCCTGATCAGGCCACGGTGGCCCCACCGTCAGGCGATGCACTCCCACGTTGTGAACATGTAGGAGGGCTCGAATCCGTGGCGGGTGCTCTCGGTGGCATCGGCCACCACGGCGAGATCGTCAGCGATCGCGGTGACGAGCAGATCGGCCACGTCGAACTCGGGCGACAGGAGGGTGCCCGACGGCAGCTCACCGGCCACAACCGCAGAATGCCACGACGCGGTGACCAACAAGGCGACGTCGAACCCGGCAGCCCGAAGGCGGCCGGTGAGGTCGTGTCCGAACCGCCAGAACACCGGGGTGTCGTCGCCGTGGAACTCCGGCGTCTCCGGCGGTGCCGTGCGCCCCTGGAGCAGTGGCACCTGGAGGAACATTCGGCCACCAGGGCGGAGTACCCGGCCGATTTCGCTCAGCGCAGCGTCGGTGTCGGGCACGTGCTCGAGTACATGCGGCGTCAGGATGACATCGATCGACGAGTCGGGAAGGGCAATCGACTGGAGGTCGAGCTTGACACCGGCGCGGTGGGCGCCCTCGTCGAAGTCGCTGGCGGTGTAGTCGAACCAGCGGGACATCGCCGAGCGATAGCCGGCACCGAGTCGTGGACTGGTCTCGAGCACGACCGAGCCGAGGGCCGGCGTCAAGCGCTGTTGCATGCAGAAGAAGAGGAAACGGTCGCGGGCGATCGACCCGCAGTCCGGGCACAGCGCCGATTCGGAATGAGCCACGCCCTCGAAGGCGTCGCCGGACCACCGGCAGATGTTGCAGCTCACGGCACCGGAGGTGACCGCCGAGGCCCACGGCGACGCAACGTCGTCGAAGCGCGATTGCGATGGCGCCGCCGTCGTCGGGCCGCAGCCTCTGGAGGAGGCGCGATCGGGAGAAACGGGTGCGCAGGGAGGCCACGGCGCGACACTACCCGCAGCCCGTCGGCGGCCAGACCGGCGCGGCTGCACGGCTAGGGTGACGCGCCATGAGCGATCAAGGTTCCGCCGACCTGGCCCCGCGGGTGGAGTACTACAACGTCGACCGGTTCTGGAACGAACTACCTGCCGTCATCGAGCATCAGAGTCGGCGCGGACCGGGCGAACCCGACGAATGGTGGAGCGTCTACCTGAAGCGGGTCTACTGCACGCCACCGCGCAGGCGGGCACTGGTGATCGGGTGCGGCAACGGCTGGGTCGAGCGCCATCTGGCCGACCTCGGCGTCGCCGAGCACTTCGATGCCTTCGACGTCGACCCGGCCTACGTGGCGGCATGTGAGAAAGAGCGCGGCGATCGGCCCATCAACTACTTCGTGAGCGACTTCCGGACCTTCGTGGCCACCGAGAAGTACGACCTCATCGTGAACCACGCCGCGCTGCATCACGCGCGGTACCTCTACCACCTCACCGATCAGCTGGCGAAGGCGCTCACTCCCGAGGGCATCTTCGTGCACTGGGAGTACGTGGGCCCCGACCGCAACCAGTACGCCGACGGTCACGTCGCCCACATGGAGGCGGTGAACCGGGCCATGCCCGAGCGCTTCCTGTCGTCGTATCGGCTGCGACCGTTCCTCAGCGTCGCCATTGCCGGCGACCCGACCGAGGCGGTCCACGCGAGCGAGATCCCGCGGGCCATCGAGCAGTACTTCACCGTGCTCGAACGCCACGACATCGGCGGTGGCCTGGCCTACCAGATGCTCTGGAACAACATCGCCGAGTTCGAGGATCCGGCTGACACCGAAGCGGCGGAGGTCCTCGCCGCGCTCCTCGACCAGGACGCCCGTGAGACCGACGACGGCACGGTCCCCGTCTTCTTCAGCTTCATCGTGGCCGGTCACCGGCCCGACGCCGGTCGGTCGCCGACCGCCCGATTCGATCGACTGATCCGCGAGCCCGTGCGCGAAGCCCTGGCCCGTCGAATGAAGAACCTCTACCTCGGGCAGATCACGCGCTGGGTCCGTCGCCATCACCTGTGGGATCCTCGGCGCTGGACACCAAAGGGCCGGATGCGGCACCCGATCGCGAACTGAGCCCGCGGCCGTTGGCGGCCGCGGCGGCCGGTACACTCGTCTCCCTCATGGGTGTTCTCAAGAAAGTTCTCCGCACCGGCGAGGGCAAGAAGCTGCGAGCGCTGTCCAGCCTGGTGCCCGACATCAACGCGCTCGAGCCCGAGATTCAGGCGCTCTCCGACGGAGAGCTGCGGGCCAGGACCGACGAGTTCAAGCTCCGTTTCTCCAACGGCGAGGACCTCCACGACCTGCTGATCGAGTCCTTCGCGGTCGTCCGCGAGGCATCGATGCGCACCATCGGCCAGCGGCACTACGACGTGCAGCTCATGGGTGGAGCCGCACTGCATTTCGGCTGGGTCGCCGAGATGAAGACCGGTGAGGGCAAGACCCTCACCTCGACGCTGCCGATCTATCTCAACGCGCTCGCGGGCGAGGGTGTCCACGTGGTCACGGTGAACGACTACCTGGCGACCCGAGACGCCGAGTGGATGGGTCAGATCCACGGGTGGCTGGGCCTGAGCATCGGCCTCGTCATCCCCGGCGAGCGGGGGTCGGACTTCAAGCGGGAGCAGTACGCCCGCGACATCACTTACGGAACCAACAACGAGTTCGGCTTCGACTACCTCCGCGACAACATGGCCATGACTCGCGACCGTCAGGTGCAACGGGGCCATCACTACTGCATCGTCGACGAGATCGACTCGATCCTGATCGACGAGGCGCGCACGCCGCTGATCATCAGCGGTCGCGTCGCCGACGCCAACCAGACGTACTACAAGTTCGCCAGCATCGTGCGCGGCCTCAAGCGTGACGTGCACTACGACGTCGACGAAGAGAAGCGACTCGTTGCGCCGACCGAGGAGGGCGTGCACGCCGTCGAGCGGGCCCTCGGAGTGGAGAACCTCTATGACTCGGTGTCGAACAACCTCGTCCACCAGTTCCAGGTGGCCCTGAAGGCCAAGGAGCTCTACAGCCGCGACAAGGACTATCTCGTTCAGGGCGGCGAGGTGAAGATCGTGGACGAGTTCACCGGTCGTGTGCTCGAAGGCCGCCGCTGGAGCGAAGGCCTCCACCAGGGCGTCGAGGCCAAGGAGGGGGTCGCGATCAAAGAAGAGAACCAGACGCTCGCCACCATCACCCTCCAGAACTACTTCCGTCTTTACGAGAAACTGGCCGGTATGACCGGTACCGCCGAGACCGAGGCGGCCGAGCTGATGAGCACCTACGGGCTGTCGGTGGTGCCGATCCCCACCAACGAGCCGCTGGCCCGTCTCGACAACGCCGACCTGGTCTACAAGAGCGAGCGGGGGAAGTTCGGCGCCGTCGTCGACGACCTGCTCGAACGTCATCAGAATGGCCAGCCCTGCCTGGTCGGCACGATCTCGGTCGAGAAGTCCGAGCTGCTCTCCGGAGAGCTCAACAAGCGCGGCGTGCCCCACGAGGTGCTCAACGCCAAACAGCACACCCGAGAAGCCGAGGTGGTGGCCCAGGCCGGCCGTCTCGGTCGGGTGACGGTGGCCACCAACATGGCGGGTCGTGGCGTCGACATCATCCTCGGTGGCAACCCCGAGGCGATGGCGCTGCGAGATCTGGCGGCCGAAGAGCTCGATCCGGAGTCCGACGAGCGCGCGGCCCGCCTCGAAGAGCTGCTCGCCAAGCACATCGCCGAATGCGGTGCCGAGGGCGACAAGGTGAGGGCGTTGGGTGGCCTGTACGTGCTCGGTACCGAGCGCCACGACAGCCGCCGCATCGACAATCAGCTCCGCGGCCGCTCGGGCCGCCAAGGCGATCCCGGCGAGAGTCGCTTCTACCTGTCGCTCGAAGACGAGCTCATGCGCCTGTTCGCCACGGGCGCCATGAACTGGGTCATGGAGCGGGCCCTGCCCGAAGACGTCCCCATCGAGTCGAAGATGGTGACCAAAGCGGTCGAACGGGCCCAAACCACCGTCGAGCAGCGCAACGCCGAGGTTCGCAAGAACGTCCTTCAGTACGACGAGGTCCTCAACGAGCAGCGCAAGGTGATCTACCGGCGACGCGACCAGGTCCTCGACGGTCAGGATCTGCGTGACGAGGCGCTCGAGAACCTGGCCGCAGCCGTCGACTCGACCATTCGCCAGTACTGCGTGAGCGACGTTCCCGACGAATGGGATCTCGACGGGCTGGCCAATGAAGTCAACAACCTGTGGCCCACCACCACCGACGTCGACGACCTGCTCCACGATGCGACCACCGACGACCTGTACGAACGCTTCATGACCGAGGGCACGGCTTACTACGAAGCCCGGGAGGCCGAGATCACCCCCGAGCTCATGCGTCAGGTCGAACGTCAGGTCATGTTGCGGATCCTCGATCAGAAGTGGCGCGAGCACCTGCTCGAGATGGACCATCTCAAAGACGGCATCCATCTGCGGGCCATGGGCCAGCGCGACCCGCTGGTCGAGTGGCAACGTGAGGGCTTCGAGATGTTCGGCTCCATGATGGATTCCGCGGCACAGGACTTCGTCCGCTACGTGATGCATCTCCAGGTGAAGCAGAACGATCAGCCGGTGGCCACCGACGATGTACCCGAGGTCGCCGCCGAGGCGACCAAGGCCGACCCTGACGCGACGAGGACTCGCCGAGGAACCCAGGCGCCGTCGGCGGCCGCGTTGGCCGACGATGCGCCGAAGGTCGTCGAGGCCAACCCCACCGGCCGGGTCCAGACGGTCGTGAAGGCCGACGACGAGCGCACACCCAGAAACGCCCCGTGCCCCTGTGGGTCGGGTAAGAAGTACAAGCTCTGTCACGGACGCTGAGCGTTCGCCCACCCGAGGTCAATGGTGAAGGATTTCAGCGAAGAGATCGCCGCGCTCCGCTCGCGCCACGCCGATGCCGCGGCCTACCTGAAGATCGACGACCTTCGGGCTCGTCAGCCTGAGCTCGAACACACGTCGGCCGAGCCGGGGCTGTGGGACGATCCCGACCGGGCCAAGAGGATCACCGGTGAGCTGGCGGCCATCACCGAGGATCTCGAGGTATTCGACTCGTTGACGACCGACGTGGACGACGCCGCCACGCTCTACGAGATGGCCCGCGAGGAGGCCGACGAGTCGCTCGAGGCGGAGATCGCAGAGGCGATCGCCGCCACCGCCGCCCGGTTCGACCAGCTGGAGCTGCGGTCGCTGTTCACCGGCGAGCACGACGACAGCGACGCGGTGTGTCACATCCAGTCGGGAGAGGGCGGCACCGATGCCCAGGACTGGGCCGAGATGCTGCTGCGCATGTACACCCGATGGGCCGAGCAGAACGGGCTGGTCATCGAGATCGAGGCGGTGAACGAAGGGGCCGAGGCCGGCCTCACGTCGTGTGAGTTCATGATCAAGGGCAGGAATGCCTACGGTCTGTTGCGCAGCGAGCACGGCGTGCATCGCCTCGTGCGGATCTCACCGTTCAACAAGGAAGCAAAGCGCCAGACCGCGTTCGCTTCGATGCACGTGGTGCCCTTCTTCGATGCCGTGGCCAATGAGGTCGACATCGACGAGACGGAGCTGCGTATCGACACGTATCGGTCGTCGGGCGCCGGCGGTCAGCACGTGAATGTCACCGACTCGGCGGTACGCATCACCCACCTGCCGACGGGCATCGTCGTGAGCTGCCAGAACGAACGCAGCCAGCACCAGAACAAGGACCGAGCGATGCAGATGCTCGCCGCCCGACTCCTCGATCTCGAACGCCAGAAGCGCGAAGACGAGCTGGCGGGCATCGCCGGTGAGTCCAAGCGGGTCGGCTTCGGTAGCCAGATCCGGTCCTATGTCCTGCAGCCGTACCAGATGGTCAAGGATCTCCGCACCGAGCAAGAGACGGGAAACGTCGACGGCGTCCTGGCGGGCGATGTCGGTCCGTTCATGGAGGCGTACCTGCAGTGGCAACGCGGCGAGCGCACCGACGCCTGATGGTGCCACCGACCCGCGAAGTGCCACTGGTAGCGTGTTCGGAATGATCGCTGCCCCCCTGAGAGTCGCCGTGCCTTCGGGCGCTGTCCACCGCCCATGATCAAACTCGAGAACGTCACCAAGTCCTACAAGGGCGAGGTCCTCGCGCTCCACGAGGCGTCCTGTGAGATCAACAAGGGCGAGTTCGTGTTCCTGGTCGGGCCCTCGGGCTCGGGCAAGAGCACCTTCATCCGCCTGCTCAACAAGGAGGAGCAGCCCGACAAGGGCCGCATCTTCGTGGCGGGCAAGGACATCGGGACGCTGAGCAGCTGGAAGGTGCCGTACCTGCGGCGCAACATCGGCTGCATCTTCCAGGACTTCAAGCTGCTGCCCAACAAGACCGTCGGCCAGAACGTGGCCTTCGCCCTCGAGGTGATCGGCCGGCCGAACCACGTGGTGCGCAACCAGGTGCCGGCCATCCTCGAGCTCGTCGGCCTCTCGAAGAAGATGAACAACCTCCCCCACGAGCTCTCCGGTGGTGAACAGCAGCGGGTTTCGATCGCCCGTGCGTTCGTGAACCGGCCGCTGATCCTGCTGGCCGACGAGCCAACCGGCAACCTCGATCCGGCAACCTCGGTCGGCATCATGCGCCTGCTCGATCGCATCAACCGCACGGGAACCACGGTGGTCATGGCCAGCCACGACCGCGGAATCGTCGACACCATGCGGCGCCGAGTGGTCGAGCTCGACCGCGGCACCATCGTGCGCGACCAGGTTCGCGGGGTGTACGAGTAACCATGGCGATGAAGGCGAACTACCTCTTCCGCGAAACCGGTTCGAACCTGCGTCGGAACATCACCCTCACGTTGGCGTCGATCGTCACCGTCGCGGTGTCGCTCGCGCTGTTCGGTATCGCGCTGCTGCTGCGCCAAGGCGTCGACAACGCCACCCAGCGATGGGAGGGCGGCATCGAGTTCGTGGTCTTCATGAACGCCGACGCATCGGCGGCCCAGCTCCAGGCCGTTGCCGACGCACTCGACGCCAGCCCTGAAGTCGACAAGATCACGTTCTTCGATCAGGACAAGGCGTTCGAGGAGTTCAAAGACCTCTTCGAGGGCACCCCCGAGCTGATCGAAACGGTGCAACCGTCAGACCTTCCCACGTCGTTTCGCGTGGTTCCCTCCGACACCGACCCGGACGCCGTTGAACAGCTCGCGTCCCGGTTCGAGACCAGTCCGGGCGTACGCGAGGTCGTGTCGGCCCAGGAGACCATCCGCAACATCGAGAGCCTCACCAACATCGCGAGCTTCATCGTCTTGTTGGGGTCGGTCTTCCTGCTGGCTGCGGCCGCGGCCCTCATCTTCAACACGATCCGGATGGCGATGTTCGCCCGACGACGCGAGATCGAGGTGATGAAACTGGTCGGCGCCACCAACTGGTTCATTCGGCTCCCCTTCATGGTCGAGGGGATGATCCAGGGTCTGCTCGGAGCGGGAGTGGCAGTGGGTGCGGTCTTCGGTGCCAACTGGGCGCTCGACCGCTACCTGTCGGATCGCAACAGTCTGCAGCTGCTCGAGAGTTTCGTGGTCGCCACCGAAGACGTCTGGCGGACCAGCTTCTTGTTGTTGGTGATCGGCGTGATTGTCGGCACCGTCGGATCGGCCATTGCAGTGAGCCGATTCCTGGACGTCTGATCGACTCGACCCGGCCGCCTGGTCTCGCCAGCATCGGGGGTTGGGTGACGGTGCCCAGCGCTCAAGTCTCGTGGCCTACGTGTCGATAGTCCCGTGTGCCTCTCTCCCGGCGTTTGCCCGCTGCCGCGCTCCTCGCCGCGCTTGTTCTGTGGTCGTTCAGCCCCGCCGCAGCCCAGGAGCAGCCCTCCGACGTCTCCGCCGCCCAAGAGGCAGATCCGGTCGACGATCCCGAGACCACCTCGCCGTGTGCTCCGAAACCCGAGCCGGCGCCAGAGGCCCCGGCCGACGCTGACCCCAATGCTCCGGTACCGGAGGTGCAGGTCGCGCCCGAGCCCGTGGTGCAGCGGCCGCCGGATCTTGCCTACGTCAATGGCCAGTGCATCCCGGTCGCCGAGCTGAGCCGACTGCTGGCCGGGTACGAGGGAGCTGTGGCCGAAGAGGCCCAGGCGCTGATCGAGCTCCGCGACCAGCTCGATCGAGTCGACGAGCTCAACGACCAGCTCGACGCCATCGAGCTGTCTCTCGCCGAGGTTTCCCGTCGGGATGCAGCGGCCGAGGCCGAGACGCGTTATGCGAGCATTCGAGAGTCGATCGCCGGCGAGGAGCTCGTCATCGTTCGCGCCGAGCTCGACGCGCAGCGGGGTCGTCTCCGTGAGCAAGCGGTGGCCGCCTATGTGAGTGGTGGAAACACGGCGGCCGCGGTACAGCAGACGGTGCTCGAGTCGACCGACCTGAACGAGATCGGATCGCTGCGGACTTACGGCCGAGTGATCGTCGACGGTCAGGTCGATCAGGTGCTGTTGGTCCAGGGTCTCGAGGCCGCCGCCGTGGTGCTCGAAGCCGAGCTGGCCGAGGCGCGCCAGGATGCGGCGGCCATCGAAGACGACGTCGCCGCCATTCGGGTCGCAGCGGTGGCCTTGCGCGACGAACAACGGCGACTCGTGGAAGAGGCTCAGGCCGCCGCCGAGAACCAGGCCGAGCTCGTCTCCTCGATCCAGCAACGTCGCGACCAGTTCGCCGGTCAGCTCGGGCTCTCCGGTGCCTCGGGCGGTGGACTGGCGATCACCCTCGCGGGCCTCGGCAGCGGTACGGCGTCATTGGCTGACGTCGGCACGCTGAGCTCGCCACTCGCGCGACACGGCTGTGTCTTCGGCCTTCGGCCCACGGGTCCATCCGATATTCGCCGAGGTCCGGATCCACACCGGCCTCGACCTGAACGGGCCGGGTGGCAGTCCGATCTTCGCTGCGGCCGCCGGACGGGTGGTGGTGGCGAGCGAGCAGGGCGGCTACGGCCTGGCCATCGCCATCGATCACGGTGGGGGTATCTCGACGCTGTACGCCCACCAGAGTGCCTTTGCCGTGTCGGTCGGAACCGAAGTCGAGGCCGGTGACCTGATCGGCTATGTGGGTTCCACCGGCTTCTCGACCGGACCTCACCTGCACTTCGAGCTGCGCCTCGACGGGCAGCCGGTCGATCCGCTGCCCTTCACCGACCTGCGCACCATCGGCGTTCCGGGTGATGGTGCGGCAACGGGAGGCTGACGCCCTAGGGTGTCGTGATGCCAGCAATCGACTGGCGGGCAAAACACTCCTCTCATTCTCATTTCTCATCGCTTCGACGTTGACCGTTGGCGTGCCCGTTGCCGCCTTCGGCGATCCGGCTGAGGTCCCTCCCGGACCCGCGCCCGACGCCGAGGTCACCGACGGGCAGCCCGAACCATCGTCGCCCTGTGCTGTCTCACCGCCGGCGGATCCGTCCGTGGAGGTGGCCAGCGCCGAGCTGGTGCTCGTGGCTGGACGATGCATCACCACGAGCGAGCTCGACCGTCTGCTCGACGGCTACGAGAGCGCCGTGGCCGAGGAGGCCGCAGCACTGACCGAGCTGCGGTCGGTGTTCGCAACCGCACAGGAGCTGCAGCAGGCGGTGGACGCCACCCGGCTGTCGGTCGCGCAGGTGACCCGTCGCCTGGCCGAGGCCAATGCCGAAGTCTTGCGCGCCACCGATCGGGAAACGCTGGCTCTCGCCGAGCTGGCTACGGTCAACGAGCGCCTGGCCGCCGAGCAGACCCTGCTTCGCGACCAGTCGGTCGCGGCGTACATCACCGGCAACGATGCTCGGGAGGCGGTCCAGGATCTGGCCCTCGACCCGGGGACCAGCAATGAGATAGCGAGCATCCGCGCCTATGGCCGAGTGCTGGTCGAGACCCAGGGCGATCAGGTGGAACTGGTCGCCCAGCTCCAGCTCGCCGCCAGATCACTCGACGCCGAACTGGCCGAGGCCCGCCGCAGCGCCGGCGACGCCCGTGCGGAGCTGATCGGCCTCGAGACAACCGCCGAGGAGATCGGTCGCGAGCTGACCCTGCTGGCCGAGGAGGCAAACGCGGCGGCCACCGAACAGGGCCTCCACCTCGTCTCGATCCAGATGCGGCGCGACGAGTTCGCGGCACAACTCGGCGTCGCGCCGCCATCGACGGGGCAGCTGGCCGCGGTTCTGAATGCCGCATCCGTGAACGGTGCGTCCGCTCGTCTCGACACTCGGCTCGGCTCCCCCCTCGAGGCGACGCGCATCGGATCGGTGTTCGGTCCTCGTCTGCACCCGATCTTCAACGAGGTCCGACCCCACACCGGCATCGATCTGAGCGGGGCGGCAGGCACCCCCATCGTTCGCGGCGGCCGGCGGAGAGGTGGTCGTCGCCGGTGACGAGGGCGGATACGGCCGCACCGTGGCCATCGATCATGGCGGCGGCGTGATCACGTTGTACGCCCATCAGAGCGCGATCGCCGTCGGTGTGGGGGACCAGGTGGCGGGCGGTGACGTGATCGGCTACGTCGGTTCCACCGGCCACTCGACCGGTGCCCACCTGCACTTCGAGCTCCGCCTCGAGGGGCGGCCGGTCGACCCGCTGCCGTTCGTGGATCTCGCCACGATCGCCGGGCCCGGTGCCGGCGCGACGCCGACCGGCGACGGCTGATCACCTATCGTCGGACTGTGATCCGCCCGATCGTCGTTGCCGCCGTGGCGCTCCTCGCCGCGGTCTCCTGCGGCTCCGATGCCGCCGATCCGCCTTCGAGCGACTCCGATGATGCACCCGTCGAGGATGCAAGCGAGGAGCTGTTTCCCGACGTGCTCTCCGTCGAGCTGACCGATGCCGGCGACCGGACCTTCACCGTGGCCGTCACGCTGAGCTCGCCCTACGACAGCCCCGAGCGGTATGCCGATGCCTGGAGGGTCCTGTCCGATGATGGCACCGTTCTCGGCGTTCGGGAGCTCCTCCACGATCACGCCAACGAACAACCCTTCACCCGGACGCTGTCCGGTGTTTCGATCCCCGCCGACGTCGACGAGGTGACCGTGCAGGGACGCGATCAGGTTTCGGGGTGGGGTGGCGCCACCCTCACGGTCGGCGTCGCATCGTCGTGACTCCCGCCGGCGTCTGACGCCGCTGACCGAGGCGAGTACGGTGACCCCCGTCGCGCTGTTCGGGTCACTGCACGGAGGAACCATGCCACAGGAAGTCCGAGGGGTCATCGCTCGTGCCAAGGGCGAGCCGGTCACCGTCGAAGCCATCGTCATCCCCGATCCCGGTCCAGGTGAGGTCGTGGTGGCGGTACAGGCCTGTGGCGTCTGCCACACCGACCTCCACTACCGCGAGGGGGGAATCAACGACGACTTCCCGTTCCTGCTCGGACACGAAGCCGCCGGCATCGTCGAGACCGTCGGCGAAGGCGTCACCGAGGTCGAACCCGGTGACTTCGTCATTCTCAACTGGCGAGCGGTGTGCGGTGAATGCCGTTCGTGTCTGCGCGGGCGGCCGCAGTTCTGCTTTGCCACCCACAACGCCCAGCAGAAGATGACCCTGCTCGACGGCACCGAGCTCTCTCCTGCCCTCGGTATCGGGGCCTTTGCCGACAAGACGCTCGTCGCGGCAGGTCAAGCCACGAAGGTGGACCCCGAGGCTCGTCCCGAGGCGGCGGGGTTGCTCGGATGTGGGGTCATGGCCGGCATCGGCGCCGCGCTGAACACCGGTGGCGTGACCCGGGGCGACTCGGTTGCCGTTTTCGGATGCGGCGGCGTCGGGGACGCGGCGATCGAGGGCAGTCGAATCGCCGGGGCCCACACGATCATCGCGGTCGATCTCGACGACACCAAGCTCGAATGGGCCAAGGGCTTCGGTGCCACCCACACGGTGAACGCCAGCACCGAGGACCCGGTGGCTCGGATCAAGGAGATCACCGGGGGCCACGGAGCCGATGTGGTGATCGAGGCCATCGGCCTGCCCCACGTGTACAAGCAGGCCTTCGAGGCCCGCGACCTCGCCGGCACCGTCGTGCTGGTGGGTGTGCCCAACCCCGAGCACACGATCGAGCTGCCCTTCATCGATGTCTTCGGCCGCGGCGGTGCCCTCAAGTCGAGCTGGTACGGCGACTGCCTTCCCAGCCGCGACTTCCCGATGCTCATCGACCTCTACCTCCAGGGGCGACTCAACCTCGACGGGTTCGTGAGCGAGACGATCGGGCTCGATCAGGTCGAGGAGGCCTTCCACAAGATGGAGACCGGCGGCGTGCTGCGATCGGTGGTCGTCCTCTGATGGGCCTGCAGGTCGATCGCGTCGTGACGAGCGGCGTCTTCTCGCTCGACGGTGAGGACTTCGACGTCGACAACAACATTTGGATCATCGGTGACGAGCGCAACGTGGTCGTCGTCGATGCCGCCCATGACCACCGGCCCATCATCGAGCGCATCGGCGGCCGCCGCGTGAAGGCAGTCATCTGCAGCCATGCCCACAACGACCACATCAACGCCGCGGCCGAGCTGGCCGAGGCAACCGACGCCCCGATCTGGTTGCACCCTGACGACACCATGCTGTGGGAGGTGGTCTACCCCGATCGACGAGTCGACGATGGCCTCTCGGACGGTCAGCGGATAACCGTGGCCGGAGACGACCTCGTCGTGTTGCACACGCCGGGTCACTCGCCCGGAGGGGTGTGCCTGCACGCGCCCAGCATCGCCACGGTCTTCAGCGGCGACACGCTGTTCAACGGAGGACCGGGTGCAACCGGCCGGTCGTTCTCGGACCGCCAGGTGCTGATCAACAGCATCGAGCGACAACTGGGTGGTCTCGAACACGGCACGCTGGTGAACACCGGTCACGGCGAGAGCACGACCATCGGCGACGAGCTACCCAACATCGCCGCCTGGCGGGCAGAGAGTGCCGATGACAATGGATGACGACAAGCTCGGACGCCTGACCCTTCGGGCCTGGAAGACCCGAGAGGGGGCGCTGGTCAACGCCATGATGTACCTCGGTCACGCCCTCGGGATCTTCGCGGCCATGCCCGTCGGCGAGACGATCGACCCATCGGCACTGGCCGAAGGGACCGGCTATGACCCGCGCTGGCTCGAGGAGTGGCTGCGTTGCATGGCCGCGGCCGAGCTCCTCGAGAGCGACGACGGCCACCGCTTCCTCCTCAGTCCCGAGGGTGCCGCCGTACTGGTCGACGCTGCGAGCCCCACCTTTGCCGGTGGCGCCATGCAGGCGCCGATCGCCCCCTCGCACCTCGAGGCGGTCGGCACGGCGATACGCACCGGCCGAGGCTTCAGCTACAGCGACCTCGGCACCGAGATGGCCAAGAACGTCGAGGCCGGTTTCGCGCCGTCGGAACGGGCCCTGCTCTTGCCTGCGCTCGTGCCGGCGATCGTCGGCTTGGCCGATCGTCTCGAAGCCGGAGGGTCCCTCGTCGACGTGGGCTGCGGCACCGGCCACACCCTGGAGCTGCTGGCCGATGCCTATCCGGGTGCGACCTTTGCCGGATACGACCCGTCGGTGCCCGCCACCGACCTCGCCCGCGAGCGCTTCGCCGGCAATCCGCGAGTGAGCATCCACACCGAGTTCGGCCACGACCTGGCACCTGATGCCCGGTTCGACGTCGCGCTCACCTTCGATTGCCTGCATGACATGCCCCGACCCGACCTCACCCTCGCGGCGATACGCCGGGCGCTTCGCGACGACGGCGTGCTGGTGGTGAAGGAGATCAGGTCGACGGGTGACTTCCGCACCGACGGCAAGAACCCGGTCCACGCCATGATGTACGGCTCTTCGCTGACCACGTGCTTGGCATCGGCCACCTCCACCCCCGACGGACTGGGCCTCGGCACGCTCGGTCTGCATCCCGAGGCTCTGGAGGGGCTGTGCCTCGCCGCCGGGTTCTCGTCGGTGACGATGCACGACATCGGCGATCCGGTGAATCTGTACTACGAAGTCCTTCCCTGAGCCGGAGCAGGTCCATGTCCATCGACTTCACCCTGACCCCGGAGCTCGAGCATCTTCGCGGCCGAGTCCGCTCCTTCGTCACCGACGTGGTGAAGCCCGAAGAAGCCCGCATCGACGGGTCGACCGGTGGCGACGCCCTGGCGGGGTCCGATCGCCTTGCGGCGCTCATCGCCCTGCGCAAGCAGGCCCACGCCGAGGGGCTCTGGCTCCCGCACATGCCGACCGAATGGGGCGGCATGGGCCTCGGGCACGTCGAGCTGGCCATGGTGCAGGCCGAAGCGGCCAAGAGCTACTACGGCCCATGGGTGCTCAACTGCCAGGCCCCCGACGAGGGCAACATGCACACCCTCCTGCACTGGGGGACCGATCAGCAGAAGCAGCAGTACCTGAAGCCCCTGTGCGAGGGCAAGGCCTGGTCGTGCTTCGCCATGACCGAGCCCGAGGTCGCGGGCTCGGACCCCACCCTCATCCGCACCCGCGCCTACCCCGACGGTGACGAATGGGTGATCAACGGGCACAAGTGGTTCATCTCGAACGCACACCGGGCGAACTTCGCCATCGTCGTCTGTCGCACCGAGGATGATCCCGAGATACCCCAGGCCGCCAACACTGCTTTCATCATCGAGCTCCCGGCCGACGGTTGGACCGAGGTTCGCCAGATCGAGACGATGCACGGCAGTACCGGACACAGCGAGATCCTCATCGAGGACCTACGCGTTCACGACGATCAGATGCTCGGTGGGCGGGGCCAGGGCCATCTGCTCGGCCAGTACCGGCTGGGACCGGCCCGCCTGGCGCACTGCATGCGATGGATCGCCCAAGCCGAGACCGCGCTCGACATGATGGTCGCACGGTCCCTGGAGCGCTTCTCCCACGGATCGTTGCTGGCCGAGAAACAGGGCATCCAGTGGATGATCGCCGACTCGACGATGGAGCTCTACCAGTGCAAGCTCATGGTGCTCCACGCCGCGCACAAGATCGATCGCGGCGACGACTTCAAGGCCGAGGTCTCGATGGCCAAGCACTTCGTCGCCAACAGCCTCGGCCGGATCATCGACCGGTCGATCCAGGTGCACGGGGCGCTCGGCTACAGCACCGACACCCCGTTGGCCCACATGTACCAACATGCCCGTTGGGCTCGCTTCGCCGACGGTGCCGACGAAGTCCACCAGATGCGCATTGCCCAACGCACCATTGCCGCGTTCACCGACCACGGCTCGACCCGCCGCGCGACCGGTGACCTTCCGATCTGAGCTCGAGGAGACCCCATGACCGACTCACCGACGCAGCTCTCGATTTCCGACGGACTCGCCACCATCACCCTGGCCCGGCCCGAGAACAAGAACGCCCTGAGCGTCGATCTGGTCGAGAGCCTGCTGGGTCGGCTCTCCGACGCCATCCTCGACCCCGACGTCCGCGCCATTGTGGTCACCAACGACGGCGGCACCTTCTGCGCAGGGGCCGATCTCAAGGCCGCCGGCGAGGGGCGGCACGGTTCGTCGGCGTCGCTGCTGGTGACGTTGTTGGAGACCGTCGTCGACTCACCCAAGCCGACTATTGCCCGTATCGACGGCCACTGTCTCGGCGGGGGTGTGGGGCTGGCCGCCGCCTTCGACATCTCAGTGGCCCGCAGCGACGTGAAGTTCGGTTTCACCGAGGCTCGTCTCGGCGTCGCCCCGGCGGTCATCTCGGTCGTGTGCCTGCCCAAGCTCCGGGCGGCCGATGCCCGTGAGCTCTTCCTCAGATCGAGCCGCTTCGATGCCACCCGAGCGGCCGAGGTCGGGCTGATCAATCATGCCGTCGGCGCCGCAGCGCTCGACGAGACGGTGGCGGCTGTTGTCGCCGACGTGATGGCCGGCGGGCCCCTGGCGCTGGCCGCGTGCAAGCAGCTCCTTGCGCAGGTGCCGCTGCTCGATCGGTTCGAGGCCTTCGAATGGACCGAGGAATTGTCGACCGAGATCTTCGGGTCCGACGAGGCGGCCGAGGGCATTGCCGCCTTCCTCGAACGGCGCGCCCCGGGCTGGATCCCCGGCGACTAGCGGACGATCCGAAGGGGTACCCGCGCCGCCCTGCGGTTCTCCATGAGCTCGGTGACGGCCGAGGCGCAGAGGGGGGCCGAGACGAGAAAGCCCTGGTACTCATCACAGCCGAGGGCGCGCACGATGTCGAGCACCTCACGGGTCTCGACACCTTCGGCAATCGTCGAGAGACCGAGATTTCGACCCAGATCGATGATCGATCGAACGATGTTGAGGTCGCCGCCGTTGGTGGCCAGCTCGGTCACGAACGATCGGTCGATCTTGATCCGGTCGATGGTGAGGCGGCGCAGGCTGGCGAGCGACGAGTAGCCAGTGCCGAAGTCGTCGATCGCGAGGGTCACACCGAGACCGCGCAGGTGCCCGAGAACCGACGCAGAGCGGGTGGGATCCTGCAGGACTGCATTCTCGGTGATCTCGATCTCGAGGAAGGTGGGATCGATGCCGTGGAACAGCAGGGCCGAGCGCACCCGGTCGGGGAAGTGGAGATCGTGGAGATTCCGAGCCGACGCATTCACCGCAACGCCGATGATCAGACCTCGAGCGTGCCAAGCGGCGAGTTGCTCGAGCGCGAGCTCGAGCACCCGGTCGGTGATCTCGTTGATCAGGTCGGTGTGTTCGGCTTGCGGCATGAAGCGGTCGGGCTCGACCAGGCCCTCAGTCGGATGGTTCCACCGGATGAGCGCCTCGACACTGGTTATGTCGTCGGTGCGGGTGTGCATCTTCGGCTGGTAGAAGACGGTCAGCTCCTCGTTGTCGAGCGCCCGTTGCAGGTCCGCAAGCAGCGTGTGCCGATCGGTGGCCGTTCCGAGGCCCACCTCGAGCGTCGAAGCCGTCGAGACCGGATTCGAGGTGGCCTTCGCGGTGTGGGCCGCCATCTCTGCACCGTTGGTGAGGTCGCACACGGTCGTGCCGTTGTACGGAAACACGGCCACACCGGCGTGGGCGTCGATCCCGATGGGTACGCCGCGGACTTCGATGCGGCGCTCGATCGAGTCGACGAGACGATGGGCGACAATGGTCGCGTCGTCGTCGGATTCGATGCGCCCGAGCAGGAAGGCGAACGTCTCGCCGTCGAGTCGAGCAACCAGGTCAACGGTTCGGGCCTCGTCATCGATACGGCCGGCGACCTGTCGGAGCACCTCGTCGCGGAGGTCGAGCCCCAGACGGTCGGCGATTCCGGTGACGCCCTCGAGGGCGACCGTGATCAGCGCGACCTTCGCGTTCTCTCGGCGGGCCGCGTCGAGCAGTAGGTCTGCGTGATCGAGGAACTGCGCCCGGTTGGCCATGCCGGTGACCTGATCGTGGGTGGCAGCATGGCGTTCCGAGTCGGCGGTCATGGCGGAATGCCGCACGGCGAGAACCACCACAACGAGGAGTGGCGTGAGGAGCGGCGCGCTCAGACCGACCACGATGAACAGCGGGGCCATGAAGACCAGCAGCGAATCGATGGCGCCGCTCGCACGGACCGAGCGGCTGACCGTGGCCGGGAACGCCAGACCGCGAACCGATGCCTCGATCGCACTGCCCACGACGAGTGCGGTGAGATAGGCCGTGATCGAGGCGACGCCGACCCCGACCAGCCACATCGAGCTGATGACCCCGTTCCGCGTCGGCTCGACGAGTGGCGCAACCTGATTGCCGGCCATCGTGCCCAAGCTGAGCGCGATCACGAGCGTCGCGCTGGCCACGAGCGTGTCGAGGGTCGAGCGGCCCCGGGCCAGTGCAGCCGCGAACGACGCCGATCCCGCCACCACCATGGCCACGAGCGGCGACGCGAGGAAGCTGACGGCGAGAATCAGCGACCACGGATGACGGCGCGGCGTCGGTCCCGTCGGCAACTCCTCGCTCACCGAAGCGGCGACGAGCAGCACGACGAAGAGCGCAGTGAGTGCCGGACGCGGTCCGGCCAGGTTCCCGGGAGTGCTGGCCAGCGCCTGGGTGAGCAGGACCGCGAGCGCCCATCCGATGACGAGGCCTCGTAGCGGGGCCGAGCGAGTATGCGTCGAGATGCTCATGGAGGAGAGGTGCACTCTGGCCGGATCCGTGGCTCGCGAATCCGCTGTGCTGTCGCCGGCGTCGGGCGGCACAGAACAGTGTTGTCGACCCATTCGACTGCGTCATGAGGCCTACGGCACAACCACCAAGGGGAGCATTTCCCGCCCGAGGTGGGTCATTCGGCCCAGTTCGACCGGATCGGCGCACGCGGCTCAGGCGTCGCGAAACGCGGTGCCCTCGTCGAGAACGATCTCGGCCGCCGCCACCGGATCGATTCGGCCCGAAGCCAGATCGGCGAGAATGCGCTCACCGGCCGGTGAGTCGAATGCAGCGTGGGTCAGCTGGTGGATTCGCCCGGCCACGAGGGCCTCGACCTCGGCTCGAAGTCGGAGAAGTTGGCGAAGTCGTCGAGCATCGGATGCGTCGAGCAGCGTGCGGTGGTCGATGATCTCGGCCCACAGTTCGTCGATTCCGGTCCCGGAGAGGCTCTCGGTGAGAACGATCGGGGCCCGTCGCCCACGGTACGCCTCGTGTCCGGTCATATGGCTCAGGTCGAGCATCCGTTCGAGGTCGAGGCGAAGCGCCTCGGCATCGGGGAGGTCGGCCTTGTTCACCACGAAGATGTCGGCGATCTCGAGGAGACCGGCCTTGTTCGCCTGGACGGCATCGCCGGTTCCGGGGTTGGCTACCACGACGGTCGTGTCGGCCATGGCCGCAATGTCGACCTCGACCTGACCGACGCCGACCGTTTCGACGATGATCGGATCGAACCCCGTCGCATCGAGCACCCGAATGGCCCCCGGAACGGCGACCGCCAGGCCGCCCGCGTGGCCTCGGGTCGCGATCGATCGGACGAACACGTCGCCTCCGGTGCGGTCGATCCGGATCCGATCGCCGAGAATGGCGCCGCCGGTGAGCGGTGACGAGGGGTCGACCGCCAGGACCGCAGGATTCGCACCGGACGCGGCGGCCGCGGCGGCGAGACGACCGACCAACGTCGACTTCCCCGAGCCGGGTGGGCCGGTGATGCCCACGATGTGCGCGCCCGCCGACCGGCCGTGCAGGGTCGCGGTCAGGCGATCGGCCTGGGCCCCGCCCCGCTCGGCCACCGAGAGCAGCTGACCCACCGCCCGGCGCTGGCCGCCGAGTGCTCGCTCGACGATGTCGTCGAGGTCGAGACCCCGCAGCGTCACGGCGTCGAGTCGACCGCGCCGCGCACTGCCTGCACGACTTCCTCGGCCGAGGCACCAGGGCCGAGGATGGCGGCGACGCCGGCTCGGCGCAGCGGTTCGACGTCGACATCGGGGATGATGCCGCCCACCACGACCGGCGTGTCGAGCCCAGCGTCGCGGAGTGCCTGGACCATTCTCGGGGCGAGGGTGAGATGGCCCGCGTTGTGCATCGAAAGTCCGACTGCGTCGGCATCTTCTTGTTCGACCACGGCGACGACGTTGTCGACGCTCTGACGCAGCCCGAGGTAGATCACCTCACAGCCCGCATCGCGCAGCAGACGGGCGACGACACGGAGCCCCCGGTCGTGACCGTCGAAGCCGAGCTTGGCCAGGACGACGCGAAGCGGCGGAGTGTCGCTCGACTGGCCCGACATCAGAACACCGCCGGTTCGACATAGGTGCCGAACACGCCCTCGAGCGCAGCGACGATCTCGCCCTCGGTCGCCAGCGCCTTTGCCGCCTCGATGGTGGCCGGAACGGTGTTCGTGGTCGGCTCGGCCGCCGCGGCGACCAGGTCGTCGAGGGCGACTCGCACCCTTTCGTCGTTGCGCTGCTGTTTCACCTGCGCCAGCCGTTTCCGCTGGTAGTCCTCGACCGCGGGATCGATCCGCAGCAGGTTCGCGTCGTCGCGCGTGTCGCCGTCGGTGAACTGGTTCACCCCGACAACGACTCGGCGGCCGCTGTTCACCGCCTGCTCGAAACGGTAGGCCGAGTCGGCGATGGCGCTCACGTGGTACCCGTTGTCGATCGCGGCGTAGGTGCCCTCGAGGATCGAATCGCTTCCCAGCTCCAGCAGGTGGTCGAAGATGGTCTCGGCGCGACGCTCCATCTCGTCGGTCATCCACTCGACATAGGGCGACCCACCCAGGGGATCGGCCACCGAGGCCACGCCCGTCTCGTGGGCAACGATCTGCTGAGTGCGCAGCGCGATCCGGGCCGCGTCCTCGGTCGGGAGAGCCATTGCCTCGTCGTAGGCGTCGGTGTGGAGGCTCTGAGTACCGCCCAGCACCCCGGCCAGCGCCTGCAGCGCCACCCGTGCGATGTTGATCTCGGACTGCTGTGCGGTCAGCGACACGCCGGCGGTCTGGGTGTGGAAGCGGCACTTCAGGCTGCGTTCGTCGGTTGCGCCGTACCGCTCCTTCATCCACCGGGCCCAGATGCGGCGGGCGGCCCGGAACTTGCCGATCTCTTCGAAGAAGTCGCTGTGGCTGTTGAAGAAGAAGCTGAGGCGGGGCGCGAAGTCGTCGACGGCCAGCCCGGCCGCCATCGCCGCTTCGACGTAGGCGAACCCGTTGGCCAGGGTGAAGGCCAGCTCCTGGGCCGCAGTGCTGCCGGCCTCGCGGATGTGGTATCCGCTGATCGAGATGGGATGCCAGCGCGGCATCTCCGCGGTGGTGAAGCGCAGCAGATCGGTGACGAGCCGCATGGAGGGCCGGGGCGGGAAGATGTATTCCTTTTGGGCCTGGTACTCCTTGAGCACGTCGTTCTGGATGGTGCCGCCGAGGTGCCGGCGTTCGACGCCGTTCTCCTCGGCGCAGGCGATGTACATGGCCATGATGATGTTGGCCGGGCCGTTGATGGTCATCGAGGTCGAGACCCCGCCGAGATCGATCCCGGCGAAGAGATCACGCATGTCGACAAGCGTGTCGATGGCGACGCCGGCTCGACCGACCTCCCCCTCGCTCCACTCGTGGTCGGAGTCGCGTCCCATGAGAGTGGGCATGTCGAAGGCCGTGCTCAGCCCGGTTCCACCGTTGCGGAGCAGTTCCTTGAAACGGGCGTTGGTGTCCTCGGCGGTCCCGAAGCCGGCGAACATCCGCATGGTCCACAGGCGCGAACGGTACATGGTGGGGTGAATGCCCCGGGTGTAGGGGTACTGGCCGGGGTAGGGGGCCTCGCCGTAGACCGCTTCGACCGGCACGTCGGACATCGTGGCGAAGTCGACATCGCGCTCGGTTGCTGTTGCCGCCGCTCGCTCCCAGCGGGCTCGCGGATCGTCGTTGTGCGAGTCGGTCACGTGGATCACCTCGAGAACCAAGATACTTCGCCATCGGCAGGCAGGGACCAAGGTCCCTGGTGCGCCACCGGCTCGAGATGCGATAACGGCGGGAATGTCAACGAAAGGCCTGCCCCTGTGACCGTCACCGATCAGACCACTGCCCCGAGACCGGGCTCTGCTCCGAACCCGCCATCGGACGGCTCGGGGGGGCTGCTGCTGGGCCTGTTCGTCTTCCTGCTGGTGCTGCTGACGCTGCCCATCATCGTGATCGGCGCCGTCGCGGCATGGAAGAGCGGTGGTGACGCGCAGCCCGCCGCGGCCACCACGACGGTCGAGGTCAGCCTCCAGGAGTGGTCCATCACCGGAGATCTGGTCGTGCCGGCCGGCGAAGTCGAGCTACTCGTCACCAACAACGGCTCGATGGCCCACAACCTCTTCGTGCGCGAGACCGGAGCGGGGACCAGCGATATCGGAGCCGGGGGCGTCGCCCTCCTCGATCTCGGCGCGCTCGACCCCGGCACCTATGAGCTCTACTGCGAGATCGTCGGCCACGCCGAGGCGGGCATGGTCGCCGACCTGGTCGTCACCGATGACGGCGCCGCGACCGGCGACGAGGCCACGGCCGGGATGGATCACGGTGGGGCCGACACCGATTGGGCTGCCCTCGACATGGCCATGACGGAGTCGATCCTGGCCTTCCCGGCCGAGACCGAGGGTCGAGGCAACCCGATCCTCGAGCCGGTCATCGCGGCCGACGGAGCCAAGGTGTTCGAGCTCACGGCGGCGATCACCGAGTGGGAGATCGAACCGGGTGTCGTCGTCGAGGCCTGGACCTACAACGACGTGGTGCCCTCGCCCCAGATCAACGTCGACGTCGGCGACACGGTTCGTGTCGTGGTGAACAACCAGCTGCCCATGGGCACCGACGTCCACTGGCACGGCATCCACACACCCAACGATCAAGACGGTGTCGCCCCGCTCACCCAGGACCTCATCGAGTCAGGGGAGACCTACACGTACGAGTTCGTGGCCGAGCACGCCGGTATCGGCATGTACCACCCGCATCACCACGGGCAGATGCAGGTGATCAACGGCATGTTCGGCGTCTTCCAGATCGGAGACGACCCGATCCCTCGGGGCGCGACCATCTCCGGTGTGCCCATCCCCGCGGATCTCGAGGTGGCCGCCGACATCCCGATGGTGCTCAACGACGCCGGTGAGATCGGTTTGACCCTCAACGGCAAGAGCTTCCCGGCCACCGAGCCGGTCGTGCTCGACCAGGGCGACTGGGCCAACATCACCTACTACAACGAGGGGCTCAGCGCGCACCCCATGCACCTCCACCAGTTCCCCCAGCTCATCTACGCCAAGGACGGTGTGCCCCTCGACCATCCGTACTGGGCCGACACCGTCAACATCGCCCCCGGTGAGCGCTACTCGGCGCTGTTCTACGCCGGTGATCCCGGAGTCTGGGTGTGGCACTGCCACATCCTCACCCACGTGGAGCGCGAGGAGGGCATGTTCGGTATGGTCACCGCAGTGATCGTGAACGAGGTGCCGGGGTACGTACCGCCCGAGATCGAACCGGGCCGATGGATGCTCGACGCAGAATCCGGAGCCGATCAGCTCGGGGCCTGATCCGGTCCCGGCCGCTCGATGTGACTTCGGTCCCTTTCGCCGGCCTGCAGTTCGGTCCACGATCACAGCGACGCTTCTCAGCGTCACCGATGAAAGGAAGTGACATGTTCGGAGACATCATCGTGCCGCTCGACGGCTCGGAGCATTCAGCCGATGCGCTCGGACCGGCCGGTGCGCTGGCCCACTTCCTCGACGGGCGTGTCCGCGTGGCCGCGTTCGTCCAGGCGGGCGACGAGGACGAGATGAAGGACTGGGTGGGTGGCCAGCTCCGGGCCCTCGGCGATGTCGAACGCGAGGTCATCATCGAGCGCCAAACCGGCTCGATCGCGCAGCAGCTCCACGCCTTGGTCACCGATTCGCCGAGCGACCTGATCTGCTTGGCGACTCACGGACGGGGCCGCAGTGCCGCGATGTTCGGAAGCGTGGCCTCCGATGTGCTCCGACTCAGCAGCGCGCCGGTGATGCTGATCGGGCCGGAATACCGTGCCCATCAGTTCCGGGCGACGGGCAAGATGCTCGTCGCCGTCGATGGGAGCAAGCACGGTGAGTCGGCGCTGCCGGTCGCCGAGGCATTCGCCATCGTGTTCGGCAACGACGTGAACGTGGCGACCGTGGTCGACTCGAAGGCCATGACGGCGATGCAGGCTGCAGGTGGGTCGAAGGTCGTCGAGTCGAACTACGTCCACAACATCGCCGAGAAGATCGGGTCAGAGATCGGGCGGGCGGTGTCCTATGAGGTGCTGCACGGTGACCACCCGGCCGAATCGCTCGTCGACCACGCCGATGGGCTCGACGCCTCGCTGCTCGTGATGGCCACCCACGGTGTCACCGGGATGCGCCGGGCAGTGTCCGGTAGCGTGGTCGCCGATGCGGTGCGTCGGGCTCCCATGCCGGTACTCGCAGTACGTCCCGCCGAATTCACCGACTGATCGGCCACACTGGCAGCGTCGAAAGGTGTGAGCGTTGAGCCAGACAACGGACATGATTCGAGTGCTCTTGCTCGACGACCACGAGATCGTTCGGCTCGGCGTCGCCGAGATCGTGAACGCCGAGCCCGACATGGACGTGGTCGCCCAGGCCGGCACGTCGGGCGAGGCTCTGCAGCTCGTCCGGTCGGCGAAGCCCCAGGTGGCGGTGCTCGATGTGCGGCTGGGCGACTCCGATTCCAACGGCATCGAGGTCTGCCGTGACATCCGCTCGCGTCATCCCGAGGTGGCGTGTCTCATTCTCACCTCGTTCGCCGACGATCACGCGCTCGTCGAGGCCTCCCTGGCGGGCGCAGCCGGCTATGTGCTGAAGCAGATCCGGAGCAACGATCTCGTCGATTCGATCCGTCGCGTGGCCGACGGTGGGCAACTGCTCGACAGCGCGTCGGTGCGCATGAGCCTCCAGCGGCTCCGCGAGAGCGAGGAGGGCAGGGTCGCCGAGCTCACGCCACAGGAGCGGAACATCTTCGATCTCATCGGCGAGGGGTACTCGAACCGCCAGATCGCCGACGAGATGTTTCTCGCCGAGAAGACCGTGAAGAACTACGTGTCCAACGTGTTGTCGAAGCTCGGCATGGCTCGCCGAACCGAGGCTGCGGCCTACGCGGCCCGTCTGGAAGAGCGTCGTCGGCTGCGGTACGAATGAGCCCTTCGTCGGTCGACAACACCTATCTCGAGCTTGCGCCCGACGCCGTGATCCTCGTCGCCGCCGACGGCACGATCGAGTACGCGAATCCCCGGGCCTTGGTGCTGTTCGGCTCAGCCGACGGATCCACCGAGGTGCCGATGACCGGACGCTCGGTCGACGAGTTCGTGCCCTCCGAGTCGCGATCGGCCCACGGTGCTCTCCGGAGCCAGTACGTCGAGAATCCGACGCGGAGGTTGATGGGTTCGCCCGCTTCGTTGCTGCTCGCCCGGCGGGCCGACGGGAGTGTGTTCCCGTGCGAGATCGGCTTGAGCCCGGTCAGTGCACCCTCCGAGGAGCCCGTGACGATGGCCATCGTGCGCGACATCACCAGCCGAAGCGTGGCCGAACGCCAGACGCAGATGATCCGTTCGTCGCTCGATGCCGTCGACGACGGCGTGCTCATGTTCGACGACGAGTCGCTCGTGATCCGTTACGCCAACCATGGGGCCGAGCTCCAGACCGGTCGACCGGCCCGTGACCTGATCGGCGAGATGACGTTGCTCGATCTGGTTCCCGAACTCGGCGCCGGAGAGCTCCGGAGCCTGCTCGCCCCGGTCGCCTCGGGAGCGTCCGATGCCGTCACCGTGACCGCGTCGTTCGCCAACCCGAACGGTGACGAGATGGCCGTGGAGATGTCGATCCAGCATCCACCGGCCGCAGCCCACGACGGCCACGGGCACTACGTGGCGATCGCCAGGGACATCACCGAGCGACGCGACGCCGAACGCTATTTACGGGCCAGCGAAGCCGGGTTCCGATCGGCGTTCACCGATGCCCCGGTCGGCATGTTGATCACCGATCCCGGCGTCGACGGCCTGCCCCAGATCCTCGAGGCCAATCAGGAGTTCTGCGAAATGCTCGGCTATGCCCCCGGGGAGCTTCAGGGTCGCTCCGTGGCCGAGATCACCCACCCCGAGGACCAGGCTCGCAGCGAGCAGATCGCAGCATGGGAGGGCCCGGGTGCAGCGGTTGTCGAGAAGCGATTCATTCACCGGACCGGACAGGTGCGCTGGTGCCGTGAACATTCCGCTGACCTGAACACCGTCGTGGGTCAACGACGTCGACTGGCGCACGTGATCGACATCACGCGTCGGGTGATGGCCGAGTCGGCTCGTGATCACCGTGAGGACACGCTCGCGGCACTCGGTGACATCCGGCGACGGTTGCTCGACGAGCAAACCGTGCCCGACGCTCTCGCCGACATCACCGACGCCGCGGTCCGACTCGCCGGGGGAGAGAGTGGTCATGTACTCCTGCCGCGTCACGGTGGCTACGAGCTGGCCGCAGCGGCGACCGTGCGCGAGATGTCAGTCGAGCCTGTCGCCCAGGCGGTTGACTGCCCGCTGGCCGATCGCGTGCTCTTGGGCGGCCGAACCCTCCAGACCACCGAAGCAGAACTGGCGGCCGACGATCTCCCCTTCGACGTCGGTCCGGGAGCAGTCATTGCCGCGCCACTCATCACCCGAGATGCCGTCGAGGGGGTCATGGTGGTCACGGGAGTCGATCCCGATCAGGCTCACCTCCTTCGTCGTACCGTCGAGTCGCTGGCCGGCGAGGCGGCGCTGGCCATCCAGCTCGCCCGTTCTCGCCGGGAACGGCGTCGGCTGACGATCGTCGAGGACAGAGACCGGATCGCTCGCGATCTCCACGATGTCGTGATCCAGCGATTGTTCGCGGCCGGGATGCGCCTCCAGTCGGCCGCCTCGTCGGGCACGAACCTTCGGGGCCGGGTGATCGAAACGGTGAGCGAGCTCGACGAGACGATCGGCACGATTCGCGACACGATCTTCCGGCTCACCCGATCCGAACCCGACCTCCACGACGAGATCGTGATGTTGGCCCATGGCTTCGAGAGTCCGGCCGGCCATCCCATCGACATCGACGTTGCCTCCGACGTCGCATTGGTCTCCGATCGCGTCGGCGAACAGCTCTTGCCGACGATCAACGAGCTCTTGTCGAACGCGGCGCGACACAGCAACGCGACGAGCGTCGCGCTGAGCGTGAACCACGACGATGAGGGTGCACTCGTGGTCGTGGTGTCCGACGACGGCGACGGAGTCGATGAGGACGAGCCGAAGGGTTTCGGCATTGGGAACGTCACCGCGCGAGCGGCCCGGCTCGGCGGCACCGTCGCCATCGAGTCCCGCCCGGGGGAGGGAACCCGGGTCACGTGGCGGGTGCCGTCTCGTTCGAGTTCCCCGTCGGTTGACAAATGACCAATGGCCCTGTCTGGGCTCGTGAGCGACGGCGACACTCGGAGATACACCGAGGAGGAGTCCCGCCATGAATGACCGAGTTCACGTTCCGGCAACCATCACGGTCGGGGTCGACGGCACGCCGGCGTCGATCGCGGCGCTGCGTTGGGCGATTGCCTTGGCGGAACGCACCGGGGCATCGATCGAGGCGGTCATGGCGTGGAGGTACCCGTTTCTGGCGACGATGCCGGGCCTGATCGGGGCGGTTCCTCCCGTGGCCGACATGGAGACCGCAGCGCTGCAGGGGCTCGACAAGATCCTCGGCTCGGTGCACACCGAGGTGCACATCGAGCCCGTGGCCACGATGGGTAGCGGATCACAAGTGCTCATCGACGCGAGTCGCGGTCAGGATCTCCTCGTTGTCGGTCGTCGTGGCAATGGGGGTCTGCGGGGCCTCGGATCGACCAGTCGGCACTGTTCCATTCACGCGCCCACCTCGGTGGCGGTGATTCCCGACGGGGCCGAGCCGCTGGTGTCGGACCCGAGCGTCATGGTCGCGGTCGACGGATCGCCACATTCGATCGATGCGATGGTGTGGGCGGCCCGTGCCTTCGCGCCCAATGCCAAGATCGCGGTCTCCCACAGCCACGACGAACAGATGCTCGACTATCACGACCTGCCCGAGGAGGTGCGTGATGGCCTTCAGAGCGCGCGGGCCTCCGCCTCACCGACGCGGTCGACCGGGCGCTGGTTCGGCTCGACACGCCCATCGACTTCGAGCAACACGTGTACGAAGGCGATCCCCGCGCGACCATCCTCGATGCCGCATGGGGCGTCGACGTGCTCGTCGTCGGTGACCGGGGCAACTCAGGTGTCCGAGGGCTCCTACTGGGCTCGTTCGCCTCGTATGCCGTCGGCCACGCCGAGGTACCCGTGGTGATCGCTCGCGTCTGAACCGCCCGATCGAGGAAGGGACGAAATGATCAAGGGGAAGGTCTTGGTGGCCGTTGATGGCTCCGTGGGCGCAGCCCACGCGCTGCGATGGGCCGCTGACCGGGCGACCGCGGCCGGTTCGGAGCTTCGCGTCATGACCGCATGGGAGACCCCTGCGTTGCTGGGCTTTCCCGCAGGGGCAGGCATCGTGGTTCCGACCGAGGCCGAGCTGGCCGCGCTCGGACAGCAACTGCTGGACGAGGCCATCGCCGATGCCGCCCCCGACCACGTGCAGACTGCGCAACGTTCGGTGCGCCATGGCCGGCCTGGCATCGCCGTGCTCGAAGAGGTCGAGTCGTTTGCGCCCGACCTCGTGGTCGTCGGCACCCACGGGCACTCGGCCATCGCACGCGTGTTGCTCGGAAGCGTGAGCGCGAACATCGCAGCCCATGCTCCGTGCCCCGTAGTGGTCGTCCCGGAGCAGGCCAAGATCGGTCAGGACGGCCCGGTCCGCGTGGGCTTCGACGGTTCCGACGGGTCTCGGGCCGCCTTGGCATGGGTCGCCCATCACGCGTCCTGCCCGATCGAGGTCGTGCACGCATGGAAGGTGCCGAAGGTCTTCGGAGCCCCTCGCCATTCGAGCGAGGAGATCGAGGCGAGCGCGATCGAGGTGATCGAATCGGTGGTCGCGCCGCTCCCGGTCCGCGACCGGGTCATGATCAAGGTGGTCGAGGGCGAGGCTCGTGAAGTGCTGCTGAAGAACACCTCCAAGCTCGCCGCGTTGGTCGTCGGACGTCGCCGAACCGGACCCCTCGCCTCGCTGCTGGGCTCGGTATCCACCTACGTCGCCTGCCACGCCGATCTGCCGGTGGTGGTGGTGCCGCCTCCTGAAGTCGCCGGCTAGCCATGGGCGCGGAAACCGCCGCGGCCGAGGTGCGCGAGACGCACATCTCCTGGGTATTCCTCACGGCCGATCGGGCGTACAAGCTGCTGAAGCCGATCACGACCAGCTTCCTCGACTTCGGCTCGTCCGAGCGGCGGTGCGCAGCCGCTGAGCGCGAGGTCGAGCTGAACCGCCGCGTGGCTCCCGACGTGTATCTCGGCCTCGCCGACCTGGTCGAGAACGGCGACCTCGTCGACCGGATGATCATCATGCGACGCATGCCCGAAGCGCGTCGGCTGTCGCGACTGATCGACCATCCCACCTTCGACGACCACGTTCGGGAGATCGCGCGCACCATCGCCGCTCTGCATGCCAGTGAACCGCCGGTGCCCACCGATCGCGCTCGGGCGATCGCGGGCGCGATGCGGTGGCCAGGAACTGGGAGGCGAACTTCACCGATCTGGCAGAGGTCGTCGATGACGTCGTGACTCGGGGCGACTTCGACGAAGTCGCCGATCGGGCTCGCCGGTACCTGGCGTCTCAGGCCGACCTTTTCGATCGTCGGATCGACGGGGGGTTCGTGCGGGACGGACACGGCGATCTGCTGGCCGACGACATCTTCTGCCTCGACGACGGTCCGCGCATTCTCGACTGCCTGGCTTTCGACGACACTCTGCGAATCGGCGATGTGCTCTCCGACATCGGCTTCCTCGCGATGGATCTTCATCGGTTGGCCGGGCCGGGTGCAGCCGCCGAACTGTTGGGCTGGTACGGCGAGTTCTCCAACGAGCATCATCCGGGCTCGTTGGCTCACCACTACATGGCCTACCGGGCTCACGTCCGCGCCAAGGTTGCCGCCCTGCGGTACCGACAGGGAGCAGCCTCGGCGGCGGACCACGTGACTGTGCATCACGATCTGGCGCTCGAGCATCTTCGGCAGGGCGAGGTCAGACTGGTGCTCGTCGGCGGTGCTCCCGGCAGCGGGAAGACGACGATCGCGTCCGCAATCGCCGCCGAGCTGGGTGCGATGGTGTTGTCGAGCGACGAGCTGCGCAAGGACTTGGCGCAGCTCGGGCACGAGGAGCACGCTCGGGCCCCGGTCGACCGGGGCCTGTACACCCCGGAGCTCCGGGCCCAGGTGTACGACGAACTGCTGGTCGACGCGCGCCGGTTGCTGGCGAGGGGTGAGAGCGTCGTGGTCGACGCATCCTGGTCGGGTGGCGAACAGCGCCGGCTGGCGGAGTCGCTGGCGCGCGAACGAGGTGTCGAGCTCGTCGCCATCGAGTGCGTGGTTGACGCGGCCATCGCTCGGCAGCGAGTCGCCGAGCGTCTGGCGGCCCCCGGAGTCGGATCCGACGCCACCCCCGAGATCGCCGACCACATGCGGGCCACATGGCTGCCGTGGCCCGAGGCCACGCGGGTCGACACATCCGGCCCGATCGAGCAGACACTCGAGCGTGCCGTGCGCGCCGTCACCAGCTGAGCGGTCGCAACCCATCCGGGAACGACCCGCAGGCGGCACGGTCGAGCGCGGTTTGGCAGACTGTCGCTCGACGGATGCAAGGGGCGTGCCGGTGATCTTGGTCTTCGAGGACTGTGAGCTCGATTTGGCGCGAGTGGTGCTCACGCGTGCCGGGCAGGAGGTCCGCATCGAGCCGCAGGTCTTCGACCTGCTGTGCTGCCTCATCGACCGACGGGGTGAGGTCGTGCGCAAGGAGGAGCTGCTCGACCAGGTCTGGGGCGATCGGTTCGTCAGCGAGTCAGCGCTCACGACGCGGATCAAGTCGGTCCGCCAGGCCGTGGGCGACGACGGCAGGCGACAACGGGTGATCCGCACGGTTCACGGCAAGGGCTACGAGTTCGTCGCCCCGGTGCGGGTCGTCGATGCACCGAGCGCGACCGACGACACGGCGGGTGCCGCGGGCTCGAGTCTGCCGGTTGCCGTCCAGCCGCTGATCGGTCGAGAGGAGCTGCTTTCGCAGCTGCTCGACGATCACGACACGAGCCGCCTGATCACACTGGTCGGAACCGGTGGTGTCGGGAAGACCTCGGTCGCCTTCGAGCTTGCCCGGCGCGTGGAACCCAGGTACCCCGACGGCGTCCTGGTGGTGGAGCTGGCGAGCGTGGTCGACCACGACGCTGCGCTTGCTGCCTTCGCTACGTCGCTCGACGTGAACACCCGCCAGCGGGCGTCGATCGAGGACGCGATCGTCGACATGTTGCGCCCTCGGCGTGCGCTCCTCGTGCTCGACAACTGTGAACACCTCGTCGAGCCGGTCGCCTCGCTCGTCGATCGGATCCTGCATTCGGCCCCCGCGGTCTCGATCCTCGCCACGAGCCGCGAACCGCTCGCCGTGACCGGTGAACACGTGTGGACCGTCGAGCCGTTGTCCACGATCGGACTCGACTCGATCCCCGAGGACGAGCTGGCATCGGTGCCGGCAGTGGCGCTGTTCCTCGAGCGGGCCCGAGCGGCTGATCCTCGCTTCGAGCTGACGGCCGCGAACGCCCCGGCCATCGTCGAGATCTGTCGGCGCCTCGACGGGATTCCGCTCGCCATCGAGCTGGCCGCCTCTCGGGCGCACGCCATCGACGTCGTCGAGATCGCTCGGCGCCTCGACGAGCGGTTCCGACTCCTCAAGGGGGTGAGGCGGGGCGCCGACCCGCGGCATCGCACCCTCGACGACGCGATCAGCTGGTCCTATGACCTGCTCGACGACGACGAGCAACGTTTGTTCGCCTCGCTCGCCGTGTTCGCCGGCCCGTTCGATCTGGGTGCCGCCGAATCGGTCTGCACTGGCGAGGATGTGCTCGATCTGCTCACTCGGCTCACGACCCGTTCCATGCTCGCGGTGCGGCGGCTGACGACGGGTGGCACTCGCTACGAGATGTTGGAGACACTGCGGGAGTACGGGCGAGGTCGGCTGGGTGATCAACAGAGCGTTGAGATCTTCGGCGCTCACGCCCGCCAGTTTCTGTCACTCGCCAGATCGGTCGAGGTCGATCTGGCCACCCCCCAGGAGGCCGACGCCGTGGCCCGAGCCGACGGGTCCTTCGCCGACTTGCGGGCGGCGCAGGGATTTGCACTCCAGATCGAGGACCACGACATCGCCTTCGGTCTCATCGCCTCACTCCGCGAGTACGCCATGCGCACCCTGCACTACGAGGTGTTCACCTGGGCTGACTCGACCGCTGGTCTCGGTGGTGCCGCAGCTCACCCGCTTCATCCGGTGGTCACCGGGGTCCGAGCCTACGGCGCGTGGGTGCGCGGTGAGTTCGACCCGGCGATCTCGCTCGCCGACGCAGCCCGGGCCGCCGAGAATGCGGCAGGAGCGGCCCCGACCGGTCTCGTCGAACGGGTGAGGGCCAATGTCCTCTATGCGACGGGCGCGATCGAGTCGGGTCTGGTCGAGAATGCTCGCCTCATCGAGCTCGCCGAGGAGTCCCGCTCGGATTCGAAGATGGCCCATGCGTACTACATGGCGTCGGTCGCATCGAGCTCCATCGGCCAGTACGAGGAAGCGGAGCGCCTCATCTCGCTCTCCCGTGAAGCGGGACGACGCACCGGTAGCCCGACCGATCTTGCATCGGCGTCGGTGGCCGAAGGGTTCGCCACCCGCAACGACGACGACGCCGCCCTTGCCGCCTTCGCCACTGCGGATCGCCTGGCCCGTTCGGCGGGCAACCGGTGGATGAGCGCCTTCGCCCGAACCGAGGCCAGTGGGCTCCTGGTGCTGCATGGGCACCTCGAGGAGGGCTGTGAGGGCCTGGCCCAGGTGGTCGACATCTGGTATCGGTCCGGCGAGTGGGGACAGCAGTGGCACACCTTGTCGCGCTGTCTCATCGCGCTCGACCGCATCGGCCAGCAGGAGATCGCGGCCCAGGTGCTCGGTGCCATCGAGGCTCACGCCACCATGGGTGGTCCACCGGTCATGACGACCCTGCGCGATCTGGCCTTCGAGACGCGTGACTCACTGACCGCCGATCTCGGCGCGGCGCGCGCCGACGAGCAACGAGCCATCGGCGCGTCCCTGCCCGTGGCCACGATCGTCGACCGGGCCCGGAGTGCACTTCTCGGCCGACCGGTCGACGTCTGATCCGACCCATGCGGTTCCGGGTGATCGTCATGCATGCATGCGGTGGTCCAGGAAGGCATGGAGGTGGCTGGCCAGCTCGCCGGCATCAGGCCCGACACCGTCGAGGAAGCTCGACTTGCGCCGCCGCAGGAACGGGATACCGAGGAGGTAGAGGCCGGGCAACGAGCAGACGCCGCCATCGTGCACGAGCCGGCCTCGATCGTCGAACGCCGCGGGATCGAGCCACGGATACTTGGGTCGATAGCCGGTCGCCCACACCACGGCTCCGAACCGCGACAGCTCCATCTCGGTCGGAATGGGGGGCAATGCGGTGGCCGGTGGCCTCGTGGGCTCCGGCAACGTCTCGTCGAGACCGTGCTCGGTCGCGAACTCGTCGACCCGATCGAGCAGGCGATTCTGTTTGAGGTCGGCGTTGGCGACCAGATTGCTGAGCGCACCGGAGAACTGGGCCTTGGCGCCCGCGACCCGCATCAGCTTGCCGACCACGCTGACCCCCGAGGCGATCAGCGCGTTGAGATCGAGCGTGCGACGTTCGGGACTGCCGACCAGTTGCAGTGAGGGAAGCCGCCGGGCCCGGTTGAGGTCCTCGACCTCGTCGTAGCGCTCGTCGAGCTGGCCGATCACATCCATCCACCAGTGGATGTCACGACCGCGATGCAGGCGGGGAAGCCGCACGTGGTCGCCGACCGCGACGGTGACATCGCGACCGCTGCGCTGGAGCTCGTCGGCGATCTGGGCTCCGGACGCAGAGGCGCCGACGACCAGTACCTCGCCGTCGCCGAGTTGGCCCGGATTGCGGTACTGCAACGCGTCGAGCTGGTGGATTCGATCCGGCAGGTCGGAGGCCACCGCCGGGATGCGCGGCTCGCTCGATGCGCCGGTGGCCGCCACCACGGCATCACACACCCAGCTGCCCTGATCGGTGAGCACCTCGAAGCCGAGCGGTCGACGGCACACCTTCTCGACGGTGACGTTCGTCTGCACCGGAGCGCCGAAGCTGCGTCGGTAGCCATCGAGAAAGGCGATGGTCTCGTCCTTGGTCATGTAGCCATCGGGATCACCGCCCTCGTAGCGGTACCCGGGGAGGCGCGTCATCCAGTTGGGCGTGAGCAGCCGGAGCGAGTCCCACCGCTCGGTCCGCCATGACTGGGCCACCTCCCCCCGGTCGAGGACGACATGGTCGATCCCCCGACCGGTGAGGTGGTGGCTCATCGCCAGTCCGGCCTGGCCGGCACCGATGACCACGACTGGTGTTCGCATCATGGGTCTCAGACGACCTCGACCTGGATGGTCGTGGGGTTCGCAACGATGTCGAAGACGGCCGAGCGCTTCTGCGACTGGGCCACGATCGCCTCGATGTCGGCCTTGGTGGCGTCGGCGTCGATGGCATAGGTGACGGTGATGCCGTCGAAGCCGTTGCGCACGTCGCTGTCGATACCCAGGATGCCCTGGAGGTCCATGTTGCCGGCGATCGTGGAGGTGACCGAACGGAGCTGAATGCCGCGATTCGAGGCGACGGTGGCGACACCGGCGGTGAGGCACGAGGCCAGGGCCGCCAGCACGATCTCGGGTGGGGTGGCGCCGTTGTCCTCCGACGCGAAGACCTCCGGGTGATCGGCGTCGACGGTGTACTGCTGGCGATGGGCCTGCTCGGCGCCGAGGCCGGAGAACCCGTTCACGGTCGTGCGGCTGTGGGTGCCGTTCACCCACTCGCAGCTGGCCCGCCACTGGAACTGCGCGGCAGGTGGGGCATCGGTGAGCGCCTGACGAGCGCCGAGCAGTGCCTCGATGTTCACGCCGTTGTCGACGGTCGGTGTTTCGGTGTCGGTCATGAGTGTCCTTGTCTGTCGGCCCGCAGTGCGGGCGGTCTGTGGCCCGCGGTGCGGGTGGTCGTGTGCTTGTGAGGATCACTCTGCGCATTCGGACGCACGAAGTCTTGAAGGACCGATGACGAGTGGCTGAATCGTCGTGTCAGCCGATCTTCAGACGATGTTCAGGACTTGGCGCCCGCCCCGCCCGATGATGTCGACCATGACCATCCACACCGCAACCTCGAAAGATGTGCAGCGAGCCCACGACTGGCGTGAAGCGGGCGAAGCCTGGGGCCATTCAGCCACCGACTGGGCGTGCCTGTACGAGCACTATGCCTTCGACGTAATGATCGCCATCTTCTCGCGGGTCGGCGTGGCCGCCGGCGTCGATGTGCTCGACATGGCGTGCGGCTCGGGGCTCGCCCTCCGCCATGCCGGGGCCATGGGTTCGACCGTCTCGGGCATCGATGCGGCCGAGACCCTGATCGAGATCGCCCGTGACCGCAACCCCGACGCCGATCTGCGACTCGGCTCGATGTTCGAGCTCCCGTGGAGCGACGAGAGCTTCGACGTCGTGATGTCGATCAACGGCGTGTGGGGCGGGTGCGAGGCTGCGCTCGTGGAGGCCCACCGAGTGCTTCGCCCCGGCGGCATGCTCGGCATCAGCTTCTGGGGCACGGGCACCCCGAACGATCTGCGGGGCTGCTTCAAGGCCTTTGCGCGCCACTCGCCCGAGGAGCACCTCGGCAGCATGAAGCGGCTGAACAACATCGCTGCGCCGGGCGTGGCCGAGGCGATGCTGACCGGCAGCGGCTTCGACGTGATGGAGCGGGGTGAGCGTGTCTCGGTCATCGAATGGCCCGACCGGGAGCTGGCATGGCGAGCGATTTCGAGTGTCGGCCCGGCCGTGCCGGCCCTGCGCCACAGCGAGGAGGCGGTCGTGAAGCAAGCCGTGCTCGAGGCCATCGAGCACTGCCGTGACGATCGAGGTGCCTACCGGTTCCGGAACGATCACCACTTCGTGATCGCCCGCAAGGTCGGTCAGTGAGACGTCCGCCAGCCTTCGAGCACGGTACGGGCGGGGTCGAACTTGCATACGGACCTCGTCGTCGGATGCGCCGCCTCTCACCACCACCGCCAGGCCGGCGCGCGGTCAGACGGTACGGTCAATCCCCCTCTTTGGCTGACGCTGCGATGCGGTGCGAGAGCGCGACGGCTCACCCGTTGGGCTCGGCTCGGCCGGTGAACTCGTCCATCGTGTGGTACACGCCGAAGACGCGGTCGGCGAGGAAGTCGCGCACGTCGGTCGGGACGACACCCTTGAGGATCTCGCTGAGCTGCACCGTCTTGGGCAGGACGACGAACGGACGCCCCGCGAGCGTCGCCTTCCACGCCTCGTCGACGACGTCGGCAGGGTCGAGGATCGGCAGCAGCGGCGCCGACTTCGCGCCCTCGAACATGCCGGTGCGTGTGTAGTACGGGCACACCGTCGTCACCTTGACGTGGTCGTGGTCGGCCTGCTTGAGCTCGAGGCGGACCGAGTCCGACCACCCGATGACCGCCCACTTCGAGGCGGCGTACGCCGCCATCCGCGGGTTGGGGGTGAAGCCCGCCGCCGAGGCCAGGTTGAGCAGCCGGCATTCGCCCGGCGCATCGATCATCGCCGGGAGGAACGCGTGGGCGACGTACATCGGGGCCAGGGTGTTGACGTCGATCGTGAACTTGGCGTCGCGTTGGAGGTCGGTTTCCCAGAAGTACTGGTTGCCCCGGACGATGCCGGCGTTGTTGACGAGGACGTCGATCCGGCCGAGATCGTCGAGGACCGTGGCGGCCGTGTCGGCGACGGCCGTGGCGTCGCTGACGTCGACGACGTAGCCACTGACCTCGCTCGACCCGTCGTCGAGCTCGGCGAGCGTGTCGTTGAGGGCGGACTCGTCGACGTCCCAGAGCACGACCGCCGAGGCCTCCTCGGCGATGGCGCGCTCGGCGAACATCCGGCCCATCCCCATCGCCGCGCCGGTGACGAGGACGCTCTTGCCCTTGACCGACTTCATGACGACTCCGTCGACTCGGCCGCCGCGGCCGCCGGGTCCTGTCGCTGCTCGAGCGGCGAGCGCGGCGGTGCGGACTCGGTCGAAGTCCTCGTCGGTGTACGGCCCGTTGACCCCCGAGATCGTCGCCAGCTTCATGCCGTGCTTCAGCCCGAGCTGGTAGATCTCCTTGACCTTCGGCCAGCTGATGCTGCGCCCGACGGTGAAGTTCTCGTAGCGACCGTCGAGGGCGAGAACGATCGTCTCGGCGAGGCAGGCGAAGACGACACCGTCGGGCAGGCCGATGTCCTTCATCCGCACCTCGCCGGGCAGTTCGACTTCACCGGACTCGATGACCAGGACGTCGGGGCGTTTGGCGATGTCCTCGGGGGACATGTCCAGCGGGCGGGCGACGTCGGTGATCACGCAGCCCGGCTTGACACTCATGATGTCGAGCACCTTCTGCCCGGCGGCCGAGGTCGCCGTGACGATCATGTCCATCGTCCGGCAGCGCAGCCGACGGGTTGGTCGCGACGTGCACGACGGCGCGCGGGTTCGTCCTGTTCGATCTCCTGCTTGATCTGGAGCAGCTTGGCGGTCTCCGGAGAGACGAGCCAGACCTCGTCGGCGGCGAGGGCGAGTAGGCGGGCACAGACCGAGCCGATCGCTCCCGAGGCGCCGACCACCATCGCCTTGCCGTGAAGGCGTCCGTTCTCATCGGGTTCGTCGATCCCGAGCCGGCGCACCGCTTCGTGGGCCGCCCACAACGCGCCCGAGGCGCTGTAGCTGTTGCCGGTCGTCACCGGCAGCGGCGCCTGCTTGGCGACGGTGACGCCGGCGTCACCGACGACCTTCGTGAACGCGCCGAGCCCCATGATCTGGGCGCCGAGGCGACGGGACAGGTCGGCGGCCTCGAGCAGCCGTGAGTAGGTGAACTCGGGCGGGTGGGCGAGCATCTCCTTCGGGGTCCCGCCGACGGTGATCAGCCAGCCCTCGGCCTCGTCGCCGGTGTCGGAGACGATCGCCGGTCACGTGGCTGTAGACGAATGGCGGGATGTAGGCGACGGTCTTCTCGACGACGCGGCCCATGCCGGGGATGCTCGCGATCTGCCCGAGCGGCTCGACGTTGCTTGAAGTACTCGGTCGACAGCGGGTGGATGACGAACGAGAAGCGGCTCTTGCGGCGGCGGCCTCCGGCCACAGCAGACCGCGGTTCGAGCTCGGCGTCCTGGATGAACTGGGCGAGATCGTCGGTCGTGAGCTCGTTGCCGGGGGCAGCGTCGCGGCGACCATCGCCTCGTACATCGCAGGGACGACGACGAAGTCGAAGGGTTGCGGGGTGACGTCGACGACGAGGTCGGCGCCCAGATCGCCCAGCGCGGCGAGCCGGTCCTCGGAGACGGTGCTCGTGATCACCGCCTTGCCGGTGAGGTCGGGCAGACCGAAGCGCATCAGCTCGGAGAACGAGCCGATGAGGACGTCGGCGTCCTTGACGGCGAAGTGGGCGACCTTGTCGCTGACCCAGCCGACCGGGCCGTGCGATCTGCTCCTTGACGGTGTCGGGGACGTGGCGCCAGGCGAACTCGCCGATGCCGGCGGCGGTTGCGGTGACCGGGTTCGTCTTGACCTGGCCGGGCAGCACGAGGTCGTGACCGGCGGTGTCGAAGACGATGTTGTCGGTGAACTCGCGGAGCACGGCGATGGTGCGCTCGCGGGTCGTCCCGCCGACCACGACGACCCGGGCGTTGGCGAAGTACCCGGGCATCTCGGCCTCGACTCGGCGGATCGCCCACTCCTGGAAGATGTCGGCGAGGAGGGAGTCGTCGCGGACGGGCACCCGCTCGGTCGTGTGCTTGATCCGCTCCAGGTCCTCGACGGAGTTCCCGAGGTGACCTGCCGCGCGGGCTTCCCGGATCCCGCTGACGGCGATCGCATCGGCCTCCAGGGACCACCGCCAGACGTGGTCCTCGGCGACTTGGGCGTCGCCGCTCGTGCCGACCCGGACGAGTCGGAAGTCGCGACCGCCGAGGGTGACGAGCTCGTCGTAGTCCCACTCGTCACCCTGGAAGGTGACGTTGACGACGGTGATGTTCTCCTGCTCCGGCTCTGGCATCGGGTCTCCTCGATCTGCGCTCATCTCGTCATCGTGCTCGCGTCGGCTGGTCGCCGCCAGGGCCCTTCGCAATGCCGGCGATCTGCGCCAGCTCAGCCAGATGATGCTCCACCAGCTCGACGAGGTGGAGCGGGTCGGGGATCATCCGGGCATCGGTGGAGACACCGACGGTGACCGAACCGTTGTAGCTGAACAGGCAGACGCCGAGCGGCTGGTCCCCCGACGTCGGCACCCAGCCGAGGATCGAGCGCACCGGCGCCCCCGCCATCGTCAACGCGACCCGCGGCCCGGGGACGTTGGTCAGCTGCCCGATCGTCTTGCCGGTGAAGAAGTCGGTGACTCGGTGGGCGACCGTCGATGGCGACTCGGCGATGGCTCGCTGGAAGCCGAACGCGACCATCGGCTCGACGGAGTTCTTCAGCCTGGTCGTGCGCTGGTGGATCTCGCCGATCAGGTCTCCGGGTTCGCGGACGCCGAGCGGCATCGAGAGCATGACGACGACGAAGTGGTTGCCGAGCTCGGTCCGGCAGCGTGGCATCGATGGGCTGCAGCGACACCGGCATCATCCACGACAGGTCGGTGACCTCGGTGACGCTGCGCTCCGCCAGGTAGTCGGTGAGCGCCAGCGAGACGGCGGCGAGCAGCACGTCGTTGAGGCTGGCGCCGTGGGCGCGGCCGGCGGCGCGGATGCCGTCGAGCGGGAAGCCCTCGACCCAGGCGACGGACTTGTCGACTCCCGGGTGGCCGCTCCACGCCTCGGCGTCGTGGCCGTCGGACAGCAGCATCCGACCGATCTCCCGCCAGGAGTTGGAGTATCTCGTTGTCGAGCGAGGCCACACCCGGTGAGCGCGTCCACGAGCTTGTCGGGATGGCGGACCAGGTCGAACGCCTCGCCGATGTGGTGGGCGAGCCCGAGCGGGTTCGTCGTCGACATCACGGTCCGCGCCGCCGACGCCACCGCCCGCCCGACGTGACCGACGTAGTCGATGGTGTCGGTGACCGAGTGCTCGACGACGTGGAGCACTCGTTCGAGAGGGTGGTGATGTTCGTCGGAGGTGTTGCGGCCGACCGCCGCCGGCGCGGCATCGTCGGCCGGGTCGCACGCTCCGAGGAGCATCTGGACCAGCCGGATCCCGTCGCCGAGTCCGTGGTGGAAGCGGCTGTAGACGTACCCGCTCGGGTCGTCTTCGGGCCCGGTGACGATCTGCACCTCCCACAACGGACGGGAGCGGTCGAACGGAACGGAGAACTGGCTGGAGACGTGCGCCCGGATCGCCTCGACACCTCCGTGGTCGAGGACCACCCGGCGGACGTGCCGGTCGATGGCGAAGTCGGCGTCGTCCTCCCACATCCAGACGCCGTCGCGTTGCACGGCGACCTGCGACAGGACCCGGTACTTGCGGACCATGCGGTCCATGACCAGGTCGACGACGGCCTCGTACTTCGGGGAGCTCGTCGAAACCCATCAGGCCGTTGACCTGCATGAGGTTGTTCGGCCGGTCCATCAGCAGCCACGTCAGGTCTTCCGGCGCGATCCGCGTACCCATTCCTCTCCCCTCCATGACGCACGGGGGCGATGACCGGTACCTGGCCCCGACGTTTGTGACGAACGAGCGCGAAACTACCAGCGCTCGGTCAGCGCGGCACTTTCCGTGGAGCTGGGGGAACAGAACCCCCGGAAGCCCGTGACGGCCGGGGACAGCTGGTTGACGTCTGTACAGCTCACGGCAAGGATTTGGGCGAAACCCCTACACAGCTTTGACGCCGGCAGCACCCTGCGGAACCAAGCCAAATCTTCACGTCCAGTAGCGGAAGCCGCTACTGGACGTGAAGATTTGGCTTGGTATTGCGTCGTTTCTGACGCGTCAGCGCCCGTATGGACAAAGGCGCACATGCCCTGCGCGGGACATGTGCGCCTTCGAGTACGTGGAGCTGGGGGGAATCGAACCCCCGTCCGTCGAGCAGATGACGCTCGCGCTACGACCATTCCCGATGCTGCAGCCTTGCGGTTACTGCCCCGACGGGTCGGGTGAGCCGAAGCTCTCCGTCGGATCTTTCTCCGATGTCAGCGGTCTTTCCCGCCGTCAGCGGTCTCTCCCTGCCGTCCTCCAACGCTTCTGTTGCCGGGCTGCGCTGGACAGGCCCCGCGTGCCGTTGCCGGTCGCGATGACTCTCTACCTACTGACTAGGTCAGGCGGCGAGAGCGACAGGGCGGTTGCCTTGTCTTTGGTTGCCCCGTTTAGGGAGTCTGAGCAACTCCGGTCGCACGAGACGACGTCCGAAAACTCGACGTCGAAACCGATCAGCCCCTGTGTGGTGAGCCTGCATGTCAAGGAACACCCGCCGTAGCGGATCTTCCATCGTACCGGTCAGACCGCGGTGGCCACGGGGCGGCGACGTTGCACCAGGCGGCTTCCGCACGCCTGGTGCAACAGCAGGCCGCCGCCCAGAACGAGGACGACATCGCCGATGCTGAACACGTTGCTCACGTACGGGATGCCGGCGGGGATCGCGTAGTTGTCGCCGAGTACGGAGAGCGACGCGTCGGGGATGGTCGTTGAGTTCTCGAACTCCGATGAGCTCGTGATCTTGCCCGCCCGCTCGAGCGCGTCGTACGACGCGGGCATCACGCCACCGTTGGCGACGATCGCGGCGAGGTTCATGAGCCCACCCAGCACCACCACGCCGATCCCCGGTGTCGAGCGGTTGGCGAGCACGAACACCAACGCGAGGGCGTAGCTGAACAGGTGGAGGCCCGCAGCCAGGGCGAAAGGCATCCGAGCCGCGAAGAGCGTGATGATGGCGAACTGGATGCCGATCGCCGCCACGATGGTCCAGGCATGACGCGGGCGGAGCTCACCCAGGCGCTCGAGGTCACCTCCGAAGAGGGGAACCGACAACAGGAGTATCAGGAAGGCGATGCCGGTGATCATGGCGTCGTCGTCACCCGGGATGAGAGGAGCGGCTCGAGCTCGTCGGCGGTCATGGGAACCGACGCGAGGAAGCCCTGATATTCGTCGCAGCCGAGGGCGGTGATGATCTCGAGCGCCTCGACGGTCTCGACGCCTTCGGCCACCGTGCGGAGCCCGAGGTTGTGGCCGAGCTCGATCACCGATCGCACGATCGTGAGATCGCCGGGGTTCTCGGCGAGGGTGGTCACGAACGACCGATCGATCTTGATGGTGTCGATGGTCAGATCTCGCAGCGCCACCAGCGACGAGTACCCGGTGCCGAAGTCGTCGATCGCCAGCCGCACGCCGATGGCTCGGAGCTGGCGCAAGACGGCGACGCTTCGCGTGAGATCCTCCATGACGGTGTTCTCGGTGATCTCGATCTCGAGCCAGCCGGCATCGAGGCCGTGGCGCTTCAGGGCGGTGTCGACCCGATCAGGGAACCGCATGTCGTGGAGGTTCCGGGCCGAGGCATTGACGGCAACGGTGAGATGGATCCCGTCGGAATGCCAGCGAGCGCACTGCTCGAGGGCCATGTCGATCACTCTGTCGGTGAACGGGGTCATCAGATCGGTCTGTTCGGCCTGAGGCATGAACCGGCTGGGAAGAACTGTGCCGAGCACGGGATGGTTCCAGCGGACGAGCCCCTCGACGCCGACGATCTCGCCGCTCCCCACGTCGAGCTTGGGCTGATAGTGAAGAACGAGCTCGTCAGCCGCGATGCCCCTCGCGAGATCCGAGACCATGGCCAGGCGCCCGACATCGTGGGTGGTTGCGGCCGGCTCGTAGACCTCGATGTCGGTACCGGCCCGCTTGGCGGAGTACATGGCGACGTCGGCGTGGTTCATGAGCTCGCGCAGGTCGCTGCCATGGGCGGGGAACATCGAGATCCCGATGCTCGCACTGATGGCCAACGGGAGGCCCTCGATGGTCATCGGCCGTTCGATGGCGTTGAGGATGCGTCGGGCCGCGGCTTCGGCGTCGGTTGCGGTCGACACGTCTCCGAGAAGGATCGCGAACTCGTCACCGCCGAGACGAGAGACATGGTCGCGGGGCCGGCGCTCGTTGCGAATGCGGGTGGCGATCTCCCGCAACACGAGGTCGCCGATGCGATGCCCCAGTCGATCGTTCACGCCCTTGAATCCGTCGAGATCGAGCTGGAGGGCCGCGGCGCTGAAGTTCTTGGTCAGCGCCCCCTCGAGCAGCATGGCCCCGTGTTCTTCGAACAGTCGCCGATTCGGGATCTCGGTGAGTGAATCGTGGGTGGCTTCGTGTCGATTCGACATCGCGATCGAGGCCGACCGATAGATGATCCAAACCGTGGTGAGCAGGAGCGGCAGGAGCACGAATGCCTCGACGCCGATGACGGCAAAGATGGGCGCCAGTGCCAGCAGGAGCCCGTCCATGAGGAGATTCACACCAAGGCTGCGCCGCAGCATCTCGACGGCCGAGACCCGTTGATGGATGGCGATGACGGCACCGATGAATGCGGAGTTGAACAAGAAGGCGACCGCCGACGCGGTGGTGGCGGCGAGAAGCCAGCGGAGGTCCACCGTCACGTCGGGCTGGTCGACGCGAAGGTTGGTGATAGCGCCCCCCACCGCCATGGCGATGGCGAGGCTGATGACGAACTGACCGGCATTGAAGGCGGCTCGTTCGATTCGCTTGCCGCCGAGCAGGTCGACCATGAGGGCGGTGGCGGCGACGAGGGCCAACACGGTGCCCGTTGGCGCGACGAAGAGCAGCGCGAAGGCGAAGGTCCAAGACGCGGTGGCGGCGCCACCGTTGACGAGGAAGGTCAGGGGCCGACTCTCGGCCGCGACCAGGAGGACCGCGAAGGTGACGAACAGGATGGGCTCTTCGCCGAGGGCCGACTCGGAGTCGAGACCATAGAGCGAGAAAGCGAGTATGGCGGCCCCACCGCCGATGACCAAGGTCAGGTAGGCGGGCAGCACCAGTCGTCGGGAAAGAGCAGCCATGAGGTCGGTCCGGATCAAGGTGGCCGACGGGTGCAGAGACCGGACTCGGCCGGTCCCCACACCTGTCAGTCGATCAGAACCACTTCACCGGTGCACCCATTGCAACGATGAGGCCACCGAAGCTCAATGCGGCCGCACTTGCGTAAAGTCGTGCCTTCAGTTTGTTGCCCACGGTTGTTCCTTTCAGAACCACTTGAGGACCGAGGTCCCAGTGGCGTTTCCGAGAAGGGTCATGTGTTTGCCCTTTCTGTCACCGAGCCGATCTACTCGACCCGGACTGCGTAAAAGCCTGCCGCGCGGACGCGGTCGGGTAAATGGGTGAAGACCCCCGCCGCGACCCGGGCCGAATGGCCCGGTTGCTCTCTGGGCAGTGCGACTCAGCGTTCCCCGCGCCGGGCGTCGCTCATGGCACGCTCCGCGTCGCGTGCCGCATCGCGTTCAGCTATGGCCTGACGCTTGTCGCCCTTGTTTCGTCGGCGGGCGAGGCCGAGCTCGACCTTGGCTCGGCCGTCCTTGAAGTAGAGGCTCAGCGGCACGAGGGTGAGCGGCTCCTGATCGAGGCGCGAGCCCAGCCGATCGATCTGGCCGCGGTGCATCAGCAGTTTCTTGGGTCGATCCGGATCGTGGCCGAAGGCCGCCGCGTGAGAGTAGGGGCCGATGTGGAACGACAACAGCCAGGCTTCGTGGTCGCGGATCCGGGCGTACGCCTCGGCGATCTGCACCTTCGACTCGCGCAGTGACTTCACCTCGCTGCCGTGGAGCACCAGGCCGGCTTCGACTGTGTCGATGATGTCGAAGTCATGGCGTGCTCGCCGGTTGCTCGCGACGACGATCTTCCCGTCGGGGTTCTGCTTCGCCGCGCGCTCGGCCTTGGCCATGGGGCCGAGGCTACCGGTGGCCTAGCCTGCAACCCGTGCCCGCCATGACCCGCGCCGTTCACGACGAAATCGTGGCTCATGCCATCGGCGGGCTGCCCGACGAGGCCTGCGGAGTGTTCGCCTCCGACACGCGCACCGGCACCGTGGTCCGCTTTTTCCCGCTCACCAATGCGGCGCACTCGGCCCAGATCTACCAGATCGACAGTGCCGAGTACCTCACCGCCGAGAAGACGGCCGACGAAACGGGCCTGATCGTCTCGGGCGTCATGCACTCCCACACGCACACCACGAACTATCCGTCACCCACCGACATCGCCGATGCAGCCAACTTCGATCCCTTCGGTTCGTGGCATTTCGTAATCGTCTCGCTCAAGCATCCCGAGGCATCGACGCGTTCGTTTCGGATAGTGGATGGCATCGTGACCGAGGAACCAATACAATTCCGATCGGAATAGTCAACAATCACTATTGGTTCTCTCTCACATGGTCATTCACTCCTCGATCCTCGACCTGGTCGGCAACACTCCAGTCGTCGATGTCAGCCAACTGAGCCCCAACCCGGGCGTCCGAATCCTCGCCAAGCTCGAGGGCATGAACCCGGCTGGATCGGTGAAGGATCGCATCGCGTTGGCCATGGTGCTCGACGCCGAAGCCGATGGCCGCCTCACGCCGGGTAAGACCATTCTCGAGCCGTCGTCGGGCAACACCGGCATCGCGCTGGCCATGATCGCCAAGATGCGGGGCTACCGCATCAAGATCGTGCTGCCGGGCAACGTGTCACCCGAACGGCGCCAGCTGCTCGAGGTGTGGGGGGCCGAGATCATTCCGTCGCCGGCGGCCCAGGGATCGAACGGTGCGGTGAAGCTCGCGCAAGAGCTCTCGCTCGAACACCCCGAGTGGGTGTTCCTCTACCAGTACGCCAACGAGGCGAACCCCCAGACCCACTACGACACCACCGGCCCCGAGATCTGGCGAGACGTTCCCGACATCACCCACTTCGTCGCCGGTCTCGGCACCAGCGGCACCCTCATGGGCGTCGGCACGTACCTGAAGGAACAGAACCCCGACGTCAAGCTCTACGCAGTCGAGCCGCCGTCGGGCGAGACCGTCGAGGCGCTCCGCAGCCTCGACGACGGGTACATCCCGCCCGTGTTCGTCAAGTGGGGCGGCTACGAGCTCCTCGACGGCAAGCGCATCGTGCGTCCGCCCGATTCCATCGAGTTCACCCGACGACTGGCCGACGAGTGTGGCATCTTCGCCGGCATCTCCTCGGGCGCCGCAGCCGCCGGCGCAGTCCGGGTGGCCGAGAAGATCGACGAGGGTGTGATTGTGTTCATCGTGTGTGACTTCGGGTGGAAGTACCTGTCGACAGGCGCGTGGGCCGGCGAGATCGACGACGTGATCGCCAACGTCGAGGACGTCATCTACTTCTGATCGACGGGTTTCGCCCGCCCCTTTTCGTTTGACCCGATGAGGGCGGTGGGCAGCGCTAGCGTCAAGACGTGGATGAACGGCCGATCGGAATGTTCGACAGTGGTTTCGGCGGTCTCACCGTTGCCCGGGCGGTCATCGACCTGTTGCCCAACGAACATCTCGTGTACTTCGGCGACACGGGTCGGTATCCGTACGGGTCCAAGCCTCAGGGAGATGTCGCCAAGTACGCACTGGAGATCGCCGACTTCCTGGTCGCCGAGGGCGACATCAAGATGCTGGTAGTGGCGTGCAACACGGCCGCGGCAGCCGCATTCGAGGAGCTCACCGAACGGCTGAGCGTTCCGGTGGTCGGAGTGATCGAGCCCGGTGTTCGGTCGCTGGCCCAGGTGACCGCCACCGGACGGGTCGGCGTGATCGGAACGGTCGGCACCATCGACTCCGGTGCGTACCAGCACACGTTGGCGACCATTCCGAACACCGAGCACGTCGCGCTCACGGCGCTCGCGTGCCCCGGGTTCGTCGAGTTCGTCGAGCGGGGAGAAACCAGCGGCCGCCAGGTCGAGGTGCTGGCCAAGCGCCTCCTGGCGCCGATGGTCGATGCAGCCGTCGACGCGCTACTGCTCGGCTGCACCCACTATCCGTTCCTGGCCCGGACCATCGGGGACATCATGGGACCCGACGTCGTGCTCGTCTCTTCGGCCGACGAGACCGCCTTCGACATCACCCGGCAGCTCGACGAGCTCTCGCTGCATCGTGGCACCGGCGGCGGGGCCGAACACCGATTCATCTCGTCGGGCGACATTGCGTGGTTCGCCGATCTCGGTCGCCGACTGCTCGGCCCCGAGCTGGCCAGGGCCGAGGCCCACGAGTGGGCCTGAGCGTCACGGTTCTCGGCTGCTCGGGCAGCTACGCAGCCGTCGGCGGTGCCTGCACCGGATACCTCATCGAGACGCCAGGGGCTCGAGTGTGGCTCGACGCCGGCCCCGGCACGCTCGCCAATCTCCAACGCCATCTCGCGCCGGCGGACCTCGATGGTGTCGTGCTCACCCACGAACACCCCGATCACTGGCTCGAGATCCCCGTGTTCGTGAACGTGCTGAAGCACTTCACCCCACCGAGCGAGCCGGTACCGGTGTTCCTCACTGCCGGTACCGCCGCGTTGCTGCACGCGTTCCACCCCGCCGCCCAGGCACCGGACGGACCGGTCGACCTTCACCTCATCGACGCAACGAGCGAGGTGGTCATCGGCGATCAGCAGTGGCGCTTCAGTCGAACCGATCACCCGGTGGAGACCCTCGCGGTTCACGTGACCGCCGGCGAGGAGACCTTCGCCTTCACCGCCGACACCGGACCAGGCTGGGGCCTCGCCGCGTTCGGCCGGCCGATCGGGCTGGCCTTCACCGAGTCGTCGCTGCCCAACCGCGAGCCGTGGCCCGATGTCGCCCATCTCACCCCGGACGAGGCCGCGGCGCGGGCGGTCGAGGCCGGAGTCGAGCAACTGGTGCTCACCCACCTCCCACCCGGGGCCGATCCGGAACACCACCGCTCTGTCGCAAGCGCCGTTTTCGGTCGCCCCGTCGGGATGGCACAGGTCGGCGCTACGTTCTCGGTCCGACACCCACGACGACGAGGAACAACGCAATGACCCGACCCGACGGCCGCGCTCCCGACGAGCTGCGGCCCATGATCTTCCAGCGCGACTTCACTTCGATGGCCGCCGGCTCGGTACTCGTCTCCTTCGGCGACACGCAGGTGCTCTGCACGGCATCGGTCGACGACGATGTCCCGCGCTGGATGCGGGGCACCGGCAAGGGCTGGGTGACCGCGGAGTACTCGATGCTTCCCGGTTCCACGCCCGAGCGGGTCAACCGCGAGGCGGCTCGTGGCCGACAGAGTGGTCGCACCCAGGAGATCCAGAGGCTCATCGGTCGGTCGCTGCGAGCGGTGTGCGACATGAAGGCCCTCGGCGAACGCCAGATCGTGCTCGACTGCGACGCGCTCCAGGCCGATGGCGGCACCCGCACGGCGTCGATCTGCGGCGCCTACGTGGCGCTGCACGATGCACTCACCCGTCTGGTCCTGGCCGGGCAGCTACCGGCCAACCCCCTCACCCAGGCGTGCGCCGCCATTTCCGTCGGTGTGGTGCAGGGCGTGCCGTGTCTCGACCTGCCCTATGTCGAGGACAGCACTGCCGAGGTCGACATGAACGTGGTGATGACCGAATCGGGCGAGTTCATCGAGCTCCAGGGCACCGCCGAAGGGCGCACGTTCGGTCGGTCGCACCTGAACGAGCTGCTCTCGTTGGCCGAGAAGGGCATCGGCGAGATCATCGGCGAGCAGAAGCGGGTGCTGGCCACACCGCCCAGCCCGCGTCCATGACGCTGTTGCCGGTGGTGGCGGCCACCGCCAACCCTCACAAGCTCCGTGAGATCCGCGAGCTCGTGACCGGCCGGCTCGACGTGTTGCCGCGTCCGGTCGACCTGGCCGATGTGGTCGAGGATGCTCCCGACCTGATCGGAAACGCCAGGCTCAAGGCGGTCGCCGTCGCCGAGCACACCGGCCAACCCGCGCTGGCCGACGACACGGGTCTGTTCGTCGATGCTCTCGACGGCGCCCCCGGCGTTCACAGTGCTCGTTTCGCCGGGCCTGACGCAAGCTTTGCCGACAATGTCGACCTGCTGCTCGAGCGCTTGCAGGGTGTTCCGCCCGAGGATCGAACGGCGAGGTTCTCCTCGGTGATGCTGCTGGCCTGGCCCGATGGCACCGAGCTCTCGGCTCGAGGCGACGTCGAGGGCGTGATCACCGATGCGCGACGCGGCCCGGGTGGTTTCGGCTACGACCCGGTGTTCGAACCGAGCGCCGGCGACGGCCGCACCTTTGCCGAGCTGTCCGACGAGGGCAAGCACATGTTCTCGCATCGCGCGGCGGCCATAGCTGCGCTGCTCGACCGGTTACCGTGAGCAGCGCCACGCGCCAGTGGCGGAATTGGCAGACGCGCAGGGTTTAGGACCCTGTATCCGACAGGATGTGTGGGTTCGAGTCCCACCTGGCGCACCCGGCAATGACCACGCCGTCGTCGGTCTGGCGGTGTCGTCCGCCTGTGTACCTCTGCCCGTCAAGGCATGATCCGTTTCCGTCGAAAACACCAGGATGCTCCGAATAGCGGGCTACTTCAGCGGATCGTTGGCGACACGTCTGCTCGCGCTCGTCCTCGTTCCGATCGTCTCGCTGTCGATGCTCGGTTTTCAACGGATCGAGAGCGAGAACGCCGCCGCTGCACACGCCGAGGGTGTCGCCGAGGTCGTCGCGCTGCAGCAGGCAGTCGCGGCCACGATTCCCCCCGCTCAGGTGGAGCGCATCGCGCTGGAGGGCCTCGCCCGAATCGACGAGCTCGGGCTGCCGCGAGACGTCGTCGTGGGATGGACTGGCGTCGACTTCGAGGGCATCTACGAGGCGAATCGGGCCGACCTCGAGCGGTGTCTCGACAAGCTTGTTGCGCAGTACGGGTCGCTACGCCTCGCCGACGGTCGCTCCCTGAACGAGCGCCTGGGGTATGCACGGGGTGCCCTGGCCACACAGCGCGTGGCCAGCGACGAAATGCGAGCCGTCAGTTCCGACGTCAATCAGGTTTTCGAGTCGCTGGACGCGGTGCTCGAAGAGGCGCTGGTGGCCGGCAGGCTGCAGGAGGTCGATGAACACCTGCTCGACGGCGACCGAAACCAGCTGGACGGGCTCGCCGCGGCTCTGGTCAGCGCTGGAGATCACGCGAACACCGTGGTGCGAGGCATCATCTTCCAGACCGATGAGACGCTCACAGACATCAGCGTCACCGGAGCAACGCACGCCGCGACTCTGGACGCGTTCGCCGCCACGCTCGACCCCGAGGAGCGACGCGAGCTCGATGCCGTTCGAATGCTCCTTGCTCCTCTTTCCGACGACCTCACCGATGACATTGCCGACGCCTCGGTGGAGAATCCGGCTGAACAGGATGTCATCGAGGCCTCAACCGCTGCAATCCTGGGTCAGATGGACTATCTTGCGGCGCTTCAGGACTACTCCATCGAGTTCCACGAAAGCGTCGCCGCCAGGGCCTCGGCGGAGGCCCGGGCAGCGAAGGACGATGCGGCGCAGACTCGCAGTCTCTTGTGGCTGAGCGGCGTCACGACTCTCGCGCTGGTCGCGCTCTTCATGTGGTCGACGCTCATGCCGATCCGTCGCCTCAGCCGAAGAGCATCGAGGATAAGCGAGGGGGATCTGGCTCCCGAGCCGGTCCCCGTACGCGGCCGCGCGACATCCGCGGTCTCACCAGGACGGTGAACGAGATGCTCTCGACGCTGCATCGGGTCGAACAGGAGATCTCTCACCTGGCGTCGGGAGACTTGGGCGACGACATCGCACCCGACCTTCCCGGCGCAATCGGTGTATCCATTCGCGAGTCGGTTCGTCATCTGTCGGAGGTGACCTCGAGACTCCACACCAGTGAGCAGCTCTCCTCGGCCATCGTCGCGCAGGCCGCCGACGCGATCTGGACGCTTCGTGACGACGACACGATCAAGACCGCCAACGACGCAAGTCCGCGACTGACGGGGGTTTCGATCGCCGACCAGTTGGGACGCCCGATTCACGACTTCCTGTCGAGGGAAACCGGTGAAGCGCGCGTGACGTCGGCGCCGGGCGGAAAGACGAAGGTCCTCGTCGGCAGAAGCGTGATCGAGGTGGGCTCCGAACGGGTCGTCGCGGTCATCGCCCACGACATCTCCGAGAGGTCGAGGTTCGAAGAGCGGCTCGCCTACCAGGCCAGTCACGATTCGCTCACCGGGCTGCCGAACCGCTTCGCGGTGCTCGAGCACCTCGACGAGGTGGCCGTTCGAGGTCAGCGCGAGGTCGCAGTGCTGTTCGTCGATCTCGACTCGTTCAAGAGCGTCAACGACACCCACGGTCATACGGCCGGCGACAAGGTGTTGGTCGAGGTCGCGTCGCGAATCGCGCGCTGCGTTCGAGACGACGAGTTCGTCGGGCGCCTCGGCGGCGACGAGTTCGTCGTGGTGATGCACGAGTTCGTGCAGATCGCCGATGTCGTTGCGCTCGGACACCGGATCATCCGTGAGATCGAGCTCCCGCACGGCGATGACCAGCAGATCTTCGCGCTGTCGGCGAGCGTAGGCATTGCGCTGTGTTCCCCGACGTCGAGCACCCTCGACACGATTCGCGATGCCGACAACGCCGTCTACCAGGCAAAACGGCAAGGGCGCGGCCGCGTCGAGGTATTCGACGCCTCGCTACAGGACGACCTCGATCGCCTCGCCAGTCTCGAGCTGGCGCTGAGGCATGCAATCCGCAACGAGGAGCTCGTCGTGCATCTCCAACCCATCGTCAACTTGGACACGGGGCACATCGGCGGTGCCGAGGCGCTCGTTCGGTGGGCGCGGCCAGGGCACGGCTTGGTGCCACCGAATGACTTCATCCCGGTTGCCGAGCGTTCGGGCCTGATCTTCGAGCTCGAGCGATGGGTGCTCACCCGGGTGTGCGGGCATCTGGCCGAGTGGCGTCGGCGAGACGCCGGCTGCCGCCATCGCGTTGCGGTCAACATCTCCGGCCGACATCTCATCGAGGGCGATCTCCTCGCGGACATAGATGCTGCCCTCAGCCTCACTGGCGCAGATCCGACGATGTTGGAGCTCGAGCTCACCGAGACTCACCTCCTTGCCGATGTCGAGCAGGTGACCGAGGTGCTCCAGGAGCTCCGTCGCCGGGGTATCACCATTGCCATCGACGACTTCGGCACCGGCTACTCCTCGATGACCTATCTCCAACACCTGCCGGTCGACGTGATCAAGATCGATCGAAGTTTCGTCGCTCACGCGACCGAGGACGGGTACAACTCGACGGTCATCGAGGCGATGCTGAGCATCGGCCGCACCCTCCACCTTGCGGTCGTGGCCGAAGGGGTGGAGACCTCGGCCCAACTCGACTACGTGCGGGCCCGAGGCTGTGACCGTGCTCAGGGATTCCTTTTGGCTCGACCGATGCCTGTCGAAGAGGCGGAATTGATCCTGTTCGAGAGCCCTGCGGTCACCCTTGCATGACCACGCCGTTGCCCGCCATCGATCCCGACGCCGCCGAAGCCTTTTGGCTCCGCTATCTGGCCGCCACCGGCCACGAGCCGGTGCCCCCGTTCGTCGTCGCCGACGCCTTCGGCGACTCCGCCGAGCTGGCCGACCGCCTCATCGACCTCGTGATCAACGGGCCCAAGCGGGCAACAGCGGGATGCGTTGCCGACTACGCGGCCGCCGATGAGGCACTGCCCCAGGCCGGTGATCGCTGGATCGCCTGCGACGGAAGCGGTCGACCACGAGCGCTCATTCGCGTCACCGAGGTGCGGGTCGGGCCGTTGTCGTCGGTCGACGAGGCCTTCGCCTGGGACGAGGGCGAGGGTGACCGCACGCGTGCCGACTGGCTCCGCGGTCACACGAAGTTCTTCCTCCGACGCTTCGCAGCCCTCGGTCTCGAGTTCCACGACGAGATCCCGGTGGCGTTCGAACGCTTCGAGGTGCTCTACGCCGAGCCGTCGGACCGATCGCAGCGCTGACCGGGGAATCATTGCCGCTAGCCTCGGTTGCAATGCCTATGCCGAACCCACATCTTCATCCCCTGCCGTCCATGCTCCAGTCGGGCAACAACGAGATGAGCCCGGTCTACAACGCGCTGCTCAAGGACCGCATCGTGTTCCTTGGCACCGACGTCAACGACGAGATCGCCAACTACATCACTGCTCAGCTCCTGTTCCTCGAGGGTGAAGACCCCGAACGCGACATCTGGCTGTACATCAACAGCCCAGGCGGCTCGGTCACCTCGGGCATGGCCATCTACGACACGATGCAGTTCATCAAGCCTGACGTCGCCACCATCTGTATGGGTCTCGGCGCCTCGATGGGCCAGTTCCTCCTGTGCGCAGGCGCGCCGGGGAAGCGCTACGCCCTTCCCCACGCCCGCATCATGATGCACCAGCCCGCCGGTGGCGTGCAGGGTCAAGCGAGCGATATCCGCATCCAGGCCGAGCAGATGGCCTACGTCAAGCGACTCATGGCCGAGAAGATCGCCGAGCACTCGGGTCAAACCGTCGAGCAGGTCGAAGCCGACTCCGACCGCGACCGCTGGTTCACCGCCGAGGAGGCCAAAGACTACGGCCTCATCGATCAGGTGATCGGCCGCCGGGGCGAGATCGGCTGAGTCAGCTGAACCGTCCCACTCAGGCGGGGGCCAGATCGTCGTCGGGCTCCGCGGTGGGCGTCTCCTGGGCCGGTGGTGCCAGGTCGACATTGCACTCGGCCGCGCCGTAGGCCTCGAGCCGCTCGCTGGCCGTACCGGCCTCGGCCAGGGACTCCGCCTGTTCGGCGATCACCGTCGCCGGGCTGCGATTGTCGGGCACCTCCAGTGCCTCGACAAGCAGGGTGAACGCATCGACCACGGTGGCCACGTCGTCCTTCACGCTCGGCGGGGCGAACTCGCGCACCTGGCCCAGCTGGAGAATGGCGGCGTCGATCGACGCAGGGTCGGCCAGATCGATCTGGTTCACGGCGCTGGCCTCACCGACGGCGGCGCGAAGCCGAAGACAGAAGGCCTGGCTGTCCTCGGCATCGTCGACGCCAGGCTCGGAATCGCTGCTGCAGGCTCCGAGCAGCATCGACCCGACCACGAGCCCCGCGGCGATGCGGCGAAGCTTCACCAACGGTCGGCGGCCTCGGCCAGCCGGCGAAGCTCGGCGATGCCGTGGCTCAGCCCCTCGGGATTGCGAAACAGTGCGCTTCCGGAGATGAACACGTTGGCTCCCGCCGCCGACGCGCCGGCGATGGTCGCGGCGCTGGCACCGCCGTCGATCTCGATGTCGACATCGAGACCGTCGTCGACGACGATGCGGCGCAGCTCGCGGATCTTGGGCTCCATCGAGGCGATGTAGGCCTGGCCTCCGAATCCGGGATTCACGGTCATGACCAGCACCATGTCGACGAGGTCGAGAACGTGGCGAATCGCGTCGACCGGTGTCGCCGGATTGAGGGCCACGGCCGGCTTGGCCCCGAGCTCGCGAACCGCTCCGAGGGTGCGATGGAGATGGGTGGTCGACTCGGCGTGCACGATCACCATGTCGCAACCGGCGTCGACCCAGCGGCTGAGCATGTGGTCGGGCTCACGCACCATGAGATGGGCCTCGAACGGCACCGACACGTGCGGGCGGACCGCGGCGATCACGTCGGGTCCGACGGTGATGTTGGGTACGAACTGCCCGTCCATGATGTCCCACTGAATGCGATCGGCGCCGGCCGCTTCGAGCGCCTGGCACTCGTCGCCGAGGTTGGCGAAGTCGGCCGGAAGCACGGACGGGACGATCTCGACGGGGCGAAGGCTCACGACGGCGAGGCTATAGGGTCGGGCGGTGCCCGATGTCGACATCACCTCGGTTACCGTCGGCGCCGCCGGCGTTGGCCGCCTCGACGACGGCAGGGTCGTGTTCGTGAGCGGAGCCCTGCCCGGCGAGCGCGTCGAGGTCGAGATCACCGAACAAAAGGAGCGCTTCGCCCGAGGCGTGGCCGTTGGGGTGCTCGAGCCTTTGGCCCCCGGGCGCCGGGTCGAGCCGTGCCCCTTTGTCGCCGATGGATGTGGCGGGTGCGATCTGCAGCACGCGCGACGAAGACCTCCAGGTCGAGCTCAAGCGGCGGATCGTGGTCGAATCGCTCGAGCGACTGGGCCGATGTGTCGATCCGGTGGTCGAGCACGGGCCGGCCCTGGCACCGCTCGGCTATCGCACCCACCTGCGGGTGAGGATCGCCGACGGCAAACCGGCCCTTCGCGCCCGGGGGAGCCACGACCTGGTGCCCATCGACGCGTGCCTCACCGCCCATCCCCTCATCGACGAACTACTGGCCGAGGCTCGCTTCGCCGACGCCGACGAGGTGACCCTGCGAGTGGGCGCCCGAACCGGAGAACGGCTTGCGCTGGTGGGTCCGCGTGTCGGGGACGCGACGTTTCCCGCCGATGTCGAGGTCGTCGGCTTCGACCAGATCGCGGGCGCCCGACGGTCGTGGTTCCACGAGGAGGTGGCAGGTGAGCGGTTCCGCATCTCGGCGCGCTCGTTCTTCCAGACTCGACCCGACGGCGCCGACGTGCTGGTCGCCGAGGTCGACGATGCAATCGGGGAGGTCGCGGGCTCGATGGTCGATCTGTACGGCGGTGTGGGCCTGTTCGCCGGGACTGTCGGCAAGGACCGCGACATCATCCTCGTCGAGCAGAATCGCTCGTCGGTCGCCGACGCGAGAGCGAATCTCGGAGGCAGCCGGGCGCGGATCGTGCGGGCTCGGGTAGAGGACTGGAAGCCGAGCCGGGCGCCGATCGTGGTGGCCGACCCGGCGCGAGCCGGTCTCGGGAAGGCGGGTGTGACCAAGGTCGCGGCCACCGAGGCCGTGCGACTTGCGCTGGTGAGCTGCGATCCGGGTTCGCTCGGACGCGATGCTGGGCTGCTGGCCGCGGCGGGCTACGACCTCGTGTATTCACGCCTGGTCGATCTCTTCCCCCAGACCAGCCACATCGAGGTCGTCAGCCGCTTCGATCGTCGCTGAGCGAGCCGCGGCGGGTAGAAACGAGTCATGGCCCTCGATCCCCACGACCTGCCCCCCGAAGTCGAACAGTTCCTCGCCGATCGGCACCTCGCCACCTTTACGGTGCTCGCCAACGGCGTGCTGCACACGACGCCGGTCGGTTTCAGCTGGGACCGCGAGGTGACGACGGCCAGGGTGATCACGTGGTCGGGCAGCGTCAAGGTGAAACGCATCGAAGCGGCGGCCGAGCCGGTGGCCGTGACGTTGTGTCAGCTCGACGGCGGCCGTTGGCTCACCCTGGAGGGAACCGCCACCGTCACCGCCGATCCCGATCGTTGTGCCGAGGCCATTGCCCGCTACACGGAGCGCTATCAGGCTCCCCGCCAGGATCGCGGCGCCGATCGGCGAGCGATCGAGGTGCAGGTCACTCGGCTGCTCGGCCGGGCATGATTCTGCCTCGCCCCGACAAGCTACCGACGGGTAATCTCCCCTCATGACGAGTGACGCTCAACCTTCCGCATCCGACGTGGGTGTCGAGCTCTCGGCCTGGCTCGACGACAACTGGGATCTGACCCTCACCGCCGGCGAATGGTGGAAGCGCCTCGCCGCGGCCGGATGGGCATCACCCGCCTTGCCCGAGAACGCAGGTGGACGAGGCTACGGCCGCGCGCAGATGCAGGTGTGGTCGGTCACCCTCGCCGAACGCAAAGTGCTCGGGCCGCCGAGTGGTCTCGGTCGCATGCTCGCGGCGCCGACCATCGCCACCCACGGAACGCAGGAGCAGATTGACCGGTTCATCCCGAGCATCCTCGACGGCAGCCACGCCTGGTGTCAGCTGTTCTCCGAGCCCAACGCCGGTAGCGATCTGGCCGGGCTTCAGGCCCGGGCCGAACGCGACGGCGACGAATGGGTGGTGAGCGGGCAGAAGGTCTGGACATCGGGCGGGCAGATCTCCCAGTGGGGCATGCTCATCGCCCGTACCGACCCCGACGCTCCGAAGCACCAGGGCATTTCGTACTTCGCCATCCCCATGGACCAGCCCGGGGTGACGATTCGCCCGCTGCGCGAGATGACCGGCCGCTCGTTGTTCAACGAGGTCTTCCTCGACGAGGCTCGCGTGAACGACGCCGATCTGCTCGGCGGTTTGGGCAACGGGTGGCGAGTGGCCAACACCACCCTTGCCTTCGAGCGAGCCGGTCTGGGCTCGGCGGGCAAGCAACCGGCTTCGGCCACGCCGGGCCCGGTGGCCGGAGCGCTCGGCCGATCGGTCGGCACCTTCCTCGACAAGCCGAGCGAGGGCGGTGTCCCTCGGCTCGGTACGAGCATGTGGCAGTGGTTCTGCGAGCTCGCCCGCGAACGAGGTCGCCTCGACGATCCGGTGCTGCGCGACAAGCTCGTGAGGCTGCACACGCTCATCGAGGTCAATCGCCTGTCGGGGCTGCGGGCCAGGGCCGGGGGTGGCCGAACCGGCGGTGAGGGCAACATCGGCAAGCTCATGATGAGCGAGCTGTTCCGCCAGTTCCGCGACGTCGGACTCGAAATCCTCGGGCCCGAAGGCATGCTGTGGGGCGACGATGCCGTCGCCAGGGGCGCCATCCAGGAAGCGGCGGTCTTCTCGCCGGGTCCGGCGATCTACGGCGGGACCGACGAGATCCAACGCAACATAATCGGCGAACGGGTGCTGGGTCTTCCCAAGGAGCCGGGGCCGTCCAAGCACACGCCGTTCAAGGACCTCCCCAAGAACTGAGCGAGGGGCCATCCGATGGTTCCCCGTTTCTTGCCCGCGATGCTGAGAGACTGAGACCATGCCCGTCCAAGATCGTGACATCGCCCGGTTGGCCGACGCCGCTCGCCTGGCTCGCACCCGGGCCTATGCGCCCTACAGCAACTTCCCCGTCGGGTGCGCATTGCTGTTGGCCGACGGCACCGTTGTCACCGGCGCCAACGTCGAAAACGGCTCGTATGGTCTCGGACTGTGTGCGGAGCGGGCGGCGATGGCGTCGTTGTTCGCCGACCATCCTCCGGGCGAACGCACGATCGCAGCGGTGGTGGTTGCCGGGCCCGATGGCGTGGCCGACTGCTCACCGTGCGGGGCCTGCCGGCAGTGGATCCACGAGCTCGCACCTGATGCGGTCGTCGCGTTCCCCTGGCATGGGGAACTCGTGGCGGTGACCGTCGACGAGCTGTTGCCCTTCGGGTTCGAGCTCGACTGATTCCTCGACGGCTCCGTCCGATCTGCGGCTAGCTTCACCGGCATGCGCCTCGGACTTCTTGCTGCTGCCCGTATCACCACCAAAGCGGTGGTCGACCCCGCCCGTCTCGTTCCCGAGGTCGAACTGGCGGCGGTCGGAGCGCGATCACTCGAACGCGCCCGTGCGTCGGCCGCGGAGTGGGATGTCCCCCTCGCCTACGGCAGCTACGAAGAACTCCTGGCCGACCAGACGATCGATGCCGTGTACATCGCGACCCCGGCGGCGCTGCACAAGAAGTGGACACTGGCGGCGCTCGCGGCCGGCAAGCACGTGCTCTGCGAGAAGCCGTTTGCGTCGAACGCGGTCGAGGCCCGCGAGATGGTTGCGGCCGGTGAAGCCTCGGGCCTGATCCTGATGGAGGCGTTCCACTGGCGCTATCACCCCTACATCGACCAGATTTGCTCGGTGGTCGACAGCGGCGCGATCGGCACGGTGCAGCGGGTCGAGGGCTACTTCAACCTGCCCGACGGCGCGATTCCCCGCGGCGACATCCGGTGGGATCTGTCCCTCGGTGGTGGCGCGCTCATGGACCTCGGCTGTTACGCCGTGCAGTGGGTGCGGTGGCTGGTCGGTGAGGAGCCTGCGGTGGCTTCGGCCACGGCCGACTGCCCGCTACCTGGAGTCGACGGCTTTCTACGCGCCGAGCTGAGCTGGCCGTCGGGGGTCACCGGTGCCGTCGAATGCTCGATGATCGCCCCGGCCGACGGGCTCGATATCAGCCTCACCATCACCGGGGAGAATGGCACCATCGTCGCCGAGAATCCCGTGGCCCCCCAGAACGGTGCCACCCTCGTCGTCGAGACCGCCGACGGCCGAACCGAGCACGACGTCGACATCACGACCACCAGCTACTTCCACCAGCTCGTGGCGTTCCTCCACGCCGTCGAGTCGGGGGTGGCGCCGATCACGTCGGGCGCCGATGCCGTCGCCAACATGGTCGTCATCGACGCGTGTCTACCGCGCGGCGGGGCTCGAACCGCGCCCGTCACTGGCCGAGTGAGCAGTGTGGAGCACTACGCCGGTGAATGACTCGTGGTTCGAGGTCGTGGTCGAGATCCCCAAGGGATCGCGTAACAAGTACGAGATCGACCACGACACCGGTGCCCTCTGGCTCGACCGCCATCTCTTCACCGCCACCAGCTATCCAGCCGACTACGGATTCGTGCCCAATACGCTGGCCGAGGACGACGACCCGCTCGACGTGCTCGTCCTGCTCGACGAACCGACCGTGCCGGGCTGCCACATCCGAGCTCGGGCGATCGGCGTGTTCTGGATGAGCGACGAGAAGGGCCCCGACGCGAAGATCCTCGCCGTTCCCGCCAACGATCCGCGGTGGGACGCGGTCGCAAGAGCTCGACGACATCGCCAACCACCTGCTCGCGGAGATCAGCCATTTCTTCGAGGTGTACAAGGCGCTCGAACCGTCGAAGAGCACCGAGATCGGCCGCTGGGCCGGTCGCAGTGCGGCCCTCGAGGAGATCGAGGCGGCTCGCCGCCGATTCCCCGGCCACTGACCCGCGCTCAGATGTCGACGTGGGTGCCGATGTCGACGCAGCGATCGGGCGGCAGCTGGAAGTGGACCGACGGGTCACCGGAGTTTCGGCTCAGGTAGGCGTAGAGGCGTTCTCGCCACCGGGCCATACCGGGGCGGTCGGTCGACCTCGATCCGCTCTCGCCCGAGGAAGAAGGTGGTGTGGTCGGGATCGAAGGTCACCCCGTCGATCAGCAGATTCTGGAGGTCGGTGGCGGGACGGGGCCGTTCGACGAAGCCGTAGCGCAGCTCGAGCTCGACGAAGCCCAGGCCGTGACGGGTGACGTGGTCGCGCTCGGCGCGATGCACCCGTGGCCGATCGTCGGTGGTGATCGACAGTACGACGATCGACTCGTGCAGGCTCTCGTTGTGCCGCAGATTGGCGAGAAGGGCTGGCGGCACCATGCCGGGCTGTCGGTACAGGTACACCCCGGTGCCCGGATGACGGGCCGGGGGGTCTGTCGACAGCGACTCGACGAACGCCGTCGAGGGTGAGGCGACGGCGTTCGACCCGAGCCTGCACCAGGCGCCGGCCCGTCTGCCAGGTGGTCAGGATCGTGAAGCCGGCGACGCCGATGACCAGCGGGAACCAACCACCAGCCGGGATCTTGAAGATGTTGGCGCCGAAGAAGGCAAGATCGACGACCAAGAGCGGCGTGACGACCAGCGCGGTGCGCAGGAGCGACCAGTGCCATCGGGTAATCGCGATCGAGGCGATGAGGATCGTCGTGATCGCCATCGTCATCGTCACGGCGACGCCGTAGGCCGCGGCCAGGCGGCTCGACGAACCGAACGCGAAGACCAATCCCAGACAGGCGACGAGCAGGAACCAGTTGACGGCGGGTACGTACACCTGGCCGCGGTGGTGGGCCGAGGTCTGCACGGTTCGCATGCGAGGCAGGTAGTCGAGGTTGATGGCCTGCACCGTCAGCGAGAACGCTCCGGTGATCAGGGCCTGTGAGGCGATGATCGTGGCACCGGTGGCCAGACACCGTCAGCGGCCACTGCCCCCAAGACGGTGCCGAGCAGGTAGAAGGGGTTCTCGATCGCTTCGGGGCTCTGCAGCAGCAAGGGCGCCCTGGCCGAAGTAGTTGAGCACCAGCGCCGGCAGAACCAGACCGAACCAGCCGATCTGGATGGGTCGCCGACCGAAGTGTCCCATGTCGGCGTAGAGCGCCTCACCGCCGGTGACCACCAGGAACACCGAGCCGAGCACCAGGAATCCCTGGGTTCCGTTGTCGGCGAAGAAGACGATGGCCCGTGTCGGGTCGAGCCCTCTGATGCACCGAGGGTTCGGTCGCGATCTCGCGACAGTCCGAGCGCGGCGAGTGTCGTGAACCAGACGACCATGACCGGGCCGAAGAACCGGCCGACGATCTCGGTGCCCCGGTGTTGGATCGGCGAAGAGACCGATCAGGATCACCGCCACGATCGGGATCACCCAGGAGTGCACCGACGGAGCCGCGATCTCGACGCCCTCGACGGCCGACAGCACCGAGATGGCGGGTGTGATCATGCCGTCGCCGTAGAGCAGCGCAGTGCCGAACAGACCGAGCAGGATCAGCGCCGTCGCTCGGCGACCCGTCGCCCGTGATGAGGGCGGCGAGGGCGAGGATGCCGCCCTCGCCGTGGTTGTCGGCGCGCATGACCAACAGCAGGTACTTGACGGTGATCACGATGATCAGCGACCAGAACATCAGCGAGAGCACGCCGAGGATGTTGGCCTCGTCGACCACGAGGTCGTGCTCGCCGGCCGAGCGACTCGCGGAACGCGTAGAGCGGGCTGGTGCCGATGTCGCCGAAGACCACACCGAGCGCGCCGACCGACAGCGCAGCTGATTGCCGGGTGGTCACGGTTGCGCCGGACCGACCCGTGCGTGGATCTCCTGGGTGAGCGCCTCGATGTGGCGGATCATGTCGGCGGCGTCGACGTTGGTCTGGTAGTCGTGGGTGGCCAGCTCAGCCGAGATCTGGTCGGATCGCCGGGCGGCGATCAACAGGATGGCGCCCTGCAGCGCGGCCACGCAGGACAGGATCAGGTTGAGGAGGATGAAGGGGTACGGGTCGAAACCCACGTTGCGGTTCCCGGCCATCCAGCCGGCGAGGAAGACCAGTGCGGTGAATACGAAGCCCCACGAGCCCATGCCGTTCCTGAGCCGGTCGGCCGCCCGTTCGCCGAGACTCAGCTCGTCACCGGTTCGCACCGCCGGGTGGGTCCGCCATTGATGTCGCGCGTGCGGTAGCCGCCAGTCCTGCATGGCCATGATCTGTCTCCAGTCGACGTCCCGGTCTCGAAGGGCCCGACCTGCGGGTCATCCACAAGCGACGTTAACCACCATCGTGGTGTAGCTGCGGGACGACCCGCCCTTCCCGCAGCGGTGCCGAGGCTCTAGCGTTGTAACCCATGCACATCGACGACCAGCTCGTCGACGCCGTCCTGGCGGGCGACTCGACCGCGTTCGCCACGATGTTCGATCGTCATGCGCCGCACGTGCACGATCACGCCCTGTCGGTCCTGCGCGATCCGGTTGCCGCCGCCGAGGTGACCCGCAACACGTTCCTTGCTGCCGCCCATCGCCTCGGCCAACTCCACGACCCGTCCAGCCTTCGGGTCTGGCTGCACGCCATCGCCCGCAGCCAAACCCTCGCCGCGGCCGATCCGGCGCTCCGCGTGGTGACGGCCCGAGGCGAGGCTCCGCCGCCGTCGGGCGACGCACGCGACCTGGTCTGGCTGACGGCCACCAATCTCTCGGCGTTCGATCGCGACATCCTCGACCTGCATCTTCGCCAGAACTTCGACGGTGCCGAGCTGGCCGCAGTGGTCAGATCGACGCCCGAAGCGGCCTCGGCTCGACTCGACGCGGCGTTGGCGGAGCTGAACCGACTCGCGGGTCCGGCCCTGGTGGTGTTCGGCGCCCATGGCGAGTGCGGCGAGCTGAACGCTCTCACCTTCGAGACCGTCGGGCCGTCTACCATGACCAACGTAGCCGTCCACATCACCACCTGCGCCGGGTGTTCGGCTCGTCAACAATCCATGACGAGCCCGGCCGCGTTGTTCTCGGCTGCACCGATGCGCGATGCGCCCCCAGAGCTTCGGCGCGACGTGCTGGCATCGGTTCATCTCGGCGCGGTCGAGGCCATCGGCTGGGATGGCGACGGGTTCCCGGTGGCGCCGTCGCCACCCGGCGACTCGACGGCCGGAGCCGGTACGGCGCCGAGATCGGTCTTCGACGAACCGGCACCGTGGATCGTTGCCGGTGTCGCGGCCGTGGCCGCCGTCGTGCTCGCTTTGGGTTTCCTGTACTACTTCACCCGCAGCGACAACGCGGGCGTCTCGCTGGCCGACGGCCCCGAATCGCCGGTTCAGAGCGACGAGGCGCCGGCCGACCAGGCTCCGGCGTTGGAGCCCACGCCGGTACCGTCTCCCCCGGTCGAAGTCGAGGCCGAACCCGAACCCAGCGCGGTGCCCGACGAGCCGGTCCCACCGTCGTCGGGGCCGATCGGCGAGTCGGTCACCGGTCCCGCCGACCCCGACAGCGCCTTCGCCGGCCAGGCGCCGCCGTTCCTCTCGGTTCTGGCCTTCGTGTGCAACGACCCGATGGAGATCGTGGTCGAGGTCGACTCACCGTTGCCCTACCGCGTTGCCCTCGAGTGGCAGTGGGGGCTCCGCGTCGAGTCGGTCGAGCTCGCGCCCATTCCTGACAACCCCGGACGGTGGAGGGGCTCGCTGGCCGCGCCTACGGGATCGGTGAGTCCCCGGGTGCTGGCCGAATCGGCCGCCGGCACCCGCACCATCACCTTCTCCGACTGCTCGATCTGAGCGAATCGAAAACCACACGACAGCTCGTCGTCTCAGGCCTTGCGGACCTCGAGGGCCTCGGGGCCCTTGCGGCCGGGGCCGATCTCGAATTCGACTTGCTGTCCTTCGTCGAGGGATCGGTAGCCCGAGCCTTCGATGTTGGAGTAGTGGACGAAGACGTCCTCGCCCCCTTCAACTGAGATGAAGCCGTAACCCTTCTCTGCGTTGAAGAACTTCACGGTGCCCTTCGGCATGACATCTTCTTTCTTTCAACCTTCATGACCGGTCGAGACCAAGCCGCGACCACCCTCGAGTCTATTTCCCAGGAGGCGCCATGAACAGTGGGACCCTCGGCGCCCCTCCAAGCGGTACGCGTCGTCGTATCGGCATGGAGGGTTCGGTGAGCTGGACATCGCAAGGTGATGGCTGGTGGCGAGCCTCCGACGGTCTCTGGTACCCGCCCGAGAAGCATCCGGATCGAACACGCAGGCGCTCTGGCGACGCCCCGTCCACCACGGCTGGCGTCACGGCGGCCCGAGCGAACGGAGCTGATCGCCACGAGCGGGCCGATCGGACGGTTCTGAATCGACCGGAGCGGCCGGCGGTCGGTGCGCCACGAGCGGGCGGAGCGGACGGTTCTGGATCGACCGGAGCGGACGGTGCCGGTGCGACACGAGCGGGCCGAGCGGACGGATCTGGATCGGCCGGAGCGGACCGAGCTGGATTCGGAACGATCGTGGCAAGCGGCCGTCGTGCGGTGCCACTTCTGACCGCCGGGAAGACACGAGCCGGCCCCAGCGCCCGCTGCGAGCCGCGCCCGCCCGCGCCGCCGCCTCCGGCACCCCCTGCGCCCATGCCCGCCCCGCCGGCTCCTGAACCGTTCCCGCCGCCCCGACACCGGAGGCCCCACCCCGTCCTCGGGGAGCCCCTCGGCCTCGACGATCGGGTTCGGCCCTGACGATCCCGAAGGTCTTCTCGGCTGCCGCAACTGATCGCGCTCGGTATCGGCGCAATCGTTGTCTTCCGCGTCCTCGCCAGCGTCAGCGATTCGGTCGATTCGAACCAGTCGACCACCGAGAGTGAGCCCGCCGACACGCAGAGCGACCAGCCGAGCTTCGATGGGCCGCTCCTCGCCACCGGCGAGGTGTTCCAGCTGACCACCGTCGACCAATGGCGCGGCACCATCTACGGCTATGTGTTCGGCTCCACCGCCGCGATTCGAGGACCCGCCCGGGTCGTGTATCACGGTGCTCGGGGCGATGACAACCGACGAGACAGGCGACGACCTGGTGTCCGACGGGATCGCAGCTCCCACCATCGGGGCGATCGCGGCGGGAACGTACTTCGGCAGCGATGTCGGGCGCTGCGACGAGGTCGCCTTCGACGAGGCGGGCTGGAGCCCCCTGAGTGAGGCACGGCTCACCGTCGGCACCTTCTACCCCTTCCGAGCCACCGTGTATCTGCCGCCCAGCGTCGATCCCGGCGTCCAGGCGCTGGTGGTCGGCGACGGGTCGGACCAACAGGTTGCCTACGTTCCCGACGAGTTCGCCGACGTGGTGGCGGCTCCGGTGGGCGAGCCCGGACCCTCGGCCGCCGTGGGTCGACAGCTCCGCCCCGTAGGCGACGCAGTCGCGGCCGCCTTCGACGTCGGAGCCGACTTCTACGGAGTGTCCTGGCAGGGAACCATTGCCGGGATGGTCGAGGTCGATCCTCTGCCCGGTTTCGATGGCCGCTGCCTGGTCGTGCTCGGCAGGCTCACCGGTTTCGTCGACGACAACGGATCCGGGTTCTTCGCACCTCCGATCTCCGCCATCGTCGGGGGCCGCGATCAGCGCGGGCCCCGGCCTCGACTGCTCCATCGACGACGTTCAGGCGGCGGGGTATGTGCGCCTCGGCGACCTGCCTCCGTTCGAGGGCACACCGCTGCCCTTCTTCGAAACCGTACCCCTGCCGACGGTCCTGTTCGGTGCGACACCGACAGATCCCGAGATGGTCGTCGTGGGGTCGGCGCTCGACCCTGCAGCGGCGTTGTTCGAGCCGACCGTGCTCGACACGATCCCTGCTCCCTGAGCCGAGAGAACGCGGGCGGGTGTCGAGGCAGGAATTCGCCTATCCGGATCTCTTCGGCTTCACATCCCTGACCTCGCTGATGCCGAACATCTCGAAGAAGAGTGTGCTGAAGTCCTTGACTCTGTCGTTTCTGAAGGTGCGGTAGTAGGGCGTGTGGAACTTCACGTGATCGATCTTCACGGCAGGGTGGACTGCAGACACGACGCCCTCTCGCTTGGCGTCGATGAAAAAGGCCAGGTGCTCCACGATTTTCAACTGGTCACGCCAGCGCACCCTCCTCACCACGTCGGTTCTTGCGATGAAGAAGTTCAGAACGACGTCGTAGAGCTCGAGTCCGTTGGCTCGGCCGACGTTCTCGCCATGGTGGCGGGTCAATATGCCGTCTTCGAGGGTGATGGCCAACGAATACCTTCGTTCGCCTTTGCCATGGTCAACGACGGTTCCGGCCACCAGATCGATCTCCGGGTTCTCCTCCAGGATCCTGACGAACTCCTCGATTCTCGTATCGGCGCTGAAGACGAAGTCGTCATCGAGAAGAACGAAATACTCGGTCTCGGTTCGGTCGAGCATCAGGTTGCGCCCGGCGCTCAGACCACTGTCGAACTCCATGGGAAGGAAGACGACCTTGTTTCGACTCCGGAACTCGGGTGGAGCAGGCACTTCGCTGTCGTCGGCGACGAGGATGGTCAAGGAATGGCCGAAGTGGCCGTAGTACTTGTCGATGGAGTCGAGGAGACGCTCGACACATCTCTTCCGTTCGAAGGCCTTGATGAAGAGGGTGACCTTCCGGAGTCTCTCCCGAGTCGCTTCGTGGTCGGGACGAGCGCGGAGCGCGGCCGCCCTTTCAGCGCGCAATTTCACCTTGGAGCGAGCGAATACTTGGTTGTCGCTCCGGTTCAGTGGTCATGTGGTCAATACTGCCACCATCGCCGAGGCAACCTCGTGTCGGACGGGCCCAGCGTCGGGCCGAAGCACTCGAGGATTGTTGAGTCCTTCGCCCAGCACCAGCACCGTCTCGGCGATCACCCCCGGCTCGCCTCCGGCGACCAGCCCACGGCGCTGACCCTCCGCCACAACGGTCTTCAGGTGGGAGAGCGTGGTCACTTCGGCGCGGCGATACGCATGACGGATTCCTCGATGGGACGACAGGCGGCTGAGCGCAAGCCGGAACAACGGCGACTCGCGTCGGAACATGTCGGCCTGTGCGTCGACGAACGCGACGACCGCGGCCTCGACGCCGGGCGACGCGAAGCGATCGAGATCGAGCATCGAGTGGCACAGGTCGACGACATCGCCGAGCACCGACTCGAACGCGGCAGCCAGGGCGTCGTCCTTGGTCGGCGAAGTGACTGTAGAAGGTGGCGGGAGAGCAGCCGACCCGGGCGGCGATCTCGTTGGCGGTGAACGATCCGGTGGCGTGAATCTGGGCGCGGAGGTCCATCGACCAGGAGCTGGCGGGTGCGGCTGACTCCTCGCCGTTCGGGTCGTTGCGGTCCGAGCCACCGGATCGGATCGCTCGTTGTCGGCTGGCACCGTCCAGACAGTTTCCCATAGACGGCAACGCCTACGGGTTTGTAGAGTCGGACTCGTAAAAGATCGATGGGTTCAGGGGGTCGGCGTGAGAGTCGAGATCGAACGACGTGTGCTTCGGGTTGCCGCCCGACGACACCCATCCGTATCGGTACCGGTGCCTGGCGACCCCAGCACCGGGAGTTCCAGGCCTGGGATCTTCCGGTGGAGGGCACCGTGCCCGACGATCTCGAGGGCGTGTACCTGCGCAACACCGAGACGGCGTTGTTCGAGCCGATCCGCCGCTACCACCCCTTCGACGGCGACGGCCTGGTGCATTCCATGTCGTTCGCCAACGGTGAGGCGCAGTACGCCAGCCGGTTCGTCCGCACCGCCGGCGTTCATCGCCGAGCAAGTTGCCAAGCAGAGCCTGTGGGCCGGAATCGCCGAGCATCCGTCGTGGGCTCGGGCCGAAACGGGAGGCGGCGCTCGATCGATGATGAAGGACAACGCCAGCACCGACGTGGTGGTTCACGGTGGCGTCGGCGCTTGCGAGCTTCTACCAGTGCGGCCAGCTGTATCGACTCGACCCGCGCACGCTCGAGAATCTCGGCCCGTCGAGCTGGAATGGGTGGTTTCCCGACCAGGGCGTGTCGGCCCATCCGAAGGTCGATGAGCGCACGGGCGAGCTTCTGTTCTTCAACTACGCGAACGAAGCGCCGTACATGAACTACGGGGTGGTGAGCGCCGACGGCGAGGTCACCGATTACGTCGAGATCCCGCTGCCCGGGCCGAGACTGCCCCACGACATGGCGTTCACCGACAACTGGAGCATCCTGTGCGACCTCCCCTTGTTCTGGGATCCGCGATCGCTGGCCGACGGCTACTACGCCCACACCTTCGAGCGTGATCGGCCGAGCCGCTTCGCCCTGATACCCCGCCACGGCGACGAGCACCGACATCCGCTGGTTCGAGGCCGAGCCCACCTTCGTGCTGCACTTCACCAACGCCTACGAAGACGGCGACGCCGTCGTGCTCGACGGGTTCTTCCAGCACAACCCGACCGCCGCCGGGGCGCCGCCTCGAGGGGGAGACCACAAGGGTTTCGAGGCACTCGACATGAACGTCCTCGACGCACGTGCCCACCGGTGGCGGTTCGACCTGGCCACCGGAGAAACGACGGAGGAGGCATTGAGCGATCGGTGTACCGAGTTCCCGATGGTGAACGGCAGCCACGCCGGCCGACGGCATCGGTACTCCTACGAGACCGTCTGCGCGCCCGACCTCTTCGCCTTCACCGACCTGGTGAAGCGCGATGTCGATGCGGGTACCGAAGAGCTCATCGAGTTCCCCGACGGCGTCTTTCTCAGCGAGACCGTGATGGCGCCGCGGAACGGCTCGACGGCCGAGGACGACGGGTATCTCGTGACCTTCACCATCGACATGGTCAACGATCGGTCGGAGTGCGTGGTGCTCGACGCCGCCCGCCCCGGCGCGGGGCCGGTTGCCTGTATCGGTCTGCCCGAGAGGATCAGCAGCGGCACCCATTCGACATGGGCTCCGGCGGCTGCATACTGAGCTTCACCACGAGCCGCCCCCGCCACCACCACCGCCGCCGCCGGAACCACCACCGCCGCCCCCGCCACTGCTGCTGGGAGCGGTGGAGGTGCTCGACACCCACGAGGAAACCGACGACGCCGACGAGGCAAAGGCCAGGTCGCCCGCGTAGTTGTTGTCGAGGGCGGGGTTGTCGCGGATGGCGGCATCGATGGCCTTGGTCCAAGCGCTCGGTTTCTCCCAGGGCTACCGCCCACGCGGTGTACTGGCGCAGCATGCCGTAGCCGGCGGCGATCTCGACGTGTCTCGACTCGGAATGGTGCAGGAAGCGGCGAAACGACTCGACCTGGAGCCAGGTGGCGGACCCGAGCGGTGTCCGCACCTTGAGCTCCCACGACCGGACGAGGGCCGCCATCGCGGCGCCCGCCGACGCGGCGCCGACGATCACGAGGCTGACCCAGAGGGCGTTGGCATCGCGGGCGGCCATGAAACCGCCGAGGGCCAGCACGACCAGACCGCCGATCAGCGCGAGCACGCCGAAGAGAATCGCCTTGTTGCGTCGGTGGGTGCCCTTGGGGTTCCAGAATCCACTGGTCGGCATCCAGTCGGTGAGGCTCGACGAGAGCTCGGCGGCAGCTTTACCGACCGGCTTGTCGTACGTGCCGAGCTCGACCTCGTCTCGACCGCCGAACAGCGTGGCGAGGATGGCCTCGACCTCGGGGGGCGCCGCCGCCTCACCTCGACGCAGGGTGGCCCGCTTCTTGTCCTCGGGGTCGGGGATCAGCTCGATCTCTTTGCGAATGGCCGATTCGAGCAGCCACGCGGTGAAGATCTGGCTGCCGACCGACTCGTCGAGGACGATCGAACCGACCACCGAGGAGATGCCACGCGGTGCCTGGAACTCAGTGGTGGCGAGCGCCTCGAGATCGGCGGCGTCGATGCGACGATGGGAGCTCACCAGCTCGTCGGGGTCGAAGAAGGCCACATCGGCGGGGCCGCCGACCGGTGCTTCCTCACGACCGCGCCGCCGGGCCCAGATACTCACCGGAACAGTGGCGCCGAGGGCGACAACGGCCCCCGTGAGGCCGGTGGTCACGAATGCCGAACCCGCGTTGTTCGGAGTCCACGGGTGCCTCGGGAAGCACCGGTGCCGGGTCGAGCGGCGTGTCGGGCAGGGCATAGATCGTGAGCCCCTCGCCTGATCCGAGCCCGCTGGCGGTGGCCACGAGGTGCCCGGGCTCGGGTTGATCGATGTCGCACACCGAAAGAGAGCCGGGCGATCCGGTGAAGCACCGGACGTTGCGCCAGTCGTTGGCGCCGACCACGTGGGCCTCGACCTCCTCGGCTCCCACCGACCAGTAGGTGCCGTGCGCGTCCCAGGCCAGTTCACCGTCCTGGAACAGCGGAGGCAGCGTGTACGCGATGAGGTAGGTGTGGTCCTGGATGATCGTCCGCCCGGGATCACCGATGCGGATGCGGGTGGCGGGCTCGCCGCCGACGGTGGTCGATTCGAGCACGAACTGATCGGGAGCAGTGGGCGAGCTGGCGCGGATGTCGCCGACGCTGGTGGAGGGATCGAGACCGGGGACGTCGCGGAAGATGCCGTGGCGCGAGGTGGCCCCGAAGTCGTAGGTGATCGACTCGGTCACCCGTACCGAGCCGTCGGCGGTCACCTCGGCTCCGTACCACGCGTCGGTGATGCGTTCCATGTCGCCGACCGCGCCGGCGATGGCGGCTACGCCGCCGATTCCGGCCGCCAACAGCGGCAAGAGCACGTACTTGTCGAGCTTGCGATGCGAGCTGGCGCGCATGGCCGCAAAGCTAGCTCTCCCGGCGTCGGGCTCGGCGCACGGCGAGGTGACCGTGGCGCCGAACCCGGCCGGGGACGGGAGGGCTCCTCATCGAATCAGGTCGCCGCTCGGTCCGGCGACGTCGAGCATCCGACGGATCTCGGCGGGCCGATCCGCTGCTCTGGGCGGTCCGGGACCATCGCCGACGGGGGTCGAAGTCATGGCGAAGGCGTTGTCGTTTGGGGAAGGGTTTGTACCGCATGGTCGTGGTCTTTCTGCACGTGGGTGATGTTGACGGTGTTGACTGCCCAGGGAGCGGGTCGCTCGACCCGGGCAGGCCGTCGTTCAGGCGTGCAGGGTCGAGAGGCTCGTTGCCGGGGTGGGGGTGGTGAGGCACTCGTTCACGGCACCAACGGTAGATGCGTGAGCGGTGGCGTCAATCGAATATTCGCGGGCGGCGATCGCGGGAATCCTTGGCAGACTGAGAGCATGGGAACGGTACGGAAGACGAAGCTGCCCGGCGTCGGCGTGCGTCACGAGTTCACGACCGAGGCCGGCCAGGAGGTCGGGGTCATCGTGCAACACGACGGCCGGCGGGAGATCCTCGTGTACGACGAGGTCGACCCCGATGCGTGCTCGTCGGTGGTGCGCCTGTCCGGGAGGCGACACCCAGACCCTGGCCGAGCTGCTCGGCGCCAGCCACGTCACCGAGACCGTCGCTGCCGTCCAGCAGGAGATCGAGGGGCTGGCCATCGAATGGGTCGAGCTCCGGAGGGGTCGCCCGTGATCGGCACGACCATCGGCGCGGGTCCTTCCGAACCCGCACCGGCGCCTCGATCGTCGCCGTCATCCGCGACGACGCGTCGGTTCCGGCTCCTGCGCCCGAGTTCGGCTTCGAGGCGAGGATGTGGTCGTGGCCGTGGCACCCATGAGGGTCTCGCGTGCTCCGCGTCTGCTCCAGCCCTGACGACCGCCGCTGATCCTCGCCGCGGGCTCGAGCGAGGCCGCCCTCGCGTTCATCGAGATCGGCGCCGTCGTCCTCGGCCTGGACTCCTCTCACGCGTGGCGGGCCGACTCGGCGTCACCGCGGTGCCGCTCTACCTGATCGCAGGACTGGCGCTCGGCGAGGCGGAGTAGCCAAGCTCGACGTGAGTGAGGACTTCATCTCGCTGGCCGCCGAGATCGGGGTCCTGTTGCTGCTGTTCACGCTCGGTCTCGAGTACAGCGACGTCGAGCTCCGTGACGGGACTGCGCACCGGCGTCCCACCGGGCCTGGTCGACATGGTGCTCAACGCCTCACCCGGTGTGCTGTTGGGTCTGATCCTCGGCTGGTCGCTCGCCAGCCGTTCTGCTCGGCGGTGTCACGTGGATTTCGTCGTCGGGCGTGGTGTCGAAGGTGCTGGCCGATCTCGGTCGGCTCGGCTTCCGCGAGACGCCGGCGGTTCTCAACCTCCTGGTGATCGAAGACCTGGCCATGGCGGTGTATCTCCCGGTGGTGGCCGCGCTCATCGTGGGCGGGACCCTGGTCGAGACATCGGTCAGCGTCGCCGTCGCGCTCGGTGGCGGTGACGGTCATCTTGCTCGCAGCGCTTCGCTACGGAGCGCGGCTCAGCGACAGCCTGGCCGGAGGATCCGACGAGTCGTTGTTGCTGGCGGTGTTCGGAATCACGCTCCTCGTGGCCGGTATCGCCCAGCAGCTCGAGGTCTCCGGTGCCGTCGGGGCTTTCCTCGTCGGTCTGGCGTTGTCGGGACGCACCGAGGAGCGGGCCATGCAGCTCATCTCGCCGCTGCGCGACCTCTTCGCGGCAACCTTCTTCTTGTTCTTCTCGTTCCAGATCGATCCAGCCGACCTGATCGCGGTCGCCGGCTGGGCCGTGCTGCTCGGCGGCGGTCTCGACAGTGACGAAGGTCGCCACGGGCTGGTACGCAGCGCAACGCATCGGCGTGGGCGAGCGCGGCCGCATGCGAGCCGGCACAGTGCTGATCGCCCGCGGCGAGTTCTCGATCCTGATCGCGGCACTCGGCGCCGACCTGGTCGACGGCCCCGAGCTGAGCGCGTCTGGCGGCCGGCTACGTGCTGCTCACCGCGGTCTTCGGGCCGCTGGCGGCTCGCTACGCCGATCGCCTACCGGTCTCGGTTCCCGGTCGTTTGGCGCGATCTCGTTGACAGTCCATTCGAATGAATATAGTTTCGGAGGGTGCCAACGCTGAGTGGTGACTTCCTCGACTCGTACCTGCCGTACCTGTTGCGCCAGGCCGACCAGGCCCTCTCCGCCGACTTCTACGAGGCCCTCAACCAACGCGGCGTGCAGCGATCGGAGTGGCGGGTGATCGCCGTTCTGCACGAGCGCGGATCGCTCTCGATGCGGGATCTGACCGTCACGGCTCTGTCGCCACAGCCCACTGTGACCCACGCAGTGGCCCGCCTCGAGAAGCGGGGCCTGGTCCAACGTCTCCAGGGCACCGACGACCGGCGTCAACGCTTCGTGTCGCTGACCCCCCAAGGCGAGGAATTGGCCGCCGCGCTCATCGCCGAGGCCCGGGCCCTCGAGATCGCCATGCTCCAGCGGTCTGGCGCCGGCGACCTCACCGAGCTGCTCGACGGCCTCCGCCTGTTGCACACTCGACTCGATCCCCAGCGGGACGGCGCCGATGTCTGACGACCAGGCCCTCGTCACGCCGCGCGGCGCTTTTCCCCATGTGCGCGTGGCAAATGGGTTCGCCTTCGTGTCGGGCACCAGCTCCCGGCGGCCGGACAACTCCTTCGTCGGGGTCGAGGTCGACGAGATGGGCACGACCTCGCTCGACATCGGATTGCAGACCACCGCCGTGCTCGAGAACATCGAACGAGTGCTCGGCACCGTGGGGCTCGACCGTCGCGACCTCGTCGACGCCAGCGTGTTCCTCGTGAACATGAACGACTTCGGCGGCTACAACCGGGCGTGGGCCGAGTTCTTCTCGTCGGCACCCGACGTGCCGGCCCGCACCACCGTGGCCGTCCACCAGCTACCCCATCCCCATCTTCTGATCGAGATCAAAGCCACCGCCATCACCAACCGAGGCCAACCATGACCAGCAACGCGCCAGACCGATGCCCATCCGAGGAAGCCGTTCAGCCTCCAGGCGTGGATCGACGAACACCGCGACGAGCTCCGTCCGCCGGTGTCGAACAAGCAGATCTGGACCGACGCCGACATGATCGTGATGATCGTCGGCGGGGGCAATCAGCGAAACGACTTCCACGATGATCCGCGCGAGGAGTTCTTCTACCAGATCAAGGGCGACATGAACCTCCGGATCTGGTCCGAGCCGGGCACACCTCCCCACGACATGGTGATTCGAGAGGGCGACGTCTACCTGCTCCCACCCCGATTGCGGCACTCGCCCCAACGCCCCGACCCCGACAGCATCGGCCTGGTCGTCGAGTACGCCCGCCAGCCCGGTGAGCTCGACGGTTTCGAGTGGGCGTGTGGGAACTGCTCGCAGTTGGTCCACCGGGTCGAGGTGCAGCTCCAGGCCATCGACAAGGATCTGCCGCCGTTGTTCGACGCCTTCCACGCCGACGTCGATGCCCGCACCTGCCCGAACTGTGCCACGGTGCATCCGGGCAAGATGAAGCCGTCCGACGGGGAGGTCTCGTCGTCGTGAGTGCAACCGACTCGGCGATGCGCGCCCCGCCGCGTCGACGTGCACGCGCACTTCTACCCCAAGCTCGACGCGGAAACAAGGTGAGCTTCTGGGCGTACCGGCCACGCCGTGGCTCCGCGACGACGGCGACGGAACCGGCTTCATGATGTCGGGCGACCGCGAGTACCGGCCAGTGCAGGCGCCACTGTGGGACGCAACCGCACGCCTCGCCCACATGGACGAGATCGGTGTTGCCGTCCAGGTGATGTCGCCCACACCGATGTTGTTCGCCTATGACGCCGAGCCATCGATCGCAATGGACTGGGCGGCCCAGATCAACGACATGGCTCGCGACATGTGTGCCCACGATCCGGTGCGGCTGCAGTCGATGTGCCAGGTGCCGCTCCAGGACGTCGATCGGGCGTGTATCGAGGTGAAGCGGGCGATGGCGACGGGCCATGTGGGCGTGCACATCGGCAATCACGTGTGCGGCCGCAACCTCGACGATCCCGAGATCATCCGCTTCCTCCACTTCTGCGCCGACGAGTCGATCCCCGTGCTGGTGCACCCGTGGGACACCATGGCCACCGAGCGCATGCCCAAGTACATGCTGGCGTGGCTCGTCGCCATGCCCGCCGAGACTCACCTGGCCATTCTCTCGCTCGTGCTGTCGGGGGCCTTCGAACGGCTGCCCGAACAGCTCGAGATCTGCTTCGCCCACGGCGGAGGCAACTTCGCCGCCCAGATCGGCAGGGTCGACAACGCCTGGCGTCGGCGAGATCTCGTGTCGGCCGATTGTCCGAATCCACCCTCGACCTATGCCAACCGGTTCAGCGTCGACTCGGCGGTGTTCAGCGACGAGGCGCTCGGGCTGCTCCTGTCGGTCATGGGCGAGGACCGGATCATCATGGGGTCCGACTATCCGTTCCCGCTCGGCGAGATCGATCCGGGTCACCTCATCGACACGTCGGCTCGACCTGTCGGCCGAGGGCAGGCACAAGCTCCTCTGCGGCAACGCCGAGTCGTTCTTCGGCCTGGCCGCCACGTGAGCACCGGCGTGACCCCACCTACACCACGGGCCCCGAGACCGCTGCGGCCCTCGACGCGGCCGATCCGCTCGCCGCCATTCGCGCTCGTTTCGTGATCCCCACCGGTCGCCGACGGCTCGGCCCAGACGTATCTGGTCGGCAACTCGCTCGGCGCCATGCCGGCCGCCACGCCCGACTACGTCGGCGCCGAGCTCGAGCGCTGGGGTTTGCTCGGAGTGGGCGGCCACACCACCGGCGAGCTGGCCTGGGAGCCCTACCACGAGCTGCTCACCGATCAGATGGCGGCGATCGTCGGCGGCCTCGCCGAGGAGGTCGTGGTGATGAACTCGCTCACCGTCAACCTCCATCTGTTGATGGTCAGCTTCTACACGCCGATCCCGGAGCGTCACAAGATCCTCATCGAGGACCACGCCTTCCCGTCCGACCACTTCGCGGTCGAGTCCCAGATCCGTCAGCGTGGCCTCGATCCGGCGTCGTCGCTGGTGACGGTGAGCCCTCGCGAGGGCTCACACACGATCGAGCCGTCCGACGTCCTCGACGCGATCGCGGCTCACGGCGATGAGCTCGCGCTCGTACTTCTCCCCGGGGTCCAGTACTACACCGGCCAGGTCCTGCCCATGGCCGACATCACCCGGGCCGGTCACGCCGTGGGGGCCAAGGTCGGGTTCGACCTGGCCCACGCCGTCGGCAACGTGGTGCTCGACCTGCACGACTGGGGCGTCGACTTCGCGGCGTGGTGCACCTACAAGTACCTGAACAGTGGTCCGGGCGGAGTCGGCGGTGCGTTCGTGCACAATCGCCACGTCGCCGACAGAGACCTCCAGAAGCTCCTGGGGTGGTGGGGGACCCGCAAGGACACCCGCTTCGAGATGGAGACGGTGTTCGAGGCGATTCCCACGGTCGAGTCGTGGCAGATCAGCAACGCCCCGATCCTGTCGATGGCGGCACTGCGGGCCTCGCTCGACGTGATCGACGACGCCGGCGGCGTTGGCGCCATGCGGCAGAAGTCGGAGCGGCAGATCGCGTACATGGACTATCTGCTCGAGGAGGTCATCGGCGATCGCGTCGAGAACGTGACTCCCCGGAAGCTGAGCGAGCGCGGGTGCCAGTACGCGCTGCGTGTCGTCATGCCGGGTATCGAGGGCCCGACGGTCTACGGGCAGCTCGAGGCGGCCGATGTCGCCTGTGACTGGCGCTACCCCGACGTGATCCGGGTCGCGCCCGTGCCGCTGTACAACTCCTTCGCCGACATCCACCGATTCGTCACGATCCTCGACGGGCTGCTCCGATGACCCGCCTCGGCGAGAACGGGCCGATCGTCGTCGTCGGTGCGGGCCCCTGTGGCGCCCTCCTGTCGATCTACCTGGCCGAGCAGGGACACGAGGTGGTGGTTGTACGAGAGTCGGCCCGACATTCGTCGGGTCGACATCGGCGGGGGCCGTTCGATCAACCTGGCCCTGGCCACGAGAGGCATCGTCCCGCTGGTCGACGTGGGCGTGATCGAGCAGGTCGATGCCATCACCATCCCCATGAAGGGCCGCATGATCCATGCCGAAGGATCGGACGAGCTCACCCTTCAGCCCTACGGCGTCATGCCGCACGAGGTCATCCACTCGATCTCGCGCGGCGATCTGAACGCGATTCTTCTCGACCGGGCCGAGGTGACGGGCCGGGTCCGCATCGAGTTCGAGCAACGGTGCCACTCCGTCGACTTCACTCGTTCGATGCTCACCCTCACCGGTCCCGACGATCGAGTCCACGACGAACCCTTCGGTGTGCTCTTCGGCGCCGACGGCGCCGGTTCGAACATCCGCGAGTCGATGTTGGCGGTGAACGGGGGAGAGGCCGACATCGACTGGCTCGGTCACGGCTACAAGGAGCTCACCCTTCCGCCCGACGACGACGGCGGCTTCCGGCTCGATCCGAACGCGCTCCACATCTGGCCGCGGGGCGAGTTCATGCTGATCGCGCTGGCCAATCCCACCGGCGACTTCACCGTCACCCTGTTCGCCCCGAACGAGGGACCCGAGAGCTTCGCGGCGCTCGAGACACCTGAACAGGTCGACGCAATTCTTCGGCAGGGAGTTCCCCGACTTCGCGGCGCTGGTGCCCGATCTGGTGACGCAGTTCCTCGACAATCCCACCGGTCGCCTCGCCACCCTGCGAGCCATCGGATGGAGCCACGGCGATCAGGCGGTGGTCGTCGGCGACGCGGCGCACGCCATCGTCCCGTTCCACGGCCAGGGCATGAACCTGGCGATGGAGTCGGCCCGGGCCCTCGCCGGGCAGCTCGCCGACCGGCCCGACGACATCGCGGCGGCGTTCCAGGCCTTCGAGGCCGACCGCAAACCGAGCGCCGATGCCATCGCCGACATGGCCCTCGACAACTACGTCGAGATGCGCGCCGGGGTCATCGACCCCGGCTACGTGCTCAAGCGAGAGCTGGCGCTCGAGCTCGAGCGGCGTCACCCCGAGCGGCTCAGCCCTCGGTACAACATGGTGATGTTCTCGACGATGCCCTACGCCGAGGCCCGAGACCGGGCGCGCCGCCAGGCCCAGATCCTGACCGAGCTCACCCAGGGTGTCTCCAGCATCTCCGACGTCGACTTCGATCGGGCTGTCGTCCTCGTCGCCGCTCTCGACCCGCTGCCGGGTCTCGACCCCCTGGCCCGACCCGACGCCCTCTCGGTGTCGTAGGAGAACGCAATGGCCGACAACGTCACCTACGGGAGCTACCTCAAGATCGACGAGCTGCTGTCGCTGCAGCAGTGCCGGTCGGTCGATGCCGAAACCGGTGAGCCCGAACACGAGGAAACGCTCTTCATCATCATTCACCAGGTGTACGAGCTGTGGTTCAAGCAGATCCTCCACGAGCTCGACGAGCTGGTCCGGCGGTTCGCGGCAGGATCGGCCCCACCGGGCCGGCCATCAGCTGAAGCGGGTACTCAAGATCCTCAAGACGCTGGTGGGTCAGCTCGATGTGCTCGAGACCATGACGCCGCTCGAGTTCGCCGAGTTCCGGGCGTTCCTCGAGGACGCGAGCGGGTTCCAGTCGGCGCAGTTCCGCGAGCTCGAGTTCCTCCTGGGCGTCAAGGACCACGTGTCGGTCGAGTGGTTCGAGCGCAACCCGCGCGAGTACGCGAACCTGACCCGACGCTTCGCCGAGCCGACGCTGTGGGATGCGTTCCTGCACCTGCTGCATCGCCTCGGCTACGACATCCCCGCCGACGTGTTGAACCGCGACGTCACCCAACCGGTCGAGCCCTCTGAACCAGTGCAGCGCACGCTGATCGAGATCTATCGCGAGGACTCGAGCATGGCCGTGCTGTGCGAGGCGCTCATCGACTTCGACGAAGGCCTCCAGGAGTGGCGCTATCGCCACGTGATGATGGTGCAGCGCACGATCGGCACCAAGATGGGCACCGGCGGGTCCGACGGCGCCACGTACCTGCGCTCGACCCTGTTCCACCCGGCCTTCCCCGACCTCTGGGCCATTCGCTCGGCCTTCTGAGAATCCGCTCTGGAGATGCCGTCAGTCGACGGGATTCGAGATCAAGCCACGACGCACCGCATGGTGCGGGCGCGGCGCAGCCTGTAGGTGGGGGAGGGCTTCCAGGCTGAGCGTGGCACGACCGTTGGCCACCGATCGGATCGCTTCGGCCAGCTCCGCACCTGTGGTCGACTTCAGCAGTTACCCGCTCGCTCCGGCCTCGAGTACTGCGCTCACCTGCTTCTCGTCGAGGAAACCGGTGAGGGCGATGACGCGGGTGTCGGGGTGGTCGCGAACGACGCGGCACGTGGCCTCCACTCCGTCCACGTCGGGCATCGACAGGTCCATCACCACGACGTCGGGCTGCACGTCGGTGCACAGCTGCGAAGCCTCGCTTCCTCTGTTGGTCGAGCCGACAACCTCCAGGTCATCGACGAGCGACAGCATGGTGGTGAGCCCGTCGGTGATCACTGCGTGGTCGTCGACGATGGCCACGCGAATCGACGTCACCGACCTGCCGGAGTGGCCATATATGCGCTGTACACCCTGGGCGTGTGGCTCCTGGTCGAGGCGATCTGAAGCGAGGTCGACGCCCGAAAAGGGACCGAAGACCCCGGCGCGCCGCCCGCCGATCGCGGACAATGCACGCATGGGACGCGCCCGAGCCGCTGCAGCCGACCAGGTCATCGAGATCGCTCCGACGCGCTTGAATCCGACCGACGCCACGCTCTGGGACATCGAGCGGAACCCGAGGTTGCGCACGACCATCGTGGCGGTGCTGACGCTCGATCGGCCGGTGAAGCACCAACACCTCGTCGACCTGCTCGAGGCTGCGAGTCGCCTGGTGCCCCGGCTGCGGCAACGGGTGGTGAGCGGTCCGGCGGGTATCGGGCCGCCGCACTGGGAGATCGATCCCGACTTCGAAGTCGGTGAGCACGTCTCGTTCGTCGATGCACCCGACGGCGTCGATGCCACAACCATCGCGGCCGTCGCCGAGCCGATGGCGAGCACGCCTTTCCACCGGCACCGGCCGTTGTGGGAGTGCGTCTATGTCGGCGGCACGGCCGGGTCTTCGGCGCTCGTCTTGAAGGTCCACCATTCGCTCACCGACGGCGTCGGAGGGGTCGGTCTCCTCGACGTCATGTTCGACCTGAAGGCGCGAGTGCCGAGCCGCGACCTGTCGTCGATCCCCCTGCCCATACCGGGCCGACGGCCCCACGACCCGGGCGACGACGCCGATGCTGCGATCCGTCGCGCCATCTCGCTGCCCTTCGGCGTCGCCGGCGCCGCCCTCACCACGACGATGCATCCCGTGAGGACCTTGACCGGGACCTGGCAGGGAGCTCGCTCGGCCGCGAGGTTGCTCGCTCCGTCGTCGGCGCCGCTGTCGCCGTTGCTCACCGGGCGCAGCATCGACCGCCGTGTCGGTATGAGCGAGCTCGAGCTCGATCGGCTCCACCGTGCCGCATCCGCCCACGGCTGCACCATCAACCAGGCGTTCTTCGCCGGGACCATCGGTGGCATTGCCGCGTATCATCGTGTGCTCGGTAAGCCGGCCGATCAACTGCGGGTGACGATGCCGGTCAGTTTCCGCCGGGCCGGACACGCGCAGGCCGGCAACCAGTGGGCCCCCGTGCGCTTCGTGGTGCCCGCCGACATCGACGACCCGGTCGAACGGATGCTCGCCATGCGCCACCTCGTCGAGGCGTCGCGTCGCGAGAAGGCCCTGTCGTTCAGCCAGACGCTCGCCGGGATGGTCCAGGTGCTGCCATCGGTGCTGTCGAGCGGCGTGGTCGGCCAGATGATGCACGGCGTCGACGTGACCCTGACCAACGTGCCGGGCCTGACCGAACCGCACTACCTCGCAGGAGCCTCGATCGAGCGGATGTACGCCTTCGCTCCCACTGCGGGTGCGGCGCTGAACGTCGGGCTGGTCTCGCACCTCGACCATGCCTGCATCGGCACGCTGAGCGACGCCAAGGCAGTGGCCGAGCCCGGGCTGTTGAGCGATCTGATTGCCGCCGGTCTCGACGAGGTGATGGCCGTCGCCGAGCGCACGCCGCGACGCGAACGGGCGACGCCGCCCGAAGAGACGCGACCGGTGGAGCCGCAGCCGCGTGCGCCCGAACGCCTGTCGGCGCTCGACACCGGGTTCCTCCGGCTCGAGACGCCCGAGACGCCGATGCACATCGGTGGGGTCTTCGTGGTCGAGGGGTCGCGGATCAGAGATGACGACGGGCACATCCGGATCGACGATGCCCGCCGCCGTGTCGAGGCCCGTCTCCGACATCTGCCTCGGTTCACCCGACGTCTCTCAGAGGTTCCCCTCGGCCTGGGACGCCCCCTGTGGGTCGACGACGTGCGGTTCGCCATCGGCCAACACGTGAAGCTGACCGCAGTCGCCGCGCCGGGAAGCCGCCAGGACCTCCTCGATATCGGCGCCGAGCTCTACGCCACCCGGCTCGACCGCAGTCGACCGCTGTGGGAGCTGTGGCTCGTCGACGGGCTGGCCGACGGCCGCGTCGGGATCGTCGAGAAGGTGCACCACGCCCTGATCGACGGCCTCAGCGGTGTCGAGCTCGCCGCTGCCATCTTCGACGCCGAACCCGACCCAGCCGAGGTCGAGAACGACCCGCCGTCGCCCTCACGTCGCGCGCCAGAACCAGGCCCGACCGCGATTCGCCGATTGGCCGACGCGCTCGTCGAACAGGTCCTCGACCCGGTCGAGACGGCCAGGAACGCCGTGTCGGCCATCGTGTCGACCCCGAGTCAGGTGATGGGCCAGGCGGCGAGCGTCGCCGCCTCGGCCAGAGACATGGTCCGCCCCGCGGCCCGGGCGCCGAGCACACCGTTCAATCACGAGATCGGTCCCCGCCGAGAGGTGCGGGCGGTGTCGCTCGACCTCGAGCGGGTCCATCGGGCGCGCCGGCCACACCACGCCACCGTCAATGACCTCGTGCTGGCCACCATCGCCGGCGCGATGCGGCGGTGGTTCGTCGCCGAGGATGAACCACTGGTCGACGTGCACGTGCTGGCTCCGGTCTCGACACGCCGCGAAGCCATGGGTTCCGAACCGGGCAACCGTGTGGGGGCGGTGATAGTCGAGCTGCCGGTGGGCGAGCCCGATCCGGCGCGTCGGCTCGAGATTGTGCAACGTCGCATGGGACGCCTCAAGGCGAGTCACGAGGGCGAGGGCGCGGCGGCACTGCTGGATGCGCTCGATCATGTACCGGCGATCGGGTACGGCGCCTTGACCCGGTTGGTGTCGGTACAGCCACAGGTGAACTTCGTCGTCACCAACCTGCCCGGCCCCGCCGACCCGCTGTACTTCCTCGGCGCCCGGATCGACGAGATGATCCCGATCGTGCCACTCGGGCCGGGGCTCGGTCTCGGTATCGCCGTTCTGTCCTACGTCGACGGGCTCACGGTGTCGCTGTTCGCCGACCCCGACGCCTGCCACGACCTCGAGGTGCTGGCCGACGCAATCACGACGGAGTTCGACACGCTTGTCGACGCGCTCGACCCCGAACGGTGACATGGCTCGAGCCCGGCCACTACGCGCTGCCGTAGCGCCGCCGGTGGACGGCAGCCGCGGCGAGTCCTACGGGGATGGGCAGCCAGAACGACATCAGCCGGTACAGCAAGGCGACACCTACCGCGTCGGCTGCGGAGACGCCGGCCAGCGCCAACATGGCCGTGAGACCGGCTTCCACGAACCCGAGCCCACCCGGGGTCAACGGAATCATGCCCAACACCATGGCGGTTGCGTAGGCCAGCAACACCAGTGACGGTCGGGCGTCGGAGCCGAACGCCGCGAGAGCCGTCATCAGCGTGAGGAAGTCGAAGACCGCTCGGCCGATCGAGTAGACGGCGGCCCGCTCCCACTGGTCACCGAGTGCTGTCCGCAGCGAGGTCCGCTCGGCGAGCAGCATCTCGGCAATGGGGGCTCGGTCGGGGTGCCGGCGGCGCCGGACGACGTCGATGGCCCGGCCGAGCCACCTGAGGAGGTGATCGTCGGTGAACACCGCGACGGCGACTCCCACGAGCACGACGAAGAGCAGAGCACCAACCAAGGCTCCGTTGAGGAGGCTCTCGGGAACCGGACCGCCGAGCACCACGAAGGGCAGGGCGACGGCCGGTAGGGCAAGGGTGGTGCCCAGCTGGAGGAGCCCGGCTGCGGTCATGCCCGACGTGGCGGTGGCGGTGTCGATTCCGGCCGTACGCAAGAGCCGGAACTGGACGGCGGCGCCGGTCGCGGGGCCCCCGGGCAGCAACCGGCTCGAAGCGTTCCCTGCCAGTTGGGAGGTGATCACCGGCACCCATGCGCTCGTCCGTAGCACGAGTCGTTGCAGGGCCCAGAGAAACCAGAACGCAACCATCTGCGTGGCCGCGGCCAGCACGATCCATGCCGGTTCGAGCTCCGACACCTGATCCCACGACGAGAACACCTCCAGCACGCTCGGGCCGACGAAATAGATCGAGATGCCGGTTACGAGGAGGAAGCCGCCTCGGCTGACGAGCCGCCGCCGCAGAGAAGGATGATTGCCGGTTGGCGTCGACGAGGACTGTGACGGCACCATGGTGGTTCAGTATTTCGCGCTTCAGGTGAGATGCCTCACCCGCGCCAGGTGAGGTCAGGACCGGCCCTCGTCTGCCACGATCGGGGAGACCGACTGCCGCACGCTGATCGACACGGGCGGGTGCATCGAACGACAGGAGGATTGCGGTGAACCAGCCATCTGACCCCCAGGGCGGTGACCGCGTTGCGCCCGAAGCGGACCGCACTCGGCGCCGTCCGGTCAAGCGTGCGCCGCTTCCGCAGTGGTGGTGGGACCAGACGTTGCCGACCCGTCAGCGAATCGCCGCGGCCGTCGCGGTCGTTCTGGTCGTCGGCCTCGTCACGCTGGTAGTTGGCCTGGTGAGGTCTTTCTCCGACTCCGACGCTGCCGCAGGCCGACGAGACCACCCGCCAAGCGGAACTCTTCGTGGCCGGCCTCTCTGTAGACCGCGTTGCCACCTGGGACGCGCTCGCCGAGTGCGAGTCGGAGAGCGACTGGGGTAAGGCGACAGGGAACGGCTTCTACGGCGGCCTCCAGGTCACTCAGGCGACCTGGCTCGAGTTCGGGGGCACGGGGTCACCGCACGAGACCACTCGCGAGGTTCAGATCACCATCGCCGAAGCCATCCAAGCAGAACAGGGTTGGCAGGCGTGGCCCGCATGTTCGGCTCAGCTGGGGCTGTGAGGTCGGCGGGGCCGCGGCCCCGCCGATCAGTTCTGCGCGGCCTCGGTTGCGCCCTCGCGGAGGTCGATCGGCGCATCGTCACCTGAGGGCGTGTCGTTGGCGTCGGCATCGTCGACGATGATGCCCCGATCGCGCATCTTGGTCACGACCTTGTCGGAGATCTGGGTTCGCTTCTCCTCGGGAATGCGATCGGGCAGCTTGGCGTCGAGCTTGGCCCGGGCTTCGCTCTCGGTGAGCCCGTGCCACTCCGACTGGCGACCCGACGTCGCCTTCTTTGCCGCAACGGCGGCCACGACCGCCGCCGGCAGGATCAACCATCGCTTCTTCATAACATTCGCCTCCACATGACTCGGGTGACCCCAAACCTACACAGACAGCGAGCGCTCGGCACGGTCGCAGCGCTCGGTGATCCCGCGTACCTCATCGGGCGAGAGGTCGGTGGGGTTCTCCCGCCCATCGAGCTCGGCGAGGAGCTCGTAGAACCGCTCGGGAGCGGCCGAAGGCTCCGAATCGTTGCAGGCGGCGAGGATCAATGCGATCACGAGGAGAGGGGCGAAACGACCCATGACCGGGACGAGGCGAACGTCGCTCGCGGTCAGTAGGGTACGAACGTGTGTTCGACTCGGGCGACGATTCTCCACGCTGACCTCGATGCGTTCTACGCGTCGGTCGAACAACGCGATCGTCCTGCACTGAGAGGTCGGGCGATGGCGGTCGGTGGAGGAGTGATCCTCGCGGCGAGCTACGAGGCTCGGTCGAGGGGCGTGAGAACGGCCATGAGCATCAGAGCTGCCCGAGAGAGGTGTCCGGACCTCATCGTCGTCGAGCCCCGAATGGATGCCTACAGCGAGGCCAGTCGTCGCGTGTTCGCGATCTTCGACGACACCACTCCGCTGGTCGAGCCGATCTCGATCGACGAGGCGTTTCTCGATGTTGCGGGGCTGAAGAGGCTGGTCGGCTCGCCCGAGCTGATCGCCACTCGGCTTCGGTGTCGTGTCGCGGCCGACGTTGGTCTGGCCATCTCGGTTGGCGTTGCGCGCACCAAGTTCCTGGCCAAAGTGGCGAGCAGAGTCTGCAAACCCGACGGCCTGCTGGTGGTCGAGCCCGATGCGGAGCTCGATTTCCTGCATCCGCTCCCTGTCGATCGGCTGTGGGGTGTCGGGCCGAAGACCGCCGAGAAGTTGGCGCAGAGAGGAATCACCACGGTCGGTGACGTCGCGGTGGTGGGCGAGGGTCCGCTGATCGCCATCCTGGGCTCTGGATCGGCGTGCCACATCCATGCGTTGGCCCTCAACCGCGATCCGCGACCGGTCGTCACGGGGAGGCGACGGTCGTCGATCGGTGCGCAGCGTGCCCTCGGCCGAGGCTCCCGCACCTTTGGCGACCTCGAGGCGATCCTGCTCGAGTTGATCGACCGGGTCTGTCGCCGACTGCGCGACGGACATCGCGTCGGTCGCACGGTCACCCTTCGGTTCCGGTTCGGCGATTTCACTCGTGACACACGTGTCTCGACACGTTGCGTGAGGCAACCGGTTCCACGGCGGCGTTCCTCGATGCCTCACACATCCTGCTGCTGGCCCGCCGCGACGAGATTGCCCGGCGCCGACTCACCTTGCTCGGTGTCACGATCGCAAACCTGTCGACGGCCGACGCGGTCCAACAGGCACTTCCCTTCGACGATCGATCGTCGCTCGAGCTCGACCATGCGGTCGACGCTGTCCGCAACCGGTTCGGCTCGGCGTCGATCGGCAGGGCAACCCTGCTGGGGAGCCGCCGCGGGCTGACGATGCCCCTGCTCCCCGATCCGGTTGAGCGCCGGCCCTGAGAGGGCGTGAACCAGCGTCACGATGTTCGCCACCGCCGTCGACGACTGACCCCACGACAGCGTTCGGGTAGGTGACAACACCAGTCGATGGCGATCCGCGATGGGTTAGCTTCTGACCATGGGGACAAATGCCGGCGATGGCGGTCGGAATCATTCCGAGCCAGACCTCGAGACGTACAAGGCGATCCGCCGCTCACGAGCTCGAGCTCAACCGGGCGACCGCGGCCTTCGAGCACGGGGTGCTTTCTCCCCTCTACCTCCTCAACGGTGGGGCGGTGATCGCGTTTCTCACTCTTGTCGGCGCCGCCTCCGCCGACGACTCGAGTTTGACGATCGACACCGGATGGGCCGTCGCGGCGGTGGGTGTGTGGGCGGCGGGGCTGGCGGCCGCGGCATTGGCCACCTGGTTCGGGCTGCAGGCTCAACGAGGCTATGCAATCGGTGAGCGGTCTCGGAGGCTGACCGTCGAGCGGCTCATCGCGAGTGACGCAGTGGCCGACGCTGCGTCGACCGACGTCAGCTGCGAGGCAAGCGCGCTCTGGGAGACCGCAGGGAGCAACCAGCGGAGGTTCGGCGGTCTCATCGCGGCGAGCATTCTGCTGTTTCTGGTCGGAGCGGCGGCCGCGGCTGTGGCCGTGGCCTAGCTCGTGTGCGGTCTCTGCAGTCGACGGCTCACCGTAAGCGGGCACGGCCGCCGATGAGGGCCGATGCGATGGCTCATCTCGCCGTGCCGGAGACGGGATCGGGTCCACCCGTGCTCATCATCCACTCGTGGTGGGGGCTGACCGGATCGTTCACCACTCTCGCCGATCGGCTCGCAGCCGCAGGTTTCTTGGCCGGATGTCTCGACCTCTACGGAGGCCGGATCGCCGCAACCGAGCAGCAAGCCAGGGCGTTGCGATCGGCGCGGCGCCGCGAACCCGTGTATCGGACCCTCCAACACTCGTTGACCCAGCTCGGCCGACACCCCGCTGCAGCTCGGCCCGATCCCGCGGTCATCGGATTCTCCATGGGAGGACACTGGGCGGTGTGGCTGGCCCAGCACCCGCCGCCGCCGATCGCAGCAACAGTGCTGTTCTATGCGGCACGAGCGGGCGACTACCGCCACGCCAGCTCACCGGTCCTTGCGCATTTCGCCGGGACCGACGAGTTCGTCTCTGATTCCGCCCGCGACAAGATGGAGCACGCCATCGCCCGAGCGGGCCTCGCCTACTCCGCGTACGACTACCCCGACACCACCCACTGGTTCGCCGAGAATGAGCACGACGCCTACGACAAGACCTCGACCGACCAGGCCTTGGAGCGCACCATCGAGTTCCTCACCCTTCGGCTGGGTCAGGGATGAGCTCGATGCGAGTCGCGTAGGGCGCCCGAGCACAGGGTCAGAGCCTGGACTGCGGGCAAACGGCTAGCCGAAGGCCATGTCGGTGAGGGCTTCGACACTTCCCGGTGCGTTGGCAAAGGCGCTGTGCGGGAGATCGGGTTGAGGAACGATCGACACCTCGTAGCCGGCGGCCGTCAGGCTGTCGCCGAAGGCCGCGGCCTGCTCCTGCGCTGCTGTTTCACGGCCGGTGAACAACTCGATCACCGTGTCGTCCCCGGGCTCGGCCGCCTCGACGTAGGTGAGGGCCGAGGCTCGCCGCATCTCCTCGACGGTGTAGAAATCGGGGAAGCCGAGCACGTCGGGCAGCGTGGCGAAGTCGTACATCCCGTCCAAGCCGAGCAGGCCGTCAGCGGCGGCGCTGACCTCGGAGCCGACCATGCAGTCGCCCTCGAACCTGTCGGGGGCCAGCGTCATGAGGGCGGCCACGTTGGCGCCATAGGAGGCCCCCGCGGTCACAATTCGGTCGCCGCTACCGTTGAAGTCGGAGGCATGGGCCCGGGCGTAGCGCATCGCACAGACCGCGTCGTCTCCACCGAGATGGAGCACCTCGCTCACCTGTGCAGGGGTGGAGCTGTACTCGGGAACGAAGACCACGACGCCCAGTTCGGCCACCTCCGACGCGAAACTGCGGACCGACGACTTCGACACCTCCCCGCCGTGGAACACGACCGCGACCGGCCACGGTCCCGAAGCCTCGGGGTAGTAGACGTCCAGGGCGAACTCCGACATGTACGGAACATCCGCCTCGATCAGCACCGGCAGAGCTTCATCGGGGCGTTCCGCCAAGGAGCTGACCTGAGGGTTGGCCCCGTCATCACCGCCACAGGCCACCAACAACACACCCAGGACCGCCAACAAGCCGGTGAGTCGTCTCATGACGCCCACGTCCCTCCACAACTTCACCCAGCACTTCTGGGCTCCGCAGGAGACGAGCCGCCCTACCCGTCTCACTTCCAGGATCGACGTCTCTCACCGGGCCCGACAGGGCCCATGGTCAGATTCGCAGACTCGACGGCACCCTCAGGTGCTTGACAGGTGACCGACTCGAGCGTCAGTCGCTCGCGTTGTCGACGAGGAACGAGATGCGAACGTGCGCGCCCCACTCGTCCATGTTCTGGCCCCGAAGCCCAGTCGACACCACGTCGAGCGCCTTGATGTCTCGCAGGTTCTTGCTCGCCTGAGCAAGAGCGTCCTTCACGGCGGCGTCGGAGCTCTCCTTCGAACGGCCGACAACCTCGATGATCTTCGTGATGGCCATGACTGCACTCCTCGGATCCGTGTGTGGTGCTCGAGAGGGATTCTCGCTGCGCCCCGTCGCAATGGACAGGGTCGATGGTCCCGAAACCTCGAAACGCCACACTGGAACGGATCGTACGAGCGGTCAGATGGCATCCGCTGGCGATCCGAGGGACACTCTGGCTACACGCAATCAGGGGGCCGACATGGCGCAGCACAAGTACCTGTTGAACGAAGACCAGATGCCAACGCAGTGGTACAACATCGTCCCCGATCTGCCCGAGCCGCCTCCGCCGGCCCTGCACCCCGGAACGCTGGAGCCGGCAGGACCCGACGATTTCGCCCCGCTGTTCCCTATGGAGTTGATCCTCCAGGAGGTGTCGCAGGACAGCTATGTGGACATCCCCGGCGAGGTCATGGACATCTATCGCATCTGGCGACCGACGCCGCTGTTTCGGGCCCACAGGCTGGAGAAGATGCTGGATACGCCGGCCAAGATCTTCTACAAGTACGAGGGTGTGAGCCCGTCGGGCTCCCACAAGCCCAACACGTCGGTGCCCCAGGCGTACTACAACGCCCGGGCCGGCATTCGAAAGCTCACGACCGAGACCGGCGCCGGCCAGTGGGGCTCGTCGCTGGCGTTCGCCTGTGCGCAGTTCGGGCTCGAGTGCGAGGTGTGGATGGTCGCGGCCAGCTACCGACAGAAGCCCTACCGCAAGACCATGATGGAGATCTGGGGCGCCGAGGTACACCCCAGCCCGTCCGACGTCACCGAGTACGGGCGGGCCTTGTTGGCGCAGAACCCCGACCACTCCGGCAGCCTGGGCATTGCCATCTCCGAAGCCGTCGGCGAGGCCGCGCCCCACGACGACGTTCGCTACTCCCTGGGCAGCGTGTTGAACCACGTCCTGATGCATCAGACGGTCATCGGCGAGGAGGCGCTGCTGCAGATGGAGATGGCCGGCGTCATGCCCGACGTCTTGGTGGGCTGCACCGGCGGCGGGTCCAACTTCGGCGGGCTGTCGTTTCCGTTCCTCCGGGAAAAGCTGAAGGGCAACATCGACCCGGTCATTCGATGCGTGGAACCGGCGGCATGTCCCAGCCTGACCAAGGGCGAGTATCGCTACGACTTCGGGGACAGCGCCGGCATGACGCCGCTCATGAAGATGCACACCCTGGGGCACCAATTCGTCCCCGATCCCATCCACGCGGGCGGGCTTCGCTACCACGGCATGAGCCCGCTGGTGAGCCACATCTACGAGCTGGGCATGCTCGAGGCCGAAGCCATCGGCCAGACCGAGTGTTTCGCCGGTGCCGTGCGGTTCGCCCGCAGCGAGGGCATCATTCCTGCTCCCGAACCCACCCATGCCATTGCCGCGACCATTCGTGAGGCCAACCGCGCCAAGGAGTCCGGGGAGGAGACGGTCATCTTGACCGCGCTCTGCGGACACGGCCACCTGGACCTGGCCGCCTACGAGTCGTTCCTGTCCGACGACATGGTCGACTACGACTTCAGCGACGAAGCTCTGGCCGAGGCCATGGCCGCGGTGCCCCAGATGTGAGCTCGGTGCCACCGAAAGGCACTCGGTTCAGGCCCGGCGCCGGTCGACTTCGCCGCGAAAGGCCTCCAACAACGGCAGGGGCTGGCCGCTCACGAACCGGATGAGTGCTCCGCCCGCGGTGCTGACGAACCCGATGTCGTCGAGGTCGACGAAGCGCTTGGCGCTGGCCACGGTGTCACCGCCGCCGATTGCAGTCATCCCAGGCGCAGCGGCGACCGCGGCCCAGAGCCGGCGGGTGCCGACGTCGGCTCCCTCGTGCTCGTACGCGCCGGCGGGGCCGTTGACGAAGACGGTGCCCGAGGCGGCGATCACCGTCTCGTAGGCGCTGATCGTCGCCTCGCCGACATCCACGATCAGCATGTCGGTTGGCAGGTCGGCCACGGCTAGCTCGCAACGTTCACCTCCGTCGACGACGGCGACGTCGACCGGCACGGCGATCCGGTCCCGATGTTCGGCCAGCAACGCCTCGGCCTCGTCGACGTGGCGCGTGAGATCGCGCGCCGCGATGAACTCTTCGGTGATCCGGCCCAGTGCGATGCCGTCGGCCAGCAGAAAGATCTCACCGAGCACCCCCGTGGTGAGTACCTGGTCGGCGAGGCCGTCGCGAAGCGCCCGACCCATCACCGAGAAACCGTCGGAGACCTTGAGCCCGCCGAGCAGAAACACCGCCGGGCGGGCCGGGTCATCGACGATCCTGCTCAATCCCTCGACCTCGGCGGTCAGTAGCAGCCCCGCGGCCGAAGGCAGCAACCGCTGGAACGCGATCATCGATGGGGCCGCTCGGTGCGCCGTGGCGAACGCGTCGTTCACGTACAGGTCGAACAGCGGCGCCAGATTTCGTACCAGGTAGGTGTCGGCCATCTGCGCGGGCGTCAGCCGAACGTCGCGCTCGAAGGTCGACAGCTCCTCGCCGTAGATACGGATGTTGTCGAGCAGCAGGATCTCGCCGTCGCCCAGCGCCCGTATGCGGCGGCGCGCCTCGGGCCCGGCGACGTCGTCGACCCACTGCACGGGCCGGTCCAGCTTCTCGGCGAGCTTGGTCGCATGCTCCTCGGTGGGGACGAGATTGTGGTAGTCGAGCGCGTCGCCCTGATGGGCCATCACCACGAGCCGCGCCCCACGGTCGGCCAGGTTGCGGACCGTGGGGAGGCTCTTGTCGATCCTGGCCTCGTTGACAATGCGTTTCGTGACGGGGTCGACGGGTGAGTTGATGTCGACCCGGAGCAGGACCTTCTTGCCCGCGACGTCGAGGTCGGCACTCGACGGGATGTTCGGCACCGAGGCCAAGGTGGTCAGATGCCCAGGTACTTGTCGGTGGCGGCCACCGCTTCGGCACCGGTGGGTTGCATCTCCATCGCCGCGCGGACCGCATCGATGGTCTCGGGGATCGTCACCGCCTCCTGAGGGATGTTGATCGCGAACACGATGTCGTCACCCGACAAGCCAACCATCTCCTCCCACAGGCCGATCTCGTACATGTCGGCGCGCGGGTACTCCATGTAGCGGGCCCACTGGAACAGCGACGAGTTCGAGTTGAAGCCGTCGGCGATTCGCACGACCTTGATCCGCGGGTAGGCCCGGAACGCTTCGATCGCCTCGTCGACGGACATCTTCTGCTTGGGCGTGACCGAGACCGTGATGATGTGGCCGTGCGTCACCGGCGCGTGGATCAGCATCCCGGTGGCGTCGATCTCGGGGATGATGTGCATGAGGTCGACGGCCTGGTGGTTGGGGATGGGGTCGACCTGGAGCACGTTGGTGAGACCACGATGGGTGTCACCCGGGTCGGCGACGCGGCGCACGATCGTGATGAACGTCTTCGACACACCGACTGCTCGGTGGACGGCGTCGACGGCGCGGATCAGGCCGGTGGTGTTGCACGACGTGAGCTTGAGGTAGTCGACCCCGAGGCCCTTTTCGTAGTTGGCGGTGCCGTGGAAGAACACGTCGGCGACCTCGCCCGACTCGCCGCCCTGAAACACGGCTTTCACGCCGTGTTCGAGATACTTCACCTTGTTCTTGGCGCCGATCCCGCCCGGGGCCGAGTCGAGCATGACGTCGACCTCGTCGAGCAACTCGGCGAAGGTTCCGCTCACCGGTATGCCGGCATCCCCGAGGGACTGCTCGGAGCCGGGGACCGCGGCGAACAACGGGAACGGCATGCCCCGCTCCAAGAGGGCCCGCACCGCGAGGGTGGGGGCCACGTCGGCGACACCGACCAGTTCCATGTCTTCCTGGGCGACCACTCCGGCCGCGAGGCGATTGCCGATGACTCCGTAGCCGGCGACGCCGACCTTGACCTTGCCCATGTCCGTTCCTCCTTCACTCGCCCCGGATCGCCCGCCCAGGTCCTCGGCGCGACAGCTCTTCGTTCGAGAGTACGGCGATGCTCGAAGCGGCGGAAGTGACGAAAGGCTCTGCGAAGCCTCGAAATTTCGTGTGACGGTCGCATGAGGCCAGCCGTCGCCGCCATACGAGACGCCCACCGATCCGGACACCACCTCAGGAGGAATGATGAAGAAGGGAATCCTGCTGCACGAGGCCGACGACGACGTTGGCGTGGCCACGATGAACCTGGCAGCAGGTGAGGTCGTCCAAGCGCTGACGCTCGAGGGCGACCCGGTCACCGAGGTCGAGCTGGTTGACGACGTGCCCCTCGCCCACAAGGTGGCCGTGCGGCCGATGGACGCGAACCAGGATGTTCTCGAATACGGCCGTGCGATCGGGGCGTCCACCGTCGCGATCCTCGTCGGCGCCCACGTGCACACCCACAACCTTCGGGGCAAGCGGTGGAGCGGAAGATCACAGATCATCGAGCACGATCAGGACCCATCATGACGAACTACCAGGACATCTCACTGAGCGGCTATCGCCGGGCGAATGGCCGGGTCGGGATCCGCAATCACGTCCTGTTGATCTCGGTCGACGACATATCGAATGCGGCCGTCATCGGCGTGGAGAGCCTCGTGCGGGGAACCCTGGCGCTCCCACATCCGTACGGGCGTCTCCAGTTCGGCGCTGACCTCGACCTCACCTTCAACACCCTCATCGGATACGGCAAGAACCCGAACGTCGCCGCAGCGATCGTGATCGGTATCGAGCCGAACTGGACCAACCACATCGTCGAGCAGATCGCCGAGACCGGAAAGCCGGTCCACGGGTTCAGCATCGAACGCACCGGCGACCTGCAGACGATCGCCGACGCCGCCCGCGTCGCTCAGGAGTTCGTCCAGTACGCGACCGAGCTGCCACCGCGTCCCCGTCGAGTGGAACGAGATCCTGGTCTCGACCAAGTGTGGGGAGTCCGACACCACGAGCGGCTTGGCCTCCAATCCGACGGTCGGCCGCGTCTTCGACCGTCTCGAGGAAGGCGGCAGCACCTTGATCTTCGGTGAGACCACCGAGGTCACGGGCGCCGAGGACAAGGTCATGGAGCGCTGCGTCACGCCCGAGGTCGCCGCTCGGTTCAAGCGAGCCTTCGACGACTACCAGGACCTCGTCCAGTCCCAGGGGGTCAACCTGTTGGGCTCGCAACCGACGGAAGGCAACATCCGCGGCGGCCTGACCACCATCGAGGAAAAGGCGCTCGGCAACGTCGAGAAGATGGGGCGCTGCACGGTCGTCGGCTACCTCGACCAGGCCGAAGCACCAGCCGGGCCCGCCGGCCTGTACTTCATGGACTCCTCCAGCGCCGCCGCCGAGATGGTCACCCTCTGCTCCGCGGCCGGCGCCACCCTTCATCTCTTCACCACCGGCCAAGGCAACATCATCGGCAATCCTGTCCTTCCGACGATCAAGATGACGGCGAACCCCCTGACCGTCGAGACGATGTCGGAGCACATCGACGTCGACGTCACCGGCCTGCTTCGCTTCGAGTACAACCTCGACGGTGCGGCCGACCGCACGATGGAGATGATGGCCCGCACCATCAATGGTCGGCTGACTTGTGCCGAGACCCTGCACCACGACGAGTTCGTGCTGACCAAGCTGTACCGCAGCGCCTAGCGTCGGTCGCCGCGATCGCTCAGCCATGGAGATTCGCGTTCCGTACGGGCACTCGACGGTGTCGGCCGAAGTCCCCGACGACTTCGGTGTCGACATCGTCGAGCTGCCCGACACCCCCGCGGCCACCGACCCCGTCGCCGAGGTGCGGCGCGCCCTCGCAGAACCGGTCGGCGACTCTGTCTGGTCGGGACATCAGCCGATTCGCTCCGTCGCGATCGCCGTCAACGACAAGACCCGCCCCGTTCCCCATCAGCACCTGCTCCCGCCACTGATCGACCGTCTCGCCGATCTGCAGATACCCGATGACGCGATCACGTTCTCCATCGCGGTCGGCGGTCATCCGCCGATGAACCCGGACGAGTTCGCGGCCGTCATCCCGCCTGAGATCCTCAGCCGCTTTCGGGTCGTATCGCACGACTCCGAGCGCGACGACGACCTCGTCTACCTCGGAGACACCACTCGTGGTACTCCGGCCTGGGTCAACCGCAGCTACGTCGAGGCGGATCTCCGGATCGTGGTCGGCACCATCGAGCCCCACCAGTTCGTCGGCTTCTCCGGCGGCGTGAAGAGCGCCGCCATCGGCCTCGCCGGACTGGCCACGATCAACGCCAATCACACGTTGATGGCCCATCCCGACTCCCAGATCGGCACCTATGCGACCAATCCGGCGCGACAGGACGTCGAGGAAATCGGCGAGTTGATCGGCGTGCATCTGGCCCTGAACGCGATCCTCGATCAGCGGCGGGAGATCGTGCAGGCAGTCGCCGGTGATCCCGTGGCCGTGATGGAAACGGGTGCACCGATCGCTCGACAGCTCTGCCAGGTCGGGGTGCGACAGGAATACGGGTTGGTCATCGCTTCGCCGGGCGGCCACCCCAAGGACATCAACGTCTATCAGGCCCAGAAGGCGGTGGCGTCGGCCGCCCGGATCGTCCGCCCGGGCGGAACCATCATCCTCACCGCCGCCTGTCCCGAGGGCGCGGGCAGCCGGCACTACGAGCAGTGGATGTCGGACAAGCGCTCACGTCAGGAGGTGATCGACGCGTATCGGACCGAGGGTTTCCGGGTTGGCCCGCACAAGGCGTTCCAGCTCGCACGCGACACCGAACGGGCGCGCCTGATGGTCTGCTCCGACATGGCACCCGAGCTGTCACGGCGGTTGTTGCTCGACGCCGCAGACGACTTCCAGGCGGCAGTCGACGTCGCCCTGGCCGATCTCGCTCCATCCGAGCGCATCGCGGTGTTGCCGCACGCCACGTCGACGATCCCGTATCTGGACATCGAACCGAACGATCCGTGACCCGAAGGCAACCCTCGACCGGCGCCGCCACGTGACAGCGCCGACTCCACGCTCCTAGGGTCTCGGCGATGCTTGCGTCCCTGGGCGATCTCGTCGACGACATCGTCGTGCGCCTCGATGGCCCCGTGCGTCCGGCCACCGACACCGCGGCTCGCATCGAACGGCGGCGCGGCGGCAGTGCCGCGAACGTGACTGCGACCGCGGCGCGTCTCGGTCATCGCTCCCGGTTCCTCGGGCAGGTCGGCGACGACGTCGTTGGCCGCGGACTGGTCGCGGAGTTGGCTGCGGTGGGCGTCGATGTCGGTGGTGTCCGTCACGCCGGACACACCGGCACGATCGTCGTTCTCGTCGACCGGGAGGGGGAGCGCACGATGCTCACCGATCGCCGCGCCTGTCTCGAGCTGGACGAACCCGAGGTGGCCTGGTTGCACGGCGTCGACGTGTTGCACGTCCCGCTGTACTCGCTGGTCGAGCCTCCGCTGTCGCTGACAGCCGACACTCTGATCGGTTGGGCGCACGAGCGCGACATCGCCGTGTCGATCGACGTCTCGTCGGTGGCGCTGATCGACGAGCTCGGACTCGACGCATTGCGCGCTCTGCTGGCTCGGCTTCATCCGACCGTCGTGTTTGCCAACGGCGACGAAGCCCGAATGCTCCACGTCGATGGCCCGCTGGAGGGCGCCATGACCGTGGTGAAGCACGGACCCGAACCGGCGGTCGTGTATCGGTCCGGCAGTGCCCCCATCGCGATCCCGGCCGTGTCCGTGGCGCGTGTTGCTGACACCACGGCGGCTGGTGACGCCTTTGCGGCCGGTTTTCTCACTCACGGCGCGACCGGAGCCGGGGTCCGCGAGTGGGCAGGTGATCCACGGGGTGCCTGCACCGCCGGTCACCGGGCCGCCGCCGACCTTCTGGCCGGCCGCTGAGCCCCCTTTCGGGGGCAGCGCCGACAGCACGACCATCGACGTGGTAGCCCATGAACATGGCGAATCGCGACACGACGCTGACCGAGGTCGGGAACGGGTGCCTGGCGTTTCTGCAAGGCGACGGTGGGTGGGGGTGGAGCAACTCGGGCCTGGTCGTCGGAGACGGGGCATCGCTGCTCGTGGACACGCTGTTCGACCTGAACCTCACCCGGGCGATGCTCGACACGATGGCCGATCACACCCGGTCGGCGCCGATCGCCACGGTGGTCAACACCCACGCCAACGGCGATCACTGCTACGGCAACCAGCTCGTCGATGACGCCGTGATCATCTCCTCGACCAAGGCGGCCGAAGAGATGGCTGATGTCCCGCCGTCACTCCTCGCTGCGCTCAACCACGACGACGGTGCCGCGGGCGAGCTGTTCCGATCGTTCTTCGGTGAGTTCGACTTCGACGGCATCGAACTGCGACTGCCCGACCGGACCTTCGAGGGACGCCTCGAGCTCGATGTCGCTGGCCGCACGGTCGAGTTGATCGAGGTGGGCCCTGCCCACACGGCGGGGGACACGATCGCCGTGGTTCCCGACGCCGGCGTCGTGTACACCGGCGACATCCTCTTCATCGGCGGCACCCCGATCGTGTGGGCCGGCCCCGTGTCGAACTGGATTGCCGCGTGCGATCTGATGCTCGGGATGGATGCCGACACTGTGGTGCCGGGCCACGGCCCGGTCACCGACAAGCAGGGTGTGACCGCCGTGCGCGACTATCTTGCGTTCGTCGAGCGGGAAGCCACAGCGCGACACGACTCCGGCATGGACGCGTTCGACGCCGCCCGTGACATCGGTGCCACCATCGGGGCGTCGGAGGATTTTTCTTCGCTGGGCGAGTTCGGCCGGATCGCCGTCAACGTCGAGGCGGTCTACCGCCAGCTCGACCCGACCCACGCGTCCCCCGATCTGGTCGAGCAGTTCCGCCGCATGGCCGAGCTGGAGCGCAGCTGACAGGAGTCCTGGGCTTCGTGGCCCGGCGGCTACGCCGTTGTTCTCGGCGGTGGACGGTCCTCGCGGTGGGCATCGGTTGGATACGGTCTCGGTCGTGGCCGCTGTCGACTCATCCGTTGCGCGTCCCGACGGCTCGTCCGGTTCTGGGACGGTGGTGCGGTTGCTCACGACCCTGCCGGACGGCGCGACGATGTCGTGGCGATCGTCAACGGCTTGTTCGGCGACAAGCTCGACGACCGCGACTCCCGCTTCGCCACGCCCATGACGATCCAGGCTGGCGACACCCGGCTGCCACTCGACCGCCACACGCTGCCCGATGCGCTGGCCACCGCCTCGAAGGTCGGCTCGCGAATCTGTGTGCTCGTCCACGGGCTGATGTCGACCGAATCGATCTGGCGATTCCCGGACGAGCCGTCCACCACCTACGGCACGCTCCTCGGTGCCGATCACGACGTGACAGTACTGTCGCTGCGCTACAACACCGGCCGCCACATCTCCACCAACGGCCGAGAGCTCGCCCACCTCCTCAACCGCCTCGTGTCGGCGTGGCCAGTGCGGGTGCGGGAGATCAACCTGATCGGCCACAGCATGGGGGGGCTCGTCGTCCGATCGGCCTGCCACTACGCGCGTCGCGTGTGGCCGCTCGGTCGGCGGCTCCCGATCGGGCGCCGCTGGACCAGCAAGGTGCGCCGGGTCGTGCTGATCGGGGTGCCGAACACCGGCGCCGGGCTCGAGGCGCTCGTCAACTCGGCCAGCGCGGCACTCTGGGCGCTGCCCGTGCCCGCTACCCGGCTCGTGGGGCGCGGGCTCGACCAGCGCAGTGCAGGTATCAAGGACCTTCGGTTCGGCGCAATCCTCGACGAGGACTGGCTCGAGCAGGACCCTGGCGCGCGCCGTCGCACCCATCCCCACCGGCCCCATCGCCTCCGCCGCGCCGATCATCTCGTGATCGCCGGCTCGGTCACCGCCGACCCCGAGCACCCGGTGGCGCGGTTGATCGGCGACGCACTCGTCACCTCGCCGAGTGCGTCCGGACGCTCACCGGACGGTGAGCTCTTCCCAGGGGCCTCAGCGCGAATGTTCCCCGGAGTGACCCACAACGCACTGGCCCACCACCCCGAGGTCTACGAGGCGATCGCCGCCTGGTGGTGATCCACCGGTGTCGCCGAGAAAGGTTCCGATTCGATGGCGTCGGCACTCGACGTGTCATGGTGCTTGTAGCGCGCCCGCCGTGAGAAACCCCAACG
>CAVOZP010000013.1:0-172343 GCA_963700995.1 uncultured Acidimicrobiales bacterium
ATTCACCAAAGCGGCAAAGCCATCGTGCGGGTCGCTCACCCGACGGCTGCTGGCGGTGCTCACCGCGGCCCAAGCTGCGGGCGGCGATCTCCGGGGCCGCCAGTCGGCATCGATGATCGTGGTGGGCCCCGACGACACCGGTGATCCGCTGGTCGACCGAATGGTGGACGTGCGGATCGACGATCATGGCGACCCGATAGCCGAGCTCGGTCGCCTGGTCGCTCTGGCCGAGGGGTATCACGATCTCGAGCGGGCCGAACACCTGCTGCTCGCCGGCGTGGAAGACGGCGACGAGGTCGGTCTCGAGGCGGCGGTCGACCTGCACCTCGCCACCCTGCCCCGCCTGGGCGACGACCCCGAGTTCGTGGTGTGGACAGCCGTGTCGCTGGTGGCCGCCGGCCGCGCCGACGATGCCGCTGCGCTCGTCGCCCGCCTCCACCACCGACTCGACGCCGACCGATGGCGTGACTTCGCCTCGCGCCTGGCCGCTGCGGGCATGGTCGACTCCGACGTCGAAGCCACCTGGTGGTCAGGACGCATCGATTCCCCCGGACAAGACCCCCTGAGGTAGTTTCGGGCGGGTGCGCAACCCCTTGGAGACGACCGCGGCTGCCCCGGGTCGGATTGCCCGCAACACGTCGATCGTCACTCGCCTCTCGCTGGTGATCGTGCTGGTCGCCCTGATCTCGTTGGTCGTCACCTCGGTCGTCGGGCTCCAGCGGGGGAGCGAACTGGCCGATGGGATCTTGCGAGATCGCCTGGTCACCGTCGGCGCGGCCCGAGCCGTCCAGGTCGAGCAGTACGTCGCCAGCCTTCAGCGCACAGTGCGGTCACAGACGCTCAGTGTGAGCACAGCGGAGGCGATCGAGCAGTTTGCCGACGCCTACCGAGAGCTGCAAGCTGCAGGGACGACGCCCGAAGACGACGAGGCGGTGGGCACGTACTACACCGACGTCGTTGCACCTGAATTGACCGAGGTGCGGGGCCGGCCGGTCAGCGCGGCCTCGCTCGTCCCGCGAGCAGCGGCTGCGGTGCACCTCCAGGCGAACTATGTCGTGCCGTCGGCCGGAGGCGACGGTCTTCTCGTCGACGCCGGCGACGGGAGCAGCTGGTCGGAGGTGCACACTGCGCTTCACGAGTCGTTCGACGAGGTCGTCGGTCCAGACGGGAGTCGACGACCTCTACCTGATCGAGCCCGACGAGCAACGTCGTGGTCTACTCGACCGCGAAGGACATCGATTTCGCGACGAGCCTGCTGACCGGACCCCAGAGCGGGACCGCGCTGGCAGTGCTCATCAACTCGTTTCCCAACCGACCCGAGCCCGGCAGCACCGCCATCGCCGATTTCACCAGCTATCCAGCCGCGGGCGACGAGCCGAGCCTGTTCGTCGCTGGTCCCGTCATCGCCGACGGGGTACTCGCCGGTTTCGTGGCGGTTCGTGTCGGCCCCGACGAGCTCGGCTCGATCACCACCAACGACGGCTCGTGGCCAGAGCTCGGCGACACCGGCGAGAGCTACGTCGTCGCCAACGACGATCTGATGCGGTCCAACGCACGCGGCTTCATCGAGGACGAGGGCGCCTACCTGGAGGCGGCCGCAGCCACCCGGTACGGCGACCGAAGACCAGATCCGATCGATGGAGACGTTCGGGACGACGGTGCTCTTCCAGCCGGTCGACAGCCTCCAGGTCGATGCCGCGCTGCAGCGGCGAACCCACCGTGGTGGAGACCACGAACTATCGGGGCACCGAGGTGGTTTCGTCTCGCCGAGCGCTCGCCATCGAGGGGCTCGACTGGGCGGTGTTCGCCGAAGCTGAGCTCCAGGAGATCCAGGAGCCGGTCGAGGACTTCGTCCGCAATCTGTTGGTCGCCATCGCCGTCTTCATCGTGGTGATCACGTTCCTCGCTGTGCGGTGGTCGAACCGCCTGCTGGAGCCACTGCGCGTGATCTCGAACAAGCTGCGGGCGGTTCGCAGTGGCGACGAGGACGCTGCCGGCACGCTGGCCATACCCGACGGGAGCCCGACCGAGTTCGCCGAGCTAGGGCTCGACATCGACACGATGCTCGAGACGCTCACCGAGCGCGCCGGGCCGACGCCGAGGAGCGGGCGTCGGAGCGCCGTGATCTGTTGCGAAGGATCCTGCCTCCGCCGGTGGCCCAGCGGGCCGAGGCCGGAGATCGTGACGTGATCGACCAGGTCGCGACCGCCTCGGTGGCGGTCATCGTCATCCGCGGGCTCGGGGCGTCTGATGCAGACCGGTTCGAGCGACGATGCGCGTGATCTCCTCGATCGTTTCGTTCAGGAGGCCGACGCCTTGGCGAAGCAACGTGGTCTCGATCGGATCCGCCTCACCGGCGATGCCTACTTCGCGGCGTGCGGGACGGCGCGGCCCCATCTCGACCACGCGCAGCGTGCCGCGGCGTTTGCGTCTCGACGTGCGGGAGCTGATCGAGGACCTGGTCGAAGCCGACGGGGCGATATCGATGAGTGCGGGCGTCGATTCGGGGCCCGTCACCGTCGGGCTGACCGGAGGCTCGCGGCTCGTGTACGACGCCTGGGGCTCGACGGTCCGCAACGCGACCGATCTTGCGCGGCTCGGGCCGGCCCGGCGAGGTGCTCGTGTCGGCGGCCACGCGGTCGCAGCTGCCGTCGAGCTTCGTGACCGAGGACAATCCGGTCATGGGTCGGCCGGGGTCGTCATCGTCTCGGGACGGACGACCGAGGATGAACCGGTCTGATGAGCAGCTTGTTCACCGAGCCGAACGCGGCGTGGGCCGCGCTCATCATCGTTGCGCTGCCGCTGGTGATCATCGGCGCCGGCGAGCTCGAGGAGCGACTGCGCCAACGCGACTCGCAGTTCCGGGACGCGATCTCGATCCTCCGAGTGTGGATGGTGCCGCTGCTCACCGTGTGGATTCTGGCCCGAACGCTGTTCGACGTCGAGACCGACAACCCATTCCTCCAGGTGTTGGGCTCGGCGTTGTTGCTGTCGGGCGCCGCGGTGGTCCTGTCGGCGCTGCGGGTGGTGATCGCCGGGTTGGTCGACCGACCACGTCGGGGTGGGCGCCGTGCCGTCCCGCGACTGGTGCTGGCCATGCCACGGCTGGGGGTGATCCTGGCGACGGGTTGGCTCCTCATCGCTGGGGTGTGGGGCGTCGATCTGTCGGCCGCGCTCACTGCGCTCGGCGTGACGTCTCTGGTCATCTCGTTTGCCCTCCAGGACACGCTGGGCGGCATCGCATCGGGCTTCACCTTGCTCGCCGATCAGCCCTTCAGCCCCGGCGACTGGATCGAGTCCGACGACGTCGAGGGGCGCGTGGTCGACGTCAACTGGCGCAGCACCCGTATCCGGGATCGCAACGGCGACCTCGTCGTGATCCCCAACGGGCAGCTGTCGAAGGCCACCATCACCAACTACGACCAGCCGAATCGGCTGCACCGGGTGAGGGTCCCCGTCCAGATCGAACGGACCGCGCCGCCGACGGCCGCCATCGAGATGTTGGTCGACGCCGCCCGCTCGACACCGGGGGTGCTCGAGGATCCGCCGCCCTTCGCCCGGGTCACCCAGATCGCCGACCCGGTCGTCGACTACGAGGCGAGCATGTGGATCGACGACTTCGCGCTCGCGCCGCAGGTCAAGGCCGACTTCGGTGCGCTGGTGTGGTACCTCTCGTACCGGCACGACGTTCCGCTGCCCAATCCCGCGCAAGATCTCTACCTCTTCGACGGTGCGAAGACGGCGATCGAGAGCCAGATCACCATGACCGACGTTCGCCGACGGGTCATCGAGGCGCCGCTGATGCGCGACCTCGACGACGAGGTGATCGACGAGCTCTCGGCCACTGCGTCGGTCGACCAGTACCGACGGGGCGAGACGATCGTCCCCAAGGGCGGCCAGGGCGGACTGTCGCTGTTGCACCGCGGTCGGGCCCGCCTGGTGCTGCGAAGCCCCGACGCCGACGCCGACGATGTCGATGTCCTCGATCTCGAGGCGGGCGAGGTGTTCGGCTTGCTGGGTCACGAGGTCGAGACCGATCGAGCTGCGCTGGTGATTGCGTTGACCGACTGCGAGGTCGTGAACGTTCCGGCGGAGGCGGCCCGTCGGGCCATTTCCCTCGCTCCCGGTCTCGCGTCGGCCCTCGAGCAGATGAACCTGGCCCGGCAGCGTCGGACCGCGCGTGTGCTGCGCCGAGCGGTCACCTCCGCGACAGATGGTGACCTCTCGTGAGCGATGCACGACGTCCTGGTCTGCGACGGCGGCTGTCGTTCACGCTCGTGGGCGTGGCGCTGGTGTCGATTGCGCTGCTCGCCGGCGTGAACTACTTCTTCGCCCGGCTGCTGATCAACGACAGCGTCGAAGAACAATTGAAGTCGGTGCGAGACGTGAGCGTGCAAGCGATCGACCGTGGTATCGCCCGTCTCGAGGCCGATGTGTCGGTCCTGGCCGCTGATCCGAGCGTCGTCGATGCACTGGTCGAGCTGTCGGGGGAGTACGACATGCTCGACCAGGACATCACGCCCGACCAGGTCTGCCGAGCTCACGGCGCTGTACGAGTCGGAGGTGCTCCCTCCGTTCGTGGAGGCCGGCGTCGACATTTCGCCCGGCGACCTGGTGCCGGCGTCGCCGGCGGGCCGGTATCTCCAGCAGCAGTACATCGCTGCGAACCCGGCCGGGTTCGACGAGCGCGATGCGCTCGACGATGCCGATGACGGCACCGGTTACAGCGCGGCCCACGCCCTTCATCACCCCCGACTCCGGGCGTTGATGGAGAACGCCCGCATGTCCGACTTGATCCTCGTCGATGCCGACAGCTTCGAGGTGGTGTACTCGACCAAGAAGCGCATCGATCTCGGCACCAATGTGGTCGATGGGCCCTATGCCGACCGGGGGCTGGGCGTCGTGTTGGACGATCTGGCGAGTGTGGCCGTGGGCGAGACCGTCCTGTCCGACAGCTGGTTCTACGTTCCGACTCGCGGGGCTCCGGTGTTCTTCCTGGCGTCTGCGGTGCGGTCGGGGACCGAAGTCGTCGGGGCGATCGTCACCGAGGTACCGGTCGAGGCCCTGACCGCAGCCATCACCGCCGGAGAGAATTGGGATGTTCTCGGTCTCGGTGACACCGGGGAGAGCTACGTGGTGGGCATCGATCGGACGCTCCGCTCCGAGCCCCGGAGCTGGTTCGAGGATCCCGACGACTATCTGCGCCGGTACGCCGACCGCAACGGTCAGGATGCCGCCGAGCTGATCGAGACGGTCGGTTCGCCCGTGCTGATCCAGACCGTCGACAACGATGCGGTGTCGGCCGGCCTCGTTGGTGAAGAGTTCGTCGGGACGGTCACCAACTATCTCGGTACCGAGACTCTCGCCGCATCGGCTCCGGCCGGGGTGGGTGTCGACTGGGTCGTCGTGGTCGAGCAGGCAACGAGCGAGTCGAATGCGGCCCTCGATTCCCTGCTCCGGAGGATCCTTCTGGTCGTCGCGGTCGTTGCTGCCGATCATGGCCATTCTCGGGGTGTTGATCGCTCGGACCCTGACCAGGCCGCTCGAGTCGCTCGTGCAGGCGGCCGACCGAGTCGCCGCGGAGATCTCGATGTCGATCTTGGCGACTTCGGCACCAACGAGCTCGGCGACCTCGGACGCCAGCTCGAGGGGGTGGCCGGTCAGCTCGAGTCGAGCAGCAGGAAATCGTCGACGAGGAACGCCACATCAACGATCTCTTGAGCGCCATGTTGCCGCCCCGCCTGTTCGACCGGGTCCGCCAGGGCGAGCAGGCTATCGAGGACATCTTCGACACGGCCACCATCGCGTCGATAACGATCGACGCGATCCCCGAGGCCACCGGGGTGCAGCAAGACGTCGTGTTGGAGATCACCGAGCGCCTGAGCGAGGAGTCGGACGCACTGATGGCTCGTTACGGAGCGGAAACGATTCGGCGGTCGTCGGGCAACCGGATCTTCGTGACCGGGCTCGGCCACGCTGATGCCCGCGCGGCCGACGCCGTGAGGCTCGCGGTCGAAGCGGTGCAGTTGGCGTCGGATGTCGGCGCCGAGTTCGGCATCGAGCTGGCCGCCCATGCCGGCCTGTCGGCGGGGGACGTGGCGACGGGAGTGATCGGCGGCAGTCAGTTGTCGTTCGGGGTGTGGGGCGACCCGCCCAACGTCGCCGCGACGCTCGACTCGCTGGCCCAGCCCGGCCAGATCCTGGTCGACCGCAACGTGGCCGACCAGCTCGGCCCCGAGTGGGACATCGCCACGGGCATCGAGCTTCCCGGCCTGGACGACGACATCGAAGCCCACGTGGTTCAGGGCCCGGCCGACGAACCCAGCAGCCCGCAGACCACGGTGGTCTGACTGCGGGCCTCGAGTACTGCTGTTCGCGCCGAGCCGGCGGTCGAGGAAAGGTCGGCCATGAAGGCAAGGAACACGAAGAACCAGCCGAGGAGGTTCACGTTGTTGCCGTCGTAGGCCAATGCGTACACGAGGGTGGTCCACGGGAGGAAGACGAGACCCAGCAGCGGCACTATCGTCGAGTCGAACGCTCGGTCGACGAACGTGGTGCTGATCCACACGAAGACCAGGGCCACTCGTGGCCCGATCAATGCCAGAGCTGCAATCAGACAACCCATACAGACCCCTCCGTGACACAACGCCGCTCGGCGTTGTGTCACGGAACCATAGGTGATGCGCGGCCTTGGCACCGACGATCACATGCACGCGGGCGGCCTAGGCCGTGGCACCCTCCCCGACGTGCAGCACCCGCATCATCTCGTGGTCTTCGTGGGAGAGGATGTGGCAGTGCCACACATAGCGGCCCGGCTTGTCGAAGGTTGCCTTGATCCGTGTGACCTGCCCCGGTAGTGCGGTGACCATGTCCTTGGGCGCGTTCTCGACGTACGCCGCCGGCTTCGGGAACGCGTCGCCGGCGGTCCGAGCGATGATCCGAAAGCCCTCGCCGTAGGTATCCGGGTCTCCGGCGACCGAGTTGTGCTGCACCGTCGGCTGGCTGACCAGGTACGTGCCGTCGCCCGCCGGCGATATGCCAGACGGGATGAAGCCGTCGTCGTCGGCGTTGGAGTCCCACTGGATCTCGTTGCGGCCCAGGATCTCGAAGTGCACCAGGTGCAGGTGCACGGGGTGGGCGTCGCCTGTGACGTTCCAGATCTCCCACTCCTCGGTGGAGTCGAGCGCTGGATTCTCCGTGGTCGGGCTGTGCCAGGCAATCGAGCCCTCCATCGGACCCACCAGCCCGACCGTCGAGTAGACGGGTTCATCGGGCCAATCGATGGGGTTGCCCTGGTAGTCGGTGGCGGGTTCGGCCGTACCCAGCAGCGGCTGGAGGCGGCCGAACTCGTCTTTGCCCTCGAACAATGCGACCTTGCGAACACGTGTCGCGGCGGCGACGGCGGGGCCGAAGTCGATGCCTGTCGGGCTCGGGTCGGGCACCGCCGGATCCAGTGGCAGGACCACGTCGAAGGCCATGATCCGGTCGGTCCTCGCTCCGGGAGCGGTTGGGCCGGGGATATCGCCGCCGAAGGGTTCGTCGCCGCCGATGTTCTTCATGATGACTCGGCTGCCGGGCGTCACGGTCTTGAAGTCGAAGACGACGTCGTACCGGGAACCGGTCTCCATCAGCAGCGTTTCGACTGTGGTGGGGCTCGAGGCCAGGCCTTGATCGCTGCCGATCACCGTGAACGGGATTGGGTCCGAAACGACGCTGAAGTCGGACGTGCCGGGAGGCACTTCGAAGAACTGCACGGCGAGGAAGCGACTGTCGCAGCCGTTGAGGAGTCGGAGCCGGTAGTTGCGAGGCTCGACGTCGAACTTGGGCCAGATCGTGCCGTTGACCAGCATGTGGTCGCCGAAGAACTCCGCCAAGGCGGTGGGACCCCCGCCGGGGAAGATCTCCGGTGGTAGGACGGCTCCCTCGCCGGTGATGAAGTCGTCATAGAACGGATCGCCGGGAAACGTGGGGTAGAACAGCGATCCACCGGCTGTGAACATCCGGTCCTGGATGGCCAACGCCGCCTCGTAGGGGTAGGCCGGGAGACCGAGCAGGTTGCCCGGCTCACCCGTGTCGTCGTCGTCTCTGAGGATGTAGAAGCCGGCGAGCCCTGCGTACACGTTCAGCCGGGTGATGCCGAGAGCGTGGTCGTGATACCAGAGCGTTCCGGCCGGCTGATCGTTGTCGTAGACGTATTTCTTGTCGACCCATCGCGGGCCGCGCACTGCGTAGCCGGGGAGAAGAAGTACTCGGGGTTGCCGTCGAAGATGGCATCGGTGTGGCCGCCGTGGAGGTGGGCAACCGTCGGCACCCCGTCGGCCCGATCGTACGGTCGGTGTAACCGGGCAGTGAGTAGGCCCAGTGCAGCGACGTGTCGACGGGCACGAGGTGGGCCCTGGGCAGCTTGTTCTCCCATTTGACCTCGACCGGCTCCCCGCGGCGGGCCACGAAGGTCCGCCCCGGCCATGTGCCGCCCGGCCCGTTCTTGCCGTAGCCCCACACGGTGGTCGACAGCGCTCTCCCGGTGCTCGGTTCGATGAGCCCGGTCTGCTGGACGCTCTGTTCCATGGCGATGCGGTATTTCTCGTTGGGCGACTGGAAGACGAAGCTGGGATCCAGCGCGTTGGGCACCGGGTTCGTGAACAGCGGTTGTAGCGCTGGGTCGCTGAGGCCCGGGGCTGCGGGATCGGCGAGCGCACGCTCGACGCCTCCCAGGACGTTCACGTACACCAACGCCCCCGATGCGGTGGCGGCCTTCAGAAATGCTCTGCGGTCAATCATGGTTTCCCCCTTGCCGGCTACGGTCCGACGACTGTCCCAGAGGCGCGCTCGCAGGCACGGAGATCGAGCCGATCACCCTCGTGCCTGCGCCCATGCCACTGCCCATCAGTCACCCACGAGCGGGGGCCGTTTCCCCGCCCATCGACCAAATACGGACGAAGGTTTGACGCGTCGCCCACGGTCATCGACGACCGTAACAATTCGTCACCGTCGCCGAAAGTGACGAAAGTCAACTCGTCAGGTATCAGAGCACCTTCCGGTTGCGCTGGTGGGTGAACGATGCGCTCGGGCGGGCCGAGGTCGTGCTGACTGCGGCCCGCCGGGCGAATCGTGGCCTTTGGCCTCTAGCCCACGAGGCGTAGCGTTGCCACGCTGAAGGTGTCTCCCGAGCCGGAGGTGATCGTTATGCGCGTGGTGAATCGGTTCGCGGCTGCGACGGCAGCAGTGTTGCTGGCCGCAGCGATGGCGGTGCCCGGGTGCGGGTCGAGCGACACCGAAACCGCGGCCGACACGGAGTCGGCGCTGGCCGAGCCCACGCCGGAGCCGACCCTCGTGCCTCCGGAGCCCGAACCCGACGAACCGGTCGACACGGAGTGGATGCGCGCGTTCAACGACGTGGCTGTGACTGCAGATGGACAGGTGTACGCATCGGCTGCCGTCGGAATCGCGGCGCTCGACGAGTTGGGCGAGTGGACGATCGTCGACCTCGACGGGCTGCCCGAGGGTGCGGGTGCCGACGAGTTCTTGCCGGGGCGGTTGATCAACAATGTGACCACCGGGCCTGACGGGCAACTGTGGGCGACCGGATGGGCACACTCGACGATCGACGACGAGGCCTTCGGCGGCATGGCGGACGGATGGACCCTGTCCCGGGATCTGAGTTGGATCGCTCGCCACGACTGCGTTGCCGACGTCTGCTCGTGGGAGGTGTTCACTTCGGACGACACGCCCGAGCTCCTGATCACCGACGGGCGGTCGGGATGGCCGGCGGACATTGGTGACGTCGCGATCGGCGCCGACGGCACGGTCTACGCGTCGGTGGGTGAGAACCAGCTGGTCGTGTACGACAGGTCGGGTTGGGACGCACATGCGGTCCCCGATCTCCCGACGGGCTGGAATGGCAGCGTCACTCCGTGGTCGAGCTCGCTGGCGGTGGGAACCGACGGGCTCGTGTGGGCCGGCACCAACTCAGGGGACACCGGACGTGGGCTGTTCATGTTCGACGGTGCCGAGTTCACCCACCTCACCAGCGCCGATGGGCTACCCGACGACAACGCCTTCCAAGTGGCGGTCGCCAGCGACGGGACGATCTGGGTCGCGACCGACGCGCTGTACACCGACCCGGCGACCGCGTCGCCCGATGAAGCGGCGGGAGTTGCGAGCTACGACGGAACGACCTGGACCACCTACACGCTCGCCGACGGACTGCTGTCGAACGACGGCATCGTCGCGGCGGGCCCCGACGGTACGGTTTGGGTCGTCCATGGCGAGGTCGGCCAGAGCGGCTATGCGCGCTTCGACGGCACCGGCTGGACGGCGTATCCGACCGATCTTCCCGTCGGTGGATTCCGTGCCGTGGTCGACTCCGAAGGAACCCTTTGGAGTACTGCGGAGGATGGCCTCGTCCGCTTCGACGGCACGACCAAGACGGTCTACGAGTCGCCCTTCGCGTTGGATGAGCAGGCGGTGTTCAGCTTCGCCGACGATGACCTGTGCGAGTGGGTCTCGGAGGAGGACGTAGCCGAGTTCGTGGCGGCGGAGTTCGATTGGCAGGGGACGGCCGGGAACCAGGGCCGACCGTATCCGGAAGCCGTTTGTGAGTGGACGCTGTCGGGCAGCGCCCACAGTGCGGTGATCGCCGAGGATGCCGGGCGGTGGAAGGACTTCGACGGCAATCCCTACAAGATCTCGGAAACCGAGATCGTCGAGTACGAGGGCGGAACGGTGAACATCGGGGCGTCGGTTGTGGGTCACCCGGCGGTGAGTGACGGTGTCGTCGTACACAACGGGGGCTTCGGGATGTTCGCGTTCGGCGTGCCGCCCGACAGCGAGTGGCTCGGCGTGCAGGTGCATGTCGATCCCGAAGGCGTCGAGTGGAACGCCGAGCACGAGGCGCGGTACTTCGCCGTCGCAGACCATTTCGTGGAGGAGCTCGGCTGGCTGGCCGAGCGTTAGAGCGGAGGTAGCGGTCATCCGCGTGGTGAAACGGTCGTTGATCGCAGCGCTGGCGGTGTGCCTGGCCGGCGCGTTGGCGGTGCCGGGGTGCAGGTCGAATGACACCGACTCGGCCGGCGACACGCAGTCGGCGGCGGTGGCCGAGCCGACGCCGGAGCCGACCCTCGAGCCTTCGGAGCCCGAACCCGACGACGCGGTCGACACCGCCTGGATGGGCGCGCTCAACGACGTGGCCGTGACCGCGGATGGACTGGTGTACGCGCTCGGCCCAGATCGGGATCGCGGCGCTCGACGAGTTCGGCGAGTGGACCATCGTCGACACCGACGGGTTGCCCGAGGGTGCCGGTGCCGAGGGGGGCCTCATCCCGGGTCGGTCGATCCGCCAGGTGGTCACCGGGCCGAACGGCGAACTGTGGGCGGCCGGATGGGCGCATTCGACGGTCGACGACGAGGAGTTCGGCGGGACCATCAACGGATGGGTCGAAGCTCGGGATCTGTCCTGGGTCGCCCGCCGAGATTGCGTTGCCGACGAGTGCTCATGGGAGGTGTTCACATCCAACGACACTCCCGAGCTACGCACCAGCTACGGAACGTCGGAACTCGCGGCCGCCGTCGGTGACCTGGCGATCGCCGCCGACGGCACCCTCTACGCGTCGGTGGGTCACAACCAGCTCGCGGTCTACGACGGCTCGGGTTGGGAAACGCACTTCGTCCCCGATCCCACCACTGGCTACCGTGCGACCATTGCCCCCTGGTCGAACTCACTGGCGGTGGGAACCGGCCAGCTGCTGTGGGCCGGGACCAACTCCGCGCCGAGTGTCACCGGACGAGGCCTGTTCACCTTCGACGGTGCCGACTTCACCCGACTCACCAGCGACGATGGGCTGCCGAGCGGCCACACCTTCCAGGTTTCGGTCGGTGGAGACGGGACGGTCTGGGTGGCGACCGACGTGTTGTATTCCGACGTGGAGACCGCGTCACCCGACCAGGCGGCAGGAGTGGCCAGCTTCGACGGGACGAGCTGGACCACCTACACGATGGACGACGGGCTGTTGTCGAACGACGGCGTCGTGGCGGCCGGCCCCGACGGCACCGTATGGGTCGTCCACGGCGAGATCGCCCCGCGTGGATACAGGGCGCTTCGACGGCACCGGCTGGACGGCGTATCCGAGCGATCCTCCCGTCGGCCGGTTCCGTGCCGTGGTCGATTCGGAAGGAACCCTCTGGAGCGCCGCCGAGACGGGCATCGTCCGCTTCGACGGCACGACCAAGACGGTCTTCCCGTCACCGTTCATTACCGTGCCGTAGCCGGAATCGTCTCCCTACCCTGGATCGCATGGCCGAACGGGAGCGATTCGTGCCCCAGCGGGTGGGGCCGCTGACCGAATGAGCTGTGTCGGATGCCGTGGGCCGACCCCGAGGACGAGCCACGTTTCCGAGCTTTCACCCGTCTCGTCGCCGCGCTGTATCACTACGAGTTCCACGATCGCGAGCTGGCGTTGATGGAGACGTGGGACCAGGTCGGCGACGACGTCGATGCGGGTGCCGGCGGTCACCGGGGAGCTGACCGGCCTGCTCGACGCGGCCAACTACACGACGGTCACGATGGCCGAGCTCGAGGAGGCGTTCGAGCAGCGAGTCGTTGATCCCGCTTCGCATCGAGGTCGACCTCGACGACTACGACGAGGTGCTCGTCTACCGGCGGGGCTAGCCATCGCGAGGTCGTCGACGTTCCCAAGTGGCAGGGCCTGCGCTCCGAGGAGCGGGCGTTCACCGTCGATGAGCGGGTGGTCGTGCACACTCGGGTCAAGCCGCAGGCGTGGTTCGACGACCACGACATCGATCCCGCTGATCGCAACCTGGTTCCCGGACACGTGTCGCTCAAGCAGTTCCAGAACGTGCCCCGAGCCGACATCGAGATGTTGCTGCCGTCGGCCAAGGTGCGGTTCCGTCCGATCGACACCGTACTGGTCGGCGCACCGGCGCTGGCCTCGGGGGTCGCCATCGTCTTCACCAAGCTGTTGTCGACGCTCGGCCTCATGTTCTTGCTGATTGCGGCCTGGCTCGGGTTCCGAGACGAGCAGCCGACGCTCGATCAGACGTCGCTGGTGGTCCTGTTCGGTGGCGTAGTCACCCTCGGCGGGTTCTTGTTCCGGCAGTGGTCGAAGCTGAAGAACCGGCGGGTCGAGTATCTGAAGACCCTCACCGAGAACCTGTACTTCCGAACCCTGGGCAACGGACCCGGCGTGCTCCACACCCTGCTGGCATCGGCCGAGGAGCAGGAGATCGTCGAGGTCGTCCTCGCCTACCGGTTCCTGCTGGCGGCACCGGAGGGGCTCACCGCCCCGCGCTCGACGCGGCCGTCGAAGACTGGCTGCGTGGGTCGTGTCAGCGTGACATCGACTTCGAGATCGACGATGCGGTCGCCAAGCTGCGCCGGCTCGAGGTGATCGACGGCGAGACGACCCTGCGAGCCCGCCCGGTGGCCGAGGCCCTGGCGGCGCTGGACCGTCGGTGGGACGATCTCTTCCAGTATCGACACACGACCGTGGAGGCCGACGGCGCCGCCGACCCAGCCGAAACCGATCGTGGCGCAGATGCCGATTCGGGTCGCACGCATCTCCTCCGTCTCCGGAGGGTCGTCGATCGGTTCAGCGGCCGCCTCGGAGATCGCCTGCTCCGTCGGGAGGGCACACCGGTCGACGGACCGTCCTGAGATCTGAGTCAGCCGGTGTAGACCACGGTGACGATGCACCTCGACTGCTGGTGCTCTAGGCGAATCGAGTACCGGACCAAGTCACCTGGGGTCCATCGCTGCTGACACTCCGCCGATCGGCTACACAGATTGAATGGACGGGTTTTCGGCGCTGCTGTTCCTGCTATTGATCTTCCTCGGTAGTGCGGCGATCTCCATCACACGGGCGGCGTCAACGCGCCGATTCGTGCCTCGCGTTCGACCACGAACAAAGGAGGCGGAGGAGTTCCAGAAGGAGCGCGATCGGTTGTTCGACATGACGATGTCCGCTGAGATTAGGGTGTCGCCGCAAACAAAGGGGCGACGACGGCCATGCAGCGAATTGTTGGGTTGGCAAGGGGGCTTGAGCGGCCGGGCGAGAACATCCTCTATGGCGTCGCTGCCGGTTTAGTCATTCTGGCGTTTGCGGGCTTGTGGAACCTAGTCACCTGACGCAACCTGCTCATGCGACTGCGACACGCTAGAGGTGAGGATTTCGCAGGGCCAAGCCGACCGCTCCGAACTCATGGAAGGCCGAGTGGGCCGCTCGCCACTCCATGCGTGCCCCCTCGGTGTCGCCCGACTGGTGACCCGCGTCGCCGAGCACAACTCCGGGCCACGGCGGTCTCGAACGGGGCCCCGCCCCGCCGCCCCGGCGGTATGTGACTTTCGGCGGTGGCAGGGGTCGGTGGGTCGTAGCACCCTCGGCGTAGATGCTTGCCGGGTACGGCAGGTAGGGCGGCGTCTCGGCGAAGGGGTCGGTCATGGTCGCACGCAAATGGCTCGCACGGATCTTGGTGACGGTGTTGGCGGTGGGGTTTGCGCCGTTCGTCCCGGCGCCGGCGGCCGCGGGCGTTGACGAGGTCGGGGTCTGGTACTTCTCCAACCGGCTCGAGGGCGGGGTCGCCGACTTCGTCCTCTACTTCGGGTCGGCGACCGACGCCGACTTCGCTCGGGGGGATTGGGACGGCGACGGCATCGACGACGTGGCCAAGCGCGGGCCCAGCAACGTGATCACGCTGCGCAACATCGTGACCGGTGTCGAGCGGGTCATCGCCTACGGCAAGGCCGGCGACGAGCTCTTCTTCGGCGACTGGGACGGCGACGGCATCACCACCGCGGCGGTGCGGCGGGGCAACGTCTTCTACATCAAGAACTCGCTGGCGTCGGGTCCGGCCGATCTCGTCATCGGCTACGGCCGAGCCGGCGACGAGGTGTTCGTGGGCGACTGGGACGGTGACGGCGTCGACACCCTCGCGGTGCGGCGGGGCAACGTCTTCTACATCAAGAACTCGCTGACGTCGGGTCCGGCCGACTCCGTGATCGGCTACGGCCGGCCCGGCGACGAGGTGCTGGTCGGCGACTATGACGGCGACGGCATCGACACCTTCGCGGTGCGGCGGGCCGCGACCATCTACGTGCGCAACTCGCTGACGAGCGGGCCGGCCAGCAACGGTCTTCGCCTACGGGTGGGCCAGCGACCGGCTGTTGGCCGGCGACTGGGACGGCGACGGTGACGACACCTTCGTCGCCCAACGTCCCGGGCCGCTGCCCGGTGAGCCCTCTCGACATCTACGTTCCGAGGCTCGGCGAAGCCGTGGCGGTCGTCGGCGTCAGGTACGACGAAACCCTCCCCGTCCGGAACGGGCCCGGGACCGACTTCGGGATCATCGACGGGCTCGCCCCCCTGGGCGAGGCCGAGGGAACCGGCGAAGGCTGGTTCCGACCGGATCGGCAGTCGATCTGGTGGCGGCTCACCTACGACAGCTCGGCGGGATGGGTCAGATCGCACTCCGTCGCTCGGCTGGGTGCCACCGACGACGCAACCGCTGCGGTGGTCGCCGAGCTCGGTGGGATACCGACGGCGCCGACCATGCTCGCCTTGGGGAACATCGTTGCGGACGTCTTCGTCCCGCCTGACCCCGAGATCGGGTTGAGGGTCACCGTCGTCGCGGCCCCGACGGTGGGCGATCTGGGCGAGATCACCCTCGACGTCATCGGCTTCGGGGACGACTCGGTGTTGGGAGTCCGCCTGGTCGTGTTCGGCACGCCCGGCGACGGCGCCGGCTTCGGGCTCGAGAGCGTGGAACGCACCCGCTGTGCGCCCGCGGGGCGGATGGCGGACTCTGCGTCTGAGCCATCGCGTGACGTTGTGCTCTGGCGTCACGTGTTGGCTCGCAGAACGATGAGCGCATGGCGAAGTGGAGGCGACGCGGCGTGTCCGGCGCACGCCCGATACGAGTTGTAGACCTGCCCGAGCGGCATCTGGGGTCGTATCTGGTGTGTCTGGAAGACTGGTCGTCGGAGATGGACGAGGCCGGCGAACACAAGGCCCGCTGGTACGAGAAGGCTCGCGATCAGGGGTTGCGGGTCAAGCTGGCCATCGACGACGAGGACCGGCCCCTGGGGATGATCCAGTACGTGCCGATCGAGCTCTCGCCGGCGCAGGGCGAGGACCTGTACATGATCTTGTGCATCTGGGTGCACGGCCACGAGGAGGGCGTCGGGGACGCGCAGGGTGGAGGGATCGGCACGGCGCTGCTCGCCGCCGCAGAGGACGACGCCCGCACGCTGGGCGCCAAGGGGATGGTGGCCTGGGGGCTGTATTTGCCGGTGTGGATGAAGGCCTCGTGGTTCAAGAAACATGGCTACTGCGGTGTCGATCGGGTCGGTGTGCGCGAGCTGGTGTGGAAGCCCTTCGTCGCGGGGGCAAGCGAGCCTCGATGGATCGAAGAACAACCCGTGGCGATCAGCGAGACCGGTAAGGTCGAGGTGACCGCATTCAAGGATGGCTGGTGTCCCGCGGCGAACCTGGTCTACGAACGGGCGCGGCGTGCCTCCGAGGAGTTGGGACCCGACGTCAACTTCACCACGATCGACACGTCCGACCGCGACACGATGATCCGCTGCGGCCGTTCCGCTCAGGTCTTGGTGAACGGCCGACCGCTGCAACGGGGCGCGCCGCCGTCTTACGAGAAGGTGCGGGAAAGATCGCCAAGCAGCTTCGCCGACGACGCCGCCGGGCCTAGGGCGAAATCAACCGACGGGTGCGTCTGAGCCGGTCGGGACCTCGGCCTCTTGTCGGGCGAGCGCCGCCGGCGGATGAGTGAGAGTAGGAGAGGCTCACGGCCTGCGTGAGCTGCCAAGATCATGACCGGAACCAGTTCGTCCGATCGTCGTGCCCGGGCCACACGGGCTGTGGCGCGCGCCTGGCTGGCCCTGCTGGTCGTGCTGGCGTTGGTCGTCGGGCGCGTGCTCCAGCAATGAGCCCCAGGAGCTGATCGTCGGAGGAGAGTCGCCGACCGAAGAGGCACCGTCGCCCGCCGCTCCGTCGGCCACTCCCACCCCCGCGCCGCCGCTGCCGACGCCCACACCAAGGCCGACCCCGACACCCGCACCGACCCCCACGCCCACGCCTACACCGACACCTACGCCGCCGCCGACCCTCGAGCTCCGGCCCGACGGCATCGACGAACTGCCGCTCGGCACCGACTCGGCGACGGTGGAGGCGGCGTTGACGGCGATCCTCGGCCCGCCGACGTCCGATGAGATCTGGATCGACAACGTCGGAGAACCCGAGCGGTTCGTGAGGTGGCCCGGGCTGGTGGTCGGGTTCGCGTCGCTTCCTGTCTACCGCCAGGACGGTGTCGAGCACATGTTCGGGTACTACGCCGGCGAGGGTGCCGAGGTGCCGATGGTGACGCCCGAGGGCTTCCGCGTCGGCTCGACGCTGGCCGAGCTTCGGAGTGTCCATCCCGAGCTCGAGCCGGTGCTGCCCTGGTACTGCGGCGCCTTCTTCGAGGCTCAGCTCGGCGAGACGATCACCGTCGACGGTGTCGACCATTGGCTGGTCGCCGAGTTCGGCGACGTTCCCACGCCCGACCCGACTGTGTATCGCGAGGCCGATCTGCCGCTCCCGCCCGGGTTCGAGGAGACACCGGTGACCGCGCTGTGGGCCGGCAAGATCCACGGCGGGTTCTGCTGAGCGGCAGAAAACCTCGCCTGAACTGCTCGTTCGCCGGCTGAGACTGTCACACCCCATCGGTAGTGTCGTGGCATGGAGTCGATCGAAGACGTCGTCGCCGACCCGGCCGCAGCTCGGGCCATGGCCCAGGCCGGTGCGGGCATCGACGCCATCTTCGACGCCGGCATCGAGCCCTTCGACGGGCGCGACGCCATCGCCTGGATCGAACAGCTCGAGAGCCTCCGGCGCCGCGTCGACGCGGCCCGCGCCGACCTTGCCGCCGCCATCGACGGCCACGGTCTCCACGCCGCCGACGGCCATGCCAACGCCAAGGCGATGCTGCGCCACGTGGGCAAGGTGTCGAGTGGCGAGGCAACCGGTGTGGCCAAGACGGCGCGCGCAATGGCCACCCTTCCCGGTCTGGGCGAGAGCTACCGAGCGGGCGAGGTGGGGGTCGACCAGATGCGCCTGGTGGGCAAGATCAACGCCAACCCGCGCGTCGCCGAGTTCGTGGCCGACCACGACGACTGGTTCCGCGAGTGCGCGACCGACATGCCGTTCCGCGACTTCGAGCTCGTCGCCCGCCAGTGGGAACGCCTTGTCGATGTCGACGGCGCCCGCGACCGCAACGAGCGCAACCACGACGCCCGCGACTTCCGCCACCGCCAAGAGCCCTTCGACCTGTCATGGTCGACCCAGGGCCACTTCGGGGCGCTCCAGGGCGCGGCGATCGACGAGATCGTGAAGAAGTACGAGCAGGCCGAGTGGGAGGCCGACTGGGAGAAGGCCCGGGCCGAATGGGGCGACGACGCCACGGTCGCCAACCTGCCCCGCACCCCCGCCCAGCGGCGGGCCGACGCGTTCTGGCAGCTGGTGCACGACGGAGCATCGGCGCCCGGTTCGGCCGCGGCCGGCTTCGTCCACAACATCGTGTGGGACGCCCACAGCTACCAGCAGATGCTCGACTCGATGTCCACCGGCGAGCCGGCCGCCCTCGATCCAGCCACCCACCGTTGCTCCACCATCGACGGCGTACCACTCGAGCCGGCCGAGGCGGCCGCCGCCAGCCTCACCGCGCACGTCCGGCGCGTGCTCGTCGACACCAAGAGCGTGGTGATCGACCTCGGCACCGCCCGGCTGTTCACCGGGTCGGCCCGCCACGCCACCCAGCTCCAGTCACCCGAGTGCGTGTGGCCCGGTTGTCACCGCCCCACCAGCCAGTGCGAGGTCGATCACCTCATCGAGCACCGCCGAGGGGGCAGAACCCGCCCCGGCAACGGGGCGCCACTGTGTGGCAGGCACAACCGATGGAAACAGAAAGGGTTCAGCGTCTGGCGCGACCCCACCGGAACCTGGCACACCACCCGTCCCGACGGGTCCGAACTGAACTGACGGCTCATGCCTCGATGTCGACGCGGGCCGGAAAGCGCAAGACGAGAGCCGTTCGTATCTCCAGATGACGCAACAGGAAGGAGCGCTCCTCGAGTCGCTTTCGTCGCAGCCAACCGGTGACTTCGCTGTTGCACTTGCTGGTGTTGCAGGAGAGACAGGCGGGCACGATGTTGTCGAGCGTGTAACGCCCGCCACGAGAGAGGGCCAACACGCAGTCGCGCTGCAGCGCCCGATCGGTGGCGCCGCAGTAGGCACAGCCGGCCCACGCCTCCTGGAGCGCTTCCCACTGCTCAGCCGTGAGGTCGTGCTCGACTCGATCCATCCGACGTTTTCGTCGGCGAGCAGCCCGGGCCCGACGAGAACGGTTGATCGCCACCGCCCGAGGTTACGCCAGCCGAAGGAGGTCGAGGATGATAGAACCGGCGAATGCCGACGTTTGCGGGTTCCGAGGGCGCGATTCACTACGAACGCTGGGCCCCGCAGGGGTCACCGACCCGGATCGTGGTGATCGTGCACGGCTACGCGGAGTACGCCGGTCGTTACGGCCATGTGGCCGACGCGCTCACCGCCGCCGGCGCGGTCGTGTACGCCGAGGATCACCTCGGCCACGGGCACAGCGACGGCGAGCGGGCGCTTATCACCGACTTCGAGCACGTCGTCGACGATCTCCGGTCAGTGGTCGACATCGCGGTCGGCGAGCACCCCGGACTGCCGGTGGTGATGATCGGCCATTCGATGGGTGGGCTGTTGAGCGCCCGGTTTGCCCAGCGGTATCCGACGCAGCTGGCGGGGATCGTGTTTCTCGGTGCGGTGATCGGCGACTGGCATTGGGCCCGTGACGTCTTGAACGAGCCGGAGCTTCCCCAAGGGGCGACGGAGTTCTCCGGCATGTCGCGCGATGTAGAGACGGTCGAGGCCTACGCCACCGATCCGCTCATCTATCGCGGCCGATACAAGCGGCCGCTGCTCGAGGCCGAGGTCGTCGCCCTCGATCGTTTCCAGGCCGACATCGGTCTCCTGACGATGCCGGTGCTGTTCTGCCACGGCACCGACGACCCCTTCGTCGACCATCGCACCTCCCTTGCCGCAGTCGAGGCCATGCCCAGTCACGACAAGACCATCAGGCTCTACGAGGGAGCACGCCACGAGCTGGTCAACGAGACCAATCGCGACGAGGTCATTGCGGAGATCGTGGGCTTCGTCGACCGGGTCACGTCGAGCTGAGTCGCCTCAGCCCTGGGCGCGCTCGCCGGTCGCCGCCTTGGCCACGATGGTCTCGATCCGTCGCGTCCTCGTGTCGTCTTTCACTGCGCTGATCACCCACCACAGCATCGCCTTCTGCGCGCTCGGAGGGAATCGGTCCCATGCGTGTCGGGCGGCAACGTTCGCGTCGAGCGCGGTGGCGAGGTCGTCGGGCTCGACGAGGTCCTCCACGGGGTCGAGGATCGTCCACCAGCCGTTGCCTCTGGCGACCTCGACGGCACGGCGTCCGGCATCGGTCATCAGCCCGGCAGCCTCCATGTCGGCCACCCGCTGTCGGTTCAGCCGGGTCCATGTGCCCCTCGGCTTGCGGGGCGTGAGCAGCTGGAGCCAGGCGCGCCACTGCGCTCGGGTCTCGGCGTGATAGATCGGGTAGCCAAACTTCCATGTCGCCGGATGCTCGGACGACGAAGGGCGTACGGAGGCCATCGGCGCCGAGAGTAGCGGTACCGCTGTCGGCACGACGTTCAGTCAAAGGCCACGTCGGTGAGGGCCACGACACCTCCCATTGTCCTGCGCGACGTCACCGGAGATCATCTGCGGCGCGCGGGAACCACAGTGCCTCGGTGGATCGTCTCATCTGATCGCATCTCACCCCGGAAGGAATCTCCATGGTCCGAAAGCTTGCCATTGCCCTGTTCGCCGTGACTCTCGTGGCTGCCGCCTGCGGCAGTGACGACACCGACGACGGCGCCCCCCAGACTGATGACGACACCTCCGGCATCGCCGCAATGTGCGCCATCGGCGTACCCGACTGCAACGACACGGTCGTGCTCGGCGAAGACGAGCCGCCCGTCGCCGACTCCGACAGCGAGCCTGTCACCAGCACCGGCGTGCTGGTGAACGGTGGGCTCACCGTCGACGAGGCCCTCGCCACCGACGCCACGCGCACCCTCGCCGTGCAGGGCTTCCTCGTGGCCGACGGCACCGACATCCGCCTGTGCAGCGCCCTCGCCGAGTCGTTCCCGCCTCAGTGCGGCGGCACCTCGATCGTGATCGACACCGCGTCGGTCGACGAGCTCGTCTACGACGACGAAACGCCGTTCAGCTCCGACCAGGGCGTCACTTGGACCGACGTCACCATCACCCTGCTCGGTGAGATCGTCGACGGTCGCCTGGCGATCGACACGCTGTCACTGGGCTGACCCGAGGACAGCAGCCCTGCAACACTGTCCCGATGACTGCCACTTCCCTCGACGCCGAGCCATCGAACACCGGCCAGGTGGCTGTCGCGCCGAGCCTGGCCCGTCGGTTCGTTGCGGCCGGCGACTTGTTCGGATTCGTGGTGCTCCACGCGGTCGCCATCGGTGGCGTGCTGGTGGTCGGCTTTGGCTGGGCGGCCATCGCGCTGTTCGGTGCCACGTACGTCATCCGTAGCTGGGGCGTGACCGCGGGGTTCCACCGGTACTTCTCCCACCACTCGTTTCGTACCTCGCGCCCGATGCAGTTCGCGATCGCGGTGGTCGGCACCACCGCGATGCAGATGGGGGCCCTGTGGTGGGCGAGCACCCACCGCCTTCACCACCGTTACGCCGACACCCCGCTCGACCCGCACTCGCCCCACCACCGGAGCTTCCTCTACAGCCACTGCGGCTGGGTGTTCGACCCGGCCCACCATGGGTATGACCCGCAGGTCGTCGCCGATCTCGTCGTCTACCCCGAGCTCGTGTGGCTCGAACGGCTCAAGATCGTGCCGGTCGGGCTGGTCGCCGCCGGTTGTTGGCTCATGGCCGGGCCGGAAGGATTCGTGTGGGGGTTCGCCGTGAGCACCGTCGTCCTGTGGCACACGACACTGTCGACCGGCTCGTTCTCGCACCGCTTCGGCGGGTACCGCAACTTCGAAACCCGCGACGACAGCCGGAACAACCGGCTGATTGCACTTCTCCTCATCGGCGAGGGGTGGCACAACAACCACCACCGCTCGCCGCAGAGCGCCCGCCACAGCACCGGGCGCCGCGAGCCCGATCCGATCCATGCCAGCATCCGGCTGCTCGCCCGCCTCGGGCTCGTGTGGTCGGTGCGCGACACCCTCCCCGAACCGCAGGGCTGACCCGCCTTCGTGGCAACGAAACTTGCGCGTACCAGTACCTGCAAGTAAAAGTGACGAAGGACACATCAGTTGGTTCACATGGTGTCCTTTGGGGGTGCGACATGTCCATCGAGTCGCGACGCGAGGAATCCGAGAGAGCGACGTTGGCCGGCGCGGTGCCGGTCAAGCGAGTTGCGTCTGGTCGTTGGGCGAGTCTGACGTTCGCGGTCGTGATCGCCGGCTTGGCGCTGACGCGTGCCAACGCCGGCTGGTCGAGCGCCCAATTCTCTGAGCGGGTCGAGCTCTGGACGATGTCGGTGGTCGTCCTCCTCTCCCTCGCTGCGCTCGGAACCGCGATCTGGAAGATGATGGAGTCCGCGCAATCCGACCTGCGACACGTCTTCTGCAGCCGCTACGTGTTCGCCTTCGGGTTGCTGTTCCTGGTCGCTTCCGGAGCGCTCGCGGCGTCGATGATGGTGGGTGATCCGTTCCACGAGCTCAGCTCCCGCGGGCAGATCACGACGGACGCGATTTCCGCCACCGGTTGTGTTCTTGGCGTCATCGCGTGCTCGGTCGGTGCCGTAGTGGCCCTGCTGAACGCCTGGGAGGCATACAGAGACGAACGCCACTGGGGCGAGTCGCTGGGTATCGGTCGCTGACGATCAGCGACGGGCGCGGCACGCGGCGCGATCGCTTGCAGCCGCGCGGGACCAAGGGCCCTGGCAGTGCTCGAACAGGCTCCTATCCTGATGAGCGACCGATGGAGGGAAGCCATGTCCACCGACCATGAGCCCGCAGGGATCGACGAGCGCACCGGGCTCGAGGTGATCGACCGCGCCGGGTGCGTGAAGCTGCTCGAGGCCACGCCGCTGGGGCGCATCGGGTTCCTCAGCGACGGCGAGCAGGTGATCTTGCCGGTGAACTACATGTGGTTCGAGGACTCGGTGGTCATCCGCACCCTCGAAGGCCAAAAGCTCGACGCGGCGATCTTCGCGCAGAAGGTCGCCTTTCAGATCGACGGCTGGGACGGACACGACCGCACCGGCTGGAGCGTGCTCGTCAAGGGCACCGCCTACAAGGTCGACGAATGGGCCGAGATCGAGATCCTCGAACGCGAGGGCCTGGTGCCGTGGGCCAAGAGCCAGTGGCGGCCCAACTGGGTGCGCATCGACCCCGTCGAGATCACCGGCCGCCGCCTCGGCTGAGCTCCGTACTGGGCTCGTCGGACCGCACCGCGTCGACCAGCAGCCACGTCGACACGGCCACGCCCACCCACAGCGACAACGTGTTGGTCGCGTCCTCGGAGGCACTCAGCGCATCAGCGGGCGAGGCGAGGTGATACAGCGCGTGCGGCAGCGCGAACGCCAGGTAGCCCGTCATCGCGACGACGATCACGTCGCGACGCATGAGCACGGCGGCGAGCAGAGCCAGCAGACCCGCCGCGAACAGCCCCGCCCCGGCGTCGGTCGCCAGATGTTCGTTGTAGGGCGGCACGGCGGCCACCAGGCGAGGTGACCACCCCGGAAAGTTCTCGTACCAGCTCGACGGCGCCAGCACGGCCCACAGTCCCGCGAACAGATTGGGGACGGCCAGCACCACCAGAACCACTCGTGTCCAACGACGACTCATCACGGCACCTCCCGTTCGCACCTTGCGGCGGAATCCGGCGGCGGTGCGGACTTGTCGGGCCCCAGCCTCGCACGAAATCGCCGCACCTCATCACTCGACCGAGCTCAGCTGGCGCTCACGCTCGGGGTTGGGGGCGACCGCCTCGGTGTCGCAGCGGGGGGTCTCGCCGGTGAGCAGTTCGTAGTTGGCGGCCAGCACGTCGATGATCGCGATCGCCGATGATGGCCCGGGGCAGGACCCAGCAGCCCTGGTCGGCGATGCCCCAGGTGATGATCTCGGCGGCGTGCTCGGTGCCCTGCTCGTGCCATTCGGCGCCGCCGTCGTACCAGACGCTCACTCCCCGGTCGGCCATGAACTCGGCCCGGGTGGCCTGGTCGATGTTCTGGGCGGCCCAAACGTGGGCCAGCTCGTGGACCATGGTCGCCCGGCGGTGGGCCTCGTTGGTGGTGCAGATCAACACCAGGTGGGTGCCCTCGCCGGAGATGTGCAGCCCGGCGTTGCCCTTGCACGGCTCGGGGTCGGTGGCGAAGCGCACCTCGAGGTTCTCCAGGGTGAGGCCGGCGGCCTCGAACTGGCCGGCCGCCCACTCCCAGCGCTCCTGGTCGCCGGCCAGGCCCTCGTAGACCACCGTGGGGGCGGTGTCGGCGGCAACCGGCTCCGGTGTCGACGGGGTCGGTTCGGTGCTGAGGCCGGCGGCCAGCATGATCGTGGCCCAGACGCTGAGGGCGATCCGGACGGCGATTTGGAGGAGCAGGTTCGAGGTCATGCCCGAACCCTGAATGGGCGCCTACAAAGCCCTGTCCGAACAACGGCCGCTCGCTACAAAGCGCCGTCAAAGGCCATGGGCCGCCCTTTTGAAGGTCCTTTGACGCGCTGGTGCATAGTGGTTGCCATGCCCGAGAACGCGCAGAGCCGGATGACCTCGCAGGCCGACGCAGCGCCGACAGCGCTGGAGATTCAGGTGCTGGGGCCGTTGGAGGTTCGGCGCAATGGGGCGTCGGTGGCGGTTGGTGGTCCGAAGCAGCGGAGCATCCTGGCGATGCTGATCGCGAATCAGGGCCGGCCGGTGAGTCTGGATCGGATTGTCGATGATCTGTACGACGACGACTCCGGCGGGGGAGCGCGCCGGTCGGTGCAGACGTTCGTCTCTCTGATCCGCAAGGAGGTCGGCGACATCATCGCCAAGGACCGGGGCGGGTACGTCTTGGCCGTCGACGCAGCCGCGGTCGACGCGTTCCGGTTCGAGGAGCAGGTTCGCGCCGCCCTCGACGTGACCACCGACGATCCCGAGGTCGCCGCGACGGCGCTGCGGGACGCGTTGTCGATGTGGCGAGGGCTGCCCTATGCCGATGTCGAGGCCCGTTCCGCGTTCGACGCAGAGATCACCCGGCTGGGCGAGCTCCGCCTGTCGGCGATCGAGGCCCGCATCGACGCGGATCTGGCGGCGGGTCGTCACGGCGAGTTGGTGGGGGAGCTCGACGGGCTGACGGTGGAGTATCCGCTGCGGGAGCACCTGCGGGCCCAGCAGATGTTGGCGTTGTATCGCTGTGGGCGACAGACCGAGGCGTTGCGCGCGTTCGAGCGGGCGAGGAACTTCCTGGCCGAGGAGATCGGGGTCGACCCGTCACCGGAGCTGCGGGAGCTCGAGCAGCGGATTCTCGATCACGACCCGGCGTTGGGTTTGCCGGTCACCCCGTCGGTGACCGAGCGGGTGGTGATGGCGGTCGAGGTGGCCGATCCGGCCACGTTGATGCGCCTCGACCCGGCCGAGCGCACTGCCCAGGTGCAGGCAATGACCGAGGCGATCGCCGCCTCCGTCGAGCGCCACCGGGGCGAGGGCTTCGCCCAGCGCGGCGCAGCAATGTACGCGGCGTTCGCGTCGGTCGACGACGCGATCGCCGCCGTGAACGAGGCGATCGTCGCCCCCGGCCCCACACGGCCGCGCATCGCGCTCGATTGGGGTGACGTCGAGATCCACGAGTCCGGCGATGTCACCGGGCCTCCGGTGCGGCGCACCGCCGGGCTCATCGCCGCCGCGCACCCGGGCCAGGTGCTGTTGTCGGCTGACGCCCACGCGGCCCTGACCGCAGCAGACGTGGCGGGCTGGGCGGCCAAGTCGCTGGGGTCGCACCCGGTCTACGGCGTCGACGGCGCCCAACGCCTCTATCAGCTCCTCGTCGGCGGCACCGACACCGACTTTCCGCCACCGCGGATCGACGCGAACCCGCCGGCGTTGCCGGTCGACCGCCGGGCCATCGCCGGCTACGAGCTGCGCCGGCCGATCTCGACCGACCTCAACGGCACGACCTATGCGGCGTATCAGCCGTCGGTCGGTCGCCAGGTGGCGATCACGGTGATCGACCCGGCGTGGGCCAACGAAGCCGACTTCATCCGGCGTTTCGAGGTCGAGACCCAGCTCGTGACCCGCCTCCAGCACCCACACATCGTGCCGGTGCTCGACTACTGGCGCGACCCCACTGGCGCCTATCTCGTCATGCCGAGAGTCGGCAGCACCACCTTGGCGCAATTGCTCGACCGGGGCGGCCTCGATGACGCCGAACAACGCCGCAAGATGGTGGGCCAGCTGGGTGCCGCGCTGGCGTACGCGCACGAGGCGGGAATCGTCCACGGCGGTTTCTCGCCCGACGCAGTTCTGGTCGATTCGTCGGGCAACGCCTACCTCACCGGTATCGGCTTCATCCTCCGCCTCGCGGGCGCTCCCCGGCCCACGTCGCGCTACACCGCACCAGAAACTCGCGATGGTGGGCCCGTCGATGCGGCGGCCGACGTGTTCGCTCTGGGCGTCTTGGCCGGCGAGTTCTTGGACGACGTCGATGCGGTGGCGGCCCGGGCCACTGCGACCGATCCCGCCGATCGGTTCGCCTCTGTCGCCGAGCTGATCACCCAGCTCGGCGGGGCCTCGGCGGAGAGCGCAGTCGAACCTGCCTTCACCGTCACCCGCAACCCGTACAAGGGGTTGGAGGCGTTCAGCGAGAGTGACTCGGGCGACTTCTTCGGCCGCACCCAGGCGGTGGCCGACCTGGTTGCCCAGGTGGCCGCGCACCGGCTCGTCGCCGTGGTCGGCCCGTCGGGTTCCGGGAAGTCGTCGCTGGTGCGAGCGGGCTTCATCCCGGCCGTGCGGTCGGGCGATCTCGACGGTTCGCAGCAGTGGCTGGTCACCGCCATGCTGCCGGGCAGCTATCCGTTCGAAGAGCTCGAATCGGCCCTGGCTCGTGTGGCGGTGAAGGACCCCGGCGGCCTGATGGACGAGCTCGCGCGCGACGAGCGCGGGTTGGTTCGGGTGATCAAGCGGGTGTTGCCCGCCGACACCCGCCTGCTGTTGGTCATCGACCAGTTCGAAGAGGTCTTCACCCTCACCCGCGACACCGAGACCCGCGACCGGTTCCTCCGAGCCCTGGTGGCGCTGGCCGCCGACGACCGGGCCGACGTGCGGGTGGTGGTCACGCTGCGGGCCGACTTCTTCGACCGGCCGCTTCAGCACCCCGAGTTCGGTGCGCTGCTCACCGCAGGGATGTTCCCGATCACGACACCGTCGGCCGATGACCTGGCCGAGGCGGTCCGCCGCCCGGCCGAAACCGTTGGCGTCGGTTTCGAAACGGGCCTGGTCGAACAGATCGTCGCCGACGTGGCCGACGCGCCGGGCAGCCTCCCGCTCCTCCAGTACGCGCTCACCGAGTTGTTCGCCGCCCGGACCAGTGACGTGTTGACCCATGACCACTACCGAGCCACCGGGGGAGTGCTGGGGGCGCTCGGCACCCGCGCCGACGCCATCCACGACCAGCTCGATCCGAGGCAACGGGCGCTGGCGCGGCAGGTCTTCCTCCGAATGGTGACCGTGCAGGCCTCGGGTGAGCCGACCCGGCGTCGGGCCCGCCTACCCGAGCTCAACGCCATCGCCGACCCCGCCGAGGTCAACGCCATCCTCACTGCGTTCGGTGATGCCCGTCTGCTGACCTTCGACCGCGACCCCCTCACCCGCAGCCCCAGCGCCGAGGTGGCCCACGAGGCCATGCTCACCCGCTGGCCCCGCCTGGCCGACTGGATCGTCGCCGCCCGTGAAGACCTGCTCCTGCACCAGCGCGTCGCCGACTCGGTCACCGAGTGGGCCAACCACGATCGTGCCGACGACTACCTCCTCACCGGCGGGCGCCTGGCCCAGTTCCAGACCTGGGCCGCCACCACCGACCTCACCCTCACCACCGAGGAAACCACCTACCTCGACCACAGCACCCGACGCGACGATCACCAACGGGCTACCCGCCGTCGGCGCCGCAACCTCGTCACCACCGGATTCGCGGTCGTCGCCGCAGTGGCCACACTCGCCGGCATTCTCGCCTTCATCAGCCGCCAGGACGCCGCCGACAAGGCCGACCAGGCCAACGTGGCGACCCTCATCAGCCGCTCCGAGGCGGCCAGAGCCGATGAGCCGACGGTTTCGGTGCTCCTCGCTCTCGAAGCCCACCGGCGGGCACCCGGTCCCGAAACCGAAGGAGCGGTTCTGACTGCCATGAGCCGGCTCGGCCCCCTGGTCAGAACCTTTCCGCCCTTCCCCCCGGTCGACGACTCGGGCGGGCCCCCGAAGCGTGAGAGCAGTTGGGGCAGCGCCGACGGGTTCTCGCAGTCGTCGCAGATCGACGGGCGCGCGGTTCGCCTCAGTCTGGTGACCGGCGAGATCTTCGACATCGGCGAGCTGCCCGAACCCGATGCGCAGTGGGTCGGCGATCAGGACGCCGACCGAGGAATCGCCTATTCGCTGGACTCGTCTCGGTTCTGGCTCGGCCCCTATGCCGGCCCGTGGGACACCGTGGTCGAGCCGGCGCAGCCGATGGCGCTGCTGGACGAGGCACTCGCCTCGAACCGAGTCGTAATGGCAACGCAGGTGGGCGCCTACATGGGGAATGGGTTCTGGGATGTCGCCGGAGACGAGACCACCACGGTGATGCTGATCGACGCGACCACCGGCGAACAGGTCGGGCCGGGCATCGAGGGTGTGCGAGCGTTGAATCAGGTCGCAACGGCGATTAGCTCTGATGCCGCGATGATCGCCGTGGGCATGCGGAGCAGCGGCGGAGACGACAGTGGTCTCGTGGTTGTTCTCGACGCCGAGACGGGGACGGAGCTCTCCCGGATCGACGTGCCGGCGCTGATTGCCCGAATGGTGTTCGACACCGCGGCCGGTGAGCTGATCGTGGGCACCGACACCGCCCGGGTGGTCACCATCGACGTCGAGTCGGGCGAGATCGTCGCCGACGTGGCGACCAGCATCGGTTCGGAGATCGTCGGTCTCGGGCTGCGCTCCGACGGCGGCGTCGTCGTCGTCGGTCTCGGCCTGGCCGAGATCGTCGACCGTCGGCAAGGACCGACGGGTGAACCGGGCATCGAACTCCTCGGCGGAGGAACTGTCGTGCGACCCGACGACACACTCGTCGTGACCGAAGCGTCGGGGCAGATCGAGGTCTATGACTTCGGCAGCGGGGCACTCGTGGAACAACGGGTCGGTGTAGGTCCCGATGGCTACGTCGCAGGGATCGGGTCGGGTCGGGCGCTGGTCGACACCAATGGCCGAGTGGAGTTGGTGGACCTGGCCACCAACGAACGGGCCGAGGTGGAAAGCGTGCCGGAGGAGTTCTACTTGCCCGTCTCAATCCAAGCCGAGGGGACCGGCGGCATCATCATCGGACCCGACGGCTACCGCCTCGGGCGGTTCGAGTCGGGGCAACTCGTCGAGCAGGTCGCAATGGCGCCCGCTGACTTCCAGCTCTTCCGAGGCGAGATCGATGACCAACTCGATCTTGGGGCCGGCGTGTTCCTGCGACCCGACGGCGGCTTCGAGGTGCAGGGCCAGAATGTTGCCCCGGGACAGCTCGAGGTGACGCTGCGACTCGACGTCGAGGCCGAGCCGGCCGCCTATCCGGCGCCCGACGGTGGCGTCTATGTCACGTTGGGTGACGGAACGTTCCGCCATTACGACTCGACCGGCTCAGTAGTCTCCGAGATCGACACGGGCATCTTCAATCCGTATCTGGCGGCGCTCGATCATGGGTCCGGCCGCGTCGCCTTCGCGGCGGGCACCGTGATCGGCCCCGACAGCGCCGTCATCATCGACCCGGCCACGGGCGAGATGCACACGATTCCCGACATCGGCGGTGTGGCGAACATCGAGTTCGCCCGCGACGGTGAGCTTCTGGCGATGATGGGCTTCGACGGGTCGGTTCGTCTCTGGAACGTGGAGCAACAGGAGTTCGCCGGTGTGATCTGGGACGGAACAGGAGCAAGGTTCAACGAGGCCTTGCACTACGACGAGAGCACTGACTCCCTCTGGGTGCCGTCCTCGGGCCAGCTGCTCCGGCTGCCCTTGAACCCCGCCCGTTGGGTGGAGCGGGCCTGTGAGTTCGTGGGTGGCGACTTCACCCAGACGGAGTGGGACGAGTACGTGCCCGGCGGCGGAGCAGTGCAGTCGGCCTGCGCCTGACAGACTCGCGGCATGGGCTCCTTCACCATCGCCGCCATTCAGGCCGCGCCGGTCTTCCTCGACGCCGACGCGTCGACCGACAAGGCCTGCGCGCTCATCGCCGAAGCCGGCGCCGCCGGCGCATCGATCGCCGCCTTTGGGGAGACCTGGCTGCCCGGCTACCCCCGCTGGGTGAACGCCGAGGCGCCCATCGCCGTCAAACGCGCCCTCGGCGGCCGGTACCTCGGCGCCGCCATCGACGTGCCCGGGCCGCAGACCGACCGACTGTGCGCGGCGGCCAAGGAAGCAGGCACCGACGTGGTGATCGGCGTGGTCGAGCGCGACGCCCGCACCGGCGGCACCGTCTACGCCACGCTGGTCTTCATCGGCAGCGACGGCACCATCCTCGGCAAACATCGCAAGCTCAAGCCCACCAGCGGCGAGCGCACCACCTGGGGCGAGGGCGACGGCACCGGGCTGGTGGCCCACCAGCGGCCCTACGCCCGGATCAGCGGCCTCAACTGCTGGGAGCACAACATGGTGCTGCCCGGCTACGCACTGATGGCCGCCGGCACCCAGGTGCACGTGGCCGCCTTCCCCGGCTACGAGTCGACCCGCCAGCGCATCCTCGCCCAGGCCTTCGCGTCGCAGGGCGCGTGCTACGTGATCGTGGCCGGCGGCATGATCGGCCCCGACGACGTGACCGACGACCCCGACCTGCGTGAGGTGATCGCCACGCTGCCGCCGATGACCGGCGACAGCTACATCATCGACCCCCGCGGCGACATCATCGCCGGGCCCGCAGTGGGCGAGACGATCCTCACCGCCGAGGCGTCACTCGACACCGTGCGCGAGGCCAAGGCCCTCTGCGACGTGGCCGGCCACTACTCCCGCCCCGACGTGCTGCGTCTGGTGGTGAACCGCACCCCGTCCGAGCGGCTCACCGACACCATCGGCTGAGGCCACACGACCGGGCCCAACGACCCTGGCGGCCGAGTTGTTCGGGCGCGACCCTCCGAGAAGGACGGAAGGGAGACCCACCATGGCCCGACGCGAGCAAACCCTCTACCGCGACACCAGCGACCAGAAGATCGCCGGCGTGTGCAGCGGCTTGGCCCACTACTTCGACATCGACACAGCGCTCATGCGAGTGATCTTCGTCGCCATGTTGGTGTTCGGCGGCGGCTCGGCCCTGGCCTACATCTTGCTGTGGTGGCTGCTCGACCCCGCGCCCGAGGGCTACTGGGACGACGACGCTGACGACGACTGACCACGATCTGCAATGATCGGGGCATGAACGTCGACGACTTCCAGACCCTCCTCGAACCCGTCACCGCCACCGTCGCCGGCCGCGAGCTCGACGAATCGCTGGCCGCCGATCTGAACCGGCGCTTCCCCTCCGACGGGGAGACGTTCGCCGCCATCGAGAAGGCGTGCCACGACGCCATCGCGGAGGGATGGATGTGCGACCAGGGCACCGAAGGCCGCCGCTTCGGCCGGGTGATCGAGCCGGGCGAGACCTCCGCTGGACTCAGCGTCGACGTCGTCGCGCTCACCGACGTGGTCGGCCCCCATCACCGGCACCCCACCGGTGAGGTCTGCATGGTGATGCCCGTCGACGCCAGCGCACGCTTCGACGGCAACGAGCGGGGCTGGTGCGTCTATGAGCCCGAGTCGGCGCACTACCCGAGCGTCACCGACGGCTCGGCGCTGGTTCTGTACATGCTGCCCGGCGGCGAGATCGACTACACGGGCAACTGAACCCCGACCCGGAGGGTGCAACAAAGGCCCTTGGTCCACTGCGCATCGGGTGGCCGACTGCCATGATCGAACCATGGCCGACGAACCCGAGGCGCGCATGGAGCGGCTCGAGGGTCGCGTCGCCTACCTCGAGGCCGAGGTCGACCGCTTGCGGCGCACCGTCATCAGCCCGCCCCCGCCCCCTCCACCACCGCCGCGCTCCGCACTGCCGGCTCCACCCGGCCGACCACCGACCCGCCAAGCAGCCGGGCGAACCGAAGTCTTCGCGCTCGAGAGCGAGACCGTGCTCAAGTGGGGCGGCGTGGGTCTGGTGGTGCTGGCCGTCGGCTTCGCGGTCAGCACGGCCATCCGGCGGGGCTGGATCGGTCCCGAGCTCCAGCTTTTCGGAGCCGTGGGCGTGTCGCTCGCCCTCATCGCCGTCGGGCTCGGCCTGCGACCCGAACGACCGCTGTGGGCCCACGCGCTCTGCTCGGGCGGCGTCGCCGCGCTGTTCACCACGGTGGCCTCGAACCTGTTCCTCGACCAGACCAGTGACAACGTCGCCTTCACCTGCACCGTGGTGATCGGCCTCGGCGGGTACCTCCTCGCCCGCCACGTGCCGTCGGAGTGGGTGGGCGCGGTGACTCTCGTGGGTGGTCTGGTCGGCTGGGTCGTCATCGCCGATGAGGAACTCCCGTTCCACGCCACGCTCGGCTGGGTGGTGGCGCTGGTTGCCATTGCCCTGGCGCTCGCCGTCGAGCAGAAGTGGTTCGGTCTGCGCTTCCTTGCTCACGGCCTGGGCCTTGTCGGCGCCATGGCCCTCGCCGGCGACGCCGAGACGGGCTCCGAGCAGCTCCTCGTGCTGACCGCTGCGCTGCTGCTCTACCTGTCGCTGGTGCGCCTACCCAGCATCGGCGACATGAAGACCGACTGGCAGAAGGTCGAGACGCAACTGGCCATGGTGGTCGGCCCCTGGGCCCTCGCCGTGATCGAAATCGTCTTCGACATGGAGGACGAGACCGTGATCGGCGCGGTCGGCATCGCCGTGGCGGTCTCCACCTTCATCGTCGCGATGGCGCTGCGCCCGTGGATCCACCGGCTGCACTTCATCTCGCTGCTCGTCAGTGCGAGCGTGACTCTGTCGATCGGTCTGGCCTTCCTGTTGTCGACGACGGCGGTGTTCGTGGGCCTGTCGGTGCAGGGCGTGGGCCTGGTTCTCTTCGGCCGGTCGCTGGGAGGGAGCGTGCGCGTATCGATCAACGCCGCCGCCCTGATGCTGATCTCGGCGGTGTTCGTGTTGGTCCAGATGATCGAGGCGTGGTCCGAAGATGCTTCGATCGGCGACGACATCGGCCACCTCGTGATCATCGTGGCCATCGCTGTCGCCGGTTGGCTCACGAACGAGCGGGCGACCCAGCAGTTGGCCGCCGCCGGCGTGTTGGGCCTGACGCTCGTCTGGCTGGGTTCGGTCCTGGTGCACCTGCCCCAAGGTCAGGCCGCGGTCTCGCTGTCGTGGGCCGTCGTCGGCACGGCCGTGCTCGTCACCGGAGCGGTGCGCAAGGTGCCCGAGCTCGGCGCGGTCGGCCTCGGCGTGCTCGCCCTCACGGTCGCCAAGCTGCTCACGGTCGATCTTCGCGAGGTCGACGCGCTGTGGCGCGCTGCGCTGTTCTTCGCCATCGGCCTCGGCATCATGCGCCTCGGCTTCCTGCTTCCCCGCCTGACCGGAGTGGCCGACGCCAAGGACCCGCCACCGCCTGCGGTCTGAGGGGATACCGGCCCGCCGCTACGGGGCGATCTCGATCGTCTCGCTGGCACCCACGGCGGTGCCGTCGGCGGAACTGGCGTACACGCTGAGCAACATCGGCTCGAACAGGATCGGCCCCTCGGTGTCGGGCGCCGGTTCGGTTTCACTGCCGCCGAGCCACACCTGGTTGTCGGCTCCCGTCCACGCCCAGTACCCGTTGCCATCGGCGGTCTGGAGGATCACGACATAGTCGACAGCCCCGTCGACGGGCTCCCACGCGAGGAGCGGTTTCGCGCCGTTGCCGGTTACCGGCGTGGTGACGGAGATGGGGCTCACGCCCGCCACGCCGTCGAGCTCGCCGGCAGGCAGCTCAGGTGCGGCATCAACAGGGGCGTTGTCGGTCGTCGGCTCGGCGGGGGAGGAGTCGGCCGCGGCATCGACGGGGGCAGTGTCGGGCTCGTCGCTGCCCCCGCACCCTGCAGTGGTGGTCAGCATCACGGCGATCGCCGCCGATGCCCAGAGTCGAGGGCGGCCTCGGCGGCTCACGATGCCGCCTTGTAGGCGGTGAACGCCTCGTTGTACAACGCCTCGGCCCCCATGGCCTTGGCGGCCAGGGCAATGGCGAACATGTCGGCGGCGTTCGCGTCGGCGATGGCCACGTCGAGCACACCCTGGAGGATCGGCGTGACCTTCGCGGCCAACGCGGCTCCCGACGGCCCGCTCCCGGTGCCGAGCGTGCCCGCCGCCACCGCCGCGAGAACCGCCGCTTGCCAGTCGGACGCGTCGAAGGCGCCGGCGTTGCCGATCATCGCGTCGACGATGCGGATGATCATCCCGCTGAGCACCGTGTTGTACGACCCGGGCGATGCCCGCCCGCAGTCAGCGTTGCGTTCCAGCGAGTAGGTGAACTGCTCGGCCTGGTGCAGCAGGTCGAGCAGCTTGGCCGAGTCGAACGTGCCGGCTGCCGCGGCCAGCTCGAACTCGTCGGCCGCGGTCAACAGATCGTTCAGGGTGGAGTTCTGAACCTCGGTGAGACTGGCGCCGTCACCGGTCCGGATCGCACTCCACATGGCTAGTTGGGCGGTGAGTGTGGCGCTGCCGCCCAGAATGTCGTTGGCGGCCGCGATGGCCGAAGCGAAGTCGCCGCTCACCGCTATGCATGTCGCCGAACGGATGTCGATGTTGAACGATCCGAGCTCGCCCGGGCCGAGGGTGAGGTCGACCGGCACGGTCAGACCCTGAGTGGTCACCTGACCGAAGATGGTCAAGCCCGCGCCCTGCACCGTCGGCACAACCGGGGTGCCGGCGAACTGGCCTGCGTAGGAGATCTGGAACGAGCCGGTGGTGTCGGAGTCGATGGTCGAGTCGGCCGAGCCATCGGCGAAGAAGTTGCCTTCCGGCACTCCTGCCGCCCACGTGACGTCGAAGCCCCCCGACGCGAGCGAGTTCGCATCGATGCCCTCGGCGGTGAGTTTGGTTCGATAGTGCACGGTGCCGCTCCAGTGCCCGTCGGAGAACGCCAGGTCGTCGGCCTGGCCGGCGCCGACCGATGGAACGGCAATGGCGGCGGTGATCACTGCGGTTGCGAGGGCCGCCGAGAAAAGAAGGGAAGCTCTTCGGCGCACGTTCGGACGACGGTTGACTCGCTTCACGCTGAGACCCTCCACCTTGCGGCTCGGTCTCGACCGTAAACCTCAACCAGGCTCCATGTCACGAACATCCTGGCCCCGAGCGTGACTGGTGAACCAGGCGTAGCACGCAAGGGCGATCACGACGCCCGTCAGCGTGTCGAGCACGTAGTGATTGCCGGTCGACACGACCGCCACCATCACCAGTGCGGCCGGGACGAGCGCGACCGCTTTGGTGATGGTGGTGCGCATGGTCGACGACAGCGCGATGCACGCGATCAGCGTCCAGCCGGCGTGGAAGCTGGGGAAGGCGGCAAAGGGATTCGTCCAGCTCAACGGGTATGCGAGGTAGTGGCGCCGGGCCGCGTCGCTCACAGTGCCCTCGAAGCCGGGCATGAACCGTGGCGGCGCCATCGGCAACAGGGCGAAGAAGAGCAGGCCGATCGCCCCCGACAGGAACATCGCATTGCGCAGCGGCCGGTACCGCGAGCTGTCCCGGTGAAACAGGAACCACAAGACCGCAATCAACAGCGGCCAGTGCAACCACACGTAGCTGGCATTGCCGAGGAAGCGCAGCAGGTCGTTGTCGACGGTGAGCCGTTGCAGGTCGTGTTCGATGTCGATCCCGAGGTCGCGCTCGAGCTCGAGCAGACGTTCGGCATTGCGAATGGCGGTGCCCCGAGTTCCCTCGACCACGAGACGGCCGCCGAAGTACCCGACAGCGCCGGCACTCAGGATGGCGACCTCGCGGACCGCACGTCCCTGGCGAGAAACCGGCGCCGGCACCGCACCTACGTGCGACGACAGCAGAAACGCCGTTCTCATGGCTCCACAGTGTCACGACCGGTCGAAGGGGGAAAGGGCCGAAGGTCAATCCGGCCGAATGACCTCTCAACGTCGGCGCGCCGACGCCGATCGGAGAGCCGTGTACCGGCGGCGCCCGCCGGACCATAAGCTGCAAACGTTCGTTCCTGCCCCCTGGAGATCCGTGCACCTTCCCGAAACCCTGGTCGTGCCCCACTGGCGCGACGTCGTTCGCCACGCCATCCCCAACGTGCTCGAAGGCAAGCTCATCCCTGCGGTGCTGTTCATCGTCGTGCTCCAGATGGCCGGCACCCAGCCCGCGCTGTTGGGCGCCTTGGCCTTCGCCCTGGCGGCCATGGGCCTACGAATTGTTCGCAAGAAGCCCATTTCGGGCCTCTTGTGGCTGACCACCCTCGCCCTGCTTGCTCGAACCATCGCCGCCCTGGCGACCGGCAGCGTGGTCGTCTACTTCCTCCAGCCCACCATCGCCACCTGCCTGGTGGGTGTGGCCTTCTTCGTATCGGCGCTGATCGGGCGACCGCTCGTCGAACGCCTGGCCCTCGACTTCTGCCCCCTCGACGACACCACCAGGGCGAATCCGGTGCTGCGCCGGTTCTTCCGCGACGTGTCGCTGTGGTGGGCCTTCACGAGCATGGTGAACTTCGCCATCACGCTCTGGCTGCTGCTCACCCACTCGCCGACGACGTTCGTGATGGTGAAGTCGGTGCTCGGACCCGCGAGTACCACCGTCACCTTCGTCGTCGCCTTCTTCTGGCTTCGTTCACTCCTGGCCCGTAGTGGCACCCAGTTGCAGTTCGAGGATCGGCGGACCGAGCTCGTGCCGGTGCCGGTCCGATAGCCACCCGTCGCCGGTCACAGTTGCGCTGACACATATCGAAATGCTATGAAATGTGCTTCGGGAACGGAGCCCGCGTTCCCCCGTCGACAAGGCCAACGAACCAAGTGATCGTGCGAAGATTTGGGGTTGCCGCAGCCATGGTGGTGCTGGCGGCTGCGTGCAGTGGCGGGGGAGGCGAAGCGACCCCCGAGGCCACGCCTACTCCCGTCGCGCTCGAGCCCACCCCCACGTCGGAGACGGTCGACGAGCCAACCGCCACGCCCGAGCCCGAGCCCACCCCCGTTCCCTCCGACCCCGAGGCGGCCGAGGCAGCCTGGCGCAGCTTCTGGGAAGCGGTGGCGGTGCCCGACGATGACGCCGCCGGCCTCGAAGCGGCTCAGGCCTGGGGATCGCAGGACGCCATCGACCAGGTGCGCTCGTTTCCGTGGGGCTCCACCGATCGTGACGTCGAGTTGTTCCCCGTGCTCGAGGCCAGCGGCGACGCGTTCACCGTGAACGACTGCATGTTCTTCACCCCTGGCTTTGGCACCGAGGGCGGCGGAGTGTGGTGGGCCGGCACCGTGCAACAGGTCGACGGCGCCTGGACCGTCACCGCCGCCGACCGCGTCAGCAACTTCGACCCCTGCGTCCCCGCCGAACTAGCCGAAGCCGCGATCGCGGGCTACGAGGCCTACCTGGATGCCGTTTACGTGGTGTTCGGGACCCACCCGATCCGGACAGCCCGATTGATCGAGCAGACCATGACCGGCAATCAGCTCGCGGATCGCTGCGCCTGCGTCGCAAGGGCTCGGAGGAGGGGTGGATTGTGCAGGGAGGTTCCGAGAACCATCCCGAAGTGAGTCAGATGCTTTCAAGCACCTCGGCGGTCCTCCTCGACTGCTACGTGCCGACCCGGACTATGGCGCATACGGACTCGACACTGGTGAGCGTCTCGATGAGATCATTGCGCCGATAAACGATGGCGAACGGGATCTCGCACAAGTTGAAATGGTACGAGAGGAGGGACAGTGGAAAGTCATCGGCGTGAATGCAGTGCTGAAGGATTCGATTGCGACTTCGACCCAGCAGACGGTGGCTTGCTGCGGTCTAGCAGCCCCGCTCCTTCTTGCTGTGCTCGTCATCGGCGACTCGCCGCTCTAGCCGGCGCCTCGAATGCGATGAATCCGGGAATCTCGGGAACGGCAACGGCAGCCAGGTACTTCACATGCAATGACGGCGATGGCGGGGGTGGGGGCGGGGGCGGGCCTGGTGGGGGGTCGGGTGGCGGCACGTCGTATTCGTTGTGGGTCGGGTACTACAACTGCCCGGCGACCCTGTGGGAGCAGGGGGCCTACGTCGTGCTGCATCCCGAGGTCTATGGCTTCGATGAGGGCGGGATCGAATGGGAGTACAACGTGGTGCTGTGCTTCGACGCCAGCGGAACGATCGTCTCCCAGTGGGATTACCTGCCGATCCAGGTGAATGACCCCGCCGCCGACGCGGCTGCGGCCCGCGACAGTCTTCTCGCGCAGCTGGCCGTGCGGGTCGTGGCACCGATACCCGAGGTCGCCGCGAGCCCGCCCGTCGACGCCACCCATCTCGTCGGTGTGTGGACGTGGTTCTGGGTCGACCCCGCCAGCTACCAATCACTGTCCGACACCGCGAGCGACCCTGCGGGCCTGACCGTGACCCTCACTGCGATTCCGCACGACCTTCGGTTCCATCCTGGTGACGACGACGTCGTGGGTCACGACACCACGGTCAGCTGTCAGGGTCCCGGGCTCGTCTGGCAGCCGGGGCTCGACGACACCGCCAGCGACTGTCGGCACCTCTACGACTACCCGTCGAGCCGCGCGGGCGACGGCACCTTCGACGTGTACGCCGAGTCCGACTGGGAGTTCGTGTGGGAGGCCACCGGCTCGCTCGCCCAGTGGCTGCCGGCCACCACGGGCACCCTCGGCGTGACCACCACGGCGTCGCCACCGGCGCCGGTGACCGTCACCGAGGTCCAGGCCGTCATCGGCGGCTGACCCGACGACCCCACCTCACGCAAACAGATCGTGGTCGAGGCCGTCGACGGCCATCACCGCGTTGCTGTAGCGGGGATCGTCGGTTACTTCACGGCCGAACCACGACGGCGGCATGAACGCCGCCATCGAGTCGTCGTTGTCGAACTGGACCTCGGCCATCACCAAACCCGCGAGATGGTCGGCGAACACGTCGACGTCGACCACCTGATGATCGAAGGGCACACGGTGGCGGGTCTTGCGCACCCGCCGCTCCCCGGTGCGCTTCCATAGCGTCTCGAACTGCAAACGGTCGATGGGCCAGTCGAGCTCGACCCGCACCCCGCCCGTTCCCGCCTTGAGGGTGAGCGTGCACCCGGCGACACCCGCGTCGCGCACCCGCACCGTCACCGAGCGGTCGATGGCGATGTAGCCCTGGCGGTACTCGGTGCCGGCATCGGGCAGCTCGGGCAGATCGGCCACCAGGAACTTGCGTTCTCGTTCGAGCATGTCGGCGCGATGGCCGTGGACGACCGCTGCCTCGCGCTCCGATTCGGCAGCTGCGGCGGCCAGCTCGGCGATGCCACCCGTACGGCGCTCCGGGCCGAGAGTGCGAGCGTTGTCCCAGTAGCGGTTCAGCCGGCGGACGAACGCCTTCGGCGACTCCGCGTACACCGTCGCCCCCAGTCGGAAGGCCCGGGCTCGCAGATCGCGCTGCTGGTCCCTGGCCAGCTCGATCACCTGACTCGTGGCCGTCTCGCCGCCGAACCGATCGGGGTCGGACTCGAGGCGTCCGATCAGCACCGCCAGGTCGTGGTCGTCACCGAGGGCTTCGGCCAGGTCGTCGAGTCGGTCGATCAGGGGCCCGATCATGCTCGGGGCCGTCGGGGCCAACAGGCGCATCTGATACCACAGGTTCTTCTCGGCCTTGCGCCACTCGTGAATGGCCACGTCGCTGGTCTCGGCCAGCGCAGCCCGCCGAGCTCGTCGACCGCGAGCGTAGGTTCGAGCCATGCCTTCGCCCATCGCATCGAAGCCGTCGGCCACGTGCCAGCGGTCGACCCGTCGTCGCGCCTTTGCCAGCAGCTTCCGCGCGGTCACGATGCGCGGATCACCGGCCTGTATCGACAGAGTGGCCTGCTCGGCCATCGTGGCCTGCGCCAAGCGGACATCGCGCAGGTCGTGCTCGGCTCGAACCTGGTCGAGGTCGTCGAAGGTGCCGAGCACCGCATGAGCGTCGCGAATCGACGACAGCTCGTTGGCCGCTCCGCGCACCGCGGTGTTGAACCGGTCGAACTCCTTGCCCAACGCGGGACGAACCAATCGCGCCAGGCCGCGGAGCGACTTGCAGAGCTTGCGTACCGAATGCACCGATGCCTCGACGGCCGCCGGGTCGGCTTCGGCAATGCCGTCGAGCTCCGCGAGTGCGAGGTCGAGCCGTTCGGTTGCCACGCGTCGAATCTCGGAGCCGAGGTCGTTACGCGGATCGATTCTGTACGCCATGCCTATTCCGTCCAGGGGCTATCGGGGCGACCCGCTTGCTCGCCGATGAAGGCCGCGGCGCAGACGCCGGACCAGATCCATTCGACCGCGATGTCGTGAAACGGCCCGTCGACGGCGGAATCGCTCGACACCCTCGAACACGAAGCCGAGGTCACGGATCTCTTGTCGGACCTCGGCACAGACCCGATCGAGCTCGGCACGGTCGTAGTCGGTCCCGTGGCAGTCGGCCAGGACGCGGTCGAACTTGGTCAGCGCACCCGAGACAGGAAGTGGCTCGACGCGGGACTGGCGAGCCAGTTCGGGCTTGTAGCAACGGTCGACGATCGCCTCCGCATCGAGTCCTTCGTCGAGGCCGCAGAAAGAGGTGAGATCCTGAAGGCACTGGACCGCGTCGTTGCGCCAGTCGTCGTTGGAAACGAAGAAGATCGGTCGCTGCACGTCCTCGAGGGTATGCAGGGTCCGGTACAGCACGATGCCCTCGGCCCAATCCTGCGGCGTGTTGTAGGCGACCTGCATCGACCGCACGATCTGCCGCGCTCGGTCGCGAACACAAGACCACCGACGGTGTGATGTCGAGGTCGGAGAGAATGCCTTCCCACATCGGCCAGAAGCTTCCCGTGCGGGGGTCCTTGAAACCCCAGAGACCGGGGCCGGCAGCGATCTCGTTCGCCACGTGTTCGCGGAGTCCGGTGGCCACCTCGTCGAAAGCCTCTGCAGCCATCCAGTCGTCCGGTCTCGGCAGAAGCGGAAACAGCGGAATCGATCTGGTGAGATGCTGGTGGAGAGCGTTGATCGAGACGTCCTCGAAGTGCCCGTCGGGATTGTCGATCGAGGGTCCCACCAGGTCCCTCGACAGCCTCAGCCCGCTTGCCTCGAGCATCGCCATGGCCAGCGAGGTACCCGATCGGCCCGTGCCGAGGACAACCACGATGCGAGCGTCTTCGGATGCGTCATTGTCTTTCCCGGCCACGACGGCATCGTACTCGGCGGGTGTGCGCTCCTTGGGTGGCGGCTGCCGTCGAGCCGAATCGGCGGCTGTGGCCGTCGAACATGACCTCTGGCCTTGGTCGCCGGAGCGCGGGCGACGTACTCTGCGACCATGAAGAACCGTGATGGCATCAAAGAAGTGATGACTCCCGACCCGTCCACCATCGAGCGCGACGAGCCCATCTCCGAGGCGTACCGGTTGCTGCTCCGCCGCGCCCTTCCATCATCTCGTCGTCACCGAGAACGACGAGGCAGTTGGCGTGTTGGCCACCTCCGACATCCTGCGGTTGGTGTACGACGTCGATGGTTCCGACGAGCGCTCCCTGAGAACCTACCTCGATCACCAGTTCACGATCGACGATGCCATGAGCGTCGACCTCCGCACGCTCCCGCTCACCGCCACCGTCCGCGACGCTGCCGCCATGCTCTCCGACGGCTCGTACCACTCGATCGTGGTCGTCGACGAAAAGGGCAAGCTGGCCGGGATCGTGACCACCACCGACCTGGCCCGATACTTGCGCGACGAGCTCTGAGCCGAGGGGCACCCGAAGGGGCTTTGGCCCCTACCGGCCCGGCGGCGCGGCCGCGACGCTGATCTCGGCGAGGACGCGAGGAGGCCGAGATGAGTGGCGATGCGACCAGCATGAAAGCACAGCATTCGATGCTGCTCCACGGCATCGTTCGGCGGCTGGAGCGCGAGTTCGGCGACGACTTCACCCACGAGACGATCGAGCACTACGTCGAGGACTCGTACCGGCAACTGGCGTCGCGGGCCAAGGTCCTCAGCCACATTCCGGCCTTCGTCGACCGGTTCAGCCGGCAACGGCTTCGGGCGCTGGTCAAGAATCGCGGCACCATCGACGACCACCCGGCGGTGGTGCTGTTCGTGTGCGGGCGCAACGACGCCGTCTCCCAGATGGCCGCTGCATTGTTTGCGAGGGAGGCAGGCGATCGGGCCGAAGCGCACTCTGCAGGGTCGGCGCCGGCCGGAGAGCTGCTCGACGAGGCGGTTCTGGCGATGCACGAGGTCGATCTCGAGCTCCTCGGTGACTTCCCCAAACCGATAACCGTCGAGGTCGAGGCGGCGGCCGACGTGATCGTCACGCTCGACGCCCACGACGACATCGCCGTGCTCGACGACAAGCAGTACCGGGCGTGGAACCTGCCCGACCTCCACGACGAGGGGATCGACGGGTATCGCCAGATGCGCGACGAGCTCGCCACCCGGGTGACTGAGCTGGCGCAGGAGATCCTGCCGGCGGCACCGTTGCGAACCCACCGCGGTTTCGACAACGATCTCGCCGACCTCGAGACCCGGGTGGCGACCGTGCACGACCTGGTGATCGACATCGGCCGCCGGGTGGTTGCCGCGTTGATGTCGACCGACGGCGAGACGACGACGCTGATCGACGAGACCGAGGAGCGGGTCGACCAGCTCGACCACGAGATCGCAAACAAGGTGGTCGAGCTGATCGCCCTGCGTCAGCCCGTCGCCGTCGACCTGCGCCAGATTCTGGTGATGGGACGGGTCAGCCACCACCTCGAACGCATCGCCGACTACCTCGTGGTGGTTGCCGTCATCGCCGATGACCGGCTTCCGGCGGAAACGGAGGCGCCGACCCACCTCGTCGAGATGGCGCAGCGCGTTCTGTCCATGACCGTGAACACCATGCAGGCGCTCAATGGTCGTGACGTCGAAGCCGCCAACGCGGTGATCGACAGCGACGATGAGCTCGATGCGCTCCACACCTCGGTCTTCGAGTCCCTCGTGGCTGCCGAACACAAGGGCACCAGCCGCAGCGAGCTCCTGGCCATGGATCGCATCTCGCGCTCGCTCGAGCGGGCAGGAGACCACGCCGTGTCGATCGCCGAGGAAACGCTGTTCCTCAAGACCGGAAAACGCAACCAGCCCGGCGGTGTCAGTCGACCGGTCGACGATGCATGACCGAAGGATTCAGACGGTGCGTCCGAGGAAGGCAGCCAGCTGATCGGCCGGAGCCGCGTCGGCGGGCGCGGGCTGCTCGGGTCCGAAGGGAGCGTGACCTTCCGGGCCACGGAACGACTCCTGGATCGATTGCTGTGACTGGGCAAGGAGCGCTCCGGCCAGCTCGGGTGCGAGGTCGGTGCTCTGCCCGGTGGCCTTGGCCAGATCCCACGCGTGCTGGAACGTGTCGGTGGTGGCCAGACCCATGAAGGCGGCGCCCGGCATCTCACCGAAGGGGAGCTTGTAGGTCTTCTCCATCACGCCTTCGGCCTGGAAGCCGGCAAGGCAAGCCGACGACGCTTCATCGAAGGCGGCGACGAAGTCGCCGGCGGCGAAGTCGGGCTGCTCGCCCGAGGGCGGCTTCCCTTCGAGGCCGGCCAGAAAGAAATGCTGACCGCCGACGATGTGGTTGATGAGCTCGGCCACATCCCACGACGCGCACGGGGTGGGCTGGCCGAGCTGATCGGGCGTGACGTTGACGAGAACGCCTCTGGTGGCGGCGATGGTCTGTTCGAGCGGCTGGGTGCTCACGACGGTGCTCCTGGGATTGGTGATCGGCTCCGAGTCCCCGACCCTAGTGTCGGCTCAACGGAAGCGTCTCGTCGGTGCCATGCTGAATCGGTGGCAGCCGGGTTACGAGTCGACAAGTGGTTGTGGGCGGTGCGCCTGTTCAAGACGCGCACCGCCGCATCGAAGGCATGTGACAAGGGGCTGGTGAGCGTCGGGGACGAGCCGGCCAAACCTGCCCGGCGGGTCTCACCCGGCGATCGGGTGACCGTCGAGCGGTCGGACCACACGACGGTGGTCGAGGTCGTGAAGCTGCTGGAGAAGCGCGTCGGAGCCCCCGTGGCCGCCACCGCGTACGTCGACCACAGCCCGCCCTACGAGCGCCCGTCGGCGCAGGCGGGGACACTGTTCGCCGTCCGAGATCGGGGTGCGGGCCGTCCGACCAAACGCGACCGCCGCGAGATCGACCGCCTCCGCGGGCGCCGGGACTGATGCAGCGTCCCCTGCTGCCGGGTGTGTCGATTGCGCGTTCGTACCGACGCGCCTGGCTTCGACCCGACATCCAGGCCGGCATCGTGCTCACCGCCCTGCTGATCCCGGCGGGGATGGGATACGCCGAAGCCGCCGGCTTGCCGGCAGTGACCGGGCTCTACGCCACGGTCGTCCCGCTCCTCGTCTACGCCGTGGTCGGGCCGTCGCGAGTGCTCGTGCTCGGACCCGACTCGTCGCTCGCTCCGATCATCGCCTCGTCGATCCTGCCGCTCGCGGCCGGCGATCCCGACCGGGCCGTCGCGCTCGCCGGGCTGTTGGCGATCATGATGGGCGTCATCCTCATCGCCGCCGGCTTCCTGCGCCTCGGGTTCGTCACCGACCTGCTCTCCAAGCCGATCCGGACCGGGTACCTCATCGGCGTAGCCGTGGTCGTGATCGTGAACCAGATCCCCAAGCTCCTCGGCTTCTCGGTCGACGCCACGACCCTCGTGGGCGAGATTCGCGCCACGCTGAACGCCGTGGCCGACGGGGAGACCCAGACGACGGCCGCCGTGCTCGGCATCGGCTCACTCGTCGTGATCGCCACGTTCCGTCGGCTACGGCTGCGCGTACCCGGCGCGCTGCTGGCGATGGTCGCTTCGATGGTGGCGGTCGGTGCTCTGGGTCTGGGCGACGAGGTCGACGTCGTCGGACGACTACCCCGAGGACTGCCGACGCCCGCCCTCGGCGGCCTGGCGTGGGGTGACTTCCGTTCGCTGGTCGGCCCGGCGCTGGGTATCGCGCTCATCGCCTTCGCTGACACCGGGGTCCTGTCGCGCACCTTTGCGGCCCGCCACGGCCGTCACGTCGACGGCAGCCAGGAGATGGCCGCGATCGGCGCCGCCAATGCTGCCGCCGGCGTGTTCGGCGGCTTCCCCATCTCGGCCAGCTCGAGTCGAACACCCACCGCGGAGCAGGCCGGGGCCCAGACGCAGCTGGCCGCGGTGGTCGGCGCCCTGTTGATCGTCGTCTTCATGGTTGCCGCTCCGGGGCTCACCGACTACCTGCCTTCGGCGACGCTGGCCGCCGTGGTGATCGTCGCGGCCTCGGCCCTGGTCGACATCGCCGGGCTGTCGCGCCTCGCCGCCATGAGCCGCACCGAGTTCGGTCTGGCCATCGCCGCGTTTGCGGGAGTTGCGTTGTTCGGCGTGCTGGAGGGCATCGCGACCGCGGTTGCGCTCTCGATGGTGGTCTTCGTCTACCGAGCGTGGCGTCCCTATACGGCCGAGCTGGTCCGGGTCGACGAGCAGAAGGGGTATCACGATGCCGATCGGCACCCCGAGGGCCGTCGCATACCGGGCCTGGTCATCGCCAGATTCGATGCACCGCTGTTCTTCGCCAACGGAGGGATCTTCGCCGAGTTCGTTCGTGACCTGGTGCGAGCCGCGCCGACCGACACCCGTTGGGTGGTGATCGCGGCCGAGCCGATCACCGGCATCGACACCACCGCTCGCGACGCGCTCATCGAGCTCGACGACGATTTGGCCCACAACGGCATCCGTCTCGTCTTCGCCGAGATGAAGGGTCCGGTCAAGGACCACCTCGGCCGCCTCGAGCTCGAGGGCCGCTTCGGGCTCGATCGTTTCTTCCCCACCATGGGCACGGCGGTGTCGGCCTATGTCGCCGAAACCGGGGCCGATTGGGTCGATTGGGAGGAACGGCCCGACTGATCCTCGAAGCCGGACCAGCTCGCGCTGTTCGTGGATCTCACCCGTGAAACCGGAGGCAGGCGCGAACTCGACGTTGTTGATCCCTGGCTGCTCGATGTGCATCGATTCCCCGGGGCCTTCTCGGTCGGCGTGGGGAATCGTCGGGTTGTACATCCTCAGTGCGGTTCAGATCACGTCGCTGGTCATGAACCGCATACCCCGCAAGCTGTGGCGATGGGTCCACTTCACGAGCTTCGCCGTCAGTCCGGCACCGACGTGACCCGCGTAGAGCGCCTGGCTGCCCTCAGGGAGCGCCGCGAGAAGGCCGCGGCCGGCTCCGGATGACGTTTCGGTCTCACTGCGCGAACATGGTTGAATGCACCACTAGACGAGCATTGGAGTCACTCGTGCGGGCAGCACCAGATAGGAGCACCATCCGGCGCCTCTCATTCGGACTCATTGCAGCAGGGCTGGCTCTGTGGCCGCTCGCAGTACCTGCCGGAGCAGGAGTACCGCCCGACGACGTGATGGGTGATCCACCCGCCGGCTTCGAACCCGACTTCACCGGCGTCTTCACCGACCAAGAGATCGAGGAGATCATCGCCGGCATGAATCTCCAGCAACTCCAGGCGGCCATGACCGGCGACCGCTTCCCCGACCTGAACGGCGACGGAATCCCTGACGTGCCCGAAGGTGAACCGGGTGACCTCGACATCCGACCAGGAGACCAGTCGCTGGCCGATTTCATCGCCGTGCTGAACGGCGAGATCGTGGGCGTCGACACCCAAGCCCTCGCCGAGCGGGCCGCGGCCAGCGTGCCTGAAGGCCAACCCGTGCCCACCTACGACGAGACCGAATTCCTGCTCGAGAACGAGAGCTCCAAACTGCAGGGTCACTGCGCCGGTGTGGCCATCAGCTATGACGCCGATGGCAAACCCATCGACGCTGCGGTCGGTGTCGGCACCACCGGCAACGGTCTGCTGGTCGACACGCTGGCACCCAACGCCGGCGAGCGGGCGTTCACGACCGACAACAGGTTCGAGGTCCGCTCCGACGGCAAGGTCGTGTACTTCGGCTACATGCCCTTCGGAGGCACCGTCGGCGCCAGTGGCCAAGACGGACCTCGCGACCACGTCTGGGAGATCAAGACCAGCGGTGTGAGCCTCGACAGCGGTGGCGACGACAACCCCAACGGCAACAACGCCAACGCCGGCGTCGTCGACATGGGCGACAACATCCCCGGCCCCCTGCGCTTCACCGGCAACGCCGACGTGACCGGTCAACTCTTCGCCCAGACCAACGGACTGTGGTGCGTGGCCGCAGGCCACGTCCACTTCGGCGGGCCCTTCCCACCGGTGGCCGGTGGCATCGCCACCGTGCTCGCCGCCGGCGGATTCCTCGGGCTTCTGTTCAACTCCCGTCCCGCCCTCACCTTCAAGGCCTAGGAGCGACCATGACCGACACGCCTCCTCTCGACGTCTCCTTCCCCGACCCAGCCGACCCCGGCACCGTCGTTCGTCACCCGATCCGGGGTGTGCTGTACGGCCTCATGCTCGGCCTCGGCGGCGCCATGTGGCTCACCCTCGCCGGTGTGATCAACCTGCTCGACATCGTTCCGACCGTGGTCGTGGTGCTGGCGGGAATCGTCGTGGGCGTTCTCTGGTCGATGTTCGCCCCCGCCAAGAAACCCAAGACGGCCACCTGACCCGCATTTGTGCGGGGGATCAGCCGCAGATGTCGATCGGCCAGTCGGCGCTGCCCTCGACGTCGGGGAGATCGACCCGCACCGCCCGCCCACCGACCGTGGCCACGACCTGCAGATCGGCGACGGTGCGGTCGGTGGCAAGCAACGCAATGGTGTCGCTCGCCGCACCGAACTCGTCGGGACTGCCGACCAGGCCGACCAGTGAGAGCTCGTCGAGGGAGACGCCCTCGCAGGGCAGTCGCAGCATCACCACCGTGCGCTCGGCGCCGGTAGGTGCCTCGAAGGGCTTGACGACCACGATGTCGCCGGGAGCACAGGTGGCCATATCGGCGCCCGACAGGGCCACGACGCACAGATCACCATCGACGGTGCCGAGCACCAGATCGATGTCGCTTCCGGCCTGGACCTCGGGCACGAAGGTATCGACGATGCCGAGGGCCTGGGCGGCGCTGCTCGAGGAGATGTCGACCTCGAGCCCCCCGAATTCAGAACCGACCTCCTCCGCGGGGGCGGCCGCATCGAGCGTGGCCACGGTCAGGTTGTTGACGATCACGTCGAAGGTCACGTCGACGTCGGCGGGGCCGAACCACAGCCACCAGCTCGTGCCGTCGGGCCGATCGAAGTTGTGCATCTCGCCGCCGGCGGCGGAGGGAACCACGTCGTCCACGTCGGAGGTGGCCACGATCGCCACGCTGTTCAGGAAGTCGTTCTGGTTCTGGAAGTAGACCTGAGCGAACCCGTCGACGGTGATCGTCGATTCCTGCGGAGCACGAGCTCGAGCCCGAGTCGGCGATGTTCAGGTCCATGCAGACTGCGTCGCCCTGATTGCCGATGATCCAGCTGTATGCCTTGTCTCCGAGCTGGCCCTCGCCCTGGGCCCACACATCGGTGTAGGCGGCAGTGTCGGGTTCGCTCGGCTGCTGGAGCATGGCCAGCGCCGCCTCGAACTCGGCGTCGTCGAGTGGCATCGTCGCCTCGGCGAGGCGGATGAGCTCGCCATCGGGGAGGTCGGCGTTGGTGGCCGTTGCGAATGCGACCACCCCGGGAGTGGGTGACCAGGCCAGCGCCTGGACGACGTACTCGACATCGCCGCTGAGGTCGATGGTGCCGATCCAGCCCGGTTGGCCATCGACCTGTACGCGCTGGGCGGAGGGGTCGAACCACCGCAGACTCAGGACCTCGTCGTCCAGATTGCCCGCCGCCGTGGTGAAGACCAGCACCGTCTCGCTGCTCGGGCCTTCATAGATGACCGAGCTCGAACCGAAGCCCGGTGTCGACAGGAGGAACGGACCGAGGCCGTCGGTGTTGGCCAGGCGGACGTATCCGTCTTCCGGGGCGATCTCGATGCGACCGAGGTCGTCGGCAGAATCCGAGGCCGGGGCAACATAGGGCGATCGATCGGCGAGTGCCGCGATCTGGTCGCTCGTCAACGACCGGCTCAGCATCTGCACGACGGTCGAGCCGCCGGGACCGGGCTCGATCCACTCGATCCCCGACAAGCCGGCCGGCATACCGTCGTCGCCGTCCATGACCCGTCCGGAGACACCGTGCACATCGATCGACCTGGTCTCGGAGCCGATGACCTCCTCGCCGGGGAACCCCTGGCGCAATGACACCAGCACGTCGCCGGCGCCGAAGGGGTCGTCGCCGTCGGCCGCTCCCCAGAACGTGATGTCGGAGGTGACCACATCACCGGTCGACGAACCGTCGTAGGCGCCGAGCAGCGTCCACCCGGGTTGGGCAGCAATGCCCAGGCGGGGTACGTCGGGCGCCCCGGCCAGGGTCGTCTCGGCAGGATCGTCGCCGCCGTCGCCACGCGTGAAGCCGATAGCGAGGCCGACCACCAACAAGACGGTGGCCAGACCGGCGACGGGCATGATCCAGCGATATCGCTCGGGTCGAGCGGTCTCGAGGGGCCGGAGGTGAGCCACGCTGACGCGGGCCGACTCGGCGGATTGACGGGCGAGCTCTTCGAGTTTCATGACGCATCCTCGGTGTCGAGAGCGAAGGTGATGGCGAGCGACGCCCGGGCCCGGTGCAGATGGGTCTTCACCGTGCTGGGGTCGATGTGGAGAATCTCGGCGATGTCGTCGACCGGGCGATCGTCCACGTAGTGCAGAGCGATGATCTGGGCCTGACGGTCGGGCAGCGCCCGAACCGCCGCCCAGAATGCGTCAGCCGACTCGGGCATCTCGACGGGCAACTCCCGCTCTCGCCCGATGTGCTTGGCGTAGGCCCGGGCTTCGGCGCTGCGGCGGCGACCCCACGACCGGGCCCGATTGACGGCGACCCGACGCACCCAGGCGCCAGGGTCGTCGTAGGCACCGACGGTTGCCCATCGGCGGTGGGCCTCGGTGAAGGCGTCCTGGGCGAGCTCTTCGGCCGCCGTACGGCTGCCCGAGAGCACATAGACGAGCCCCACGACCTGGTGGAACTCGTGGCGGTACCAGTCGGCGAACGATGGGCCGGTCCTTGCCGGCGCAATGCCCACCCACTGCGGTTCGGTCGACACACGGTCGGTCCGCGGGTTGGAGGTTGGGTTCACATCGGTCACACGCACATCCCCATACCGCAGGTTGACATGCAACCGAAGAATTCTCCCAGCCCTGGTTCTGGGCCCGGCGGTCAGCCGACCGGACGGTTCAGTCCGGTCGGGTCACCGAGTCCTCAGCCGATGATCTCGATGGCGTTGACCAGCGGATTCTGTGGACCGGTGCCGTGCTCGAAGACGATGGTGATCACGCCGTCGCCGTCGTCGGTCACGGCGAACGTTTCCATGCCTCCGGTCGAGTGTCCGTATTCGAGGACCAGGTCGAACTCGTCGAGCACGAGCACTCCCTCGATGTACACATCGAACAACCGCTGACCGATGGCCGAAGAGCCGGGCCAGCCGTTCATCATGAACAGGTTCACGGTGGCCGCTGCCCCGGCTTGGGAGACCGGGATGGCATAGGTCATGTCGTCGGGACTGACTCCGTTGGTGCCGTCCCAGCGTTCTGCGGTGTACAGCGCGGCGATCTGTCCGTAGGCCGCCACCGAGGTGTCGTAGCCGTTGTCGATCGGGAACGTGCCGAGGGAGCTCCCGCTCGGCGTGATGAGCGTCGGGTGGTTCGGGCTGTTGTCGGCGGCCCAATCCGGGCCCGCATCTGTCGCGGTGACGAGCCCACCGCCGGCATTGATGCGGGTGGTGATCGGTGGTGGCACCGTGATCGTCACGGTCACGGGGGCCGACGTCACATCGGCGATCTGGCCACCCGTGAAGGCTCCGGTCACGTCGATCGTGTCCGTGAACACGTCGGACGGCGCGCCCGGGATGTTGACGGTGAAGCGACACTCCGCAGCGGCCCCCGGCGCCAGATTGCCGGGGATCGCGGAGTTGCAGTCGCCTGCGACACTCGACGGGGTACCCGGCAGCCCGGGGCCCACCAGCGTGTGCTCGACGTCGGTGAGAGCGGCGTCTTCGCTGTTGGTTGCAGGGTTGGTGATCACGGTGAGGAGGTCGACGTCTCCTGCCGAGGCCGTGACGGCGTCGACCAGTTCGACGATCTCGATGGCCCGTATCTCGGTGTTCTCCACAATCCTCTGGAAGTCGATGTCGACGCCATCGGCGTCAGCCACGATCGCGAACGCCTTCATGACGCCGGTGTTGGCGCCGACGTCGACATAGATGTCGTACGACGGAAGCACGAGCTGTCCATCGATGGACACGTCGAACACCCGAGCCCCGTTCGCCTGCGTCGGTCCGTTGAAGTCGGCGAAGTACAGCCGCACCTCGGCCGGCGTGCCGGCGGTCACGGGGAAGTTCCACGCCATCTCTGCGCCGCTCGACGGATCCCAGCGCTCGGTCTGGAACACCGACGAGGGTGTGGTTGCGGGCACCGATGCATCGAGTGTCGGCGTCACCCCCGTACTGGAGAGGTTCACCGGGCCGCCGGTCTGGTAGACCGACGGGCTGCCGGCGTCGTCGACCTCCCAGTCGGGTCCGCCGTCGACGGCTGGCACCGCCGGGCCACCGGCGTTGATCCGGTACAGCGGCACGCCGTACGTGTAGTGATCGACCGTCAGGTCGTCTTGCACGATCGGGCTGAGGTCGACGGTGAAGGTGGCCGTGTCGAGCGCGGCCGGGTTGGTGTACAGGACATGTCCCGCATCGGCCACCTGCACGCTGACGGTGTGGCTCCCCGCCGTCAGCCCGGTCAGGTCGATCGACGTGTTCGGCCGCATGATCGTGTCGTGCGCGCCGGGGGTTCCGGCAGCATCGCCGCCGTCGATCATGAAGTGGACGTGGTCGGTCGGCTCGTTGAATCCGTTCAACATCCACGAGACCGTCAGCGAGGTGTCGGTGACGGTGGAGCCATCGAGCGCCGCCGAGCAGGCTCACGCTCGGCAGACCGCTCACGCCGAGGATCTCGATGCCCTTCAGTGCCGGGTTCTCGACGTTGTGGAGCAACCTGATGTCGATCACGCCGTCGGAGGTCACGAGGTAATCGCTGACCAGGCCTACGCCGCTGCCGACCTCGGCGAAGGGATCGATGCCTGTCTCGACAACGACGCCGTCGATCTCGACGTCCATGACCCGCTGCCCGGCTGCGGTGATGCCGCTGAACAGCTCGGCCCAGAAGAGGCGAAGCTCGACTTCGGTCCCAGTGTCGACCGCGAAGGCCCAGGTCATCTCGTCGCCCCCGACTGCGTCGTAGCGTTCGCTCTCGAAGACCGTCAAGGGCACCGTGCCCGGCACAGTCGGGTTGGTGATGTCGGACACGCCTACGCCCGGGCCGAAGATGTTGTTCGACCCGGCGGTGCGGTACGGCGACGGGCTCGCGGCGGTGTCGACGGCCCAGTCGGGGTACGAGCCGTCGACCGCAGCTACCTGCGGGCCGCCGACGTTCACCCGGTAGATGGCACTCCCCGGAGGAGCTGCCTGGGTGACGTCGAGGGTGAAGTCCTCGGTGACCGCCGGGTTGACACCATCGTCGACCTCGACGGTCACCACGTAGCTCCCCGAGTCGTCCAGATCGGGGGTGAAGTCGATCAGACCAGCGGAGTCGACGGTCATCCCAGCAGGGACGTCACCCGACAGCGCATAGCTGAGCGTGTCGCCGGCATCGACGTCGTTGGCGACCACACCCAGCGAGAACGGATCGCCCTCGGCCACGGTCTGATCGGTGATCGGGTCAACCGTCGGCGGCGTGTTGGCCGGGGCGGGCGTGACCTCGATGATCTCGATCGACTTGGGGTTGGGGTTGTCGGCGACGTGGATGAACTCGATGTCGAGTCCATCGCTGTCGGCGGTCACCACATAGTCGGTGACGAAACCTGCGGCCGCACCGACCGTGCCGTAGGGGTCGATGGCGGCGTCGGCCAGGACTCCGTCGATCACGATGTCGTATTGGCGTGCGCCCGCGGCGGTCACACCGTTGAAGATCTCCGCGTGACCGATGCGCACCTCGACGACGCTGCCCGGGGCGGCAGGGATGTTCCACAACATCTCCGGTGCCGTAGCAGGATCCCAGCGTTCCGACTGGAACACGTCGATGGGTGTCGATCCCGGAACGGTCGGATCGGTGATGTCGGTTACCGGCACACCGCTGCCCGACGAGGACAGGAAGACGTTGCCGCCACCGGCAACAAGTTCAGGGAGCGTGTTGGGGTTGGGGTTGGCCGACCAGTCGGGCCCGGCATCGAGGGCCGCGACGTCAGGTGCGGGTCCACCCACGTTGATCCGGCGCAGCACGGTTCCGGTATCGGTCTGGGTGACGTCGAGGGTGAAGTCCTCGGTGACCGCCGGGTTGACACCATCGTCGACCTCGACGGTCACCACGTAGCTCCCCGAGTCGTCCAGATCGGGGGTGAAGTCGATCAGACCAGCGGAGTCGACGGTCATCCCAGTAGGGACGTCACCCGACAGCGCATAGCTGAGCGTGTCGCCGGCATCGACGTCGTTGGCGACCACACCCAGCGAGAACGGATCGCCCTCGGCCACGGTCTGATCGGTGATCGGGTCAACCGTCGGCGGCGTGTTGGCCGGGGCGGGCGTGACCTCGATGATCTCGATGCCCTTGATGGCCGGGTTCTCCGTCACGTGGATGAACTCGATATCGAGGGTGGTCGTCACCCGCCACGAGTGTCGTCGATCGCATGAAGGCACCCTTGGGCCCCGCGATGGCGATGGGGTCGATGTCGTCGAAGGCGGCCGGAATCGTGCCTTCCACCGACACATCGATCACCCGTTCGCCGGCGAGGTCGACGAGGCCGATACAGCTCGGCGAAGAACAGCCGCACCTCGATCTCGGCACCGGGATCGACCGGGAACTGCCAGAGCATCTCGGGCGCCGCCGCGGCATCCCAGCGCTCCGACTCGAACACGCCGACGGGAACGCTCGGCGGGAGCGAGGGATCGGTCATGACGATCGGTCCCGGATGGGCCGACGGTGCCGACGCCAGGTACACCCCGGCTCCCGCACCGTTGTCGACCCGATAGGGCGAGATCGTTGGTTCGTCCTCACCCCAATCGGGCAGCGACGCGTCGGCCGCCGCGACGGTGCCGCCACCGGCGTTGACGCGATAGAGCACAGTCGGTCCGGTGCCGGGATCGACCACCGAGATCGTGAAGATCTCCTCGGCGACAGGGTTGGTGCCGTCGTCGGCGGTGATCGTGACCGTGTAGTCGCCGACGTCGGCCGCAAGTGGCACGACATCGAGTGACACGGTGTAGTTGCCGGGGCCGTTCTCGACGATGGTCTCGGTCACGAAGCTCGAGGCGTCGGGAGCGATGTCGACCGCAACGGTGAGCGGGTCACCGTCGGCGTCGAGGATGTTGGCGATTGCGGTGTCGCTGGTGCCGACGTCAACGGTCAGGTCGCCAACCGGAGAGATGGAGGGAGCGTTCCCGCCGACGAACACGACGTCGAGATAGTCCCAGCTGGCGGCGAACTCCGGTGCGCCAGTCCCGGTGGAGGTGCTGATGAGACCGACGGCCAGGCCCTGGGCGTCGCCGGCGTCGAGCCACGAGGCCGGGATGGGCACCGGTGCACCGAGGTCGACGAGCGTGCCGCCGTCGATGGAGACCTGCGGCTGCACGGTGAGGGCCGCCGGGTCGACGATCAGCATGAGCTCGATCGACGACGTGGCGGTCAAGACGTCGCCACCGATAGCGGCGGCGCCGTACTGACTCGACAGCGTGGCCGTTCCGGCCTCCTCCTTGAGCACCTGGATGCCACCTGCACCGCCGTTGGCGTTGACCACCATCTTCAGATAGTTGTCCTGGTCGCCGGTGCCGATCTGGATGCCGACCGACTGGAAGTTGACCGGGGTCAAACCGTCGAACAGCGGCGGCAGGACCGAGCTGGTGACCACGAACGGAGCCGTGGTGGTATCGGCGTTGACGCCGTACTGGAAGGCGTTGTCCTGCGTGTTGACCGCCTGGTAGCGCGTCACCGGCGGTGACGACCTCGACACCGAACTGCCCACCGTTGCCACCGGCATTCAGGTTGTCGGGATCGAACTGGTTCAGGTAGTCGGTCGTTCCGTTGGTCATCAGGCCGGTGAGGCCCAGCCCGAAGAAGTCGGTGCCAGGGTCGCTGTTCAGGAACGGACGCAGCACCGGGATCGACGTAGCCGTGCCCGTTGGCCGCATCGATGGCGAACTCGTCGTCGACGTCGAGGATGCCGTCGTTGTCGTCATCCGGGTCGTTGAGGTCCGACAGGTTGTCGCCGTCATTGTCGGTCGGCTTGTCGCCAGCCGAGCACGGATTGGTCCCGTTGTCGATCTCGTCGGCGTTCGAGTAGCCGTCGTTGTCCTCGTCGAGATTGATGTCGTAGACGCCGGTGCAGGAGCTGCTGTCGGCCGGCTCGAACACCGTGATGTTGTCCGCACCGTACGTCGCGGCCCACACCGTGCCTGGGAACGGATCACCGTCGCCCTGGGTCGTCACGTCGAGCGGCTGCGAACCGAAGCCGCTGAACAGCGCCTGCTTGTTGACGACGGCATCACCGGCGGCATTGAGCTGGTAGCTGTAGATGTTGCCGTCGAACGATGCCGTGAGGATGTTGCCCTGGAGCGCTGCCACCGAAGTTCGAGGCGGTGTATTCGGTGATGCCGTTGGTCGACGCATTGATGATGTCGATGTACTTCGCGGCACTGTTCGCGCTGTACTCACACTCGATCGGATTGTCGGGGAAGAACGGTCGATGAGATGTCGGGCGGCAACAGGTCGTAGAAGTTGTAGTTACCGGTCTCGGTCCAGCCGCCGAGGTTCTCGTATACGATCACCCTCGACAGCTCGGGGAAGGCCCGGATGGGCGTCGGGTGGCCACCGTAGTAGCCGGGTCCGCTGACGAAGTGCAGTGGATCACCGTGGCCGTTGCTGGCCGATTCGTTGAACTCGTTGGTGCAGTAGTCACCCGCGGCCTGGTCGAAGGGGCCGGTTCCTTCGGTACGCCGGTTCGGCCCGGCGAGGTGTAGACGAGCGGCTGGCCACCCCAGCCGCTGTTCGGGCCGTTGTCGGAGGTGTAGAGGCGGCCCTGCGACGTGAACACCACGTCGAAGGCGTTGCGGTAGCCGGGGGAGATAGATCTGAACCGGGCCACCGGGCTCGGGGATCGCCTGGTTCAGGCCGTTGTTGCCGCCGAACGGGTCGCCCACGTCGATCGAGGCGTCGTACAGCGGGTGGCCGACCGGGTACGGGAAGTCGGCATCCGCGTTGGTGATGTTGGCCCGGGTCGGGTCATCGAGCGTGCGCAGGTCGTAGGCCACCTCGGCGCCGTCGCGAGCGATCGGTGAAGGTGCCGAGGGCATTGATGGCGTCGAGGTCGACCGACAGCAGAGCGGCCGACAGGTAGTACTCGGGCGTGCCCGAGAAGTTGTTGCCCGGCGCACCCTTGTTGGCGTGGCCGCCTTGGCATCACGTACAGCGTGTTGGTCGCCTCGTCGAGGTCCATGCCGTTCGTCGAGTGGTTCTCTTCCGAACGCGGCAGGCCACGGACGATGTCGACCTTGTCCCAGCGAGGCGCCGTTCCAGGTGAGTCGGCTGACCACTCCGGAGTTCGTGTCGAGACCCGAGTCGTTGCCGACCGCGATCCGCGCAGTCCGACGAGGTGACATAGATCACTGGGTTCGCCGCCGTGCCGGTGACCAGAATGCCGGTCACCTGGCGCGATCGTCGACGGGTTGGTCGAGCCGTCATCGTTGTGGTTGGTGGTGTCGGTCTTGATCAGGTTGATGGTCTCGGTGGCGGTGACCGCGTAGTCGTTCGCACTGTTGCGCTGGACTGTGTACGCCTTGATCGTGCCGTCCTGCTGCGCCACGTAGAGTCGGCCGTCGGGCCCGAACTGCAGCGACGTCGGGTTGTTGGACGACTCGCCGGACAGGCCCGCCGAGCTGAACGAGACGGGAATGTTGTTCGATCCGACACCGTCGAGGTTGACGATCAACGGTGAGTTCGTGCCCGAATGGGTGATCGTCAGAGTCTGGGCCTGGGCTCCGACCGAGGTCGGGCTGAAGGTCACGTCGAATGCCGTCGACCCGCCGGCTCCGACGACAGCGGGGCTGCTGAAGTTCGTGCTGAACTCGCCACCGCTCGGCACCACCGAGGTGACGGTGATGGCGGGATCGCCGACCTCGAAACCGAGGTTCGACAACGTCACCGTTGCGTCCTTCGAGCTGTTGACCAGCGTCGCTCCGAAGTCGACTGTCGTCGGGCTGACGCCCAGCTGGCCGGGTGACGAGCTGGCCGAGACCACCTCGATGCCGTTGACCAACGGGTTCTGCGGCCCCTCGAAGACAAAGCCGATGTCGACGGTCCCGTCGGAGGTCACCAGATACTCGAGCATGCCGCCGACCTCGTGGCCGAAGGCGGGAATCATGTCGAAGTCGTTCTGCACGATGGTGCCGTCGACGGTGATGTCGAACACCCGCTGGCCGGGTTGGCTGGTGTCGGCGAATCCGTTCCCGAGGAACAGCCGCACGAACACCTGGGTGCCAGCGGGCACATTGGGAACGCCGTACGAGAAGCCCGACGTGCTCCACCGTTCGGTGTCGAAGATGGCACCGGGCACGTTGGTGGGAACGGTTGGGCCGGGCTCGACGGCCGGGAAGCCGGCGTTGCCGTTCGAGCCGCCGTCAGTGAGGAACGGGTGTCCGCGGCGTTGGCGTCGGCCTCCCAGTCGGGGCCGCCGTCGATGGCGGCCACGAGCGGTCCGGCCGAGTTGATGCGTGCGTAGACGGTGCCGCCGACAGGCGGGTCGTTCACCGTCAGCGTGAATGTCTCGGTGTCGCTGCCGTCGACGTCGGTGGCCGTGACCGTGATGTCGTAGACGCCGGCGTTACCGGCGACCGGTGCAAAGGTCGAGCGAGCCGCTTCCGTCACCGACGTCGACGAAGGTTGTGAACGACGAGGCGTCCGGCACCGAGCTGTAGCTGAGCGTGACGGTGTCGCCGTCGGGCTCGCTCGTGTTGATCGCCACGGGCAGCGTGCTTCCGATGATCATGGCCTTGTCGGTGATTGCCGCGATGGTCGGTGGCACATCAGTGGGGGGTGGCCCCGCGGTGCGCACTTCGATGGCGTTGATCTTCGGGTTCTCGACCTGGTGGACGAACGTGATCGTCAACGAGTCGTCGGCGATCACCGGGCTGACGAATGTCTCCACCACACCGGCATTGGCGCCGACCAGCGTCGTGGATGTCGTAGCCGGTGAGAACCGGCACGCCCTCGATCTCGACCTGGAACTCGCGAACGCCGTTGGCGGTCGCGAAGATCTCGGCGAAGTAGAGGTCGACCTGGTACGCGACACCGGACGCCACGGGGAACTCGTAGACCATTTCGTCGCCGGTTGCGGGATCCCAGTGCTCGGTCTGGAAGAGCGCTTCGGGCGTGCCGGCCGGGACCGACGGGTCGGACAAGTCGATGGTCGCCGCGGTTCCGTACGCGTTCTCACCGCCGCTGAACAGGTAGGGCGACGGCGTTCCGGCCACGGCCGTTCCACCAAGATTGGCTCCGGCGAGAGACTGATCCTCGAGCCACGGGCCGCCACCGTCGCTCGCAGCGACCTCGGGACCGCCGGCGTTGATCCGGTAGAGGGGAGTCACTCCGGGCTCGTTGACGAACAGGGTGAAGGTGGTGGTGCCGGTGAAGGCGCCGTCGGTGGCGGTGACATCGATGGTGTAGATGCCGGCGTCGCCGGTTTCGGTGATCCAGTCGAGGCTGCCGGTGCCGTCGCCGTTGTCGGTGAGGACGGCGCCGAGGGCTTCGATGTCGGGGGTCGAGGCGATGTCGAGGGTGAGGGTGTCGCCGTTGGGGTCGGTGGCGTTGATGGCCACCGACACGGTGTCGCCTTCGTTGACCACGATGTTGGCGATGGGGTCAACGGTCGGGGTGTCGACGTCGCCGATGCCGATGATCAGGATCTCGCTGAGCGGGCCGTTGGTGCCGTCATCGATGGTGGCCACGTAGTGGTAGAGCTTCGTGTCGTCGGACAACGTGACACCGCGAAGTCGACGGTGCCACCGGCACCGATCGTGCCGGTCTGGTAGGAGACCGCAGTCGCGGCGTCGGACTCGAAGGGATCGAGATCGAACGCTGCCGGATTCGGCAGGTCGCCGGTGACAGCCAGCAGCGTCACCGACGCACCGACCGGACCCGACACCTGAACCGTCTGGGGGCCAACCGCAGCCACGTTGCCGGCCACCGAGTTGTTGGGGAACACCGTGGGAGCCGTGGTGACGCCGAGCATCTCGATGCCCGGGGCCGGGGCCAGTCCGGTGGTCTCGTTCAAGTCGGCTTCGCCGCCGCCGGCGCTGCCGTCGCCGAAGATCTGGCCGGTGAGGACGGTGCCGTCGGAGAAGGTGACGGTGACCGGCGAGCCGGTGAGCTCGAGGCCCGACATCGCACCGGCGCCGCCGGAGCCGGGAACGCCCTGGATGGTGGTCGGGTCGACGTCGACACCGAACACGATGGCCTCACCGGAAGTGAAGTCGGTGAAGTCGAGGGTCATGCCGTCCCAGCCGTTGCCGGGCACACCCGGCGAGTCCTCATGAGGCAGCGAGAACGGATCGGTGCACGGGTCGGTCGGAACGACGAACCCGGTGCCGCCCTCGGAGCTGACCGCGAGGCACTGGGTGCCCTCGTCGCCGGCGGTGCCGATCGGGTCGAAGGTCGCGTCGGGGATCAACGAACCACGCAAGATCGAACTCGACCTTCGTGATCGACGGAGCACCCGCCCCACCCGTATTGGTCGCGGTGATCGTGGCGTTCCCGAACGTCGTCGCACCGATACCGCCACCCGGCGTCACCTGCACCAACGCCGCCGCCGGCGGACCGGCTGTCGGATCGATGACGGTGAGCGTGAAGGTGGTGGTGCCGGTGAAGGTGCCGTCGGTGGCGGTGACATCGATGGTGTAGATGCCGGCGTCGCCGGTTTCGGTGACCCAGTCGAGGCTGCCGGTGCCGTCACCGTTGTCGGTGAGGACGGCGCCGAGGGCTTCGATGTCGGGGGTCGAGGCGATGTCGAGGGTGAGGGTGTCGCCGTTGGGGTCGGTGGCGTTGATGGCCACCGACACGGTGTCGCCTTCGTTGACCACGATGTTGGCGATGGGGTCAACGGTTGGGGTGTCGACGTCGCCGATGCCGATGATCAGGATCTCGCTGAGCGGGCCGTTGGTGCCGTCATCGATGGTGGCCACGTAGTGGTAGAGGGCGGTGTCGTCGGGTTGGGACACGGTGAAGTCGACGAACCCACCACTGATCACACCGGTCTGATAGGACACGACCGTGGCGGCGTCGGACTCGAACGGGTCGGGGTCGAACGGAGTCGGGCTCTGCAGCTCGCCGGTGACGGCCAACAGGTTCACTGTCGCGCCCTCGGGGCCGGTGACCCGTACGGTCTGATCGCCTGCGGCGGCAACGTTGCCGGCCACCGAGTTGTTGGGGAACACCGTGGGAGCCGTGGTGACGCCGAGCATCTCGATGCCCGGGGCCGGGGCCAGTCCGGTGGTCTCGTTCAAGTCGGCTTCGCCGCCGCCGGCGCTGCCGTCGCCGAAGATCTGGCCGGTGAGAATGGTGCCGTCGGAGAAGGTGACGGTGACCGGCGAGCCGGTGAGCTCGAGGCCCGAGATCGCACCGGCGCCGCCGGCGCCGGGAACGCCCTGGATGGTGGTCGGGTCGACGTCGACACCGAACACGATGGCCTCACCGGAAGTGAAGTCGGTGAAGTCGAGGGTCATGCCGTCCCAGCCGTTGCCGGGCACACCCGGCGAGTCCTCATGGGGCAGCGAGAACGGATCGGTGCACGGGTCGGTCGGAACGACGAACCCGGTGCCGCCCTCGGAGCTCACCGCGAGGCACTGGGTGCCCTCGTCGCCGGCGGTGCCGATCGGGTCGAAGGTCGCATCGGGGATCAACGAACCACGAAGATCGAACTCGACCTTGGTGATCGACGGAGCACCCGCGACCCACCCGTATTGGTCACGGTGATCGTGGAGTTCCCGAACGTCGTCGCCCCGATACCGCCACCCGGAGTGATCTGCACCAACGCCGCCGCCGGCGGAGCCGGCAGGTCGCAGCCGGCGGTGTAGTTGTCGGTGACCTCACCGGCGGTGAGGGCTTGGTCGTAGATGGCGACCTGGCACAGGGTGCCCAGCCACGGTCGGGCGGCGCTGCCCAGGTTGGCCACGGTCAGGGGATAGGAGGCGTCCCAGTTGGCGAGGGTGCCGCCGCGGGTCTGGGTGGCCTGGACGGCGCCGTCGATGTAGGTGGTGATGACACCGGCGGCGGTGCGGGTCATGACCACATGGGTCAACCCGGTGGTCGCGGTGCCCGCCGGGGTGAACAACTCGGGTGTTCCCGACAGTGCGCTGGTGGTGCGGAACCGGACGGCGTAGGTGTCATCGGGCAGGTTGCTGTAGGCGCCCTGGCCGAGCATGAAGTTCCGTACCGTCGAGCTGCCCTCACTCGACACGATGCGGGCCGGCCCGCTCTGGGTGTTGTTGGCCGGCTGGACCCAGGCCTCGACCGTCATCTCGTTGGTGGCCTGGACCGCGTTGGTCACCTTGGTCGCGGCCGCGCCCGAGGTGATCACCGTCGACGCGTCGACGGTCAAACCGCCACCGGGCACCCAGGTGACATTGCCGGGATTGGCGATCGTCAGATTCAACGGCGCACCCGAACCCGAATCACCAACCGTGGCACCCGACCCCTCGGTGAAGGCGTAACGGACGACGGGTGCGGGGCCGGTGATGACGCCGACGTTCCAGGTGAACGCGACGGGGATGGTGGTGGTGCCGTCGCCGACAGTGACCGTGACGGCGTAGGGGGATCCGGTGGCGGCGCCGGCGGCGATGGTGCCGGTGATGGCGCCGGTGGCGGTGTTGATGGTGAGCCCGGTGGGCAGACCGGTGGCGGAGAAGGTCAGGGTGTCACCGTCGGCGTCGGTGGCCGCGATGGTCACCGAGACGGTGTCGCCTTCGTTGCTGGTTTGGGTGCCGGGGTTGGTGGCCACGGGGGCGACGTTGACGGCGGCGATGTCCCATTGGAAGGTTTCGTCGTCGGTGCCGCCGACGCCGTCGTCGACGGTGACGGTGGTCGTGTAGGGCGAGCCGGTGGCGGCGGTCTGGGTGACGGTGCCGGTGATGGCACCGGTGCTCGAGTTGATGGTGAGCCCGTCGGGCAGTCCGGTGGCGGAGAAGGTGAGAACGTCACCGGCGTTGGGATCGGCCGCGGTGACCGCCAGCGAGATGGTGTCGCCCTCGGCGTCGGATTGCGCGCCGATCGGGTCCAGGACCGGGTCGTCGTTGCCGACCACCATCCAGTCGAAGGTCTCGAAGTCGGTGCCGCCGTTGCCGTCGTCGACGGTCACGGTGACCGTGTAGGTGGCGGTCCCGGGATCGGTTACGCCCGAGATCAGACCCGAGTTGGAATCGATGCTCAGGCTCGGGGGCAGACCGATGGCGGAGAAGGTCAGCGTGTCGTTGTCGACATCGGTCGCGGTGACCGTGAGCGAGATGGTCTGGCCCTCACCCGACAACAGGTTCCCGATCGAGGTGAGCACCGGATCGACATTCACTGCGGCCACGTTCCAGGTGAAGGTGGTCGAGGCCACCCCACCCCGGCCGTCACTGGCGGTCACTTCGACCGAATACGGCAAGCCGGTGGCGGCGGTCTGGGTGATGGTTCCCGACATGGTGCCGGTGGAGGTATTGATGGTCACCCCATCGGGCAGACCCGTCGCGGAGAACGAGAGCACATCACCAACGTCGGGATCCGACGCGGTCACCGGAACCGACACCGTGTCGCCCTCGTCGTCGGACTGGTCGGCGATCGCGTCCAGCACCGGATCGGTGTTGGCGCCCACCGCGCAACCGGCGGTGTAGTTGTCGGTGACCTCACCGGCGGTGAGGGCTTGGTCGTAGATGGCGACCTGGCACAGGGTGCCCAGCCACGGTCGGGCGGCGCTGCCCAGGTTGGCCACGGTCAGGGGATAGGAGGCGTCCCAGTTGGCCAGGGTGCCGCCGCGGGTCTGGGTGGCCTGGACGGCGCCGTCGATGTAGGTGGTGATGACACCCGCGGCGGTGCGGGTCATGACCACATGGGTCAACCCGGTGGTCGCGGTGCCCGCCGGGGTGAACAACTCGGGTGTTCCCGACAGTGCGCTGGTGGTGCGGAACCGGACGGCGTAGGTGTCATCGGGCAGGTTGCTGTAGGCGCCCTGGCCGAGCATGAAGTTCCGTACCGTCGAGCTGCCCTCACTCGACACGATGCGGGCCGGCCCGTCCTGGGTGTTGTTGGCCGGCTGGACCCAGGCCTCGACCGTCATCTCGTTGGTGGCCTGGACCGCGTTGGTCGACCTTGGTCGCGGCCGCGCCCGAGGTGATCACCGTCGACGCGTCGACGGTCAAACCGCCACCGGGCACCCAGGTGACATTGCCGGGATTGGCGATCGTCAGATTCAACGGCGCACCCGAACCCGAATCACCAACCGTGGCACCCGACCCCTCGGTGAAGTCGTACCTGACGATCTCGCCCGGCGTCCGCGCTGCGCCCGCAGCGCGGCAACGAAGGCCGTCGCCAATGACATCATCGTGGCCAAAACAGCCACTGTCGTGATGATTCCGAGACCAGTACTCAGTCGGAGTCGTCGGAGTACGTCGTGAATCGAAACCTGCCGTGCCCTCATGCGCCCTGCCCTCTCCCCGCAACCGCCCGGCTGCGACCCGAACAAGGTAGCCACACGCCAGGGCCGCTGTCCAATGTCGGCTTCGGAGACTTGAGCAGAATGATCCGTACGGCCCGGTCCTGTCACACGGCGGACGTAGGGTCGAAACTCATGAGCACCAGTACCGTTCAGGGCATCGACGACCGCATTCTCGAACGAGTCCAGCACGCTGCTGGCCAAGGCCGAGTCGACCGACTTCGCCGACGAGGCCGATGCGTTCACCTCCAAGGCCCAGGAGCTGATGGCCCGTCACTCGATCGAGGAGGCGATGGTGGGCGCGGCGGTATCGGGGGTGGGTGGTGGGCCCGACGGTGTGGCGATCACCGTGCCCGATCCCTATGCCGTAAGCAAGTTCCAGCTCCTCGACCAGGTGGCCAGGGCGAATCGGTGCCAGGCCGTGTACGACAGTCTCGCCAAGGTGGCCACCGTCGTCGGGTATGCGCCCGATCGGGCGGCGACCGAGGCGCTCTACACCTCGTTGCTGGTGCAGGGAAGCGCCGAGCTCCGCCGGGAGGGTTCGGTCGTCGATGCCCGCGGGGTGAATCGCACACGGTCGTTCCGCAATGCCTTCTGGGCCGGATTCGCCTTCCGCATCGGCCAGCGACTCGCCGACGCCACCCATCGGGCCGAGGCCGACATCGTGAGCGAGCGCGGCGACGCGGTCCTGCCGGTGCTGGCCCGCCGTGCCGACGACGTCGATGTGGCCGTTCACCGGCTCTTTCCCCGCCTGCGTCGCCTGCGCACCTCGGTCACCAATGCGGCCGGCTTCCACGCCGGCGACGCCGCTGCGCAGCGGGCGAGCCTCGACCCCGCTCGACAGGTGCCGCGACCCACCGCCTGACATCTCGGTCGGTTCGCTGGGACTCGCATCCGATGCGGAGTAGCGTCGGCACTCGACCGACCTGCCCGGAGGCACCCCATGACCGACGAATCCCGTGACTACGGCTTCAACACGCGCACGCTCCACGCGGGGTACGACCCCGACCCCACCACCGGTTCACGGGCCGTGCCGATCTACCAGACCACGTCGTTCGTCTTCGACGACTCCGACCATGCCGCCCGCCTGTTCGGGCTCCAGGAGTTCGGCAACATCTACACCCGCATCATGAACCCCACCACCGACGTGCTCGAGCAGCGGGTCGCTTCGCTCGAAGGCGGGGTGGCCGGGCTGGCCACCGCCAGCGGCCAGTCGGCGCAGTTCCTCACCGCAGCCACGCTGTGCCAGGCCGGCGACCACATCGTCAGCGCGGCCACGCTGTACGGCGGCACCTACACCCAGTTCGACCAGAGCTTCCGCAAGCTCGGATGGGACACCACCTTCGTCGAGCCCGACGACCCAGCCAACTTCGAAGCGGCGATCACGCCCGACACCAAGTTCCTGTACGGCGAGACCATCTCGAACCCCAGGGGCAACGTGCTCGACATCGCCGCGGTGGCCGACATCGCCCACCGGCACAACCTGCCACTTGTGGTCGACAACACCTTTGCCAGCCCGTACCTGTGCCGACCCATCGAGCACGGCGCCGACATCGTGGTGCACTCCGCGACGAAGTTCATCGGTGGTCACGGCACCAGCATCGGCGGCATCATCGTCGACGGCGGCAAGTTCGACTGGGCCGCCGGCAACTTCCCCCAGCTCAACGCGCCCAACCCCAGCTACCACGGTGCGGTCTTCACCGACGTGGTCGGGCCGATCGCGTTCATCATCGCCGCCCGCGTCCTGGGGCTGCGTGACTACGGCCCGGCCATGAGCCCGTTCAACGCCTTCCAGTTCCTCCAGGGCGTCGAGACGCTCGGCCTGCGCATGGATCGCCACGTCACCAACGCTGTGGCCGTGGCCAATCACCTCGAGCAGCATCCCCTCGTCAAGTGGGTGGCCTACCCGGGTCTCGACTCGAGCCCGTACAAAGCCATGGCCGACACGTACCTCCCCAAGGGTCCCGGTGCGATCTTCTCCTTCGGCATCGAGGGCGGCTTCGACGCCGGCAAGAAGTTCATCGACTCGGTGCAGCTGTTCTCGCACCTGGCCAACGTGGGCGACGCCCGCAGCCTGGTCATCCACCCGGCCTCGACCACCCACCAGCAGCTGGGCGAGGCCGAACAGGCCGCCGCCGGCGTGGCGGCCGACATGGTCAGGGTGTCGATCGGTCTCGAGGACATCGACGACCTGCTCTGGGACCTCGACCAGGCCCTGACCGCCAGCCAGGGCTGAACCACTCGACTGGTACCGTCGCGGCCATGCAGGTGCACCTTCTGTATGGCCGCGACGGTCTGGTGGTCGACTTCCCGGCCGACCTCGACGTCCATGTGGTGCGCAAGCCGCCCATGCCGCTGCTCGACGACCCCGTCGCAGCCGTGGCCCACGCGCTGACCCATGGGGTCGACTCACCGCCGCTGGCTGCCGTGGCGGCAGCGGCTCGTACCGCCTGCATTCTCGTGTGCGACATCACCCGGCCGGTGCCCAACCACCTGTTCCTCCGTCCGGTCATCGAGACCCTGCTCGACGCGGGCATGGCTGCCTCCGGCATCACGGTGTTGGTGGCCACCGGGCTGCATCGACCGAACGAGGGCGACGAACTGGCGGAGCTGATCGGCGATCCGTGGGTGCTCGACACCGTGGCCGTCGAGAACCACTTCGCCCGTGACGATGCCGCCCACGTCGACCTCGGCCTCACCGCGGGCCGGCGCACACCGGTGAAGCTCGACCGTCGCCTGGTCGAGGCCGATCTGCGTATGGCTACCGGCCTGGTCGAGCCGCACTTCATGGCCGGATGGTCGGGGGGCCGCAAGGTGATCGCTCCTGGCATCGCCCACGCCGACACCATCACGACGTTTCACAGCGCCCGGTTCATGGAAGACCCTGCCGCCACCAGCTGCGTCCTCACCGACAACCCCCTGCACGAAGAACAGCTCGCCATCGTCGAGATGATCGGTGGCGCTCACGCCCTCAACACGGTGATCGACGACGAGCGGCGGCTGTCGTTCGTGAACTTCGGCGAGATCCTGGCCAGTCACGACGAAGCGGTCGCCCACGTCCGCCAGTACGCGCAAGTGGCCCTGCCCCAGCAGTTCTCCACGGTGGTCACCACCTGTGCCGGGTTTCCGCTCGACGGCACCTACTACCAGACAGTGAAGGGCATGGTGGCCGCCCTCGACATCCTGGCCCCGGGTGGCGATCTCATCATCGCGTCGTCCTGCAGCGAGGGCATGGGGTCCCAGCACTTCGTCGACGCGCAACGTCGGCTGGTCGAGCGCGGTCCCGATCAGTTCCTCGTTGACATCACCGCCAAGCGCTTCGCCGACATCGACGAGTGGCAGACCGAGAAACTGCTGGCGCCGCTGCGAATCGGCTCGGTGAAGCTCTTCGCCGAAGGTCTCGGAGCGACCGACGGTGCCCTCACCGGCGTCGACGTGATCGACTCAGTCGAGGCTGCGGTTGCCGACAGCGTCGAACGGCACAACGACCGCCGCGTGGCAGTGGTGCCCGAGGGTCCGTACGTGATCCCGGTGTATCGACCATCGGCGGCCTGACCTGTGACTCCGGTCAGCTGAGTTGGACGCATCGGAACCTGCGCACTAGTAAAGAGGTCCAGAGCGGACAGGGCGAAGTTTCGACCATCAGCGTGTTCTCCCGCTCGTTTCCCTATGGACCCGCTGCAAAGGAGCACCGAATGTCCGCAACGACCACGACCCCATTCAACCGATTGGTCCGATGGCGCAGGCTTCTGGCCGTACTCGCGATCGTCGCCCTGTCGATATCCGGAGCGGCCCTGGCCGGCTCGCCGGCGTCAGCAAGGCCGAACCAGCCACATCCCCCGGGCAATCCCGATCCGGCCGGTCAGCTCATCGACCTTCAGCTCCTGGCCTTCAACGACTACCACGGTCATCTCGAGTCGAATACGCCGGGCCAGGTTGCCGGTGTCGACGCGGGTGGATCCGAGTTCCTCTCGGCCAAGCTCAACGAGCTTCGCCGAGGCAACAAGTACAGCCTGACCGTTGCCGCCGGTGATCTCATCGGTGGCTCGCCGGCGTTCTCCGGGCTCTTCCACGACGAACCGTCGGTCGAGTCGCTCAACGCGATGCAGCTCGACGTGTCCGGCGTCGGCAACCATGAGTTCGACGAGGGGGTGACCGAGCTCTTGCGCATGCAGAACGGTGGTTGTCATCCGGTCGACGGTTGCTACTTCCCTGACGAGCCCTTCTCGGGCGCCGACTTCCAGTGGCTGGCCGCGAACGTGGTCAACGAGGACACCGGCGAGACGCCCCTGCCGCCCTATTGGATCGAGCGGGTCAAGAACGTCGAGGTCGGCTTCATCGGCATGACCCTGGAGGGGACCGACGCACTGGTGGCCGCTGACGGCATCCGGGGCTGGGACTTCCTCGACGAGGCCGACACGGCCAATGCGCTCGTTCCCGAGCTCCAGGCGCAAGGCGTCGAGGCAATCGTCGTACTGCTCCACCAGGGCGCACAGCAGAACCCGCCGCCCGGTGACGTCAACGCCTGCGTCGACCTGTCCGGTCCGATCCTGGCGATCAACGACGCACTCGATCCTGCGATCGACGTGATGATCACCGGCCACACGCACCTGCCCTACAACTGCCGCCTGCAGGATTCGGCCGGCAACGACCGCATCGTGACGAGCGCATACTCGTTCGGCCGTGTCGTGAGCGAGGTCGATCTCGTTCTCGACAAGCGGACCCATGACGTCCGTCGCGACCTCAGCACTGCGGCCAACCACGTCGTCGAGCAGTCGGCGCTGACGCCCGATCCGGCACAGACCGCGATCATCGCCAAATGGCAGCCGCTGTTCGATGGGGCGGGCAACACACCGATCGGCTCGATCTCGGCCGACATCAACCGCGGTGGTACCCCGCCGGGGACTGATCGTGGCGTCGAGTCCGCAGCGGGGAACCTGGTCGCCGATGCCCAGCTGTGGTCGACATCGGCCAACGGTGCGCAGATCGCGTTCATGAACCCCGGCGGCGTGCGCTCCGACCTGACGTTCGCACAGTCGGGAGCTGAGGGCGACGGCGTCGTCACGTTCGGCGAGGCGTTCACGTTCCAGCCGTTCGGCAACACGCTCAAGACCTTCCCGATGACCGGGGCGCAGATCGTCGACGTGCTCGAGGAGCAGTGTCAGCCGCCCGGGGAGTCGACCGTTCCTGCACCTCGGCGTGTCCGACGGGTTGACGTACGATCTCGCCAAGACGATCGTGGCGGGCGAGTGCACGTCGGTCACCATCAGCAACGTGAAGCTGAACGGCGTCGACCTGAACCCGACCGCGATGTACAACGTCACGGTGAACAGTTTCCTGTCCACCGGTGGCGACAACTTCGACACGTTCGACACGATCACCGCCCCGAAGCTCGACGGTGGCATCGACCTGGAGGCGCTCACCAACTACCTGGGCACCTTCGGGCCGGTCGCTCCGCCGAGCACCGATCGGGTCAACGAGCTTCCCTGAGTCGATGCACTGACCGTCTGACTGTTTGCCCCGGACCGCACGTCGGTCCGGGGCAGACGGTCACTCCATGGCGATCGCGTCGAGGATGTTGAGCTTGGCGGCGCGCCACGCGGGTCGTCCCGAGGCGAGCACCCCGGCGATCACGGCCAGTACCCCGATGACGGCGAACTGGACGTAGGGCACCTCGAAGGCGCTGAATCCCTCGTCCTCGAGCGCTTTCACGATCACCCAGCCGAAGAACACGCCGACGACGGCGCCGAGCAGCGCGCCGAACAGCGCGATCAACACCGACTCCCATCGCACCGCCGAGCGCAACTGGCGGCGGGTCATGCCCACGGCCCGCAGGAGTCCCAGCTCTCTCGTGCGTTCGAGGGTCGACAGCGCCAGGGTGTTGGCAATGCCGAGCAGCGCGATGAGCACGGCCAGTGCGAGGAGCGCATAGACGAGCCCGAGGAGCTGGTCGATCTGGGCGGCGATGCTGTCCTTGTACTCCTCGATGTTCTGCACCTCGGCGTTGGGGTAGTCCGACGCCACGGCCTCGATGGCGGCGCGCGTCTGGTCGGGGTCGGCGCCGTCGGCGCGGCGCACGTACACCTGGAAGTCGAAGGAGTCGCGGAAGTTCGCGTCGTAGGCCTCGTGGGAGATGAAGAAGTTCTCGGTGAGCTCGTCCTCGGTGAAGATGACCGACACGGTCAGCAGCTGGCTTCCTGATTCCGGGAAGCGCACGGGCAGCCGGCTGCCGATTCCGAGACCGCGATCTTCGGCCCAGTCCTGGAACACGCCGATGTCGCCCGGCCCCATCTCGCTGATCTGCCCCTCGACCACGCCGACGTCGACGAGCGACTCGATCGTGGTCTTGTCGATGGCGTAGATGCTCTGGGTCGATTCGTCGACTTCGACGAAGCCGAAGCGAACCCCCGACGCGGCCTCGACTTCGGGGAGCTGGTTCAACCGGTCGGCGAGGTCGGGGCTCAGTCCACCGAACCCGGCGCTGCCCGAGTCGACCACGAAGTCACCGATGAGCGAGCTGGTCGATGATGTCGTTGATCGATGCCTTGGCCGACGAAGCGAAGATGGCGATGGCGCCGACCAGGCCGACCCCGATCATCAGCGCCGATGCCGTGGTAGCGGTGCGTTTCGGATTTCGTATGGCGTTCTCGACGGCCAGCTCGCCCGGCACCCCACGTACCGTGGCGATCGGATAGCCGACGACGCGTGCGAAGGGGCGAGCGAGCATGGGTGACAGCGCAGCCACGCTGACGAAGACCCCGGCGGCCCCGAGCCCGATGAGCTCGAGCCGGGAACCGACATCGGCGAACAGGCCCGCGAGCAGTGCGGGGAGGGCCAGCGCCCCGACGACCACGCCGAACGCGATACGGGCCCGACCCGTGGACGACGTCGACGCGGTCGCCTCCCGGATGGCGGCCAGGGGAGCAGTGGCCGATGCTCGACGAGACGGGATCAAAGCCGCGAGCACGGTCACGCCGATACCGACGATGAAGGCCGTCCACACCGTGGCCCCGGCGAAGACGACGCCGCGGGTCGGAATGGAGATGCCCACCGCGTCGAGCAGCCGCTGGAGGCCGGCGGCGACGGCAAGACCGCCGACCAGGCCTACTGCCGATGCGACGATTCCGATCACGAGGGCCTCGAGCAGGACCGACCCGACGATCTGTCTCCTGCGGGCACCGAGGGCGCGAAGCAGCGCCAGCTCGCGGGTGCGCTGGGCAACGAGGATCGAGAACGTGTTGTAGATGATGAACGACGACACGAACACCGCGATGACGGCGAAGATCAGCATGAACGTGTTGAAGAACCCGAGCGCCGCAGCGATGTCGTCCTTGGCTTCTTCGGTCGCTTCGCTGCCACTGATCGCCTCGACGTCGGTGGGCAGGATGCTGTTGATCCTCGTCCGGAGCTCGTCCTGGCTGACGTCCTCCGCAGCGGTCACCGAGATCGTGTCGACCCGGCCCGGTTCGCCGATGAGCGCCTGTGCCGTGGAGAACTCGAAGAGAGCGAGGCTGGCCCCGACCGCGGAGTCGGCGTCACCGAATCTCGCAATGCCGCTCACGACGAACTGGCCGGGGCCCGACTCGAGCAGAACCGTGATGGGGTCACCCACCTCGAACCCGGCGGTGTCGGCCGACTGCTTGTCGATGACCACGTCGTTGGGGCTGGTGGGCGCGGATCCCTCGACGAGCACCATCGGGTTACCGACATCGCTCCAACCGAAACCGAGCGTCGGCGGCCCGTTCCCGGGGTTGCCCATGGCATCGCCGTCCTTGTCGACCAGTTGGGCGTAGCCGCCGACGTCGCCGCCGGCCGATTCGACCTCCGGAAGGGCCCGCACCTCCTCGACGAGCGACTCGTCGATCGACGAGCGGATGTCGCCGAAGTCGGTCTCGACCACGTTGGAGCTGCGGACGACGGCGTCGACGTCTTCGCCGATGGTCTCGAAGAGATCGTCGAACGACCGCGCCGATGGTGTCGACCAGCACCAGCGAGCCCGAGAGGAAGGCCACCGCCACCACGATCGCGATCGACATCGAGACGACGCGACCCTTCTTGGCGAGGAGGTTTCGCAGCGTGAGCGCGAACATCTCAGCCTCCCATCGCCTTGAGCCGATCGAGGATGCGATCGGTGGTGGGCTCGTTCATCTCATCGACCACGCGGCCGTCCTCGAGGAACACCACGCGATCGGCGATGGCCGCCGCCGACGCGTCGTGGGTCACCATCACGACGGTCTGTCCGAGATCGTCCACTGCGCGACGCATGAAGCCGAGCACCTCGCCACCGCTCGTCGAGTCGAGGTTGCCGGTGGGCTCGTCGGCGAAGATGATCTCCGGTCGGTTGATGAGCGCTCGCGCCACCGCGACCCGTTGTTGTTGGCCACCCGACAGCTCGGACGGCCGGTGTTCGAGCCGGTCGCGGAGGCGCAGGGTGTCGATCACCTGGTCGAACCACGCCGGGTCCGCCGAACGGCGACCGAGTCGGAGCTGGAGGGTGATGTTCCTGGCTGCGTCGAGAGTGGGCACCAGGTTGAAGGCCTGGAACACGAACCCGATGCGGTCCCTGCGGAGGATGGTGAGATCGGAGTCGCCGAGCTCGGCGAGATCGGTGTCGCCGATGAACACATGGCCCGACGTGAGCGGATCGAGGCCGGCCATGCAGTGCAGGAGCGTCGACTTGCCCGATCCTGACGGACCCATGATCGCGGTGAATCCTCCACGCGGGAACGAGCCCGACACGCCGTCGAGGGCGCGCACCTCGGTTTGCCCTTTGCCGTAGGTCTTCACGGCGGCCTCGACGGTCGCCGCAGCCGATCGTTCGGCCTCGGTCTGTGGGGCGCGCAGTCCTGTCGTCATGTCGGCCTCCGAGACTCTCCGTCCTCCTGAACGCTCTGTCCTTGACTCTCCCCCACCCATCCCGCCAGGTGCAGGGCCGAAGGTCACGTCGGCGCGGACGGACTAGGTTTGACGCATGAATGTCGTCGATCTCATCATGGCCAAGCGCGACGGCCATCGCCTCACCGACGAACAGATCCGGTGGTTCATCGCCGCCTACACAGAGGGTGGGATCGTCGCCGACGAGCAGGCGGCCGCCATGGCGATGGCCATCTTCTTCCAGGGCATGGAGCCCGACGAGCTGGCCGTGTGGACCGAGGCCATGCTCGATTCAGGTGAACGCCTCGATCTCTCGCAGTCTCTCCGGCCCACTGTCGACAAGCACTCCACTGGCGGCGTCGGCGACAAGGTCACCCTCATCCTCACGCCGCTCGTGGTGGCATGTGGCGCAGCCGTTCCCCAGTTGTCCGGCCGCGGGCTCGGTCACACCGGCGGCACGCTCGACAAGCTGGAGTCAATCGCCGGATGGCAGGCGTCGATCACGAACGAACAGATGGGCCAGCTCCTCAAGGATGTCGGGGGGTTCATCGCCGGCGCCACCGAAAACCTCGCTCCGGCCGACCGAAAGCTCTACGCCCTCCGCGATGTCACCGGCACTGTCGATTCGATTCCGCTCATCGCCAGTTCGATCATGTCGAAGAAGATCGCCGAGGGTACCGCGTCGCTGGTGCTCGACGTGAAGACCGGGTCGGGTGCGTTCAAGCGCGAACGCTCCCAGGCGTTCGAGCTCGCCCGCACCATGGTCGACCTCGGCAACGCAAATGGTGTGCACACCCGCGCGCTCGTCACCAACATGGACACCGTGTTGGGCGTGGCGGTGGGGAACGCCGTCGAGGTGCAGGAGTCGTTCGACATCCTGGCCGGCGACGGACCGGCCGACACGATCGAGCTCACCCTTGCCCTGGCGCGCGAGATGCTCGACCTCGCTGGCATCGACGTCGACCCTGCGCCCAAGCTCCGAGACGGCTCGGCCATGGAGGCCTTCGAGCGGCTGATCGCCGCACAAGGAGGCGATCTGTCACAGCCGCTCCCGGTGGCCGAAAAGCGTCACGTGGTCACCGCGGACCGTGCCGGCTTCATCACTCGCCTCGACGCGCGAGGTGTCGGGGTGGCGGCATGGCGCCTCGGGGCCGGTCGGGCGCACAAGGAAGACCCGGTCAGCGCGATCGCGGGAGTCGTCTGCCTCAAGAAGGAAGGCGATGCGGTTGCCGAAGGGGAACCAGTGCTGGAGCTCCATCTCGACGACGTCACTCGCCTCGATCGTGCGCTCGCTGCGCTCGACGGTGCCATCGTCGTCGGCGACCAGCCGGGAGATCCCACACCGCTCGTCCTCGACCGGATCGGGTGACCCGACCCGGCAGAAGGACTACCCGGCCCCCGTACGGCGGCCGTAGTGTGCCGTAGTGACCCGCCGCCAGAACATCGTGCTCGTGACCACGTTGGTGACGGCAATGGCGGCGTCGACGTTCCAGTACTTCGCCCTCGCCGTTCTCTCCAGCGACATCATCGACGAGTTCGACATCTCTCGGGCCCACATCGGATTTCTCGCCGCGATGAACACCGGCGCCGGTGCCCTGCTCGCCACCCGTATCGGCAAGCTCACCGACCGACTCGGCGGGCGCCTCGCCGCCGTGGCCGTGTTGACCGTGAGCGGAATCGGTCTGCTCGGAACCGCCGCCGCCACCAGCTACTGGGCTCTGCTGGCGGCCTCGTTCGTGGCCGGAGCACCACAGGCGGGCGGCAATCCGGCCACCAACCGCCTGATCGGCGAGCACATCGTCCCCGGCCGTCGTGGCCTGGTGACGGGCTGGAAGCAGTCGGGAGTGCAGCTCGGTGCTTTCATCGCCGGCCTCACCCTTCCCGGTGCGTCGAATCTCTTCGGCTGGCGCGAGGCGTTCCTCGTCTATGCAATCATGATGCTGGCCCTGGCCGTCACCGCCTTCGTCGGGCTTCCTGCCGATCTCCCCGCCGAGCACGGCTCGACGGCCGCCCACCGAGACGCGGCGAGCCATCGACGGTTGCCCGACATCATCCGGCGCCTCGCCGTGTACGGGTTCCTTCTCGGCGTGTTCGGTGGTGGCGTCAGTCGGTTCCTTCCCTTGTTTGCCGAAGAGGAGCTCGGCTACTCGGAGACGATCGCAGGCCTCGTTGCCGCGCTGTCGGGGCTCATGGGTATCGCCGCCCGAATCGTCTGGGGTGTCCAGATCGAACGGGGCCGAGACCCGAGGCGGGGTCTGGTGGTCGATCGCGCTCGGCGCGGTGGTCACGGCCCTGATGCTGGTCGCCGCCACGTTCAGCCCTCCGATCGTCTTCCTCTGCGCGGTGATGATCGCCTTCAGTTCCTCGGCATGGAACGTCGTCGGCATGCTCGCCATCATCAACGACACGCCCGCTCGTGACACGGGCCGGGCCACTGGCATGGTGATGCTGGGGTTCCTCGGTGGTCTCACGGTGGGAGCGCCGCTCATGGGATGGGTGGTCGACGTCACCGAGAACTACGTGGTCGGCTGGTTGATGCTCGGTGCCTTCGCCCTGGCGGCCACCCTTGCTCCCGGCGCCTTGCGCCCCACCCGGTCATCGACGAGATCGTCGGCCCTGGCCGGGTGACCGACCGGCATCGGAATCGCTGACACACTACGCCCCGTGCTCGATGTCTTCCTCGACGTCATCGCCCCGGTGCTCGTCGTGGCCCTGGTCGGTGGCCAGCTCGCTCGCCGTTTCGGACTGCCGGTCGGACCGCTCTCGAAGCTGAGCTTCTACCTGCTCGGGCCGTCACTCGTCTTCGACGCACTGTCGAAGATCGAGGTGACGGGAAGCCGACGGCGCTCGCATCGCCGCAGTCGTGATCGTGTCGTATGTGACCACGTTGGTCATCGGCTACGGCGGCGCGTCGCTGGCTCGTCTCGATCGTGGGCTCCGCAGTGCCGTGGGCCTCACTGCCGCCACGAGCAACGGTGGGAACATGGGCCTGCCCGGTGGCATTGTTGGCCTTCGGCGACTCCGGCCTCGAGGTGGCGGTTCTCGCCTTCGTGGTGCTCTCGGTGGCATCGAACTCGCTCGGGATCGTCGTCGCTTCACTCGCAGGCGGATCGGCAGGACGGGCGCTCGTCGCGCCACTTCTGGTCCCGTCGCTGTGGGCGGCGGCGGCCGGTCTGTTCGTGAATGCCTACGACGTTGACGTACCCACCACGATCGAGGCCAGCGCGGCCACCCTACGAGGCGGCGGCCATACCCGTGATGCTGGTCGTGCTGGGTCTTCACCTGGGCTCTCGGCCTCGGCTCCGACCGCTGACACCACTGGGTCTGTCGCTCGTCACGCGCCTCGCCGTCGGTCCGCTCGCGTCGTGGGCCGCGGTCGAGGCGTTCGACATCACCGGCGTCACGCGGAACACGCTCATCCTCCTCGGGGGCATGCCCACGGCGGTGGTGACCACGATCATCGCCACGCAGTATCGGGTTCGCCCCGACTTCGTGACCCAGGCAGTCATCACCAGCACGCTGGTGAGCGTCGCCACGGTCACCGTGTTGGTGACCTCGCTGTCGTGAGTCGGTTCAGCGCTTGCGCAGCGCGTTGGTGACATCGGCGGCTGCGGTCAGGAGCTTGGGCAGGAAGTGCTCGCGCACCTCCTCGAGGGTGGTGCGTCCGGCGTGGGTCGAGATGTTCATCGCCGCCGCTGCGCGGCCGGTGGAGTCGCGCAATGGTGCCGCAACGGAACGCACGCCGATCTCGAGCTCTTGGTCGACCAGGGCGTAGCCCTGGTCGCGGACCCGGGCCAGCTCGGCGAGCAGGTCGTCGCGAGACGTGATGGTGCGCTCGGTGAGGGCATCGAGGGTCACCGGCAGTCGGCGCTCGACCTCGGTATCGGTCAGCTCGGCCAGCATCACCCGGCCCATCGATGTGCAGTGCGCGGGCAGCCGGGTGCCGAGGCCGAGGGAGATGGTCATGATGCGTGCCGTGGGGACCCGGGCGACGTACACCACGTCGGTGCCGTCGAGGACCGACACCGACACGGACTCCTTGGCTTCTTCACTCAACGTCTCGAGGAAGGGCTGGGCGATCTGTTGGATGTTCAGCGACGACAGGTACGCGTACCCGATGTCGAGTACCGCCGGCGTGAGGCTGAAACGCTTGCCGTCGGTCGTTGCGTAGCCGAGGTCGGTGAGGGTGAGCAGGAGGCGTCGGGCGGTGGCGCGGGTGAGACCCGTCCGTTTGGCGACCTCGGAGAGGGTCTGGTCGGGATTGTCGACGTCGAAGGACCGGATCACCGCCAGCCCACGGGCCAAGGACTGAACGTGATTCGACTGGGACATCAGGGCGTCCGACTGGCGCGCGGGCTGTTCACGGTGCAAACTTTCGTTCGCACAACGCACCGCGTCAACTCGCGCTGTCCGGTGACGAGGTGCATCCGGCCTTCGAGCAGCACTCGTCGCGGGCCCGAAACTGTGCTATTCCGTGGATTGCGAGCAGTGTGTGGCCATCGAGGGCGACATGCCGACAAAGGAGTCGAAATGACGGTTGAACCGGACAAGGCGATTCGTCGCCACCATCACATCACCCTCTGTACGGGCGATGCGCAGGAGGACTACGACTTCCACACCAAGGTGTTGGGGCTCAAGTCGGTGAAGAAGACTGCGTTGTACGACGGAGTGGTACCGATCTATCACCTCTACTACGGCAACGACATGGGCGAAGAGTCCACCCTGGTCACCTGTTTTCCCATGCGTCAGTCGGGCCGAATGGGCACCAAGGGCACCGGCCAGATCAAGCGCCTGAGCCTTTCGGTTCCCGTCTCGGCGTTGCCGTACTGGCAGAGCCGGCTGACCGACCACGGATTCTCGGTCACCCAGAGCGGCCGCTTCGGCGAGTCGATCCTCCAGTTCCAGCATCCGTGCGGCATCGACTACGAGCTCGTCGGCGTGTCCGACGACACCCGCGAGCCCTTCACGGCGGGCGAGGTTCCCGTCGAAAACGCCATCCGCGGCACCCACGGGATCACCGTGTCGGCCCGTGAGGTCGGCCAACAGTCCGAGTTCATGCACGTCGGGTGGAACGGCCGCCAGACCGGCGAAGACGCCAACTTCGTGCGTTTCGAGGTCGGCGCCGGCGGCACCGGCGCCATTGTCGACTACGAGATCGAGCCCGACGTGGCCCAGGGGTCGTGGATCTTCGGCGAGGGCACGGTGCACCACGCCGCGTTCCAGGTCGATGACCTCGGCATCCAGGAAGAGGTCAAGGGCTACCTCGAGGGCCTCGGCTACACCGACGTCTCGGACCGCAAGGATCGCGGCTACTTCGATTCGGTGTACATGCGGACGCCCGCCGGTGCGCTCTTCGAGGCGACCGTGTCGAAGCCCGAGGGCTTCCAGATCGACGAGACCTACGAGAACCTGGGCAAGGAGTTCCAGGTGCCGCCGGTGTTCGCCGACAAGAAGGACTGGATCATGGAGTACCTCGACGAGCTCGTGTACTGATCCACAGACTCGCACTTCCCCTCCTGCGCCAGGGCCCTGGTTCTGACCGAACCGGGGCTCTGTCGCGTCGGCAAGGGTTCTGCTCCGAGAATATGTTTGCATAAGAATATCTTTATGTAGTTATATTTTCAGAATGGATGCGTTGCTCCACGCGGTGAAAGCCGCCTCCGATCCCACCCGGCTGCGGATTCTCGTCGTGCTGGCGTCGAGCGAGCTCAGCGTCGGCCAGATCTGCACGGTGCTCGGTCAGAGCCAGCCGACGCGTGAGTCGCCACCTCAAGATCCTCGCCGATGCCGGCCTGCTCGATCGTCACGCCGAGGGCACCAGCGCCTACTACCGCCGAGCACGGGGTGGTCTCGGGCGTCAGGTGTACGACGCCCTCGTCGAGCTGGTCGACACCGACGACAGCGTGATCGATGCCGACGCCGAGCGGTTGACCATCGTGCGCGCGCGAGCGGGCCCGCCGGGCCGCCGAGTACTTCGAGGAAGTGGCCGGGAGCTGGGACGAGCTCCGCGAGCGCCACGTGGCCGACTGGTACGTCGAGCAGGCCATGATGCGAGCGGTCGCCGACCTCGAGATCGCCGATCTTCTCGACATCGGAACGGGTACCGGTCGGATGCTCGAGCTGTTCGCCGGGCGCATCCAACGCGGCCTCGGCATCGACGCGAGCCAGAAGATGCTCACCGTCGCACGATCGCGGCTCAGTGGGAGCGGCATCGTGAACTGCGCGGTCCGACCCGGCGATGCCCACGACCTGGGAGTGGGCCGAGAGGCCTTCGACGTCGCACTCATCCACCACGTGTTGCACTTCCTCGACGAACCGGCCCGAGCCGTCGCCCAGGCCGCTGACGCCCTGCGCCCCGGTGGACGACTCCTGATCGTCGACTTCGCGCCGCACCAGCTCGAGGCCCTGCGCAATCGACGACGCCCACTTGTGGCTCGGATTCGACGACCACGAGGTGTCGACGTGGTGTTCGGACTCCGGACTCGACCAGCGCGAGGCCCTGCATCTCGTACCCACCGAAGCCCACGGCACCGACGCCCTGACCGTCACCCTCTGGGTCGCCGAGCGACCGGGTGAGCACACCATCGACGAGCTGGCGCTGTGACGCGCCACCAAGGAGCGGCAATGTTCTCGTTCGAGTTCTTCCCCCCGGCCGACGGCACCGGCTACGAGCGGCTGTGCGCCACGGCCACCGCGCTCACCGAGTTCGAGCCGTCGTTCTTCAGCGTCACCTACGGGGCCGGTGGCACCACGAGGGACCGCACCATCGGGGCGGTCGAGGCGCTGTCGGCCGCCGTCGACACGCCGATCGCGGGTCACATCACCTGCGTGGGCGGCACCGTCGCCGAGACCCACGGCGTGATCGATCGCTACGCCGCGGCCGGCGTGACGCACATCGTCGCGCTGCGCGGCGACCTGCCCGCCGACGGGGTGGCCGCCGACGGTTACGCCGACGCCACCTCGCTGGTCGCGGGCCTTCGCCGGCGGGCCGACACGGCTCGCTTCGAGATCTCGGTCGCGGCGTACCCCGAGGTCCATCCGCTCGCGGCCTCCGGCCGAGGCCGATCTCGACAACCTGCGACGCAAGCTCGACGCCGGCGCCGACCGGGCCATCACCCAGTTCTTCTTCGACACCGATGCGTTCCTGCGGTTCCGCGACACGGTGGCGGCCGCCGGAATAGTCCACCCCATCGTGCCCGGCATCCTCCCCGTCGGCAGCGTCGCCGGCGCCCTCCGCTTCGCCGGGCGGTGCGGCACCACGGTTCCCGACTGGTTCCTGCCGCTCTTCGACGGGCTCGACGACGATCCCGACGACCCGGCAGACGGTCGCCGCAACGGTGACGATCGAACAGTGCGAGCGCCTGCGGGCCGAGGGCGTCGACTCGTTCCACTTCTACACCCTCAACAAGCCCGAGCTCCCGATCGCCATCTGCCGGGCGCTCGGAGCAGTCCCAGCCCGGCGCCAGCGGCGAAGGTCGCATGCCTGATGAGCCCGTATCGCGCCTCGCGACTCCACGCACTCCGCCACGCGCTCGACGAGCGCATCCTCGTCATCGACGGCGCGATGGGCACGAGTATCCAGGCCTATCCGTTGGCGGAAGTCCGACTTCCGCGATGACCGCCTGGTCGACCATCTCGACGACCTCTTCGGCAACAACGACCTGCTCTGTCTCACCCGCCCCGACGTGATCCGTGAGATCCACGACAGCTTCCTGGCCGCCGGCGCCGACATCGTGTGCACCAACACCTTCAACGCCACGACGATCTCCCAGGCCGACTACGGCACCGGCGTTCCTGGCCCGCGACCTGAACGTGGCCGGTGCCCGGCTCGCCCGCGACGGCGGCCGACGCAGCCATGGCCGTCGACCCCGATCGCGTCTGCTGGGTGGTCGGAGTGCTCGGCCCGACCAATCGCACGGCCAGCATCTCGCCCGACGTGGAGAACCCTGCCCACCGCAACGTCACCTACGACGACCTACGCAGAGGCCTACGCCGAGGCGATCGACGGTCTGGTCGAGGGCGGCGCCGACGTGATCCTGGTCGAGACGATCTTCGACACGCTCAACGCCAAGGCGGCGCTCTTCGCCATCGCCGAGTACCGAGAACGTCACAGTCTCGACCTGCCGGTGATGATCTCGGGCACCGTCACCGACCTGAGCGGTCGCACCCTGACCGGCCAGACCATCGAGGCGTTCTGGAACTCGGTGCGTCACATCGAGCCGCTGAGCGTCGGTCTGAACTGCGCGTTCGGGGCCAAGGGGCTGCGCAGCCCCGTGACCGAGCTGTCACGGGTGGCCGACGTGCCCGTGTCGTGTCATCCCAACGCCGGGATGCCCAACGAGCTCGGAGAGTACGACCAGTCGGCGGAGCTCATGGCCGACCTCATCGGCGACTTCGCCGACAAGGGCATCGTGAACGTCGTCGGCGGCTGCTGCGGCACGACACGCCGACCACATCGCGGCCATAGCGGCCGAGGTCGCCGCGAAGGCCGGTGCGTACCGTCCCCGATCGACCCGTCGCCACCCGGTTGGCCGGACTCGAGGCCATGACCATCGACGAGGCCAGCCTGTTGGTCAACGTCGGTGAGCGCACCAACGTCACCGGTTCGGCCCGCTTCGCCGATCTCATCCGCGCCGACGACTACGACGCCGCAGTCGAGGTCGCACGCGATCAGGTCGACAACGGCGCCCAGATCATCGACGTCAACATGGACGAGGGCATGCTCGACGGCGAGGCGGCCATGACGCGCTTCCTGAATCTCATCGCCGCCGAGCCCGACATCAGCCGGGTTCCGGTGATGATCGACTCGTCGAAGTGGTCGGTGATCGAGGCCGGGCTCAAGTGCGTGCAGGGCAAGCCGGTGATCAACTCGATCAGCATGAAGGAGGGCGAGGCGGCGTTCATCGCCCAGGCTCGGCTCGCTCGTCGCTACGGCGCGGCGGTCGTGGTGATGGCCTTCGACGAGGAAGGCCAGGCCGACACCTACGAGCGCAAGGTGGCGATCTGTGCGCGGGCCTACGAAATCCTCACCGAGAGGTCGGGATTGCCGCCCGAGGACATCATCTTCGACCCGAACATCTTCGCGGTGGCCACCGGCATCGAGGCGCACGCCGAGTACGGACGCGCCTTCATCGAGGCGACTCGCACGATCCGTGCCGAGCTGCCGCACGCTCGGGTGTCGGGTGGCCTGAGCAACCTGTCGTTCTCGTTCCGGGGCAACAACCCGCTGCGCGAGGCGATGCACACGGTGTTCCTCTACCACGCCGTGCAGGCGGGGCTCGGCCTGGTCATCGTGAACGCCGGCCGGCTGCCCACCTTCGAGGACGTGCCGAGCGATCTGCGGGAGCGCATCGAGGACGTGCTCTTCAACCGGCGCCCCGATGCAACCGAACGCCTCATCGAGGTCGCGAGCGACGCCCAGTCGTCGGCCAGGGCAGCCGCAGTCGACCTGTCGTGGCGCGAGCTCCCGGTGGCCGAGCGGCTCGAACACGCCCTGGTGCACGGGCATCGACGAGTTCGTCGTCGAGGACACCGAGGAGGCGCGTCTGGCCTCCAACCGCGCCCTCGAGGTGATCGAGGGTCCGCTCATGGACGGCATGGGCGTGGTCGGCGATCTCTTCGGCAGTGGCAAGATGTTCCTGCCCCAGGTGGTGAAGAGCGCACGCGTGATGAAGAAGGCGGTGGCTCACCTCGAGCCGTTCATGGAGGCCGAAGGCGGTCCCGACCGGACTGCGGGCAAGGTGGTGATGGCCACGGCGAAGGGCGACGTCCACGACATCGGCAAGAACATCGTCGGGGTGGTGCTGCGGTGCAACAACTACGAGGTCATCGATCTCGGCGTGATGGTGCCCACCCACCACGATCCTGCAGACCGCCCGCGACGTCGGCGCCGACATCATCGGCGTCTCGGGGCTCATCACGCCCAGCCTCGACGAGATGGTGCGGGTGGCCACCGATCTCCAGGCCGAGGGTTTCGACATCCCGCTGCTGATCGGTGGGGCCACCACAGTCGAAGGTGCACACCGCGGTGAAGATCGACCAACAGTACGACTCACCGGTGGTGCACGTGCCCGATGCATCCCGTGCGGTCGGCGTGGTCTCGGAGCTCCTCAGCGAGCGCCGTGTCGAGTATGCAGCGGGTGTCGCCCAGGAGTACGAGTCGATCCGCATCGCGAGAGCGAGCGGCCAGCGCTCACAGATCGTCGACCTCGAGACCGCGCGGGCCAATCGCGTCCCCATCGACTGGTCGTCGTTCTCGCCGGTCGAGCCGACCTTCCACGGCGTCCGCACCTTCGATGACATCACCGCGGCGATGCTGCGCGACTACATCGACTGGACACCGTTCTTCCGCACCTGGGACCTGGCCGGCTCCTTTCCCAAGATCCTCGACGACGATGTCGTCGGCGAGGCAGCGCAGGGGTTGTTCGCCGATGCCCAGGTGATGCTCGATCGCATCATCGACGAGCATTGGGTGCAACCCAAGGCGGTCGTCGGATTCTGGCCGGCCAGCGCCGACGGTGACGACATCGACGTGTACGCCGACGCCACCCGCTCGCAGCGCCTGGCCCGGCTCCACACGCTGCGCCAGCAGGTGCCCCATGCCGACGAACGGCCCAACTTCGCGCTCGCCGATTTCGTGGCGACGTCGGAGTCGGGGGTGAAGGACCACATCGGTGCCTTCGCCGTGACCACCGGGAGCGGCATCGACGACATAGCGGCGCGGTTCGAGGCCGACGACGACGACTATTCGGCCATCATGGTGAAGGCGCTCGCCGATCGACTGGCCGAGGCGTGCGCGGAGTACCTGCACCATCGAGTGCGCACCCAGCTCTGGGGCTACCAGACCGACGAGTTCACCAACCAGGAGATGATCCGCGAGCGGTACCAGGGCATCCGTCCCGCACCCGGGTATCCGGCTTGTCCCGACCACACCGAGAAGGGCACGATATTCGAGCTCCTCGAGGCGACCGACCGCATCGGTATCTCTCTCACCGAGTCCTTCGCCATGTTCCCCGCTGCATCGGTCAGCGGGCTGTACTTCGCCCACCCCGACAGCCGGTACTTCGGCGTGCGTCGGGTCGGCGAGGATCAGTTGGCCGACTACGCCGAGCGCAAGGGCATGGTCATCGACGACGCGGCCCGCTGGCTCGCGCCGGTTCTGTCGAGCTGAAGCGGTTCCCCGGCCAACGCGGCGGTGGGGCTACGGTCTTCGAGACCCCGGCGAGGAGATCCGACGATGCGCACCGCAGTCCATCCTCCCCAGAGACGGGCCCGCCTGTTCGTGGTCGTGGCGGCGCTCGCGGTGTTGACAACCGGCTGCTTTCGGATCGACATGCGGGTCGACGTGAACGACGATGGCTCGGGCGTCGTGCTGGTGGAGACCGCGGTGCAACCGGACAAGCTCGATGCATTCGGCGGCCTGTTGGGCGACTTCGGCGACCCCGGCAACGAAGCGGCCGAGGCACCGAGCCGAGAAGAGCTGTGCGCCGACTTCCTCGACGACCAGGACATCCCTCCCGAGGCCGACATCGAGACGTTCGACGACGGGGACTTCTGCGGTGCCCGGTACACCCAGACGTTCGTGCCCGACACGTTGGGTGCGGCGCTGGGCGCCGATGGCGACTTCGTGCTCGAGCGTGACGGTGACGGCTGGCGTTTCGAGGCCGTGACCACCGACGACCAGGAGGCGAACGATCCAGAGTTCCTGGCCCTCTTCGAGTCGGTGCTCGAGGACGCCGAGTTCGTCCTGCGGGTCCGGCTTCCCGGTCGCCAGGTCGAGCACAACGCCGATCGCATCGACCCCGACGGTGCGCTCGTGTGGGATCTCGACATCTTCGATCCACCGGACCGACTCTTCGCCCGCACCGTTCCTGGCGAGCCCATCACCGGCTCGGGTGAAGGGAGCAGCTCCACGGTCGGGTTGGTCGCCCTGGGCGTGGTTGCGGGGCTGGTCGTCGTCGTCGGCGCCTACCTGCTCGGCCGTCGGTCGAGAAAGATCGGTCCGAAGGACGGTCAGGTGAGCGACGAGTCGCGGTCGGCCCAGTAGGACGCACGCAAGTCCTTCTTCAGGATCTTGCCCGCGCCCGACTTGGGCAATGGCTCGGCACGGAGGGTGACCGAGCGGGGAACCTTGTACCCACCGATCAGGGTGCGGCAGTGAGCGACGATGTCGTCGGCGGTCGCCTCGTGTCCGGCCTTGAGGGCGACCTCGGCGTGCACCGCCTCGACCCAGCGCTCGTCGGGGATGCCGAACACGGCCACCTCGAGGACTGCCGGATGACTCATGATCGCGCTCTCGACCTCGGTGGTGTACACGTTCTCGCCACCCGACACGATCATGTCCTTGGCGCGATCGACGATGAACAGATAGCCGGCCTCGTCGACCGAAGCGAGATCGCCGGTGCGGTACCAGCCGTCGTCGGTGAAGGCTCGGGCCGTCTCTTCGGGTCGGTTCCAGTAGCCCGGCATCATGTTGGGGCCCCGCACCACGATCTCGCCCACCTCACCGAGCTCGGCGATGCTGCCGTCGACTCGTTCGATCCGGACGTCGACGCCGATGCAGGGCTGACCGGCGCTGGCCAGCCGAGCCGCGAAGACCGGGTCACCGGAGAGCCCGAGACGGTGGTCGTCGGGGGTGAGCTGTGACACGTGCGGACACATCTCGGTCATGCCGTAGGCCTGGTTCCACTCGCACGGCAGCTCATCCATGGCCCGGCGCAGCAGAGGCACCGGCATGGGAGAGGCGGCGTAGATGCACAGCCGCCACGACGAGAGATCGCGCTCGGCGGTGCCGGGATGGTGAAGGAACATGTTGACCATCGTCGGAACGAGCACGCAGACGCTGATGGACTGCTCCTCGATGAGGCGACCGACGAGGTCGGGGTCGAACCCGGGACAGATGATGTGGGTGCCCCCCACGAGCGTGAGGCCGTAGATGTTGGCGACGCCGGCGGAGTGGAACATCGGGGTGAGGTGCAGGAACCGGTCGTCAGCGAAGAGGGGATTGGCCCACAGCAGTTGCTTGGTGTTGGCGATGAGGTTGCCGTGGGTCTGCATCACGCCCTTTGGCCGTCCGGTGGTGCCGCCGGTGTAGGTGATGCCCGCCACCGAGTCGGCGTCGAGGTCGGGAGGATCGGCGGCCAGGGGAGCGGCGGCGGCGAGCACGTCCCAGCCGAGGGCCCCGTCGGGAGCGGCCCCGTCGTCGAGCCACACGAGGCGCTCGAGTGAAGGGCATCGATCGAGCAGGTCGAGTGCGACCGGCCAGTGCGTGGCGTCGGCGAGCAGGATCCGGGCACCAGAGTCGTTGACGATGAACTCGAGCTCGGCCGGGGCGAGTCGGAAGTTGAGATCGTTGAAGATCAGGTTCGCGGTGGGGATGGCAAACCACGCCTCGAGGTGGCGGAACGAGTTGAGCGCCAGCCCGGCCACCCGCTCGCCCGATGCCATTCCGAGGCCGAGCAGTCCGCCGCGCAACCCGGCCACCCGGTCGGCCATCTGCCGGTACGTGAACCGGTGGGCGCCGTCGATCACCGCCAGCTTGTCGGCGCTGGTGAAGACCGCTCGGCGCAGCGGCGTGTCGAGGGTTCCGGGCCGGTGGGGAATCGGGATCGATGGTGTCGGCACGGCGCCGGTCTCACAGACCCAACAGGCGGGCGGCGTTGTCCTTCAGGATCTTCGGCCTGACCTCGGCTTTGATGTCGAGCTTCTCGAAGTCGCTCAGCCACCGGTCGGGCGTGATGAGGGGATAGTCCGATCCGAACAGCACCTTGTCCTGCAGGATCGAGTTCGCGTGCTGCACCAACGACGGCGGGAAGTACTTCGGTGACCATCCCGACAGGTCGATGTACACGTTGGGCTTGTGGCGGGCCACCGACAGCGCTTCGTCCTGCCAGGGGAAAGAGGGGTGGGCGAGGATGATCGTGAGATCGGGGAAGTCGACGGCGACATCGTCGACGAGCATGGGGTTGGAGTATTTGAGCCGGATGCCGCCCCCGCCGGGCTCGCCGGCGCCGACCCCGGTGTGGCCGGTGTGGAACAGCACCGGGATGCCCAGCTCTTCGGCCGCGGCGTAGAGCGGATAGGCCAGGCGATCGTTGGGCCAGAACTCCTGCGACGACGGATGCAGCTTGAGGCCGCGCATGCCGAAGTCGGTGACGAGACGGTTCAGGATACCGACGCCGGCCTTGCGCCGGTAGGGGTCGACCGATGCGAACGGAATGATCACGTCGGGGTGTTCGGCGGCCAGCTCGGCGATCTCCTCGTTGCCGGGCACGGGGTCGCGGCCCGAGGCCGAGTACTCGTCGACCGTGAAGACCACCGCCAGCATCCGACGCTCGGCGTAGTAGGCCGCCATCTCGTGCACGTTGGTGACGACGCTGTTGCCACCGAAGTACTGGTTCATGGCTTCGAGCCGTTCGGCGTCGATCGGACCGCACACCGAGCCGTGAACGTGGGTGTGGATGTCGATGGCATCGATGGCATCGAGATCGATGGGCATGGGCGGTCCCTCCCTGTGGGCTGGCCTTGCGGTTGATTGACTTGTCGCCGCCGCGACGATAGCGTGCATCTAGCGCGCACATGTGCGCTAAGTGAACAAGTGGGTGGCTCGAGCCGGACGAGTGTCCGGTGCCGAGTTGCACGAATCAATCCGAACCGACAAGTGTGAGTTGACCGAGCTTCAACTGAGGGGGGCGTAATGGCCAAGGAAACCACGGGATCTAGTTCGCTCTGGAAGAAGTTGTTGCTTCTTCTGGCAGTGTTCTCCCTGATTGCCGCATCGTGCGGCAGCGATGACAACGGCGGAGACACTGCAGCCGAAGAGCCGGCCGCCGAGGAGCCCGCAGCCGAAGAGCCGGCCGCCGAGGAGCCCGCAGCCGAAGAGCCGGCCGCCGAGGAACCGGCAGCTGAAGAGCCGGCAGCCGAGGCCGCGGCACCATCGGGTGACATGATCACCGAGCCGGGCGCCTGTGGTCTCGACAACGGCGAGGAAGCCACCGGCGAGCCCATCAAGCTCGGTGGCGCCGCCACCAACATCCCCGGCGTCGACTTCACCTGGATTCCCAAGATGGCCGCGATCTACTTCGACTGCGTCAACGCGAACGGCGGCATCTACGGGCATCCCATCGAGTACGCCTTCGAGGACGGCTCACCCGATCCCGCGGTCTGGCAGAGCATCGCCACCAAGCTCGTCGAGCAAGATCAGGTGCTGGCCATCGTCGGCAACACGTCGCTCCTCGAGTGCGACGTGAACACCGACTACTACGCCGACAACGGCTACTCGCCGATCATCGCCGGCGTGGCTCCGGGTTGCTTCCTGAACGACACCTGGTCGGCGGTCAACATGGGCCCGTACTACTCGAACCTCGGTGGCGCCCAGGCTGCGGTCCGCAAGGGAGCCGCCGGCAAGCTGGTCGTGGCCTCGCCCGACCAGCCGGGTATGGACTTCAACAACACTTCGGTCGAGGACATGGCGAACATCGCCGGTCTCGACTACGAGGGAATCCTCGAAGCCGTGCCGATCGCCGACCCCGCCGGTTTCGCCCAGCGGCTCGTCGATGCCGCCGGCGAAGGTGGCGGCGTGGTGCTGAACTTCACCGGCCCCACCGTCGTACCGTTGCTCGAGGCGATCAGCCAGCAGGGTCTCGTCGACTCGGTCATCTGGGCCAGCTCGACCCCGCCGAACGACCCCTCGGTCGCCCAGGCGCTCGCTGACTGCTGTGGCTCCGACTGGGACGGCAAGTTCCTGATCAACGCCGAGTTCAACGTGCTCGACTCGGGTCTCCCCGACAACGACACCATGGTCGAGCTCCACGACGCGGCCGGTGCCGACTTCCCGATCTCGGCCTTCAGCCAGATGGGCTACCTCGTCGGCAAGTTCACCACCGAGGCGCTCCTGCGTATGGGTGAGGGCGCCGAGTACAACGTCGAGACGGTGAACGCCGCCATTCGCAGCCTCACCAACGCCGAGAGCGACATGCTCTGCAAGCCGTGGTACTTCTCGAACAACCTCGGGACCGGCAACGTCTCGAACAACACCGACCGTACGGTGGTTCCCCAGGGCGGCGCCATGGTGCAGTTCGAGGACTGCTTCGAGATCCAGGAAACCGACAACAACCCCTTGGCCACCATCCGCGCCGCCGAGGGCTGATCGTCACGTCGCTTTGACGCCATGGGGCCGGCCGGCACACGCCGGCCGGCCCCATGTGGTCACGCAGTCACAACGGGGGGCGAATGCCAGACTTCAAACCATTCATCGTCATCGGCCTCGCTCTCGGCGGTGTCTATGCCATGAGCGGCGTGGGGCTGGTGGTGCTCTTCCGTACCACCGGCGTGCTCAACTTGTTCTACGGGGCGGTCGGAGCGGTCGGATCACTGACCGCGTGGGAGTTGATCAACGAGCACGGCTGGAACAACTGGCTCGCGTTCGCCGCGGCCGTTCTTCTCGGCGGCGTCCTCACCCTCCTCTACGGGTGGTTCTTCGGCCCGCCCCTCGCCAACCGTGATCCGCTGGTGAAGGCCTCCGCGTCGCTCGGTTTCGCTCTCATCCTTCTCGGTTTCATGCAGTGGTACTGGACCGCCGACGTGCGTTCGCTCAAGCTGCCCACCTCCGACTGGCAGTACGTCAACGGTTGGTTCCGCATCAACTGGACCCAGGGCGTGGGCATGTTGTTCCCCATCGTCGTTGCCCTCATCACCGTGGTCTTCCTCAACCAGACCAAGGTCGGCACGGCCATGCGGGCCCTGGCCGACAACCGCGACAACGCGGCCCTCCTCGGGATCCCCGTCCGCAAGGTCGAGGCCTGGGCATGGTTCGGATCGGGCATCCTCTTCGGCGTCAGTGGGCTGTTGCTCGCCAGCCTCGTTTCGATGGAGATCGCGGCGCTCTCGTTCACCTTGCCGATTGCCGCGTTGGCGGCTGCCCTCATCGGCCGGGTCAACTCGCTGCCGGTCACCGTCATGGCCGCGTTCGTCATCGGTCTCATCCAGTCGTCACTCGGCGCGATGGCGTCGGTCGCTCAGTATCGAAACACGACACCGTTCATCGCCGCCATCATCGTGCTCCTCTACTTCGGCTGGCGGGGCGCAACCGAGGAGAGGGTCGCCTGATGAGCGAGACCGTCGACACCCGACTCCCCTCGATCATCACTGCCGCCACGCCGCAAAGAATTGCGACAGTGCTCGGTTTCCTGATCGTCGCGTCGTTCGTCCTTCCCGCCGTCCTCAGCTCGTTCTGGATCAAGATCGTGTTGGAGATGGCGGCCTATTCGCTCGTCACCCTCGGCCTCGGCCTGCTGGTCGGACGGGTCGGCATCTATTCACTCTGTCAGATCCCCCTGGTGGCCGCGGGCGCGTGGATCGCCCTGCGACTGCACTTCTTGTTCGACGAGAGCGTGCCGTTCCCGATCCTGCTCGTCCTGACGGGCCTACTCACCGGGGTGCTGGGCGTGGTCATCGGCTTGCCCGCGCTCCGTCTCAGCGGGCTCTACCTTGCCCTGGTCACGCTGATGGCGGCGGGCGCCATCACGCTGGTGCTCGTTGCGGTGAAGTTCCCCAACGGTGGCGGCGGATTCTGGGGCTTCGACAAACGCAGCGCCTCGGGCTTCAACGCCGTTCCCCGACCGAGCATCGCCGAGGGCGACGTCGCCTATTTCCGCTACACGGTCATCGTCGCGGCCATCGGGTTCATGATCGCGGCGTGGCACATCAAGGGCAAACCCGGGCGCGCCTGGGCATCGCTTCGCCAGTCCGAGGTCACCGCCGTGGCCGCCGGCGTCAACACCACCCTTTACAAGCTGTGGGCGTTCGCCCTGTCGGCCGCCATCACCGGCGTGGCCGGTGGTGTCATCGTTGCCGCCAACGGTGTGACCACCAATCAATTCCCGGTCGAACAGTCGATCCTGCTGCTCGCGGTGGTGCTCCTCGGTGGCGTGTACAACCTCTGGGGGGCGCTGGTGGCCGCGTTCTTCCTGCGGGTGTTCCCCCAGATTCTCGACAAGGAGCTCGGTCTTCCGGTCGAGTTGCTCACCATCTTGTTCGGCGTCGGCGTGATGCAGGTACTGATCGTGCAACCCAAGGGCGTGGTCGAAGACCTCACCAACCTGGGCCGGCTGATCGGTACCAAGCTCAGACTCATCCGCCCCACCCCGTCGCCGAACCCCTCGGAGACCGTCGCGTGATCGAGATCAAGTCGCTCACCGTTCGTTTCGGCGGCGTCGTGCCGATCAACGACATGAACGTCACGATGGGCGTGGGTATCAACGGTCTCATCGGCCCGAACGGCGCGGGCAAGACCACCTTCTTCAACGTGTTGTCGGGATTCGTGCAGCCCGCCGACGGCAGCGTCGTCGCCTTCGGTGACGATCTGGTGGCGATGCCCGACTTCAAACGGGTTCGCTGGGGCCTGCGGCGGACGTTCCAGACCGAACAGGCCATCGCCGAGATGTCGGTTTTCGAGAACGTGCTCATGGTGCTCGAGCACTCCGGCGTGCCCGCCTCGGGACGACGCACAGCCGTCGTCGACGCCGTCGACTACGTCGGTCTCGGCACACTGTTGAACAAGCCGGTCGGCGCCCTGGGCGCAGCCGAGCGACGACTGGTCGAAGTCGCCAGAGCCGTGGTGGGTGAGCCCCGAGCTCGTGCTGCTCGACGAGCCTGCTGCCGGGCTCCCCGAGGACGAGACGGAGGCTCTCGGCGAGGTCATCAAGCAGATCCCCGAGCGCACCGGAGCCCTGACGATCCTCGTCGATCACGACATGGAACTGGTCGGCGCCACCTGTGAGAACGTCGCCGTACTCGACTTCGGTCACGTGATCGCCAGCGGGCCGACCAGCGAGGTTCTGGACAATCCGAAGGTCATGGCGGCCTATCTCGGCACCGAAGACCTGGAGGTGTACTGATGAGCGGCGACAGCTTGCAGATCACCGACCTGGATGTGCCGCGGGGTGGCCGACCTGTGCTGCACGGGGTCACGCTCGAAATACCCGCCGGTGAGATCACCACGTTGTTGGGTCCCAACGGTGCCGGCAAGAGCACCCTCGTGCTCACCGTCGGCGGGGCCCTCGATGCCACCGATGGGTCCGTCAAGCTCGGCGAAACCGAGCTGCGAGGCGCCAAGCCCGAGAAGATCCGTGCTGCGGGCGTCGCCGTGGTTCCCGAGGGCCGACGCCTCTTGCCCAATCTCACGGTCGAGGACAATCTCAAGGTCGCCACGTACAACCTCCCCCGCGACCAGGCCAAGGCCGGTATCGACGGTGCGCTCGAACTGTTCCCCGAGCTCGAGAAGCGCTGGGACACCACCGCCCGCTCGCTCTCGGGCGGTGAGCAGCAGATGGTGGTGCTCGCCCAGGCCCTTGCCTCGCGTCCGAAGTTCATTCTCGTCGACGAGCTCTCGCTCGGCCTGGCCCCGGTGGTGGTGAAGCGACTCATGCCCACGATGGAAGCGGTGGCCGAGCGGGGTGCCGGCGTGCTGCTGATCGAGCAGTTCGCCCACGTGGCGCTGGCGCTGGCCCAACGGGCCTACGTGCTCGAGGGTGGACAGGTGCAGTACTCGGGCACCGCCAAGGAGCTCAAGGAAGACCCCGATCTGCTCCAGAAGGCGTACCTGCTCGGCGCCTAGCCTCGGTCGCGCCGAGCCGAAGACCGCGTTTCGGGGCGGCACTCCTGCTACCAATGGGTGTCGCTCGACGGAAGACCCGCCTGTGTCCCAACCCGCCATCTTCGCCATCGACCTCGTCGCCATCCTGGTTCTGACCTTCGGCCTCTACTTCCCACGGCATCGACGCCGTGACCTGGTGGTGGCGTACGTCGCGGTGAACATCGGTGTGCTGGCCGTGGCCCAGGCCCTCTCGTCGGGCGCGGTGGGCATCGGGCTCGGGCTCGGGCTCTTCGGCGTGTTGTCGATCATCCGTCTGCGCTCCGACGAGCTCGATCAGCCGGAGATCGCGTACTACTTCTCGGCGCTGGCGCTCGGGCTCCTCGGCGGCGTGGAGATCACCACCGATTGGCTGGCCCCGTCGCTGATGGTCGGCATTCTCGTTGCCATGTTCGTCGCCGACCACCCCCGGCTCCTCCGCGGGTATCGACGGAACAACATGACTCTCGATCAGGCGTTCACCGACGAGTCGGCCCTTGTCGCCCACCTGCAGGATCTGCTGGGTGCTCGGGTCCACCACGTCGCCATCCGACGGGTCGACATGGTTCAGCAGACCACGACCGTCGAGGTGCGGTATCAGCTCGGTCTGGGCTGAGCGGGCTCAGCCCCGATCGGCGGCCAGGGCGCTGCCTGTCCACTTCGCGTAATCGGTGCGGACGACGAAGCAGGTGACCTCGCGGTCTCCAGCCTCCCATCCTTCCTCCACCGGAGTGAAGGCGGTGAAGTCGAGGTCGGGTGTCGAGTCGTAGGGGACGCCGGTGGCCGCGTCGAACTCCGCGTAGCAGCGTGCGGCAGCCGCTTCGAAGATGGCATCGTCGCCGGGGAACACTCCGGGTGCCAGGTCGAACTCCACGTAGACCTGCGCGTCGTGGGGTTCCGAGCAGGGCACGCCCTCGACCGATTCGACCAGGTCCACATCCTCCACGGGGAACTGGATGCAGTCGCCGATCTGGAAGCTGTAGACGCCGAGACCGCCGGATTCGACGATGTCGCCGGTGTCGTCTCGCGTGGTGTCGTCGCCCATGGCTCCGACACCGGCGAACACCGCAACTCCTGCGGCGATGGCTCCACCGATGATCCGTCGCATTCCCTGCGCTCCTCGTGATCGTGACTGTGCTTCTCGAGCACTGTCACATCGGTGCGCGCCATCAGTGGATCAAGCGACATGAGCCTCGTGGCCCAAGGCGGCACTCTGTCAGGGATGGACCAGGATCTTCACGTGAGCGTCTCGGTTGTTCATCAGCTCCTCGATCCCCCCGGTGACGATCTCCTCGAGGGGAATGCGAGAGGTGATGAGCGGGCGCACGTCGATCGCACCCGAGGCCAGTGCCTCGATGACGTCGGCATGGTCGTTGCAGTAGGCGCAGCTCGCGGTGAGGTTCGACTCCTTGAACAGCATGGAGAACATGTCGAACTCCACGGGATGCTCCCAGAGCGCGATGTTCACGATTCGACCCTTCGGTCGCACCGACGCCAGAGCGAGCTGGATGGTCTCGGCATGGCCACCGGCATCGAAGGCAACGTCGACGCCTCGCCCGTACCGGTCGGCCAACACCGCGACGACGTCGTCGGATCGCGGATCGAGCACGAGATCGGCTCCGAGTTCGGCGGCCTTGGCCTTGCGGGCATCGGTGAGCTCGACCATCACGACCTCACCCGCGCCTTGCACCTTCAGCGACAGCAGGGTGACCAGCCCGATCGGTCCGGCACCAACGATGAGGCAGCTCTCGCCCCCGCGAAGGTCGGCCATCTTGGCGGCATGCCATCCGACCGCCAGTGGTTCGATGAGCGCCGCGACATCGGTGGGCACACCGGCGGGAAGGACGTGCACCATGTAGGCGGGCACCACCGAGAACTCGGAAAGGCCGCCGCCGTAGCCGCTCAAACCGTGGAAACCGAGTTGCGGACACAGGTTGTAGTGCCCGTCGGTGCACGTCGGGCAGCTGTTGTCGCGAATGATGGGCTCGACCGCCACGTTGTCGCCGACCGCTGTGCCGTCGACGCCTTCGCCCACCTCGACCACCCGGCCCGCGTACTCGTGGCCCATCACGATGGGCACGGTCTCGCCGGTGATCGGGTGGGGTTCTCCCGGCGACGGGATGGTCTCGGGGCCGATCAGGTACTCGTGCACGTCGCTGCCGCAGATGCCACACCACTCGGGGGCGATCTTGACGAAGCCCGGCTTGCACTCGGGCTCGGGGTATGTCGTCGATGCGTATGTCTCGATTGCCGTGGTACCGCACAGCTCTCATCGTGCACGTCCTCTCGGATCGGCTGGCGCGAGCGCGAGCCAGCTTCGGAGTAGTCCGGTGACCGCATCGGGCTGTTCGACCGTTGTCATGTGGCCCGCGTGGTCGATGACCGTCAGCTTCGCGTGCGGAAGGTGCTCGAGCATCGCCTCGTGTTGGGCCACCGGGCTCCACTCGTCGGCGTCACCGACTGCAATCACCGTGGGCACAGTGATCGACGCGAGCAGCGGCGTCTGGTCGCGTCGCAGTGCTGAGCGCGGTGATCTGTGCGGCATGGAGCGCGGGCGTGAAGCGACCCATCATGGCGCGCAGAGGAGCCATGAACGCGTCGTCGTCGCGTCGATCGACGTGCACCATCGGAGCCAGCCAGGCATCGTTCAATGCCCCCATGCCGTGCTCGGCCGACAGTTCGACGATGGCGCGCCGCGCGTCGAGCTCGCCGGGTGCCACTCCGTGGACCCCCGTGTCGAGCAGCGCCAGGCGTTCGATGCGTTCCGGCGCGAGCGCCCATGCCTCGAGGGCGACCCGAGCCCCCATCGAGTGGCCGACGATCGAGACCGAGCCCGTCACCGACGCCAGCGCGAGCCGGGCCATCGAGACCAGCGAGTCGGCCGAGCCGTAGGAGACAACGACCACGTCGGCGTCGTCGCCGAAGGCTTCGACCTGGCGTTCCCACACGAACCTGTCGCAGAGCAGGCCGGGGAGGGCGAGAACGGTGGGACGGCTCAGGACCAGACCTCGTCGGCGATGGCCACCGTGTGAGCGAGCTTGGCCCACTGCTCGCGCCTCGGTCATCTCGTTGCCGTGGATCGTGCTGGAGAACCCGCACTGGGGGCTGAGGCAGAGCTGGTCGAGCGGTACGTACTGCCGCGGCGTCGTCGATGCGCTGGGTGTGTCTCGGCGATCGGCTCGAGCTCGGGACTGCTTGCTGGTGATGAGACCGAGGACGACGGTCTTGTTCGCCGGGCACGAAGCGGAGCGGGGCGAAGTCACCCGAACGCTCGTCGTCGTACTCGAGGAAGTACGCGTCGACGTCGAGCTCGCTGAAGAGCACTTCGGCCACCGGTTCGTAGCCCCCGCTGGCGAAGAAGGTGCTCCGGAAGTTGCCGCGACACAGGTGGATACCGACGGTGAGGTCGTCGGGCCGGCCTTCGAGGGCGGCGTTGATGAGCGCCGCGTAGGTTCGCGGCAGTTCGTCGGGATCGTCGCCCCGCTCGACGGCGCCCTGGCGCATGACCGGGTCGCACAGGTAGGCGAGATTCGTGTCGTCGAGCTGGATGTAGCGGCAACCGGCCGCGTACAGGGCGGCGATCTCGGCGCGATAGACCTGGGCGAGGTCGTCGAAGAACTCGTCCATGTCGGGGTACGACTCGATGTCGATCCCGGCTCGGCCGCCGCGGAAGTGCATCATCGTCGGCGAGGGGATGGCCACCTTGGTCGTGCAGCTCCTCGGGCGTGTGGCCGGCGACGTATCGGTAGTCGGCCACCTGGACCGGCCGGTCGTGGGTGAGCTTGCCGGTCACCGTGATTCGAGGCGGTGCCTGGTGCACGGTCTCCTCGGAGTCGGAACTGGCGGCGATGGTTCCCTCGACGGTGACGCCGCCGAGCTGCTCGAGGAAGTCGAGGTGGAACCAGACGTCGACGGAACTCGCCGTCGGTGATCGAGCGGATGCCGGTATCGGCCAGCCGAGGGATCATCGCATCGATGGCTGCGTCCTCGATGGCGCGCAACGCCTGCTGGTCGATCTCGCCCCGGGCGTACTGGTCGCGAGCGGATCGCAGTTCGGGTGGGCGGAGCAGGCTGCCGACGTGATCGGCTCGAAACGGTGGGGCGATCTTGCTCATGGGGTCTGGTTTCCTTGTGGATGGAGGTATGGAGGCGGGACCTCAGGTCAGGTCGGACAGTTCGTCGGCAGCCACTCGCAGCGCAGGCAAGAGGTCGCGTTCGAGCTTTTCGATGGGTGCGGTGTGGGCGCTGACGGCGATGGCCACCGCGGCGATGACCTGGCCTCGGTGATCGCGAACCGGCGCCGCGATCGAGCGGACCCCCGACTCGATGAGGCCGTCGGCGGTGGCGAAGCCCGACTCGAGGATCTCGCGCCGGTCCCGGGCGCTCAGGAGTGTGGCGGCGGGACCGTCGGCATGAGCCAGCAAGACCCGGCCCATGGAGGTCTCGATCGCCGGGAGGCGCTGACCGACCTGAACGGCCACCGCCAGGTACCGCGATCCTGGCGCATTGGCCGTGGCGATACAGACCACGTCGGTTCCGTCGAGTATGGCGACCGCCGAGTGTTCTTCGGTGCTGGCCGCCAGCTTCTCGACCACGGCGGCAGCTTGACGGCCGATGCCCTGACCGGTGACGAAACCAGCCGACAGCCGCAAGACGCGAGGGGTCAGCGTGAAACTCCCGTTGGCGTTGTGGACGAAGCCGAGCTCCTGGAGGGTGTGGAGGAGCCGGTAGGTCGTGGGGCGAGTGAGGCCGGTGGCTCGCGCCAGCTCGGCCGCGCTCTGGGTGGGCTCGTTCTCGAAGGCGAGGAGGAGCCCGAGGGCACGCTCGACCGACTGCACCGTTGCCGTCACATGCCTCCCCCCGATAGGAACGGCTTCGATTGTGGCCCGATCCACGATTTCGGTCAAGTGCCCGCATCATGAGACGACGGTGACGGGAACGCAGAACGGCGCGCCGGCGTTCAGGTGTTGCCGTACGAGCCCCCGCTCCACCCAGAAAGCTGATCGCATTGTCCTTCCTCCGTCGCAACCTCAAGATCGTCATCCCTCTCGTGGTGCTCGGTGCTGGCGGCCTGGCCTGGCTGGCCTTCGGGTACTTCGGGGTGCAGTTCCTGTTCATCGACGACGAGGTGAACGAGGCCGGTCCGGTGTTCGACTCGGGCGCGGTGGCCGTGGTCGGCGAGCCGGTGGCCGACGATGCCGAAGCCGCGGTCGAGGAACCGGCCGCCGACCAGCCAGCGGCTGAGGAGCCGGGCTGAGGAACCGGCGGAAGAGGAGCCGTCGACCGACGAGACCGCCGCCGATGAGCCCGCGTCAGAGCCCGAACCGGCCATCGCGACCGTCGTGGCCGGTGATTTCATCGACCGAGCCCATCCCACGTCGGGTGTCGCGTCGGTCCTGACCGACGGGTCGGCGCAGCGGTTCCTGAGGTTCGACGACTTCGAGACCGACAACGGACCCGACCTCAACGTCTACCTCACGTCGGCCGACGCCGCCGACGACGACGGTCTCTTCGATGACGACTTCATCGATCTCGGCAACCTCAAGGGCAACATCGGCTCGCAGAACTACGAGATCCCGCCCGAGGTCGATCTCGGTCAGTACGACACGGTGGTCATCTGGTGTGTGCGGTTCGCGGTGGCCTTCGGGGCGGCCGATCTCGGCTGACTCGGCCCCGACGGTTACCGTCGGGGACATGATCGACCGGCGGCCGGCACTGGCCATTGACGTGGGGGGCACCAAGATCGCGCGTTGCGGTGGTCGACGCCGACGGTGAGGTAGTCGAGCGCGAGGCCTCGCCACCGCAGTCGCTGCGGCCGACGATGGCTTGTGGTCGGCGGTCGAGGCGATGTTGGCTCCCTTCGCCGGGAGCGACGTCGCCGGTGTCGGCATCGGTTCGGCCGGGCCGATCGACGCGACGACCGGCACCGTCAGCCCGCTGAACATTCCGCGAATGGCGTTCGTTCCCGATCGTCGATCGCGTCCGCGCCCTCGTGGGTGACGTACCCGTGGGTCTGGTCGGCGACGGGGTCGCCGCCGCCCTCGGCGAGCACTGGCGGGGCGCGGCGCCGCGGGATCGACCACGCCCTCGTCGCCGTCGTCTCCACCGGTGTCGGCGGCGGAGTCGTATCCGGCGGTCGCGTGCGTCACCGGGCGGACGGGCAACGCCGGACATCTGGGTCACGTCGTGATCGACTTCGACGGCGAGCCCTGCGTGTGCGGCGGCCACGGCTGTGTGGAGATGTACGCGAGCGGCCCGTCGATGGTGCGCCGAGCCCTCTCGAAGGGCTGGGACCACGACGCACCCGGTGGGGAGACGTTGTTCGCCGCCGCGCGCCTCGGCGATGCGGTTGCGCTCCGCGCCATCGATCGCGGCGCGGCGGCGCTTGCGGCCATGATCGCAAGTCAGGGGGCCGCCTTCGATCTGCGTCATGCAGTGCTCGGCGGCGGCGTGCTCCGTTCTGCCGACGTGTTGCTACCCCGTGTCCAGGCCCACCTCGAACGGTTCGCGGCCATGTCGTTCCTCGACGGCTTCGTGGTCACCGCGGCCGAGCTCGGTGGCCAGGCCGGTCTGGTGGGTGCCGCTCGTCTGATTCATCAGCCCGAGTCGATCGACATGCCCACGGCTCGGCGGCGGTCGAGCTGAGCCGCCGTCAGGCCCCGCGGTTCTCCTCGGACAGTACGCCAGACTCGATGAGCTCGCGATACCAGAGTGCACTGCGCTTCGGGGTGCGTTCGAGCGTGTCGTAGTTCACCTCGACGAGACCGAATCGCTTCTCGTACCCGTGGGCCCACTCGAAGTTGTCCATGAGCGACCAGGCGAAGTAGCCCTCGACCGGTATCCCGGCGTCGATCGCCGAGGCAAGCTCGGCCAGGTGCGCCCGGTAGTAGTCGATGCGGTCCTGGTCGTCGACCCGGCCATCGGCGGTACGTCGGGTGTCGGGCATGGCGCAGCCGTTCTCGGTGATCAAGTACCTCGGGAAGGCGTACCGCTCGTGCAGCCACCGGAGCAGGCGGCCGAACGACGCCGGGTGGATCTCCCATCCCATCTCGGTGAGGCCACCCTCCCGTTCCGGTTCGTGACCCTCGACGGCGCTGATGACGTACCGCGTGTAGTAGTTGATGCCCAGCACGTCGATGGGCTGGGAGACGATGGCCAGGTCGCCGTCGCGGACCTCGGAACGGTCCCAGCCGTAGAAGTCGCCGGTCGCCTCGGGGTAGTCACGGCCGGTGATGGCGTCGGCGTACCACCGGTTCTCGATGTCGTCGACCCGTGCGGCGGCCAAGCGGTCGGCCTCCGAGTCGGTTTCGGGGTCGGCCGGGGTGAAGTTCAACACGACGCCCACCTCGGCATCGGGTGCCGACGATCGCAGACGCTCGACGGCGAGGCCGTGGGCCAGCATGAGATGATGGCTGACGGCGAAGGCCTCGAGCATCGACGTGTGCCCTGGCGCATGCTGACCGGTTCGATATCCGTGGTTGGCCGACACGAAGGGTTCGTTCAGCGTCATCCACGTTCCGACCCGGTCGCCGAGGCGATCGGTCACGGCTTCGGCGTAGTCGGCGAAGGCATGGGCGGTGTCGCGGGCGAGCCAGCCGCCGGTCTCGTCGAGGGCCTGCGGAAGGTCCCAGTGGTACAACGTCGGCGTCGGGGTGATGCCGGCAGCCAGAAGGCCGTCGACGAGACGATCGTAGAAGTCGAGACCTGCCTCGTTGACCGGCCCGACGCCGGAGGGCATCACGCGGGGCCAGGCGATCGAGAACCGATACGCGCCGAGGCCGAGGTCGCTCATGAGCGCGATGTCGTCACCGAAGCGGTGGTAGTGATCACACGCGACGTCGCCGTTCGATCCGTCGGCGATGGTCCCCTCTCGGCGACAGAAGACGTCCCAGATGCTCGGGCCCTTCCCGTCGACATCGGCCGCTCCCTCGATCTGGAACGAAGACGTCGCGGCGCCCCAGACGAAGTCCGGCGGAAACCGGCCGTTGGATGACGCGTCGCTGGACAAGAGATGACTCCCTCGAAGGCTCGGGTGGAACCGATCGGTTATACACCGAGATCGAAGCGCCCGTCGCACAAACGCGTTGTTCTGCGGGCCAGACAGGCTGCTAGGGTCTCGAACTCAGAGCCGTTGTGTGTGTCGAGGGGGACCCACCAGTGACGTTGTTGGAATCTGCTCCGCCGAGCGCCGAACCCGGCACGACCACGGTCGCGTCGCTGGCGCGGCGATGGGCGCGAACCACGCCCGAGGGCGTGGCCATGCGGGAGAAGGACTACGGGATCTGGCACGAGTACACCTGGGCCGAGGTGTGGGAGCTGATCGAGACTGCGGCCCACGGGTTGTTGGCCCTCGGGGTCGATGTGGGTGACCGGGTGTCGATCCATTCCGAGGATCGGCCCGAATGGGTGATCCTCGATCTGGCCACCGTCGCCGTTCGTGGCATCACCGTCGGTCTGTACCCGACGAATCCGGCGGCCGAGGTCGAGTATCTGGTCACCGACTGCGGCTCGCTCGTGCACCTCGCCGAGGACCAGGAGCAATACGACAAGGTGCTCGAGTCGAACAGCACCTTTCCCGGTCTGTCCAAGATCATCTACATCGAACCACGAGGCATGACCGACTACGACGACGAACGTCTCGTTGCCTGGCCCGACTTCCTCGAGCTCGGCCGGGCCCATCGTGCAAACGATCCGGCTGCTGTCTCGACGCGGATGGCCGAGGCGACGCCCGACGACTTGATGACGCTGGTCTACACGTCGGGAACGACGGGCCCGCCCAAGGGGGCCATGCTCACCAACGCGAACGCCGCGTTCTCCATCGAGAAGATCATTCGGGAACGCCCTTCAGGTGACCAGCCACCGGGGCCCGACGATCTGATCCTCACCTATCTCCCCCTCTGTCACGTGGCCGAGCGCATCTTCTCCACCTGGAGCCTCGTGGGCGCGGGCCCCTCGCTCAACTTCGCCGAGTCGATCGACACCGTTCCGGTCAACCTTCGCGAGATCCAGCCCACGATCTTCTTCGCCGTCCCCCGCATCTGGGAACGGCTCTACGCCGGCATCCAGATCCGCGGCGGCGACGCCAGCTGGCTGAAGCGCAAGACCCTCGGGTTCTCCTTGAAGTTGGCGGCGATCATCGGACAGCGAGAAGGTGGCCAACGGCGGCGAGCACACCACCAAGAGCCGCCTGCTGAACTACATCGGCGAGCTGCTCGCGTTCCGGGCCGTGAAGGAACGCATCGGCTTGCGCCGCTGTCGCCACGCGAGCTCGGGGGCGGCGCCCATCGCCCCGGAGGTGCTCGAGTTCTTCATCGGCATCGGTGTGCCGGTGCTCGAGCTCTACGGCATGACCGAGAACGCCGCGGTCGCCACCGCCAACTTCCCGGGTCGCATGAAGCTCGGCACCGTCGGCGAGCCCTACCCCGGCATCGGTTTTCGCATCGACGAGAGCACAGGCGAGATCCAGACCAAGCACGATGGCGTGTTCAAGGGGTACTGGAACAAGCCCGAGAAGACCGCGGAGACCTTCACCGCCGACGGGTGGTTGCGCACCGGCGACGTGGGCGAATGGGTCGACGGCACACACGTGAAGATCGTCGATCGCATCAAGGACATCATCATCACGTCGGGCGGCAAGAACATCTCGCCGTCGGAGATCGAGAACCACCTCAAGACGTCGCCGTTCGTCAAGGAAGCCATGGTGGTCGGCGACAGTCGCAAGTACCTCACCGCGCTGGTCGGCATCGAGCTGGAGACGGTCGGCAACTGGGCGGTGCGCAGGAGCATCCCCTACACCACCTACCGCGACCTCTCCGAGAAGGAGGAGGTCATCGAGCTGGTGCAAGAGGTCGTCACCAAGACCAACGAACGATTCGCCACCGTCGAGCAGATCAAGTACTTCCGGCTCATCCCCAAAGAGCTCGATCACGAGGACGGTGAGCTCACCGCCACCCAGAAGCTGAAGCGCAGCTCGATGATGGACATGTTCGGCGACCTGGTGGAGACGATGTACCGATGACCGCCACAACGGCGCCCCGGGGCTTGTCGTACAACCTCGGCAAAGTCTCCACCGGGGGCTGGTTCCTCATCGGTATCGGCATTCCCCTCGGCGGGTATCTGGTGTACGAACTGTTCGACGATCCCGTGCTGTTCTTCCAGACCGCGATGAAGTCGTTCGGCCTCGGTTCGGTGTACGCGATCGTCGCGCTCGGGTTCGTCCTCATCTTCAAGGCCACCCAGACGGTGAACTTCGCCCAGGGTGCCCTGGCCGTCGTCGGGCGCCCTCTTCGTGTCCTACGCCGTCTTCGACGGCCACATCCCGTTCACCACACTCCCCAATCCGCTCCTCGACATCAATCCCGAGTGGCTGGGTTGGAGCCTCAGCGTGGTGATGGCACTGGCGTTCTCGGCCATGCTCGGGCTGCTGATCGAGCGGTTGGCCATCCGGCCCATGGTCGGACAGCCGCTCTTCTCGGTGGCGGTGATCACCCTCGGACTCGAGATCGTGCTCCGTGTGTTCAACAACGACGCCGTCGAGGTCGACTTCCGGTCGCTCGAGATCCCCTACGGCACCGGCGGGTTCACCGTGGGCGACGCCATCGTCAACTGGAGCTACATCGCCGCCATGATCACCGCCGCAGTCGCCTTCGTGGCCGTGTACATCTTCTACCGGACGCGCACCGGCATCGCCATGCGGGCGGTGGCCTTCGACCAGGAAGCAGCCATGGCCCAGGGCATAAACGTGGGCAGGGTCTTCGCCATCGCCTGGGCGGCCGGCGCAGTGCTCGCCGCCATCGGCGGCATCTTCGCCACCCAGCCCCCGGTGAAGCAGACCGGCGCCGTCGAACCCGAGACGGCCAACATCGCCTTCCGGGCGTTGCCCGCGGTGATCCTCGGCGGCCTCGACTCGGCCACCGGTGCGCTGGTCGGTGGTCTCATCGTTGGCTTCGCCGAGATCTTCGCCGGCCAGTACCTCGCCGGCCAGACCGACATCCTCGGGCCGGGCTACACGCTGATCGTGCCCTACGTGGTGATGATCATCGCGCTGTTGGTGCGGCCCTACGGCTTGTTCGGCACGCCCGAGATCCGGAGGGTCTGAGCCGTGTTCGGACGACCGAATCTCTACACGAGCTACGACCAAGAGGCTCAGATCTTCCCGACGTGGTCGAAAAAGATCGCGGTCGGGCTCTTCGTGCTCACCCTCTTCCTCTTGCCGTTCGACATCCCGTTCTTCACCGACGAGATCCCGGTGCTCAAGTCGATTCCGATCGTCGGCAGCCTCATCGGCGAGGGCATTCCCCTGGCTCGGTTCCTCGGCGACGAGACCTGGTTGCGGCCGATCTCACTGGTACTCGTCCTGGCCATCGCGGCGCTCGGCCTCAACCTCCTCTCGGGGGTTACCGGGCAGGTGTCGCTCGGGCATGCGTTCTTCATGGGTGTGGGAGGAACCACGGCCGCCTTCCTCGGGGGCGAGAGCAGTGACGGCCTGTACGGGCTCGGCCTCCCCATATGGATCTGGCTTCCCGGAGCCGGCGTCGCCGCGGCCCTGGTCGGCATCATGATCTCGCCAGTGGCGGTGCGCCTTCGCGGGCTGTACCTCGCCATCGTCACCCTCGGCCTGGTGTTCCTTGGCATCCATCTCGGCAACACGAGCTGGGGTCGCAAGTTCGCCGGTGCCCCCGGGCTGGGCCGCCGGTTCCAGGAGCTCGACATCCGCATCTGGAAGGAGGACGTTCCCCTGGTGAACGTGGGCGACGATGGCCATTGGTTGTGGTTCGACGTCTCCGACAACCAGAAGCGCTATCTCTTCCTGCTGGTCCTCACCATCGTCATGACGCTGCTGGCCAAGAACCTCATTCGCACCCGCACCGGCCGGGCCCTCCAGGCGATTCGAGACCGGGACATCGCCGCCGAGGTGATGGGTGTTCCCGAGTTCAGGTACAAGGTCATCGCCTTCGCCATCTCCTCGTTCTATGCCGGCATGGCCGGTGCGCTGTTCGCCGCGCTCAGCGGTCAGATGCTGAGCACCGACTTCAGCCTGTTCCTGTCGGTCGAGTTCATCGCCATCCTGCTCATCGGCGGCGCCGGCACGGTGTCGGGCACCCTGATCGGCACCTTCGTCGTGGTCATGAGCCCGCAGTTCGTGGAAGAGGTCACCAAGTGGCTGAGCGGCAAGGAAGGCGGGATCATCGGCACCTTCGCCGATGGCATCCTGGCGGGACCCGACGACTTCGGCGTGATCGCCACCGGTACGCAGAGCCCCGGATGGCAGCTCAGCGTGTTCGACTGGAACGTCGTGTTGTTCGGTGTCTTGATCATCGTGTTCCTGATCGTGGAACCGCTCGGGCTCTACGGTGTGTGGATACGCGTGAGGAACTACTGGAAGCAGTGGCCGTTCAGCTACTGATTCCCTGACAGATCTGGGTGTCGCCCGACGCGACGCCGAGAAACCAACCGCAAACCTGGAGGAATTACCCGTGAGACAACTTCGATGGATAATGGCAATGCTTTTGGCATTCGCCATGGTCGCGGCTGCCTGTGGCAGTGACAGCGACGATGGCGACACAGCCGCAGATACCACAGCCGAGGAACCGGCGGCCGAGGAACCCGCGGCCGAGGAACCCGCAGCCGAGGAACCCGCAGCCGAGGAGCCGGCGGCCGAGGAAGAGGCCATGGCCGAGTTCGAGTCGAGCCCCGGCATCGACGCCGAGAACATGGTGATCCGCGTGGGTCTCAACACCGACCTCTCGGGTGCCTTCGCGCCGCTGACCACCAAGATCACCGACGGCCACCTCGCGTTCTGGGAGGAGATCAACGCCAACGGCGGCATCGCAGGATGGACCATCGAGCCCATCGTGATCGACAACGCCTACGACGTTCCCACCCACCTGGAGAACTACGAGTCGTTCCGCAGTGACGGCGACGAGGGCGTGGCCATGCTGAGCACGTCCACCGGTTCGCCGCACACCGCCAGCATCGCCCGTGACGCGATCGACGACGGCATGGCCATCATCCCACTGTCGTGGTACTCGGGCTGGGGCGACCCCGGCATCGGCGCCAACGTGTTCGAGGTGCAGACCAACTACTGCGTCGAGGCCATGAACGCCGTCACCTACCTGTCGGAGACCTACGGCAACAAGATGGCCATCGCCGGCTTCCCCGGCGACTACGGCGAAGACGGCAGCCTCGGCGCCAAGTACGCCGCCGAGCAGCTCGGTCTCGAGATCGTCTTCGACGGTCAGGGCCAGGTCGTCCCCGGCGCCGACCAGACGCCGGTGATCACCGGCATCGCCGAGTCGGGTGCCGACTTCACGTGGCTGACCACCAACCCGAGCACCGCCGCCGAGCTCATCGGCGGAGCCGCTCAGGCCGGCTACACGGGTCAGTGGAGCGGTAACTCGCCCACTTACAACCCGGCGCTGCTGGGCACGGCGCTCGGTCCGGTCCTCGACACGAGCTACACCCACTCGACCTACTCCGAGCTCTGGGGCACCATCGACGCCGAGGGCATGCAGAACATGATCGAGGTCATGCAGGCCCGTCGTCCCGATGCACCCTTCGACGACGTGTACATCATCAGCTGGATCGAGGGCTACGTCGCCAGCCAGGCGATCGAGCAGGCGATCAACAACGGTGACCTCACCCGTCAGGGCATCGTCGATGCGCTGAACGAGATCACCGCCGACCTCAAGGGATTGGCCCCTGACCAGTCGTGGAGTGGCGACCCGAACACCAACGTCGTTCGCGAGAGCTACCTCTACGACATCACCCTGGCCGACTACACGCCAGGTGCCACGGTGACCACCGAGGGCGCCAGCAACGGCTTACTCGAAGCTCGAGGGACCCTACGTCTCTCCGACGGCCGAGGCCTGGACCTACGAGCCCTGCTTCAAGGCCGACTTCTAGCCAAGACCGGTTCGGGTGACCCGGGCGGGGTGGTGCACGCCACCCCGCCCGGGTAATCCGGAGCCGAACCGATATCCAACGTCAGTCAGGAATCCACCAGCGTGCTCGAAGTCGCCAACCTGGAAGTCGTCTACAACGAGGTGATCCTCGTGCTGCGCGGGTTGTCGATCGAGGTACCCGACGGAAACATCGTCGCCCTGCTCGGCGCCAACGGCGCCGGCAAGACCACCACGGTGCGTTCCGTCTGCGGTCTGCTCGACGTGCACGAGGGCGACGTCACCAAGGGAACCATCATCTGGCGGGGCAACGACATCACCCACAACTCGCCGGCCAAGATCGTCGAATCCGGCATCACCCAGGTGATGGAAGGGCGCCGCATCTTCGCCGAGCTCACCGTCGACGAGAACCTCACCACCGGCGGGTACACGGTGAAGGACAAGGCAAAGAACAAGGCGGCCTACAACCGCGTGATGGAACTCTTTCCCCGGCTGGCCGACCGCCGCACGTCGACCGCGGGCTACCTCTCGGGTGGTGAGCAGCAGATGCTCGCCATCGGACGGGCCATGATGGCCGAACCCGAGCTGCTCATACTCGACGAACCGTCGCTGGGCCTGGCCCCCAAGCTCATCGAACAGATCCGCGACATCATCGTCGAGATCAACCAGCAGGGCACCAGCGTGTTGCTCATCGAGCAGAACGCCATCATGGCTCTCTCCATCGCCGACTACGGCTACATCATGGAGACCGGAAAGGTCGTCATGGACGGCGACCCCAAGAAGCTCCTGGCCGACGACGACGTGCAGGAGTTCTATCTCGGTCTGCACGAAGAGGGCGACAAGAAGTCGTTCCGCGACGTCAAGCACTACAAGCGACGCAAGAGGTGGCTGTCATGAGCGACACGATCAACCCCATCGCCGACATCCCCCTGATCGAGATCGACGACATCACGCTTCGCTTCGGTGGCGTCACCGCCATCGGCGGGGTCAGCTTCTCGGTCCGACCCGACGAGCTGTTCGCGATCATCGGGCCCAACGGTGCCGGAAAGACCTCGATCTTCAACACCATCAGCCAGGTGTACCGCCCCCAGGACGGCGACATCCGCTGGAAGGGCGAGTCGATCATGGGCACCCGGCCCGACCGGGTGGCAAGCCTCGGCATCGCCCGCACCTTCCAGAACATCGAGCTGTTCCCCCAGATGACCGTGCTCGACAACCTGCTCACCGGTCGACACATCCGCATGCACAGCTCCTGGCTCGCCGGCTCCCTCTGGGTGGGCAAAGCCAAGAAGGAGGAGATGGCCAACCGCCGCAAGGTCGAGGACATCATCGACTTCCTCGAGATCGAGCAATGGCGCAAGCACCCTGTGGCGTTGCTGCCCTACGGCTACCAGAAGCGGGTCGAGCTGGGCCGGGCCCTGGCCATGGAACCCGAGCTGTTGTTGCTCGACGAGCCGGTGGCCGGGATGAACCTCGAAGAGACCGAGGACATGGCCCGATTCATCCTCGACATCCAGCGTGAGCTGGGAATCGCCATCATCCTCGTCGAGCACGACATGGGTCTGGTGATGGACATCGCCGACCGGGTCATGGTGCTCGACTTCGGTCAGCTGATCTCCCTCGGTACCCCGGCCGAGGTCCAGAAGGATCCGGCGGTCATCGCCGCGTACCTCGGGTCGGAGTTTGCGCAGACTTCTGAGACGTCTCGCTAGCTCTCTCCGCAGGCGTCACTGGCTGCCCTCGCCCAGGCTGGTCTCCTTCGCTTTGCTCAGTCGCCAAACGCCTGGGCGATGGCCGCCGGCGCCGCCCGCTCGTTCTCTTTCCCAAACGCCTCGGGGTTGGCTGCCGGCGCCGCCTGCTCGTTCTGTCGGCTCTCAGATCGGGGGGCGGACTACCAGGACGGGGCTGTTTGCGTGGTGGAGGACGTATTGGCTCACGGAGCCGAGCAGGAACTCGCCGGCGTGGCTCGAGCCGTGCGAGCCGATGAGGATGACGTCAGCGCTGCGGTCGCGGGCGCTGTCGCAGATGGCCTGGCCGATTCGCCGTTTGTTCGGCGTGGCCTCTTCGATGACGTGCTCGGCCGTGATGCCGGCCCGCGTCGTCGCCTGGCGCTGCGCGGTCCGGTAGTGGTCGTAGAGCGCGTCGGTGGCGGCGTCACCGTCGTCGGCGCGCGGCGTGTACGGGGTCGTTCCGGTCGAGGTGCCGTGCGTCAGCATCCCGCCTTCGGAGGTCCCGACGTTGCTGGCGCGCGACCACGGTGGTACGACCGACAACAGGACGTATTCGGCCGAGTCGCCGAACATCCCGACCGCCCGCTCCAATGCGTACATCGCGTGTTCGGATCCATCGATGGCGGCGAGCACCCTGGTCATGTCGATCTCCCTCGAGTGGTTTACCCCAACAGTAGTTTCGCTGGTCAGGCGTTGTAACGTCGCAGGATTCGCCGGCCGAGCGAGGTCTTGTGCACCTCGTCGGCGCCGTCGTAGATCCGTGCGGCGCGTTCGTGGCGATACCAGTACGACAGGATCGTGTCGTCGGTGACACCGAGCGCGCCGTGGACCTGGATTGCGGTGTCGACCGCTCGCAGCATCGTGTTGGCGACCGAGAACTTGATCGCCGAGATCTCGTCGCGCGCCGCCTTGGCCCCATGCTGGTCGATCATCCACGCCGCATGAAGTGTCTGAAGGCGCGCGCCCCTGATCTCGGCGTCGAGCTCGGCCGCCCAGTGTTGGATCACCTGGCGGTCGGCGAGCGTCTCTCCGTCGGCGGTGATCACGCGCTCGTTGGCCCGCCGGCACATCATGTCGAACGCCCGGCCGGCGATGCCCAGCCAGCGCATGCAGTGATGAATGCGCCCCGGTCCGAGGCGATCCTGCGCGATGACGAACCCCGCGCCCTCCGGCCCCAGCAGGTTGGCCTGCGGAACACGGCACGACTGATAGATCACCTCGGCATGGCTGGCGTGCCCGGATCCGACATGACCCATCACGCTCACGTTGCGCACGAGGTTGAACCCCGGCGTGTCGGTTGGAACGATGATCATGCTCGCTCGTTGGTGCGGGGGTGCGTCCGGGTCGGTGACGGCCATGACGATCGCGAAGGCCGCGCCGTCGGCTGACGACGTGAACCACTTCTGGCCGTTGATCACGTAGTCGTCACCGTCCTTCACTGCAGTTGCCGCGAGCAGCACCGGGTTCGATCCGGCCGTCTCGGGCTCGGTCATCGAGAAGCAGCTGCGGATCGAACCCTCGACGAGCGGCCGCAGGAATCGTTCACGCTGCTCGGGCGTCGCGTACTGGTGCAGGATCTCGACGTTGCCCGCGTCGGGTGCCTGGGCTCCGAACACCACGTGGCCGAGCGGTGACCGCCCCAGTGCCTCGCTGAGCAGCCCGTGCTCGAGCATCGTCAGCCCCTGCCCGCCGAGCTCGACGGGGTGGTTGGGTGCCCAGAGTCCCATCTGGCGCACCTTGACCTGAGCCGTCGCGACCATGTCGTCGACGGTCGCCGGGTCGCCGTGCGACATCTCGCGCTCGATCGGGACGAGCTCGTCATCGACGAACTCGCGCACCATGGCGAGCATGGTGGCCATCTTCTCGGACACCTCGAAATCCACGGGCGTCACCTCCTCGTCGAAACGGTAGGTGGGAGCAGAACCGGCCACCAGGGCCGTTGTGCTCTCCCCGACGGTTCCTTCGCTGCGCTATCGGTCCATGGGGACGCTGTAGGTGGCGGTGCCGTGGGCGACCAGGCGGCTCGGGGTGCCGTCGATGTAGACCTCGACGCTCGCGTAACTGAGAGGGCCGAACTTGTGGAGGGTTGCGTCGGCGATGAGGTCGCCGCCCAGCGCGGGGCGCAGGAAATTGACCTTGAGCTCCCAGGTGACGGCCATGGGCGTGATACCGGCGCGGGTGAACACGGCAAGCCACACGGCGCAGTCGATGGCGTTCATGATGGTGGGGCCCGAGATGTACCCGCCGGGGCGAGTGCCGCCCTCGTGGTAGTCCCAGCGGCAGCGAGCGAAGTTCTCCTTCAACAGCTCGGCCACCGGCGCTGACGGCATGTGCTCGGCGAGGAAGGCGTTCACCTCCTCGGTCGAAACGACGCTGGGGGCGAGATCATCGAGATCGATCATGCCCCAAGTTGCCACAGGCCCAGCCCCCGGTGCACCATCGACCCGTGCCCCACGACCACGACAGCCACGACCACGACCACGACCACGACCACGACAGCCACGACCACGGCAGTCACGACCACGGGAGTCACGACCACGGCGACCATGGCCATCATCTCGACAAGGGGTGGCGAGGTCTGGCCCGTTACCTGCGGCACGGTCGGCGCATGTGGGACTCCGATGTCAATCGGGCCGTGCTCGATGCTGTCGATCCCACACCGGGGGAGACGGTGGTCGACATCGGCGCCGGTTTCGGGCCCGCCGTCATGCGAGCGGCCAAGCGAGGCGTTCACGCCATCGCCGTCGACCCGACGCCGTCGATGCGCAGGGTCCTGTACATGCGGCGCCTGGTCGGGCGAGTGAGGGACGACATCGAGATACTCGACGGCGCCGCCGAAGCCCTCCCGCTCGCCGACTCGTCGGTCGACGCGGTGATCACGGTGAACACGATGCACCACTGGTCCGACCCGTCGGCGGCGGTGGCCGAGATCGCGCGGGTGACCCGTCCCGGTGGCCGCGTGGTGCTCGTCGACGAGCTGTTCGACGATCCGACCCACCCTCGCTTCGATGCCGAAAGCGGTCCCCAGCATCACCACCATCACGAGTTCATCGACATCGATCCGCCCGACCTCGCGGCTCGGCTCGACGCCGTCGGTTTCACCGACACCGTGGGCGACCGCCGGCGCATGGGCGGGGCGCCGGTGAAGTACGTGAGTGGTCGCCGGGGCGACGCCTGACCCGTCAGGCCTGATCGGCCAGCCAGGCCACCGTCGGACCGACCTGGTTGAATGTGAAGAGGTGCACGCCCTCGACGCCCAACGACGACAGATCGCCGGCGAGGCCGTCGAGCACGTCGGTGGGCCGATACGAGGTCGAGGTCATCAGCCGGGTGATCGCGCTGCGATTCTTGCTCAGGTACCGCAGCGAGGTCCCGACGCCGAGGCGCACTCCCATGCTCAACAACCGGGCTCGATCGACCACACCGGCCAGACCGAGGTGGATCGGCAGGTCGAAGCCCTCGGCCCGCTCGGCGGTGAGCCACTGTCGAATGGTGCCGTCGTCGAAGCACATCTGCGTCGAGGCGTGCCCGCTCACCCCGGCCGTGCGCAGCAATGTCTGCTTGGCGTGAAGGGCGCCCTGGAGCGCCTCGTTGTCGACCAGCGGATGACCGTCGGGGTAGGCGGCAAAGCCCACATGATCCACGAACGGGGCTCGCTCCAGCACATCGGCCATCAGGTCGATGCTGTCGGCGTAGGGGCCGAGGGACTCGGCCGAGTCGCCGGCGATCACGAACACCGACGTGATCTCGAGCGCCTCGAGTCGGTCGACGATACGGGTGAAGTGGTCGGCGCTCTCCACCATGCGGGCGGACAGATGAGGCGTGACCGTGTGGCCCAGAGCGAGAGCGGACTCGACGACATCGAGGGTCGCGTCGATGCCCCTGATCGGCGAACAGGTGACCGTGACATGGGCGGCGGGGGGAAGCGCGGCCACAGCCTCGGCCACCGACTTCATCGGGACGATCTCGATGGTGGGATTGGCGAGCACGGCCCGCAGATCGGCGAGCTGAGCGGGTTCGAGCCGGGTCTTCGTCACGCCGAGAAGACGCCCCAGAATCGTGTCGAACACGTCAGCTCAGACCGACGATGTTGCCGTGCTCGTCGATGTCGATGCTCATGGCGGCCGGCGTCTTGCCGAGGCCGGGCATGGTGCGCATGTCGCCGCAGATCGGATAGACGAAGCCGGCGCCGACCGATGCCCGCACCTCGCGGACGGGAAGCGTCCAACCGGTGGGGGCGCCCTTGAGGCTCGGGTCCGACGAGATCGACAGGTGCGTCTTGGCGATGCACACGGGCAGATCGCCGAACCCCGCCGCCTCGTAGGTGTCGAGCTGCTTGGACGCCACCGACGAGTACTCGACTCCGTCGGCTCCGTACACCTTCGTGGCCACCGTCTCGATCTTGTCGCGCAGCGACATGTCGTCGGGGTACAGCACCGCGAACTCGCTCGGCTCGGCTGCCGCCTCGGCCACGGCCTCGGCCAGCTCGGCCGCACCTCGGCCACCGTCGGAGAAGTGGGTACTCACCGCAGCTCGGGCGCCGTATTCGGCGGCAATCTCCTTGATGGCATCGATGTCACCCTGATGATCGCCAGGGAAGACGTTGATGGCCACCACCGGAGTGACGCCGTGCACCTGCACGTTCTCGAGCTGCTTTCGGAGGTTGGCGCCGCCGGCGTGTACCTCGTCGGGGTTCTCCGCGAGGATTGCCTCGGGTAGGGGCCTGCCGGCGACGATGTGGTGGTTGCCCGAGTGCGCCTTGAGTCCTCGCACCGTGGCCACCAACACCGCGGCGTCGGGCGCGAGACCCGAATACCGGCACTTGATGTTGAAGAATCGCTCGGCACCCATGTCGGCACCGAAGCCGGCCTCGGTGAGCAGGAAATCACCGGTGTGGATGCCGACGAGGTCGGCCACGATCGACGAGTTCCCGGTGGCGATGTTGCCGAAGGGGCCAGTGTGCACGAGTGCGGGCGTGCCCTCGAGGGTCTGCATGAGGTTGGGCTTGATGGCTTCGCGCAGGATCACCGCCATCGACCCGGCGACGCCGATCTCCTCGGCGGTCACGGGGGTACCGATCTTCGTGTAGCCGACGACGATCCGACCCAGTCGCTGTCGGAGATCCTGCAACGAGGTGCACAGAGCGAGCGCGGCCATCACCTCCGACGCGGCGGTGATGTCGAAGCCGGTCTCGCGGGGCACGCCGTCGAGGCGGCCACCGAGACCCACCACGGTGTTGCGCAGCGACCGGTCGTTGACATCGAGCACACGGCGCCAGGTGATGTTGAGGAGGTCGATACCGAGCTCGTTGCCGTGGTACAGGTGGGCATCGAGCATGGCCGAACACATGTTGTGGGCTGCGGTCACGGCGTGCATGTCGCCGGTCAGGTGGAGGTTGAGCAGCTCCATGGGAACCACCTGGCTGTAACCGCCGCCGGCCGCCCCGCCCTTGATGCCGAACGTGGGCCCCATCGACGGCTGGCGGATCGCAATGGTGGCGGTCTTGCCGATGTGTTGGAACGCCTGGCCCAGACCCACTGTTGTGGTCGTCTTGCCCTCACCCAGCGGTGTCGGCGTGATCGCCGACACCACGACATAGGCGGCCCTCGGGCGGTCGGCCATGTCGGCAATCGCATCGAGGGAGATCTTGGCCGCGCCCGAACCGTACGGCTCGAGATGCTCCAGGGGAATCCCCGCCTTCGCCGCGATCTCGTCGAGTGGACGGAGCTCGGCCGCAGCGGCGATGTCGAGATCGGATGGGAACGGCATTGAGTAACCCCCTAGGCGTCGGCCAAACCGTAGACGGTGCCACGCCGACGGCTGGTGTCCGACTGGCGAATCACGAGACGGTGGCGAAGACGGCCTTCAGATAGGCCCCTTCGGGAAAGCCGATCGGATGATCGATGTCGTGGCCCGTGGTTGCCACCGGTGTCAACGGCCGACCGGCGGTGGCGGCGGCGTCGTACACACCGGCCACGAACTCGTCGGAGGGAACTCGACTCGAACACGACGCCTGCACCAACAAGCCGCCCGGGCCGATCAGGTCGAGCGCCAGGAACGTGAGGCGCCGGTACGCGCTCATCGCCCGTTCGGCATCACCCTGGCGAGAGGCGAACGACGGCGGATCGATCACCACCACGTCGAAACGCTCGCGCCTCGACGCCAGATCGCCCATCACCTCGAAGCCATCGCCGACGATCGTGCGGTGTCGACACGCGGCAACCGTGGCCAGCGATCGGTTGAGCGCCATGTTGGCCTCGGCCGCGACCAGCGCATGAGCGCTCAGGTCGGTGCTCACGACCTCGCGTGCCCCACCGGCGGCCGCGTGCACCGAGAACCCGCCGGTGCACGAGAACACGTCGAGCACCCGCGCCCGCGCCGCCAACGTGCCGACTCGCGCACGGTTGTACCGCTGATCGAGGAAGTGACCGGTCTTCTGTCCTCGGATCACGTCGGCCTCGAAGGTGAGGCCGTGCTCGAGGAACCGTACGGGACCGTCGGGTGCCTCGCCCACGAGTCGTGTCGCCGTCGGCGAGCCCGAAGGTGACCTGGCCCTGGACCAGCCGGCTGAGCCGCAGGACGACTCGGTGGGCACCGGTCACCTGCAAGAGCAGCGGAAGGAGGGTTCGGAGATGCGGCAGCCAGGCCGCCGAGTAGAGCTTCACCACGATCGTGGTGTCGTACACATCGGCCACGAACCCGCCGAGGCCATCGTTCTCGCCGTGGACCAGCCGGTACCCGGTGGTGGACCCCGATGCCAGGAGCGGCCCACGCCGGGCGGCGGCGACGGTGAGGCGGTCGTTCAACCATGCCTCGTCGATGATGGCCGGCCGGCCGGAGTGGAGCACCCGGACGCGAATGGGCGATGCCGGATCCCACAGCCCGATGGCGAGAAATCGGCGATCGTGATCGAACACCACCGCCAGGTCGCCCGGGGACCCCTGGTGGCTCACGGACTCGATCGACCGATCGAAGAGCCACGGGTGCCCACCCCGGAGCTGGCGTTCGGCGTCACGCGTCACCCGTACGGCAAGACGCTTCTCGTTGGCAACGGGGAGCGATTCGAGCGATGGGATGGTCACCGAAGCAGCGTCGCAGCCGGGGTGGCCGATCGAAACCTCAGGCGCGATCGCGTCGCAGCCGGGGTGGCCGATCGAAACCTCAGGCGCGATCGCGTCGCACGGTGACCGACTTGCCGCGGACCTTGGTGCCCTTCATCGATCGGATCACGTGGTCGACGGAATCCTCGGGCACCTCGACGAGGGAGAACGTGCCCGAGATCTCGATCGATCCGATGGCCCGGCCGGCGATGCCCGATTCACCGGCGATGGCCCCGACCACGTCTTTGGGTCGGAGCCCGTGGTTGCGCCCCAAGCTCATCCACAACCGAACCATGTCGCCGCCGGTGCCCGGCTTCGGGCCGCGATCGGACCGTTTCGGGCCTTTCGACTTCGGTCCACGATCGGTCGATCGGAGCTCGGCGTCGGGAATCTCGACTGGGTCGATGTCGTCGACATCGTTCGTGTGGGCCAGCCGAACCGCGGCCATGGCGATCTCCATCGGGTCGAACTCGTCGGAGAGCGACTCGACCACGACCCGGTACGACTCGGCGATCTCCGATTCGTCCTCGACCAACAGCTCACGGAGCGACCCCCGCAACAGCTCCATGCGTTTGGCCCGCATGTCGGCGATGGTTGGCACCTTCTCGATCTCGAAGCGCTGCTTGGTGACCCGTTCGATGTTCTTCATCAGCCGGTGCTCGCGGGGCTCGGCGAGGGTTATGGCCACGCCCTCGCGCCCCGCTCGACCCACCCGCCCGATGCGATGGATGTACGCCTCGGGGGCCGACGGCACGTCGTAGTTGATCACGTGGCTGAGCTGATCGATGTCGAGACCGCGGGCGGCCACGTCGGTGGCGACGAGCAGGTCGGCGGTTCCGGACTTGAGCCGACCCATCGCCTTGTCGCGCTGGGTCTGGTCCATGCCGCCGTGGAGGGCCTCGGCTCGGTAGCCCCGGCCGTTGAGCCGGTCGGAGAGCTCGTCGACCTCGTTGCGGGTGCGACAGAACACGATGGCCGCCTCGGGAGCCTCGACATCGAGGATGCGCCCGAGGGCTGCGGGCTTGTGGGCGCGACGCACGACGTAGGCGACCTGGCGCACAAGCAGGCTTTCGGGGCTCTCGGACGCGGTTCGGCCCAGCTCGATCCGCACCGGATCGGTGAGGTGTTTCTTGGCGATCTGGTTGATCCGTGCGGGCATGGTGGCCGAGAACAGGACGGTCTGGCGCAGCGGCGGAGTCTCGGCCAGGATCGCCTCGATGTCCTCGGCGAAGCCCATGTCGAGCATTTCGTCAGCCTCGTCGAGCACCACCATGGTGATGTCGTCGAGCTTCAGCGTGCGGCGGGCGATGTGATCGAGGGCCCGGCCAGGGGTGGCCACCACCACGTCGACGCCGCGGCGCAGCGTGTCGAGCTGGCGGCCGATGTGTTGACCGCCGTAGATGGGTACGACGCGTACACCGAGCCCTCGTCCGTAGCGGTGCACGGCTTCGGACACCTGCATGGCCAACTCGCGGGTGGGCACCAGGATGAGGGCGGCGGGACTGGCGCGAGTCGACGGCTCACCGAGGCCCGCCAGCATCGGCAGCGCGAAAGCCGCCGTCTTGCCCGTGCCGGTGGCCGCTTGACCGAGGAGGTCGGATCCTCGGAGAAGGGGAGGAATGGCCGCGGTCTGGATCGGGGTGGGCTCTTCGTAGCCGAGCCGGGTCAGCTCGTCGAGCAGCGAGTCGGGAAGGCCGAGCTCGCCGAACGAGCCGTTCACCGGATCAGGCGAACTCGGGCATGACGTGCTCGATGAAGAGGTCCATCGTGGTGCGGGACTCCTCGAGGGTCATGTCGCCGGTGGGGAGCTGCAGAACGATGTAGTCGATCGGTGTGCTCTCGAGGATCGCACCGAACTGCTCGACCGTGTGTTGTGGCGATCCCGCGCCGTTCTCGACCGCGTCGAGCTGGTGCTCCATGATGCGGTTGAGCGCGTCGAGGGCGGCTTCGGCCTGTTCGGCCGACATCACCTTGATGTCGTGGGCGTGCACGTTGTGGGCCCGACGGATGAGGCCGTCCATGCCGCGCCGGGCGATGTCGCGGGCCTGCTCACGGTCGTCGGCGATGGCGGTGATCATGGTGGCACCGACCCGCGGTTGGGCGTCGGGACCGTCGACGCGGAGCTCGTCGCCCTTGTACTTGTCCCAGGCGTCGACGTACTTGCCGTAGCTCTTCTCGTCGATGGGCCCCGGCCACATGAGGTTCATGCCGTACTTGCCGGCGACCTCGGGATTGCCGGGATACCAGAAGGGAGGGTTGGGTTTCTGGTACGGGAACATGGCGACGGGCATGTCGGGGAAGTCGTAGTAGTCGTTGTCGGCGGAGCTGAGCACGCCGTTTCTCAGGCCACCGATGACCACCTCGAGGCAGGCGTCGAACTTCTCACGGGAATGGGGCCAGTCGCCGTCGAACCAGTAGTGCTCGATCGGCGCCACGCCACGGCCGACGCCGAACTCGACCCGGCCCTTCGACAACACGTCGAGGGTGGCCATGTCCTCGAAGACCCGAATGGGATGGTGGAGGGGGAGCAGCTTCACCATCGGACCCAGATGGATGGTCTCGGTCATGGCCGCCGCGGCCGCGAGGAAGACCTCCTGGTTCGGGGCCAGGCACAGGTCGGAGCCGTGATGCTCGGCCAGGTGATAGCAGGCGAAGCCGGCCTCGTCGGCGAGCTTGATGAGATCGAGGCGATCCTGCAGCAGCTGAGCAGGTGGCGTTCCCGGCATGTCCTCGATGTGATCGAACAGACCGAATGTTGCCTTCGGCATCAGGGGGACCTTTCGACGAGGGAGTGGACGCCAATCATGGCACGGGGCCGACATCCCGGCCCAGTCTCACCCCCAGAGTCGGCTGGTGGCGATCTCGGCGCTGCACCTTGTGCGTTGCGCCCTCAGCTCCAGAGTCGGCTGGTGGCGATCTCCGCGCCTTGCGCCTGGGCTTGGAGCTTGGCCCAGGCCACATCGGGGTCGATGCCCTGCATGCCCACATGGATGCTGAAGCCGCAATCGACCCCGGCCATCACGTTCTCCCTGCCCACGAGATTCGCGTAGCGCTCGATGCGCTGGGCCACCAGCTCGGGATGCTCGATGTAATTGCTCTGACACTCGATCACGCCGGGGCAGAGGATCTTGCCGTCGGGTACCTTCACCTCCTCGAACAGCCGGTACTCGTGGGCGTGACGGGGATTGGCGGCCTCGAACTGGATCACCGGCGGCTTGGCCTTCCACACGATGTCGATGATGTCGGCCAGGGGTACGTCGCAGTGGTGGGGCCCGGGGTAATTCCCCCAGCACAGGTGCATGCGGAGCTGCTCCTCGGGGATGTTGCGCACGGCATGATTGAGGGCCTCGATGTTCATCTCGACGGTCTTGCGGAACTCGGCGAGATCCATGTCGGCGTAGGTCATGTGGCGGCCCATGGCGAGGTCGGGGCAGTCGAGCTGGACAGTGGCCCCCGACGCCGCGATCGCCTCGTACTCGTTGCGCATGCCCTCGGCGATGGCGAAGAGGTACTCCTCGTGGGTCGGGTAGAACTCGTTGCCGAAGAAGATCGACACGATGCCCGGTGACGCCGCGCTCGAGAACACGCCCGCCTTGTCGACCTTGGAGGCGGCGTTCATCAGGTTCACCATGTCGTGCGCCGCGGCGTCGGGATCCTTCACCGAGATCGGCCCGGTGCAGGCCGGAGCCGAGCGCTTGCGCCGGCCGGGGTTCATGGCCACGATCTCGGCACTGCGCGGGAAGTCGACCAGGTCCTGGAAGAAGTAGGTGGCGATCGATTCGCCGCCGAACCCGTCGAGCCGGTCCTTCACGTAGGTGGCATACGACGGCTTCGACATCTCACCGTCGTTGATGATGCTCACGCCTGCCGCCGCCTGCCGTTGCACCACCTCCTCGACCGCCTGCTCGACCCGTTCGGCCAGGGCGGCCTCGTCGACGGGCACACCGTCGGCCTTGGCCCACATCGTCGTGATGAGATCGGCGGGCCTCGGAAGACTGCCCGTGTGGGTGGTTTGGATGCGATCGACCATCGATGTGCGCCCCCGTTTCGTGTCGCGGGGGCCAGCGTAGATGCCGAGGGCACCTCGATCACATTGGCTTCACGCGAAGGTGCCGATCACCGGCTGCGACGGGGCGAGCGTGGCGTCGAAGCCCGTCTCGTAGGGCATGAACCCGTTGCGATCTGGGTACAGCAACTGGACCATCGGAAACGACTTGCCCTTGTACCAGGCGGCGGCAGTGGTGAACAGTGCGCCGAGCTCGTCGGTGTCGACCGTGGCGAACGCGCAACGCAGGTCGTTGTCGAAGAGCCCGACCACCTCGACGCCGACGGGGATCTCGGTCCCGCCACGGAGGGCGTCGATCACCAGGTCGAACAGGCCCTTCGCCGACGACGGCCGCATGCCGAACACCACCAGGTCAGGGAAGCCGGTGAGCTCGTGGACTCCGATGGTGTAGGCGTAGGCCGGGGTCGGGGGCTCGGTATCGGGCTCCGCCGCCACCGGCTCGATGGCCCAACCCGTGGTCTCGAGCATCCACTCGATCTTCTCGGCATGAGGGATGTGGAAGTCGGGGAGCTCCATGGTCAGTCCGCGAGTCCGTAGGCGGTGGCGAGCAGCTCGTACGATCGGCGCCGGGCCGCGTGGTCATGGGTGATGGTCACCACGGCCACTTCGTCGGCGCCGTGGGCGGCGGCGACGCCGTCGATTCCGGCCCGCACCTGTTCGGCCGTGCCGACGATGAGCGGCTTGGCCGGACCGTACGACACCGCCAGGGGAGGGTCTGGGGCCGCGCCGGCGGTTGGTCGGGGAATCGGTCCGCGCAGACCACCTGAGCGCCAGGCGCGAAGGCTCGACGCGACATGCTCGGCCTCGGCTTCGGTGTCGGCACACACGGCCGCCACCGCGACGCTCACCTTCGGCTCGGGGTGGAGCCGGCTCGGCTGGTACTGACGTCGGTAGGCATCGGTGATCTCGGCGCCATCACCGCCGATGAAGTAGGCCCAGCCGAGGGGTAGGCCGAAGTGGGCGGCCAGCCCGGCGCTGCTGTGGCTCGATGCCAGCACCCACACCTCGGGATGATGATCGTCCTCGGGTGCCGGTCGCGCGTGCACCGACGCCAGCGGCGAGTCGTCGGGCACCGCGTCGTGGAGGTACTGGAGCAGCTCCTCGACGAGATTGGGGAAGTACTCGATCGACCCGGGCGTGCCGCCCGCGCGAGCGTGTACGCGGTGTGGCTGTCGGTGCCGGGCGCCCGCCCGAAGCCCAGGTCGATCCGTCCGGGGTGAAGCACCTCGAGCACTCGGAAGACCTCAGCGACCTTGTACGGGCTGTAGTGGCTGAGCATCACGCCCGCCGAGCCGACCCGAATGCGCTCGGTGGCCTGGGCGAGATGACCGATCAGGATCTCGGGAGCCGAGCCCGCCAGCCCGGTGGAATTGTGGTGCTCGGCCACCCAGTAGCGGTGATAGCCCGAGCGATCGGCCAGCTGTGCGAGATCCACGCTGTTGGCCAGCGCTTCGGAGGGGCGGCTGCCCTCGGGCACCGGCGACTGGTCGAGAACGGTGAGATGCACCTGTTCATTGTGCCGTGCGAGTCGGGTTCAGCCGAGCACAGTCGACCGTCGGCAGGGGGTGGCTGCTCAATCGACTCTCGACATCGGTCGATACACCGACAGATGAAGGCCAGTGTCCAGGTCATGTTCCTGGTAATCGTCGGTGTGGTGGCCACCGGCTACGCGTTCTACCTGGAGATCCGGCGCTCGGAGAACGACGTCCGGTTCATCGAGTGGTTGAAGACCGAGAGAAGCGCCGACTGGGACACCTTGAGTCGGGCGGACCGATTCCTCACCCTCCGAGCGGTGGAGATCCTGCGCCGGGGCCCTCTCGCCGACGACACAGAGTTCCATGTCCGCTATCGGCTGACCCGGCACGGCAAACGATTCGCCGTCGCGATGACCGTCGCGAGCACTGCCATCGCGCTCGTGCTCCTCGGCACCACCCTCTTGAACTGGAGCTGGTGACGGCGCTCGGGTGGACCGTGCTCGGCTGAACAGTCGCCCACGCCGCGTCGGGCGCCGCCGGCCACACGCGTAGGGTGCGGGAATGCAGGTGGGTATCTCCGTCAGTTCGACCTACACAGGCCCGGCCCGCCATGGCGCCCGCTGGATGATCGAGCGGGCCGAGGCGGCCTCAGCCGCCGGTCTGGTGACCCTGTCGGTCGGTGATGGCCACCTGAGTGGCGCGAACTACTACCAGAACACCCCCATGCTCGGTCGGCTACTCGGCGCATGGTCGGGCCGTCCGGCCGGATGCCTGTTCGTCCTGCCGCTCTGGCATCCGGTGATCGTCGCCGAGCAGATCGCCACGCTTGCGTCGCTGCACGACGACACCTTCATCGTGCAGACCGGCGTGGGTGGCCGGCCCGCAGAGTTCGCGGGCATGGGCGTCAGCCTGGCCGACAGGGGTCGGTTCACCGACGAGGCCATCGGGGTGGTGAAGGCACTTCTGGCCGGAGACACGGTGTCGAGTGAGCTCTTCGGTCTGACCGATGCCCACATGGGGTTGCGGCCCGAGCGACCGGTCGAGTGGTGGATCGGCGCCGGGGCACCTGTGGGCATCGAACGAGCTGCCCGCAGCGGCGATGCCTGGTACACGTCGCCCTACGAGACTGCCGCCGAGCTCGCCGTACCGGTGCAGCGCTACCTCGACGCGTGCGTCGAGCACGATCGGGCGCCCCGCATCATGGTCCGGAAAGACGTGTTGGTGCTCGACGATGCGGCCGCGGCCGAAAGTCATGCGAAGCGACTGCTCGCCGAGGGCTATCGCGGGCTCGACCGTTCCCGGGTGGTCGTAGGCGACGTCGAGTCGGTGCTCGAGCAACTGGCGCCGTTCGAGGCGCTGGGTGCCGAGCAGATCATCATGCGCTGCATGTCGGCCCCTCAGTTCATTGCGCTCGAGACCATCGAGGCCATGGGCGAGGTGAACCGCCGGCTCATCGTCGATCTGCGCTGACCAGCGTGCGAGCCGGGTAGCGCATTCACACGGTGACGAAGTCGATGAGCTGTTCGACGGCGTTGATGAGCGGCGTCTCGACATCGCGATACGACGTGACGTTGCTCATCACGTTGCGCCAGAAGACACCCGACTCGCCGGTGAATCCCACCGCCGTCATCACGCCCAGTTTCCACGGCGTGCCTTTGGGCACGTCGGGCCACGCCCGGATGCCGACGACCTCGGGCTTGATCGCCTGCCAGATGTCGACGTAGGGGTGCCCGCGGATCAAGACGTTCGGGTCGCTGATCCCCGAGGCGATCCGCGTCTCCTTGGAACCCTCGACGAGATGATCGAGCAGCACGCCGAGTCGGCGCCCGGTGTCGGGTCGAAAGCCCCGAACCCGATCGGCGAGGTCGTCCGCCCCCTCCAGTTGTTCCACCACGACTCCCTCGACGCGCAGATCGTCGCCCCAGATGCGTTCCACGAGCTCGGCGTCGTGGATACCTTCGACCCAGATGCGGCTGGCTCGGGCCACGCGGGCGGGTAGCGGGCCGGCGTCGATCGAACCCGAGGCGGTGAGCTGCGACTCGGCGGGCTGCGCCTTCTTCGTGCGCGGCGTGCGCAGGGCAACGGGTTCGCCATGATGCAGGAACAACCCGTCGGTCGGCCGGTAGTCGTGGTCGCGACCGGTTGCGTCTCGGAGGGTCACCCGGCGACCTTCGACGAACTCCATGATCGCGCCGGTGGTCGAGGTTGGTCGATGGGTGATTTGCATGCCCAGCTCGACGAACAACGTGGCTCGTTCGAGGCCGCGCCGACGTGGGGGTGCATCGAGATCGAGGGGGCCGGCGAGGAGTCCGTCGTCGTTGGTTGAAGCCACGGGCCGAGTTGACCACACCTTGGGCCTGATGCGGCGCATCACGGCGCACTACGCTGCTGCGCCATGGCCTCTGTTTCCCGGTTGTTGTCGGTCGTGGCGGTGGCGGCGTTGATCGCCGCGGCGTGTTCGCCCGATGGTTTCGACCTCGATGTATCGGCGACGCCGACGGCGGACGCAACGGTGACCCCCGAACCAACGCCCGAGCCCACGGCGACACCCGAGCCGACGGCCACTCCCGAACCAACGGTCGAGCCCACGGCGACACCGGAACCGACGGCCACTCCCGAACCGACAGTCGAGCCCACGGCCACACCGCTGGCCGCGGGTCCCTATCCGATCCTGGTGGGCTCGGCCGATCTGTTCGGCGTCGCCTATGGAGCAGTCGACGTCGATGCAACGATCGCCGCGTTCGCCGCGGCGATCGGAGCCCCCGCCGACGACTCGGGTTGGGTGCAGGGCTGTCCGCTCGACGGAGCCGCCGACAACGAACGAACCGCGAGCTGGGGTGGCCTCACCGCCGATTTCTACCGCGACGACACCGGTGAGTCCTTCTCGGCCTGGCGCTACCGCATTGCCTTCGACACCCTCACCGAGATCCCGGGTGGGCCCACGATTACCCAGGTCCTGCTTCCCGGCGGTGCGTTGTTGGGCGATCCCTTCGACGTCGTCGTCAGTGGCTACGGAGCCGTGCCGAGCGTCGATGACACCTTCGGCGTGCCGATCTACAACGGCATCGGATTCGTTTTGATCGGCGCCGGCCCAGCGGTGACCACGCCGATAGTCCAGGCCGGAACTCCCTTCGTCGGCTTCTGCGAGTAGTACGACCCCGTCGGACCCCTGAGGAGAACCGTGCGACCCAATGCGATGAAGGAACGCTTCGACTCGGGTGAACCGGCCATCGGTGTGTGGATCACTGCGCCGTGCACCATCACCACCCAGGCCGTCACCGGCGACATGTTCCACTACGCCTGCGTCGACCTCCAGCACGGCGCCATCGACTACCAGGCGGCCGTGCCGATCCTGCAGACCATCGAGCTCGGACCCGCCACCCCCATAACCCGCGTGCCGTGGAACGAGCCCGGGATCATCGGCAAGGTCCTCGACGCCGGTTCGATGGGCGTGATCGTACCCATGGTCAACACCCGGGCCCAGGCCAAGGGGGCCGTGTTCGCCAGCCGCTACCCGCCGGTGGGCGGGCGCAGTCACGGCCCGGTCCGGGCGGCCCTCGCCCACGGCGTCGACTACTGGCGCGACGCCAACGACGCCGTGTCGGTCATCCCGATGATCGAGACGGTCGAGGCGTTGACCAACGCCGACGACATCTTGTCGACTCCCGGAGTCGACGCCTGCTACGTCGGGCCCGCCGATCTCTCCCGCAGTCTCGGCCTGCCCCCGGGAAACAACGATGATGAACCGGCCTTCGTCGATGCCATGGTGGCGATCGCCGCCGCCTGCAAGCGGCACGGCGTGGTGGCCGGCTGTCACACCGTGGCCGAGCTCACCGAGCGGCGCATCGAGATGGGCTATCAGATGATCACGGTCACGAGTGACCTGGTGGCCCTGCGTCGGGGTCTGGCGGGCGAGCTCGATCTCGTGCGCGGCTCGGGCAGTGCCGGCGACGGGAGCATGTACTGAGCGCCAGGCCCTCTCCTTTTCCAGCCGAAGGGGGCGGAAGCCTGTCACACCCCGTGAGTAGTGTCGGCGTCACGCTGCCGCCGACCGGAAGTGCTCGCTGATGGCCATCGCCGAATTCGCCCACCCCACGCTGTTCGAGCCGTTCACCGGCACCGGAATCGAACCGGTCACCGATCTCGTACCTGGCGTCGGCTTCCACCCTGCGGTGGCCCGGTGGTTCGTCGGTCGGTTCCCTCACGGCCCCACCCCACCCCAGCGCAATGGCTGGCCCTCGATCGCCGCCGCCGAGCACACGCTCATCGCGGCCCCCACCGGCTCGGGCAAGACCCTGGCCGGATTTCTCATGTCGCATCAACGCGCTGTACCTGGCTCACGCCAAGGGCAGCAGGTCAGCCGGTCGGCGCAAGTGGTGTACGTGTCGCCGCTGAAGGCGCTGGCCGTCGACATCGCCGAGAACCTCGAACGACCGCTGACCGAGATCGCCGCCATCGCCGCCGAGATGGATGTCGCCGCGCCCGACCTGCGGGTCGGCGTCCGTACCGGCGACACCACGGCGTCACAGCGCACATCGATGATCAAGCGGCCCCCGGCGTTCGTGGTCACGACACCCGGAATCGCTCTACCTCCTGGTCACTGCGGCCAAGAGCCGAGCCACGCTGCGCTCGGTACACACCGTCATCGTCGACGAGATCCACAGCCTCGCCCGGGACAAGCGGGGGAGTCATCTGTGCCTCACGCTCGAACGTCTGAGCCACGTCACGGCCACCGAGCCGGTGCGGATCGGCCTGTCGGCCACCCAGAAGCCCGTCGAGGTCGTGGCTCGCCTACTGGTGGGCTCGCGGACGCGCCCCGACGGCGCCACCGACTGCGTGGTGATCGACGGCGGCCACCAGCGGGGCCTCGATCTCGCGATCGAGCTGCCCGGGGCCGAGCTCGAAGCCATCGCGTCGCACGCCCAGATGAGCGACGTCCTCGATCAGATCGCCGCCCACGTGGCCGAGCACCAGACCACACTCGTGTTCGTCAACGCCCGGCGGCTGGCCGAACGCCTCGCCCACGAGCTCGGCGAGCGACTGGGTGACGACGTCGTCGCCGCCCACCACGGCTCGCTGTCGAAGGACCGGCGCCACCTGGTCGAACGCCGCCTGCGGGCCGGTGAGCTGAAGGCCCTGGTGGCGACGGCATCGCTCGAGCTCGGCATCGACGTCGGCCCCGTCGAGCTGGTGTGCCAGATCGGCTCGCCTCGCAGCATCGCCACCTTTCTCCAGCGGGTCGGCCGCTCGAACCACACTCGCCACGGCACGCCCCAAGGGGCGCCTGTACCCGCTGACCCGCGACGAACTGGTCGAGTGCGACGGCGCTGCTGGCCGCAGTACACGCCGGTCGCCTCGATGCACTGCATCCACCGGCGGCTCCGCTCGACATCCTGGTGCAACAGCTCGTCGCCGAGACCGCGGCCGAAGAATGGTGTACCGACGACCTCTTCGCCGCTGGTCGCCCGGGCCGGACCCTACGCCGACCTCGATCGTGAGGTGTTCGACGAGGCGGTCGATCTCGCGGCCAACGGCGTGCAGACCGGCCGCGGCCGGCGGGCCGCCTACGTGCACCACGACACGGTGAACGGTGAGCTGCGGGGCCGCAAGGGCGCGCGGCTGGCCGCCCTCACCTCCGGCGGCGCCATCCCCGAGATCGGCGATCTCCGGGTGTTGGCCGAGCCCGACGAGACGCTCATCGGCACCGTGAACGAGGACTGGGCCACCGAGTCGATGGCCGGCGACGTGTTCCTGCTCGGCACCCATGCGTGGCAGATCCGCCAGGTGGCCGGGGGAGTGGTGCGGGTGGTCGACGCCGGCGACAAGCACCCGACCATTCCGTTCTGGACCGGCGAGGCACCGGCGCGCACCCTCGAGCTGAGCGAGGAGGTCTCCCGGGTGCGATCGGCACGGTCGAGACCTTCGTGGTGGCCGACGATCTCGCCGGCGCCACCCGCTGGCTCGCCGGCGCGGCCGAGGTCTCCGGCGAGATCGCCGCGTTCGTCGTGACCTACCTGGCGGCCGGCCGAGCGATCCTGCAGGTCATGCCCACCCAGACCGACCTGGTCATGGAGCGGTTCTTCGACGAGTCGGGTGGCATGCAGCTGGTGATCCACTCGCCCTACGGCGCTCGCATCAACCGCGGCCATGGGCTACGCGCTGCGCAAGAAGTTCTGTCGCAGCTTCAACTTCGAGCTCCAGGCGGCGGCCAGTGACGACGCCGTGGTCATCTCGCTCGGCCCGCACCACAGCTTCCCCCTCGACGACGTGCCCCGATTCCTCACCGCCGAGGGCATCCCCGCCACGCTCACCCAGGCGATCCTCGACCAACCCGTTGTTCCAGTCGCGTTGGCGCTGGAACCTCAACCGGTCGCTGCTGGTGCTGCGGTGGCGAGGCGGCAAGAAGAACCCGCCGCCCATCCAACGCATGCAGGCCGACGACTTCATGGCTGCGCTGTTCCCCGACGCCGCCGCCTGCCAGGAGAACGTCACCGGCCCGATCGAGGTGCCCGATCATCCCATCGTGCGCCAGACCGTCCACGACTCGCTCACCGAGAGCCTCGACGTCGACGGCCTGGTCGACCTGTGGCACCGCATCGAGCCGGGGCGAGGTGCGGTTCCACTTCCGCGACACCACCGAACCGTCGCTGCTCGGCCCACGAGATCCTCACCGCCAAGCCCTACGCCTTCCTCGACGACGGCGAGGCCGTCGACCGCCGCACCAACGCCGTGCCGCTCCGCCGCGGCCTGCCGGTACGCCCGGCCGAGCTGGGCAAGCTCGACCCCGATGCCATCGAGCAGGTGCGCAACGAGATCACGCCGCATCCCACCACGCCCGACGAGCTGCACGACCTGGTGGCTCTGCTGGTGCTCACGCGGCCCCGCCCCGAGTGGAACGACCTGTTCGAGCAGTTGCAGGCCCGAGGGAGAGTCCAGGTGGTCGGCGCCGGAACCGAGGCGCGCTGGCACACCACCGAGGCAGCCGCGGCCGTCGCGGTGCTCCTCACCGGCGATGCCCGCTGGCGACCTGTTCCCCGAGAAGGTGGCGGCCGAGGTACTGCGCGGCCACCTCGACCTCCACAGTCCCGTCACCGCCACCGAGCTCGGGGCCATCACCGGTCTTGCCGGTGCCAACCTGGCCGTCGGACTCGCCCAGCTCGAGGCCGAGGGTTTCGCCATCCAGGGCCACTTCCGGGGTGACGACGTCGAATGGTGTTCGCGGCGCCTGCTCGCCCGCATGCATGCGTACTCGCGCCGTCGCCGACGTGCTTCGGTCGAGGCCGCCAGTGCGCAGGACTTCGTTCGCTTCCTGTTGCGCTGGCACCACGTGGCACCCGGTTCGCAGCTCGCCGGACCCCAAGGACTCGCGGGGGCAGTGGAGAAGCTCCAGGGTTGGCACGCGCCGACCGCAGCGTGGGAGAACCGAACTGCTCGCCCGTCGGGTCCGCGGCTACCAGCCGGCGTGGCTCGATCGGCTCTGTCACGACGGTCAGGTCACCTGGGGACGTCTCGCTCCGCCATCGAGGCCCGACACCGACGCCGCCCCTGCCGCCGCATCGAAGGCCACGCCGGTGAGCGTGGTCTTCCGGGCCGACGTCTCGTGGCTGCTCGAGGCGGCGCGCGGTCCGGTGACCCACACCTGCCCCGAGGTCGGTGCCTTGGTCGAGGTGGTCGAGTCGCTCCGGAGCCGAGGCGCCCGGTTCGTCACCGAGCTCGCGACCGACACCGGTCGACTGCCCTCCGACATCGAACGAGCCCTGTGGGCAGGCGGTCGCCGCCGGCGCCATCACCGCCGACGGGTTCGCTCCGATCCGTGCGCTGGGCGTGGGTCGCCGCCGCGCCGCCGACACCGACCGCAACCTGTCCCGTCTCCGACGAGGCGGAGCCGTGGCGCGCTCCACCTCCGGCGCCGGGCGCTGGAGTCTGCTGCCACCGGTCGAACCCACCGACGATCGCGACGGCTTCGTCGAAGCGGTCGCCGAGCAGCTCCTGCTCCGTTGGGGAGTCGTCTTCTACGACCTCTTCGCCCACGAGGGTCTGGCCGTGCCGTGGCGCGATCTCCAGTGGGCGCTGCGGCGCTTCGAGGACCGCGGCCTGGTCAAGGGCGGGCGCTTCGTGGCCGGCTTCAGCGGTGAGCAGTTCGCTCTCCCCGAGGCCGCCGATGGCCTCGGGGCCACCCGCAAGCTGCCCAAGAGCGGCGACTACGTCACCGTCAGTGCCTGTGATCCCTGCAATCTCACCGGGGTGGTCCTACCGGGCGAGCGCATCCCTGCGGTCCGCACCAACACCGTCACCTTCCTCGATGGCGTTGCGGCCGTGGGGCAGCCCGGCTGAGGACTTCCGACCCTGGGATGGTTCCCCGGAGCCGGTGACAATCAGGCCATGCCCCGGATCGTTGCGGCTCAGGTGCTTGCGCCCGACACGAAGCTGTTTCGCATCGAGGCGCCCAAGATCGCTCGCCGTCATCGGGCGGGCCAGTTCGTCATCGTCCGCGTGACGCCCGACGGCGAACGGATCCCCCTCACCATCGCTGCGTCCGACACGGCGGAGGGAACGATCACCTTGGTGGTCCAGGCCGTCGGCAAGACCACCACGGTCATGAACGACCTCGATGTCGGTGACGAGATCCTCGACCTCGCCGGCCCGTTGGGCACCCCGTCGGAGGTGGACGACTTCGGCACGGTCGTCATCGTCGGAGGTGGCGTCGGCACGGCGGTCGCCTACCCCGTCGCGGTGGCGCTTCGCGAGGCAGGCAACCGGGTCATTGCCGTCATCGGCGCTCGCAACCGGTCACAGATGCTGTTCGAGAAGGAGCTGGCAGCCCTCCCCGCCGACGTGCACGTCTGCACCGACGACGGCTCGTACGGGCGGGCCGGGCTGGTGACCGACGCCCTCCGCGACGTACTCGCCGCCGAGACCATCGACCGGGTGTTCGCCGCAGGGCCCATCCCCATGATGAAGGCGGTGGCCGAGGTCACTCGACCGGCCGGCGTGACGACGATCGCGAGCCTGAATCCGATCATGATCGACGGCACGGGGATGTGTGGCGGCTGTCGGGTCTCGGTCGGTGGGCACAACCGCTTCGCTTGTCTGGACGGACCGGAGTTCGACGCCCACGAGGTCGACTTCGACCTCCTTGCCTCCCGCAATCGGGCCTACCTCGAGGGTGAGGCCGCCCGCCGCGAAGAACTGCACCCCTGCGAAGTCGCCGTCGAGGTTGGCGGAGGGGCCTCGACATGAGCGAGCTGAGCCGGCGTGAACGGATGAAGCGGGAACCCGTCTCCATGCCCGAGCGGCCGGCAGGGGAGCGGCGGCACAGATTTCGACGAGGTGAACGTGGGCTACTCGTTCGACCAGGCCGTGGCCGAGGCCGAACGGTGCCTGCTGTGTGCTCGGCCGACGTGCGTGCTGGGCTGCCCGGTGGGGGTCGACATCGCCGAGTTCGTCCACCGTGTGAGCAATGCCGACCTGGCCGGAGCGGCCGATGTCATTGCCACCGACAATTCTCTTCCGGCCGTGTGTGGTCGCGTCTGCCCACAGGAGACGCAGTGCGAGGGTGCCTGCGTGCTGGCCAAGAAGGGCAAGGCCATCCACATCGGCCATCTCGAGCGCTTCGTGGCCGACACCGCCCGCGACCAGGGCTGGACGCCGACTCCGACTCCTGCTCCCAGCGGCAAACGAGTGGCGGTCGTCGGTAGCGGTCCCGCGGGCATTGCCTGCGCCGGCGATCTCGTCGGCATGGGTCACGAGGTGACCGTGTTCGAGGCGCTGCACGAGCTCGGGGGCGTGCTCGCCTACGGCATCCCCGAATTCCGCCTCCCCAAGGCCATCGTCGAGGCCGAGATCGATCGCCTCCGACAGCGCGGCGTCCACTTCGAGACGAACGCAGTCATCGGCATGGTGGACACCGTCGACGACCTCCTCACCAGTGAGGGCTTCGACGCGGTGTTCCTCGGCGTCGGTGCCGGCTTTCCTCGTTTCCTCGACGTTCCGGGCGAGAACCTGGTGGGCGTGTACTCGGCGAGTGAGTTCCTCACGCGGGTCAATCTGATGCGGGCCTATGTCGCCGGCAGCGACACCCCGCTGATCGAGGTCGCAGGCCGGTCGGTGGTCGTGTTCGGGGCCGGCAACACCGCCATGGATGCCGCCCGCACGGCCGTGAGGTTGGGCGCCGGTTCGGTCACCGTCGCCTACCGCCGCACCCGTGAGGAGATGCCCGCTCGCGCCGAGGAGGTGGCCCACGCCGAGGCCGAAGGCGTCGCCCTCGAGACGTTGGTGGCACCCGTGGAGCTGCTGGGGAACGAGGCCGGGCGTCTCGTCGGCCTGCGGTTGCAGCGGATGCAGCTGGGTGAGCCCGGCGACGACGGCCGGCGCCGGCCCGAGCCGATTCCCGGTGAGGTCGGCGAGCTGGCCGTCGATGTGGCGATCATCGCCATCGGAAACGGCCCGAACCCGTTGTTGTTGCGGGCGACGCCCGATCTCGAACGGTCCGAGCGGGGCACGATCGTGGCCGACTCCGACACCGGTTCCACGTCCAAGCGAGGGGTGTACGCCGGCGGCGACATCGTCACCGGTGGCGCCACGGTCATCCTCGCCATGGGCGCCGGTCGCCGCGCCGCCCGTGCGATCGACGACTACCTCGGCGCCGATCCGGCGTCCTGAGCGGCCGCTTCGTCGCGACGACGGCCCACGAAGCGAGCCTCGTGCACGCCGCGAGCGCTCCACTGTTCGTCGTAGGCAATCACCTCGAGATCGGCCAGCAGCTCGCGAAGCTCACCGCGTTCGAGCAGGAATTGCCGGCCCGGTCGGGAGTTGCGTTCCAGGTTCGTCACCGTGGCGATGCCGACGACGGCCACACCGCCAGGGGCCAGGTGCCGGGCCAGCGAGGCGAGCAGCGGCCGATCGAGGTAGTGGAAGCACGTGATGACCTGCCATGGTCCCGCGGGAAACGGCTCGGTGCGGAAGTCGACCACAAGCGTGGCGATCGGGAGGCCGGCCGCCTGCGCCAGCCGGTTCGCCTTCGCCAGGGCCACAGATGAGATGTCGGCCAGGACGACATCGAGCCCACGGTCGGCCAACATCTGGGCACCGGCACCGAGCCCGCCGGCGATCTCCAGGGCACGCCCTGCCGTGGGCAGGTGGGGGAGAGCGTCGATCAGTGCACTCGGTACGCGGTCGACCGCCGCCTCGTCGGTGTACCGGTCGTCCCACTTCGCTCGCTCGTCCACGACCACAGTGTGACAGCGCCCTAGCCTCGGCCCCATGTCGTACACGCCGATCGTGGGGTCGCTCGCCTATGTGCTCGACCGCGAGGTCGACGAGGTGCTCCTCATCCGGCGCAACGCTCGGCCCGAAGACGAGCACTACGGGAAGGTGAACGGGCTCGGCGGCAAGCTCGAAGCGGACGAGAACGTCGCCGCCAACCTCCGACGCGAGCTGTTCGAGGAGGCGCGTATCGAGCTCACGAGCATGAGCCTGCGCGGCACCATCTCGTGGCCCGGCTTCGGCACCACCGGGGAGGACTGGCTCGGCTTCGTCTTCCTGGTCGACGGATTCGTCGGCACACCACCCACGTCGAATCCCGAAGGCACCCTCGAATGGGTGCCGCGTCGACGCCTGCTCGATGCCTGTGCCGAAGACGACGCCGTCCGCGCCGCGGCCGACTTGCCCATGTGGGAGGGCGATCGGTGGTTCGTGCCGCTGGTGTTCGACGAGGACCCGCGGCCGTTCCACGGCGTGATGCCCTACAACCAGGGACATCCCACCGAGTGGACGGTGGAACGGCTCTGAGGCCTCGGTAGGTCAGTCGTCGTCGGAGTGGATGACGGTGACCGGCCGGGTCGTCTGCCGTGGCAGTTCGTGTGCCGTGGAACCGAACAGCATCTTGCGCAGCCCGGCGTGCCCACGATCGCCGACGACGATGAGGTCGGCATCGATCTCATCGGCGACGTGGGCGAGCCGTTCGCCCGGAGCGCCCTCGGTGAACACGGTGTCGTGGGGCACGCCCCTCAGGGCGAGGGGCATGACCCAGTCACCGTCGAGCTGCTCGCTGGCTCGGGTCGCGAGCTCATGCATGTCGTAGGGCGGGTCGATCTCGCCCAGCTTGGCCAGGGGTTCGAAAACGTGCACTGCCGTGACGTGGGCACCGAGCTGCACGGCCAGGTCGGCAACCCATTCGAGCGCCGCACGCGAACCGGCCGAGCCGTCGATCCCGACGACGATCCGGTCGATCATGGTGTGGGCACCTCCTGTGGTTCGGTCGCACGCGTACTGAGCACCGAAGCGACAATGGTGATGGTGAGCACGACCGCGATGACACCGAGCGAGACGAGCGTGGGGATGTGGTACCACTCCGAGATCAGCATCTTGACGCCGACGAACAACAAGATGGCCCCGAGACCCTTGTTCAGGTACACCAGCCGGTCCTTGGCTCCGGCCAGCAGGAAGTACAACGCCCGCAGGCCGAGGATCGCCATGATGTTCGAGCTCAACACCACGAACTGATCGCGGCTGATGGCCAGGATGGCGGGCACGGAGTCGACGGCGAAGACCACATCGGACGCCTCGATGAGCACGAGCACGACGAACAACGGGGTGGCCAGTCGCACGCCGTCGGCGACGGTGAACATCTTCTGACCGTCGTACTCGCTGCTCACCGGCATGATCCGGCGCACGAGTTTGAGGGCGGGGTTGTTCTCGGGATGGATCTCGTGATCGCCGCCGAAGGCCACCTTGAACGCCGTGTACACGAGGATGGCGCCGAAGAGGTAGAGCACCCAGGAGAACGTCTCGATGAGGGCGACACCTGCGAAGATGAACACGGCGCGCAGCGCGATCGCACCGAAGATGCCCCAGAAGAGCACGCGGTGCTGGTACTTGAGAGGGATGGCGAAGTAGTTGAAGATCACGGCCCACACGAACACGTTGTCGACCGACAGCGACTTCTCGATGATGAAGCCCGCCAGGTACTGGTTGGCTGCGGTGCCGCCCAGCACGGCCCAGACCACCAGCGTGAACGCGACGCCGATGCTGATCCACACCGCGCTGGTGATGCCGGCTTCGCGCAGCGAGATCTCGTGGGCGTTCCGGTTCAGCACGAACAGGTCGACGAGCAACATCGCGACCACGCCGGCGAGGAAGGCTCCCCACAACCAGAGGGGGGCGTCGAACGACTGGAGCTCGTCGGAGGCTTCGCTGGCGAGGATGACGGGCACGGCGAGCAGCGTAGTGGCGGCGGGCGGTCGCTCAGCGCCGCATCGAGAGCGTTGCGCCCGCCACGACCATCGCGGCCGCCACCGCCAGGTGGCGGCGCTGCATCGGGCGACCGTCGATGGCGAGGAATGCGGACTGGCTTCGGATCGACAGGATCGAACCGGCCGACCGGTACGACAGGATCGAGCCGGCCGACGCGACCGAGATGAGGGAACCGGCGGACCCGAGCGACAACATCGAGCCCACCGATCCGATCGACAGGATCGATCCGGCCGATGCGACCGAGCGAGTCGAGCCCACCGAGAGTAGCGAGTCGACGGAGTAGCTCGATGCCCATGAGTTCTGCGATCGGGTCATGGGGAAACGGTAGTCCGTCGTGCGCAGTAGGGTCGCCGCATGTCTGATCGTGAACCCCGCCTGGCCGTCTTCCTCGACTACGAGAACCTCGCGATCGGCGCCAGGGAGAACCTCCGACGCCCGTTCGACTTCGGCCATGTGGCCGATGCGATGGCCGAGCGGGGTCGGGTGGTCGCCCGCTTCGCCTACGCCGACTGGTCGTACTTCGAGGAGGACCGTCGTCGTCTGACGCGCCACAACGTCGAGCTCATCGAGCTGCCCCAGAAGATGGGCGCGTCCCGCAAGAACGCGGCCGACATCAAGATGGCCGTCGATGCCATCGAGATGGCCTTCGAGCGCGAGTTCGTCACGACTTTCGTGATCTGCACCGGCGACAGCGACTTCACCCCGCTCGTGCAGAAGCTGCGAGCCCTCGACAAGCAGGTGATCGGCGTCGGCGTGCGGGGCTCGACCTCGGCGCTGTTGCCTCCGGCCTGCGACGAGTTCCTGTTCTACGACCGTCTGGTGGGCGACATCGAGCCCGACGAGAAGCCGAGTCGACCCGCGGTCGAGACCGCCGACGACGTGCCGGTCGAACCCACCGATGCCGATCCGGTCATCGTCATCCAGACACTGGCCGGGTTGTTGCGCAGTTCCGACGGACCGGTGCGGGCGTCGTCGCTCAAGCGCGCCATCCTGCGCAAGGACCCCACCTTCAGCGAGGTCGACTACGGCACGCGGGGCTTCGGCGAGCTGCTGCGGCGACTCGAAGCCGACGGGCTCGTCGAGCTCGAGGGCCGCGGCGATCCCGAGGTGAGTCTGCCGTCAGGTGGTTCGGCGGCCGGTGCCTTCGCCCTGTTGGCCACCGTGGCCGGAGAACGCAACGGCGGCATCCAGCTCTCGGGCGCCAAGACCGCGATGCGCAAGCACGATCCCGATTTCTCCGAGCGTCGACTGGGGTACGGGAGCTTCCTCCAGTTCTGTCGAGACGCGGCGGCCAACGGTGCCGTGAGCCTCGAGGCCGACGGAGACGGGTATCTCCTCAGCCCGGCCACCTGACCCCGGCCGATCGATGACCCGGAGGCAACCACATGTGCGGCGCATCCGGGCCGATGAGATCGAGCTCCTGCGTCGCCTGAGACTCACGGCGCTGGCCGATGCACCCGAGGCCTTCAGCTCCGAACACGAGACCGAGCGGCAGTTCCCACGGTCGACGTGGGAGCAACGCAGCATCGACGGCGCCGGGAGCGATCACCTCGCCATGTTCGTGGCCATGGCCGAAGCCGATGCATGCGGCATGTCGCTCGGTCGGCTGCTCGACGGTGTACCGGGTGTGGTCGAGCTCAACTCGATGTGGGTGGCCCCACCGCAGCGCCGCACCGGAGTCGCCGTGGCCCTCGTCGACGCCGTGGTCGAGTGGGCGCAATCGATCGACGCCGTCGCCGTGGAGCTCTGGGTGATTCGGGAGAACGAGCGTGCCGCGGCGTTCTACGCTCGCTACGGGTTCGTCGAGATGGTCGGCTTCGCGTCGCAGCCCGACGACCCCTGTGGGCTCGAGCGCCGTCTCCGCCTCGACTTCGACTGATCGCTCAGGAGTCGAAGACCATCCGGCCGATCCAGTCGGCGACGAGGGCGGGCTTGTCGGCCCCTTCGAGCTCGACGGTGATGGTACGGATCTGGTCGATGGCCGTCCCCTTGAGCTCGACGCTGGTCACGGTGCTGTGGGCCCGAATCCGGCTACCCGCCGGCACCGGGGAGAGGAAGCGCACCTTGTTGAGCCCGTAGTTGACGCCCATGATGATCCCGTCGAGCGGTGGCAGCAGGCGCGGCACGCTGGTGTCGAGGTGCACGAGCAGCGAGAGCGTGAGGAACCCGTGGGCGATCGTTCCCCCGAAGGGGGTCTCGCGGGCGGCCCGCTCGGGATCGATGTGGATGAACTGATGATCGAGGGTGGCGTCGGCGAACTGGTTGATCCGCTCCTGGGTCACCTGGAACCACTCGCCGGTTCCCTCCTCGACACCCTCCTGGGCCTTCATCACTTCGTAGGCGGCAGCGGCGTGGCTCATGTGGATTCCCTTTTCATCGATTCGGTGGATGGCGACCGGGTCACAGCACAGCAGATCGCAGCGGGCACGGCCAAATGGCACCGTCGATAGGGTCGACCGATCGCCGAACGTCCACCAGATGCCGATCCGTTGTCACCCGGCGCCCTCGCCGCGCTCGACGACGAGGCGCTCGCCGAGCATCTCGCCGTCGACGTCGGGACTCGGTTGGTCGCGGCACGCCACCAGTGGGTGCGTGAACGGCGATCGTGGTGGGACATCGAGGCCGGTGCCGATGCGCTCGGTCACGACGTGCTCGTGACCGCGTTGGCCGCGGCCCGCCCCGACGACGCAGTGTTGTCGGAGGAGGGCCACGATCGCGGCGACCGCCACCACAACCCTCGATGCTGGATCGTCGACCCGCTCGACGGATCCGCCGACTTCCCCGATGCTGGCTCCACAGCGTTCGCCGTACACGTTGCCCTCGTCGAGAACGGCGCGGTCGGCGCTGCGGCGGTGGCGCTGCCCGCGATCGGCGAGGTTCACTCCACTCGCACACCGCGGACGACCGAGTCGGCTCGAGCGAATCCGATCGTCATCGGCGGTCGGTCGATGGCGGACTTCACCGGCCGCCTCGCATCGGCGCTCGACGGGCACGCCGTGGTCGTCGGTTCGTCGGGAGTGAAGGCGATGGCCGTGGTGCGCGGCGATGCCGATGTGTACGTGCACGCGACCGAGCTGTGGGAGTGGGACGTGTGCGCCCCTGCCGCAGTGGCAACCGCGGCGGGTCTCCATGTGTCGGGCGTCGACGGCAGCGAGCTTCGCTTCAACCAGCGGCGAGCCGTGTCGCCCGGGCTGGTCGTCTGTCGTCGTGAGCTTCGCGACCGCGTCCTCGGCCTACTCCAATAGGCTCGACTCCTCATGCGACGACTTCTGGCCCTCTTGGTGGCACTCGTCCTGGTGAGCACGGCCTGCGGGTCCAGTGCGGCCGACACCATTCCCGATGCGGCCGCAGTCGCGCCGGAGCCGACCGCGGCTCCCGCGCCCGAACCCACCACCGTTCCCGATCCCGGGCCGACGCTCGAGGAGCAGATCACCGTCGAGATCGACGAGTTCATGGCGCTGGGGGGCGTGCCGGGGCTGTCCTTCGCCATGGTCATGCCCGACGGCGAGGTCATGACCATCGCCCGAGGCACGGCCGACCTCACCACCGGTGAGCCGGTCGAGACCGGCGACTACTTCCGCATCGGCAGCATCACCAAGCCGGTCACCTCCACGGTGATGCTCCAGCTCGTAGAGGAGGGACTGGTCGAGCTCGATGCGCCGGTGTCGACCTACCTGGACTCGTGGGCACCCGGTTACGAGTACGAGGACCAGGTCACCGTCCGCCAGCTGCTCAACCACACCAGCGGCTTCTTCGAGTTCCCGTTCGATCCTGGTTTCTACACCTACGTGGCGCCACGGCTCGATCAGCAGCTGACGCCCGAGGAACTGCTGGCCTACGCCTCGGATCGCGGCCCCCAGTTCGAGGTCGGCACCGACCGTCTGTACAACACGGTCGGGTTCATCGCGGCCGGCCTGGTGATCGAGGCCGTCACCGGCAACGACGCCGAGGACGAGTTCACCCGCCGAATCTTCGAACCGCTGGGGCTCACCGAGGTGTTCCTGGCGCCCGGGCAGGCCCCACCCGAGCCGGTCGTGCACGGGTACTCCATCGGGATCCTGGGCTCGGCCATCGAAGCGTTCGACCTCGTGCCCGCGTCCGGCCTGATCGACGTCGACGGTGCCACCTACGTCGACATGCTGTCGGTGCCCCAGGACGTCCTCCGCACGGTGGGCTGGACCGGTGGCAGCCTCGAGGCCCAGCTCGACGACACCGCCCTGATGTTCGGCGGCCTCTTTGCCGACGGCCTCGTGCCCGACTCCCTCCTGGCGGAGATGCTGGCTCCGACGCTCGACGACACCTACGGGCTGGGCGTGAACGTCGAGTCCGTTGCCGGCCAGACGGTCTACTCTCACGGCGGCGGGGTACCTGGTTTCCGCAGTCATGCCGCGTACCTGCCCGACCTGGACATCTCCTTCGCGTTCTCGGCCACGGCCATTCCGATCGAGCCCGACGTGGGCGAGCTGGCCGGCCGGATCGTCGAGCTCGTCTCCGGCTGAGCAACATCATGGCCATTGTCTCGCCGGCCGACAGCCCGGCATTGATCCCGCTGGCGACCCAGCCCGAAGGCGTCCCGTTCCCGACGGCGCACTGGCCCCAAGCCCCCATCGGTCCGGCCGTCGATGCTGCCCGTCTGCAGCAGATGATCGAGCACGCCGTCGTCGATCAACCCCCAGAGCTGGGCACCACCCTCGCACTCGTCGTGGTGCACCGAGGGGCGATCGTGACCGAGGCCTACGGTCCCGACACCGACGTCGACACCGCGCTCATCTCGTGGTCGATGGCCAAGAGCGTCGTGCATGCCCTCGTCGGGCTCCTCGTGACCGACGGCCGCCTCGACGTGACCGAACGGGCGGCGGTGACCGAGTGGGCCGACCCCGCCGATTCCCGCCACGACATCACCGTCGACCAACTCCTGCGGATGGCCTCGGGCCTCGAGTTCGTCGAGGACTACGTCGACGACTCGGTGAGCCACTGCCTCGACATGCTCTTCGGTGCCGGCACCGCCGACACCGCCGCTTACGCGGCCGCACTGCCGCGCATCGCCCCGGCCGACACGGTGTTCAACTACTCCAGCGGCACCACCAACATCTTGTCCCGCCTGGTGGGCGGTCTGACCGGTGAAACCGTCGCCGCAAGGCGTGCTTGGATGAACCAGCAGCTGTTCGAACCGCTCGGCATGCAGTCGGTCGAACCGCGATTCGACGACATGGGCACCTTCGTCGGCTCGTCATTTCTCTACGCCACGGCTCGTGACTTCGCCCGCTTCGGCCTGCTCTACGCTCGAGACGGCATGTGGGACGGCATGCGGCTGCTGCCCGAGGGCTGGGTCGACGATGCACGCCGACTCCGGGGGATCGACGACGAGGGCCACGGGTACGGCGCCCACTGGTGGATCCGCGACGACGGCCGTGGCAGCTTCCAGTGCCAGGGATACGAGACCCAGCGCGTCCGCGTCGTCCCCGCGTCTGATCTCGTCGTCGTGCGCCTCGGAAAGACCCCGGCCGAGCACGGGCCCACCGTCGACGGCTGGCTCGACGAGGTCGTGGCGCTGTTCTGAGCCTCAGCGGGTGTCGATGTGGCGAAAGCCCTCGGTGAGGCGCCCTTCCGGAAGGCCGTTGGCGGCGGTGATACCCGCCGCCCACTCACGGAGCAGTTGGTCGATGTCGAACCGATCAGCCGTCTGGCTGGTGTGGCACCGCAACGCGGTCACCTTCGTGTCGAAGACGTCGGTGATGTCGACGAAGGTGTCGAGGGGTTCGAGGCCGACCACCCACACCTCGGGCACCGAGTGCGGAGCGAGCCCCTCGTCGAGGAGCTCGGTGTGGGCATGGGGATTCTGGGCGTCGGGGTAGACGGCGGCCATCACCGCCCGACCGACCGCGAGATGATCCGGATGGCTCGAGTAGATGCGGTCCCAACGGGCGTCGGGTGACTGGGTGATCACCAGTTGGGGCTTGACCTGACGGATGACCCGACTGATGTTCGCGTCGAAGGTCGAGGTTCGCCTCGACTCTCCCGTCGGGCCAGCCGAGAAAGCGGACGTCGGTCACACCGACCGCGGCGCCGGCGGCGCGCTGTTCGGCCTCGCGCATGGCCGCCACCTCGGCCCGGGTGGGCTCGTCGGGCGCTCCGGCCTCGCCGGAGGTGACCAGGGCGTAGACGACCTCGGCCCCCGCGTTGACGAGACGGGCCATGGTGCCCGCCGACCCGAAGTCGATGTCGTCGGGATGGGCCACGATGACGAGGACCGGCGATGGGGGAGTGGAGAGGTCGACGAAGGTCATGAGCGCCACACGGTAACCACCCGCGACGGTCGGTCGGCTCGTTTGGCGCCGCGCGGCCGAGTCGGCCCATGATGCTCAGGTGATGTTCGTTCCCCGAACACAGGACGGTGCGTGGTGAGCGACGCCGCCATCTCGATCGACGGTCGCCACGAGCGACGGCGCCAGAACGTCGATGCCGTGGTCGATGCGCTGTATCGCCTCTGGTGTGCCGGGGAGCTCCGACCGAGCGCCAAGCAGATCGCGGCCGAGTCCGGCGTGTCGCTGCGATCGGTCTTCCGCTATTTCGACGATCTCGACTCGCTCGTCTCGACGGCCATCGAGCGACACATGGGCGACACCGATCGTCACTTCCGCCCTCTGCCCGCAGGCGGCACGCTCGGCCAAAGGGTGCAAGCTCTGGCCCAGCAGCGGGTGGAATACCAATCCGACGTCGACTCGCTGACGCAGGCCATCCGGCTGCGGGCTCCCTTTCATCGCCAGCTCGCCGCAGTACTGGTCGTGCGGGCCGACCAGCTCCGAGATCAGCTGGCCACGCTGTTCGCGCCGGAACTGGCATCGTTGTCGGGAGCGGAACGCACCGACCGCCTGGCGGCGCTCGAAACCGCGACGGGATACGACGCCGTCCGGTTCCTCCGCCGCAACCGGGGCTTCGATGCCGAACGCTCTGTCCGTTGTCTGGCCGACACGGCACGCCGCCTGCTCGCCTGAGCGGCCGCGGTCAGGGAGCGACGAAGGCGATGCCCTCGAGGAGAAGCTCGCGCCACCGGTCCTCGTCGAGCGACTCGACGAGCACCCACTCGCGGAACACCTTGCCCGCAGGCGCGAAGGGCGCGCCGACACCGGCTTCGATGAGCCCGTTCACCCGCTCGGCCGGCAGCTTCACCACCAGTCCGGGACCACCGAAGTTGGGCATGGCGAGGAACTCACCGGACACCCGGGCGCAGCCACCGCCCATGATGGTCCCCTCGTGAACGCGATCGTCGGTTCCCTGGAGCTCGGTGAGGAGATCCCAGAAGAGTGCCGAGGATGCGTCGTCTGCGCCGGTGATCATCGCGACAGCCTAGATCTCGCCGGCAACTAGGGTCACGGCCGTGGACACCATCGCTGCCAGCACTGCGTATGACCTCGTGATCGTCGGTGGGAGCGCCGGCGGCCTCTCGGTCGCCGTCTCGTCCCTGCGTTCCGGTCTCGGTGCCATTCGCATCGTCGAATCGGGTTCGGCGGTGGCGTTTCCCGACCTCGTGGGCGAGAACCAGCTCGACGTCGGCTACGGCGAGACCGTCACGTCGATCGAGACGCACGGTGACGACCTCGTGGTGAACACGAATCGCCTGTCATATCGGACTACGGGCGTGCTCGTCGCCGACCGCCGACCCCTTCCCGACTGGCGCCCGTCCGACATCCGCATCGAGGGCAACCGGGTGCTGGTCGACACGCTTCCCGAGGGCCCCGATCCCGAAGACGTGCTCGTCGTCGGATTCGCCGATCATGCTGTGGAACTCACCGCCACGCTCGCCGCCAACGGTCACCGGGTGGTGCTGGCCGCAGGCGGCATGGATCCGACACTGCTCTCTCCGGCGGGCGACAACCTCCTGCGCCGCCTCGAACACGACCGGCGGGCCGCCGTGCTCTATCGCCTGACGCCTTCGGCGATCGGGGAGGTCGACGGCTTTCCGATGGCCTACTTCGCCAATCGTGATGCCCCCGACCTCCAGTTCGACCGCGTCGTCATCGCCTCGCCAGCGCGAGACCCTCACCCCGGGCGACGTCGGGGCCACCGACGAAGCCGTCGCGACCGGTCGACTGTGGTTCGTCGGCGAGCCCGACCCCGACACGGTGGACGCACCGCCGACGGCGCCCGGCTGGAGGGTAGGCGAGGCGGTCGCCGCGGCCTGCTTCCCCGATCTCGTCCTGCCCACCCCTGCGTCGACCATCACTCGGCGGCAACGTCACCGCGGCGCCATCGAGGAGCTGCGAGCTGAGTTCTACAACGCCACGATCACCGCGTTCGAACCCATCCACGACGAGCTCTGGACCATCAGGGTGCGGCCCGATGTGGGCGACGCCGACTACATCCCCGGCCAGTACGCCACGCTCGGCTTGGGTTACTGGGAACCTCGCATCGACGAGGCCACCGACCCCGACCTCGATCAGCGCTGGGACAAGCTCGTGCGCCGGTCGTACTCGATCTCGAACCGCATGTTCGACGAGTTCGGCTACCTGAACGACGACTCGGCGTCAGACGAGCTCGAGTTCTACATCGTTTTGGTGACACCGACCGACGAGAACATCCCGGCGCTGACGCCCCGCCTGATCCTCAAACGGCCCGGCGAGTCGCTCTACCTCGGGGCCAAGGTTGCCGGTCGCTACACCCTCGCTCCGGTGCAGGACCCCGATGACACAGTGGTGTTCCTGGCCACCGGCACCGGCGAGGCTCCGCACAACGGCATGGTGGTCGAGCTCCTGCGCAAGGGTCACGTCGGCCCCATCGTCTCGGCGGTCACCGTGCGCCAGTGGAGCGACCTCGGCTACCGGGCCAGACACGAGGCGCTCGCCGCTCGGTACCCCAACTACCACTACCTGCCGTTGCCCACCCGCGAGCCCGACGTTCCGAAGCGCTACATCCAGGGTGTCATCGCCGACGACGGCTTCGCCGAGGAGTTCGGGGTGGTGCTCGATCCCGACCGCACCCACGTCTTTCTCTGCGGCAATCCGGCCATGATCGGACTGCCCGAGTTCGGCGCCGCCGACGACGACGTGGTCTTTCCGGAGGTCACCGGGGTCATCGAGCTGTTGGTCGGGCGCGGGTTCACGCTCTCGCACCGCAAGGTTGCCGGCAACATCCACTACGAGGAGTACTGGTGAGCGCCGGCGACGCGCTCACCGTTCTCGACATCCTCGACCTGCCTGTCGATCAGGTGGTGCCCCAACTCCGAGCCGCCTTGGCCGACCAACGCCGAGCCGTTCTCGTGGCCGAGCCCGGAGCAGGAAAGACCACGCTCGTCCCCCTGCGGCTGCTCGGCGAACCGTGGCTCGACGACCGAAAGATCGTGGTCCTCGAGCCCCGACGGCTCGCGACGCGCGCCGCGGCGAGGCGGATGGCGTCACTGCTCGGTGATCGAGTCGGCGGCATCGTCGGCTTCACCACCCGCGACGAGCGCCAGACCAGCGCGGCCACCCGCATCGAGGTCGTGACCGAGGGCGTCCTCACCCGCCGCCTCCAGAGAGACCCCGCGCTGGCCGACACCGGCCTGGTCATGTTCGACGAGTTCCACGAACGCAACCTCCAGGGCGATCTCGGGCTGGCCTTCGCGCTCGAGGTGGTGGCCACCATCCGGCCAGATCTCCGGCTCCTCGTCGCGTCGGCCACCATCGACTCGGCCGCCGTATCGGGCCTGCTCGGCGGCGCCCCGGTCATCGAGAGCGAAGGCCGGACCCATCCGGTCGACATCGTCTGGCAGCCCCGCAACCGCAACGACCGGCTCGAACCAGCGGTCGTCCGGGCCATCGACCGCGCCCTCACCGAGACCGATGGTGACGTGTTGGTGTTCCTCTCCGGTGCCGGGGTCATCCGCCGGGTCGAGTCCGACCTGCGCACGGCATTGACCGGTCCCGTCGACGTGCGTCCGCTGTTCGGTGCACTCGGGTCCGACGACCAGGACTCAGCTCTGGTGCCGGCTCCGGCGGGGCGGCGCAAGGTCGTGCTGGCCACCGACATCGCCGAGACCAGTCTGACCGTCGAGGGCGTCACCGCCGTGGTCGACTCGGGAGAGTCACGCACGCCTCGCTTCGATCCCCGTACCGGTATGAGCAGGCTCGTCACCGGCGGCATCTCGCGTGCGTCGGCGGACCAGCGCGCCGGTCGGGCCGGTCGGCTCGGGCCCGGAGTCGCCTACCGCCTGTGGTCGAAGGTCGAGCACTCGACGCGACGACCGCACCGAGATGCCGAGATCACCCAGGTAGACCTGGCCGGTTTCGTGCTCGAGACCCTGGCCTGGGGCACGCCGGACCCCGAGGCTCTCGCCCTGCTCGATCCGCCGCCCCCGGCTGCGCTGGCCGAGGCCCGTTCCCTTCTGACCATGCTCGGCGCCCTCGATGCTGACGGTGCCCTCACGTCGACAGGTCGTCGCCTGGCCGACGTGCCCTTGCATCCCCGGTTGGGCCGCGTGGTGCTGGCGGCCATCGACGCCGGCTGCGGGTGGCTCGGCTGTCTCATTGCGGCCACCCTCGACGATCGCGACGTGCTGCGGGGCCGGCCCGACGAGCTTCCGGCCGATCTCGGTATCCGGGTCGACCTGCTGCTCGACGGAAACCGGCGCCATCCGGCCGCCGACGGGGGCGCGCTCCACCGGGCGCGTCAGCGAGCGAGGCAGCTTGCCGACCGCCTCCGAGTCGACCGCAGCCCGGTCGACTCCCGGCTGGCCGGTGCCCTGCTGGCCGCCGGCTTCCCCGATCGCATCGCCAAGGCCCGCGAGTCGGGTCGGGGCCGCTTCCGCCTCCGGGCCGGCACCGGCGCATGGGTGGCGGACAGCGATGTTCTCGCCGGAGAAGAACTCCTCGTCGTCGCCGACATCGACGGCAACCGCAAGGAGGGTCGCATCCGCATCGCTGCCGCGGTCGACCTCGCCGATCTCGATCACCTCGGACCCGAGGTCGAGATCGTCGAGACCCTTCGTTGGGATCGTCACCGCAACGACCTCCTTCGGCGGGTCGAACGTCGTCTCGGAGGGCTCGAACTGGCATCGAGCGACGAACCCCCGTCGCCGGGCCCCGCCACCGTAGATGCCCTGGTCGAGCGGGCCCGGGCCACGCGTCTCCACCGATCTCGGGTGGAGTGACACGGCCCGCCAGCTCCAGGGACGGCTCGGGTTCCTGCGTCACCACGATGGCGACCACTGGCCCGACGCGTCCGATGCCCACCTCATGGCCACCATCGACGGCTGGCTACCACCGTTCCTGACCGGCGCCACCGGGAGAGCCGATCTGCGGCGCCTCGACATGGCCATGGTCATGGGCACCTGGCTGGGCTTCGACATCGCGACCGAGCTCGACCGGCTGGCTCCTCGCACGGTCGATCTGCCGAGCGGGCGCACCGTCACCCTCGACTACTCGTCGACGGAACTCGCCGTGGTCTCGGTGCGGGTGCAGGAGGTGTACGGCACCACGTCGACCCCGAGCGTGCTGGGTGGTCGACTCCCGCTCACCTTCGAGCTGTTGTCGCCGGCCAACCGCCCGATCCAGACCACCAGCGATCTGGCCGGCTTCTGGAGCGGCAGTTGGGCGGCTGTCCGCAAGGACATGCTGGCTCAGTACCCCAAACACGACTGGCCCGCCGACCCGGCCGCGGCGAAGCCGAGCCGCCCGGGCGACCGTCCGCGACGAGGCCGCTAGGCGCTCGCCGTCACCGCAGCGCCTGGTACACGGCCGCCCGGAGCTGGCGGCGGATGGGGTAGGTGCTGCTGGGCATGAGCTGGGTGAGGAAGATGACGCTCATCTCCTCGTCCGGATCGATCCAGAACGAGGTACTGGCAGCTCCGCCCCATGAGTACTGGCCGTCGTTGGAGAGGGCGCCGTTGGCGGCTGCATCGAGTACGGGCGAGAAGCCGAGACCGAACCCCATGCCTTCCTGGGTCACCTCGGAGAAGAACGACTGCCCGGTCTCGTTGAGCGTCTTGTTGCCGTAGAGGTGGTTGCGGGTCATGTAGGCGAGAGTGCGCGAGCCGATGATGCGTTCGCCGTCGAGGGTGCCGCGGCCGACCAGCATGTCGCAGAAGCGCTGATAGTCGGCCAGCGTCGAGGTGAGACCACCGCCGCCCGAGAGGAACGCGGGCGGCCTCGTGTAGGGCGACCGATCGGCCTTGTCGGTGGTGACCAGCCGCCATGGCTCGTCGTCGAGCGGCTTGCCCAGCAGTGTCGCGACGGCCGAGGCCGGGGCATGGTTGTCGACGAAACGGTGGACACTGTCGGTTGCCACCTGAAAGGCGGTGTCGGCCATGCCCAGAGGGCCGAGGACGTGGTCGGTGAAGTACTCGTCGAGCGACTGGCCCGAGATCACCTCGACCAGGCGACCGACGATGTCGGTCGACACCGAGTAGTTCCAGCTCGTGCCCGGGTCGAACAGCAGCGGGAGCTTCGCCAGCCGGTCCATTCCCTCGGCAAGAGAATAGGTCGGCACGACCAGATTCCCGATGCCCCGCTCGCGGTACATCTCGTCGAGGGGATGCTGGAACATGAAGCCGTAGGTGAAGCCGCCCTGGTGGGTCAGTACGTCCTTCACGGTGGGCTGGCGCGTCGGCGGGCGCGTGACCGGCGCCTCGGCGATGCCGCCGGCCCACACCTGCAGGTCGGCGAACTCGGGAAGGAAACGAGAGATGGGGTTCTCGAGCAGGACGTGGCCGTCCTCGTAGAGCTGCATCAGCGCGATCGACGTGATCGGCTTGGTCATCGAGTAGATGCGCACGATGGAGTCGAGCTCGATGGCGCGCTGGGCCTCGACGTCGGCCCACCCGTGGTGGTCGGTGTAGACGACCTCACCTCGGCGGGCGACCTGCACGCTTGAGAAGGGCAGCTTCCCGGCGTCGACGTAGCGGCGCCCGACCGCCCCGATGCGCTCGAGGCGGCTCTCGTCGAATCCCGACGTATTCACTGCGATGCTCCCGGTTGGTGAAGACTGGCCATTGTCGCCCGACCACAGAGGAAAACCGAACCGCTCTCGGGAACCGGCGTCGTTCCACCATCGTCAGAACTCCATGAACCGAACCCGCCATCTTCTCCTCATCGTTCTCGCCGCCCTGGTTCTCGTCGCTACAGGCTGTGGCACGTCGGAACCAACGATCGTCGTCGGTGCCGATCCGACGACCGAACCGACCGTGGACGCCGTGGTCGACCCGACCCCAGAGCCCCCGCTGCTCGACACCGCACCCCTGGACGCGCTCGAGGCGGCGAGGGCGCTCTGGGAGAGTGCAGGTATCGACACCTACGAGTACACCTACAACCGGGCATGTGAGTGCTCCGAGACCGAGTGGGGCCCCAACACCGTCATCGTGGTCGACGGCGAGGTGATCGGCGTGTTCGGCCCCACCGGGGCACCGGTGGAGGCCAGCGACTACACGATCGACGAACTGTTCGACTTCTCCGAGCAGTCGATCCGTCGCGGTGAACCCTCGGCCAACGAGTACAACTCGGAGCTCGGATACCCGTTCGTCGTCAGCCTCGATGTCGAAGCCCAGGCCTACGACGGTGGCTTCTTCCTCGGGATCACCAACTTCTCGCAGAACACGACCGTCGAGGCCGATCTGAACGCCGCCCGGGCGTTGTGGGAATCGGCCGCTCCGGCCTCCTATGCGATGACCTACCGGCTCGTGTGCTTCTGCCCCGAACTGCGGGCCACGGTGACCGTCGAGAACGGCCAGGTGGTGTCCTTCGAGCCCCAGGGCGAGATCGTCATCGACGAGCTGACCGTCGAGGACCTCTTCGCCGACATCCAGGCTGCCTTCGACCAGAACGCCGCCCGGGTCAGCGCCTCTTTCGATGCCGAGCTCGGCTACCCGGTCGACTACTTCATCGACGAGGACGAGATGATCGCCGACGAGGAGCACGGCTACACGGTCGAGTCCTTCGCCGTCCTGCCCTAGAGACGCCCTGATCGGTGACGTTCGCCTCTGTGACCAGCGAACGATGCCGGGCCCCGACCCGATGTGTCAGCGAACGAAGCGCCCTCGGAGCGGCACGGCCCGTCGTTTCGATCCGACCAGAGCTCAGAGCGCGAACTGAGCCGATGGGGCGGGGTGGCCGGCTTGACCGGAGCGATCCTCATGCTCGGCGCGGTTGCGGTCGTGGTCGCGTGGGGGCTGCCGGATGCCTCCGACGTCGAGACCCTCAGGGATTTCGCCGACATCGAGTCGGGTCGCATCGCCGAGCACCTGCTCTAGTGTCTTCGTAGCGAGCTCGTGCCACGTCACTGACGTCGGCACGAACGAACGACGTCACCTCGATCCACCAACGGGCAACTGCGATAGGTCCCGACGGTGGGCCCACGGCCAGATCGTAGCCGGCCCCGTCGCGCCAATCGAGCGCATCGCGTTGGTAGTGGACACCGCTGAAGTAGCGGACGTGGTCCCTGCTCTCGGCACCAGGCCAGCGCTCGACGGCATTCGACGAGCAGAACGGGTGCACGTTCGTGAGGTTCCCCGGCTCGCTGATCACCGCCCACACGTCAGAGCCCGCGGCGCTGATGGCTGTGCTGGCTTCGATCGGCGCCGTCGGCGCCAGGCCGCGAGCAGTGAACTCCCCGAGGTAGTCGTTCATCGGCCCGACGGCCGAAGAGTTCTTACGGTTGCCGTCACGACGGCGACGCTACCGCAGCCGACCTGCCGATTCCTGGCGGTGCCCTCGGCGGGATTCGAACCCATTCACACGGCTCCGGAGGCCGATGCTCTATCCCCTGAGCTACGAGGGCGGGGACCGCTGAGCCTACTTCCGGCAAACGGCCCACGGTCGCGGGGACCGACATGGGTAAATCCGGAAGCTCCAGCCTGGTTCTCCCGCTGTATTTCGACGCGCCTGATCAACTCGGCGCATCGGTGGGTCGATGACTGGTTCGCACATCATTCGATCAGACGAGATGTTGATTCCCGGGCTGCAAATGTGGTCGCCTCGCCCGGGAGGAGTCAGTGGCGAACCCCGCGTCTGGCACTGAGCTTAGGAGGCTCGTTCCAATGGCTAGTGGGCGGACGACTCATGGCGGCAGCATGCGATCTTGGCCGGGAGGTTCGTTCCGGATGTCGAGACTGGCTGCCGTGGTGTCGGCCGCCCTGCTGGCGGCGACGGTCGTGTCGATGCCCGCGGCAACCGTGGCGGCCGGCGACGGACAGGCTTCACCAACGGTCACCGGCTCGGTGCCGGTGACCCTGTCGATGGCCGTCCGGCCTGGTGAGCCGGTCCCGATGCGGATCGTCACCGAGAAGTCGAGTGGCGAGCTGTCGAAGAAGGGCTACTCCGGCCAGGGGATCGATGTCGCGCTGATCGACTCCGGTGTGACCCCGGTGGTCGGGCTCGACCAATCCGGCAAGATCCTGTACGGCCCCGACCTCTCCAACGAGGGCGGGTTGCCGAATCTGGCCAACCTCGACACCTACGGACACGGCACCCATCTCGCCGGGATCATCGCCGGCGACGACGGAGACATGGTCGGCGGTATTGCGCCCGACAGCCGGATAGTCAGTGTCAAGGTCGCCGGAGCCACCGGTGAGACTGACATGGCTCAGGTCGTCGCCGCGATCGACTGGGTCATCGAGCACAAGAACGACAACGGGCTCAACATCCGAGTGCTCAACCTCTCGCTCGGTGTGCCGGGCATATCCTCGAACGTCAACGACCCCTTCTCGGCCGCAGTCGAGCGGGCATGGGACGCAGGCATCGTCGTGGTGGCCGCAGCCGGCAACCGCGGCAACAACGCCGCCGGCATCGACAGCCCGGCAGTTTCGCCCTATGTGATCGCCGTCGGCGCCCACGAGTCCTACGACTCCTCGGGCGCTCAGGACTGGATCGCCTCGTGGAGCTCGGGCACAACGTCGGGTCGGGGCGTCGACATCGTTGCTCCCGGCCGCTCGATAATGAGCTTCCGTGTGCCCGGCTCGATGCTCGACGGCATGTACCCGAATGCGGTCGTCGACGACAAGTACTTCCTCGGTTCGGGCACCTCGCAGTCCGCAGCAGTCGTGAGCGGCTTCGCCGCCGCCCTGTTGTCCCGTGACCCGTCCCTGACCCCGGATCAGGTCAAGTACCTGTTCACCTCGGAGGCAATCGACCTCAAGGACACGCCGAGCAACATCGACGGGCACGGCAAGCTCAGCCCGAAGGAGAGCGCTCGCAGTCTCAAGGACGCGGCCAAGGCGCCCACCCAACAGTGGACGCCGGCTCTGGCGGCATCGAACACCGCAGTGACCGCACCGAGCGGCGCCACCTGGTCGGGCGGCACCTGGTCGGGTGCGACGTGGTCGGGCGGCACCTGGTCGGGTGCGACGTGGTCGGGTGCGACGTGGTCGGGTGCGACGTGGTCGGGTGCGACGTGGTCGGGTGCGACGTGGTCGGGTGCGACGTGGTCGGGTGCGACGTGGTCGGGTGCGACGTGGTCGGGTGCGACGTGGTCGGGTGCGACGTGGTCGGGTGCGACGTGGGCCGGGGACACCTGGAACGCCGTCCTCTGGGGCTGAACCCGGTTCCGGCATCCACCACGATCCGAGCTCGGTTCGTGCCCTCGGCGGGATTCGAACCCACGCACACGCCTCCGGAGGGCGATGCTCTATCCCCTGAGCTACGAGGGCGGGGACCGCTGATCCTACTTCGGGATGTCCTTCCAGGCACCGCTGTCGGCGCGGGGCTCCTTGGGCAGGCCCAGCACCATCTCGCCGATGATGTTGCGCTGGATCTCGGAACTGCCGGCGTAGATCGTGCCCGCGCGGGCGCCCATGAACGTGTCGGTCCACGACAGCGAGTCGTCCGGGGGAGCACCGGGCGAGTCGGGGCCGAAACCGAGGTGGCCATGCTTCCCTGCGGCGTGAGCGCCTTCGGCCCCAGGATCGACACGGCGAGCTCGGTGACCGTGCGGTGGTACTCGGAGTGATACAGCTTCGACAGACCCCCCTCGGGGCCGGGGGCCTTGCCCGCGAGGAATGACGTCAGCGTGCGCAGCCCGCTGAAACGCATGACCTCGACCATCGTGTGGCACCACGCCAGCCTCTGGCGAACGATCGGATCGTCGGCGACACCCTCGATCCGAGCCAGCTCGATCAGGCGATCGAGCTCGAGGCGATAGGTGATCGGCACCGTCGCTGCGGTCCAGCCGCGCTCATAGCCGAGGAGGGTCATGGCCACGGCCCAGCCGCCGTTGACCTCACCGACCACGTTCTCCCTGGCGGTCACGGCGTCGGTGAAGAACACCTCGTTGAAGTCGCTGTCGCCGTTGATCATCTTGATGGGCCGGACCTCGACGCCGGGTTGGTCCATCGGCACCAGCATGAAGGAGATGCCCCGGTGCTTCCTCGCGTCCGGGTCGGTACGGGTCAGAAGGAAGATCCAATTCGCCCACTGGCCGGCCGACGTCCAGATCTTCTGCCCGTTGATAACCCACTGATCGCCGTCGAGCACCGCCTTGCACCCCAGGTTGCCGAGGTCGGAGCCGGCATTGGGCTCGCTGTAGCCCTGACACCAGACGTCGTCGCCGTTGATGATCCGGGGAATGAACTGTTGCTTCTGCTCCTCGGTGCCCCAGTGGATCAGCGTGTTGCCCACCATCTGGATGCTGAAGGCGTCGTTGGCGCCACCCGAGGGAACCCCGGCCCGGGTGAACTCCTCGGCGACGATCACGATCTCGAGGGGCGACAACCCGGGTCCTCCGTACTCGGTGGGCCAGCTGAGGGCGAGCAACTTGTTGTCGCGCAGGATCTCGCGCCATTCGAGCCCGAAGGTGCGGCGGTCTTCGAGGGGCAGCGCGCCGACGCCCTTCCACTCCGCCGGGAGGTGTTCGGCGAGGAAGGCCTGGATCTTCTCGCGGTAGGCCTGGGCTTCGGGGGGATAGGTCGGGTCCATCCCGGCAACCTACCCGCCGGTAGCACGGCGGCCAAAGGCCACCCCGACCCTCCGACCGGGCCGTAGGCTTGGCGGCTGTTCTGTTCTCGTCGACCTCTTCCGTGTCGGAGCCTCCTGTGATCCGCGACGTGCTCGTCTCCGCTCTCACCGACGCCCTGGCGGCGGTCGGCGTCGAACCGCCTCCCGCGGGGGTCGACATCGAACGTCCGGCCGACCGCGACCACGGCGACTGGTCGTCGAACGTGGCGCTGGACCGGGCCAAGGCGGCCGGCCGGAACCCCCGTGAGCTGGCGGGGGAGTTGGTCGCCCACCTGGCCGAGGCCGACGTCGCCGCACGTGGCCGGCGTGGAGCTCGCCGGTCCGGGATTCGTCAACTTCTGGCTCCACGACACCTGGCTGCACGACGTTCTGCGTCAGGTCGTGGCCGACGGGGTCGACGGCTACGCCCGTCTCGATCTCGGCGAAGGTCAGAAGGTGCTGGTCGAGTTCGTGAGCGTGAACCCCACCGGTCCACTGCACGCCGGGCATGCCCGTGGCGCCGTCTACGGCGACAGCCTGGCCCGCATCCTCGACCGGTGTGGGTACGCCGTGGGCCGCGAGTACCTGCTCAACGATCGCGGGGTGCAGATGAAGCACTTCGCCGATTCCATCGCCGCCGCCGCCGCCGGTGAACCCACTCCCGAGGACGGCTACCAAGGCGCGTACATCGACGAATGGGCGGCCGAGATGCCGCCCGACGTCGACTCCCTCGAATGGGCTTATGCACGCTGCCGGACCTACATCGCCGAGACCCTCGAACGCCTCGACATCCGGTTCGAGTACTGGCACTCCGAGCGCGACATGGTCGCCTCCGGCGCCATCGACGCCACCCTGGCCGATCTCCGCGCCGCCGGCGTGGTCTATGACGACGACGGTGCCGTGTGGCTCCGTTCCACCGACCACGGCGACGACAAGGACCGGGTGCTCGTCAAGTCCGACGGCGAGCCCACGTACCTGTTGCCCGACATCGCCTACCACCGCGACAAGTTCGCCCGCGGGTGGGAACTGCTCGTCAACGTCTGGGGCGCGGATCACCATGGCTACGTGCCGCGGATGAAGGCGGCGATCCGGTCGCTCGGTCACGATCCGGCCGATCTCGAGATCCAGGTCACCCAGCTGGTCCGCCTCGAACGAGGCGGGACCGAGGTGAGGATCGGCAAACGCTCCGGCGAGTTCGTCGAGCTGGCCGAGATCATCGACGAGGTCGGCGCCGACGCTACGCGATTCACCTACCTGTTGCAGAGCATCGACTCGCAACAGACCATCGATCTCGCGGTCATCGCCAGCCAGACGATGGACAACCCGGTTTTCTACGTGCAGATGGCCCACGCCCGAGCCCGGTCGATCCAAAGCAAGGCGGCCGAGGCCGGCTTTGCGTCGCCCGATGCCGCCACCGTCGACCTCTCACCCCTCGGCCACGTTCGCGAGCTCGACGTGCTTCGGGCGTTGTCGGAGCTTCCCGACCTGCTCGGGGTCGCCTGCCGTGAGCGAGCGCCCCACAAGGTCGCCACCTGGGTTCGCCAGCTCGCCTCGGCCTTCCACGGGTTCCACCACGACTGCTACGTGATCGGCGACGGCATCGCCCCCGAGCTCACTGCGGCCCGCCTCGCGCTGGTCGACGCCGCTCGTATCGGGCTGGCGACAGGTCTCGGGGTGCTCGGCGTGTCGGCCCCCGACGAGATGCGCTGATGGCGCCGATCTCTCGTCATCTCCTGCCCGACGATGCCGGCGATCGACGCCGACGGTCAGGCCACGATCGGCGGCCTGCGCCTGGTCGATCTCGCCGAGGAGTTCGGCACGCCCCTGTTCGTGTACGACGAAGATCACCTTCGCGCCCGGTGCCGCGAGTCGGTGGAGGCGTTCGGCGACGGTGTCGCCTACGCGACCAAGGCATTCCTGTGCAAGGCCATGGCTCGGCTCGTGCACGAGGAGGGCATGTGTCTCGATGTTGCCACCGGCGGCGAGCTGTACGTCGCCCTCGAAGCCGGCGTACCCCCCGAACGCCTGGTGTTGCACGGCAACAACAAGTCGCTCGCCGAGCTGACAATGGCTCTCGAAGTAGGTGTGGGGCGCATCGTCGTCGACAGCTTCGACGAGCTCGATCGACTCGACGTCCTCCACGACCGGCTCGGTTCCGCGCCGAAGGTCTTGTTGCGGCTCACCCCCGGCATCGACGCCCACACCCACGAGTTCATCGCTACCGGGCAGGACGACTCCAAGTTCGGGTTCACCGTGTCGAACGGCACGGCGACAGCAGCCGTCGATCGGGCCCTGAACTCACCGGCGGTCGAGGTGATGGGAATTCATGCCCACGTGGGCAGCCAGGTGTTCCGCATCGAGTCGTTCTACGAATCGGTGCGGGTCATCGCGAGCTTTGCCGCCGGATACGACTTCGCCGAGATCTCGGTCGGCGGTGGCCTCGGGGTGGCCTACGTCGAGGGCGAGGAGGCGCCGACCATCAGCCAGTGGGGGAGTGCCGTGCGAGCGGCCTGTGCCGAAGCGGGCATCAGGGCACGCGTCAGTGCCGAACCGGGCCGGTCGATTGCGGCGGCCGCGGCGGTCACGCTCTACACCGTGGGCACGATCAAGCACATTCCCGAGGTGCGCACCTACGTCTCGGTCGACGGCGGCATGAGCGACAACCCCCGCCCGGTGCTCTACGGCTCGGGCTACGAGACGTTTCTCCCACGGCTGGCCACTGCCGATCGCGACCGCACCGTCACCGTGGTGGGCAAGCACTGCGAATCGGGCGACCGGCTGGTGATCGACGCCCTGGTGCCGACCGACATCGAGGTCGGCGACATCCTCGCCACGCCGGTGACCGGCGCCTACGGACACTCGATGGGATCGAACTACAACAAGGTGCTCCGCCCGCCGGTGGTCTTCGTCTCGAACGGCAACGCGCGCCTCGTGGTGCGGCGCGAAACCTACGCGGATCTGGTGGAACGGGACACGTGAAGTGCCGCCGCCGGGCGGTCGCCGCCATCGGGCTCGTCGGCGAGAACGACCTCCGACCTGGGCGTTGTGATGTGCAATACTCACGCGAAAGTCGACCGAGGACGGGGGAGAGCAGATGTCGATAGTGCGCCTGCTCGGGGGCGGTGCGCTCTGTTGCCTCTTCGTGCTGGTCGGGGCCGGCGCGGCTCATGCTGTCGATCTGGTCATCCCCATCGACACGGTGATCGAGTCGGGCGTGTCCGACGGTGAGATGGTCGAGTTGGCCGCGGTGTCGTCTGGCGCACTGGCGGGAACAACGTGCACCGTTCGATCCGTGCACCGCGTCGACGGCGAACCTCATCCCGGCAACGACTTGATGGTCAGCTCGAACAACGAACGGATCGTGCTCGCCGACGTGGAGCGCGAGTCGGGGGCCGTCACCGATGGATCGGACCTTCTCGTGATCGACGAGTTGATCACCGTCGAGCTGGTGATGGGACCTTCGGAGGTGTTCGGCGGAGCCGTCGACGTGGAGCTCGACTGCCAGTCGTCTCCGACCGAAACAGAAACGCAGCCGCCGACGGAGGAAACACCGAGGCCGCCACCGGCCGAACTGGCCGCAACCGGGACCGCGACCATCGGACTCGTTCTCGTCGCCGCTCTGCTGGTTGCGGCAGGGGTCGGTCTGGTTGCGCTGGAGCAGCGCTCGAGGTTTGGATCCGATGCATCGTGAGCCGATCCTGTGAGTCGGAGCAAGGTTGCTCCCCTCGCAGGTGAGCGGCGCCAGCGGGCCGTTCGGCTCGATCGCCATGGCGCCAAGCCCGAGCTCTATGTCGAGTCCGAGCCACTGGCTCGCATCATTGCAGGAGTGGTTTCGGCGTTGGTCGTCGTCGGCGCCGTGCTCTGGATACGGGAAGCACTTGCCGCGGTTCGACGTGCCCGACGTGGTGCGGCCCGGCTGGTTTCGCTGGATGCAGATGTCGCTGGCCGTGGCGGGAATCGCCGTGACGTTCCTCTACCTCGTGCACCTCATCCGCTACACGCTGACCGGTCTCGTCTGGCGGCACTGGCGAGCGACGACGATCGCCTTCGCCATTGCCACCACGGCCTGGACCACTCTCTGGCTGCTCGATCGTCTCGTTCTGGACGGAGTCCTCGCGTAGATCGTCAGCTCGGGGTGCTGACCAACACGATTCGTTGGTCCCCGCTGCTCTCACCAGACCGCGAAACGACGTCGATCTCGAGTAGGGCTGTCGCTGTCCGTCCCTTCGACTCGACGGTCACCGTGCATTGCCCTCCTTGCGCGATCTCGCCGCCGACGGTGCACCGCGCGTCTCGATCGGCGAGTTCGACCACCGCGAAGTCAGTGGCTTCGCCGATCACCCCGATGCGTTCGATCCACACCTTGCCGTCGCCGACGTTGCGGACGGTGAAGCTCTTTCGTCCGGCTTGGTCCGCGTCCCACAGGTCGGGCGTGACGTCGACGGTGGCCATGGCCTCCCGAAACGGGAAGACATGCGGAGCGACGAGCAGCGTCAGGAACAACGGAATCAGGAGCAGTGCTGCGAAGGGCACGACGGCGAGGGGGATCAACCCCATGTTCTTGCGGGTCAGTTCCCGCCCGTCTTCGTCTTCGCGGTGGCGGAGTGACTCGTTGCAGAGTGATCGGGCCTCGCCCAGCTCATCACGGAGCAGAGCCCGGGAGCCGCGCTGATGGAGGGCCCACCCGAGTTCCTCGGCCGTCGAGGACGTGGGCGTTTGGGGAGTCGCGCCGGCATCGGACGCTGCGCCGAGGTCGGCGCGAGCGGCATCCTCTACGTGCCGCAAGAGTTGTTCCCACGCGCCGTGGCGGCCCCCGAGTGCCAGCGAGAATTCGGCCAACCTTCCGAGCTCGATCACGTCGCGGCGCCGCTGCTGCGCCCGATGGGGAGGGTGGGTGACGGATCGCTCCGAGCGCCCGTCGGCCGACAAGGCGCCCCACTCCATCATCCGCAAGACGAACGAGCGGTTCTCGTAGAGCCTGTCGTGCGAGGCCCGCCGCGCCCATCGCAGTGTGCTCTCGAACACTTCATCGAGGACCTGGTCGTCATCGTCGGCGGAGCGGCCGGGTGCGACGGCGTCATCGAGGACAGGGTTGAGGCGATACACGCGGCGAGCCCTTCTCGAGGCAACCGAGCTCGACGAAGCCGTCGATGGCCCGGTAGCCGTCGATGACGCGGCTGAAGTCGGCGTCGTCGGCGAGCACCTCGCGAGGAGTCATGGTCCCGACGACCCACGCTCTTTTCCATGACCTGGCGTTCCTCGGGCGAGCCCGACCCTGTCTCGAAAGCCGCCGGCTCGCGACGACCGGCGAGCCAGACCGCAAGCGGATGGGATTGCTCCCCGTCACGCAGGCGCCGGGCCGCCTTGCGTGCATCCTTCGCCAGCAGCTCGATCAAACCCGGGTTGCCGCCGGTGTCAGCGCAGAGCATGCCGATTTCACCGCGGAGGTCATCGGGCACCGGGCTCCGGTAGAGCTCCTCGAACACCATCAATCCTTCGGGTCCGGCCAGTCCGTGGATCAGGATCTCCACGCCGGAGAGAGCATGCGTCTCCTGCTCGTGACCGCTGACGCACACGACTGATCGGGGCATGGCCTCGAGGACGACGGGAAGGTGGTCGGCCGCGGCCTCGATGTTCGGGATGAACATCAGCGTCTCGATCTCGCGGAGATCCTTGCGCCGCTGTCGAGGCATGACCGTGCTCGGCTCGGTCGAGTCGAAAAACTGCTCCCAGATTGCCTGTAGGAAGTCCTCGAGATCCTCCTCGCCGGACAGGATGGGGGAGATGCCGGCGCCATGACGGAACCCCGATGGCAGGTTGCCGCCGGCACTCAGCTCCCGGAGCAGCGCCTGCTTGCCGACTCCGGCGGGCCCGACGAGCATCACCAGCCGTTCGAGCCGGTCATCGAGTGTCTCCAGGAGATCATCGAGCTCCTGCTCGCGGCCGATCAGCGCCCGAGGGTTGGCTGGAAGTCGGCGCGCTGCGACAGGGCTCTTGGCCGAGCTGGCCGCAACAGCCGCTTCGGTGACCGCCAGACCCACCGGACTGGCCGTGGCCGTCCGCATCGCACCCACGACCGGGAAGAGTGCATTCCGGTGCGCCCCGATCGATAGATCCGTCGTGTCGGTGAATTCGTACCGATCGCGGGCGAGCTCGTGGAGCAGCCAGTGGACGAATCTGGCTTGCAGCTCGGGATTGTCGTCGTCGGGCGGCGTCGGGTCATACGGGACGTACTCGGGAGTGGCGTGCAAGACGAAGAGCCGGCAGTCGTGGTGGAGGGCGAAGATGACTTCCCACTGGGCATAGGAGGCGCTCTGCATTCCTTCGGGGAGAAGGTGGGCGTACGGTGCGGCAGCGGCCGGCGGCGGGACCGACCCACTGCGCCGACCGACGATGCACACGACGGCTCGACAGCGCTGATGGATGTACTCCTCGAGCTTGTCGAGGGTCGTGCCGCCCTCCTGTCCGAGGTCCTCTTGGACGGTGACCTCGAAACGGTTTGCCCGAAGATCGCTCGCAACGACGTCGCGCGCGGCGCGGAACTCGCTGGTGACCGCGGAAACGAGGATGCCGCCCGGTGCCGACATCAACGATCACCAGGCATCGAGTACGCAGGTGCTGTCGACCGTCGCACGGTCATCAACCCGGCGGCTCGCAGCCTGCGAAAACCGTTGGCTCCTGGAAGTCTCCCCTCACCTCCAGAGGACCGAGCTGAGCCGACTCGGTCGACAGTCGGGCGACGAAGGTCTGCGGATCATCGACGTCGTCGGCGATGAGCACCGGGACGACCACGGGAACGTCGGTCTCCGTGCCCGGCTCGAGCACTATGGACTGCGAGCGTGGCTGCTCGATCTGGAGCCCTGGAGGCAGGTCGAGGGAGATCAGGAGCCGGTTCGGGGTGCTCGGCGGATCTTGCTCGGGGTCGAGCCACAAGACCACCTCCACTCTCTGGTCGCTGACGTTGAACAACGAGATCTGGTAGCTGAAGCCTTCACCACACGGCACCTCGGCCAGGGCCTGGCCGAGCTCATCGGCGTCGTCCAGGACGATGAGCAATACCTGACCGGGCTGATCGGTGTCGGGGATCTCCGGAGCCGTGGGTCCGGGTGCCCTCGACGTCGCCGTGGGTTCGGGTGCCGACGCTGTCGGGGTGGGCTGGGGCGTCGGGGTCGGGGTCGGTTCCGGTGGCGGCTCAGGGGTGTCGTCGTGGGTCACCGAGCAGGTGGCGCGCTCACCGGCGGTCAGGGTCAGCTCGTTCCGGTCGAGACTTCCAGCCGTGCAGCTCCATTCGCTCGTCGTGTAGTCCGCGGGCCCGGACTGGCCGAGGACGAAGGTGTCGTGTCGCAGCTGACCCGAAGTGATCAACGGCCCCCGCCCGGAGATGTCGTTTGCTCCGGCGCCTTCGGCGCCAAGTGTCCAATCGGCGGGTCGGCTGTTACCGCCATCGTCGTTCACCACGACGTTGCGCAGTGTGATCGAGACCGGCGAAGGAGGTGGCGACGGGTCGCGGCAGGAGGCGGGCATCGCCGGGTAGGCGACGGCAGAGATCCCGGGATCGTCGAGCTCGACGATGAGCGTGCCGCCGTTGCCGAGTCGGACGTCGCTCGGATCCTCCAGCCACGAACCCGTCTCGGTCGATCGCCACCCGGGCCAGTCCCTCGGATCGGCCGAGGCGCCGGGCCACAGCATGCGACCGTGGTGTGGTTGGTCGGTCAGTCGTTGCACCTCGTTGAGGCCGAGGTCTCTCGCGACGAGGGTCACGGCGTCTCCATCGGTACCTTCCGCGAACTCATAGCCGATGTGGGGAATGCCGTCGACGCACTCGGGCCAGACCCGCAATGGTTGCTCATCGCCACACGCCCGAGGAACGGCGGGGAAGGCGACGACTCCGGCCGACTGACCGTTCACGAAGACTGCGAAGCGACCGCCGTAGGTTCCGTCTCCCTCGCCCGAGGGTCCCTCCCCCGAGCCGGGGTAGGGCAATGAACCGTTCAGCGAGGTCAGTTCCTGTCGGCGCAAGAATCTCAGCTCGACGTCGAACATCACCGCGATGACGTCGTCGACCCGAAGGTCGAGATCGGTCGCGGCGAGGCGGTAGTTGATGGTGGGTGACCCACTGGCGCACGTCGCATTGACGCCGTCGATCGTCACCGTCGGTGGTGGTGTCTGGGGTGGTTGGGGCAGCTCGGGTGGTTGGGGTGATTGGGGCGGACCGGGTGGTGGTGGGGGTGGTTGGGGCAGCTCGGGTGGTTGGGGTGATTGGGGCGGACCGGGTGGTGGTGGGAGTGGTTGGGGCAGCTCGGGTGTCTCGGGTGTCTCGGGTGGTTGGGACAGCTCGGGTGTCTCGGGTGGTTGGGGTGTCTCAGGTGGCTGCGGTGGTTGGGGTGGCTCAGGTGGCTGCGGTGGTTGGGGTGGCTCGGGTGTCTCGGGTGGCTGGGGTGGCCCGGGTGGTTGGGCGGGGATGTCGTCGGCGGTGATGCTGCACGCGGCGGTCCCGGTCGTGAGGGTGAGTTGGTTGCCGCTGGTGGTGCCGTCGCCGCTGCACTTCCAGTTGCCGAAGCGGTAGCCGGCTGGTCCGGTTGCGGCCAGGGTGAAAGTGTCGGACTGGAGCTGGCCGTTGATGGTGGGTCCGGGCCCCTGGAGCTGGTTGCCGCTGCCGGTGCCGTCGGCGCTGAGAGTGAAGGCCTCGGGTCCGCTGGTGCCGCCGTCATCGTTGATGACCTCGACCTGCAGGGTCACGCCCACCCGGGGTGGTGAGGGCGGCGGGTTGCACGAAAGGGTGATTGTGCCCCCGTCGCCCGAGAAGACGCCATCGGCTCCGAGACGAACCTGGAGGACGACTTCGGTGCCCAACTCGATGGGGCCGGATCCCGGCGTGATCTTTCGGTCGGGTCCCGACTCGACGTCGCGAAACTCGATCGTCCTTCCCGCCGAGGAGAGGAGCAGATCGTTGTTGTTGTGAATCGAACCCGGGCCCACGCCGGCAACACCGGTGCAGCTCCGGCCACGCAGAGCGGACGGAACCGAGGCCTGGTTCAGGAGCTGGATCGACCCAGCCGGCCCCCTTCTGATGCCCTCGGCCGAGACGACGAAGTCGTCGGCGGCATACGCAGTACGCGGGCTGGACCCGACGACCAACCCCACCGACATCCCAACCAGCGCCACGAAGGCGAGCAGCCTCATCAAACCCTGACGCCCCGTTCGGCGCGAACCCGGCCGCACGGGTCGCGCTTGTAGTTCGACACTGCTCATGCCCACTCCTTTGCCCACTCCACGGGTATGTATACATCACCAACGCGACTCGTGCCTCCGCGGGGCCCGCATCGATGACCACGCAGATGCCCCAGCGGTCCTCACGCCGATCTGCGAACCGCGTCCGAGTCGGCTGCGATAGTGGGCCTCGATCGGTGGCCGTGCTCGTGTGCATCGTTCGGGACAGACCGCACCGGGAGATCGCCTGTCGCCATGTGGCACACCTGACGTGAACCATGGGACACGAGCCAGCCTCGGCCGGGGAGCGCCGGGAGCTCCGTGCGGGGCGGGAGCTGCAGAGCGAACAGATCGCCGTCGAGGATCTCGGGACACAACAGCACGCCGGTTCGTGACGAGCGCACGGCACTGCTCCAGTGCCCGTAGCTGCCGAGCAGCCGGTCGGTGCGTCCGGCCACCACGGCATGGAAGCAACCGTCGTCAGCGCCAGAGTCACCGAGCAGACGGGTGAGGGCGCCGCTCGCGTCGTCGATCGTGTCGGCGTCGTCGACGAGCAGCACGATCGGCTGAGCGCGGCGCCGGGTCATCGCGGCCACGATCTCTTCCACCTCGGAGCTCGCAAGGGCAACCGACGGCTCGGACAGGAGCGGCGACCGGCCCGGTGCGAGAGCCACCACGAACGCACCGGCAGTCGCGGTCGACCGGGCGATCGCTCGCAGCGCGCTGGACTTGCCGGTGCGAGCCCGTCCGGCGATGAGGGCATGCTCGCCGCGGTACAGCTCGAAGCCCGCGACCTCGAGGTCGTCGTCGCCGATGCCCACCGGTATCCACGACGCGTCGCCGTCGAGGCGCGCCCCGGCGCCGAGCGCCTCCACAGTGATGTCGGTCGGCAGCTCACCGATGGTCGGGACCGCGATGTGGTCGCTCGTGTATCGAGCGCCGATGCTCTCGACGGCGCAGTGCACACCTTCGGCGTGGGGCAGGGCGACGTGCACCTCCTGGCCCGTGTCGGCCCGGAACGCGCGTCCGGCCGGCATCGTCTCGGTCGAGGCGATCCGCAGGCCGGCGGTGAGGTAGTCGGCCGGGTCGGCCAGGCGGAACAGCAGGAGCTGACTGGTGACCGCCGTCAGTTGTCGGGGAATGGCGCCGACATGATCGGCGGCGATCGCGCAGTGGATGCCGAGGGGCGGCCCGTCGGCGTACACACGGCCGAAGACGTCGATGGCGTCGGTGTGGTGGCCCGACTCGAGGTCGTCACGCCACGAGCCGAATCCGTCGACCAGCACCACGAGTCGGGGTTCTCGGGCGAGCGCTTCGGTCGACAGAGCCGAGCGGCGCCGCCGTTCACCGTCGAGCCGTTTCACCAGGCGAAGCTGACGACTGCGGCCGGCTCCGTCGATCATGGCGCCCACGTGCGGGAGGTCGGCGAGCTCCCGCAATCCACCTGCGCCCCGATCGACGCCGTAGACGTGGAGCCGACTGGGAGACAAGCTGTCGGCGAGGGAACAGGCGATGGTGGCCAGGGCGGTGGTCGTACCCGAGCCCGTCATTCCGACGAATGCGATGTTGCCCGCGTCGAGGTTCCAGTGCGCGGTGGTCTGGCGTTGACGGCGGGGTTCGTCGGCGAGGCCGATGGGTATTCGCCTGTTCCGTTCTGACGGCTCGGGATCGGGTAGATCGCACAGCGCGATCGTGGCAGGCAGCGGGTCAGGCCACGGTCGCCGGGGCCGGCCGAGATCGAGCTGTCGGTGGGCCGTGCGGATCGCGGCGACGAGTCGGTCCAGATCGGAATCGGGCGACTCGTCGCCCGAGGCGACTCGGGCGGCCCCGGAAGCCCCTGCCGCCTCTCCTTGCGGGATCAGTCGGACCGGCCCGTGACCACCAGGCTCGGAGAGCCCGGTGACCAGAGCAGACTGGAACGGCAGCACCTCGGTGGGTCCGAGCCGGACGTAGGCCCTTCCGGGCTGGTCGCGACCGATCGAGGCGGCATCGACCGTGTCGATCACGTCGGAGGAGTCGGCGGCGTCGAGCACGCGCAGCGCGATGCGCAGGCTCGTGTTGGTGCGGATGCTCGGACTCACCGCACCCGACGGCCGCTGGGTGGCCAGGATGAGGTGCACCCCGAGACTGCGACCGCGTTGGGCGATCCCCACCAGCGCGTCGAGGAAATCGGGAAGCTCAGCCGCCATCGTGGCGAACTCGTCGATCACCACCACCAGACGAGGGAGCGGCTCGGAGGACGTACGGAGCCGAGCGGTCGATCGGTACTCGTCGATGTCGGTGGCGCCGACGTCTCGGAGCACCTGCTCGCGATGGTGGAGCTCGGCCTCGAGGCAGGTGAGGGCCCGCGCCCCGAGGTGTTCGTCGAGGTCGGTCACCAAGCCGACCGTGTGCGGGAGCAGGGCGCACGTGTCGAAGGCGCTACCACCCTTGTAGTCGATCAGCACGAAGTTGAGGTGCTCGGCGTCGTAGCGGGCCGCCAGCGCCGCCACGACGGTCCGCAGAAGCTCGCTCTTGCCCGAGCCGGTCGTCCCGCCGACCAGGGCGTGGGGCCCGTCTCGCACGAGATCGATGGTGAGCGGCCCCATGCCATCGGCGCCGATGGGAGCGCACAGACCGGACGTGCCGACGCTGGCGGCCCAGTGGCCGACGATCGATGCGGCGTCGACCGCGGGCATCGACAGCAGATCCAGCAACGAGACCGAGGCGGGAATGCTCGCCTCGGTGAGATCGACCTCGGGATCGGCGAAGCGAGCGAGCCGCCGGGCGGCGTCGGTGGCAGTGTCCTCGTCGGTTCCCGCCAACAACACGTTCTCGTGGACCGTGGCGGTCTGCGGAAAGGCGACGCGACCGAGGCCGTCGCTGTCGGTGACCTCGATCACGGTCGTGCAACTGTGAGGCAGTCGATCGCTCGACGAGGCGATGACGACGCCCGCTGCCCGTCCGGCTGCGCCCCCGAGCACGGCGCGCGCCGGAGCGGCGCGAGCGGTGGTCAGGCCGTCCCCGTCGACAACACACAACAGCATCGGCCCACCGTCTTGATCGGCAGCCGCCACCGCGACCAGACCGGCGGCCAGCTCACTGATGGCGGCCTCGCCCACGGCCAGGGCGCGGTCTCGGCCCCGACTGACGCGGCTGCGCGAATGTGGAAGCCACTCGATGAAGCGCCAGGAGTCGCCGTGCCCGTCGGCCGCCAGCACCACAACCTCGACATCGGCAGGTCCGTGGTGGATCGTCGCTTGCAGCACGACGGAACGGGCCACGGCCAGGGTTGCAGCGCGTTCGCCGACCAGGCCGATGACCTCACCGGAACGCAGCGACGCGACGAGGGGCGCGTTGTCGAGGTGGGCCAGGGAGTCGAGGAGCTGGAGCGCTCGGGGTTCGGGGCGGCCATCGCAGATCGGCTCGAGCGGCCAGACGAGGTCGGCGGTTCCCACCACCAGCTCCAAGGCGTCGGGGTCGTGCAGTCGTCGCTGCCACAGACGCGTGCTGGGTTGGTCGACTCGCCGGATGAGTTCGGCGAGGTCGGGGTAGCGGTCTCGTCGGCGCCCGAGCTCGGCACCACGACGGACACCGATCTCGTGCTCGAGGCGGGAGACGGCCGCCTCGACGGCGACACGGCTGCGACGCGATGCCTTGGAGCTCCGGCGACGCCCCTCGAGCCAGCTCCCGACCATCATCACCGGACCGAGCAGCGCGAACAGCGCCCACAACGGGTTGTACAGCCAGGCCATCAGCGCGCCCATCGCCAACGGCGCGAGCAGCCCGGCCCAGCTGAAGAACGAGCCGAACCCGCCGGGTGACGCCTCGGCGGGAACGGTGATCGTCTCGTCGCCGAGCGGACCGTGGTGGCGCGGCGGACGGTTGAACGGCAAGGTGCCGCACGCCGTGCGACCCCGGAGCGTGAGCAACTCGTCGGGACGATCGTCGTCGGGTGCGCGGACCGTGAGCTGGGCGGCACCCACATCGATGACGGATCCTGCCCGGAGGCAGGTGGCGTCGAGCAGCCACTCGCCGTCGACGATGGTGCCGTTCACGGTGGCGAGATCGGTCACCATCAGCCCGTCGCGTACGGGGTCGATGGCGAGATGGTGGCGGTCGACCGTGCTCGCCGAGACGACGACGTCGGCATCGGGAGATCGGCCGACCACGACCCGGCCCGACAGCACGGCGTGACGCCGGCCGGCGTTCAGACCGCCGGTGATGTCGATGCTCACTTGAGTGGCACGGGGCCGATGCGGCTCATCGGCGGGTTCGCTCGATACGACCGAGCCGTCGACGAGTGATGCCTGGGCCACTGACAGGTCCACCGACACCAGGTGGTTGTCGACGAACAGCCGATGGGGCAGGCCCGAGGCCGCGTCGTCGAACAGATGACTCACCGGGGCGAGCAGATCGTGCAGCATGGTGGCGCCGTCGAGCACTCCGTCGGTGACGAGCAGGTGTTGGGCCGATCGGTTGCGGACGACGATGCGCATGTGGGGGTCCCGATGATCGACGACTGGGTTGAGAGGGGGTCGGACACGCGACGACGCCGGCCCGGAGGGGTGGGCCGGCGTCGGGGGCGGCTGGGCTCTGCGGCCGGCTGGAGTCTCAATCCATCGCCGAGACGGCGTTGGTGCGCTCGTGGTTCAAGAAGCTGGCGTTCTCGGTCAACGCTGCTTCGAGCCGGGCCAGGCTGGGGGCGAAGGTGCCCTCCCACTCGCTGCGGAAGCGTCGCGCACGGGCTCCGTCCCATGTGGTGCCGGCGAGGAGCTGGGTGATCTCGTTGCGGAGCTGTTCGACCTGCTCGGCCTTCTGACGGAACCGCTGCATCAGCGTGTCCATGTGGGCCTTGTTCATGATCAAGACATCGGACATGAGCCTTCTCCTGGTGGTGGATGACGAGAGCGCCGGGCGCACTTTCGTGCTGTTTCGATATATTCAATGTACATCAATAGTTATCGAAGTCAACAGGAGTGCACGAAATGCAGAATCACGAACGGACCCAGCCGTCGACCGAGCACAGCTCGGGGGGACACAGCCAGGTGCGGAGCTCCTCGGTCGCCGCGGGGTCGGGGCCGACATCGGGCGGCTCGATGCCGCCGTAGTAGTCGGTAGCGATGTCCTCACGGTCATAGGGCCCGTTCCAGGCATCGTCGCCCAGGTGGTCGACCGCCGGCTCGACCGACTCGGCCCACAGGATCGGGATCACGGGGAGACCCCACGTGAAGACGTTCTGCCAGCCGAGCCAGGTGTTCAGGTCGCGCATCACCGCCGCGTGGACCTCGTCGCCGAGACGGGCGTCGGCGAAGTCCTTCAGCTCGTCACCGGCGTCGGGATCGATGGCGAAGTCGTCGCGCAGGCGTCGCCAGTTGCGGTAGATGAAGTCGTGCCGCAGGCAGGCGTCCTCGGCGGCGTCGGGGACGGGTCCGCTGCACGCCTCCCAGACGAAGGCACCGCTGGCGCTCCAGTCGAATGGCGAGGCCGCGGCCTGGGCGGCCGTTCGGTACTTGAGGAAGGTGTGGAGGTCGATGGTGGCCAGATGATCGAGGGCGGCGAGCTCTTTGGCCGAGGGGCCGAGGCCGGCGAGCGCCAGGCTGAACGGTCCGTCGCCGAAGGGGCCAACGGGGTGCGGCCGACGCTTGGGCACGGTGCCGATCACGAATGACGCACCCGGCATGGTGATGCCGTGCGAGAGCAGGTGGTTGCGGCGCCAACGCAGCTCGTCGGCATCGCGCCGCAGGCCGATGGCCGTCTGTCGTAGCACCAGCCCCGCTCGGGGTGCGACGACGCGGCCGAGAAGGGCTTGCGCCTCGCCCATCTCGATGCCGAAGCCGATGCGATGGCGATCGCAGCCGTTCGCCGCGATGGTGCCGGCGGCAAGTAGCTGCCCGGCCGCGTCGAGGTCCATGCGAATCACCGACACGGTCGGCCCCCCGGCCGTCGGGGGGACCATGGCCGGTGGGCCGGGCCCGTCATGATCAGCGTGGCCCCGTAGGAGCGGCCAGTTCCTCGACGCGGCGCTGCTCGGCCTCGATGGCTTCGAGTCGAGCCTCTGCCTCGATGGCGTCTGCCCGGCGAAGGAGCGCCCGCGCCTCGAGGCGATCGGCCTCGGCGTGCGCCCGCAGCTGGACGACCAGCGAGGCGAGATCGGAGCGGACCGCCTCGAAGGCGTCGCGGCGCGACTTCAACGCGGCGCGGCGCTCGGTCGCCGTGGGTGAGTCCCAGGTGGAGCGAACGTGCAGCGCCACAACATGATCGAGCAGACCCTGCATGGCGAGATTGCGGGCGGCGAGGCGGTCGGCGACGGCGTCGCATCGGCGGGCATGGTTGTCGAGGTCAGCAGCGTCGAGTCGCAGTGTGCGAGCGGACATACATTGAAAATACATGAAACTGTTGAAAAGACAATCAGAAGTCCCCGATCGACAGGATGGCCGCCTTGAGGTCGGCCGACCGGTGGGCGAGCAAGTACCGTGCAGCCCGTGCATTCGATCCGTGTCGGTCTTCTCGGTTGCGGCCATGTCGGCAGCGCGCTCGTCGACCTGGTGCGTCAGCAGCGAGGTGCGGTCGGCGCCCGCCTCGGTCTCGACATCGAGATCACCAGAGTCGCAGTGCGCTCCATCGCCAAGGAGCGACCCGTCGAGCTCGAGGCGGGGGTCCTCACCACCGATGCCCGTTCGGTGGCCGTCGACCCGGACATCGACATGGTGGTCGAGCTGATCGGCGGCATCGAGCCCGCTCGCGAGCTGGTCCTGTCGGCGCTGGCGGCGGGCAAGCCGGTCGTCACCGGCAACAAGGAGCTGTTGGCCAACCACGGCGCCGAGCTGTATGCGGCCGCGGCCGCGGCCGGCGTCGATCTCGGGTTCGACGCGGCGGTGGCCGGTGGGATCCCCTTCATTCGGCCCTTGCGCGATTCACTCGTCGGTGAACCGGTCACGCGGGTGATGGGCATCGTGAACGGCACCACCAACTACATCCTCAGCCAGATGACCGAATCGGGCGTCGACTACGCGTCGGCGCTGGCCGAAGCGCAGAGCCTCGGCTACGCCGAACGCGACCCGACCGCCGATGTCGAAGGATTCGACGCGGCCGCCAAGGCGGCCATCATCGCCACCATCGCCTTTGGCGTCGACGTCGTTGCCGGTGACGTGTACCACGAGGGAATCGCCAACGTCACCAGCACCGACATCGACTTCGCCCGCCGGTTGGGGTACATCGTCAAGCTGCTGGCCATCGTCGAACGGCGGGGTGAGGCGGTTGCGGTTCGCGTGCACCCGACCATGTTGCCCATGGCGCACCCCCTCGCCTCGGTCCGCGACAGCTTCAACGCCGTGTTCATCGAGGGCGACGCGGTCGGTGAGCTCATGCTCTACGGACGCGGTGCCGGCGGCCCGCCCACCGCGTCGGCCGCCTTCGGCGATCTCCTCGATGCGGCCCGCAATCTCGTCGACGGCACATTCCGGGCCGTCGGCTCGTTCGAGCGGGCCCAGATCGTGCCCATCGACGATCTCGAGTCCGACTTCTACCTCAACGTCGATGTCACCGACCGACCCGGCGTGCTCGCCGAGGTGGCCGGTGTCCTCGGCGCCCACGGAGTGTCGATCGGATCCATGGAACAGATCGGCCTCGGCGAACGGGCCCGGATCATCTTCATCACCCACCGTGCCTCCGAACGCGCCCTGCAGGCCACCCTCCGCGATCTGCGCCAGCTCGACAGCGTCGGTCAGATCAACGGTGTGCTGCGGGTCATCGGCGATGACTGAGCAGCCGCTGCGGTACGTCTCGACGCGGGGCTCGAGCCCCGAGCTCGCCTTCACCGACACCATGCTCGGCGGCCTGGCCCCCGACGGCGGGCTGTACGTGCCCGCCGACTGGCCGGCGCTCGGGACGTCGATGCAGGCGGCCGACGATGGCTACATCGCCCTCGCCCGCCGCGTGATGTGGCCCTTCGTGGCGGGCACGCTCGATCGGGCTGGCTTCGACGACGCCGTGGCCGCCGCCTACGGCACCTTCGACATCGACGACGTCGTGTCGTTCGTCGAGCTGGGTGACGACATCCATCTGGTCGAGCTGTTCCACGGACCCACCCTTGCGTTCAAGGACGTGGCGCTCCAGCTGCTCGGCCGTTTGTTCGATCTCGAGCTGACCCGACGCGGCGAACGCGTCACCATTGTCGGGGCCACATCGGGCGACACGGGCTCGGCGGCGATCGAGGCCTGCCGCGGATCGCGACGCCGTCGACATCGTGATCCTGCACCCGGCCGGACGGGTGTCGGACGTGCAGCGCCGGCAGATGACCACCGTCGACGCGGCCAACGTGCACAACATCGCCGTCGAGGGAACCTTCGACGACTGCCAGGACCTCCTCAAGGCCATGTTCGCCGACGTGGTCTTTCGCGATCGTGTGCGTCTGTCGGCGGTGAACTCCATCAACTGGGCCCGCGTCATGGCCCAGATCGTCTACTACGTGTGGACCTCCCACCACCTGGGCCCACGCACCACCTTCACCGTCCCGACCGGAAACTTCGGCAACGTCTTCGCCGGCGAGGCGGCGCGCCGCATGGGGCTCGAACTGGGTGGCTTCCTGGTGGCGAGCAACCGCAACGACATCCTCACGCGGTTCTTCCGCGGAGGCGCGCTCGAGATCGCCGCGGTGAAGCCGTCGCTGTCACCGAGCATGGACATCCAGGTTTCGAGCAACCTCGAACGGTTGCTCTTCGAGCTCTATGACCGCGATGGCGCCGCGGTGGCGGCCCTGATGGGCGGCTTCCGCGCCGACGGACGGGCGGCGGTCGATCCGCAGTGCTTTGCCCGGCTCGGTGGTCAGTGGCACGGTGAACGCCTCGACGACCGCGAAACCTTGGCCGTCATCGCCGACACGCACCGGCGCCATGGTCTGCTCATCGATCCCCACACGGCGGTCGGGCTCGGTGCCGCCCAGCGTCGTCGAGACGATTTCGACGGTCCTCTGGCCGTGCTCGCCACAGCCCACCCAGCCAAGTTCCCCGACGCCGTCGAGCAGGCCACCGGCGTGCGGCCTGCACTTCCCGAGCGACTGGCCGATCTGTACGAGCGACCAGAGAGCTTCGTCGTCCTGCCCGCCGATCTCGGAACGCTCCAGGCCCACGTCGAGTCGCTTGTCGCCCACCGCGTCCGCTGAACGCCTCGACCAGGTGCACGATCGGCTCGTCGAGCTGGCACACTCAGCGACCGTGAAGTACGTGGTCTGTGTACCCGACGGATGTGCCGACGAGCCCCTCGACGAGCTCGGGGGTCGCACACCTCTCGAGGTCGCCAACACTCCGGTGCTCGACTCGCTTTCCGCTCGCGGCGTGGTCGGTAGTGCAGCAGTGATCCCCAAGGACTTTCCGCCGGGCAGCGACGTCGGCAACATGTCGATCCTCGGGTACAACCCCGCGATCTATCACACCGGGCGGGCGCCGATCGAGGCCGCGGCCATGGGGCTGCGCATCGATGGCGACCACGTGGCCTACCGGTGCAACCTGGTCACCGTCGATGACCAGGGCGTCATGGTCGATTTCGCCGGTGGGCATCCCGACACGGCCGTTGCCGCTGCGGCGATTGCCGCCCTCGACCGCGAGCTGGGTGGCGTGGTGACCTTTCACGCTGGTGTGCAGTACCGCCACACCATGGTCGCGCCGATCGCTTTCGCGTCGGCCGAATGCGTGCCCCCGCACGACTTCACCGGCCGGGTTGCTCCCCGGCCCGTCGGTGCCGCCGCCGCCGACCTCGATTCGCTGATGCAACGGTCCCGAGCGGTGCTGGCCGACTTCGACATCGCCGCCAACCAGATCTGGCTCTGGGGTCAGGGCCGCCAACCCGACATGCCCACCTTTCGCCATCATCACGGTGTCGAAGCCGGTCTGGTGAGCGCGGTCGACCTCGTACGCGGGTTGGGAGTGCTGACTGACATGACCGTGGCCACCGTGGAAGGGGCGACCGCCTGGTACGACACCAACTACGAAGGCAAGCGCGATGCTGCCCTCGATGGGCTGGCCGGCGGCCTCGACCTGTTCGTCATCCATGTCGAGGCGAGCGACGAGGCCGGCCATGCCGGCGACGTGGAGGAGAAGGTGCGGGCCCTCGAGAACTGGGATCGGCGAATCCTCGCCGACCTCATCACCGGGCTCGACTCGATGGGACCCTGGCGCCTGCTGTTACTGCCCGATCACGCCACGCCCCTCGCACGTCGCACCCACACGACCGAGCCGGTGCCGTATCTGATGGTGAGCTCGGAAGCAGCCGGGCCCGGCGGGACCTACAGCGAAGCGGGTATCGCCGACCTCGCGCCCACTCCGGGCCACGTCCTCATGCGGGCTCTGGTCGGGGCGCCGGTTGTGTCCACCTGAGCGCGCTGGCTACGATCCGCACGTCGCACATCGGGCGTCGATCTCATCTGCCCGTTCGCACCGGCCGTCAGCGCACTCTGCGTTGCACCGTCCGCACCGCTCGCCACTACGACTGCACCCGCAGCCACCGAACCGCACCCGAGGTGTCATGGCTACCACCGAATTGAGCCGCTCGACCTTGCTCCGCAAGGATCGTGACGAGCTCGTCACGATCGCCCAGGCCATGGGCGCCAAACCCGGATCGAGAACCCGCAAGGCCCAGGTGGTCGACATGATCCTGAAGATGGCCGGTGTCGACGAGACGGCGGAAACGACGTCGCAGTCGCCCGATGCCTCGGCGGCGCCCGACACCACCGATGCCGACACGAGCGACGAGGCCGACGACTCGACCGACGACACCGACGCCGACAGCGACGAGGCCGACGATGACGCTGACGCCAACCGCGGTGCGGGGACTGGCTCCGACGACGATGCCGAGGGGAGCGCCAATCGCCGCCGGCGCCGCCGGCGGGGTCGCGATCGCGACAACGAGCAGCACGACACCGAGCCGGTCGACGTCGCGGGCTACCTCGATCTCCGCGACGACGGATACGGCTTCCTGCGCATCGGCGGG
>CAVOZP010000014.1:0-38600 GCA_963700995.1 uncultured Acidimicrobiales bacterium
GCATTCCGAAAGGCCGCCGCACGTGAGTTTTCCGTCATCCGCTGGATTGGATCTCCTGCACGACAAGCCGGTTCGAGAATGGGCCGAGATAACAGTGTTTGCACATCCGAGGTTAATGGACTTCCACCAGGTTCAACCCAGTTGCCTCCGGGATGAAGTGTGATATGAATAGGCCCTTATCAGTTGAAACCGTTTGTGCTTGAACCCCTTTTTCGTGGAACTATCGTGAAGACAAAGCCGGAGATCGTTATCCTTCCTGACCGCGAGGAGCTGTCCGCCGCCGTGTCGGCTCATGTGGCGCATTTGGCAAAACAGGCCGACATCAAGCGAAGAGCGTTTTATCTTGCGCTCTCATGCGACCAGGCGCCGCCTTTGCCGTGATCGAATACGATGGCCTCGCGGTAGAGTTGTGCGGCGCCGAATACGACACCGGTCCTGTCGTGATCGAGGCCACGCAAGCCGGCGCTGATCCCGACGTCATCGAGGTCTTCTCGAGGGAGCAAGTTCCGCCGTGCAAGCAAAGTCTTTGGGCGCGAGGCGAATGAGGTTTCCGAGGCGGCCGATGCACGAATCGGCCCTCCCGGCGAGCCGTCGATCGGCCGTTCAACATCTTTGCTCCTCGTCGAGTTGGCGAGGGCGCGATTCGCAGCTTCTCGATGCGGTCCGACATCTGTCGGAGACCGTCGATGGATAGGACTCCCGGCGCACGCCTTCTGGTGAGCATCGTTGTGCCGATGCTCGACGAGGCAGAGAACATCTCTCGTTTCTCGGAGCATCTCACCGCGGTGTGCGCCGCAAATCCGGATTACGACTTCGAGCTGGTTGCCGTTGACGACGGCTCGAGCGACGACACCGCGGCGCTGCTCGAGAAGGCGATACCGCCCCAGGTGAGCGCGACCATCATCCGCTTGTCGCGTAATTTCGGTTCGCACTACGCCCTGTCCGCAGGGTTCGATGCCGCTCGAGGTGATTGCGCGATCGCTGTGGGAGCTGACCTCCAGGAACCACCAGAGCTGATCTCGTCGTTCCTCGCTGAGTGGGAACGGGGTTTCGAAGTGGTTTGGGGCGTGCGCAGAACACGGGCAGAGACCGGGCCACGATCGTGGCCTTCTCGGATCTTCTCCCGGCTGTTCGCCCGATACTCGGAGATCGAAACCTATCCCGCGGAAGGCCCCTCCGGTGCGCTGGTCGATCGCGCTGCGCTCGATGCCGTCGCCGGCCTCAGGGAGCGCAACCGCAACGTCTACGGCCTCATCGCCTGGGCTGGGTTCAATCAGACCCGCGTCGAGTACGACCAGCTTCCCCGGGTCGGAGGGACATCGAAGTGGACCAGCCGCAAGTTGGTGAAGCTCGCTTTCGACTCGTTCGTGCAGTTCTCCTCCACACCGATCCGGGCCGCAGGCTTGCTGGGATTCCTCTTCGCAGGGATCGGCTTCCTCTACGCGTTCTTCCTCGTGGTCCGAGCGCTAGTGGGAGCCGCACCACCTGAAGGATGGACCACCGTCGTCGTCATCGTGTTGATCATGGGCGGTATCCAGCTCATGGTCCTCGGCGTGTTTGGCGAGTATCTGTGGCGATCGGCCGACGAAGCGCGAACCGGCCCCTCTACGTGGTCCGCAACACCCGTCGGATCGAAGCTGACGATGACGTCTGAGCCGCCGCCGTGGCACCACCTCCCGCCGAATCCGTACAACCCGCACGTGTGGGTCATTGGCGAACCCGAGATCGGTGCCGGCTGTTGGATCGGGGCGTTCACGGTCATCGACGCGAGCGGCGGACTCACCATCGGGAGTGGGTGTGAGATCTCCGCCGGCGCGCAGCTCTACACTCACACGACCGTGCGCCGCGTGGTGTCTGAGCGACATATCGATGTGGAACGCGCCCCTACCTCGCTCGGGGACCAGGTCCACATCGGTGCCGGCGCAGTGGTTCTGATGGGCTGCACCATCGGTCACCACTCGGTCGTCGGCGCCGGTGCAGTTGTTCCTGAGTTCACCGATGTCCCGCCATGGAGCGTTGTCGTCGGAAATCCGGTCCGGGTCCTCGCAAACCGGGCGCACAAGTTCGAGGAACCGAGGTAGCAGCACCCCGGTCGAGCACGAACTTGCCGAGGATTGAGATCAGCGGCAGCGCTCGAGGTGACGACCACCACCCTGACGGGTTGGCGTCAGCTCTTCACCGCAGCGCGGCGTCGGAGACCGCCAAATGCGGCGGAAGGATGCCTCGACGCTCCTCGTCGGCATCGACACTTCCTCGGACCAATGCGACGAATCGGTCGAGCTGGGCGACGACTGGCTCTCCGCGAGCGCGAACGAGGGGGATCTCGACGATGGTCTGTTGTTGGAAACTCTGATCCTTCAGCACATCGCTCTGGACATGGCGATACACCGTCACATCCTGACGGAGGAGGTCGAGCTCGATCAGGCGATCCGTGCAGAACACCCTCACCACTCGCAGCTTGTACTGACCGATGCGGCTCGCCGATACGAGCGCCTGGGCGCCGCGCGAGAACCGCAGGTTGAAGTCGGCCACATCCTCGGAGCCCTCGGGTGATTGATCGTGATGTCGCCCGAACATCGCCCGCGACTCGACCACGTCATCCTGGGCCAGGCGGATCGCAAGATCGATGTCGTGGATGGCGAGATCGTCCGCCACGCCGGTCGGGATTCGCGGCGTGTAGGCCGAATGTCGCATGGCCTGGATGTACACGGGGTCATCCACGATCTCTGCGGCGGTGATCACCGCCGGGTTGTAGCGTTCGAGCAGGCCACACATGATCGGTATGCCGCGGCGCTCGGATTGGTCGGCGATGGCCGTGCAGTCCGCATAGCTGGTCGCCATCGGTTTCTCGATCAGCAACGGCACGCCGGCTTCGATGAGATCGGTGGCGATGGCTCGATGGGTTGGCGTGGGCGAAGCGATGACGACCGCGTCGAGATGCGCCGCCGACTCGTGGGTGTCGTCGGAGATCGTCGCCCAGGTCTCGGCCAGCGACTTCGCCCGCTCTGCGTCGGCGTCGACCACCAGCGCAAGTTCGGTGCGGGGATGCTGTGAGATCGCGCGGGCATGAACCGAGCCCATCATTCCGGCCCCCACGAGCCCGATTCGCAGGCTCGCGTTGTCGATCATGACAATCCTTCACGGTCGGGGTAGGCCAACAGATGACTGAACCATGAATGCCATCTGACGCCGGAACAGCGCAAAGTGTACAAGCGCCGCGACGGACGCGCCGATCAAGAAGGCCACGGTGACCCGGTCGATGGCATCGCCACTTGGGATCAGTGCCACCGCGAACGCTACGAGCCCGACCAGCCACGCCACGCCGGTCAATACATAGGCGCGGACAGCGATGAGCGCTTGCGCCAGGGTCATCGTGGGGAGAAGGGCCATGCTCGCGACCGCGAGGCTCACGAGCTGCCAACGCTGGACGACGAAGTCAGGACCGAAGAACAGCTCGAGCGCGGCCGGGCCGGCCCCGGCTGCAGCCACGAGGACCACGAGTGTGGCCGCCGCCAGCATCACCAGCATGCGATTCACGGCCCGTGTGATTCCTGACGGATTGCCGGTCGCCGCCAGCGAGGACAACTCGGGAAGCAGAACCGTCAACACGGCCTGGAACAGGAACGAGGGAATTCGTGCGACGACGAACGCCCCCGCGAATCGGCCCGCCGCCTCCCGATTGTCGCCTGACAGAACGATGGCCACGAGGGGCGCCAAGTTCATGAGCAGCTGAGCAGTCACCTGAGCTCCGAACAGCTGGCCGTACGCAGAGAGGAACGGCCTGACCGGCAACGAAGGCCCTTCGTGGAGGCCACGCTCGAGGCCAGCGGGCCGGGCCAACAAGACGATCGCGACAGTCGGCGCGATCACGAGCACGAGGGCGTAGGGCGCCGCAGTGGAAACGCCGGCGGCGAGACACAGAGCGCAGCCAACGAGCCGTGTCACTCCGTCCACACCAAGGAACCAGCCGTAGCCGGAGAACCGGAGTTGTCCGCTCAGGCTCCCCTTCACCAGATGAGCGAACCCGAGGGCCACCACACCACCCATCACGGCCAGGAGCAGGGCGAAGCTGTCGTCGAGCAGAGTCTCGAGGAGGAACGGCCCCGCAATCGCCGTGATCACGACGACGACGCCCGCCACACCGACCGTTACCCGAAGAGCTCGGCGGATCACCGGGCTCGCCGAGCCGTGCAGCGCGAGCCGGGCCGAGAGTCCTCGGCTCAGCTCTTGCTCGATGGGGAAGAACCCTGCGGGACCGGCAGCGAACAGCACGAACCAGACAGCTGAGAGCGTCGCGAATCGGCTGGCGTCAAGGTCCCCCACGCGAACGGGCAGGGTGAGAAAGGCATAGGCGGTGACCCCGTTGACGAACAGCCCGATCGCGATCGCGATCGCGTCGCGCGACACGCCTGAGCGCGCACTCATTTCGGTATCAGCTCAGGACCGATCATCGGGGCATCACCCTAGAGGCGGCAGAACGTCGGACGCGTCGGGCGGATCATCGTGGGTATCGGCATTGACCGGTCGGGACCGCGTCGATCACTATCTCTACGCCGATCTGCCGCCAACGCTGGCTCCTCGAACGTGCGCACCGCTTCACGGGGCTACCTTGTGTCGAATTGGAGATCTTCGAGCGTGTGAGTGAAGAGCATCGCGCTGGCCGACCAAGTCTGAAGCGCAGTGCCACTGACTAGCGTCTAGGGAATGCAGAGTCTCTTCGCCCGTGCCGCCGACGCCGTGCTCGAGGTCACGGTCGTCGGAGCTTTTCCAAGATCGGTGCAGTCGTGCGACCGAGGGTCCTCGAGTGGGCCGACGAGCTTGCCCGGGCTCGTCGGTCAACGAGCGGTCATAACCGGAGCCACCAGCGGAATCGGGCGAGCAGTCGCCGATGGGGTCACCGCCCTCGGGGGTGACGTGATCCTGACGTCACGATCGCTCGAGCGGGCCCAGTCCGTGGCCACTGACATCAACGCCGGCATGGGACGCAACGTCGCGACAGGTATGGCGCTGGACACCGGCGACTTCGATCAGATCCGGCACTTCGCAGCCGCGGTCGCCGACGGCGGCCCGGTGCACATGCTCCTGCACAATGCCGGCGCGCTGACCGCCGATCGCCGTACGAACCCATCGGGCATGGAGCTCACCCTTGCGTCGCACCTCGTCGGTCCGTACCTGCTCACCAAACTGCTCCGGCCCGTCGCTGGCCCCCGGAGCGCGGGTCATCTGGATGTCGTCGGGCGGGATGTACACCGAGCCGCTCGTGGTGAAGCGGCTGGAGATGAGCGCCGACCGCTACCGCGGCGCCGTCGCCTATGCCCGCGCCAAACGCTGCCCAGGTCGAGTTGGTCGCCCAGCTCGGACCGACCTGGGCGCCAGAGATCGTGATGCATGCCATGCACCCCGGCTGGGTTGACACGCCCGGTGTCGAAGCTTCACTGCCCCGGTTCGGGAAGATCATGGGTCCGATCCTTCGCGACGCCGATCAGGGCGCCGACACGATGGTCTACCTGGCCGCCACGGGTGGCGGCGACGAGAAACCGGGACAATTCTGGCACGACCGGCGCCCTCGCCGCACCTGGTACCTGCCCAAGACAAAGCCCGATCCGAACGAGCGAGCCCGGCTGGTCGAGTGGCTCGACGAGGTCACCGCGTCATGACCCGACGTGTTCCGGCCGCCGAGCTGGGCGGGTCGTACTTTCCCGTATCGGTTCGACAACAGGTGGAAGCCCATGTTCACGGCGCTTCGCGTCAGCGAGCGCGACGGAGTCGCAGTGCTCGATGACCGCTTGGTGGCGACGTTCGGGCGATGGAAGGTCGACACGCCGCTCGCCAACATCGACCACACCGAGATCACCGGGCCCCATCGGTGGTACACCGCGGTGGGATTGCGCCTCAGCTTCACCGACGATGGCATCACCTTCGGGACGAACAGCCGGTCGGGCCTGTGCATCGCCTTCACCGAGAAGGTGCCACGAGTCATCGGGCCACGCTCCCACTCTGCACTGTGGGTGAGCGTTGCCGATCCGGCCGCACTCGCCTCAGCGCTTCTCCAGGAGTGATCGCGGCCAGCAGCCTCGATTCCTCACGACGTTGATCTCGGCTCCGTAGAGATTCACCTGGGCCAGGAGATGGAACCAGGCGAGAAGACCGATCACGACGGCGAAGGTGCCGTAGGTGTCGCTCGCGTTCTCGACGTAGCGAGCCACGAGTGCCGAGCCGAGGTTCTGCAGCAGCAGGGTGCCGATACCGGCGAACACCGCACCTGGCCACTGGTCCTTCCACGTGAGTTGCCGGGCCGTGAGGATCTGGAACGCCAGCCACGCGACCCCGACACTCACAGCGAGGTTGGCCACGGTGATCGCGATCCGGGCGGCATCGGGTAGCCCGAAGCGGGCAACGAAATTGGTGAGGACGGCGGCGACCACGAGACCAGCGCCGAACACGATGAGCATCAGCAGGCCGCGTAGGCGAGCCGCGGCGGCGTTGGGTCGATCGGCGATCGGGACGTCCCACACCTCGTTCAGGGCGTGCTGGGCGGCGGTCATCGCACCGATCCCGGCCCACAGGGCAGTGCCGACACCGATGACGAGGCCGAACCCCGATCCACCGAGTGATTCGCCCTCGATGCTCGGCCCGATCACCGGGAATCCGCTCAACGCAGAGTCGACGATGTCTTCCCGCCATTCGGGCTTGCTCTCGAGTAGGAAGCCCGCCAGCGACACCAGAGCCAGCAGCGCAGGAAAGACACTGAAGAACCCGTAGTACGCCACGACGGCGGCAAGCCGACCGCCGCGATCATCACCGAACTTCTTGATGACGCCGTAGCCGAACGCCAGTGGCCGGTGCCGCTGCTGGAATGAGTCGATTCGTGCGACGAAGTCCTTCACGGGGCGGGATCAGCCGACCGGATCGATCGACTGGTCGGCGGCGTTGGAAACTTCGCGCCAGTGGGCCCGGGTGTTGCCCACCGCCGGGATGGCGCCGGCATCTTTGAGCATGCGAGCGAGGTGAAGGAGATTCCACACCATGAAGGTGGTGTTCTTGTTGGTGAACTCGCTTTCGTAGCCGACCGGCTGGTCACCGTTCTCGCCCGGGTCGCCGTAGCTGGCGCCGGGACCGATCTCGCCGATCCAGCCACAGTCGGCCTGGGGCGGAATGGTGTAGCCGATGTGCTGCATGGCGTACAGCACGTCACGTGACACCGCCTTCACGCCGTCTTCGTTGCCGGTCACGATGCAGCCGGCCACCTTGCCGTAGTACAGGTACTGGCCCTTGTCGTTGGTGTTGCCGCTGTAGGCGTACATGCGCTCGATCACCAGCGCGGCCACGCTCGACATCACACCCAGCCAGATCGGTGACCCGAGCACGAGGATGTCGGCGGCCATGATCTTCTCCTGGATCGACGGCCACTCGTCGGTGAAGCCGAACGTGTCGCCGAGATCCTCCTCCATGCCGAAGGCGATGCGATGGTCGAGCGCATAGAGGGTGTCGACGGCGACGCCCTCGTCGCGCATGATGCCGGCTGCCCGCTCGATGAGGCGCTGGGTGTGTGACCCGGCAACGTCGGCTTTGATGGAGCAATTGACGAACAGGGCCGAGAGATCGTTGTAGGTGGTCATATCGACAGCTTTCCACATTCGTCAACCATCGAAACCGGCGGACCGGACTACTCCAGGAGCGTGCCGTCGGGGCGCGCGACCGTGTAGCGGCCGCTCGGCTTGCGCTGGATGCGGTAACGGTGATTGTGTTTGTGTCGGTTGTGACGTCCGCAGAGGGGTGCCCCGTTACCGGGGCTGGTTCTGCCGCCGATCTGGTGTTCGTGGAGGTGATCGACCTGGCAGGCATCGGCGGGCGTATGGCAGCCGGGCCAGATGCATCGAGGGTTGGTGACCAGCACCGCTTGGCGGGCCGAGCCCGTGAAAAAGCGGGCGGTGCCGAGATCGATGGTGACGCTGCTGGCGTCGACCACGACACGGCGGACCCGGGCCCACAGGCTGGCCACCATTGCTTCGACCGGCTCGACGGGAACACCGGTGAGAGTGGAGCAGCGGTGGGTGGCCACGTCGAGCCGCGGCGTCGTGCCCGTTTCGAGGGCAGTCGCCACCTCTTCGTAGGTCTCGGCCGACCAGACGATGTTGTGCGTGGGCACCGAAACCGACCCGACGGTGAAGTTGGCGGCGTTGTGGAAGATCTGAGCGAGCGCGTCGTGGCGCCGCTGGGCGGCCGTGCGAGGGAGATGGGAGGCAGTGGCCAGGTGACCGTGTTCGGCCCGGGCCTTCTCCCAGTCGGCCTCGTACTCGGCGCGGGTGTAGGCGTCGAGTACGGCGGCCAGCTCGGCGCCGACCATCGACGCGGTTTGGGCCCGGAGCTCCCAACCCAGATCGAAAGGGTCCTGCACCAGGGTCGCGTTCCGGGCCTCGTGGTTTCGCTGGTTGCGATCGGCCGCGCCGTCAGCATCGACGAGTCGTTCCCACTGGCGCACCACCTGGTCGAAGTCACGAAACGAGAGCGACGATGCCTGATCGAGGAACCACTGCTGGGCCGGAGCCATGTACTCGCGCGCTCGGGTGTTGGCGAACACCTTGGCCAGGGTGGTTGCGTGGGCAATGCTCAGGCAACCCGACGAGAAGGCGGCGGCCACCTCGCCCAGCTCGGCGAGCATGCGCCGATTGCGGTCTCGCCGGCTCGCGTCGGTCGGCGACAGACCAGCGTGGTGTTCGACCATGCGTTTCGCCGAGAAGTGGCCATCGGCGGCGTTCAGGTTGCGGGCGTCGATGGCGGACAGGAGGTCGATCTGCAGCTGCTCGACCCGCCGATGGACACCTTCGATCGCCTCGATCCATGCGACGGCGTCAGCCGCGTCGACCGGCGAGGCACCGGTGGCCGACAGCCGAGCGAGCCCGGTCGTGATCAGACCCAACGCCGCCCTCGCCTCGGGGTCACCCACCTCTCTCATACCCTCGACCGTACCGACGGGGTGTGACAACGACCCGGGTGAAGTGGCAGGTCAGCGCAGGAGAAATCACGAATCTCACGGCGTCAGGTGAGCGACCCCGATTCCGGTCGACGCTGCGTGATCGACGGCGGCCGGGTGGCCTACGGCCACGTGTGACCAGGTGGCCCTGCCGAATCAGGACACCGGGTCGCCGGGCGCCTCGGGGTCGGTCTGCCCCCCCGATCGGTCACGTCCTCGACGAGCTCGTGCGCCTCGGTTCGGGTGACTGTGCCGCCACGACCATGTCGTACATCGCGAACTCCCCGTCGGCGACACTAGTTGCCGACGATCCTCGTTTGGATCGTGTCGGCTCGCGTCTGGCGCAGGAACTCGCCGAAATCGGTGCCTCCGGTGCCCTTGGCGTCGGCGTCCATGCCCGACGGCACCGCGATGTAGTCGTGGGCGAGACGCATGTGGAGCCCGCGGAAGCGCTCGATCTGGCGGATGACGTCGTCGAAGGCCGCAGCCAGCTCCCCCCCGCCGGCGGCGGCCCGCTCTCGCACCCGTGACTGGGCGGTGACGTCCTCGACGAAGCGACGGTGCGGTGGCGGCATGTAATTGCGCATCTCGGCCAGGTATGCGCCCGTCGTGCCGGTGGGGTGGTGCACCGAGACCAGCGCATCGAGCGCCTGGATGAGCGAGCTCTGGGCGGCCGAGCCTCCGATGTACAGGCTGGGCTCGTCGGAGACGCCCTCGTAGACCACACCGGGTTCGGGCCAGCCGGCCACGTAGGGGCGAATGCGGTGATAGAAGACGTGGGGATCGCACCACTCGAAGGTCCGGTCGGTTGCTGCGTACACCGGCCCCATGGCCTCGGCGATCGAGCGCAACACCGCGATGAGGTCGCTGTCAGATCCGTCGCCCGAGATCGTGACCGCGTCGCGCACATGCGGCAGCAGAGGGGCCCCGGCGAGTTCCACGCCGAGCGCGGAGATGAAGAACCATGTCTCGTCGACCCCGCCGTGGAACTGGGCGAGCATCGCAGCATTGTCGGAGCTGAGGGGCAGCGACCGGTCGACCCGCCGCCAGTTCCGCAACGTCATGCATCCGTAGTGCACGATCGGTGGTCGGCCCATGGCGTCGGCCAAGGTGCACAACGGCACGGCCAACTGGCGGGGAATGCGCAGCCGTGCTCGTTCAGCCGACCAGACGTAGGCATTGGTGAGGACGGTCATCAACAGCAGGGCGCGCTCCCGTTCGAGCGACGAGCTCAACGAGTCGACATCGAGCTCACCGAGGTCGCCGACGGCGTCGACGATCGAACCGTTGCGCATCAGCGTCGACAGGTCCGCCGTGACGTCGTCGAGAATCGCAAAGTCGGCCGGCAGGCGCTCGAGCGGGTCGACGCCGGGAGCGAAGCCGTGGGCACCGTCGATGTCGTACTCGGCGAGGGTCAGCATCATCGCAGGGGTGGGTCGGTGCACACGTCGGCGCCAGGAGCGGGATCGGGCCGAAAGGTGCGGGGGTCACCGCCGAAGCCCGTGCCCGCTCGATCGGTGGTGAGATAGGCCTCGATCGCGTCGGCCAGTGCCTCGGTGGCGGTCACGATGTACTCCTCGGTGGCGAACAGATCGGCTTCGGCCGGGTTGGCGATGTAGCCCAGCTCGACGAGCGCGGTGGGCGTGGCCGGCCGCCGGATGATGCCGTAGGCATCGGTTCCATCCTCGAGCAGGGTCCGCAGCACGCCGGCATCGGGCGCAGTGGTCCACGCCACCTCCAACGCGCCCAACGCGGCCGTCACCTCCTCGTACAGCAGTCCGCCGAGGCGAGCCGACTCGCCGGATCCGGTCTGCACGAACACCTCGGTGCCAGGGGTGTCGGAAGCATCGCCCGCCGGGGCGTTGTGGTGAATCGACACCATGAGCTCGGCGTCGAGACCGTCGGCGAACTCCGCACGCACACGCAGGGGCACGAGGTAGTCGCCGGTGCGGGTGAGCGCGGTGGTGATGCCTCGAACGGTCAGTTCCGTCCGGACCGCCGTGGCCAGATCGAGGTTGAGCGCGCCTTCGAGCAGACCGTTCGCACCGGGGGCGCCCGGATCGGCCTCGCCACCGTGGCCGGGGTCGAGCACCACCAGTGGCCCGATGATGGGTTCGCCACCGACGACGATGGCTTCGTTGCCGCACGGCGTGCGAACGACGTGGTTGTCGCCGACCGAGCTGAGCACGATCACCGGGACCCCGGTGGTGGTGGTGATCGCCTGCGGCGATGGTTCCGGTGCAGTGGTGGGTTCGGCCGTTGAAGTTGGTACTGCAGTGGCGTTGGCCGTCGGCTCGGGTGAGACCGCCACCGCAACCGGCTCCGGAGTGCCGGCGGGGAGAGCTGTTGTCGAAGCGGCGCACGATGTGACCATCAGACACACCGCCATTGCCACTCGAGTCCCCGGATGTCGCACGGTGTCGAGTCTGGCACCGACGGGCTCGGAACATGTGGCTCGCTCCCCCGAAGTCACACGCTCACGTCGCGGCGCTCGAAGGCGACGGTGCCGGTGGCAACCAGCACGATGACGAGTACGACCATGATCGACAGATCGACGAACTGCGGACCGTTCTGCAACGGCGAGCCGCCGTTGAGCCAGGCGAAAGGCGAGAGTCGGTCGATCCACTCCAGTCCGTCGACCTGAGGGAGGATACCGTTGGCCGCGAAGCCGAAAACCGCGAGTATGGCGCCGGCGCCGATGGCCGAGGTCCGTCGACCTGTGGCGGCGCCGGCGGCATAGGCCATGGCACCGAACACCATGCCGAACAAGACGAGATGCAGGTGCATGGCGAGGAGATCGCCGAAGGAGATGCCGGTCAGGTCGAAGGGCTTCACGAGCGCAACGATCACGACCAGCAGACCCGACGAGATCGTGACGAGGCTCACGACCAGCGCCGCGTATCGCTGGAGGGCCAACCGAGATCGGCTCACGGGGTGAGCGAGGATGAGATCGAGGGTTCCCGCCTCCTCGTCGCCGGCGACCAGGCGCGCCCCAGCCGACACCGAGTACACGATCACGAGCGCCGCCACGACGAGTCCATAGACCGTGGCGCTCAGGTAGCCCGAAGGGGTGGCGATGTCGGTGTAGTTCAGTGCCTCGAGCAGTCCGCTGGGGTAGTTCTCGATGGCGTTGCGCATGTCGGGACTGTCGATCGTGGGCCAGAACGCGGCGTAGAACCCACCGACCGCAGCGACGGCGACGGTCCAGGTGACGATCGATCGTCGACGGTCCCACAACCATTTGGTGAAGGAGTCAGCCAGCATCGTTCCGGCCCGTGCCATACGACTCGAAGAACACGTCGGTGAGGTCGGGTTCCTCGGCGGTGATGGTGATCACCGGGTGCGCAGCGATCGCCTTCAGCAGCTCGTCGGCCGGCCCGTCGAGACGACAGGTGAGTCGACTCCCCACCACGGCGACGTCACGCAGGCCCGAGATTCCGGCGAAGTCGTCTGCTCGGACGGGCTCGGCGAACAGCACCTCGAGGTGGCGCGCCGATCGCTGTCCGAGCTCGTGGATGCTCTCGACGGTGACGAGGCGGCCGGCACGGATGACCCCGACCCGGTCGGCGCAGCGTTGCACCTCGCTCATGACGTGCGAGGACATGAACACCGTCCTTCCCTCGGCCGCGACCGCGCGCGCCATCGCGACGAACTCGGCCTGGAGAAAGGGGTCGAGTCCACTCGTTGGCTCGTCGAGCACGAGGAGCTCGGGCTCGTGCATGAACGCCTGGATCACGCCGATCTTTTGCCGGTTGCCGCGCGAGAGGGTCTTCACCTCACGGGTGGTGTCGAGTCCCAGCCGCTCGGCGAGGTCGTCGATGCGGGTCACGGCGACGCCACCCCGGAGGTTCGCCAGGTAGGTGAGGATCTCTCGCCCGGTCTGGTGGCCATCGACCACGAAGTCACCCGGCAGGTAGCCCAGGCGGCGACGGAGCTCCACTCCCTCGGACCGAGGCTCCAACCCCAGAACGGTTGCCGAGCCGCTCGTGGGCCGGATCAGATCGACGAACAGGCGAATGGCGGTGGTCTTCCCTGCGCCGTTGGGACCGAGGAACCCGAACACCTCACCCGTGAACACCTCGAGATCGAGACCGTCGAGGCCGCGTGCGGTGCCGTAGTCCTTGACGAGGGCTTCGGTTCGGATGGCAGCTTCGGGCACGATCCTAGGTTCCGACGAACGAGGTGAAGGCCTCGGCCAGAGATCGCAGGGTGTTGCCCGGGTAGGTCTCGTCGCAGTAGGGGAGGGCGGCGGCCATCGACCCGACCCTCGGTTCGTAGCCCGCAGCGGCCATGCGGGGATTCAGCCACACCACGCGGTGTGATCGCCGATGCAGTCTCGCCATGGCCTTGGCCATCGCCTCGGGTTCGTCGCTGTCCCAGCCGTCGGAGGCAATGACGACGACGGCGCCGCGGACTCGGGTTCCGTGATGACTGCGCAACAGGGTGTCGATGTTCGCGGCGATGCGGGTACCACCGAAACGGTCGTCGAGGAGGTGATTGGCCTGTTCGATCGCCGCCTCGGCCGACTTGAGGCGAAGCGCCGTGGTGAGGCGGGTCAGATCGGTCGAGAACGCGAACGTCTCGGCATCGGCGTGCAGGGTGACGGCCCGCATGAGATGGAGGTAGGCGTTGGTGTGGGCCTGCATCGACTGACTCACGTCGCAGATCATCACCAGCCGCCGAGGCTTCACGAACGGCTCGTTCCAGACCAGACGAACTGCCTCGTACCCCGACTGTCGAGCGGCGACGAGCGTACGCCGCAGCGCCAACGTGTGACCGGTGGACGACGGTCGTTGCCGACGGGTTCGTCGGGTGGGCCAACGCAGGAATGCGTGTTCGAGCCAGCGCCCGACGAGCGCCAAGTCGGCTTCGCTGAGGGCCTCGAAGGGCACATCGGCCAGATGGTCGAGGTGACTGGGCAGCCGTTCGGGAACGACGATCCCGTCGTCGGGAGCATCGTCGGCTTCGTCGCGCACGGTGGGAAGAGTGGCCCACGGCAGTCCTTCGCCGTCGATCTCTTCCGACGAATCGGCGGGCACGCGGGCGTGGGCCTCGTCGGCCGCCGGCGGTGGCGGTGGGACCCGGAGGGTTGGAGCGTCGGGCGTTGGGGTCGAGCGGCAGGACGGCGTCGGCGAAGACTGCGGCGAAGACCTTGTCGAACACCGGGAGGTCACGGTGATCGTCGATCAAAGTGGTGCGGGCCAGCCAGTAGAGAGCGGTCGTGTCGGTCGGCATCATGGCGTCGAGGGCGCGGGTGAACGTCTCGGCGCGGTTGATCGCCACCGCGACTCCCGCCCGGCGAAGACGCTCGGTGAACGACACGGCGAAGGCGGCGCGATCGACGCCGCGTAACAACATCGGCTCAGCCACGGTGGGGATCGTGGTGGGCGAGGATCATCCCGCAGCCTCGCGGAACCCGAGGTCGTCGAGCGCCTCGCGAACGGTCTCGAGGTCGTCGGGGGTCTTCACCACGGCGCCGAGAGTGCGGACCACGTCGGCGCGCACGAGGTCGGCAGTGCCCAGGGTGACGAGGGCCGACACCCAGTCGATGGCCTCGGCCAGCCCGGGTGCCTTGTCGAGATCGAGGTCGCGCACCTGTCCGACGAAATCGGTGGCGGCACCGATCGAGCGCGTCGGAACCGGATGGCACGTTGCGACGGACGATGTCGGCGGCGTGATTCGGTGTCGGGTACTCGATCCAGTGGTAGAGGCAGCGACGCTTGAGGGCGTCATGGAGCTCGCGACTGCGGTTGGAGGTGAGGATGACGATGGGTGCGACCGCAGCGGTGAAGGTGCCGAGCTCGGGAACCGTCACCGACGACTCGCCGAGGAACTCGAACAGCATGGCTTCGAACTCGTCGTCGGCCCGATCGATCTCGTCGATCAACAGGACCGGAGCGACCGGCCCGGGGTGTCGTACGCACTGCAGGATCGGTCGTTCGAGGAGGAACTCCTCGGTGAACAGATCGGCCTCCTCGAGGCGGGTGCCGTGCGCCTCGCCCAGCCGAATGGCCAACAGCTGGCGCTGGTAGTTCCACTCGTAGAGCGCTTCGCCCGCGGTGAGTCCCTCGTAGCACTGGAGGCGTACGAACGGTGCGCCCATGGCGGCCGCCATCGCCTTGGCGGCCGAGGTCTTGCCCACGCCGGGCTCGCCTTCGAGCAGGAGGGGTTGCCCCAGCGTCGCCGCGAGGTACAGCGCGGTGGCGAGGCCCTCGTCGGCCAGGTAGTCGACGGCATCGAACGGGCCGAACGTCGGCCACGTCGGCGAAGGGCCCGGTCATGAGCGGACCACGTCGGCGAAGGGCCCGGTCATGAGCGGACCTCGTCGGCGTCGAGCAGGGCGAGGTAGTCGTCCCAGGTGTCGACGTCGATGGGTACCTCGCGGTCGATCGGGTGCTCGGCGACACGGTCGGGATGAGCCTCGAGCAGCTTCCACACCCCCTTGTCGCCGTGCAGCTGACGGAGGTCGTCGAAGACCCGGCGGTGAAGCCAGAAGGGATGGCCGCGACCGTTGCGGTACCGACACGCCGCCCAAGGGAGGGGCAGCCGGATGGGCCGCCATACCGACCAAGCCCCGCACGACGGCCGGATCGACGCCGGGCTGGTCGCCGACCAGGAGCACGACGCCGTCGCTCTGCGGGTCGACGGCGTCGAGCGCGGCGACGATCGACGACGAGCAGCCGTCGGTGAAGTGGATGTTCTCGACCACGTCGATGCCATGCAGGTCGACGGTGTCGCGTACGTCAGGCGCGGCCCCGCCGAGGGTCACGATCAGCTGGTCGAGCCGGCACGATCGAGCCATGGCCAACGTGTTGTCGAGCAGCGTCGTGCCCCGATACGGCAGGAGCTGCTTGGGTTGCCCGAGGCGTTCCGACGCGCCGGCGGCCAGTACGAGTCCGGTGACGAACACACTCAGCCGGCCATGTCGAGCTCGTCGGCATAGCGGGTGCGACACCCCGGATTGCAGAACCAGAAGTCGGTTCCGTCGGCATGCAGGTGGGGGGTGTCGGGCCCGACGACGACGGTCATGCCGCACACCGGATCGGTGGCCTCGATCGGCGGCTCGACGCGACGCGACGACGGGGGCGCGACCAGCCCTCGGGTACGAACTGCAGCCACCACCTGGGCCATGATCGACAGCGCGATCTCGTGGGCGGTGCGTGCGCCGATGTCGATGCCAACGGGTGTGTGCACGCGTGCTCGTTCGTCGGGGTTCAGCTCCATTGCATCGACCACGGCCGCGCCGCGCTCTGTGACTGGCGACCAACCCGATGAAGTCGACGCCGGCATCGAGGGCGGCGCGGATGGTGCCCTCCTCGTTGCGACCGTGGCTCGACACGATGACCGCGGTTGCGGCATCGTCGAACTCGGCGGGGACGTCGGCGCGCACGGCGAAACCGAGCGGCTCGGCCAGCTCGGTCACGGCCTGGGCGATGGGCGTGTTGCCGGCCACCGTGAGAACGGGTGCGGGAAGGCGGGGTTCGAGGAACACCTCGATGGCCCCACCCGACAGGCACGGATTGACGACGGTCTGGGAACCGGGCGAGTCGGGGAACACCTCGCCGCCGTCGGGCAGGATGCGCAGCAACAGCGTCTCGGCGGTGTCGATCACCTTCATGGCCGCCGTCCGCACCGACTCCTCGGCGCACTGGCCACCGACGAATCCCTCGATCGAGCCGTCAGCCAGGACGATCGCCGCGTCACCGGGCCGAGCCGACGTGGGGCACTGGGCCCGCACCACGGTGGCCTGCACGAACGGGACCCGGTTGGTGATCAGTTCGCTGGTTCGAGCGGTGATCGACTGCGCCATGACGGTGGGCTCCTCGGCCTCAGATGGGCGGCGTGTGGTTGCCCTGCATGGTCTCCCACACCCGGCTGGGGGTGAGCGGCATGTCGGCATGACGGACGCCGAAGGGTTTGAGGGCGTCGATCACCGCGTTCACGACCGCCGGCGGCGAACCGACGGTGGCCGACTCGCCGATGCCCTTGGCACCGATGGGATGATGAGGTGACGGCGTGACGGTGTGCCCCGTCTCCCAGTCGGGCACCTCGAGGGCCGTCGGGATCAGGTAGTCCATGAACGATCCGCCCAGGCAGTTGCCGAGCTCGTCGAACTCGATGATCTCCATCAGCGCCATGCCCACGCCGTCGGTCAGGCCGCCGTGGACCTGGCCCTCGATGATCATGGGGTTGATCTGGGTGCCGCAGTCGTCGACGGCAACGAACCGTCGGACCGTCACGTGCGCCGGTGCCCGGATCGATGTCGACCACGCAGATGTACGCGCCGAAGGGATAGGTCAGGTTCTCGGGGTTGTAGCAGATCTGCGCCTCGAGGCCACCCTCGATGCCCTCGGGCAGATCGCCGGCGCCGTGGGCCTTCATGGCGATGTCCTGGATGGTCACCGACTTCTCGGGGTCGCCCTTGACCTGGAACGAGCCCTTCATCCACTCGAGGTCGGCCACCGACACCTCGAGCATGCCCGACGCGATGATCTGCGCCTTGTCCCGCACCTTGCGGGCCACCAGCGCGGCAGCGGCACCCGACACCGGCGTCGACCGGCTGCCGTAGGTGCCGAGACCGAAGGGCGTGTTGTCGGTGTCGCCGTGGATGACCTCGAGGTCCTCGGGCGGGATGCCGAGCTCCTCGGACACGATCTGGGCGAAGGTCGTCTCGTGGCCCTGGCCCTGCGTCTTCACCGACAGGCGCACCACGCCCTTGCCGGTGGGATGGATGCGCAGCTCGCAGCCGTCGGCCATGCCGAGACCGAGGATGTCCATGTCCTTGCGGGGCCCTGCCCCCACCGCTTCGGTGAAGAAGGCGATGCCGATGCCCATGAGCTCGCCCCGCTCGCGTTTGTCGGCCTGCTCCCGGCGCAGCTCGTCGTAGCCGATCATGTCCATGGCCTTGCGCATGGCCGGCTCGTAGTTGCCCGAGTCGTACACCCAGCCGGTCTTGGTGGTGTAGGGGAACTGGTCGGGTTGGATGAAGTTCTTGATCCGCAGCTCGGCCGGATCCATGTCGAGCTCGTAGGCGAGGCAGTCGACCATGCGCTCGACCAGGTACACGGCCTCGGTGATGCGGAACGAACACGCATAGGCCACCCCACCGGGCGCCTTGTTCGTGTAGACCGCGGTCATGCTGCAGTAGGCCGCTTCGAGGTCGTAGCTGCCGGTGAACACGCCGAAGAAGCCGGCGGGGTACTTGACGGGGGCCGCGGTGCCGTTGAACGCACCGTGGTCGGCCAACACGTTGGTGCGGACGGCGAGGATCTTGCCGTCGGAGGTGGCGGCGATCTCGCCCCGCATCACGTAGTCGCGGGCGAAGCCGGTGCTCACCAGATTCTCGGTGCGGTCTTCCATCCACTTGACCGGCTTGCCGATCACCAGCGAAGCCACGATGGCACACACATAGCCCGGGTAGATCGGCACCTTGTTGCCGAAGCCGCCTCCGATGTCGGGAGCGATCACTCGGATCTTGTGCTCGGGCAGCCCGGCGACGAGCGCGTACACCGTGCGATGCGCATGAGGTGCCTGGCTGGTGCACCAGAGGGTGAGCTGGCCGCTGATCTTGTCGACGTCGGCCACCGCCCCGCAGGTCTCCATGGGCGCGGGATGGACGCGGGGGTACACGATGTCCTCGGTGACGTGGACAGCAGCCTGGGCGAACACGGCCTCGGTGGCGGCGGCGTCGCCGGTCTCCCAGTCGAAGCAGTGGTTGTCGGTCTTGCCGTCGAGGTCGTCGCGGATGACCGGTGCATCGGGGTCGAGCGCCTTGCGGACGTCCATGACCGGGTCGATGGGGTCGTAGTCGACCACGATGAGCTCGAGCGCGTCGCGAGCCGAGTAGCGGTCTTCGGCCACGACGAATGCCACCTCCTGGTGTTGGAAGCGCACCTTGTCGGTGGCGAGCACGGCCTGCACGTCGTTCGAGAGCGTCGGCATCCAGGCCAGCCCCTGCTCGGCGAGGTCGGCGCCGGTGATGACGGCCACCACGTTGGGATGGGCCTGGGCGGCCGACACGTCGATGCCGAGGATCTTGGCGTGGGCGTAAGGCGACCGCAGGATGGCGAGGTGCAACATGCCCGGCAGCTGGATGTCGTCGACGAAGTTGCCCTTGCCGCGGATGAGGCGCGGGTCTTCCTTGCGCAGCATGCGCCCATAGCCCACCGGGTGCTGGTCGTTGTCGTGGAACGAGGCGACGGGGTTGTCGGTGGCGGTCATGAGGCACCTCCGACGGTGACGGGGGATTCGGACTCGGCGTTGGCCGCCCACTGGATGGAGCGCACGATGGTGGAGTACCCCGTGCAACGACAGATCTGACCCGAGATGGCTTCGCGGATCTCGTGTTCGGTGGGATCGGGGTTGTTGTCGAGCAGGGCCCGAGCGGTGAGCATCATCCCCGGGGTGCAGAACCCGCACTGGAGACCATGACACTGCATGAACCCCTCCTGGACGGGGTCGAGCACGCCGTCGACCTCGAGGCCCTCGACGGTGCGGACCTGGCGCCCGCCGGCCATGGCGGCCAACACGGTGCACGACTTCACGGGTTCGTCGTCCATGAGCACCACACAGGTGCCGCAGTTGCTGGTGTCGCAGCCCCAGTGGGTGCCGGTGAGCCCCAGGTGATCGCGGATGAAGTGCACGAGGAGCAGACGCCCCTCGATCTCTTTGGTGACTTCCTCACCGTTCACGGTCATGGTCACGTGCATGTCAGGCCTCCTGACCGTTGGTTCCGGTGATTCGGGCGACCGAGCGCCGTAACGCTCGACGGGTGAGCTCGTCGGCCAGGTGGCGCTTGTAGGCCTCGGTGCCCCGGGAGTCGGCGCTCGGTCGCGACGCGTCGGCGGCGAGGGCGCCGGCGGTGGCGTACAGCTCTTCGGAGGGCACCTGGCCCCGCAGCGCCTCGGAGATGGCTCCGATGCCGGTGGTGTTCGGGCCGACGGCCGCCAGGCCGACGCGGGCGTCGCTGATGGTGTCGCCGTCCATCCACACCGCGGCACCGGCGGACACGATCGCCCAGTCGCCGGCGCGCCGTTCGACCTTCTCGTAGGCGCTCGAACCGTTGGGGCGGATGGGAACGCGTATCTCGGTGAGCATCTGGGCGTCCTCGACCGCGGTCTCGTAGGGCCCGCGGTGGAACTCGTGCATGGTCAGGACCCGCTCGCCGTCGGAGGAGCGGATGACACAGCTGGCGTCGAGGGTGGTGCACACCGCCGACAGGTCCTCGGCCGGATCGGCCTGACAGAGCGACCCACCGAGAGTGCCGCGGTTGCGAACGACCGGATCGGCGATCACCTTCTCGGCGTCGCGAAAGATCGGGAAGGCTGCCGCCAGTTCGTCGGACTCGAGCAGCTCACGATGGCGGGTCATGGCGCCGATGCGGAACTCGTCGCCTTCGACCCGGATGTACCCGAGCTCGTCGTGCAGATCGTTGATGTCGATCAGGTACTCGGGCGTCGCGAACCGCAGCTTCATCATCGGCAGGAGGCTGTGGCCACCAGCGACGAGCCGGGCCTCACTCCCGAGCCTCTCCAACAGCGCGATCGCGTGATCGACGCTGGTGGCACGTTCGTACTCGAACGGTGCTGGCACCTGCATGGATTCCCCCTACTTCCGTGGTCTCGCCACCATGGGTCGCCGGCACAGCGCGCGTCAACACCAAATCAACTGATTGGTTAAGTTGGCGCGGTGACCCCTGCGCAGCTGCGTGCGTTCAGCACGGTCGTCCGTCTGGGAACGGTGAAGGACGCCGCCCGCGAGCTCGGCGTCTCCGAAGCCGCGGTCTCGGCACACGTGGCCCAGCTCCGCAAGGAGCTCGGCGACCGGCTCTTCACGCGATCGAAGGCGGGACTGGCGTTCACGCCGGGCGGACTGCGGCTGGCCACGCGGGCCAACGAGATGCTCGGGCTCCAGGACCAGACCGTGCGCGAGGTGAGCGAGGCGGGGCGGGGTCGGCGGGTGCTGCGGTTGGCCGTGTCGAGCCTGTTCGGCGAGTACGCGGCCCCCGGGCTGATCGGGCTGTTCTCGACGAGAGCCGACGACCTCGACGTGGAGATGAGCGTGCGGCCCCCCGGGCACTTCGAGGCCATGCTGGTCGGCCGGTCCGCCGACATGGCCATCGGCCCGACGATGCGGGCGCTCGACGAAGCGATCAGCCACAAGCCGTTCCTGAAGTACCAGGTGGTCGCGGTGGCCGGGCCGACGCATCCGCTGGCCGGCCAACGGGTGAGCGCGGCCCAGCTCTTGAAGCAGATCTGGTTGCTTGGCCCCGAGGCGGCCGGCGGCCCGGGAGTGGTGACGGCGATGGTCGAAGCGCATCGGGTGCCCGAGGCGAACCAGCGCATCTTCCAGAGTCACGCCGCCGCACTCGAGGAGACGCGACGCGGTCGCGGCATCGGCCTCGCCGTGGAGTTCTCGGTTGCCCAGGACCTGGCCGCCGGACGTCTTGTGCCGCGTCGACGGGCCCCGAACCCAGAGCGGGGGAACGTGGAGCGCGATGACCCTGAGCGGAACCGATCAGGCGTCGGCCGCCGCCGAGCTCGGCCGCTTCATCACGACGCCGCGGGCGACCCAGGCCATGCTCAACGGTTCGGGCGCCAACATCGCCCACTTCCGACCGTCGGTGCACATCACCCTCTGGCGGTGACCGAATCGGTCAGCAGGTCCAGCTCATGTCGGACACGCCGATTCGTTGGTTGCCGCCGCCGACGTTGACCGCATTCGTGTAGCGGAATGCGAACGACGTGATCGGACCCGCACAGGTGAGGGTCAGGTTGCCCGCATTCGAGCCGTCGGTGGCGTTGTTGTTGAGCTGACTGTTGCCGAAGAGGTTGCCCACGGTTCCGTTGCCGATGACCGTTCCCGAACTGGCCGACGTGTATCCCGCGGTGAACATGCGGATGCGATCGCCCCAGCCGCCGACCAAGTTGTCGATGTCGTAGAACGTGAAGACGACGTTCGACACGGGCGCGCCGAACGTGAAGGTGACGTCCTGACCGATGCCGATCGCGTTGGGCAGCTGCTGGAACTGCAGGGCCTTCTGGTTGAACGAACCGTTGGGCGAAGCGCGAATCGTCCGGTTCGTCGCCAGGAGGGTGGTGGGGGGGCTGGCGAGAGGGGCCACGGTCAGCGTCACCGAGACGCCGTTGACGACCGACGTGGTGTACACGGAACCGGTCACGAGCGAATCCCAGTCGAGCATGCCGGGCATGCAGCTCACCAATGCGGCAGCAGCATCGAGGCAATCGGGGACCCGCAAAGGTATCGAGACGCCCGAGCAATGTCGATTCGTCGGTCAGGTCTCGTCGTCGGGCTCCGGCTGATCGAGCTGTTGGAGCATCAGGATGCCCGCGACGTTCATGAAGTCGTGCTCGGTGACCAGCCCGACGAGCACGCCGTCATCGACCACGGGCAGGGCGCCGATTCCGAACGACCGCATGATCTCGAGTGCCCGCAGCGGTGGCATCGACGGTGCCACACACACCGGATCGCGCTGCATCACGTCACCCACGCACAGCTCGGCCCAGCGCCCCCCGTCGCCATCGTCGGCCATGACGCGAAGCAGGCGGCGGTACGAGAGGATGCCGATGATCCCGTCCTGGTCGTCCTCCACCAGTACTTGGCGGAGCCGGTGCCAGACCATCAGGTTGGCCGCCAGATCGAGCGGGTCGTCCTCGGCCACCGTGACCAGCTCGCTCACCATGATCTGCTCGATGGCGCGGAAGTTGTATTGCCAGCTGCCGCCCTCCTCGAGGCTGGCCGCGGACCATTCCGACACCGGATTCCCGACCTGCTGGCGGGCGGCGATGGCTGCCGTGAGGCTGTTGAGTCGCTGCCCGAGCGAACCCTGCTGGCGCATTGCCAGCATGGACGAGACCTGCCAGCGCGACCCCGTGTACCCCGACTTGACCCGGCGTTCGACGATGCCCAGATAGTGGTCGCGGTCGGCCGGGGAGACCCCGGCGGCGTCGAGCCCCTCGGCGGCAACGGCAGGAGCACGTCGAGGAGGAGCGCGGGGGCCGGCCGCTCCTGGCCGTCGATCCAGGTGAGCGACGACGACAGCCCCTCGCGGGCTGCATTGACGAAGTTGTATCGCGTCGTGGCGAACTCCGTCATGCGGCTGACCTCGGGATGCTGGGCGCCGATACCCCGCATCAGGCCGAGCCACAGCGCCGCGTTGGCCATCTCGTCGGCGGTCGTCGGACCCGATGGCAGCACGCGGTTTTCGATCCGGAGATGGGGCACGCCGTCCATGACCCCGTAGCAGGCCCGGTTCCATCGCCACACCGTGCCGGTGTGCATCCGCACCGCGGCGAGGTCGGGGATCTCCCCCCGGGCCAGCACGTCGAAGGGGTCCTCGTGCGAGTCTGGCGCCAGCAACGGCCGGAAGCGGGTGATGTCCTCCTTGAACAGTTCGGCCACCGACTCGCGGACCCAGTCGGTGCCGAAGGTGACCCGCCCGGAGCGTTGCCGAAGGCTGTGTCCGGACCGCCGGGTGTCGACCGACTGTTCGAAGAGCGGGATCCGGGTTTCGGCCCACAGCTGCTTGCCGAACAGGATCGGCGAGTTGGTGGCACACGCCAAGGTCGGACCGGCGAGCAGTTGGGCCACGTTGTAGAGGTTGGCGAAATCGGCCGGCGCCACCTGGAGGTGCACCTGGAAGCTCGCGTTGCAGGCTTCGGCCATCACCGACTCTTGACGCACGTGCAGCTCGTCGGCGCCCGAGATCTGGACGTGGAGGTCTTCGCCGCGCAGGTCGAGCAGCGCCTGGTTGAGCGCGAGGTACCGAGGATTCTGCACCATGTTCGACAGCGCGAGACTGCTCATGCGAAGGGTCGGCAGGATGCCGGTGAGCACGATCTCCTTCTCGAGTCGATGCCCCGCTCGACGAGCGAGTGCGAGCAGCTCGTCGAGCTGGGCGTGCATGTCACTGAAGCACGATCCGGCGAACGGTTGCGGGTCGAGGTTCACCTCGAGGTTGAAGGCACCGATCTCGGTGGTGAAGTGCGGCTCGTCGATGACCTCGAGCATCTCGAGGGCGGTCGGCGAGGGTTGCCAGGCCCGATCGACGAGGAAGAACTCCTGTTCGGCGCCGATCCGCGGGTTCCCGGTCTCGAACATCTCGTTCTCCAGGAGGTGTTCGAGGGCGTGGATGTCGCGCAGCATCCAGTTGAGGGCGGCGCGGCGTTCGGCCACTCCCGTGGCGGTCTGGGCTCCCATCTCAGTTCCTTTCCCGTGCCTTCATGTCAGCTCCGCCAGGTAGGTCGGCAGCATCGCGCGCCACGTCTGCCAGTCGTGGGGCCACTCGGGCCCCCACTGGTCGACTCGGTTCGGCACGCCCGCCGAGCCCAGCACGTGGGCCGCCTGCCAGGTCTCGCCCATGTCCTCGTTGGCGCCGCCGCCGCAGGCAAGGACGACCGATCGTCGACGCAGTCGGTCGAGCTGGTCGCCACTCGTTGCCTCGAGATAGTGCACCGGTGAGGCCCACAGGAAGTTCTCGTCTCCCGGGCCGTTCAGGAAGCGTTGGAGGTCGTAGGTACCGCTCATGCAGATCGCGTTGGTGAAGACGTCGGGATAGCGACACAGCGAGGCCAGGGCGTTGTACGCACCGATCGACGCTCCTGCGGCGATGATCTCGATGGTGTCGCTGTGGCAGTCCGCCCGGATGGCGGGCACCAGCTCGTGTCCGACGAACTCGACGAAGCGGCGGAGCAGCCAGCTGAGGTGACGGTTGTCGCCCTCGTGAGTGAGCATCGCCCGACCGTTCACGCTGTCGCACGAGTAGATCTTGGCCCGGCCCTCGGCGATCAGGTCCGAACAGGCCTCGACCACGTGGAAGCGTTCGATCTCCTCGGCGTCGCCCCCGGCCGTCGGAAACACGAGCACCGGGCGGCCGACATCGCCCCATCGGGCGACCTCGACGGTGCGATCGAGGTGGACCGAATGCCAGCGGTCGGTGAGCTTGGTCATGGCGTTGCGTCCTGGCGCCATTGCTGGATGCGTGACCAGAACTTCTCGGTGTACTCCTCGGCCTCGTGGTCGGGGTACATCGCGTCGACCTTCAGCCGGACGGCGTCGTGGGCCGTGTCGGTCCCGAAGAAGTCCCAGAGAACCTGATCGAGATGCGACAGGTGCTCGGCGCAGAACGCCTCGAACGCGTCGGTCTGGAGGCGCTCTCGAGCGATGGCGGCGTAGCCCTTCAGCTTCTCCTCGTAGGGAGCGTCGGTGTCGGCGATGTCGAAGTAGGGCTGCCAGTCGAGGTTGGGTCGCATCGGCCGCTGGGTCGCAGCGCAAAAGAGCGACCAACGGAGGTTGGCCGCGATCAGCCAGGGAAAGTGGTAGTGCAGCGACGTGACCTGCGAGTCGGGGCACGGGTTGGCGAAGTCGATGGGGAACCAGGCGTCGTCCTGGCGCAGCGCCTCGCAGGAGTTGAAGTCCCACCCGAAGAACGAGTTGATCGTGAGCGTGGTGTCGACGAGGTGCTGACGTTGATCGTCGGGAACGGCACCGTCGTCGGAGGTGTAGCGGTCGTGGAGGGGAGCGCCGGGGTCATAGCGCACCACACGCACCTGGGGGCCGAGTCCGACGCATCGGATGAACAGGTCGTGGGGGTCGACGGCCTGTTGGAGATGCATCAGGTAGGTGCCGCTCTCGTCGTAGAGCCGCTGGAGGTCGTCGGCCGTGTCGATCCGGCTGACACCTGCCCAACCGCCACCGTCGTAGGGCTTGATGTACATCGGGTAGCCGACCTTGCCGCCCAGCTCGGCGAGGTCGAACATCTGGGCGTATCGCTCGAGCGTGATCTCGAGGTCGGCTCGCGAGTCGTAGCTCTTCGGCGGCACCATCCACGTGGTCGGGATGGGCATGCCGAGGCGCATCATGGCGCAGTACGACGTGTGCTTCTCGTTCGACTGGATCGACCAGGGGTTGTTGAACACGTACAGGCCGTCCATGAGAACCGCCTTCTTGATCCACTCCCGGCTGGTGCCGTACCAGTGGGTCAGGCGGTCGATGACCACGTCGTAGCGCACGGGTTGGCGAAGGTAGAACGGCTCGATCGTGACGCGCTCGACATCGAAACGGATGGTGTCGCCGTTCATGGCCACGGACAGGTCGAGGCGATCGAGCACCTCCTCGTAACAGATGGGCCAGCACAGATCGGCTCCGAGCGACAACCCGATGACGCGCCGTACATCAGCCATGTGGATCCCCAGGGTCGGTCGAAGGCAAGGTAGCAGAGGGCTGCGGTCGCTCGAAGGGCCGCACTTCGCGGGGCCGGAACGTGTCGGCGAACAACCAGGGAAGGGCCACGCCGAGCATGTCGCGCCAGCAGCCCCACGTGTGGCCGTCGTTGGCCTCGCCGGTGACGACCTGCATGCCGGTCTCTTTCAGGACCAGCCGCAGGGCCCGGTTCTCGCAGATGAGCGGCTCGAACACCCCGCAGCTCATGAACACCCTGTCGGCGACCGCGATCGGATCGGCAAGGTAGCGCCTCACGAAGTCGTGAACCGGCGCCCAGATCTCGTCGGTCCGCTCGAGACAGCCGACCCCGACGCCGGCAAAGGAGCCAGACTGCAACATCAGGCGTCCGAATGTCTGGGGATAGCGGACGGCGGTCGACAGCGCCGCGACGGCGCCGAAGCTGGCGCCACCGAGGCAGCGGGCGTCGCGCCCGTCGAGCAGCGGGACGTGGGCCTCGAGGTAGGGCACCAGCTCCTCGGCCACGAACCGGGCATGACGCTCGTCGTCGGCGTATTCGACGAGACGATCGTGGGGATCGCAGAACGCGACGACGAGCTCGGGCACCAGACCCCGATGGACGAGGTTGTCGAGCACGGTGCTCGCGGCGGCGTAGTGCAGGTAGTCGGTGCCGTCGTGCAGGACCATCAGCGGATACCGGTGCTCGGGTTCGGTGGTGAACGACGCCGGCAGGTACACCGTGACCGGCACGGGTCGACCGAGCGCGGCGCTCGGAATGGTGAGGGACCGGTGCGAACCGGGCTCGGCGGAGGCATCGTGCAACGCCCACGGGGGCACCTCGTACCCGTGTGACCGGCACACCGAGTTCTGTCCGAAGGGATTTCGTGCCTCGTACGGGTTGAGCGGGTCCTCGATCACCCGATGGTTGCCGTTCTCGCAGATTTCGAGCTGGTACTCGAGCCGGGTTCCCTCCGGCAACCCGAGCGCCAGCATCCACCACGTGGAGTCGCCGAGACGCTCGAAGTGGAGGTCTTCGGGAAGACCGATCCCGAAGTGCACGAGGCGGACCGACTCGACGTCGCCGCGATAGGCGAACGTGGTGAGGCCCTCGGCGAGGAGGGGAAAGCCGCGGTCGAACACGAGACGATCGAGTACCAGCGGTGTCAGGGCCGGGTCGAGGTCGAGCCGCGGCGCGAGAACCGCCTCGGTCATGTGGCGTGCACCTTCACCGTGCGACCGATGTCATCGAGGACGTCGCGCAGACGATCGAAGTCGGGATGGCGGGCCCGAATCCACGCATTGGCCATATAGCCAGCGGACACCGGCTGGGTGGGGGTGCCGGCTTCGGGGAGGTGGGCGTCGATGATGAGGTCGCCGTAGCGCTGCTGGATCTCATCGAGGCCCGAGTAACCGGAGATCGATCCGTCGGCTCCCGGCCGCAAGGCGATGATCCCGGCCGCGAACCGACGTGACGGGGTCTGGCGAGGGCGGCCGTGGACGATCGCCTCGGCCCACTCGCGGTAGATGTCGATGTCGTTCCCGGCCGCGTAGAGATCCCAGGCCCGCACCCCGGGAGGGCGGCAGCCGATCTCGGAGAACTTCAGCCCCTTGGGCCCGGCGAACCACTCCATGTGCGTCGCTGACGTCCCGATGCCCAGGGCCGAGACGACCCGTCGACCCATCTCCTTGACCTCCTCGTAGGCGGGAGCGGAGTCGACGCGGTTGGTTGCGATGAACTGGGGCGAGATCCAGCGCGTCCGCATGGCCTCGAGGACGGTGGGGTAGTAATGGCTGACGAACTCGTGGACGACCTCGCCGTCGATGGTGATCGTGTCGAAGAAGCCCTCGTGGCCCTCGATGAACTCCTCGACGGCCACGGTGGCGCCGTGGGCCAGGCCGCTGGTCGCGATGGCTCGTTCGAGCTCGTCGTCGCCGTCGACACGGTGCGTGCCCGACGCCCCGGCTCCGTCGGGTGGTTTGATCACCAGCGGATAGCCGACGTCGGCGGCGAAGGCGCGAACCTCGTCGGCGGTTGCCGCGCCGGTCGACTGCGCACACGGAATACCGGCGCCCCGGAGGACGTCCTTCATGGCTGGTTTGTCGCGGCAGAGGTGGGCGGTGAGCACCGACGTGCCGGGAATGCCGCACGCCTCCCGGACCCGGGCGGCGGTCATGATGTGGGCTTCGATCGTCGCCTCGAGTCGGTCGACCCACAGGCGATCCTGGATCCATCGCACCGCCTGCTCGACGGCGTGGTCGTCGACCACCGAGGCGACCTGCTCGTAGTGCGTCAACCACTCGCTCACGTCGCGGTCGAGACCGTCCTTGGGTCGCTCACCGATGCCGATCACGGTGGCACCGGCTTCGGCCAATCCCCGCGCGAACTGCTTCTGGTTGTCGGGAAAGCTCGGCTCGATCAGGATCACGTTCACGACACAGTTGTACCCGCTGCGGCAGGCCCCGTCGTCACGACGACGCCGACGCGGTTGGTGCAGTACGGTCGCTCACCGTGGTGAATGTCGTGTTCGTTGCCCCCTATGTGCTCGACGCGACCAACCGTTTCCTCGGCGCGATGGTGCAGGTCACCGGGGCCGATGTCGCCGTCGTGAGCAGCGATCCGCTCGAACGTTTCCCCGACCACATCCGTGAAGGGCTGTCGGCCCACTGGCGGATCGACGACTGCCTCGACGTCGACCAGCTCACCGCAGCGGTGGCGGCGCTGCAATCCGGACGCGGCGGGGTCGACGTGCTCACCGCGATCCTCGAGAATCTGCAGGTGCCCATGGCCGAGGTTCGGGAACGGCTCGGCCTTCCCGGCATGGGAGTCGAGGTGGCCGAGCAGTTCCGCGACAAGGCTCGCATGAAGGCGGTCTTCGACGCGGCCGGCATCCCGTGCGCCCGCCACGCCCGAGTCGAATCGACCGCGCAGGCGCGTGACATCATCGCGCGCTGGCGCCAACCCGTGGTCGTGAAGCCGCTCGCCGGAATGGGAGCCCGCAACACGTTCCGCATCGACGACGTCGAGACCATGGAACGGTGGTTGTCGCACAGCCCGCCATCAGCCGCCGTCCCCGTGTTGTTGGAGGAGTTCCTGGTGGGTCAGGAGTTCTCCTTCGAGAGCGTGCTGGTCGACGGCGAGCTGGTGTGGCACTCGATCGGCCGCTACGACCCCACACCGCTGACCGTGCTCGAGAACCCCTGGATCCAGTGGTGCATCGTGTTGCCCAGGGAGATCGCCGGAGACGAGTTCGCCGACATCCGCGACGTCGGCACCCGGGCGGTGAGGGCGCTGGGGCTGTCCACCGGACTGTCCCACCTCGAGTGGTTTCGGCGCGTCGACGGGTCGGTGGCCATATCCGAAGTGGGTGCTCGGCCGCCGGGGGCGCAGATCGCGTCGCTGATGTCGTGGGCCCACGACACCGACATGTACGCAGCCTGGGCCCGCCTGGTGGTGCACGGGGTCTTCGACCCGCCCGAACGCCGGTACGCCGTCGGTGCTGCGTACCTGAGAGCCCAGGGCGCCGGCCGAACCATCACGTCGGTCACCGGCATCGACCGCGTCAGCCCGCAGACCCATGGCCTCGTCGTCGAGTCGCGGTTGCCGCAGGTCGGCAGCCACGCCGCCGACACCTACGAGGGTGACGGCTATGTGATCGTGCGGGCGGCCGACACCGGTGAGGTCGACGACGCGCTGGCCGAGATCGTCTCGACGATCACCGTGGAGTGCGGCTGATGGACGTCGTGTTCCTCTCCCCGGGCTACCCGGCCGACATCCCGTTGTTCGTGTCGGGCCTGGCTGCGGTGGGGGCCCGGGTCATCGGCGTCGGCGATCAGCACGTCGACTCCCTCCCCGAACGGGCCAAGCAGGCCCTGTCGAGCTACATCGAGATCGGGTCGTGGGCCGATGAGGACGCCGCTATCACCACGGTGCTCGGGCAACTCTCGGGCCGCAACGTCGATCTGGTCGAGACACTGTGGGAGCCCACGATGCTCATGGCGGCGCGGCTTCGCGAGGTCATCGGCGTTCCCGGCATGACCGTCGACCAGACGGTGCCGTTCCGCGACAAGGGCGAGATGAAGAAGCTCGTCGAGGCCGCCGGCCTCCGGACGCCCGTCTCCCTGCGAGCCGCCACCCGTGACCGATGTCGTGAGGCGGCGGCCCGTATCGGGTACCCGGTCATCATCAAGCCCATTGCCGGCGCCGGGGCCATGGACACCCATCGCATCGAGAGCGACGCCGAGCTCGAGGCGGTGCTCGGCGGTTTGGGCCATGTTCCCGAGGTGAGCGTCGAGGAGTTCATCTCCGGTGACGAGTTCACCTACGACACGGTGTGCGCCGCCGGGTCCATCGCCTTCGAGAACGTGTGCGAGTACCGTCCGAATCCGCTCATCGGCAAGCAGGTCGAGTGGATCAGCCCGCAGGTGATCGCCTGGAGAGACCTGAGCGACCCGTTCATCGCTGACGGGGTGGCACTGGGTCGCAACGTGATCGACGCGATGGGTGTGCAGAGCGGGTTCACCCACATGGAGTGGTATCGCACGGCCACCGGCGAGGTCGTCTTCGGGGAGATCGGCGCCCGATCGCCCGGGGGCCGCCTGACCGACATGATGAACTATGCGTGCGACACCGATCTCTACACGGGCTGGGCGGAGGCCGTGTGCCACGGCACCTTCAGCCAACCGAGCCGGCGCCTGTTCAACGTCGGTCAGGTGATCAAGCGGGCCCAGGGTTCGGGCATCGTCACCCGGATCGAGGGACTCGGCGCCATGATGGCCACGATGGGCGAACATGTGGTCAATGTCGACCTCGTTGCGGTGGGGGCGCCCCGCCGGGACTGGCAGGCAACGGTGCTCTCCGACGGGATCATCGTCGTGCGCCATCCCGATCTCGCTGCGACAGTGGCGATGGTCGACCGCATCGCAGCCGAGGTCCATTTGTTCTGCGACTGACCGAAGGGTGGCCAGGACGCTCCGCTAGTGTCGACCACCATCGGTGAGGTTGCAGCAGTGGTCGTGGACGCATGATGTCGAGCCGGCGCATGGTCGCGGCGATCTTCTTCGCGCTCGGGTCCGTGGCGGCCGGCTGTTCGGCCGAGATCACCCTTCCCGTCGAGAGCTCGGTCGGCACGGAGGTTCCCGAGCCGACGACTCCCGGGTTGCCGGAGCCCGAGTCGACGGCGCCTGCCGTGCTCCCCACGGCCGAGCCCTCCCCGGCCGGGACCTCACCCAAGCCGACGATCGAGATACCACCTTCGGAGGCGGTGGGTGCGCTCGGCGAGATCCGCGGGGTCGGCCCGCTCCCACCGGCGGGTTCGGGGTACGCCGAGTACGTGGAGATCAGCGACGACGAAGGTCGCATCACGGTCTCGGTTCCCTCCGTATGGACCGACGTCGACGGACGCCCCTGGGCCGGAGGCGAATTCGTCGAGAGTGACGAGCCGGTCGGACCGGCGTTGAGCGTTTCGCCCGACGTCGCGGCGTTCACCGCAGGATGGAAAACCCCAGGGGTCTTCATCGGCGCATCCGATCGCTTGCCCTTCGATGCCGTCGACGACCCGCTCGAGGCATCGGTCTTCGACGACGAGTGCGCGCTCGACAGCACTCGACCATACGACGACGGCGTCTACCGCGGCGCCTTCGATCTGTACGTGGAGTGTGGCCCCGAAAAAAGTGTCTTCGTGAACCTGGTGGCCGAGCCCGCCGACGGGTCGTACCTGATTCTCGTGCAGGTGGTCGCCGTCACCGAGGCCGACTGGGAGGCCATGGCGACGATCATCGACACGTTCCTGGTCGACCTCGCGTAGCTGCGCGATTTCGGCTACGCGGCGATCGCTCTACTCGTAGGTGTTCCAGCCGGCGGCTCCACCCCTGGACGGTCGGGTGCGCTCGTGGGCGCGGGGCGGCCGCTGACGCCGAGTGGAGGCGGGCTCGTATCGAGAATGGCCGGTCAGGATGACGCGGACGATCGAATCGAGGTGATTGGCGACGTCCTCGGCGGGGAGGATCTCGATCGGGCGCCACAGGCCTCCGGTTGCGGCGATGGCGGCGACGGCCGCGGCTTCGGTCGGTTCTGGGCCGGTGATCGCGCGGCGGAGTCGCTGGGTGGCCCTCTCCAAGCGGCCTCCGAACGCCTCGTGGTTGGCCACATAGGTGTCGCGACGGACCAGCACGGCGATGTCACGGTGGGCCAACACGACCGTCACGAAGTCGGTCATGAGCCCTTCGACGCCCTCGGACCACAGTGGATCGGCGGGATGTCGGGCGAGGGCCCCTTCGAGCTCGTCGAGGAACCCGTCGGCCAGCGTGTGCAGGAGCTCGTCGGTGGTGGCGAAGTGGTACCGGATGGCCGTGGCGGTCATGGCGAGCGCCCGAGCGAGATCGGTCGGGGTGACGTTCAGCACGCCGTTGGTGCCGTAGAGGCGCAGGGCGGCGGAGAGCACGTCGGCCCGTCGACTGGGACGGCCGGCCTTCTGTGCCTCGGCAGCCTGCATGTCGGCAACTCTAGAACAAAAACTTGCTTCGAACGAACTTTTGGTCGGTGTAAAACTTTCGCTGACAGAAGTTTCGATGCCGTTTCGGGACCGGACCGGCGTTTTGGCGCTGACCTAGTAGGGCCACCGAACCCGGGGACGGCTTGCCCTGATCCCGAGATGGATGAATCCCTTCGGGGCGCCGAATCCGACCGAGTAGGCCCAATTGTCGTCGCAGTACTTCTGCACTCGGTTGATGTCCACGTTCTCGATGACGAAATCGATGGCGCCCTCCCCGGCCCGGTAGAGGTGCTCGGAGCCCTCGGCGCCCTTGACACGACGGTTGACCTCCGGAGGGCGGTGTCCACTGGTGATCGTGACCAGGTTGTTCCCGAAGTGCGCGCGCACCCGCTCGATGAAGAGGCAGAGCTCGAGGCAGATGTCGCACTGGCCCTGGTTCTGGAAGCGCCGTTCCTCTTCGAGCATGGCGATCTCGCCGTAGGTGATGTGCTCGGTGACCTTCATGGAGTAGCCACTCCCCGGGCTGATGCCCTGCGCCGCCTGCACCTCCTTGCCGTGCGGCATCTCCAGGGGTGCCGTGTGCATCGGTACGATGTCGACGTTGTGGGCGACCGCATACCCGCGCTGTTCGTTCTGTTCGACCTCGTACCACGGCTTGCCCTTGTACAGCTTGCCCGTGACCTCTCCGAGCACCGTGCATGTGGAGCCGCGGTCCATCTGGAAGGCAATGGGTTCGCTGGTCGCCGCGCCCATGCGGACGTTGGTGAAGCTCTGCACGTTTTCGTTGACCCGGCCGATCCTGCGCACGAGGTCGATGTTGTGGGCGACGCCATACCCGTGCTGTCCGTTCTGTTCGACCTCGTACCACGGCTTGCCCCGGTACGGCTTGCCCGTGACCTCTCCGAGCACCGTGCATATCGAGCCACGGTCCATCCTGAAGGCTATGGGTCTGTCGGTTGCGGGGCCCGTGCGAACGTTGGTGAAGCTCTCGACGTTGTTGTTGACCACGCCACGAATGGAAGCCAATGACTCAGCCACTTTGATCCTCCTCGATCGAAATGCCCGGGCTCGCGACACTATTCGCGAGCTGTCCTCCTGAGAAGTCCGTCGCCCTCTTCTTCGCGACCGGCGTAGGACAGATTCGGCACAGTCCGCGAACCGTCGAGTCTGGAAACCTGGCACTAAGATCTGCCGGATGCGACTTCGCCGCCACCTGATGGTCGCAATGACCGCGGTCATGGTCGCTGCGAGCCTCATCTCGATCGGGCCTGTCCCAGCAGGCGCGGTGAGCGTGAGCCGTTGGTTCTTCACCGACAGCCTCGCCGGAGGACCGGCCCAGTTCGAGGTCGACTTCGGGCCGATGCACGGCGCCGACTTCTTCATCGGCGACTGGAACGGCGACGGCACCGATGACATCGCCCATCGGAAGGGCAAGCTCATCACCCTGCTCGACGTCCCGACCGGCAACACGATGCAGATCGCGTTCGGCAAGGCCGGCGACGAGATCTTCGTCGGTGATTTCGACGGTGATGGTGTCGACACCTTCGCCGTACGGCGGGGCAACGTGTTCCTCATCAAGAACCGGGTGGCGTCGGGTCCCGCCGATGTCGCCATCGGGTTCGGCAAGGCCGCCGACGAGGTGTACGTGGGCGACTTCGACGGTGACGGGGTCGACACGTTCGCAGTCCGGCGCGGCAACGTCTACTTCGTGCGCAACTCCGTCACCACCGGCGTGGCCGACGTGTTGTTCGGCTACGGCAGAGCACGCGACCAGGTGCAGGTCGGCGACTGGGACGGCGACGGCCGCGACACGTTCGCGGTGCGGCGCGACAAGCTCGTCTATGTCCGCAACGACTTCGCGACCGCACCGGCCGAGTTCTCCTTCGCGTTCGGCAAGGCCGAAGACGAGCTCCACCCTGGCGACTGGGACGGCGACGGCCGCGACACGTTCGCGGTGCGACGCTTCGACCCGCTGGTCACACCGATCCGTGCCGCGTTCATGTACCCCTGGTTCCCGTTCGCGTGGCTCCAGGGCTTCTCCCCGTTCACCAACTACACGCCCACGCTGGGTCTCTACAACTCCTCCGACCAGGCCACCATCCGCACCCAGCTCGGCCTGGCCGGCCGCGCCCACATCGATGCGTTCATCACGTCGTGGTGGGGCCCCGGCCATCACACCGACGACCCGCTCCCGACGCTGCTCTCCACCACGGTGGCCCCCGACTCGCCCAACCCCGACATGAAGTGGGCCATCTACTACGAGGCCGAGGGCTACGGCGACCCCACGGCTGCGGAGATCAGCGCCGACCTCGACTACCTGGCCTCGAGGTACTTCAGCCACCCCGCCTATCTGCGAGTCGACGGTGACCCGGTGGTGTTCGTGTACAGCGACGGCGGCGACGGAGCCGCCATGAGCCAGCGCTGGCGTGATGCCGAAACAACATTCGGCTCCGGCCTCTACACGGTGCTCAAGGTGTTCTCCGGTTACCGCGACGTGGCTGCGCAGCCCGACTCATGGCACTACTACGGACCGGCCGAGCAGTACGTGGACCTGTACCCGTACTCGGTGAGCATCTCGCCGGGGTTCTGGCTGGCAGGCCAGCCCCCACGGCTGGACCGCTCGCCCAGCCGGTTCCGAGACGAAGTGCAGACCATGAACGACTCCAATGCGGCCTGGCAGCTCATCACCACGTGGAACGAATGGGGCGAAGGCACCTCGATCGAACCGGCGGTCGAGTTCGGAGCCACCTACATCGACATCCTCGCCGCGAACCCGCCACCCGTGGGGTGAGCCAGGAATATGACATTGGGCTCTGTGACCGTGGAACGATGCCGAGCAGGATCAACGTGAGGATCTAGAGGTCCGAACTCATCGGACCCTCCGGGCGGGATCCGATACCAGTTCCCATGCCCCCAAAGGAGAGAGGCAGATGTCTACTTCATCGCGGCTCGATGTCTCAGCAACGCCCGCGGGCTCCGAGCGGCCCGGCCCGTCATCGTCCCACCCCGAGGAAACGCCAGATCGCCAGCTGATCCGATGGGGCGGGGTAGCCGGTCTGGCCGGCGTGGTCTCCCTGCTCGGTTCGGTCGCGGTCGTGGTCGCATTGGGGCTGCCGGATGCCTCCGACGTCGAGACCCTCACGGACTTCGCTGACATCGAGTCGGGTCGCATAGCCGAGCACTTCCTGTATCTCGGTGCGCTGATGCTGTTCGCCCTCCACATTCTCGTCCTGCACCGGTTGCTCAGGACGGCGCATCCGGCGGCTGCCTTGTTCGGCACGGCGGTGGCCGAGTTCGGTCTCGTCATAATGGCGGCCAGCTCGATGCTGCACGTCTCGACATCGCCGCTGGCGGATCTCTACACCGATCCGGACACGCCGCCTGAGGACCTCCAGGCGATCGAGTACGCGTGGCATGGAGCCCAGAGCGTGTTCGACACCATGCTCGCGACCGGCGTGCTGCTCGTGCCGATCGGGATCGTTCTACTCGGTGTCGCCATGCGGCGGGCGGCGGCATTCGGTCACCGCCTCACCATGCTCACCATCGGGCTCGGCACCGTGGGAATCATCGGCGCCGCGATCGCCATCGTCGTCCCCGGATCAGCATTCTCTGCCGCCAGCGTCCTGGCCATCGCGCTGTTCCACCTGAGCGTCGGATGGAGGACGCTGACACTGGGCAACGAAGTGACCATCGACCTCACCGACAGCGAGCCGACGCCGGTCATCTGACCACGCAGACACCGGACCGAAGCGCAATTGGAGCAGCAATGAACGGAGCGAGTCGCCGGAGTTCCTCCCGGGCCGACGTGAGCAGCGTTCCGCCTGGAGCTCAGTAGGAGTCGACGAATTCAAACTCCGCGAACAGGGTCGACGCATTCGACAGTTCGGCCAGTGTTCCGTAGTCACAACACGCGCCGAAGCGCTCCCACATTCTCAACACCTCTGGATGCGTGTGTGCTGCTTCGATCGCAGCGTGATCCACCCATTCGAAGTGTTCGAGCATCGAGCAGTCTGGGGCCCGCAGGACAAGTGATGGCGTAGGCGTGGCAAGGCCGAGGCGCCTCAGGAGTGGCACGTGGTCGACCATTTCGGCCGCGAGCAGCGGCTCCATGTCAGGCTTCGGCCTGTAGACAGCGATCACATGCACGCCCACTGCTCGATCGTAGCCAGACTGGGGTGCCGCTCTCCGATGGGGGACCACCCGTTCGGCGACGCCCAGACGGCGGCTTCCACACTCCAGCCCGCCGGAAGTCGTTGTGCGCGCCTCGCCGTGTCGATGCTACGGCTCGTCCGGGCGGTTGGGGCTTCTACTCTGGGTGAGCTTCCGGAGGGACTCGCGGCCCTTTCTGCAGGGGGTGGCCCAGCAGCGTTACCGGCCGCCCCTGAGAGTCCTCGGCCTGGTCGGAGCCGCGGTGATCGCCTGGCTCCCCCTTCGAGAGCCACTTCAACGAAGGCATGGTCACCACGATCGCGGTGAGCTGACTGGCGGCGGTCTCCGCACTGGCCGCTGGTCCACGACAACTGTTTCAGCCGGCGATGTTGAGCGTGACGATTTGGTTGGGGCCGAGTCCGAAGATGATTCGGTCTTGTGTCCAGACAACTTCGCTTTGGAAGCCGAGACCGTGGGGGTCGATGGTGACATCGTCATTGTTCGGGGCGAACTCTTGGCCGGTGGCGATGACGCCGAGTGGGCCCACCGAGCCGTCGTCGAGAACTGGTGCAACGACCAGTTGGTGGCCCGAAGGGTCGGCTCGATGCTCGATGATCATGATGATTTCTGTCCCGTCCGGGGAGAGCCCGGTCCCGACCACGGCGCGGTCCGAGGTTGCCGAAGCAGACGGCACAGGTCGAGACGGTGCTGCACCCTGCAGATCGACGACCGCGGCACGGCGTCCGTTGACCTCTGGGATCTCAGCTTGGTCGATCAGCGCACGACCGCCGTTGACGTCGATGAACTGACGAAACGCCTCTGTCTCGACCGACGTTGTCGTCGATTCGGCGAGGTCGATCGTGACGAGTGAGTTGAAACCATCCCGTCCGGTCGCGGCGACAGCGATGCCTCCGCCGAGTGGGTCTCGTCGAGCGCTGGAAGGGATGCCGACGAACTCGAGATCGGCGAGCGGGGTCGGGGTTTCGCCGAACTCGATGATCTTCGGTGAGAACGGATCGCCCTCGAGGCGAAAGAAGTGCAGCGTTCCGTCCTCGCTGAAGAACGGTGTGATGTCGATCATGCCGGTCTCGGCATCGTCGACGCCGTCGTCGGTGAGGACGCCGATGCTCTGCGACGGGATATCCAGGAGGACGATGTCGGGCTCTTGACCGAGCCTGAACAGATCATGATGAAACGCAATGGCCGACTCGTCCGGCGACCACGCCAACGAACCGAGCGAGACCGACCCAGCGAACTCGACGCATCCAGAGTCAGGCGACACCGACCCGATGGAGGTGTTGAGAAGACAGATTTCCGTCTCCCGGTTGCTCGCGATCCACTCGCCGGAAGGTGAGATCGAGATGTCGGTCAATGGGAGGCCAGCGAAATCGACCACCGTTGGAGCTTCGAACGCGAAGTCGTCGGCAACGGGTGGGATTGGGTCGTCGATCGTGACGATCGCCGGTTCGATCGGCGTTGCCGCCGGCAATTGATCGAAAGGCGGCGGGGTGACCGTCGTTGGAACCGTGGTCGTTGCGGTGGTGTCGGCGCCGTCGGTATCGATCGGCGTCGGGCTCGTTCGGTCGGGGTCGTCATCGCCGCACGTTGCCAGAGCGACTATCCCGCCCACGACCACGATCACCGATACTGCGACTGCAATCGACCGTCGGTTGACGAGCCGCCCCGTGGGTGCTGTCATCGGCGACTTGATCCTTTCGAATGGCGATCTGACCTGCAAGTATGCTCTGCCCTCAGGTGGGACTCGAACCCCAGGCCGCTGATGCCGT
>CAVOZP010000015.1:0-92391 GCA_963700995.1 uncultured Acidimicrobiales bacterium
GCCCTGCAAAACTCGCTGAGCAACTTTGCCAGTGGCATTCTGATGCTGATTTATCGTCCGTTCGACACCGGCGACGTAATCAATGTGGCGGAAACACTCGGCAAGGTCGAGTCAATGAACCTGTTGTCGACACAGTTGAGAACACCGGACAACCAGCTTGTTATCGTCCCCAATAATTCTGTCTGGGGTGACGTAATCACGAATATCACGGGCATTACACAGCGCCGCGTCGACATGGTGTTTGGTATTGGTTACAACGATGATATTGACAAGACGCAGGGGACTGGAAGAGATTGTCAAGGGACACGAACTGGTACTGAAAGAGCCGGCATCCATTGTAAAGCTTCACGAGCTCGCAGACTCATCGGTCAATTTCATCTGCCGCCCCTGGGTAAAACCCGAGAATTACTGGGATGTTTACTGGGATATTACGCGGGAAGTGAAACGTCGCTTTGATGCCGAGAATGTCTCCATCCCGTTCCCGCAACGTGATGTTCATATCTACCAGGAAACGTCCGCCTGAGGTAACCCGGAGTCAGATCCCGATTACCGCCCGTATTGACGGAACACGGGATCTGGCCTCGCCTTTTTACTGGCAGCGCCTGCAAACCGCGTTTATTATGCCACCGGTAATGCTGCGAATTTCGCAGCCACAGCTAAAAGGACACACATCACTATGTATACCAGTCAGAAAATGCAGCGGGGTGCTTCCGCCGTCATCGCCATCATCATCCTGGCAATCATCGGCGCAGGCGCCTATATCGGACTTCAGTACATCCCGCAATACATCGAGGCCGGCACCGTAGATTCCATCCTGACCAATATCGAGAAGGCCCACAAGAAATCACCCGTCAGCAACGTGGATGCCATCCGCAAGATGATCGGGAATCAGCTGAACATGAACCAGCTTGATGACCTGAAGGACAGCTTCAAGGTAAAACAGGACGGCGAGACCTACATCATCACGGTGAGCTATGAAAGGGAGCTGAACCTGATTTACGAAAAGAAGCCCGTAAAATACGTGAAAACGATCACTCTGAGATAACAACAACAAGTGGTGGCCAGCCCCTGATTTTTTCAACGCCCCCGTGTTCAAGCCGGCGTGGCCTGCACCCGGGGGAGTCTTTTCCGATAGCTGGATTCCGCTACGCTCCATCCGGTCAACGCTCTCTGAACACACTTCTTTTCTGCAATTGGTTTCTCGTTTTTCAATATAATCCAGGAGACCAGTTCCGTCCCCAGGGACCAACACCTAAACCCGGCGACATGCCACGAAACAGGCAAAATACTATAGCCGAGCAGCGCCCACCCAGCCGCGATCTACGCGTACTGAAGCAGCTGTTTTCCTTTCTGCGCCCCTACAACAGAGCGGTACTGGGTGCGATGATCGCATTGCTGATCGCGGCTGCCGCAGTGCTCGGTTTCGGCATGGTTCTGCAGCGCGTCGTCGATCACGGCCTGAGCAGCGGTTCAGGTACAGCGCTGAACCAGGCGCTGTTGCTGTTCCTGACTGTGGTCACGGTGATGGCTGCCTCGGTAGCGGCCCGCGTCTACCTGGTCACCTGGATCGGCGAACGGGTAGTGGCCGATATCCGCAAGGCGGTGTTCGCCCGGGTGCTCCAACTGGAGCCCGCGTTTTTCGGGGCGACACTCACCGTGAAGTCATCTCGCGTCTGACCACGGATACCTCGCTGTTGCAGGTTGTGGTCGGTTCGACGCTTGCGATCGCGGTGCGCAATGCGCTGCTGATCAGTGGCGGCCTGGGAACGCTGACCATCACCAGCGGCAAGCTGGCATTACTGGTATTGCTTGGCGTTCCGCTTGCAGTGATTCCGCTGTGGCTGCTCGGGCACCGGGTGCGTCGTCTATCGCGCAGCAGCCAGGACCGGATTGCCGATATCAGCGCCTTTATTGATGAAGTGTTGTATGGCATCCGTACCGTGCAGCGTTCTGTCACGAGCGCATCGACCGGCAGGGTTACGGCGAGCAGGTGGAAGCCGCTTTCATTGCCGCCATCCGGCGCACCCGGGTCAGCGCGCTGCTCACTGCCACGGTGATGTTTTTCACCTTTGTCGCTGTCAGTATCGTCTTGTGGGTGGGTGGCCATGATGTCCTGGCCGGGCGCATCAGCGGTGGGCAGCTCTCGGCCTTTGTGTTTTACGCCCTGCTGGTCGCCGGTTCGTGGGTGCACTAAGTGAGGTGGCCGGCGACCTGCTGCGCGCCGCTGGCGCCACTGAACGCTTGCTTGAACTGCTCAACACCGAACCCGCCATAACCACGCCGGCCGTGCCTGTTGCACTGCCTGAACGGCCGCGTGGCGAGGTGCAGCTGAGCAATGTCACCTTCCGTTACCCGTCACGACCCGATAGTCCCGCGCTTAACAACCTGTCACTGACCTTGCAACCCGGCCAGAAAGTGGCGCGGGGAGGCCCGTCGGGCGCTGGCAAGTGACCGTGTTGCAACTGCTGCTGCGTTTCTACGATCTGGACGCCGCCATGATTGTTTCGACGGAGTCGATATACGCCAGACCGATCCGCAGCAGCTGCGTCAGCGCATGGCGCTGGTACCACAGGACCCGGTCATATTCGGCGCCGATGCCTGGGAAGAATATCCGCTACGGTTTTCCCGCGGTCACCGATGCCGACGTACGGCGCGCCGCCGCAGCCGCGCACGCGGCGGAATTTCTCGATCAGTTACCGCAGGGTTTCAATACCTTCCTCGGTGAACGTGGCATCCGCCTGTCCGGTGGGCAACGCCAGCGCATCGCCATTGCCCGCGCCATTCTGCATGACCCGGCCGTGCTGCTGCTCGATGAAGCCGCCAGTTCGCTGGACGCAGAAAGCGAACGCCTGGTTCAGGACGCGCTGGCACAACTGATGCAGGCACGCACGACCTCATAATCGCGCATCGTCTCGCAACGGTACGCAAGGTAGACCAGATCCTGGTGATGGATCGCGGCAGTATCGTCGCCAGCGGTCGCCATGACGAACTGGTCGCAGCACACGGGCTCTATGCCCGGCTGGCGGCACTGCAATTCCGGCGATGCTCCGGAGGCCGGGGTGGCGTCTGCCGCCGGGCAGGCATAAACTGTACCGACGGAGTTCCGGGATTGGTTTTCTCAAGGCGTGTCTGATTAAAACCGATCGTTGCAAAACTGCATGCACTAATTGCGGCAAGTTCAAAAGTAGCCCGGATGAACAAGGAATCGCCCCGCAGGACCTGGCCCCGGAAAGCAATCAATACTCGAAGACGCAAGTCACTCCATTTTCTATAAAGGGAAAATATATGAACATAACCTTGGAGTCTCGCCCCGGTAGCTTCGCTGATCGCAGGCATACTCATTCTGGCTGTGCCGCGTTTGCTGAACTACATCGTCGCAATATATCTGATCACCATCGGCGTGCTCGGTCTGCTCGGCGCGAATGGTATGCATCTTTAGTAAATGCACGGCGATCAGTAAACACCAGCTAAAGATCCCGGTTTCCCAAAATGAGCGGAAATCGGGATCTGACCTCGCTGCCGTCTAGAATTCGAACTCCATGCTCTGAAACACCTGCCCAGCATTGCGCTTTGCCAGGAACTCGGCGGTCGGCAGGTGCAGGTACGGTGACTGGTCGACGTTGTAGGCGTCCTGCAACGTCCCGCCGTTCTCGAGCACCTCACCGACTTTTTCACGCAAATACACCAGGTAGTCACGCGTGTACCGCCTCACGGTCGCCATGTCGGTGGGCTCGCCATGCCCCGGAATCACCACCTCGGCACCCAGCGCCTCGAACTTGTCCCAGGTCTCGATCCAGGCCGCGGTATCGGTATGCTCGAACAGCGGCAGCATGCGCTGATGGAAGGCCATGTCCCCGGAGATCACCAGTTTTTTCCCGGGCAGCCACACGACGATATCACCGGGACTGTGCGCCGGGCCGAGGTGCAGCAGTTCGATCCGCTCGCCGCCCAGCTCGATCACCATCGAGTCATCGAAGGTCTCGTCCGGCATCAACACCTGCGTCCCTTCCGCCTTCTCCTTGATACGCTTCTGTGTCGCCTGCAGCAGGGCAAACGACTGTTCCTCTATTTCACGCGCCGCATCGGCATGCGCGATCACCGTTGTCCCCTGCTCTTTCCAGTAATTCGAACCCAGCATGGCATGGCCCTGGCCGTTTTCCAGCACCACGTACTTCACCGGCTGATCGGTGATCTTTTTGATTTCGTCGTGCAGGGCCTTCGCCAGCAGGTAGTTATCCCCGGCATTCACCACCAGCACGCCGTCATTGCTAATGACGAACGACAGGTTGTTGTTATGCCCGGAATTGGCATACGTCCCCGGCGCCGTCGCCCCGATCGCCGACCATACGCCCGGAACCACCTCGCGCGGCAGGTCGTAGAGCATCGACTCCGGCGCCTTGTCGCTGTTGTAGAGCGCCTCGCCGGTCAGTGGCGCCGCAATTTCCGCCTTCACAGCCGGCGTTTCCAGGTGGTGGCGCATGAAGTGCGCCGCCCGCTCTACGGCATCCTTCGATGCCAGGTCATCGGCGAAGGTGCGCACGTTCCTGTCCCGGAAGTCAAAGCCTCGCCCCACGCCGGGATAGACAACCAGGCGCGCATCCCGGCCGGCTTTCTGCATGATCTCAATCGACGTCTCGATCACTCGGCGGCGCTGGTACTGCTCCTCGTCACCAATGAAGACCAGTGTCGGCATTACCAACTCCTCGATCTCCGGCGCGTAGCCGTAGACTTGCAGCGGCTCGGGCGCATTCGGGTCTTGCAGGTGCGGGTAGTAAGAGACATAGCAGGCAAGGTCCTGCGCCTGCCGCTTGAAGGTCGTCGCGACCTTGAGGGCATAATAGCCGCCACGGGTATGCGAATACAGGCAGGCCTTGCCCGTGCTGACGTCATCTCGCGCCAGCAGCACATCCACCGCGCGGTCGACGTCCTTCTCCAGCTCGTAGTCGTGCTCAATGGGATGGGTGCCGATGAAATGCGCCCGGTAGATATCCGGGGCGAGCACCACGAAGCCGCGCGCCGCAATCCGCCGCGCATGACGCTGCACCAGTTCGTCCAGGCCGCGACGCCCGTGCACGAACAGGACCGCTGGGTACTTGCTCGTCCCTGCCGGCCGTGCCAGCAGTGCCGGGACCTCTACATCGCCGCTCTGGTAACTGGTCCAGCCGGTTTCAACCGCATAGTTGTACGGCATCTGTATAAAACCATCGTCCCACCAGGCATCGTTCCACCACCACTGGTCGTCCTCGGGCGCATCGCCCGCCATGGCTGTGCCGCCGGCTAGCAGCCAGCCGATGATTGCAAATGTACGTAAGTTCAGATGCATAAACAGGATCTCTTGTTATTGGGTATGTTTGATTATAGACACGATCTGGAAGCAGAGAACAACAGGGAAAAACCAGAATGGCACTTGCTTAAGGACACTGAATATATCGTCACCCCGGCGAAGGCCGGGATCCATGTGGTGGATTTTCCCTTCAGGCAAAATCAACTGGCAGATAGAAGAACACAAAGCGGCCGCGTTCAATGTCCAGCTTGAGTGTTGCCCCATGGTGAATACCGTAATCCACATACCCGGGCACCGCACTATCCTGATGGCACTCGCTGGCATGCTGCGCGGGATTCAAAGTCCCGGTCGCGGTCATACCACGAAAGCAGCATGTGCTGACCGAGTCTCATCTCCGCCTCGGTGTTCGCGATCTGCATGGCCGCCCGGTAATCCGGCAGCCGCGCCTGCGGCGACAGCTCCACTATCGTCAGCTTTGACAGATCGGACGTGGCCGGAATCGGACAGGAAACCGGATTTTCGTTTTCGCTAGCCATTGACAAAGGTATCAGATCGCATTTCCCGTCAGTCCAGTCATTAAACAAATCATTTCGTAGGAGCGGCTTGCAGCCGCGATTCGTGCCTGCAAGGCCCAACGAGCGTCAATGGCAATCCGATCGATCCTGACATGCTGGGCATCACGTTGTTCAACCTGACTACAAGCTGCAAGCCACTCCTACGAAATAACTGGGTTAGCCCCATACTGGAATTCGGCAGCATTGTTATCAGAGACCATAAAAATACAACAGGGTTCCTGATGCCGTCCCATCAATATGTGCACAATCACAGCAAGCAGCTATGCTACATGTCATGAAGACCGGACACCGCCCGACCCAAATCGTTTTGCTGCTATCCAGCCTGTTGCTGGCCTTTGCCACAGTCGCACAGGAACAAAGTGTCCGCCCGGGCATTAACCGTCACTTCATGGATCCGAACTGGCAACAGTGGGTCAACAACTTTGAACAGCCCGGGCGCGAAGTCTACGATCAGCGCCATGCCATCGTCGCTGCCAGCAAGGTTGGTCCCGGCATGAGCGTTGCCGATATCGGTGCAGGCACCGGCCTGTTTACCCGTCTGTTTGCCCCCGCCGTCGAACCGGACGGCAAGGTCTATGCCATCGATATATCCAGCACATTTATCGACAATATCCTGCGCACCTGCCGAGAACAGGGTCTGTCCAATGTGCAGGGCATAATCAACACCCCCACTGATATCGGACTGCCGGCCAACGCCATCGATCTTGCCTTTATCACCGATACCTACCATCACTTTGAATACCCGCGGCAGACACTGGCCTCGATCCACCAGGCGCTGCGCAGTGAAGGACGCGTCATCATCATCGACTTTCGCCGCGACCCGCGTATCAGCTCGAACTGGGTAATGAGTCACGTGCGCGGCAACAAGGCCCAGGTCATTCAGGAAATGCAGGCGGCCGGCTTCCGGCTTATGGATGACAAGCCATTGATGAGAAACAACTATTTCCTGGAATTCATCAAGTCAGGAAAAAAGGTGTCAGGAACCAATAATTAATGGTGCCTGACACCTTTTCGCGTTTTTCGCGACCATGATCACTTGACGCACAGCATAGTTACAAACCATCCTTGGCACGATGAACACTTCGACATCATCCCGTAATGGTTCTGCATGGCTTGCCTGGAGCACGGTTCTCTGCACCTGTATCTACCTGTCCGGTTGCAGCAGCTTTTCAGAGTGGCGCCCGTCCTGGGCATGGTTTGCGCAGCCGCCAACCCCCAGCGACAGGTTTCTGCTCCCGCCGGAAGGAACCGATGTCGTGGGCGTTGTTCAGGTCACTACCGCAGGCCACGAAGACACGCTGTCCGATCTCGCGCGTCGCTATGACCTGGGTTACGAGGCAATAGTCGCCGCAAATCCCGGCATGGATCCGTGGCTGCCCGGTGACGGCGCGCAGGTAGTGCTGCCCACACAGTTCGTGCTTCCGGATGCCCCGCGAGAGGGCCTGGTTCTGAATCTCGCCGCCATGCGACTCTTTTACTATCCCAAGCCCGCTGCGGATGAACCACCCAGGGTAATCACGCACCCTATCGGCATTGGCCGTGAAGGCTGGGAAACCCCTCAGGGTACTGCACATATTACCCAGAAGATCGAGCAGCCCACCTGGACCGTACCCGCATCAGTGCTCAAGGAGCATGCTGAAAATGGCGATCCGCTACCGCCTGTAGTACCACCCGGGCCCGATAACCCCCTGGGAGAATATGCCATGCGACTGAGTCTCCCGAGCTATCTTATCCATGGCACCAACCAACCCTACGGGGTAGGCATTCGGGTCAGTCACGGTTGCGTGCGGCTCTATCCGGAGGACATCGCCCGACTGTTCCCGGAGGTTCCGGAAGGAACACCAGTGAAAATCGTAAACCAGCCCTATTTGGCTGGCTGGAGCAACGGAAAACTTTACCTGGAGGCGCACCAGCCGCTTGCCGAGGATGCCAACCGCTGGGCAGCAGCCTCAAGCCCATGGAGCAGGCGCTGGCGAAACAGGCACCGGAGCCTGGTGCCGTAAACTGGGACAAGGCAAAAATGGTCGCGCAAGAGGCCCGGGGCATCCCGGTTCCTGTGTCACCTGACAGCCCGGATCTCACCGATGTACTGACCCCGGGCGCCGCGGGTTCCAAGTATCCCACCGTGGGCACCGACGACATACGACAAGGAAGGCTAGAAAATCCGGGCGCTTCAGAAAAATGTGTGGGTTGGCAGCTCCCTGACTCCCTCTCCCTCCGGGAACACCCAAAAGGCGGGCATAAAAGGATTGGGTAGAGGGCGCATCAATCAAAGCGGCCCATCAGATCCCGAATCGTGGAAACCGACCGGGCCAGGGTTGCTGGCCACGGCCATGGCATTACACAGCTAGCGCGGAACCGGACGTGCCGGCAACTGCACCGGCCGTGCCGGCGGCTGCACCGGCCGCGCTGGCAGGTTAACCGGCCGACCCGGTAAACGTTCGGGGAGCTGGTCACGCCGCGGTGTGTTCCCGTACGGATAGCCATAATATTGATTAAGCGGTTCTTCAGGCACTACCACCTCCGGTGCGACAGGAGTTCCCGCCGGCTGTTGCTGGACACGATTGGCGCGCGCCTCGCTCATCTCGCTCGCTGTCGCCTCCTGGCGCTGCACCCTTTCACGCGCCGCGCTCTGCTCCGCATCCGAAGGTCCCGGCTGCACGTTGACCTTATCGACAGCCACCGCACCCGTCGGTGGCTGGCTGGAAAAGGTCACATTACCTTCCGCATCGACTGACCGGTAGATCTGTTCTGCCGCGACAGTTCCGGTCGGCACGGCCAGCATCAGCATGCAGCCGGCAAGAACAGTGTGTGTGAATCGACGCCATACTTGAACCTCTCCTGGGTACGGCCAGGCTGCGCCTTTTATCCGCCTGGTTTGCAGTCAACATTATAATCATGAATGACTGGTGGCCGTGAACTGAGTCAATCTTTGCCACGGATAATCCGTAGCGGATTGATGAAAAGGACATTTATTCCACTTATACTCACCGCCGGCCACCTGTAACCACGGCGGCACTACACCTATCGATAGTGCCCCTGTGACCCGGGCGCAGTCAGCTTGAGCAGCAATTTGGAGGGACCTCCGATCTCTGGCGTTACTCGTAGAACGTTTTTGTTGAGCACACTGGCATTAGCCGGCGGCTGCACCGCCTTGACGAGAAAAAGGCCGCCGCTGGATGACCTGTACGGCCATACAGACCACGATGATCAACCGCCCCTGGTTGTCATTCCCGGGGCATTCGGATCGAGGTTGCTGGACACGCGGACCGGACGCGAGATCTGGCCGAGGTCTTCCACAAAGCTGCTGTTCAGCAGCTACAAAGGCCTCGAAGTCGAGATCGACGCAGCAACACTGGATCCCGTCACAGGCGGTGTCCAGCCCTATAGCGTGTTCAGGGAGGGCCTGGGACGGGATTTTTACGGCCAGATCCTGTACACCCTGGAAGGCGCCGGCGGCTACCAAAGGCGGCAGCCGGGTGAACCGGTAGAGCCGAAACAGCGGAATTATTACGTCTATCTGTACGACTGGCGTCTCGACAATGTAGCTGCCGTCGCCGGGTTGCACGAATTGATAGAGCGCATCCGGGTCGATTATGCGAACCCCGGGCTGCAAGTTGACATCCTGGCACACTCCAATGGCGGCATGCTGGCCCGGTACTATGCCCGCTACGGTGCCACAGACCATCTGGATACGGGTGATGCCACACCCTCCTATGCCGGCGCCCCGGCGATAAGACGCCTGTTGCTCGTGGGCACACCCAACCTCGGCAGTATGCAGCCAGTGCTGTCGCATGTCCGGGGGGAGGAAATAGGTTTAAGAAAAATACCCGCGGAAGTGGTAGCAACAACCTCGGGTGCTCCGCAAATGATGCCGCACCCGGCAATTCCCTGGCTGATGGACAGCAGGGGCGATCCCGTCGACAGGGATGTCTTCGACATAGAAACCTGGCGCGACTTCCAGTGGTCAATCTTCGATCCGCACGTGCGGGAGCGGACTATTCGCCGCAAAGGTGGTGGTGCCGCTGGCAGACGTTACCTGGAAATCCTGGAGGCCTATATGGCCAAACACCTGACGCGCGGTCGCAACTTCATGCTGCTGATGTCATGCGAGAGCCGCCGAGCAGGATGTGAGACCGTTTGTATTTGGCGGCGACTGCGATGCGACCGTCGCACGCCTGGTGGTGGAGGAAGCTACGGGAAAATGCGCGCCAAGGGAACGCCCCGAGCGATCGCAACCCGGTCGCGGGTATGGATTATCAGGATATGATTCACGATCCAGGCGATTCCGTGGTTACGCGCAACTCGCTTATCGGCCGCTGGGAGACCGAACTACTGCCGGGTTTTCCGCTTCCCGCCAACGGCCGTCACGCACACCGTGTTTCTATGCGAGCTGCATCAGTTTCTCACCGGAAACCGCATCTTTCAGAACAACCTGCTGCACGCACTGTTCAATGTAACCCCTGAATGGATCTAGCAAAACCCGGGTTCAGAGCGATTCGAGATAATCGATTATCCGCTCAATGACCTGACTCCGCTCCTGCTTGCCGAGGTGCACATTGAGTGGTGGCATGGGTCGATGCCGACGTCGTAGAGCTTGCCGTCGATTTCGCCCTGGCGAACCTCGGCCCGCACCGTGGCGTTGCCGCCGGACCACGCGAACAGCGGCATCCCGTAATTGGCGGCGAGATCGGGGTCGGAGCTGCGACCCGATCGAACCGGACCGACCGGATCGGAGTCGGACGTGTGGAAGACGAGGGCCAGTCGGGTGATGCCCTCGACGAGCAGCTCGATGCCCTGATCGGCCTGGTTGAGACCGATCTGGGGGCGAGCCTGGGGATGGTTGTCGAGCTTGACCATGAGCGCCGGACGATCGAGCGCGGGCTCGCCGTCGAGGGGGACACCGGTGAGAGGCTCGACCGGGCCGGCCGGTGCCGGCGTCGGGGTCGCCTCTCCCGACGCGTCGACGGCGTCGAGGTCATCGGTTAGCGGATCCTCGGTCGGTACCGGCGCGGCGTCGTCGGTCAGTACCGGCCCTGCGTCGCTGCCGCCCCCGCTCATCAGCAGGATCACCACGATGACGATCACTGCAGCGGCCGCGGCCAGCGCTACGTAGATCTGGTTGCGAGTCAGGGACACAGTGGGATCAGAGCTCCTGGAGGACGTCGATCCGCTCGGAGAGCGGGATGTCGATTGCGTCGTTGGTGGTGCGGGCGGGATCGTCGATCCACAGGTGGCGGGTCGAGCGACCGGCCGAGCGTAGCGACTGGTCGGCGTTCTGGATGGTCGCGAAGGCCGAAACCAGCCCGGGTGGGTACCGGGTCATGGCCACTGCTTCGCGATCGGCGAGAACCGCGGGATGGTCGGCCACCACGCGGGCGAGCGCCCGACGCTGGAGAACCGGGACCGGAGCCATCCACATGCCGATCACAACGGCGGCCAGCGTCTCGTCGGCCAGGCCCGGGGCCTTCGCGCGGGCCAGGAGATGGGCGATCGCACCCTCGAGCTCGGTGCGGCCGAGTCCCTCCAGCAGACCGGTGGTCACGACAATGGTCGCCTCGTCGGCCGAGCGGCCCACGACCAGTCCGTTGAGGGTCTCGTCGTCGACGATGCCCAGTGCCGGCTGGCGGATGCCGTTGGCGAGGCAGAGACCGTCGACGATGTGCCCGAGTCGCACGTGGGCGCCGTCGAGGTCGGCGGGCTTCACCCCGAGCCGGGCGAGCACGATTCCGGGCGCACTGCGGACGACGACGATCGTGGCCACCACGACGACGACGACCGCGAGGGGCGCGACGATCCACCACGGCACACCGAGGAGGGCGCCGACCACGGCGAGGACGATGACGGGTACGGCGAGCAGCGCGACGAGCAGTGAGCACGTTGGCGAGGAGGTCATGAGTGATCCCGGTGACGGTTCAGAACTGGACCTGGACGGGATCGATCGCCTCGCCGGGAGCTTCGAAGTACTCCCGCTCGGTGAAGCTGAACGCACTGGCGACGAGATTCGACGGGAAGGTCTGGAGCTTGTTGTTGTACCCGAGCACCGAGTCGTTGTAGTACTGCCGCGCGTAGGCGATGCGGTCTTCGGTGGACGTGAGCTCTTCCTGGAGAGCGAGAAAGTTCTGGTTCGCCTTGAGATCGGGGTAGCTCTCGCTCAGCGCGAACAACTGGCGCAATGCACCGGTGAGGATGTTCTCGGCCTGGGCCTGCTCGGCCGGGCCAGGGGCGGCGATCGCCACGTTGCGGGCCTGGACGACCGCTTCGAGCGTCTCTCGCTCGTGGGCGGCGTAACCCTTCACCGTCTCGACCAGGTTGGGAATGAGATCGTACCGACGACGCAGCTGGACGTCGATCTGTGACCACACGTTCTCGACCTGATTTCGCAGCCTGACCAGGCCGTTGTACTGCAAGACGAAGAACAACAACAACAGCACGAGCACTGCGACGATGATGATGCCGATGATCACGTGAACTCCTTCTCGTTCGACCCGAACAGCCGAGACCGCTCAGCTAGTGTACGGGCTCCGTTCGATCGACGAGGCGCTCGTACCGCTCGACGTAGATACCGGCCAGCCGACGCATGGCGAACTGGTCGGCTCGTTCGGCGCCCGAGCTCACCAGTCGTGCCCGTTCCGCCGGCTCGAACAGCGCCGCTCGCAAGGCGGCGGCCAGGGCATCGACGTCGTTCGGGCTCACCATCAGTGCGTCACGCCCGGCCCGGGCGACGTTGGCATAGCCCTCGATCGAGGAGGCGACCACCGGCGTGTGGGCGGCCATTGCCTCGAGCAACACGATGCCGAACGACTCCCCACCGAGCGACGGGGCGCAGAAGACGTCGGCTCCGACGAGCCGTCGACGCTTCTCGTGGTCCGAGATCCGTCCCAACCACTCGAAGCGCCGGTTGTGGCGGGTGGCCAGGCGCAGCGCCGATGCCTCGGGGCCGTCGCCGGCCACCCAGCAGATGACGTCGTCGGGAAGTTGGGCCATGGCCTCGATCAGCACCGCCAGGCCCTTCCGGGGTTCGTGACGACCGATGAACAGCACTGTCGGCCCCGACGTCGGCCACGGCTCGAGCCCGCGGAACGAACCCACGTCGACGCCGTTGAAGGTGACCTCGATGTCACCGTCGAACACCGTGCGGGCCAGGGTCACCGCCATCTCGGAGACGGCGGTGGCCTGGTCGATGTGGCTGGCCAGCCAGCGGACACCCGGCTTGAGGTAGCGGTACGGCGCGCTGGTGCCGGCGGCGTGGAACGTGGCGAGGATCGGAGCGGGATGCATCACCAATGCGGTATGGGTGGGGCCCGGTGCGAGGGGCTCGTGGAGGTGCAGGACGTCGAACGCCTCGTCGCGAAGCGCCCGGATGGTCCGGAGCTGGGCCGAGACGTCGGGCGCGACCGGGGCGATCGACCCGTTGGCCGCGGTGGGCAGACTGTTGCCGAGGGGCGTGACGGCCGGATCGGGCGGCGCGCCGTCGCACGGTCCGAGCACCCGTGCGTCGATACCCCGGTGGCGTAGCGCCCTCCCCATGGCGAGGACCTGCTCCTGGACACCACCGGGAAGGGTCAGGCTGTAGGGACAGATGATGCCGACTCGCACTCCAGCACGATAGACGCATAGGTCCTCCGGCCATTTGGGTGCTCACGCGGCACAGCCGATCGAAGTTCTCCGCTAGGTTCTCTGCCAGATTGCGGGGTTCACTTCCGCAGGAGGAGTCCAAGCTGATGAGGTCGACGCGACAGACCCTGGCGGTCCTGACAGCGGTTCTTGCTCTTTCCGCCATATCGGCCTCGGTCGCCCAGGCGCAAGACGATCCGGGCGCCGTGACCTCTGCTGACGCCAACGAGGGCACCGCCGCATCCGTGGCCGCCGAGAGCCGAATCACTGCCGGCTTCTCACACACGTGTGTCGTGCTCGACAGCGGCTCGGTGCGCTGCTGGGGCTCGGGAAGCGACGGAAGGCTCGGCTACGGCAACACCGAACAACATCGGCGACAACGAGACGCTGGGCTCCGTCGGCCCCGTCGACCTCGGCGCCGGGACGCACCGCCACCGCGATCAGTCGCCGGTCTCACCACACCTGCGCCATCCTCGACAACGGCACCGTCCGCTGCTGGGGCGGCGCGACCGCCGGGCAGCTCGGCTACGGCAACACCAACCACCATCGGCGACAACGAAACCCCCGGCTCCGTCGGCCCCGTCGACCTCGGCCCCGGCCGCACCGCCACCGCCATCACCGCCGGCGGTACCGAGCATACCTGCGCCATCCTCGACAACGGCACCGTCCGCTGCTGGGGCAACGGCGACAGCGGGCAGCTCGGCTACGGCAACACCGACGACCATCGGCGACAACGAGACCCCCGGCTCCGTCGGCCCCGTCGACCTCGGCCCCGGCCGCACCGCCACCGCCATCACCGCCGGCGACCTCCCACACCTGCGCCATCCTCGACAACGGCACCGTCCGCTGCTGGGGCAACGGCAACAGCGGCAGGCTCGGCTACGGCAACACCAACAACATCGGCGACAACGAAACCCCCGGCTCCGTCGGCCCCGTCGACCTCGGCACCGGACGCACCGCCACCGCCATCACCGCCGGCGACGACCACACCTGCGCCATCCTCGACAACGGCACCGTCCGCTGCTGGGGCGACGGCGACAGCGGGCAGCTCGGCTACGGCAACACCAACAACATCGGCGACAACGAGACCCCCGGCTCCGTCGGCCCCGTCGACCTCGGCCCCGGACGCACCGCCACCGCCATCACCACCGGCGCCGTCCACACCTGCGCCCTGCTCGACAACGGCACCGTCCGCTGCTGGGGCAACGGCAACAGCGGCCGGCTCGGCTACGGCAACACCAACAACATCGGCGACAACGAAACCCCCGGCTCCGTCGGCCCCGTGGACCTCGGCCCCGGACGCACCGCCAGAGCCGTCACCGCCGGCGGTCGCCACACGTGTGCCATCCTCGACAACGGGCGGTCCGGTGCGGGCCTCGGGCGGCGACGGCCAGCTCGGCTACGGCAACACCACAAGATCCGGTGACAATGAGCCTCCATCCAGCGCCGGGCCGGTGGAGATCGTGCCCTCTCACCTTCGGCGGCACAGGTCGACCGGCACAGGGAACGGCACAGGGAACGGCACCGGCGACCAGGATGGCGACGGCAACCCCGACATCGACGACCCGATCGACAACCGGGTGAATCGGATCTTCGTGACCAATGTGATCCAGTCCGGGCCCGCCGAGTACGACTTCTTGTTCGGCAGGCCACCGAGGAGATCTTCACCGGCGACTGGAACGGCAACGGCCGCGACGGCTTCGCCCGCCGCGACGGCCGAACCATCGTCGAAGTCGACGAACGGGGCAACCCGATCCGCACCATCAGCTACGGCGCCACCACCGACACCCTCTACCGGGTCGGCGACTGGAACGGCGACAACATCGACACCTTCGCCGTGCAACGCGGCAACGTCTTCTACACCACCGACAGCCCCACCGGCGGGCCGAGCCCGGCCCCGATCGGCTACGGCAGGGCCGGCGACGAAGTCTTCGTCGGCGACTGGAACGGCAACGGCCAAGACACCTTCGCCGTGCGACGCGGCAACATCTTCTACATCCGCAACAGCGTCACCACCGGTGTCGCCGACATCGTGTTCGGCTACGGCCGCGCCGCCGACGAAGTACTGATCGGCGACTGGAACAACGACGGCATCGACACCTTCGCCGTGCGGCGGGGCAACGTCATCTTCATCCGCAACGACTTCCAGACCGGCATCGCCGAGACCACCATCGGCTACGGCATAGCAACCGACACCCTGTTGGTCGGCGACTGGAACGGCGACAACATCGACACCTTCGCCGTCCAACGCAAAGAAATCCCCTGACCCTGGCCACGAGGTCCTGCAAGCCTTCTGGCGCGCTTTCCGTGCACCGCAGCGACCCCATCGCGCGCCAGAACGGTTGTCAGTGGCGGTCGCTGGGCCAGTTGGGTTGCATCAGGTGCCACTGTTCGGGTGCCCGGCGGATGAGGTCGGCGAGCTCGTCGGTGAGGATCTGCGTCAGGGCGGTGATATCGGTGCGCAACCGCGCCTCGGTGCGAACGAAACCGGGATCGGGCCGCACTACACCGTGCACGCCGTAGTCGGTGTGGTAGACCGCCGTCGGCAACACTTTGCAGCCGGTGCGCAGCGCCATGGTTGCCGGTCCGGCGGGCACCGTCGTCGTCTCGCCGAAGAAGTCGACCTCGACAGCAGCCCCACCGACATCGCGATCGCTCAACAGACAGACCACATGGCCGGCCTTGATGGCGGCAACGAGTCGACTGCCGGCATCAGGACCGAGCGTGATCACGTTCATACCGAGCGTGCGCCGAAAATCCATGAACCATTCGTGCAATTCCGGCGGACGCAGCGGCTCGACCACGACGGTCACGTCATAGCGCGGTACGAGGGTGAGCCAGAACCCCGCCCACTCCCATCCGCCGAGATGCGGGAGCACCAGGATCGGGCCGATGCCGCTGGCCACTGCGTCCTCGACGTACTCGAATCCCTCGACGGTGAAGCCGGCGTCGATCTCCTCGATGCTCATGTCGGGCAGCCGGGCCGACTCGACGTAGTACCGGGCGTAATCGACGAAGGTCTCCCCTACCAGTCGATCGAGCTCACGGCCCGAGATGTCGCGGTCGAGAATGCGTCGTAGATTGCGCTCGACCTGGGCTCGCTTCTCCTCACTGAAGCGAGGCGCCGTTCGCGACAGCAGGTCGCTGGTGGCGGCGACGAGGGGCCCCGGGAGCGTCCGGGTGACGGCGGCACCCAGCCGGTAGAGCGCGTACGCCCGGTCGACCAAGACTCAGCGACGGCGCGACGAGCCGCGACGGGCCCGCAGGTTCTCGAGTCGTTCACGGGTGCGCGGCGTGCGTCGAACCCGATTACCGGCGACGGGGTGCACCGCCGTGGCCTGTCGCCACACCTTGACGAAACGCTGGACGGCAGTGACCAGAGTGAGCACCAGCATGACCCACAGCACCGGAATGAGGATCTCGGTGAACACGAGACCGAAACTCAACACGATGAAGCGTTCGGCGCGTTCCATGATGCCGCCCTTGGCATCGAAGCCCAGCGACTCGGCCTTGGCCCGCTGGTAGGAGATGAGCATCGCCGCGCCCATGACCGCGACCGGCAGCACCGAGATGCGGCCGGGCTCATTCGATGCGAGGTACCACGTGAGGCCGCCGAAGATGAGGGCGTCGCTGACCCGATCGAACACCGAGTCGAGGTAGGCCCCCCGCACCGATGTGGTTCCCGACGCCTTGGCGACCGCGCCGTCGAGCAGGTCGGGAACCGCGGCCAACAACATGAGCGCGAACCCCAGCCGCAGGTGGTTGTCGCCGATGGCGTAGGCCGCAGCCGCAGCCATCAGGATGCCGATGACGGTGAGGACGTCCGCGGTAATGCCGGTACGTCGGAGTGAGCGACCGATCGGGTCTACGGCCTTCTCGACCGTGGTGCGCCAGTGACCGTCGAACATCGTGGTTCCTCCAACAGGACATATCCGTCCCGGTGTCGACGGTACCAGCGAGGCGACCGCTCGTGCGCCACGATGTGTTCGGGCAACCGACGAGAACGTGCTGCTCAGCCGACGGGCTGGATGTCGAGTGGTTGCCCCACCATTCCAGCCGAGGGGAACCGAAGTCCTGCATCGAGTCCGGAGAGCGGCGATCCTGCGATTCTGCCGTGGGACGCGAAGGTGCGGCGTCTCGAGCCTGCGCTCGGGGCGCCGCACGGATGGATGTTTCAGGGAGCCAGTGAGTTCGTTGCCTCAGCCCGGCCCGACGAAGACGGGGTTGTCGGTCCCGTACAGCTCCATGTAATCGATGGCGACCAGATCAGCCGTCGTGGTCTGGACGAATACAGGGTTGTCGGTCCCGTACAGCTCCATGTAATCGATGGCGACCAGATCAGCCGTCGTGGTCTGGACGAATACAGGGTTGTCGGTCCCGTACAGCTCCATGTAATCGATGGCGACCAGATCAGCCGTCGTGGTCTGGACGAATACAGGGTTGTCGGTCCCGTACAGCTCCATGTAATCGATGGCGACCAGATCAGCCGTCGTGGCCTGGACGAATACAGGGTTGTCGGTCCCGTACAGCTCCATGTAATCGATGGCGACCAGATCAGCCTCGACCTGAGCGGTCTCGGTCGCGTTGTCGCCGCCGGTGAAGAGCACTGCTGCCAGTATCCCTGTGGCGCCGAGCACGATGATGGCAGCGAGCCACCGCATCCACCGATACCCGCCTGCGCTCGGTTTCAGGGCCGTCGGGAGATGAAGTCCGCTGATGTCTTCAGGAACGACTACCCCTTCCGGCATCTCGGGAAGCCGATCGATCTTCTCTTCGGTGTTTGGATGTTCGTACAGCTTCATTTCAACTCCTTCCTGTCCTTGTCGATCTTCTCTCTCGATTGCATTGTCCTCCCGTGCGGTCGGCGTCGGTAGCACGCCGACTCAACGCCGACTCAACGCCGACTCAACGCCGACATTGGGACTTCTGGACCTGTACACAGAGATCCCATGGTGGACACTGAAGGCAGAGAGGAAGCGCCCGTGATGGCCAAAGAGTGGATCGTTCGAGTCCTTGGACCGATCGATGTGATGACCCCCACCGGCGCACGGTCGGTTGGCGGCCCGCAGGCCCGGGCGGTACTCGGCGCGCTCGCCATCGGAGCGGGCCAAGCGGTGCCGATCGACCATCTGCTCCAGGCCCTGTGGGCTGACCATCCCCCGGAGTCGGCGGAAAAGATACTGCAGTCCTACATCTCGAATCTTCGTCACGTTTTGGGCGCCGACGCGGTCATGCGGATCGACCATGCCTATGCACTGGAAGTCGGCGCCCAGGACATCGACGCGGTGCGCTTCGAGTCGCTCCTCGGTCGGGCGATCGCCGCGAAGGGCGATGCGGAGGAGTGCCTGCGCATCTGCCGAGAGGCGCTGCACATGTGGCGGGGGCGTCCGTTCGGCGACCTGGCCGACGACGAAGCGTTCCGGCTGGAGGCGTACCGGCTCGGCGAGCTGCGCTTGGCGGCGATGGAGCTCAGCATGGAAGCCGAGCTGACGCTCGGCAACCACGAACTCGTCGTCAGCGAGCTGGAGGTGGCGGTGGAGGAACACCCGTACCGGGAGCATCTCTGGTATCTGCTGATCGAGGCGTTGGCTGCCTGCGATCGGCGGGTGGAGGCGCTGCGGGCGTGCGGCCGGCTCCGCAACGTGCTGGCCGAGGTGGGTGTGGAGGCCGGTGACGACCTGTTGTCGCTCGAGCAACAACTTCTCCAGGGCCACGGGATTCCCACCGCCCCGAGGAACTGAGCCGGTATTCGGATGCGTCGAACGGCTCGCGCTGGACCGAGCGGCCAGGGCTCGTTCAGTGCGTTTCGTACTGCGACCAGTCCTCAGGGTTGTCCTCGACGATCGTGTCGATCACCTCGCCGTTCACCCCATCGACCAGGACCAATGCCCGCTTCGTCGGCTGAGGTTCGTGGCTGTACGCGAGGATTCGCCACGTGGGCCGACTCGTCCACCCGCGCCACGCGAGCTGCGCCGACGCATGGCCGACGGGGAAGCCGACGGTTTTGGCGGAGATGGCGAGTGCGTCGAGCTCGTCGACATCGAGATCGTGTCCGGTGATGAAGCTGTACAGCCCGAGCAACGCCACGCCGATCCCACCGACGAGGAAGCCCGCATTCACCCGAGGGCTGTCGTCGGCGACGAACCACACCAGCACGAACACCGCAGCAACCGCCACGTACAGCACCCCGACGAGGCGACGGCGGTTGTTGTTCGGGAAGAGATAGGGCAGCTCGAGCGTCGTGAGGTCGAGATCGGCCGGGAGCTCGTCGACGGGCTCGATCTCGGTGTCGTCGGTCACGACCTCAAGGCTAGGAGGGCCAGGCGGAGCTGAGTCGCTCGAAACTGACATCGAGCGACTCAGGCATCACGCGGGTCTCGGCCACCGCGGTGGTGAAGTTCGTGTCACCGGCCCAGCGTGGCACGACGTGGACGTGCAGATGGTCGGGAACGCCTGCGCCCGCGCCCCTCCCGATGTTCACGCCGATGTTGAGCCCGTCGGGCGTGTAGGCGGCCCGAAGGGCCTGGGTGGCGGCCCGGACGGTCTCCCAGAGCTCGCGGAACTCGTCGGCGGTGAGGTCATCGAGATCGGGAACACCTCGGTTGGGCAGGATGAGCAGGTGGCCCGACGTGTACGGATAGCGGTTGAGGATCGCGAAGCAAGTGGGCCCTCGCCACACGATGTGGGTCGCCGAATCGGGCAGCCCACTGCCGAGAATCGTCTCGAAGAGCGACTTGTCGGTGGCGGGCGGAGCCTCCCGGGCTGTTTCGGTGACGTACTCGTTGCGCCAGCCCGCCCAGAGGCGATCGAGTGGCATCAGCTGTGGTCGGCGACCTCGGCCGCCAGCCGCTCGACGAACGCCGCAACCGCAACATCGCGCTCGACTTCGCCCCCGCGTGGGTTCACGCCGACGGTGCCATTGGCGACGTCGTCGTCGCCGACGACCAGAACGTAGGGCAGCTTCTGGAGCTTGGCGTTGCGGATGCGCTTGCCCAGCGGATCGTCGGCGGCGACCTGGTCGGCCCGAAAACCGGCGGCCTTCAGGTCGGCCACCAGCTTGTCCGCGTAGTCCTCGTGATCCGAGGCGACGGCCAGTACGCGAGCCTGGATGGGAGCCAACCAAGCGGGGAAGGCGCCCGCGTAGTGCTCGATGAGCACGCCGAAGAACCGTTCGATCGAACCCATGAGGGCTCGGTGAATCATGACCGGCTGCTTGCGCGCGCCGTCGGAGGCGACGTACTCGAGGCCGAATCGCTCGGGAAGGTTGAAGTCGACCTGGATGGTGCTCAGTTGCCAGGCCCGTCCGATCGCATCGGTGACGTCGACGTCGATCTTGGGTCCGTAGAACGCGCCGCCACCCTCGTCGACCACATAATCGAGCTCGGCCGTTTCGAGGGCCGCCTGCAGACCCGCGGTGGCCACGTCCCAGATGTCGTCGTCGCCTACCGACTTCTCGGGTGGCCGGGTGGACAACTTGGCCTGGATCTGGTCGAAACCGAACGCCCGAAGCACCGACAGCACGAACTCGAGCAACGACGCCAGCTCGGCCTGGACGTCTTCGCGCGTGCAGAAGATGTGCGCGTCGTCGACGGTGAACCCTCGGCTGCGCATGAGTCCGTGTACGGCGCCAGAGAGCTCGTAGCGATACACGGTGCCGAGCTCGAACATGCGGATGGGAAGCTCGCGGTACGAGCGCTGCTGGGCCCGGAAGATCATCACGTGGAACGGGCAGTTCATCGGCTTGGGGTAGTAGGACGCGCCGTCCATCTCCATGGGCGGATACATGGAGTCGGCATAGAAGTCGAGATGACCGCTGGTCTCCCAGAGAACCGACTTGGCGATATGAGGGCTGTACACGAACTCGTAGCCGCCCTGTTCGTGCCGATCGCGGCTGTAGTCCTCCATGAGCCGGCGCACGTTGGCTCCCTTGGGGTGCCAGACCGCCAGCCCCGGTCCGAGCTCCTCGGGCCACGAGACGAGGTCGAGCTCGGCGGCCAAGCGACGATGATCGCGCTTCTCGGCCTCGACGAGCATGGCGAGGTGTTGCGCCAGCTGCTTGCGGGTTGCCCACGCCGTGCCGTACACGCGCTGGAGCATCGGACGGGTCACGTCACCTCGCCAGTACGCGCCGGCCACCTTCTGGAGCTTGAAGTGCTCGAGGCGGCCGGTGCTCGGAACGTGGGGTCCGGCACACATGTCGAGGAAGCCGTCGGAGTTCGCGTAGTAGCTGATGATGCCGTCGCCCACCTCGCCGGCATCTTCGCCCGCGAGTTCTCCCTCGGCCACCCGCTCGATGATCTCTCGCTTGTACGTGTGGTCGGCGAACTGGGCGAGGCCCTCCTCGATGCTCAGCTCGTGGCGTTCGAAGGGCTGATCGGCCGCAACGATGTCGCGCATCTTCGCCTCGATGGTCTCGAGGTCGTCGGTGGTGAGCGTCTGGCCGCCGGGGAGCTCGACGTCGTAGTAGAAGCCGTGCTCGATCGGGGGACCGATGGCCAACTGGGTTCCGGGCCACAGCGCCTGAATGGCCTGGGCCATCACGTGAGCGGTGGAGTGTCGGATGGTGTGAAGACCTTGCGGGGAGTCGGCCACCACGATGCTCACCTCGGCGCCGTCGTCGAGGGCCGCCGAGAGGTCGCGTTCTTCGCCGTCGACCTCGACGATCACAGCCGCCTTGGCCAAACCGGGTCCGATGTCGGCGGCCAGGTCGGCGCCGGTGGATCCCGCAGGAAGGGTGCGCAAGGAACCGTCGGGAAGCTTCAGAGCGATCTCGGCCATGGCGAAAGGCTACCGGCCACCGCCGCCGCGTCTGACGCAATTCCGCGCTGGCTCAGGCGGCGTTGCCCGAGAGGAGCTCGGCCGAGCTGCGACGAGGCGGAATGGCGCCTCCATCGAGCCCGTCGGGCGTTGCGTCGGTCTTCTTGGTGGCGTACTCGTGCACGTACTGCTGGCCCGAGAGCCGGGAGATCTCGAACATCACGTTGTCGATCATGCGGCGGTAGACACGTGGATCGTTGGGGTCGGACTCGAGGTCGGGGTGGATGGGCTTGCCGATGTTGATGCCGACGGTCATGAACAGCCGCGGGACGGGAGCGTCGGGGGGCTGGACCTCGCGGGTGCCCACCAGACCCACCGGCACGATCGGCGTCTCGGTGCGACGGGCGAGGCGAGCTGCTCCGGTGTGCCCTTTGTGCAGGAGGCCGCTACGGGAGCGGGTGCCTTCGGGGTAGATGCCGAACAGCTCCCCCTTGTCGAGGACGCCCGCAGCTGCGTCGAGCGCAGCCTGCGCGGCGTTGCCTCCCGATCGGTCGATGGGGATCATGCCCAGCGCCGGAAAGAGGTACTTGGTCTTCCAGTCGTCCATGTACTCGGCCTTGCCGACATAGGTGATCCGCCGGGGTAGCACCGCGGGCAGGAAGAACGAGTCGATGACCGACGTGTGGTTGGGAGCCATGATCGCTCCCCCGATCTCGGGCACGTTCTCGAGCCCGCGTACATCGAAGCGCCAGCCGAGATGGAACAGCGGAAGCACCGTCGCCTTGGCGAGCGAGTACAGCTGTCCGACGTCGCGCTCCACGGTGTTCCCCTTTCCGATCGTCGCAGACGGGTGCCTGCGGGCTCAGTCTTTCAGATCGATGCCCAACAGCGCAGCCGCTTTGTTCACGCCCTCGCCGGCTGCCGCCGCATTGTCGATCGCTACCAGGGCGCTCGACGTGTCGAGATCGTCGTCGAGGGCGGCCCGAACCTCGGCCAGTGCCCCGTCTCCGGTTCCGGCGGCGCGCCACGCTTCGAGTCGGGCGGTGGCGGTCGCCATGATGGTGTCGTTCCACTCCCAGGCGTGGCGGTAATGGTGCGCCGCAACTCCGAGTCGGATTGCGGCCGGTTCGAACTCTTTGCGCAGCTCGCTCACGAACACCAGGTTGCCGAGCGACTTCGACATCTTCTCGCCGTCCATGCGCACCATGGCCTGGTGCATCCAGTGGCGCACGAACGGCTCGCCGGTGACCGCCTCGGACTGGGCAGCCTCGCACTCGTGGTGCGGGAAGATGAGGTCGGTGCCGCCGCCGTGGAGGTCGATGCTGTTGCCGAGGTCGCGCATCGCCAGTGTCGAGCACTCGATGTGCCAACCGGGACGACCGGGGCCCCACAGCGAGTCCCACGCGGGCTCGTCGGGTGCCGACGGCTGCCAGAGCACGAAGTCGAGGGGATCGCGCTTGTTCGAATCGTCGGGGTTGCCGCCGTGGACCTCGGCCAACCGGAGCATCTCGGTGCGGTCGTATCCGCTGAGCTGACCGAAGCGCTCGAAGCTCGAGACGTCGAAGTACACCCCGCCACCCGATTGGTAGGCGTGGCCGCTGTCGAGCACCATGCCGATGAAGCCGCGGATGTCGGAGATCGCCGAGGTGGCGCGAGGCTCGCTCCACGCCGGAAGCATGCCGAGAGCATCCATGTCGTCGTCGAAACGGGCGGTTTCGGCCGCCCCGAGATCGAGGTAGTGCACGCCCAGCTCACGCGCCCGACCGAGGATCGAGTCGTCGACATCGGTGATGTTGCGCACACACCGTGTTTCGTGGCCGAGGTCGCGTAGCCGGCGCTGCAGGATGTCGTAGGTGAGGTAGGTGGCCGCGTGGCCCAGGTGGGTGGAGTCGTACGGCGTGATCCCGCAGGTGTACATGGTGACGATCGGGCCAGGAGTGAACGGCACGACCTTGCGGCGGGCGGTGTCGTAGAGCCGCATGGGGCCGCCTGGATCGGGCGCGGGGGTGCTGGTCACCCCGACACCCTACCGATGCTGGCTAACGTGACCGAAGTCCGCGCGGCACATCGTCGGGCGCTCGATCACAGGGAGCCTCATGGGCATTCTCGATGGCAAGAAGCTGCTCGTCACCGGGGTGCTCACCGATGCCTCACTGGCCTTCGGGGTGGCCCGGCTCGCCCAGGAAGAAGGGGCCGAGATCGTGCTCACCGGTGCCGGTCGCGGCCTGCGGCTCACCGAGCGGACGGCGCGAAAGCTGCCGACCGCGCCCATGGTGCTCGAGCTCGACGTCACCGATCCCGCCCATGTCGCCTCGGTACGTGAGGCCCTGGGCGAGCAGCTGGGAACCGTCGACGGTGCATTGCACGCCATCGGCTTCATGCCCGAGATCGGCCTCGGCGAGGACTTCATGGCCGCCCAGTGGGACGACATCGCCGTCGGCTTCCAGATCTCGGCGTACTCGCTCAAGACCATCGGCGAGGTCGTGGCGCCCCTCATGCCGAATGGCGGCTCGATCGTGGGCCTCGACTTCGACGCTCGCATGGCCTGGCCCGCCTACAACTGGATGGGCGTGGCCAAGGCGGGGCTCGAGTCGGCCTGTCGCTACCTGGCCAAGGCCCTCGGACCGCAGAACATTCGCGTGAACCTCGTCGCCGCCGGCCCCATCCGCACGATTGCGGCGAAGTCGATCCCGGGCTTCAAGGAGTTCGAGGATGCCTGGGACGGTCGGGCACCGCTCGGGTGGGACGTGAACGACAGCGAGGGCGTGGCCCGTTCGTGCGTGGCGTTGCTGAGTGACTGGTTCCCCCAGACCACCGGCGAGATGATCCACGTCGACGGCGGCTTCCACGCCATGGGTGTCTGAGCCGACCCGGCCCGCCGCGCTAGTCGAGGTAGAGGACGTCGTCGATGAGCTTCTCGGTCACGTAGCGTCCCTTGGTCTCCAGCCGGAAGTAGTGGAGCATCTTCTTGAACTCGAGCTCGATCGGAGTGGGGCCACGGCGGTTCTTCTCGATGGTGACCACGAGGTACTGGTGGAACACCTTCAGCCGCTCGGGGTCGAAGTTGACGTGCACCTTCGACACGATCGAGCTCTTCTCGTTCAGGATGAGCGCGACGTCGGCGTCGTAGGCGATGGACGCGGCGCCTTCGAGCGACGGCAGGCCGATCCGGCGATCCTCGAGGGAACGACCACCCGCCGACGACAACGCAATGACGGTGATGCCGTGGCGAAGCGCAATGTCCTTCAGCTCCTCGGTGACCACCGCCACCCGGTCACCGAAGTCGAAATCACCCGCCGGCACCTTCTGGAGATAGTCGACCACCATCACCCCACCGCCCGAGATCTCCTCGGCCAGCCGGCCCAGCTCACCGAGCTCGGTGCGGCGGCTGGCGCCCACGAGGAGCAGCCGGTCGGCGTAGGTCTCGATGCGGGACATGGCGGCGCGGACTCTGGGCAGGGCGACGCCCTCCGAGGTGCTGTCCCATGTGCCGGCCATGGCGTTGCGGATGACCGACCGAAGGCTCTCTCGCTCGTTGATGTCGACCACGTCACCCAAGGCGCCGATCTCGCTGGCGAGGAGGCGACCGAAGAGCTGGGCGGTGTCGTGTTCGTAGCAGACGAAGGCCGCGTCGCTGCCATGGGTCGCGGCGTTGCGGGCGAGCTGGAGCGCGAAAACCGTCTTCCCGACACCGGGAGGGCCACCGATGATGATGAGCTGGCCTGGCCTGAATCCGCCTTCGAGCTCGTGATCGAGTGGCTCGAAGCCGGTCGGGATCGTGTGATCACCGCCGTTCTCCGCCGGCTGATCGGTATGGAGTCGATCGAGGATCGACGCCACCATTCGCTCGTTCGGGGCAATGGCACGGGTGTCGGTCATGGCACGATCCCACCTTGTTGCACCAGCTGGATGATGCCGGGTCCGACGATCACCACCATCAGCGCCGGAAGAATGCAGACCATGAGCGGGAAGAGGATCTTCACCGGCACCTTCATTGCTTGTTCCTCGGCCCGTTGCCGTCGCCGTTCGCGGAGTTCGTCGGCCTGCACGCGGAGCACCCGCCCGAGGGGCACGCCGTAGCGTTCGGCCTGGCTCAGCGCCTGAACGGTCTCACGCAACTCCGGCACATCGGTGCGGCCGAGCAGGAGGTTCAGCGCCTCGTGTCGGCTCATCCCGAGCTGGATGTCCTGCATCACCCGGCGGAATTCCTCCGACGCGGGTCCGACGCCCCGTGCCGACACGCGGGTCACGGCCGCATCGAAGCTCTGGCCGGCCTCGACGTTGATCATGATCTGGTCCATGAGATCGGGGAGCTCGATCCGGACACGCTTCTGCCGGGCGTCGGCCCGCCGCCTGAGCACGACATCGGGCATGACCCATCCGGCGATGAACAAGGTGATCACCAGGATCAACGTCTGCGGTGACGGGTTCCCCAAGAACGCCACCCCGCCGAGGATCGCGGCGCCGATGGCCGCCACCATCTTGAGGGCCAACAGCTTCTCGACATCCATCGACGTGCCCGAACCGGCGAGGTGAATCGATCGTTGCGTTCGTTCGATCATGCCGAGTGGCGTCACGCGACGGGCGAAGTCGATCAACCTCTGGCCGACGGGTCCCCAGAGCCGATCTCGGGTCGAGAGGTCGAGACGAAGACTGCGTAGATCGACCTGACGCGCAGCGATGGCCAGGTTGCTCCGGGCGCTCGACCCCACCCGAGCGCCTCCGATGGCCCACCAGGCGATGGGTATCGACGAGGCGACGCAGGCGGCGGCTATCCACAGGGTGAGAGGCATGTCAGAACTCCGGTTTCACGATCTTGCGCATCCACACGATGCCAACGACGACGATGACGCCGGTGATCGACATCACGACCCGGCCGGCACCGGTGTCGGTGAGGTACGAGAGATAGTCGGGGTTCACCAACGCGAGATACGCGGCCATGATGAACGGCAGGAACGACAGGATCCACGCCGAGAGTCGTCCCTCGGCACTGAGGGTGCGGACCTGCCTGGCCACTCGATCTCGGTCGCGGATCGTCTTGGCCACGTTGTCGAGCACCTCACCGAGGTTTCCGCCCACGGTGCGGCTGATCTCGATCGCCTCGACCACCCAATGGAAGTCGGCGCTGTCGACTCGATCAGCGATTCCTTCGAATGCCTCGGTGAGGTCGCGTCCGAGCTGCACCTCGACGAGGGCCCGGTTGAACTCGTCGGAGATCGGCGATTCGGTCTCTCGGGCCACAGCGTCGACCGATTGCGAGAGCGAGTATCCGGAGCGGAGGCTCCCGGCCATCATCGTCAGCGCGCCATGGAGCTGGGCGGCGAAGGCCGCCGTTCGCCTGCGACCCATCCAGCCCAGCCCAGCTCGAATGGCAACGAAGGTAGCGACGCCGAGTGCAGCTCCCCCGATGAGTCCGAACGCGAGCAGCCCGATCAGCACGGCAATCGCCACGGCGACGGCGCCGATCAGCACCATCTCGGTGGCACGGAGCTCGATTCCGGCACGGGCCAAAGCCAGTTCCAACCGTCGTTCACGGCCCTTCCGCGACAAGGCGCCCCCGATCACCTCGGTGAGCAGGCCCGGAGTTCCCCGCAGCCATCCGCTCAGCGACCGGCCGGAGTCGACCGCGGTCGGAGCCCACGTGCTCAACGCGCTGGCCCGACGACTGGGGCGGAGGATCAACCAGAACAGGCCAGCCAGGGCCACGAACATCGACACCAGTCCCACCGGGTACAGCCACGAAGCCGTCGAATCTTCGACGAGGGTGGTGACCGGGGCCAGCGCCGGGGTCACGGTGGCCGCAGGCTGGGCCAGACTCTCGGCCGGGACAGGAGTTGGCGCGGCGGTCGGCACCGGCGTCTCGATCTGCGGTAGCACCACCGACGTGGTGGCGAACGAGTCGACCAGTCCGACCGACACGGCTATCTCGATCTCGGTTCGTCCCCCCTGCTCGGCTTCGAAGGCGACCTCGTACTGGCCGACCAGGGCCGACGCAATCGATTGGAAGGTCTCGGTGAGACTGGCCGGATCCGTTGCCTCGACGACCCGACCATTGCCGGCTGCCGCCAGCGAGGCAAGGGCCGGCGAGTCCGACTCGGGGGTGAGCAGTGAGATCACCTGCACCTGGACACCGCTACTGCGGAGCTGGGTGATCGGGAGGTCGATCGGTGCGCCGCTGGCCGTGTCGCCGCCGTCGCTGACGATGACCAGCCGTCGCTGTGCGCCCTGGCTGGGGCCGAACTCGGCGATCGCGAACAGCACGGCGTCGTACAGTGCCGTCTCGCCGAAGACGGGCAGCGCCGCGACTGCGTCACGAGAGATCTGGGTGTCAGTGGTGAACTCGGAGGCCAGCACCTGCTCGGGTCCGAAGCCGATCACCGCGATGCGAGTCGTCGGGGGCATCTGATCGATGAACTGTGATGCCGCCTCGCGCGCCTGGGTTATCGGAGCACCGCTCATGCTCCCCGACGTGTCGATGAGGAGAATGACCTCGAGGTCGTCGGAGGGGATCGCGGTGATCGATGCCGCGCGTACCTCGCCGTTTTCACGCACGGTCACATCGGCCTCGGTCAGCTCGCTGCCGGCCAACGACGAGGGGCCGGTGATCGTCACCACGACCGACGGAAAAGCCGAGCTGTCGAGGTCGTCGATCAGGATGCCGTCGGGCTCCTGGGCGAAGGCAATGCCCCCGGTGATCGCCAGCACGTACACCGCCAACAAGAGGCTGACGAGGGCCGCCAGCAGGGCCTCACGGTCGAACATCGCGTCGACCCCCACTCGCGATGAGATCGGCAGGGTTTCCGAACAGGTCGGCCGGCAGATCGATGCCGAGGTCATCCAGACGACCGTGGAACGAGGGCCGCAGGCCCGTGGGCTGGGCCGAGCCGAGAACCCGACCGTGAGCATCGGTACCCGCGCTCCAGTCGAAGGTGTAGATGTCCGAGAGCTGAATCGTGTCGCCCTCCATGCCGGTGACCTCGCTGATACGGACGACCTTTCGCGTGCCGTCGTTCATCCTCGATGTGTGCACGATGAGGCCGATCGCCGCGGCCACCTGCTCGCGAATCGCTCGCAACGGCAGATCCATTCCCGCCATCAGCACCATGGTCTCGAGTCGCGACAGGGCGTCGCGGGGCGAGTTGGCGTGAAGGGTGGTCAGCGAGCCTTCGTGGCCGGTGTTCATCGCCTGCAACATGTCGAGCGCCTCACCGCCGCGGACCTCGCCCACGATGATGCGATCGGGGCGCATGCGGAGCGAGTTGCGCACGAGTTCGCGAATCGGAATGGCACCGCTGCCCTCGAGGTTCGGGGGCCGTGACTCCATTCGCACGACGTGCTTTTGCTGCAGCTGGAGCTCGACGGCGTCCTCGATGGTGATAATGCGCTCCTTCTCGCCGATGAACGACGAGAGCACGTTGAGGAAGGTGGTCTTACCCGAGCCGGTTCCACCGGACACGACCGTGCTGACCTTGGCCGCGACGCACGCCTCGAGAAGCGCAGCCACGCGTGGCGTCAACGTGTGGTTGGCGACGAGATCGGATACCTCGTAGGGGCGACGGGCGAACTTCCGGACGGTGAGACTCGGTCCGTCGACGGTGAGTGGCGGCAACACGGCGTTCACTCGGGACCCGTCCTTGAGACGTGCGTCGACCATCGGTGACGACTCGTCGATGCGGCGGCCGACCCCGGAAACGATTCGCTCGATCACCCGTCGGAGATGGTCTTCGGACAAGAAACGCGAGTCGGTCTGCTCGACGATCCCGTCGCGTTCGATGTAGATCGGACCGTTGCCCGAGACCATGATCTCGGTGACGCGATCGTCCTCCAGGAACGCCTGGAGCGGGCCGTAGCCCATGATGTCGTCGGTCATCGTCTCGACGAGGTTCTCGAGCTCTTCGGGCTTCAGCGGCGACTGCTCGGCGTCGATGATCCGAAGAAGCTCGTCGTGCACGCTGCGCTCGAGTTGCTCGGCCGACAGCGTGGAGTCGTGGAGGCGATTTCCCAATCGCTCGAACAGCTTCTCCTGGGCGCGAAGCCGCAACCCGAGGAGGGGGCTCAGCGGTACGTCGTCGTCGCCCCGACTCGCCATGGGCGAACCCGCGTCGACCTCGGCCTCGACCGCAGGTGCCGACTCGTTCAATCGGTCTCGCAGGCTCATCAGCGCCCTCCTTTCAAGAAGCCCCACCGGCTCGAGTCGGCGCCGGCCGACACGCTGGTCAGCTCGTCGACCAATCCGTCGATCGCTCGACCCACTCCGGAGCGAGCGTTGTCTTCGAGCACCGGCGTTCCCGAGTTCATCGCGGTCGGCACGAGTCGTGCGCTGGGGATCTGGGTTTCGACGCGCCGGCCGATCGTCCGCTCGATGTCGTCGACGGTCAGGCCGACACGGGCGTTGGCCCGGTTGAGCACCACCGCCTGGCTGGCGCGGTCGATGCCGAGCTGGTCGAGGACATCCACCATCTTGCGAATGGCATGAATGGCCGCCACGTCGGTCGTGGTGCACAGGAGGATGTCGGTCGACATCTCGAGCGCCGTCAGGGTGTGATCGTCGATACCGGCTCCGGTGTCGACGACGAGCCACCCGAACTCACTGCGGAGGGTCGCCAGGAGTGCACCGACCTGTTCCACTCCGATGTCGTCGGCCTCCACCGGACTCGACGGTCCACAGAGTGCCCAGAAGCCGGCTTCATGGGGCATCAGGTATGACTTGACCTGGACCGCGTCGGCCGGCGCGGTCACTGCGTGGGCCAGCGTGTACTCGGGCACGAGGCGCAGAGCAGCAGCGACGTCGCCGAACTGCACGTCGAGATCGATGAGTGCAACATCTTTGGGATGGTGCCGGGCGAGACCGTACGCCAGATTGGTCGCCAACATCGTCTTGCCGCTGCCACCCTTCGGTGAGGCGACGACGATGACTCGTCCCCCCAGTGCCGTCGCCTCGCCGGGAGCCTCCGCTTCGACGACAGACGCGCACATTACGTCGCTGGCGGCTCGATCGTTCTCTGGCCCGGTCGAGTGCACCGCTCAGTTCGACGCCGTCGCTGGCCGGATCGACCAGGTCACGCGCTCCGGATCGCAGTGCCTGCTCCCACAGCTCGGCGGTTGGCGCTGCGAAGAGCACCACCGTGATCTCGGGCCGACGTCGATCGATCTCGCCGGCGGCAGCCACCAGCTCGGCGCTCGACCACGATGGACCGAGAGCGATGACAGCAGGATCCTCGGCCAGGAGATCGTCGATGCTCAGGTCGTCGAGGCGGGTCATCTGCCCGTTCAGCGAGGGAGACGACGACCGGAGCCGGTCCTCGAAGTCGACATCGGTGGAGGCGAGCACGATCTCGCTCATCAGAGGGCTCCGAACTCGTCGAGGTACACGCTGCCCCGTGTCTGGATCCGTGTGCCGCCCTCGGCGGCCTCGTCGGGTTCAGCCGACAGGTACACGAAGCCGAACTCGGTACCGAAGATCAGTCGCTCGGCGTCCGGTCCGTCGAGGGCCAGCGTGACGAGGAGATTGCCGGTGGGAGCGAGGGTCGTGGAACTGGTGACGCGGTCGTCGTCCTCGTCGATGGTCTCGGGAAGCTGCTCGAGCTGGATGTTGGTGACCAGCACCTTGTGCAGGGTGAGGTGGGTGGTGTTGGGTGTGCTGAGCTGGCGTTCGGAGTCCGCCGTGTCCTCGGCGGCTGCATCGAGCACACCGTCGCCATCGGTGTCGCGAACGAGCACGGGATCGTCGGTCGTGCCGAAGTAGATCTCGTCGAAGGTCAAGGCGGCGCCGTTGTCGATGTCGATCGTTCCGGTGAGCTCGAAGGGTTCGAAGGACAAGAACACACCCACTGTGTCGCCCGGTACGAGATTGCCGCCGACGGCCCGGTTCGGATCGAGCGTCACGGTGACCTCCTGGAGGCCCGGAGGGACGTCGATCACTCGAGTTTGGTCCCGATCGAATGCCGTCGGAGACTCGAAACGACCAGGAATGAGGATCTCGCCGGGGACGAGATCGACCGCCGCGACCAGTCCCTCGATCTCTGACAGGTCGACCACGAAGTCGTCGGGTACCGCAGTGTCGGGTATCTCGTCGGTGATGACGCTTCGCGCGACGTCCTCCGCCGTCGAACCTGCGGCGATGTCGTCATCGACGATGATGACCTCGACCAGCTCTTGTCCTGCGAGCGCACGATCTTCTGCACCTCGAACATACGCCGCCAGGGCGAAGGTGCCGAAGGTCGCGAGCGCGAACGCCAGGATCAGTCCCACCATTTTTCTATTCATTGCTTCGCTTTCCGTTCGGTCGCTCGATCGAGCGAGTCACGCCGTTTGCCTGTGAAGAGAAGGTTTCGTGTTGCTGGGTCTCCTGTCACCCGGTGAGCTGGATGGTGTTCGCCCCGGTGTCGGGGCCGCCGATCACCGCGCCCGGCTCGAAGATGTTCTCGACGGTTCCGACCAGGCAGCTCTCCGATTGGCCGGGCCCGAGGGTGTTGCACGCCTGCCAGTTGCCCTTGCGCCACTGCGACGGGTTGCCGGGGAACTTGAAGCCCTCGACTCGGATTCCGACGAAGGCGACAACGTGGTAGGTCTTGCTGTTTCCCTGGGGGATGTTGTCGAACATGGGCACCAGGATGAGATTGCCCACGACCAGTCCCAGGTCCTGGGGGCTGCAGCCCTGCGGGGTGGCATTGCCCGTTTCGCGTCGACGTAGTTGTCGACGCCGAGCGTCGCCTCACAGCCCGTCTGCTGGAGCCATCCGAACCCACCGGGCAGCCGATCTTCGTCGTCGTCGATGTCCTGGCCGTTGTTGAAGAAGCACGGATCGTCATCGTCATCGTCATCGCCGTTGCCGTTGCCGTTGTTCGCGCCGAAGTGGAACCCGATGATCATCGTGCCGGTCGGCTGAATGCCCGCATCGAGGTTGCCGCCGGCCTGTACGTACTCGCATTCGCCGAAGATGAGCGGAAGTGTGGTGCCACCGCCGACCGCGCCCCATGTTGCCTCGGCGCTCGCCCGGACCTCGAAAGCGTCGACGCCCACAGCCGGCCCGAAGAACAGGTCGGTGGTGTTCGGATCGCCGTCGCGGTTGCTGGCGTTGTTCAGGGTTCCCGCCTCCACGGTGACGGTTCCGGCCGAGGTGTCGATGTCGATGTTCACCACGCGGGCTTCGCCGTCGGAGGCGTTCGCATCGACGTACTGCTTGGCGAAACCGCCGTCGTCGGTCTCACTACAGCCGATTGCTCCGGTCGCACAGTCCTGGGCGATGGCCAGCGCAGCTGCCTCGGCACCGACCTGAAGCTCGCGGCGCTCTTGGAACAGCACACCGGGGTCGATCGCAAAGGCCATGAACCCCACGATCGCCAGCATCGCCACTGCGATCATGATCGCGGCTGCGCCACGATCGTCGGCAACAGCTCCGGTGATCCGGGGCGGCGTCATGGATTGCCCACTTCGCAGCGCATCGATCCCGTGTCGGCAACTGTCCAAGTACCGGTCCCGAAGAAGGGAATCGAGTACTGCACCGGGTAGGTGACGGTGACCGTGACGGGACTGCCGATCGTGCACGGCTGACCGCCGGTGGTGGTGATCGTCATGGAGCCGGGGTTCAGTGCTCCTGCAGCTGAAGTTGCCGCGGCCACGGCGTCCTCACCCAGTGCGTAGGCCCGCACACCTTCGCGGGCCGCGTGGGTGACGGTGACCCGTGCGTTGTAGCCGCGGGCGAACTCGAAGATCGAGAAGAGGATGAGCAACAGAAGCGGTAGCAGCAATGCGAACTCGATGGCCACGACGCCACGCTCACGAACGCGGCGATTCACGGGTTCATTGCCTGGCGCGAGGTCGGGCGTGGCTCCCATCTCGACCTAATTGACAACCGTGTTGATGCCGGTGCCGACGGCGCCGTAGAGCGTGCTGATCGCACCCTCGAGCGTCGTGAACGCCGCGGCAAGAGCCACTGCGACGAGGATGGCCAAGAGCGCGTATTCGATGGCGATGGCCCCGCGCTCGATGTCTTTCACTTCACCTGATTCAGTCGGCATACGACCCGCACCCGTCCTTCTCTCGACTCGATTCGATGACGAACAGCGGTCGGGGACGAGCTGGTGCTGCGTCCCCGACCGAGTGCCCGGCCTTCTAGTTGGCAGCAGCGCCCAGAGCGGTGCCCACCGCGCCGAGAGCAGTGCTGATCGCACCCTCGAGTGTCTCGAACGCCGCGGCGAGGGCGACGGCGACGAGGAGAGCGAGAAGGGCGTACTCGATCGCGACCGCGCCGCGCTCGGAGTTCTTGCGGCTGGCCAGGTAGGTCATGAGCTGAAGCATTGGTGTTCCTTCGGTTTGGTTGGTGTCGAACGTGACAGTGACGACACTGCCGCAACACCGAGCTGGGCACAGCGGCACGGTTGGTGAATCTGCCTCCATCCACCTGGAGGAACCGGCCATCCCCAACATTGAGGGGTTTCCGAGGGATGGGGCCACAGAACCACGCAATCGGTAGGTCATTCGTCCCGTTCGGGTGAACCCCTATGGACGGGCGATCGTGCGGCGGGTATACCTGAACCGCGCCGCCATCGGGCAAACATTGGCGACGCATCGAGCGCACGACGATTCCGTCACTGCCGCGTCCACCGTGGCGTGTGCAGGCGCTGCAACGATTCCATTGGCGACCACGGCGACGAAGTGCGGTCGCCACCGATCAACCATGACGCATCACCCACCCTCAGCCGCTGGCCAACAGGTCACCATCGACCGGCGCGCGTTCGTCGCGTGCGCCGTGGGCGCGGTGGGCGTCATGGGCGTGGTGCTGGTCGCCACGCCCGCCGAGGACACGTTCGCCTCGTCGGAATCGCTCATCATTCCCGTCGCCCAGCTGACCACGGCGACAGCAATACTGCTGGTCACGACGTCGGCCATCTTCTATCAACGTTGGCGGGCCGACACCGAGGGCGGAAGCCTCACGCTCAGCATCACCGTGGCGTTGATGGCGTTCGGCTCGCTCGATCTGGTCGGCTCGGCCGATGGTTGGGACCGAGTTGGAGTCCGCGGCGCATTCGACTCCACGGCCGCGGCCTCCCGCATCGCGGCGGTTGTGGTGCTTGCGATCGCCGTCACCGCCTGGCGGCACGAGGAACCTCGGCTCCGCACCATCAGCGCCGTCTCCGCGGTCGCTTTCTTCGGCGCTCTGGTCCTGGTCGACGTGACCGGCTTCGACGGGCGCACGCCCGGTGGCGTCGAGCTCGAAGGACTGGCTTACTTCTCCGGCAGTGCGCTCGCGTGGCTGCTGCTCGTACTCGGTGCTCTCAGCCTCCGACACGGTCGCATCCACCGTCGCGTCGAGCACCTCTGGATGGGTGTGTTGGCCGTGGTGGTCGGCATGTCGAGCATCGTGCTCCATCATGTCACTGCATCGACCCACCTGGACTTCCTCGGCGGCATCGGCCTCCTCACCGTCGGTACTGCCCTCGTCACCGCGGGCCTGCACAACGACCTCGTGCGGATCGAGGCGGCTCAGAACAGCCAGTTCCGACGGGTCGCCCTCGAAGCAGAGACCGGCCGCATGGTGCTCGCCGCCGAGCGCAACGACCGCGCCATCGTCGCCCACGACGGACGCTCCGCCCTGTTGGCCATCGAGGGTGGGCTCCGGTATGTCGCAGCCAACCACCACGGTGATCCGGAGGCGACAGAGGACATCTACCGAGCCCTCACCCAGGAGGTCGCTCGGCTCCGGCGGATGCTGTCGGGCCGCGCGATCGGAGAAAGGAAGCGATTCCTGGTCGCCGACGCAATCGCTCCCGCCATCCGACTCCACGCGCTGGAGTACGACGACATCGTGGTCGACGCCACCACCGAGGCCCATGCCTTCGGCGATCCCGACGCAACACGCGAGATCATCCAGAACCTGCTCGACAACGCCATCCAGCACGGCACGGGCAAGAACATCACTCTTCGAGCGGTCGAGTACCTCGACTCGGTCACGATCACTGTCGCCGACCATGGCCCCGGTGTGCCCGAATCCCTCCATGAGGCGATCTTCGAGCGGGGCGTGAGCTCGAAGCCCGACGAGGCATCGGGCCTCGGTCTGCATTCCAGCCGCGATCTGGCAACCAAGATGAACGGCGAGCTGCGCATCGATCCCGTGGCCAGGGGAGCATCGTTCACCCTCACCCTTCCCAGCGCCGCCGCCGTGGCCAGGGAGACTCCCGGACACGGAGCCGGTGGACAGGTCATCGATCTCCGGGGGGCTCGAGCGCGATGACCACGACCCCTGCCGAGTTGTTGATCGTCGACGACCACCTTCTCCTCGCCCAAGGTCTCGCAGCCTCCCTGGCCGCCAGAGGACTGCCCCACCCGCGCATCGTCGACCCGACCCGAGCCAGCGTGCTCTCGACCGTCGTGCAGTACCGACCCGACATCGTGCTGCTCGACGTCGACTTCGGCGACAACCGTCGAGCGGGTCTCTCGCTCGTCGAGGAAATCGTCGAGACGGGTTGCCGCGTGATCATGTTCACCGGCATCAACGACGACGCCCTATACGGCAGATGTCTCGAGCTGGGCGCAGAGGCCGTCATTCGCAAGTGCACAGCCCTCGATGCGGTTGTCGACGACGTCGAGCGTGCCATGCACGGCACGACGATCGGAAACGACGCCGAGAAGTTCGGTTGGTACCGGGCGTTTCGTGCTCAACAGACCAAGCGAGCGTCCGAGCTCGCCCCATTCGTTGCCCTCACCCACCGCGAGAGCGAGGTCCTCGCGCTGCTGGTCGACGGCCACACCGTGGAGGAGACCGCGGAACGGACCTACGTGGCGGTCTCGACGATCCGCAGTCACGTGCGCAGCATCTTCCAGAAACTCGGCGTGCACTCACAACTGGCAGCCGTTGCCCTCGCCCGGCGGGCGCAATGGCAGCCCCCGGTGATCACCGGCGGCACAGTCAGCAGGTAGCGATCAAGGTGGGATAGGGGTTGACCGGTCCGCCGACGTCGGCGGGGTGGTGCTCGAAGTGCAGGTGGGGCACAGGTGCGTTGCCGGTCATCCCCACGTAGCCGATCACCGTGCCCTGGGCGACGGAACCGGCGCCTTCGTTGGCGTATCCCGACAGGTGCGTGTAGTAGAAGTACGTGCCGTCGGGTGCGGTGAGGTGGGCCGACAACCCGCCCACGGAGTTGCCTCGGTGCTCGAGGGTGCCGCCGACCACGGCGACCACGGGGATGCCCTCGTTGGCCATCATGTCGGTGCCCTTGTGCCAGCGGCCCGACGCCCGGGGCGCCCCCCACGAGTCGATGAAGCTGGTGGGTCCCGCGACCGGGCAGATCCATCCCGTGGCCGGCGACGGAGCGGAACCGGCGGGAGTCTCGGGTTCGGCGGTCGGCGACGGCTCCGACGGCTCCGACGGCTCCGGCTCGTTCGCGTCGGGCTCGGGGATTGCCGTCGGGGTGGGCGGATTGTCGGCGAGAGCCTGCTGACGAGCGGCCTCCTCGGCCCGTCGTTGTTCCTCCAGCTCGGCCTGGCGGCGGGCTTCCTCCTCGGCGACCAGCCGCGCCTCCTCGGCCGCGAGGTCCGCGACGCGCCCGTCGAGGCGCTCCCGCTCGACGGTGAGCGCCGCCAGGCGATCGTTCGCGTCGCGTTCGGCTCCGGCCAGCTCGGCCACCAGCTCGACCTGACGGGCCGAACGCTCGTCGAGGTCGGCTCGGAGATCACCGAGACGACCGCGGACCAACCGATACTCGTCGACGGCATCGAGGCGCGAGTTGGCCACGAAGCGTGACAGCGCATCGGCCCGTGCCGCGCGGTTGACATCACCGTCGCTGAGCACGCCCGGAGTCTGCTCGGCCGCGACGTACCGGTTCACGACGACGTCGCGCACGTCGGTCGCGAGGAGCTCGACCTCGGCCAGGGTGGCGGCGATCTCAGCCTCGAGGGACTCGATGTCCTCATCGAGTCGCTCTTGTTCGTCGATCGCCGCGAAGTACGCCTCGGCCGCATTGTTGGCCGCCGACTGGGCCGAGTCGACGTCGGCCTGAGCGGCGTCGACCTCGGCGCGCGCGTCGTCCAGGGCTCGCCGGGCCTCGGCGATCGGATCCTGGGCGCCGGCGCCGGCGGGCACCATGAGCCCCACCGACAACACCAGCAACGCGAGGTGGCGCAGCTTCACGGCATCGAGGATAGTCGGGCCCACCAAAATGTTGCCGTTCGATGACGAACGCTGCGTCAGGTTCCGTTGACCCGCACGTCGGCTTCGTCGCGGATGTCGCCGACCACCTGCTCCACGATGTCCTCCAACGAGACGAGCCCCAGCGACGTCTCGCCGTCACGCACGAGCGCGACGTGGCTCCGCTGCCGCCGCATGGCCAGCAGGGCGTCACTCAGGGTGCGCTCGGGTGACAGCACCACCATCGGGTGGATGCGGCGGGTCGGCAGCGGGTTGTGGCGCACGCTCACCGGGATTCTCAGGAGATCCTTCGCGTGGAGGTACCCCTCCAGGCCGCCGTCGGCCTGCCGCACCATCGGCAACCGTGAGTGACCGCTGCTCACCACGACCTTCTCGATCTCTGAAACCGGCATGAGCCGGGGTACCGAGACGACGTCGGCCCACGGCACCATGACCGACGAGATCGGCCGCGATCGTAGCTCGAGGGCACCGGACAACAAGCCGTGGGAGAAGTCGCCGATCAATCCCTCACCACGCGACGCATCGACCATCGACAGGAACTCCGCCGGGGTGTGGGCACTGGCCAGGTCGTCGGTCGGTTCGATGCCGAAGAGCCGCACGACACCGGTCGACATGCCGTTCAGGGCCCAGATGACGGGCGCCAACAGGGCAACGAAGCGGGCGTGTATCGGAGCGAGGAGCATGGCGACCCGTTCGGCTCCGGCCAGGGCAACGTTCTTCGGAACCATCTCACCCAGCACCATGTGGAAGAACGCGACGATCGACAGGGCGATCGTGAAGGAGACGGCATGGCGCAGACCCGATGGCCACACGGTGGCCGACTCGATCACCCCATCGAGAAGATGAGCGACGGCGGGCTCGGCGACGAAGCCGAGGCCCAGTGAGGCCATCGTGATACCCAGCTGCGCGGCCGACATCTGCCGGTTGAGGTCGTTCATCGCCGCCAGGGCGGTCCGGGCACGACGCGAGGTGTCGGCGAGCGGCTCGATCACCGAACGCCGGGCGGCCAGAAGCGCGAACTCGACCGCGACGAAGAAGGCATTCGCGGCCAGGAGCGCGACGGCTGCGATCAGCGCCCAAGTGGTCATCGGCCGGCCTCGCCGTCGACACCGGGAGGGGTGAGGCGCAGCGACGCGATGCGGCGGCGATCCATCTCCACCACTTCGAATCGCCAACCCTCGTAGGTGAACAGCTCGCCCTCGTTCGGAATGCGTTGCAGGACATCGAGCGCGAACCCTGCGAGCGTTTCGTATTGACCCTCGGGCATCTCGAACCCGCACGCCTCGGCCACCTCGTCGGGGTGGAGCGAACCGACCAGCACCACGCTGTACGCCTCGCGGATCACCGTGAGCTCGGGCGCGTCGTGCTCATCGGCGATGTCGCCGACCACTTCCTCGACCAGATCCTCGACGGTGAGCACGCCCGCGGTCCCACCGTGCTCGTCGATCACAACGGCCATCTGCTCGCCGGTACCTCGCATGTGGGCGAGGAGAGACTCCAAGCCACGACCCTCGGGAACGATCAACGCTTCGCTGGTTATGGCATCGACGGTCGTCGACGATCGCCGCTCGTGGTCGATCTCATAGATCGACTTCACGACCACTACGCCACGGATGTCGTCGAGATCGGCTCCGATCACGGGAAACCGACTGAGTCCGGTCTGAACCGAGAGCTCGGCCAGCTGGGTGAGCGTGGCATCGGGACCGATGGAGGTGACCTCTGGTCTCGGCGTGAGCGCGTCGGCCGCGGTCTTGTCGCCGAAGCGAATCGACCGCGTGAGCAGGTTCACCTCGTCGGGGCGAAGCGTGCCCTCGGCCCCTGACGACCGCACCAGGTAGGCCAGCTCGTCCAGCGATCGACCGGCCGCCAGCTCCTCGGTCGGCTCGACGCCGAGGGCGTGCACGATGCGGTTGGCCGTGCCGTCGAGAACCTTCACGAACGGCGTCATCACCAACGACGCCAATCGAAACGGGGCGGCCAGCGTTTTGGCCATGGTCAGCGGCTTGGCGATGGCGATGATCTTGGGCACGAGCTCGCCGAACACAGTCTGGAACACCGTGGCCAAAGCCAGGGCCAGCGCGATCGACACTCCGCGTGAGGACCCGCCGAACAGCGGCTCGATCACCGGCTCGAGCAGTGCACCCACCGTCGGCTCGGCCACGAAACCCAGCCCCAGCGACGTGAGCGTGATGCCCAGCTGTGCGCCCGAAAGGTGAAACGACAACCGTTGGAGCAAGGCGCCGACGGCACGCGCCCGACGGTCGCCGGCGGCGGCTTGGGTGTCGACCTGAGCCCGTTCGACCGCGACGAGCGCGAACTCAGCGGCAACGAAGAAGCCGTTGGCCGCGACGAGCATCACCACCAGGATGATGCCGAGTGCAGTATCGATCGTGACCTCGAAGTTCGATGGGACGGACAGGCGCTGCGGCCCGTGGGCCGTACTCGACGAGTGTACGCCGGCGTGAACGATGCCTCCGCGTTCCTGTCGAGTGCCTAGCCTGCACTCTGCGATGACCGCCGTGACCGACGCCACCGAGACGAGCGAGGGAGGCGACGCGAGCGACGCCGCCCCGGCCGATGCTCCTCCGCGTCGACCGCAATTCCTCCGACGCCTCGGGCCCCACATCCGCGCCCAACGCTTCGCGCTCACCGCCGCGGCCGTGCTCGCGTTCGTCTCGGTTGCGATCCAGGTGGCAACTCCCGCCGTGGCCAGCGCGGCGATCGACGCGGCCGTCGCCGGCGACCGAGGTGACCTCGACCGTCTCACGGTGATCCTGGCCCTGCTCGGTCTGGGCCGGTTCGTGTTCGGCGGATCGTTGCGCTACCTGTTGTTTCGAACGGCCTACGCCATCGAGGCCGACCTCCGCGACCGCGTGTATCGCCACCTCACCCGACTGTCGTTCTCGTTCTATGACCGCACCCAGGGCGGCGACGTCATCTCGCGGGCGAACTCCGACATCCGATCGATTCAGATCTACCTCGCCTTTGCTCCCCTCGTGTTGTCGAGCGTGTTCGTGTTCGTGTTCGCCTTCGCCTACATGCTCACCATCGACGTGTGGCTCACCGTCGTGGCCCTGTCCACGCTCCCCGGCGTGTACCTCAGCGCCCAACGACTACACGACCGGGTGTTCCCGCTCACGTGGGTGACCCAGGCCCGCATGGCCGAGCTGGCCGGACGCGTCGACGAGAACATCAACGGGGTCCGCGTGGTGAAGTCCTTCGCCGCCGAGGCCGACCAGATCACCGCGGTCGCCCGCACCGCACGGCGCATCCGCTGGGCCACCACCGAAACCATCCTCTACCGGGCCCGCTACAACCCTCTCATCGAGGCCTTGCCCCGAGTGGGCACGGGTCTGGTCTTGCTGTACGGCGGTTGGCTGGCCATCGACGGCACGGTGAGCGTCGGAACGCTGTTCGCGTTCAGCGCCTACGTGATCCTCCTGCAGTTGCCGTTCCGTCTGCTCGGCTTCCTCCTCCTGCAGGGCGAACGCGCCAACGCGGCGGCCGATCGCATCTTCGAGATCCTCGACGAGGAGCCCGAGATCGTCGACGCACCCGATGCCGTGGCTGTCCCCTCGATGCGCGGCGAGGTTCGCTTCGACGACGTGACCTTCGTCTATCCCTCGGCACCGTCGTCGGGGTCCGCGGGCGACGCTCGGGCGGCAGTACTCAGCCACTTCGACCTCACGATCGAGCCCGGCGAGACCATCGCCATCGTCGGGCGGACCGGATCGGGCAAGTCGACCATTCCCCGGCTGATCGGTCGGTTCTACGACGTCACCGACGGCACGGTCCTCGTCGACGGCACCGACGTCGGCCGGCTGCGGGTCGCCGACCTGCGCCGCGGGATCGCCATGGTCCTCGACGACCCGTTCCTCTTCTCCGACTCCTTGCACGCCAACATCGCCTACGGCCGACCCGACGCCGGCCGAGATCGGGTCGAGCGCGCCGCCCGAGCCGCGCAGGCCCACGAGTTCATCTCGGCCTTGCCGAAGGGCTACGACACCGTGGTCGGTGAGCGGGGCTACACGCTCTCGGGCGGCCAGCGCCAACGAATCGCCATCGCCCGGGCGCTGCTGATCGATCCCGCCATCCTCGTGCTCGACGACGCCACCAGCGCCATCGATGTCGAGGTCGAGGCCGCAATCCACGCTGCGCTGGTCGGGCTGCTCGGTCGCCGCACCACCATCGTGATCGCCCATCGCCTCTCGACCATCGCCCTGGCTCAGCGGGTGGTACTGCTCGACAACGGGCACATCGTGGCCGACGGCAGCCACGAGCAACTGCTCGCCGACGAACCCCTCTACGCCGAGATCCTGGCCGACGTCACCGACGACGAGAACGGCACGGTGGACTGATGGGATTCGGGAGCCACCAGGCCGCCGCCGCCGGATTCGGCGGGCAGAGCTCGGCCCAGGCCAACTCCGCGGCCGGCCTGCCCCACGCCGGAGTGCCCGGTCACCTCGTGGCCCGGGTCGAGGAGGTGCTGGCCGATGAACCGGTTCACCCCGATCCGGTCATCGAGTTCGACTACACCGGCACCCGCGAAGGGCAGGCAAAGCTCAGCCTGCGGACGTTCCTCGCCCCCTACCGTCGCCCGATGGCCTACGCGTTCGGCCTCGTGCTGATCGAGACGCTCGCCCTGCAATCGGGGCCCTACCTCACCAAGATCGGCATCGACAAGGGCGTGATCGACCGCGACCGGGCAAACCTGGTGATCGTTGCCCTGCTCTTCCTGGCGAGCGTTGCCGTTCACGCCGTGGCCAGCTCCCGTCGTATCGCCTTCACCGGCCGCCTCGGCGAACAGCTCATGGAGCGACTGCGCGTGCGGGTGTTCACCCACATGCAACGGCAGTCGCTCAGCTTCTACACCGACGAGAAGGCCGGCGTGCTCATGACGCGCATGACCAGCGACATCGAGGCGCTCACGATGCTCTTCCAGGAGGGACTCGTGAACATGGCGGTGCAGGCCCTCACGCTCGTGGTGATCGCAGTGGTCCTGGTCGTGATCAGCCCGACCTTGGCGATGGTGACGATTGTTTTGGTGGTCCCGGCCACCACGGTGCTCGCGTTCTGGTTCCGTGGAGCGTCCGAGCGGGCCTATGCCAACGTGCGCAACCGGATTGCCGACGTGCTCTCCGATCTCCAGGAGAGCCTGGCGGGCATCCGGGTAATGGCTGCCTTCAACCGCCGCGACGCCAACGTCACCCACCACCGCCAGGTGGTCGACGGCTACCGCGCTGCCAACGTCGAGACGGCCCGAGCGGCCTCGATCTTCGGGCCTGGGTCCGAGCTGGTCGGCGTCGTCGGTCAGGCCTTCGTCTTGGCCATCGGCGGCCGCATGGTGATCGACGGCTCGTTGTCGGTCGGCGATCTCACCGCCTTCGCGCTGTACCTCACGGCGTTCTTCGCTCCCATCCAGTCGCTCGTGCAGCTCTACAACTCCTACCAGCAGGGTCAGGCGTCGATCGCCAAGCTGGGTGCGCTGCTGTCGACGCCCCCCGAGGTGATCGACGAAGCCGACGCGCCCGATCTGGCACCCATCCGGGGCGCCATCGCCCTCGAGGGGGTCACCTTCGGCTACGACCCCGAGAATCCCGTGCTCCACGAGTTCGACCTACACATCACCGAGGGCGAGACGCTCGCCGTGGTCGGCCCCACAGGCGCCGGCAAGTCCACGGTGGCCAAGCTGGTCACCCGCTTCTATGACCCGACCGCCGGCACGGTTCGCATCGACGGTCACGATCTGCGACACGTGAGCCAGCTGTCGTTGCGCCGCCAGCTCGGGGTGGTGCCGCAGGAGCCGTACCTGTTCGGGGGAACGATCGCCGACAACCTCCGCATCGCCCGCCCCGACGCCACCGACGAGGAGATCACCGAGGCGGCCGACGCCGTCGGGCTCAGCGGGCTCCTCGAGACGCTGCACCACGGCATCGACACGCCGGTGCACGAGCGCGGAACGTCGTTGTCGTCGGGCGAACGCCAGCTGCTGGCGCTGGCGCGCGCCTTCCTCGCCCGGCCGCGGGTGTTGGTGCTCGACGAGGCGACCTCGAATCTCGACCTGCGATCGGAGTCGATCATCGAGCACGCGCTCGACGTCCTGCTCGAGGGCCGCACCGCCATTCTCATCGCCCACCGGTTGGCCACGGCCCGCCGCGCCGATCGCATAGCGGTCATCGAGGAGGGACGGCTGGTCGAGATCGGAACCCACGACGAGCTCGTGGCGGCGGGCGGCCGGTACGCGAACATGTACGCCACGTGGGAGATCCACGCATGACCGATCAGCACGTCCTCCACCTCCGCGAGGTGAGTCTTCGGCGCAGCGGCCGGGTCATCCTCGACCACCTCGACTGGACCATCGATGCCGGTCAGCACTGGGTGGTGCTGGGCGAGAACGGCTCGGGCAAGAGCACCCTCTTGCGCATCGCCGGGCTGAGCCTGCACCCCTCGACGGGCACTGTCGAGGTGTTGGGCGAGACGCTGGGACGCACCGACGTCCGCACCCTTCGCACGCGGATCGGCGTGGCCAGTGCGGCACTGGCCGACCAGATCCGACCCCAGCTCACCAGTGCCGACATCGTCATGACCGCCAAGTTCGGAGCGCTCGAGCCGTGGTGGCACCGGTACTCCGACGACGACCGCGCCCGGGCGGTGGAGCTGCTCGACCGCATGGGGTGTGGCCATCTGGCCGATCGGGAGTTCCGTACGGCGTCGTCGGGCGAACGCCAACGGGTCTTGTTGGCCCGTTCGCTCATGACCGAACCCGGCCTGGTGCTGTACGACGAGCCAACGGCGGGCCTGGATCTCGGTGGCCGCGAGCGGCTCGTGGCGACCCTCGACGCCCTCGCTCGCGACAACAGCCAACCACCGATGGTGCTCGTCACCCACCACGTCGAGGAGATCCCCCCGGCCTTCACCCACGTGATGATGCTCCGCGAAGGCCGGGTTGTGGCCGCCGGGCCCCTCGCCGACTCGCTCACCGAGACGAATCTCGCCGCCAGCTTCGACCTCGACGTCGAGCTGACCGAGAACGCCGGTCGATGGTCAGTGCGTGTCCGGTGAGGTGACGTAGACGAGGACGGTTCCCGCCGCGACCCGGACGCCGGCCGGATCGGCGATCACTTCGTTGCTCAATCCCCACGCATGGTCAGGACGCAACGTGGCGTCGCTCAGCGGCCACCGCAGACCTGTGGTCGTGACTCCCTCGGCCACACACCCATGGGCCAGCAACGAGACGATCGTGCTCGGCGGCTCGTGCAGTTCGAGAGTGCCGTGCACGATGTGCAGTCTCGTGCCCCCCAGGTGGGCGACGAGGAGTCAGCCCGGCCAGGGCGGGGTTGGCCAGGACGGCGACCGACACCGCCGCATGGTCGGGTCGACCGCCGGCGATGCCGAACACATGCACGGTGTTGACATCGTCGATCCGGGCGACCGAGGCCAGCGCCAGCTCGAGGTCGCTCTCGTCCTTGTCGGTGTCGAACCGCACGATCTCGACGCCGAGCTCCTCGGCACGGGCCGCGGCCGTTGGCGACAGCGAGTCGAGGTCTCCGACGATGCGATCGACCCGGCAACCGACGGCGACGGCAGACTTGTAGCCTCGGTCGACGGCTACGACGACGTCACAGCCTCGGGCCACTTCGGCCTCGGCGAGAGTGAGGCCCGAGCCGGCAGCGATCACGGCGACGTCGTTCACCCGGGGCACCCTAGGCGTCGCGCCCGTCGGCGCCGAGCCCGGCTCCACGAGGGGAATTCCCACCGACCCGATCCCCTTGACGCTCCGAGGCGGGTGTAACCTCCGTCACACTTGATCACGAGGGGGATCACCATGCTCGGCATTCGCCACGGTTCCGCGTCTCTCCTGAGTCGCCTGTTCGCCGTTCTCGTCGTCCTCGCCGTCGTCACCACCGCCTGCGGCAGTTCGAGCGACGACGGCGGTACGGCCGCCACCGATCCGGACGCCGACGCGACCGACACCGGCGACGCCGCGGTCGACGAACCGGCCGAAGAGGCGATCGTGGAGACCATCGACGAGGAGGCGTCCGAATCGGGCCCCGTCGCCGGTGGAACAGTGCGCTACGGCCTCGATGCCGAGGTCGACGGTCTCAATCCCACGACATCGGCGTTCGGGCCCTCGGGCCTCAACATGGCCAATGCCGTGTTCGACACCCTCGGAGCGCTGGCCGCCGACGGCACCACCGTCGTGCCCTACCTGGCCGAGTCGTTCACCCCGAACGACGACCTCACCTCGTGGACGGTCAAGCTGCGCCCCGGCATCACGTTCCACGACGGCACGCCGTTGAATGCCGAGGCAGTCGTCGACAACTTCAACCGTCAGCTGGGCGACCTGCTCGTCGGCCTTGCGGTCAACCCGTTCTTCGCCGGCGTCGACGAGAAGATCACCGTCGTCGACGACCTCACGGTCACGTTCAACCTCGCCCAGCCCAACGCCTACTACCCCAGCCTGGTCGTGGGCCAGGTGGGCATGGTGGCGTCGCCGGCGTGGCTCGCCGCTGCCGAGGAGGATCCGACGCTCAACCAGGAGCCGGTCGGTACCGGTCCGTTCGTCTTCGACAGCCGCACCCCCGACTCGGTCACCCGCTTCGTGCGCAACGACGACTACTGGAACGGCGAGGTGCTGCTCGACGCCGTCGAGTTCTTCCCGGTGCCCGACACCGACACCCGGGTCGACCTGTTCCTCGAAGCCGATCTCGAAGGGTTCATGGCCAACGACGCCAGCGCCGTGCAGGCAGTCGAGGGCGACGACAGCTTCGAGGTCGGCCTCGACGACACGGGCGAGGAGTCGTTCGTGATGATCAACTCGTCGGTTCCCCCCTTCGACGACATCCGGGTGCGTCAGGCACTCACCTTCGCCACCCCCCGTCAGAACTACAACGATCTCATCGGTCTCGGCGAGCGCCGCCCGGCCGAGCAGATGTTCAACCCGGAGAGCCCCTTCTACAACCCGGATGTCACCCAGGAAGCCGACGACCCGGCGGCCGCGATACCGCTCGTCGAGGCTTATTGCGCCGAGAACGGCGATCTCGAGAACACGGTCACCGCCACCCCGGTGTGCACCGACGGCAAGATCAACATGGAGTTCCAGTACTCGGGTCCGTCGGTCATCCAGGACCGCATCGCCGACATCCTGAACGAGGGCTGGAATGCAGCCGGGTTCAACGTCACCTACCAGGTCCTGCCCGAGGACGAGCACATTCAGCAGACCGCATTCGGCCAGTACAACGTGAACACCTGGCGCCAGTTCGGCCAGGACCCGGCGGCGGACAACGTGTGGCTGTGGTGTGCCGGAGTCGGCGGCATCTCCCTCAACTGGCCCCGGTTCTGCGACGAGTCCCGCGACACGATCCTGCTCGAGGCCATGATCACCACCGATCTGCCGGCACGGGCGGCGCTCTACCAAGAGGTCGTCCAGAAGATCCACGACGACTACCTGTACGTGTTCCTGCTCCGGGCGCTTTGGGTGAACGCCTTCCAGTCGTACGTCAACGGGGTGTGCGAACGCACCTCGCCCGAGGGAGACCCGCTCTACTGCGCGCTGAACGGTCGAACCTGGTTCTCGAGCGCCTGGATCGAGCCGTAGGCCCGACACCGGGCATCGGTGAGGGAGCGACGAACCGTGTTCTACTGGAGTCAGCGCATCGGGCTCGGCCTGATGCTGCTGTTCTTCGTGTCGGTCTTGACCTTCGGCGCCATGAACATCCTGGGCGACCCGCTTTTCAACATCGTCGGTCCGATCGCCGCCCAGTACGACTCCCTCGAACAAGCCGCGGCCGACGGCACCATCACGCCGCCGGACCAGGAGATCCTCGACAAGCTGCGCTCGGCCCGGGCCGAGTACAACCTCGACAAGTCGCTTCCCGAGCGCTACGCGATCTGGGCGGCCGACTTCGTGACCGGCGACTTCGGGGTGCAGTTCAGCGAGGACGGTGAGCCACCGGTGTCGAACCTCATCAAGGAACGACTCCCGCGGACCCTGACCCTCCTCGTCATGGCCCAGCTGTTCGCCGCGATCATCGCCATCCCCTGGGCCGTGCTGTCGGCGTCCAAGGCCAACTCGTTCTTCGACCGATCGTCGACCATCGCCTCCTTCGCCATGCTCGCCATGCCCTCGTTCGCACTGGGCATCGTGTTGAAGTACCTGTTCTCGATCAAGCTCGACATCTTCCCGCAGACCTACACGGCCGGCGGATTCGTGGCAGGAACACCTCTGGCAGCTCACGCTGCCCGCGCTCACCCTCGCCATCCCGGCCGCCGCGGTCTATCAGCGGCTGCTGCGCACCGATCTCATCACCACGCTCCAGGACGACTTCATCCTCATGGCCCGCTCCAAGGGAGTCCCGCAAGCGCCGGGTGCTGTTCGGCCATGCGCTACGGCCGTCGATGTTCTCGGTCATCACGGTGTTCGGCATCAACACCGGCGCCCTGATCGGCGGCGCGCTGGTGGTCGAGCGGTTCTTCCTCATTCCGGGCCTCGGGACCACGATCGTCGAGGCGATCCTGCGTGAGGACTTCCCGGTGGTGCTCGCCATCGTCATGATCGTCGTCGGCTGCGTTCGTCGCGCTCGAACCTCGTCGTCGACGTGCTGTACTCCGTGCTCGATCCGCGGGTGCGACATGACGGTCGAGGGGTCGACATGCCAGGTCGACGCCGTCACGGTCCATGCCGTCGACGAGTCGATACCCGACCGAGTTCGTGGCGAAGCGACGCTCGGCCTCGGATTCTGGTTGAGCGTCGGATGGATGGTGCTCATCGTGTCACTCGCCATCCTGGCGCCGGTGCTGCCGCTCAAGGACCCGCGCACCAACTTCACCGGCGCCGGCAACGCCGGCCCCAACGCCAGCCCGTCGCTCGACCACTGGTTCGGCACCGACGAGGACGCCCGCGACGTGTTCAGCCGCACCATCTTCGGGGCACGGGTCTCGCTGGTCGTCGGCTTCGCCGCGATCGCCTTCGGCATGATCATCGGCGGCACCCTCGGCATGATCGCCGGCTTCGTGCGCGGCTGGTTCGACAACGTCGTGTCGTTCGTGTTCCTGGTCCTGCTGTCGTTCCCGGCGCTGGTCCTCGCCATCCTGATCACCGCGCTGCTCGATCGCAGCCTCTTCACGATCTCGCTGACGCTGGGCATCCTGGCCATCGCGCCGGTCGGGCGTCTGGCCCGCGCCGCCACGCTGGTGTTCGCCGAGCGCGAGTTCGTCATGGCCGCGCGCACCAGTCGGGGCCGAAGAACTCCCGCATCCTCGTGCGCGAACTGCTGCCCAACGTGGTCATTCCCATGGGGGCGCTGGCCCTGCTCGGCATGGCGGTCGCCATCGTCGCCGAGGGCGGCCTCGCCTTCCTCGGTCTGTCGGTCGAGCAGGGCATCACCTGGGGCAAGCTGATCCTCAACGGCGCAGCCGGAACGCCGCACCCTCGAGGACGCCCCGTGGGTGGCGTTCGCCCCGATCATCGTGCTGTTCCTGACCGTCGCTGCGCTCAACTTCGCGGGCGACCGCGTCCGCGACTACTTCGACGTGAAGGAGCTGGCTTGTGACCGCGCGACGCGACGTCACGACCGCACCGCTGCTCGAGCGTCGACGACTACCACGTCGGCTTCCGCACCGAACGCGGGCCTGGCCAAGGCGGTCGACGGCGTGTCGTTCACCCTCGAAGCGGGCAGACGCTCGGCATCGTCGGCGAGTCGGGCTCGGGCAAGTCGGTGCTCAACCGGTCGATCATGGGTCTGGTCGCCAGCTCGCGCCAGATCGAGCAGGGTTCGGTGCTCTTCGACGGCGAGGAGCTGGTCGACCGGGACCGCCAGCACGTACTGGGGCACGCGGATCGGCGATGATCTTCCAGGACCCGATGACCTCGCTCAACCCGGTCATGAAGGTCGGCAAGCAGGTCTACTGAACCGCTGCGCATGCACCTCGGACTCGACAAGGCAGGCGCCCGTGCAGCGGGCGATCGAGCTGTTCACCTCGGTCGGCATCCCCGAACCGGCCAAGCGCGTCGACCAGTACCCCCACGAGCTGTCCGGTGGCATGCGCCAGCGGGTGATGATCGCCATCGCGCTGGCCGGCGAGCCCGAGCTCCTCATCGCCGACGAGCCGACCACGGCCCTCGACGTCACCGTCCAGAAGTACATCCTCGACCTGCTGACCTCGATCTGCAGCAGGAGCGGGGCATGGCCATGATCCTCATCACCCACGACCTCGGCGTGGCCCGCGGCCGCACCGACGAGATCATGGTGATGTACGGCGGTCGGGTCATGGAGCACGCCGCCACCGAGACGCTGTTCACGACGATGCGCCACCCCTACACCGAGGCGCTGCTCGACGTCGATCCCCCGACTCGACCACGCCAAGCACACCCGCCTCGACACCGATCCCGGGCGCGCCGCCCGACATCGTCGACCCGCCGCCCGGGTTGTCGCTTCGCGCCCCGCTGCCGCTACGCCCAGACCCGATGCATCGAGGAGACGCCCGGCTCACCGACGCACGGCGACGACCATCGTTACGCCTGCTTCTTCCCCGTCGGCACCGATGCCGGCGCCGAGGCGCTCGAACGCAACCGCGCCGCCGGCGATGACCGCCGTCGGTCTGCCAATGTCACTCGTCGAGGTGGCGGTCTGATGGCAGGTTCCGGCACCGCTCACCTCCGCCCCGACGATCCCGACATCATCCTCGGGTCGAACATCTGGTGATGGAGTTCCCCGCCGGCAGGGGACGGGTCGTGCACGCCGTGTCGCGATCGTGAGCTTCGACGTCCGCGAGGGCGAGACGCTCGGTTTGGTCGGCGAGTCGGGATGCGGCAAGTCGCACCACCGCCCGGGCGGTCGTCCAGCTGCCCCGCCCCACCAGCGGCAGCGTGATCTATCGACGATCGCGACCTCACTCGACTCCAGGGCGAGGCGCTGCGCAAGGCCCGTCCCGAGATCCAGATGATCTTCCAGGACCCGATCTCGTCGCTGAACCCTCGCCGCAAGGTGTACGACATCGTGAGCGAAGGTGTCGACGTGTGGGGCGGCACGGCCGGAAGCGGCGGCTTCAGCGAGGAACGGGTCGAGCGCATCATCCGCGACGTCGGCCTCGATCCCGACGTCGCCAGGACGAAGCGGGCCCACGAGTACTCCGGCGGCCAGTGCCAGCGCATCTCGATCGCCCGGGCGCTGGTGCTCGATCCCAAGATCGTCGTCTGCGACGAGCCCGTCTCGGCGCTCGACGTGTCGGTCCAGGCCCAGATCCTCAACCTGCTCGAGGACATGAAGGCGCGCTACGGGCTGACGCTGCTGTTCATCAGCCACGACCTGTCGGTGGTGAAGAACATCAGCGATCGCGTGGCGGTGATGTACCTGGGCAAGCTCTGCGAGATCGGTGACAGCGACGCCCTGTACGACAACCCGGCCCATCCGTACACCCGCATCCTTCTCGCCGCGATCCCCGATCCCGAGAATCCACTGGCCGGCACCGTCGAATCCTTGTCGACCGAGCTTCCGTCACCGATCGATCCTCCGCCGGGATGTCGGTTCCACACCCGTTGTCCCAAGGCCGACGACATCTGCCGGCGTATCGAACCCCAGATGGCTCGGGTCGGCGACGGCGACCACTTCGTGGCCTGTCACTTCCCTGACTTGCCCGAGACCGTCGTGACCGTGGGCTAGATGCTCACCGGGGTGACGCGATAGGCGCAACGGGTGTCGCCACTCAGCAGATGCTCGGTGCGCTCGACTTCGACGTCGGGCCCGAGAACCGTTCGGAACAGTTCGAGCTCACCGGCGCAGAGGTCCTGACAGGTGGCGGCGGCGTCGCAGATGGGGCAGTGGTGTTCGGTGAGCACGAACCCGTCGTCGACGGTGGCGACCTCGGCCATGTACCCCTCACTCGTGCGGAGGACCGCCAGGCGCGCCACCCGCACCTCAGTGGAGTCGGAGTCACCCATGGCCGTGAGGTAGGCGGTTTCGAGTCGTTGATTGCGGCGGCGAACGACGGCACCGAGACCGGATTCGCCCAGCGCCTCACGGGTGGCCGCGATGAGGTCGACGGTGAGGTCGGCGTGACGGTCGGGGAACAGCTCGGCCGCCAGGGCGGTGAGCCGCCAGGTGGTGGCCGGGCGACCCCGCCGGCCGCTCGACTCGATGTCGGCCGTCTCGACCAGACCGGTGGCGACGAGGGCGTCGAGGTGCTGGCGCACCGCTGTCGGCGTGACGTCGAGATCACGAGCGAGATCGCCCGCCGCGACGGGCCCGCGACGTTTGAGCTGATCGACGATGCGTCGCTTGGTTGCGCCTGGCTGGGTCATGGTACGAACCGTACCAATTAACGCAATAGACGTCTTGACTAATTCAGCCGGTGCTCGAATCATGGACCCATGAGCGCCGCCGCCCGATCGACACGGGCAACCGTTGCCTCCGCCTCCGACATGGACGTCGGATCGATGAAGCTGGCCAGGGTCGGCGAGCGTCGCATCGTCGTGGTGCGCACTCCATCGGGATTCCACGCCCTCGACAATGCCTGCCCGCATCAAGGCTACGGGCTCGTGACCGGTTCGCTCGACGGCGAGCTGCTGACCTGTCAGTGGCACAACTGGAAGTACCGCGTGAGCGACGGTGTCTGTGTCATCGGCGAAGAGAACGTGCCGTGCCATGGCGTCGAGGTCGTCGACGACGAGGTGATCGTCACGGTGGTCGAACCCACCGTCGCCGAGCAGCGGGCGGTGCTGTGGCCGAGCCTGCGCCGCGGCATCGAGAAGGACTACCGGGGTCAGGTGACACGAGATGCGTTGCGGCTCTTGGCCACCGGGGTCTCCCCCGCGGCGATCATCTGGGAGGGCGTGAAGCTCGGCGCCCCCCGCAACGAGTGGGGCCTGGGTCACGAGATGGCCACCTCGGCCGACTGTCTGGCCCTGGCCGGTGAGCTCGGCGGCGACCTGGCCAAGACCGCAATCACGCAGTCGCTGAGCGGTGTCGCGGAGGAGACTCGCGCCTACCCGGCGCGGCCGCTGCCCGAGCCCGACGGTTCGGTCGATCTGGTCGACGCGATCGAGGCCGAGGATCACACTGCGGCCATGGCGCGAGTGGTGGCCGACGTGCGCTCGGGTCGCCCGGTCGGTGAAACGGCCGCAGACTTCATCGAGGCGGTGAGCCGGCACCACTACGACTACGGTCACGGCGCCATCTACACGCAGAAGGCATTCGAGCTCCTGGGCAACGTCGACCATGCCGAGGCCGAGCACCTGCTCCCCCACCTCGCCGCGACGCTCGCATGGGGAACGAGAGAAGACACCCTGCCCTACATGAGGAAGGCCACGACCGAGCTCGACGGCGTTGACCTCGACGCGGTTGCGGCCGGGGGCGGGCGGCGCGACGACGCGGCACGAGACGCCATGGTCGCCGAACTGCTCGACGCACCCGAGGCGCCCATCGCCGCCGCCGCTCGTTTCGCGACCGAAGGAGCCGGAGTGAAGGGCTTGCTCGATGCGGTGACCCTTGCCGTGTCGCACCGGCTGCTGCGCCACGATCTCGACCTCGAGTTCCGACTGGACGATCCCTTCGGTTGGCTCGACATCACCCACGGCCTCACGTATTCGCGCGCCGCCCGCTGGGCCTGGGGGGTGCACCCGTCGTGTGCGGCGGCTCGGCTCGCCCTGTTCACGGTTTGGTTGGCCCACGACACGGGTCGAGGTGAGCGGCGCAACCGGGTCGTCGCGCCGGTCGAGGGCGCGTCGAGCGATCTGAGCCTCGGCGAGGCGATCCTTCGTCGTGACGAGGCTGCCGCCATCGGCGCGACCCTCGACGGTGACGTATCCGACGTCAGCCGAGCGATGGCCGAGGCCTCGCTCTATGACCACGCGGGCTCCTTCATCGTGCAGGCTCATCTGATCAAAATGGCCCGTGCCGCCGGCGAGGAGGCGGTGGCAATCAGCTCGTCGTTGCCGCTCGCTGCGGCGGCCCGTTTCCTGGCCGCGCCTCGCCTCGAACGGTTCGCGGCGCGCGACGCGGTCGAGTCGGATCACTTCATCTCGACCGGGCGTCCGCCCGTGCGCTGAAGCGACCGGGAACTCGCCACCGCTCAGAGGGCGGGCAGGCGACCGACGAGCACCTCGATTCGTGGAGGCGACGCGGGCGGGGGGCCCTCGAAGTCGTCGGTGAACCAAACCAAGCCCACGATGACTGTGTCAGACCCTATGGCGAGCTGGTCGGGTGAGGCTCCGTCGACATCGGGCAGGGCCGCCTCGTACCACTGACCGTCAGCCTTGACGAAGAGCACGTGGTCGATGCTCGCCTCGTACTGCCGACCCTGCTCGTCGAAGCCCCTGTACGCCTCGTCGTCGGTGATGGTCATCAGCTCGGTTCCGTCGGCCGTCCAGAACGTGGTTGCCTCCTCGGCGTAGGTCGCGTAGATGGGGGTACCGGCCTCGATCGCCTGTGACCACTCGTCCCAGCCGAGTTGCAGCAGGATGTCACCCGACGCGTCGTCGGTGATCTGCAGCGCCGACCCGTCGACCCCGAAGTGCGCCGTACGGGAGCCGACCGTGATGGTGAGGGCTCCGGAGGTCATGGGCGGCTCGAGCGTGGCCAGTGCCGCCTCTCCCCCTCCGCCGATGGCCACCTGTCGCAGCCACAGCGTCCGCTCGGCGTCCTGGGGCACCACGGACAGATCGGTGGTCCACGTCAGACCGTCCTCGGTCGAGGCGACCGCCGTGCTCCCTTCCCGGAAGGACAGGGCAATCGCACCTGCTTCGTCCGCGGCGATCGCGCCCATCGAGTCGATGGGCGCGATGTCGTGCTCGGTCCAAGAGACGCCATCGGGCGACACGTACGCGCTCCGTGTCGAGCCGTAGTCCTGATGCTGCACGAGGGTCGCGATGAATTGGCCGCCCACGCTCACGACCGATTCGAGGTGGGTGTTCTCTTCGGTCGTCAAGACCTCTTCGGACCATTGCTGCCCGTCGGGTGAGAACAACAGAATCTGCTCGGACTGGTGGGGAACGTGCAGGTCCTGCTGGGCGAAGTACGCATCGCTGATGTGTCCATCCCACTCCTGCCAGCTGAACTGCAGCACGACCTCGCCGGTTGTGACGTCGACGAACCTCGGTGCCGGGCCTCGGTACAGATCGTCGAGCGCGCCCGAGGTCACCACCGTGTCGGTGGACAGGTCGGTGACTTCGAACCATCCGTTCGCCTCATCGACGAGGATCCGGTACCCGTCCCATTCGATCGGTTCCAAGGCAAAGCCCTGTAGGTCGATGTCGGCCGGGATCGGCAGCGGAGAGAAGTTCGGGTACATCTCGGACCAGACATCCCACGGCACCACGGTGAGCACGTCTCGGGAGTCGCCGGCGAAGATCGTCTGGCCTTCCTCGCTCGAAGGGAACAGCTCGGCGACGTAGCCGCTGCTCACGATCCGTCCCGTGGCCACTTCGCTGAGGACGTAGCTTCCGTCATGGTCATTCTGCTCGTACCGGTAGCCGCCGGTCTCGAAGGCGATGGAGGCGGTCGACTCGTAGTGCTCCCGGCGGGCGCCGATCACCATGCCTGCGCTGTTGCCGGCCACGGAGAGAACGTACGTATCGGTGAGGTCGAGACCCGTCGCGGTGAGATCGACGGCGTCCCACCCGCCGGTGTCGTCGGCGAACCAGAGCAGCGGTTCTGTGCCGCCGGCGCCCCAGCTGTTGCCGAACCCGACGAACCGGTCATCGATGAGGAGGATGTCGTTCATGGCCTGACTCGTCGGCAACTGCGCTTCGGAGTGGGTCCAGTCGATGCCGTCGATCGAGCGGAACGTGTGAACCGTCTGTCCGCTGCTCGAGTCCCAGGAGGTGGCAAACGCCGTGATTGCATCATCGTCGACCACGATCCTCGAGAGCCAAGCGCCCGAGGCGGTTTCCGGGAGATCGAGCTCGACGGTCGTCCACCCGATTTCGACAACGGGCAGATTGGTCGAGACGGCCACCTCGGTCGGGCCCAGTTCGGGCGGCGCGACCGGCTCGTCCTGGGTCGGCGGTGCGAGCTCGACGGTCGCGTCGACGGTTGGAGCCGGCGTGGGTCCGGCGGTGACGGTGGGTGCCTCCGACGAGCACGTCGCCGAAACGAGGGCGAGCAACGCGGCACATGCAACCGCCCGACCTCGTGCCGCAAGACGATGACGCGCCGCCATGACCATCACCTCCACGCTGACCGTCGCACCGCGGCCAGCCGACGGATAGAGCCCTAGGTCCTGGATGGTGAACGCCGAGCTCCTACTCGGGTACCAGCTCGATCCAGGTGCGGCCGGGGCTGACCGAGATGTGGGCGCCGGCGGCATCGGTGTAGGTGGTGACCGACCGCAGCGACGGCCGGGTCCAGGTGGCGGCGACGGACACGCCATTGGTATAGACGGTGGCGCGCCCGGCGCCCACGGTCACCCCCTCGGGGGTGCCGAGACCCGAGTCGACGTAGCGGGTGTGTTGCACGATCACCGTCGCCGCGCGCACCTGGGTGCCCGAAAGGGCGTCGAGGTGGGGAGAGCCATCCTGTGACCGCAGCCAACCGGCGCCGTCCCACGACCAGGCGACAGAGGTGGCCGGGAATCCGACGGTGAAGGACTGCATCGGAACACCGCTTGCGGGCGGGTCGGCCGAGAAGACGAACATGGTCGGCGGCGCTGCTCCCCCGGTGCCGCTTCGGATCGAACCGGCGTCGGTCATGAGGTCGTGCGGGGCCCGCCGCGAGCCCGACCGGCGGTACGAGACGTGAGCCGGGCCCCGATTCACGATGGCCGCCTTGGCCAACAGGGCTTCGGTGGGAGCGTTGGCCCCGGAGTACGCAAACAGCGGAATGTTGAGGTTCGCCGCCAGTCCGATGTCGGTGGTGCGACCCGACCGAACCGGACCGAGACCTGTGTCTCGTTCGAGGAACACCGCCGCGAGGCGCGTCAGCCCGCCCTCCACCATCTCCTCGTACACGATCTCGGCTGACCCCACTCCTTCCTGAGGTCGGGCCGCTCGCACGTTGTCGAGCTTCACCAGCATCGCGGCACGGCCGATCGAACCCGTGGCTGCGACGCCGGTGAGCGGATTGATACCGGCCGCGACGGCAGGCGGAGCCGGCGCAGCCGCCTCGACCACGATCTGGTCGAGGCCGAGCTTGGCGACGATGCCCACATAGACCTGCGGCGGTGCCGGCGCGGCCGCCCGGGGCGTCGGTGTGGGCGTCGGCGTGGGCAGAGAGATCCTCCAGGGCGTGGGGGTCGGTGTCGGAGTGGGTGCAGGCGGGGCCACCGGTGTCGGTTGGGTGGTCGGGGCCGGAGCGGACGAGGCATCGTTCCGCACGTCGTCGGCTGCGACGACGACGTCGACTGCCTGTTCACTGCCCGAGTTGTCGGCGCCGCCGACCCACAGCCCGAGCGCCACGGCCGTCCCTGCGAACGCGACGACAAGGGCTCGTGGCGTTCTCGTCCTGGTGGCGAGCCGGCGCAGCCGTTCGGCGGTCATCGCTTGTCCCATCGGCCGCCGGTGGCCGAGGGTGAGCATCGGAGGTGACCGCGCTGGCATCCCTGCAAAGGTGACAGACATCGTCCTTCACATCGGGCTGGCCAGAGACCGGTACGACCGCCCTCCGAGCAGGCCCTGGTAGCGCTTTCCACCTCGGCGACCTCGACTCTGACGTTCGGGTCGCCCTCGGGAACCGAAGCCCGGCAGGTTCCGATCACCGAAGGCTGGTTCGGCGAGCCGTTCCGACCGCTCACCCGAGACCTCTCGCGTGTGAAGCGAACGCTCTGGCCAATCGAGCCGGCAGTCCGGCCCGAAGCCAACGCAATCGTTTCGAGGCCAGCTCGGCCGGTGTGCTAGAACACCATGATGCTTGGTCCCATTCAGTTCGTTGCGTTCCAGTTCGACTCGCTCGATCGATTCGAGGGCAACATCCTCGAGCAGTTGGAGGAGCTCACCCCGCTGTCGGCGGTGCGAATCCTCGACATCTTGTTCATCGCCAAGGGCGACGACGGCGACATCGTGGCCCTCGAAATGGGCGACCTCGGCGGCGAGGAAGGCGATGAGATCCTCGGCACCATCATCGGCTCGCTACTGGGCTTCTCGTTCGAGGGCGATGATCCCGAGCTCCCACCGGGCGAGATCACCGAGGCCTCGGCCATCGGCGTGAGCACCGGCGACATCCGCCGCGTCGCCCGCGACCTCAAACCGGGCACTGCGGCTGCGCTCCTGCTGATCGAACACCACTGGGCCGCAGGCTTGCGCGATGCGATCTTCGACGCGGGCGGCTCGATGATGGCGCAGGGATTCCTGACCCTCGAAGGTCTGGCCGTGGTCGGCGCCGAGCTGACGGCCACGGCCGAAGCGATCGCCGCCATCGAGATCGCCGAAGCCCTCGAGGCCGAAGCGGTGATGCGCTCGGTCGAGGCCTTGGCGACCATCGAGGTGGCCGAGGAAGTCAGAGCCGCCGTGGTGGCATCGACCGTGCTGGGATTGATCGAAGCCGGCTTCATCGATCGGGCTGATGCCCCCGATGTGGTAGCGGCACTGTTGGACGACAGCGTTGTCGAACGCGCAAGCGCAACGAAAGAGGGTTCCTGATGCCTCCCATGCGACGATCGATGCGGCGTACCGCTCGACGGACGTCTCGACGTACCTCTCGACGGATGGACCGGAGGATGCAAGCGTCCCAGCCGGCTCCGGCACCCGCTCCGGCACCCGCAGCCGCACCGGCTCCGGCCGCACCAGCGGCTGCGCCCGAGCCGGCCGAACCGTCATACATGGCCGAGCTCGAGCAGCTGGCCTCGTTGCGTGACGCCGGCGTGCTCAGCGACGAGGAGTTCGACGCCAAGAAGAAGCAGATCCTCGGGATCTAGGTTCAGGCGGCGAGTGGTTCGTCCCGGTTGATGGCCCGCGTGGACCGTACTGGACTCGAACCAGTGACCTCTCGCGTGTGAAGCGAACGCTCTAGCCAACTGAGCTAACGGTCCGGGAGCAGGCATCGTAGCGCGACGGGTCGGAATCGGCGCAGGCCAAGTTCACTACAGTCGAGGCGTGGATGACCTGCGCTGCCCGCGCTGCGGCGAGGAAGACGAGCTCGTGGGTGAGCCCCGAGACGGCACGATCGTCGTCACCTGCGAGGCGTGTGCCACCGAGTGGGAGCGCGATCTCACACCGCGCTGCCCCACCTGTGGCACCGACGACGTCCGTGTCGCCTTTCAGGCCATCGTCGAGAAGAGCCGGGGCACCCAACTGTCGATGAGCTCGGTGCGGCGGCTGTACCTGTGTCCGACCTGTGACGCCGAACAGCTCGCCGTGTACCAGGTGAGCAACCGGCCGCTGCCGCCCGACGAGCTGCCGACCGAGACCGACGACTGAGGCCGCAGGTCAGAGGCGCAGGGCCAGGGCTTCGAGCCCGGCCACCCGGCTGCCCTTGACCAGGACGGCGTCGCGCTCGCCCAGCTCGCCGAGCACGGCGAGCACGTCGTCGTGGCTGGTGAGGACGGCGACGCCGTAGGCCGCCTCGTCGAAAGCCAGCACCTCGATGCCGAGCGCGGATGCCAGCTCGCTCATCGCCCGATGACCGTCGTCGTGTTCGTCGCCCAGCTCGGCCATCACGCCGAGCACGGCGATGCGCCGGTCGGCGTCGACGGCAGCCAACGATCGCAGCGCCGCATCGGTCGACATGGGGTTGGCGTTGTAGGCGTCGTTGATCACCAGTGCGCCCGACGAGCCACGGTGCACGTCCATCCGCCACGGCGACATCTCGGCTCGGGTGAGCCCATCGGCAAGTGTGGGCAGGTCGAGGCCACATGCCACTCCGACGGCGATGGCGGCGAGGGCGTTGGACACGTTCTGCACTCCTGCCACAGCGAGCCGCACGTGCTGGTCTCCCCACGGCGTGCGAGCGGTGAACGAGGGGCGCAGCTCGTCGTCGAGCACAATCGCCTCGGCCCGCACGTCGCCGTGCTCCAACCCGTAGCCGATCACGTCACAGTCGAGTGAGTCGGGCCATGGCCGCCACGAGTGGATCGTCGGCATTGAGCACCGCCCAGCCCCAATCGGGTAGCGACTCGATGAGCTCACCCTTGCCCCGGGCCACGGCGTCGACCGATCCGAACAGCTCGGTGTGTGCAGCACCCACCCGCGTGACCACTCCCACGGTGGGCTGCACGAACCGGCACAGCTCACGGATGTGGCCGCTCCCGCGCGCGCCCATCTCCACCACGACCGCCTCCACGTCGTCGGGCGCATTCAGCAGGGTGAGCGGCACCCCGAGCTCGTTGTTGAAGCTGCGGTAGCTGGCGTGGGTGCGCAGGCCGGCCGACAGCGCAGCGGTGACCAGATCCTTGGTCGACGTCTTGCCCACGCTGCCGGTGATGCCGATCACCCGCGAACCGAGCGCCGGTCGCACTGCGCCCGCCATCGCGGGGAGGGCTTGCGTCGTGTCGTCGACCAGAACGTGGGGGGCGGCACTGGGCTCGGCGCCCGAACTGAGATAGGCCACGGCTCCTCCTTCGAGGGCACCCGCGATGAAGTCGTGGCCGTCGCGCTCGGCCACGATCGGCACGAACAGCTCCCCGGCCCTGATGGTGCGCGAGTCGATCGACACGCCGTCGACCACGACGTCGTCGCCCACCATGCGCCCGCCGACGACGGCAGCGATGTCGGCCAGGGGCAGCTTCACCCCCGCAGTCTCGCACCCCCGCTCCAAATCCCCATGTTGGGTAGCGCTCACCGCACGCAACCGTGGGGATTTGGGAAGGGCTACGGTGCGGCCATGGCCAAGCGAACCCGTCTGGTGGTGTTGTTCGGCGGACAATCGGCCGAACACGACGTGTCGTGCGTCTCGGCCCGCCACATCGTGGCTGCCGCTGACCCCGCCCGCTACGAGATCGTGCCCATCGGCATCACCCGCGACGGCGCCTGGCTGCGTTCCGACGGGGCCATCGCCGCCCTGGCCGCGGGCCCCGCCGAGCTCCCGGACCATCTCACCGTTGCGGGTACCGCCGTCGAACCCCAGGCGACGCTCGCCATCGTCGACGACATGCCCACTGTCGTGTTCCCTGTGCTGCACGGGCCCATGGGCGAGGACGGCACGATCCAGGGACTGCTCGAGCTCATCGGTGTGCCCTACGTCGGATCGGGCGTGCTCTCCTCGGCGATGTGCATGGACAAGATCGTCAGCAAGCGACTCGTCGCCCAACACGGCATCCCGCAAGCCAACTACCACGGTTTCCACGCAGACGACATCGCCGACGAGCTCCCCGATCTCCTCTTCGACCTCCTCGGCGTGCCCCTGTTCGTCAAGCCGGCCAATCTCGGCTCTTCGGTCGGTGTCTCGAAGGCCAAGACCCACGACGAGCTCGTCGCCGCCATCGAGCTCGCCGCGACCTACGACGAGTGGATAGTGGTGGAGGAATGCATCGTGGGACGCGAGATCGAGGTGTCGGTGCTCGGCAATCGCGAACCACAGGCGTCATTACCCGGCGAGGTGCTACCCGCCGCCGACTTCTACAGCTACGACGACAAGTACCTCGACGGCGTGGCTCAGACTCAGGTACCAGCCGATCTGCCCGAGGCGGTATCGGAGCAGATCCGGTCGTTGGCCGTGACCGCCTATTCGGCAATGCGGTGCGAGGGCCTGGCCCGAGTCGATTTCTTCTACGAGGAAACCGGTCGCGGCCCGCTGCTCAACGAGATCAACACGATGCCCGGGTTCACGCCCATCTCGATGTACCCGAAGATGTGGGAAGCCACCGGCATCGCCTACGGCGAGCTGATCGACCGCCTCGTCGACCTGGCCCTGCACCGAGACGAACGGCGTCGCCGCCATCGTTCCACCGAGCGCTGAGCAACCTCCCCAGGGACCAAGGGGCCCGCGGCTAGGTGGGGGCCAAGGCCGAGTGCAGGAAGCTCAAGAGCTCACGCCTCCGGCGAGCCGTGGTGCGAAGGGTGGGCTCGATGCCGACCGCACGCAGCACCTCGGCCTCGGTGGCGACACCCATCACGGTCGAGTACACCGACACGAGCAACAGCTTCGGGTCGCTGCGCCGCATGCGGCCGGCGTCCATCTCCGATTCGAGGAAGTCGATGGCCCGTTTCACCATCGGGTCGAGCACCTCCACCATGCGACCGACCCACGGATCTCCCAACCGACCGAGCTCGCGCACGATTCCCAGCAGCTCCGGGCGGCGAATGGCGAGACGGAAGATCGCCCGCACACAGGCGTCGACGTTGCCGAGCGCCGGATCGGCATGGCGCAGTGCCTCCTCGAGCGTCTCGCCCAGCTCGATGGCGGCCTGCTCGACCACTGCGTGCAACAGAAGCTCCTTCGAACCGAAGTGGTAGAGCACCGTCTGCTTGCGAACCCCCAGCTCGCGGGCGAGCGCGTCGAGGGAGGTCGCGTCGTAGCCGCGTGTGCCGAAGGCCTCGGTCGCGGCAACGAGCACTCGATCGCGGGTTCCCATATCCGCTAGCGTAGGTCTCTCTACCAATTGGTAAAAGGGTTTGGTACAACAGTTGTGATGATTTCCGATGCCCTCGCGGGGAAGACGATCGCCGTCACGGGCACCACCGGCTTCCTCGGAACCGCCATCGTCGAACGCCTCCTGCGCTGCGTACCCGACTGCACGCTCGTGCTCTTGGTCCGGCCCGGCCGCCGTGGCGCCGACCAGCGCGTGCGACGCGAGATCCTCAAGAACGACTGCTTCGATCGCCTGCGCGACCACCTCGGCACCGACGAGTTCGAGGCGATGGCCACCGAGCGAGTGACCGCCATCGGCGGCGACGTCGGCACCGACGGCCTCGGGCTCGACGACAACGGCCGCGCCATGCTCACCGGCTGCGACATCGTCATCCACTCCGCGGCGACCGTCTCATTCGACTCGGAGTTCGATCACGCCGTCGAGGTCAACCTGCTCGGCCCCCTCCGCATCGCAGAGACCCTCCACGACCTGAACGTCCGCCCCCACTTCGTCGGCGTCTCCACCTGCTACGTGGCCGGCAACCGCAAGGGGGCCGCCGCCGAGAAGCTGCTCACCGACACCCCGTTCCACGTCGAGGTCGACTGGGAGATCGAGGTCGCCGCTGCCCGTCGGCGCCGCACCGACGTCGAGGACGCCAGCCGAACCCCCCACCAGCTCGGCGAGTTCGCCAAAGACGCTCGCTCGACCCTCGGCGCCGCCGGCGTTGCCGCGCTCGCCGCCCGCAGCGAACAGTTGCGCGAGCGGTGGGTGAGCAAGCAGATGGCCGAAGCCGGTCGCGCCCGGGCGTCGTCGCTCGGATTCCCCGACGCCTATGCGTTCACCAAGGCCATGGGCGAGCGCGCCCTCATCGAACGGCGGGGAGACATCCCCGTGTCGATCGTGCGACCGTCGATCATCGAGTCGGCCTGGTCCGAGCCCTTCCCGGGGTGGATACGCGGCTTCCGCATGGCCGAGCCCATCCTCATCAACTACGGCAAGGGCCTCCTCAGTCAGTTCCCCGGGTCACCCGAGGGCATCGTCGACGTCATCCCGGTCGACATCGTCGTCTCGGCCATCGTCGCCGTTGCGGCCAAAGGGCCGGCCGAGCAACCCGAGGTCTTCCAGGCCGCATCGGGCACCGCCAATCCCTTCCGTTACAGCGACCTCGTCGACTTGGCCGCCGGCTGGTTCGCCGAGCACCCGATCTACGACGAGAAGGACCAACCCATCTCCCCACCGGCCTGGAAGTACCGCGACCCGGGTGCGGTACCCAACGAGCTGGCTCGGGCCAAACGGGTGCTCGACCGCACCGCCAAGGCCCTCGACATGCTGCCCTTGCGGGGGCGCCAGGCCCAGCTCAGCGGCGAGCTCGAAGAACGCCGCGACCTCGTCGACCGTGCGCTCGAATACGTCGAGCTGTACGGCAGCTACACCGCGTGCGAGGCCGTCTACCAGACCGATCGCCTCGCCGCGCTCGATGCCTGGCTCGACCCCGCCGACCGCGAGGTCTTCTGTCTCGACCCCGGTGTGATCGACTGGCGAACCTACGTGCAGGACATCCACCTGCCATCGGTGATGAAGATCGGTCGAGTGAAGACCGCACCAACGGGCAAGGGCGGCGAGAGCCGATCGGTCCGGCTGCGCCGGTCGGTGCTGTCACCCGATCGTGAGCTGGCCGCCTTCGACCTCGAGAACACGCTCATCGCGTCGAACGTCGTGGCCAGCTACGGCTGGCTCGCCACCCGCCGCCTCGACTACCCCGCCCGCGTGCGCCTGGTGGCCCGCACTCTCACGCAAGCGCCGAAGATGCTCGCCCTCGACCGCGCCGACCGCACCGACTTCCTGCGTTCCTTCTACCGGCGCTTCGACGGCGCCCCCGTCGACCAGATCGACGAGGACGCGCTCGAGATGTTCAGCGATCTGATCCTCACCAAGTCGTTCCCCGCGGCCATTCGCCGCGTTCGTGAGCACAAGGCGCTCGGGCACCGCACCGTGCTCATCACCGGCGCGCTCGACTTCGTCGTCGAGCCGTTGCAGCCCCTTTTCGACGACATCATCGCCCCCACGCTCATGACCAGCGCCGACGGCCGCACCTACAACGGGCGCATGATCGACGTTCCCCCCACCGGCGAGACCCGGGCCCAGGCGCTGCGCGACTATGCCGACCTCCACGGCATCGACCTCAAGAACTCCGTCGCCTACGCCGACTCCACCAGCGATTTGCCCATGCTCGACGCCGTCGGCTTCCCCGTCGCCGTGAACCCCGAGACCAAGCTCGCGTCCCTGGCCCGTCGCCGCGGTTGGCTGGTCGAGATCTTCGCGAAGTCACCGGGCGGCCCCCGCAAGCTCATGCCCATCGGCACCCGCAAGATCATCCCGAGGAAGACCGCCTGATGTCGTTCACCCCGCCCGCCACCGGTCCCTTCGCCACCAAACACGACGACCGTCCCACCCCTCGGCCCGGCTTCGTCCTCGACGTCGATCGCTCCACACCACCCATCCTCTTCCACCACGGCGAGGGCTTCCGCCTCGAGAAACTGCCCCCGGGTCGCACCAGGGTCGTCTACGGCCCCGAACCCAAACCCGGCCTCGCCCACCCCGACGCGGCCATCGACCACGCGCTCGACCACCCGCTCGACTCCGAACCCCTGTCGGCCCTGCTGTTCTCGGGCATGAAGCTCACCATCGCGTTCGATGACGCCTCCCTGCCCCTCCCCCAGATGCGTCGCCCCGACGTTCGTCAGCGGGTGATCGAAGCAGTGCTCGACCGGGCCGCCGCGGCCGGTGTCGACGACGTTCACCTCATCGCCGCCCTCGGCCTGCACCGCCGCATGACCGAAGCCGAACTGCGGCACGCGGTTGGCGACCGGGTCTACGACGCCTTCGCCCCCGACGGCAACCTCTACAATCACGACGCCGAAGACCCCGACGGCATCGTGAACCTCGGCCAGACCAGCCACGGCGAGGACGTGACGCTGTCGAAGCGCGTCGCCGAGAGCGATCTACTGGTGTACGTGAACATCAACATCGTCTCGATGGACGGTGGGTGGAAGAGCACCGCCACCGGCCTCACCAGCTACACCGGACTCAAGCAGCATCACAACGCCGAGACGCTCCAGCAGTCCAAGTCGCTGATGGACCGGCACAACTCCGAGCTGCACAAGTCGGTGTGGCGCCAGGGTGAGGTCATCAAGGCCAACGGCCCGAAAATCTTCCACATCGAGACCACCATCAACACCAATGCCTTCGGCTACGACGGCCCGCTGTCGATGCTCCAGAAGCGCGAGTGGGAGTGGAACACCCGCGACCGGGCCAAGTTCATGGGTCTCCAGGCCGGGCTCAAGGCCATGTCGATGCGGGCCCGGCGAGCCGCATTCATCAACTGGAGGTCGCCCTACGAGATGACCTCGGTCCAGGCCGGCGACGTCGACCGCGTGCACGAGGCCACCCTCGAGCGGGTGCTCGACCAGCACCTCACCCCGGTCGAGGGCCAGACCGACATCGTCACCTTCGGGCTGCCCTACACCTCGCCCTACAGCGTGCACTCGATCATGAACCCGGTCGTGGTCATGTGCTGGGGACTCGGCTACATGTTCAACTTCTACCGCGGTCGGCCGGTGGTGCGTGAGGGCGGGGTCATCATCATGACGCACCCCACACCCAACGAGTTCCACCCCGTGCATCACCCGAGCTACATCGACTTCTTCGACGAGGTGCTGCGCGACACCACCGACCCGGTGCAGATGCAGGCCAAGTACGAGCAGCGCTACGCCGAGGACGAGTGGTATCGGCACCTGTACCGCACGTCGTACGCCTACCACGGAGTGCATCCGTTCTACGCCTGGTACTGGGGCGCCCATGCTCTCCAGCACGTGGCGCAGGTGATCGTGGTCGGCGGCGACCCCACCGCGGTGCGGCGGCTCGGCTTCCGGCCGGCGACCACCATGATGGACGCCCTCGAGATGGCAAGCGACACCGTCGGACCCCAACCCACCATCACCCATATGCACAACCCACCGGTCGTGATGGCCGACGTCACATGAGCACTCGGGTCACCCGCAAGGGCCCGGTGAAGGACCTGTTGGGCGCACGCGCGACCCGCCTGCTCGGCCGTTCGGTTGCCGGACGCAAGGTCCGCCGCCGGGTCACGACGGTGGTGCGCAAGACGCAGTTCCCGCTGCGAGCGCCAGCCGCTCCGGTGGGCATCGAGGTGCGAACCGACACGCAGAAGACCGGCGCCGACTACCCTACCGATTGGGCGCGGACGCCCCCGGCCAAGGCGGCGCGAGCGGCGCTGGTCGAGACGGTGCTGCGACCGATCGTCGCCGGCTTGGCCCGGCCCACCCGGCTCAACGCCGATCGCCTCATCGGTGTCGACGGTCCGGTGATCTTCGCCCCCAACCACCACAGCCACGTCGACACGTCGCTGCTGCTCACCTCGATTCCCCGCCGCCTGCGCCACGACCTGGTCGTCGCCGCCGCCGCCGACTACTTCTTCACCAACCGGGTCACCAGCGCGCTCTCGGCCCTGACCATCGGCGCCATCCCCATCGAACGACAAAAAATCGGCCGGCAGTCGGCCGACCTCGCCTCCGACGTTCTCGACGATGGCTGGAGCCTGCTCATCTATCCCGAGGGTGGTCGCAGCAAAGACGGTTGGGGCCAACCGTTCCGTGGTGGTGCCGCGTACCTCGCCATCAGGGCCAAGGTGCCGGTGGTGCCGGTGTATGTGGCCGGCACGCGGCGCATCCTGCGCAAGGGGTCGGCGATTCCCCGACCGTCGAGGACCACCGTCAACTTCGGCAAGCCCATCTGGCCGCTCGACGGCGAGACGTCTCGCCGGTTCGCGGCTCGCATCGAGGAGGCCGTCGCGGTGCTGGGCGACGAGATCGGCGGCGGATGGTACAACGCCCGGCTCCGGGTCCATGCGGGCGAAACGCCCGGTTTGGGCGGGCCGTCGGTGTCGTCGTGGCGCCGCTCGTGGGCCCTCGGCAAACGGCGGGCCGCCGCCGCCCGCACCCGCCCCTGGCCCAACGTCTGACTGTCGCCCCGCCCCACCCCACCCTCGAAATTGGTTTGTCCAGGCCCGCATGCGGGCTCTGGCAAACCAATTTCGGCACGGTCCGCCCCGCCAGCGTCCTGGTGGGGCAAGAGTGGCGTCTACCTTGCGTTCTCTCCACCCGAACGGCGATGTTCGACCAGCGCCGAGCTCCGTGCGGCCAGCTCCAGCGTGAGCCGACCGTCGGGATCGCCGACCGAGTGGCCGGTGAGCTCGGCGATGCGATCGAGGCGGTAGCCCACGGTTCGGGTACCGACCGACAGCATGCGGGCCACGTGCGCCCGATTGCCGTTGCTCTCGACAAAGGCCGCGAGTGTCGCCAACAGCGCATCGTTCGATCTTGCGGTGAGCGGCTCGAGCACCTGTTCGGCGAGCGCGTCGGTCACCGACCGGTCGGCTGCGAGAAGGCGATAGACGAGCAGCCGATCGTGATGCACCACCGGGCCCAGCCCGAAGATGCTGCCCAGTCGGAGCGCCTCCATCGCCTGCTCGTAGCTTTCGGAGACGGCGTTCAGCTCCGAAACCTGATCGCCGATGCCCACCATGGCCGGGTCGGAGCGCTCGCCGGTCACGACGCGGGCGAGGACCTCGAGGTCTTGCGGTTCGGTGTCACCGGCGACCACCACGAGATGGTTGCGGACCACGGCCGAGGCCCACGGGCGATCCGGATAGCGCTGCGAGAGCTGGCGCTGCACGCGTATGTGCTCCGGTCCACCGTCCAGGAGCGGCAGCAACGGGCCCACAGCGGCCACAACATGGGTCGATGCGTCGAGAAAGCCCGTGCGAGCCGCGGCACGCTCGAAGCGAGCCTCATCGATCGAGATCGGGCTCAGTAGGGCATCGAGCAGGTCACGGCGCTCCGCGATCTCGACTCGGATGCTCCGGCGCTGGGCGATCTCGAATCCGTCGGCCAACGCCGACAGGGCGGCCTCGATATCTCCCGCATCATGCGACTCAGCTCGACGGTTCGGGTGCCTCGTGTGTCTCGGCGAAGAGTTGCTCCCACAGCTGACCGGCGCCCCGGAGGTAGCTGTCGATCAGCGCCCCGAGCGTCGCTCCCGCATCGCAGGCCGCACTCCCGGCTTCGAAGAACACCTGGCGCTCCGCACTGTCGAGCTGGTCGCCAGCGCAGCGGCGTCGAGTACCACCTCGAACAGTTGGGCCAGCCCCGACGGCACCCATGGCTGCTCGGCTCGAGGGGCAGCGGCGCGCAACATGACCCGATGATAGTGGCGACCGAGCGCTCTCTCTTGCCGATTCGGCAATATTCTCCCCCTAACTTCAGCCGAATATGCCCTTGAATTGCCGATACGGCGGTTCCATGATGGAGGCATGGACCGGGAACCCGCAGCCGAAGCCGAAGCCGGACCGAACCGAGCCCACTGCCGCCCGATATCAGATCGCGGCCCAACGCGCCCGTGCCGATCCCGCTACGCACCACGAGCGAGAGATGGCCCGACTGTGGGTCGACATCGGTGGATCGGACTAGCGAGGCCTCCGAATAACCGTTGAGAGGCCCATCGGTGACGAACGGCAAGTCGAGTGCATCCCCTCCAGGGTGTGGCCCCACCGCCTGGCTCCCGCCGCGGTGGGGCCAGCCCCTGTCGACGGGCCGCAATGGATGATCGTCGCCCCATCCGAGCACGAAGTGCTCATATTTCTCGCGCAGCTCGCCATCTTGATCTCCTCGGCCCATCTGCTCGGAGGGGTGGCACGGCGCCTGGGTCAGCCGAGCGTGGTCGGCGAGTTGGTCGCCGGAATCGTGCTCGGGCCGAGTCTGCTCGGAGAGATCAGTCCGACGTTCTCGGAGTGGCTGTTCCCCGCCGAAGCGGTGCAGGGTGCCATGATCGTGGCAGTCGGCTGGCTCGGGGTCATGTTGCTCCTGGTCGGCGCCGGGGCGGAGACCGACCTGCACGTCCTCCGCTCTCTGGGTCGCGCCGCCGCATTGGTCTCGACCGCCAGCCTCGTGGTGCCGTTGGCCATCGGCATCGCGTTCGGATTCGTGCTCCCCGCCACGCTTCGAGGTCCGGGCATCGAACGCTGGCTGTTCGCGCTGTTCCTCGGAACCGCGATGGCGATCTCGGCCCTTCCGGTGATCGCCAAGGTGCTGGCCGAGCTCGGCCTGCTCCGTCGCAATGTCGGTCAGCTCACACTGGCGACCGCCACGATCAACGACGTCGTCGGATGGCTGCTGCTCGGCGTCGTTGCCGGAATGGCGGGCGAGGAAGGAGCCGATGCACGCAGCATCCTCGTAACGCTCTGCGGAGTGATCGTTTTGGTGGCACTGTCGATGACTGTCGGCCAGCGCATCGTCGACACATCACTACGCGCCGCTCGGACCTCCCACGATCCAAGCGTGTCGGGAGCCGCGGTCGTCGTGTTGCTCGCGTTGGGGCTCGGCATGACCACCCAGGCGCTCGGTGTCGAATCGGTGCTCGGCGCTTTCGTCGCCGGGGTGGTGATCGGGCGCTCTCATTTCCGAGACGAGACGGCGCTACGCCTGGTCGAGGTCGCAACCCGCACGGTGTTTGCTCCGGTGTTTCTTCGCCACCGCCGGGTTGCGCGCTGACCTCGGCGAACTCGCCGACCCGAGCGTCCTGCTCTGGACTGTGGCGATCGTGGTGATCGCCACAGTAGGCAAGCTCGTCGGCGGCTACGTCGGAGGTCGAGCGGCCAGCCTGCCCCGGAAGGAGTGTGTTGCTCTGGGCATCGGCTTGAATGCTCGCGGTGCACTCGAGATCGTGATCGCCTCGGTGGGTCTCCAACTCGGCGTGCTCACCTCGTCGTCGTACACCGCGGTGGTGGCGATGGCCATCGCCACTTCGGCCATGACGCCACCGCTGCTCCGGCTCGTTCTCGACGCCTGGGAGGGAACCGACGAAGAGCGAGCTCGACTCACGGCCGAGGAGCGGGGCCGATCGAGTGTCGTCATCTCTGGTCGTCCGGTTCTCCTACCCACCCGAGGTGGCCCTGCGTCGATATTCGCCGCCCAGCTCCTCGATCTGGGTTGGCCCCGGGATGCTCCCGTGACTCTTGTGGCGCCCAATCGCGAGGCAACGACGACGGTGATCGACGTGCTCGCAGAGCGAGCGCATCGCGTCCTTGTCCGGCCCGATGCCTGCCCACTTCACACGCTGATTCATGCCGCACGGCAGGGACACGGCGCAATCGTGGTCGGCCTGCCCGACCAACCGACCGCTGGGTGGCCGAACCAGCCAAGCGCCGCTCTGCGGCTCGCGGCAGAGGCCCCGGTGCCGGTGATTCTCGTGCGCAGGGAGCGACGTACCGGCCTCCCGATCCCACCGGCCATCGGATCGATTCTGGTTCCGGTCACCGGCCGGCTCTCTTCTCGCGCCGCGCAGGAGATTGCGTACGGCCTGAGCGCCCGCATCGGCTCGTTGGTTCACCTCGCCCACGTCGTGAATCGACCGACGGTGTCGGCGACGCCCAACGCGGCGGTGCGCAATGCGGTGATCGCCGATCAGCTCATGCGTAACGCACAGGATCTCGCGCGGTCATGGGGCGCAACCACCGGCGCCATCACCAGGCTGGGCGACCCTGCCACGCAGCTGCTCGCGCTCGCCATCGAGCTCGACGTCGACTGTGTGGTCGTCGGAGTACAGCGATCGGAGACCTCCGCCAACGTCCTCTTCCTCGGCCACGTCGTGGAGCAGCTGCTCGACGACTGTCCGGCCACCGTGATCGTCGTGGTCAACCCTCCCGGATGACCGGGTGGACCAGCCGGGTCAGGCTGGCTCGACCAGGCGGAGGCCACTCGGGGCCATTGAGTCGCTGCGATGGGGCAGCTCCACCACGAACTCGGTGGCATGGCCGGGAAATACGTGCTCGCTGACGAGGACCGGCGTACCCGTCACGTCGTCGGTCACTCGCCGACACACCAGCACCGGAGCGCCAACCGGCACGCCGAGCAGCGCCGCGTCGGCCGCCGACGCCGCGGCGGCGCCGATGGTCTGACGGGCGCCGCCGAGCTCCACGTCGATGAGCTCGTAGAACGGTGAGGCGGCCACGTCGTCACGCGCGACAGCTGCCCCCCAATCGTTCGGGGCACCAGACCGTCACCCTGGCGAACGGTTCGCCATCGGCCAGGTTCCGCCGCTGCACCTCGAGAACGGTTCCCGTGCCCAGCACCGGCGGCCACCGATGGCGGCACGTCGACGAACGCGAACGAGAGCACCTCGCGCTCGCTGCTTCGGTCCGACGCCGCCAACTGGGCCTCGATGGTGCCCAGTCGCGCCAGAGTCTGCTGCAAGGGATCGGTGGCGACGAACCAGCCGAAGCCCTGCCGGGAATCCACCAGGCCCTCGTCGCGCAACACGTCGAGCGCCTTGCGGATCGTCACTCGACTCGCCTCGTGGGCCCGCGACAGCTCGGCCTCGCTCGGCAGTACCCGCCCCGCCCCGAGGTCCCCGGAGGCCACCTGGGCTCGAATGGCATCGGCGATCTCGCGGTAGCGCACCGTTCGTCTCGGGCGGGAGGCATCATGCATGGTCAACTTGTAGCAGACTTGTATAGCCACGACAACTTGTATTACAGTTGTCTGCAAGAGCCGGATCCTCCCACCACGTGTCATCCGCGGCAGGAAACGGCTAGAACAAGAGACGGATCTGCCCCCACACGAGGAACCTCATGGCTGTTCAAGCGACCACCCCGATCGAACTCATCAACAGCGTCTACGCCACCCTCGACGAGCGCCTCGGCGCCGCCCGCGAGCGGTTCGGACGCGCCCTCACCCTCGCCGAGAAGATCCTGGTCAATCACCTCGACTCGCCCCGACCAGGAGCTCGAGCGGGGCGACGTCCTACGTCGACCTGCGCCCCGATCGCGTCGCCATGCAAGACGCCACCGCCCAGATGGCGTGGCTGCAGTTCATGACCGCCGGCCTCGACGAGGTCCAGGTACCCACCACCACCCACTGCGATCACCTCATCCAGGCCCGCGAGGACGGCAAGACGCGACCTGCTCGCCGCCGTCGACACCAACGAGGAGGTCTACGACTTCCTCGAGACCGTGAGCGCCCGCTACGGCGCCGGCTTCTGGAAGCCCGGCAGCGGCATCATCCACCAGGTCGTGCTCGAGCAGTACGCCTTCCCCGGCGGGATGATGATCGGCACCGACAGCCACACCCCCAATGCCGGCGGCCTCGGCATGATCGCCATCGGCGTCGGCGGCGCCGACGCCGTCGACGTCATGACCGGCTTCCCGTGGAACGTGAGCTGGCCCAAGCTCATCGGCGTCCAGCTCACCGGCGAGCTCAACGGTTGGTCGGCACCGAAGGACGTCATCCTCAAGGTGGCCGAGATCCTCACCGTCAAGGGCGGCACCGGCGCGATCGTCGAGTACTTCGGTGAGGGCGCCAACAGCATCAGCGGCACCGGCAAGGCGCACCATCTGCAACATGGGCGCCGAGATCGGCGCCACCACCTCGCTGTTCGCCTACGACGACGCCATGGCCCGCTACCTCAAGAGCACCGGACGTGAGGCCATCGCCGACGCGGCCAACGCCGTCGCCCACCACCTCCGGGCCGACGACGAGGTCCTCGCCAACCCCGGCGACTACTTCGATCAGGTCATCGAGATCGACCTCAACACCCTCAGCCCCACATCAACGGCCCCCACACCCCCGACCTCGCCCGCGAGGTGAAGGACCTCGGCGCCGAGGCCGTGGCCAACGGCTGGCCGCTCGAGATCAGCGCCGCGCTGATCGGCAGCTGCACCAACTCGTCGCTACGAGGACATCACCCGTGCCGCCTCGCATCGCTCGCGAGGCGGCAGCCAAAGGCCTCAAGGTCAAGACCAAGCTCATGATCACCCCCGGCTCCGAGCAGGTGCGCGCCACGATCGACCGCGACGGTCTGCTCGCCGACTTCGAGGCGCTCGGCGCCATCGTGCTGGCCAACGCCTGCGGGCCCTGCATCGGCCAGTGGGACCGCTCCGACGAGGCGGCCACTCGCCGGCAAGCCCAACATCATCGTCACCTCGTACAACCGCAACTTCCCCAAGCGCAACGACGGCGACGCCGCCACGCTCGCCTTCGTCACCTCGCCCGAGACCGTCATGGCGCTCGCTCTGGCCGGCACGCATCGACTTCGATCCGATCAACGGCACGCTCGTCAACGACGCCGGCGAGGAGGTGTCGCTGTCGATCCCGGTCGGTGTCGAGCTGCCGCCGGCGGGCTTCGACCCGGGCGAGGACACCTTCGTCGGCCCCGCCCGACGACGGCCGGTACGGTCGAGGTGAAGGTCTCCCCCACCTCCGACCGGCTGCAGCTGCTCGAGCCGTTCCCGCGCATGGGACGGCAACGACTACGAGGACCTCCCGGTCCTGGTGAAGGCGCAGGGCAAGTTCACCACCGACCACATCTCGATGGCCGGCCCGTGGCTCAAGTACCGCGGCCATCTCGAGAACATCTCGGGCAACCTGTACCTCGGCGCGGTCAACGCCTCAACGACGGCTACGAGGTCGGCATCGGCAAGAACCAGCTCACCGGCGAGACGCCAGAGCTTCCCCGACATCGCCAAGGCCTACCACGAGGCCGGCCAGCCCTGGGTGGTGATCGGCGACGAGAACATGGGCGAGGGCTCGAGCCGCGAGCACGCCGCCATGGAGCCCCGCTTCCGGCGGCGGCCTGGTGGCCATCGCCCGCAGCTTCGCCCGCATCCACGAGACCAACCTGAAGAAGCAGGGCATGATCCCGCTGACCTTCGTCGACCCGGCCGACTACGACCGCATCGGCGAGGACGACCGCATCGCCGTGCGCGGCCTGGCCGATCTCGCTCCCGACCACAGGTGACCGTCGAGGTCACCACACCCGACGGGTGAGACGTGGAGCTTCCAGACCAACCACACGTTCTCCGACGATCAGATCGAGTGGTTCAAGGCCGGCAGTGCGCTCAACGTGATCCGCCGGCGTACCGCCTGACCGCAGTGGGGTCGACGCTCAGTCGTCGTCGTGGAGGAAGTGCTGGGTGGGGCTGTCCTCGCCCGGCTTCTCGGTTTCTATCTTGGCCCGCCACGACTGGCGGATGTAGGCGCGCACGGCCAGCGCCACTGCCACCAGTGCGATCACGATGATGGTGATGCCTCCGGGGCTGGAGAACGATGCCGCAAACACGAGCGCCAAGATCATCTCGCCAGCCTAGACGCTGGCTGGTCGCCTCACCCGGGAGGGTAGGTCGAGGCCAGCTCCTCGGCGGTCGGCGTGCGGGCCTGGCGGGCCGCCGCCGGCAACAGATCGGCGATGGCGCTCATCACCCGCTGCGTGTCCTTCTCGGCGCTGCGCCCCACGAGGTCTACCTGGGGGCCCATGGCGACGGTGACCATCGGTGGCGTGAGGACGTTGAGGAACCGGGGCAGGCGGCTACTGCGTGGCCAGACGTGCTCGGTGCCCCACAGGCCGAGCGGAATCACCGGGGCACCCGTCATCTGGGCCAGACGGGCCACGCCGGAACGGCCTCGTAGCACCGGGTCGAAGAACTTCTCGCCGCGCGGAATGGTGCCCTCGGGCAGGATCACCACGACCTCGCCTGCGTCGAGCGCCTCGGCGGCGGCATGCAGGGGCTCGTCGGAACCGCTGCCCCGATACACGGGAATGGCACCGACCACACCGACGAGCTGCTTGACGAGGGGCGCCTCGAACAGCTCCTTCTTGGCGAGGAATCGACCCGGTCGATCGCGTTTGGCGAGGGCGTAGGTGATGGCGAGGGGGTCGAAGTAGCTGCGGTGGTTGCTGGCGACGATGGCGGGGCCCTCGGCCGGGAGGTGCTGGAAGCCACCGATCTGGAGATTGGCGTAGAGCAACAGTTCGGGCTGCATGAACGGGAAGGCGAATCGTTGGAGCTCGAGGCCGGCGATCTTGGTGACGCCCGGGGGCGCATCGAGGTAGCGCACCGGCCACCGTCGGAGCTCGGCGAGGACGCGCAGCCTGGGGTCGGGGTTGACCGCAACCGGATGGCCGACGGCGCTGAGCATCGGGATGTCGTAGCGGCTGTCGGAGTAGGCGTAGGACTCGGCGAGATCGACGTCGTTGGCCGATGCCCACCGTTCGACCTCGTGGCGCTTGTCGTGGTACCAGACGAACTTCCCGTCGATGGTGCCGTCGTAGCTGCCGTCCTTGACGCCGTAGCGAGTGGCCAGGACCTCGTCGAATCCGAGCGACCGGGCGAAGGGTTCAATGAGGTCGTATGGGGTCGTGGTGGCCAGTACCAGCAAGCGTTCTTCCTTGCGATGCTTCGACAGTTCCGCCGCCGCGAACGGTTGGAGGACGTCCTGAAGCCGTTCGGCGATGACCGCACCTGCTTGCCGCACGGTTGCCTGGTGCCAGCCCTCGGTGAACCGGGCGCCCTGTTTGGCGAGCACCATCGACGCTCGGTTCTCCCCGAAGCGCTTGTAGAACCAGTACAAGATGTCCTGACCGGGGATCGACCGGTCGGTCACGCCCTGCTCGTTCAGGACCCGACCGATGATCGGGCCGCTGCCGCCGTCGAGGAGGGTTCGGTCGAGGTCGAAGATCGCCGCGGAGCGCATGGCGTGACCGTACCAGCGAGCACCAGCGGTGGGCACCGCCCCTCGGGGAAAACGGAAGCGAGGCCGGAGGGGGGATCCGGCCTCGCTTCTTCGGTGTTCGAGGGGGTGCGGGGGGACACACGACCTCGTAACCTCTGTGCGCCGGCAGGGAGTTGGGGGAACTCATTGCTGCCGGCGTTTCGCTCATTGTGAAGCCATTCACGCAGGGCGTCCAACAGTTGTTCCCGATAGGCTCCATCTGTCTGGCAGATGGGCACGTCGGCCATGCACGATCGTAGCGATACGCCGAGGAACGGCTCGTCATGGACATCCGTCAGCTCGAAGTTCTCCTTGCCGTGGCCGAGCACGGATCGTTCTCCGGCGCCGCCCGACGGCTCCACACCGTCCAGTCGAACGTGTCGACCCACGTCGCCCGGCTCGAACAAGAGCTCGGCTCGACCCTCGTCGATCGGGCCACCGGTCACCTCACGCCCGAGGGCGCCGCCGTCGCCGCCCGCGCCCGCAGGATCCAGGGCGAGCTCGACGCCATCTCGCCCGATCTTGCCGCCATGCACGACGAGATCATGGGCACCGTTCGCATCGGCCTCATCGAGACCGCCGGCCGGTGGCTCCTGCCGCGGCTGCTGCGACAGCAGCAACAGATCTACCCACGACTCCACCTGCATGTCGTCGGCGCGACAACCACCAGCCTTACGCCACGAGTCGTCGAGGGCGGCCTGCACCTGGCCGTGGTGAATCTCCCGGCCAGTGATCCCGAGCTCGACTCGGTGCCGTTGTTCGACGAGGCCCGCGTCCTGGCGGTCTCGAAGAAGAACCCGCTGGCCGAACGTGACTGCATCACCCTCGCAGAGCTCGCCGACATCGATCTGATGGTGGCGCCACAGGGCGCATCGTTTCGCGACGAGATCGACGCGATCCTCCGCGACAGCGGCATCGTCCTCGCCCCACGAGCCGAGGTCGACAGCATGGGCCTGCTCATTGCGGTGGTCGAAGCGGGCGATTCGGCTGCGCTCATGTCCGCTTCCGCCCTGCCACCGAAGGGATCGGTCACCGGGGTGCCGGTGGCCGGGCTCGCTCCCCGTTCGGTCGGGCTGGTGTCCAACCGACTGGTACCACCGTCGGCAACGACCAGGGCGGTGGTGTCGCTGGTGCGAGACATCGTCGATGTCGAGCTCGGCCGCCGCCCCGGGCTCTCTGCTCCCGATCCGGGCGACGAGTCGCCTTCGTGACACAATTGTCCCCGTGACCGACACCGTCGACGCCGCCGATCGTCCGCTCTTCGGTGTCCGCACCAAGACGCCGGGCGCGGCCCGAGTTGACGTCGTCATCCTCGGTGGACGTCGCGTCGTCGTCGCCCGCCTCGGCGGACCCGAGCCCAGTCCGCTCACCGCAGCCGACGGCGCCGACCTCACCGCCGCGGCCGAACTGGCCCTCGCCCAGCGTCTCCCGCTGATCTATCGGCTCTCCTCCCCGGGTGCCGACATCGGCGAGGGCATCGTCGCCACCTCGTCGTGGGGTCGGGCCGCCCGCGCCCTGGTGAAAGCCTCGGGCGTCGTCCCGACCATCGTGTGCCTCGAAGGGCCGGCGGTTTCGGGACCGGCGCTGCTCATCGGCCTGGCCGACTTCGCCATCCTCACCGCCGACTCGTATGCCTTCGTCACCGGACCCCGCACGGTTCAGCAGTACACGGGCATTCCCATCAGCCCGGAGGAACTGGGTGGTGCGAGTCGCCACGCCCACAGCGATGGCGCCGCGGCATTCGTCGTTCCCGATGCCGCGGCGACTGACGACATCCTGTTCGACCTGGTGGCGATGTTGCCGTCGCACTGCGACGAGCTGCCCCCGTTCGTGCCCAGCGCCGATCCCGTCGATCGACTCAATCCCGATCTCTTCTCGCTGCTCCCCGACTCACCGACGGGCTCCTATGACGTGCGGCTCGTCGCGGCCGAGATCGTCGACGACGGCTTCCTCCTCGAGCCCCGCGCCGCGTGGGCGCCGAACATCGTCACCGCCTTCGGCACCATCGCCGGAGCTCCCGTCGGCATCGTCGCCAATCAACCCCAGTCGTTGGCCGGGACCCTCGACATCGATGCGTCGCAGAAGGGCGCCCGGTTCGTCGCCTTCTGCGACGCGTTCAACCTCCCGCTGCTGACCCTCGTCGACACGCCCGGCTTCTATCCGGGCAAGGACCTCGAGTGGCGCGGCATGATCCGCCACGGGGCCCAACTCGCCTTCGCCTACGCACGCGCCACCGTGCCGCGGGTGCAGGTCACCTTGCGCAAGTCCTACGGCGGCGCCTACATCGTCATGGACTCGAAGGAGATGGGCAACGACATCGCCCTGGCCTGGCCCTCGGCCGAGATCGCGGTGATGGGGGCCAAGGGAGCGGCCGAGATCCTCCACCGCAACGCCACGCCCGAGGAACGCATGCGCCACGAGGCCGAGTACCAGGACCGGCTGCTCAATCCGTACATCGCCGCCGACCGCGGCTCGATCGATGCCGTCATCGAACCGTCCGACACCCGCCGCGAGGTCGCCGCGGCATTCGCGATGCTGGCCAACAAGCGTGAGAGGCTCCCCCGACGTCGTCACGACAACATGCCACTGTGACCCGCCGAGCCGTCGGTGAGGACCACGCCGCCGACGGCGACTAACATCGCCCCCGAAACCCACGAGTGGAAGCGATCCCACGTTGCCAGAGTCGATAACCATCACCGACAACCGCACCGGCGAGACCATCGAGGTGCCAATCGTCGACGGCGCGGTCGACGGAGCCGCCTGGTCGAAGCTGCTGAAAGGCGTGTGGTTCTACGATCCGTCGTTCAGCACCACCGCCGCCGCAGAGTCGGCCATCACCGAACTCGACGGTGAGAATGGCATCCTGCGGTACCGCGGCTATCCCATCGAGCAGCTGGCCGAGCACTCGACCTTCCTCGAGGTCGCCTACCTGCTCCTCTTCGGCGAGCTACCGAGCCCCGCCGAGCTCGCAGCGTGGACCCACGAGATCACCACCCACACCTACATCCACGACAATTTCCGGCGCAAGCTGTTCGACCCGTACCACTACGACGCCCACCCCATGGGGCTGCTCACCTCGAGCGTGGCCGGCATGTCGACGTTCTACCCCGACGCCAAGAACATCGACGACGCCGGCGTCCGCAAGGAACAGATGGTGCGGCTGATCGCCAAGATGCCCACCCTCGCCGCCGCCGCCTACCGTTTCTCGGTCGGCATGCCCTTCGTCTTCCCCGACAACGACCTCGACTACGCCACCAACTTCCTGGCCATGATGTTCAAGGTCGCCGAACCCGGCTTCGAGTGCCCGACCCTGCGCTGAGCAAGGCCCTCGACGTGTTGTTCATCCTGCACGCCGACCACGAGCAGAACTGCTCGACCACCGCGGCCCGTGTCGTCGGATCGAGCTCACGCCGACCCATACTCGACCGTGGCCGCCGCGTGCGCGGCGCTCTACGGTCCCCGCCACGGTGGGGCCAACGAGGCGGTATTGCGCATGCTCAACGAGATCGGCAGCTATCGACAACGTCGAGCGCCTTCGTCGATTCCGTCAAGGAAGGCAAGGGCCGGCTGATGGGCTTCGGCCACCGGGTGTACAAGAACTTCGATCCCCGAGCCACGCATCATCAAGAAGGCCGCCTACGACGTCTTCGAGCAGACCGGCAAGAACCCGCTGCTCGACATCGCCCTGAAGCTCGAAGAGGTGGCCCTCGGCGACGACTACTTCGTGTCGCGCAAGCTGTATCCCAACGTCGACTTCTACTCCGGGCTCATCTACGAGGCGCTCGGCTTTCCCACGAACATCTTCACCGTGCTCTTCGCCATTCCTCGCACCGCAGGCTGGCTGTCACACTGGAACGAGATGCTCGAGCAGGGCTCACGCATCGCCCGACCCCGCCAGGTGTACACCGGTGTAGCCGTGCGCGACTACGTGCCCATCTCGCAACGCTGAATCGTCGCGTCGACGGGCGCCGGTCACCGATTGCGCCGACAAGTGTCGCCCGAACACAGTCGCCCTGTCGCGAGTACTTCTCGACATATTTGATGTTTTTCGGTATATTCCATGTATGCCGACTGCTTCCCGATCTGCCAGGTCCGGGCGAACGCCCTCGCCATGACCCTGCCCGACCCGGTCGTGCCTGCCGAACACTCTCCGGCCCATCACGTCAAGCAGGGCAGCGGTGCCCGCGCCCGGCGAATTCGACGGGAGGCAGAAACCACACGACGGGTGGCCGGCCCCTCGGTGATCCGCCTGATCGACATCCACGACGATGCCGGAGCCGACACCGTCACCGCGACCTACGAGACCGTGCCCGGCGGCGCGGTCTCGAACTGGCGGCCAACCGACGTTGCCCAGATCGCCGCGTTCTTTGCCGCGGCCGCGCAGGCGGTCCACGAGCTCCATCGCTGCGGTGTCGCCCACGGTGCCATCGACCCCGACCATGTACTGATCGACGAGCACGGGCGTCCGGTGCTCTGCGGGCTGGCCGACGCTCGAGCCACCGGCGATGTCGAGATCGCCGCCGATCTCGGTGCCCTCGCCTCGACCCTGCTCGCCGTGATCGACAACCTCGACGCCGCAAGCACCGGCTGGGCCCACCGCCTGTCACACACCGGTCGATCCGAACGCCGACTCCGCGCCCTGGCCACCGGTGCCCACGCCCGACAAGACTCCGAGACCGGCGCCGTCGTCGAGTTCGCCGCTGCGCTCTCCCGCCTCGGAGTCGGCGCCGTGCCGGTCAGCATCGACGCTGCCGCGACCCCGGCCGCTGCTGATCTGTCTCTGACCCGGCCCGTACCCGACGGCCTTCCGCATCTCCAGTTGGCTCGGCCCGGACTCGCCGCGCCGGTGCCCGATGCTCGCCGCTGGCGGGCCCGGCCCGACGAACCCTCCCGCCCGCCCGAACGCACCCGTAGCCGCGTCGGCCGTGGCCTTCTGGTCTCCTCCGCAGTCGTCGCCGGCATCGCGATCGCCCTCGTACTCGCCCGCCGGGGCGAACGACCGGTCGCGTTGTCGGCGCCGGCGGCACCAACGGCTGCCGTCGAAGCGTCGCCGCAGCCGCGTTCCCCGACCCCGACGCCCGTATCCCGTGCGACGGCCTGCTCGTCGGCGACACGTGTTCGCCGATCGTGATCGGGGCCGGGGTGGTGACGGTCGGCGACCGTCGCGTCGCCGTGGGAACCCCCTCCGATCACCTGGTCGTTGGCGACTGGGATTGCGATGGTGTCTCGACGATCGCCACGGTTCGACCCGGGACCGGCGAGGTGTTCGTGTTCGATGGGTGGAACTTCGACCAACCGCTCACCGCCCGGTCGGTGGCGGTTCTCGACGACGCCGGCCGGCCCGGCGTGGTCGAGCGCGACAATGGTTGTCACGACCTCCGCGTCCCGTACCGAGGCGGTCTGTGGGTTCTCAGCGGAGCAGCCACATGACCCCCACCTCGCCTGCGCCCTCCCGTCGAAAGACGGTGCTGTTCGTCCTGTGGATGGCGGGTCTCTGCGCCATCTGGTGGCTGCTGTCGCAGACGGCCAATGGCGATCTGTCCTATCCGCCCTTCGGCTCATGGCAAGAGTTCACACGATGGGCCGACCGCCGCGACGAAGCCGAGCTCACGATCGTCGTCATCCGCATCGTCGCCCAGGGCTTGGTCGGCTACCTCCTCGTCCTGTCCCTCGTAGGTTCGATGATCCGGCTGGCTCCTGGCGCGAACAGCGCGTCGGTCGACCGCTTCACCCCCGGCTGGCTGGTGCGGCTCCTCGACACGTCGCTCGGGCTCGGACTGGCTGCCACGCTCGGGCTCGCAACCGTCACCCTGCCGACCGGCTCGCCGCCCTTCGCCGCCTCGGCCGACGAGGTCATCGCCGTGAGCCCCGACCCCGGGGTGACCAGCGGCGCCGCCGAGCCCCTGGCTGCGGTGCCCATCGATGGCGACCCGGTGGTCATGCGACCCATCGGCCGCCTCGAACCCGAAGCTGCCGCCCCAGCCGAGCCCTCGCCCGCAGCCGAGACTGCACTCCCAACCGCAACACCCACAGACGCAACGTTTCGAGGCGATCGCATCTGGATCACCGAGCCGGGCGATCACCTGTGGCGTATCGCCGCCGAGACGCTGGCCGACGACGGCGGCAGCGAACCGTCAACGGCCGAGATCGATCGCTACTGGAGAGCCCTCGTGGCTCACAACCGGGCCCGACTGCTCGATGCCGCCAACCCCGACTTCATCGTGCCGGGTCAGGAGTTCGAGCTACCACCGGTTCACTAGCGAGCCGAACCCACTGCGCTGCGCTCGGCGAGGACGAGACCCAGATCCCGGAACTGCCCGACGACCGAGTCGGCCGTGACCCCGAGAATGGCACCGAGCGCCCACAGGTCACTGCGGCGTACGCGAAGCGCCCGCCCGTTGAAGTCCTGGCGCTCCACCTGGATGTGGGCAACGTATCGTCGGAGCATCTCAGCTTCGGCTCCGCCCAGGCCGGCCAGCCGTGTCAAGTCGATAGTGGGGCAGCCCGAGACCACCCCCGTGTGTCGATCGTGGGCGTCGAGGTCGATGACGGTGTCGGAGGAAACCGATTCCTTCGGCAACAGCTCGCCAACAGGCACCGCATAGATCGCGGCGAGCCGATTGAGTCGCGGCACCGAGATGGCTCGCTCCCCACGCTCGTACGCTCCGATGACCGACGCCCGGAACTCGCCATCCGACAGGGCCTCGACCTCGTGCATCGACAGCCCCTTCTGCTTGCGTATCGACCGCAGACGGCGCCCGACGCGCGCGCTGTAGTCGCTTCCATCCGACTCGTTCTGGCCCACGACGAAGTTCTCCTCGAATTCGACAAGTTCGCTGGTCGTCGACCCCGTGCCCACGTGGCGACTCAGCGTGAACCGATGCTAGACCTCCCACACGGCCGACACCACTCGACTGGGGCGCTTCAGGGGCGGCAGTGATGTCGTTGCGCGGTCATCAGCACTGCCGCCGCGACTGCGGCCGTCTCGGCCCGGAGCACGTGCGGCCCGAGGCCGACCACCTTCCGACCGTGGCGCTCGGCCGGCGTCCAGCCGCCCTCGGGCCCCACCAGAACCGTGTGTACCGGCTCGCCGAGGGGCTCGGCGCCCAGCTCGGCGAGCCGCGCGCCGGGCAGGTCGGCCGCCGCATCGAACCGGCAGATCGGATCGACCTGCGGCAGCCACACCTGACGGCTCTGCATGGCCGCCTCCTTCGCCACGCGCTGCCAGCGTTGGTGATGGTGGACCTGTTTGTCGTCGTCCCACCGCACCACCGAACGATCGGCCACGAACGTGACGATGCGGTCGACACCGAGCTCGGTGAGCTTCTGGACGATCAGGTCGGGTCGGGTGCCCTTGATCAAGGCAAAGCCGACGGTGATCGACGGCTCGGGTCGCGGCACCCGAACCACGGGACCATCGACGGTCAGCTCGTCACCGAACCGGCAGGTACGCCACGCTCCGAGGCCGTTTCCCACGGTGCACGGATCGCCGGGGCGAACCCGCAGGACCCGCCCGAGATGGTGATGATCGTCGGCGTCGAGCACGGGGTGGTCGAGGTCGACGACGAAGACATGGGGACCCTCACGACCGGTCGGGCCGGCTCCGGTCACGAGAAGGCCGAGCGAATACGCCCCAACAGCTTCGAGCCCTCGGGGGCGACGTCTTCGTTCCGCAGCTCGGCGAGCCGGCGGACCAGGGCTTCCTCGTCGTGCGACAACTTCTTGGGGATGTCGACGACGAGTTGCACACGAATGGCACCGCGGCCGCGGCCATGCAGCTTGGGAACGCCGTGGTCACGCAGCGTCAACACGTCGCCGGTCGCGCTACCGGCCGGGACGTCGATCTCGGTGGGCCCGTCGAAGGTCTCGTACGGAAGGGTCACGCCGAGCGCCGCCTGGGTCATGGCGATCGTGACCTGCTCGACGAGGTCGTGACCGTCGCGCACGAAACGATCGTGGGGCCGAACGCGAATGTGCACGTAGAGGTCGCCGTAGCCACCCCCACGCACGCCGGCCGCTCCCCTGCCGGTGAGCCGCAAGGTGGTTCCGTTGTCGACACCGGGAGGCACATCGACGGTGTAGCTCTTGGTGACGATCTCGCGCCCCTCGCCGTTGCAGGTGGTGCAAGGATTGGGGATCTCGGTGCCCATGCCCCCACATCGATCGCACGGACCGGTGGTGACCATCTGCCCGAGTATCGACTGCCGGACCTGGCGCACCTGACCGGCACCACCGCACTGGGCACAGGTGACCGGTTGACTTCCCTTGGCCGCCCCGGTGCCCTCACACGTCGAACACGCGACCGCCGTCCGTACCTCGACCTCCTGGGTCGAACCGGCGACGACATCGGCCAGGTCGACGTCGAGATGGGCCTCGAGATCGGGGCCACGCGCCGGGCCGGCGCGATCGCGACCACCGCCGAAGGGGTTGTTCCCGCCGAAGAAGACATCGAAGAGATCGCCGAAACCGGCCGCGCCGAAGGGCGAACCTCCCCCGCCCTGGCCGCCGAGGCCGTCGTCGCCGAAACGGTCATAGCGGGCCCGACGTTCGGGATCGCCCAGGACCTCGTAGGCATTGGCAATCTGCTTGAACTCCGCTTCGGCGGCCGCGTCGCCGGGGTTGGCGTCGGGATGGTACTGGCGGGCGAGACGGCGGTAGGCCTTCTTGATCTCGTCGGCCGACGCCGAATTGGCCACACCGAGCACCTCGTAGTGATCGGCCATCAGCCCTCGCTCAACCGATTGCCCAGCTCGCGGCTCACCACTGCGACCGCGCCCATCGCCTGGCTGTAGTCCATGCGGGTCGGCCCGAGCAGCCCGATCGAGCCCGCCGGCTCCCCGTCGACCAGGTATTCGCTGACGACGAGGGAGCACTCGTTCAAGGTCTCGAACCCGGTCTCGGTGCCGATCGCGACCCGCAGCCCCCGATCGAGGACATCACGCACCAGGCTCACCACCACGAGTTGCTTCTCCAGAACGGCCAGAACGCCACGGACAGTGTCGATGGCATCGAACGTCTCGGCGATCTGAGATGTTCCCCCGAGATAGATCGGGCTCTCGCCGCTGTCGGCGACGACACCGCTCATGGCCCGCTCCACCAACCTGTCGAGGACCGCGTCGCCGCTGGGGCGAGGCCGATGGGTGGAGCCGACCACACGCCCCACGAGCTCCCGCGCCAGATGCGATCCAGCCCGCTGGATGAGGTCTTCGTCGAGCTCGACCTCGAGCTCGACCGTGTGCTTGTCGACTCGTCCCGAGGCCGTGACCACCACGGCCATCACCAGGGTGGGCGTCAGCGACACCAGCTGGGCCGAGCGCACCTCGTCGAGATCGGCAGTGGGGCCGATGAGCACCGCCGTGTGGTGGGTGAGATCGGCGAGGAGCGACGACGTGTGGCCGAGCAACCGCTCGAGCTCGCCATGGGCTTGATCGAAGAACTCTCGGACCAGGCGCGCATCGGCGCGCCCGAGCTCATCGGGGGCCACCACCGTGTCGACGAAGAACCGGTAGCCACGATCGGTGGGGATCCGGCCGGCGCTGGTGTGGGGCTGATGGAGATATCCCTCGGCTTCGAGCAGGAGCATCTCCTTGCGGATGGTTGCCGAGGAGACGTCGAGCCCAGCCGCTTCGGCCACCTGTCCCGAGCCGATCGGGCGCGATGTCTCGATGTAGCGACGCACCACGGCGCGCAGGATCGCCGCCTGGCGTTCGGTGAGAGTGGCACCCCTCGCGAGCTCGGTACTCATAAGCACGCAGCCTACCGAACCAGCGCCGCCGCCCCGGACGCGACGGTGCCGACGGCGCCGGGTTCTCAGTCGCCGAGCTTGAGGGCCGAGATGAACGCTTCCTGGGGCACCTCGACCCGTCCGATCGACTTCATCTTCTTCTTGCCGGCCTTCTGGTTCTCGAGCAGCTTGCGTTTGCGGGTGATGTCGCCGCCGTAGAGCTTGGCGGTGACGTCCTTGCGAAAGGCCTTGACCGTGGTGCGCGAGATGATCTTGCCCCCGATCGCCGCCTGGATCGGTACGTCGAACTGCTGGCGGGGAATGAGCTCCTGGAGCTTCTCGGTCATGCGACGTCCGTACTCGTCGGCGCTGTCGCGATGCACGATGGCACTGAAGGCATCGACCGGATCGCCCTGCAACAAGATGTCGACTCGGACGAGATCGGCCGTCGCGAACCCTGCCGGTTCGTAGTCGAGGCTCGCGTAGCCCTGGGTGCGGCTCTTGAGCTGGTCGAAGAAGTCGACGACCACCTCGGCGAGGGGCAACCGGTAGTGCAACTCGACGCGCTCGGGCGAGAGGTACTCGAGCTTCTCCATCACCCCTCGGCGACTCTGACACAGATCCATGACCGTTCCGGTGTAGTCCGACGGCGTGATCACCGACGCACGCAGGTACGGCTCGGCGATCGAGTCGATCTCACCCGCCGAAGGCATCTCACTGGGACGATGCACCGACACTCGGCGATCGCCGGGCATCGAGATCTGGTACTCGACCGATGGCGCGGTTGAGATCAGGCTCAGCCCGAACTCCCGCTCGAGGCGTTCTCGCACGATCTCCATGTGGAGCAGGCCGAGATAGCCGCACCGGAAGCCGAAGCCCAGCGCCCCCGACGTCTCCGGCTCGTAGGTGAAGCTCGAGTCGTCGAGGCGCAGCTTCTCGAGGGCATCGCGCAGCGACTCGAACTCGTCACCGTCGATCGGGTACAGGCCACAGAACACCATGGGCTTGGGTTCCTTGTAGCCATCGAGGGCCACCGAGGCGGGATGAGCGGCGGTGGTCACCGTCTCACCGCTCTTGGCTTCACCGACGTCCTTGATGCCGGCGATGAGATAGCCGACCTCACCGGGACCGAGCACGTCGACCGGCAGCATGTCGGGTGTGCGCACCCCGATCTCGCTGATCTCGTGGGTGGTCCCGGCCTGCATGAACCGCAGCTTGTCCGACGCCCGCATGGTGCCCTCGACCACGCGCAACGACGACACGACGCCTCGGTACTGATCGAAGTGCGAGTCGAAGATGAGGGCCTGAAGGGGCTGCTCGGGTTCGCCCACCGGCGCCGGGATCCGTTCGATCACCGCATCGAGAAGCTCGGCGACCCCCTCTCCCGTCTTGGCGCTGATCCGCAGGATCTCCTCGGCCGGGATACCGAGCACGTTCTCGATCTCGGCGGCGTAGCGGTCGGGCTCGGCGGCGGGCAGGTCGATCTTGTTGAGGGCGGCCACGATCTCGAGATCGCTCTCGAGGGCGAGATAGCAGTTGGCCAGCGTCTGGGCCTCGATGCCCTGGGCCGCGTCGACGACCAGAATGACCCCTTCACAGGCCGCCAGCGATCGTGACACCTCGTAGCCGAAATCGACGTGGCCGGGGGTGTCGATGAGGTTGATGACATGGCCGTTGTGCTCGAGGCGCACGCTCTGGAGCTTGATGGTGATGCCCCGCTCGCGCTCGAGGTCCATCGAGTCGAGGTACTGGGCGCGCATGAGGCGGGGGTCGACGGCCCCACAGAGCTCGAGCAGCCGATCGGCCAGCGTCGACTTGCCATGGTCGATGTGCGCAATGATCGACGTGTTGCGAATGCGGTTGAGGTCCATTTCGAAGCTTCGACGCTACCAACGAACCGGTGGCGATCGGTGGCCAGGCCGCTAGCATTCCCTGGCCGGAAACACGCCGGTGCCGAACGAGGAAGAAGTCACGTGGCAAACATCAAGAGCCAGATCAAGCGCAACCGTCAGAACGAGTCTCGCCGCGTGCGCAACAAGGCCGTTCGCTCCGAACTGCACACGCGCAACCGCCGAGCGGTCGAGGCTGCCGAAGCGGGCGATCCCGACCTCGAAGCCGTCACCAAGGCCGCGATCAGGCGCATCGACAGCGCCGTGGCCAAGGGTGTACTGCACAAGAACACCGGCGCCCGCAAGAAGTCGCGACTGGTCAAGCGGCTGGCGCTCATCACCAACGGCTGACCCGTCGACTCGCCGCGGCCCGTCCTCGTGGGCCCCGCCGGTCGGTTCAGCGTCGTGACAGGTGCGCCAACCGGGCCACCAGGATCTCCAACACCCCTTCTGCGGGCTGAGCGGTCGCGCCCCGCAGATCGAGATCGGCGACCGCCAGCAACTCGACCGCCCGAGCCACGCGAGCACCGCCCATCCGTCGTCCCTGTTCGAGCGCCTTCTTGGCCGGGAAGGTGCTGCCCTTCATGCCGAGGTGCGCGGCGGCGGCCTTCTCATCGGCGACACGGGCACCGTCGAGGCGTAACAGCCGCTCGTAGTGGCTGTTGAGCGACGCCGTGATCTGCAGCGGATGGCGCTCACCACTGGCGGTCATTCGGCGCACGAGCATCACCGACTTCGCAACCTCGCCCGCGGCGATGGCGTCGGTCAGATCCCATGGCGGAACCCCGCCCGACCCACCGATGAACGGCGCGACGTCGTCGGCGGTCAGGTCGGCACCGACACCGAAGGCCGAAACCAGTGTGTCGAGCAGCGCTCCCACCCGCGATCGTTCTTCGCCCAGCTCGGCGGCCACGAGACGGCGGGCATCGCCGCCGAGCACCACGTCGGCGCCCGAGAGCTGCTCGTTGAGCCAGTCCGAGGCGGCGCGTCCGGAACCGACGGAGGTCTTCACCTCGACGCCTCCTGCCGCCTTCACCGCCTCGACGAGCGACTTCGGTACGGCGCCGAGCCGCAACGCCGACGGACCGCGTTCCCAGACCAGCACCAGATGGGTGCTCGGCAGCGGATCGGCGAGATAGGCCACCAGACCGGCAACCTGATCGGCCTTGGTGAACACCGCCAGCTCGCGCGCGACCACCACCCGGAACTCGGTGAGGAACGGCGGGGTACCGGCAGCGTCGATCAGCGGCGAAGTCGTGAAGCCCGAATCATTGGCGTAGTTCGATTCGTGAAGCTCCTCGACGACGAGCGACCGATCGGCATCGCCGACGAGATCGTCGACCACGGTCTGGAGCGCCCGCGAGACGAGCACCGGGTCGTCACCTCGGACCAGATGCACAGATGACGCCATCAGCGGGCCTCGAGAATGGCCGCCATGGTGTCGGCGATGCGCCGACTGCCGCGGACATCGTGGGCGCGGAGGATCCGGCAGCCGAGGCCGATACCCAGCGCGTGGGCCGCGGCGGACGCGACCCGGCGATCGGTCACCTCGGTACCCGTGAGCGAGCCGAGAAACAGCTTGTTCGAGGCCGAGAGGAAGACTGGATGGCCGAGCGCGACCAGAGCATCGGATCGGCGAAGCAGCTCGGCCGACATCGATGCGGTCTTGCCGAGGTCGAGGCCGGCGTCGACCATGATGCGTTCTCGTGGAATTCCCGCTGCCTCGGCACGGGCGGCTCGCTCGCGTAAGAACTCGACCACGGCGGACACCACGCCGTGCGGATAGCAGGGCTCGGGGTCGGGAACTCGCGGCGCGAGGCGGACGTGGCAGGCCACCACCGACGCACCATGACGCACCGCCACGTCGAGATACGCGGGATCGGCGAACCCGGCGATGTCATTGCCCACATCGGCGCCGGCGATACAGCACTCGTCGAACACCTCGGCTCGGAAGGTGTCGACCGAGATGGGGATGTCGAAGCGGGTCCGCAACGCCGCGACCGCCGGAACCACCCGTTCGAGCTCCTCGGTCAGGGTGACCTCGGGACCCGGTGCGGCCTTGACGCCGCCGACATCGAGGAAATCGGCGCCTTCGCTGACCAGCTGCTCGGCCTTGCGCAGGAAGTCGTCGAACCCGAAGTACTGGCCGCCGTCGAAGAACGAATCGGGTGTGCGGTTGAGAATGCCCATCACGAGCGCACGATGGGTCACGTCGTACTCGTGCGATCCGAGAGCCAGCAGCATCGACGACGACGGTAGCGGCCACCGGTGTCAGGGGGGAGGCCGACGGGCCGTGACTGCGAGCCGAGCCTCGTCGTCGGCGCCCGTGCGCGAGATCATCCATGCTCCGACAACGATCTGGGCTCCGTGACCGACCTGTTCGGGTCTCCACGTTGCTCCGACGCGATGCCACGCGGTGACCGCATCGGCGGTGGCCTCCTCGCGTCCGGCACCGGTGGTCAGCACCACGACGTCGATCGTTCCGACCCCGGCGTGGCGGAGGGCCGACAGTGCAGCGGCCGGCGTTGCCTCGGGGCCCACCTCGACCACGACGGAATCGCCTCGCCACAGCACCAGACCGCCACCCAGGTCGAAGCGCCCGGTCGGCGCGACGGCGAACACAAGTGACGGAAGCGCGAGGATCGCGACGGTGAACCAGCCGGCCGCCCGACGGGCGCCGGCGACGAGACACAGCGTCACGACCGCGACCCCACCGATCAGCTCGACTCTCCCGATCTGACCGAGCGGGGCCTGGGCGGAGAGCCGGGCGACGAGGCGCAACCAGCCCGTCAGTTGTGCGGTGGGCCAGTGCAGCGCCGCGGCGAGCGCCGGCGGAGCGAGACCGGCGGCGACGCCTCCGGTGAGACCCCAGATCATCACCGGAGCCGATGCCGGGCCGGCGAGAAGGTTGGCCGGCAGCGAAGCGACCGGGACCGCACCGAAGGTGAGCACCAGCATGGGCGACACGGCAAGCTGCGCTCCGGCCGTGACCCCGAGAGCCTCGCGGAACACCCGGGGTCCGGGCAGCAGGCGGGCAATGGCGGGCGCGATCCAGAGGATGCCGGCTGTGGCCGCCACCGACAACCGGAATCCGAGCTGATGAACGAGCGACGGATCGAACACGACGAGCCCGGCCACGGCCATCGAGAGCGTTCGGGTTGCCGTGGCCTCGCGTCCGAGGGCTGTGGCGGTGGCGGCGACCACCGCCATGGCGATCGAACGCATCACGCTCGGCTCGAAGCGGGTGATCGTCCCGAAGAGGATCAGGATGCCGAGAACGGCCGACCATCTCGGCCAGGGGCCGAGCCGACGCAGCAGTGGTGCAACGACGACCAGCACGAACGCGACGTTTTGTCCGCTGACCGCAACGAGGTGGGTCAGTCCGGCGGCCTTGAAGTCGTCGTCGACGAGTACCGAGAGGTTGCGATCGTCGCCGTAGACCATGCCGAGGAAGAGGGCCTGGTCGTCGGTGGCCATCGAGACCGATCCGCGCTCGAGCAACAGGCGGAACTCGTTGGCCAGGCGTTTGTGCCCCGAGGCCGGGCTGTGGGTGACGACCTCGTCGACCGAGATGGCTCCCCCGACGCCTCGCCGACCCGCCCACGTGTCGGCCCGAACCGGTCGCACGGCTCCCCGCAGTACCACACGTTCACCCACCAGGCGATCGCGCAGGCGCGCTCCCGCCGGACCGAAGCCGATCGCCTCGTAGCGGACACCATCGATCGCCACGTCGAGGCGGGTGCCGCGTGCGATCGCCAGCGGGTCGCTCACGACCTCGACCGCCTCGTCGAAGGCGCCCGGCGTCACGGAGGGATTGGTCGAGGCGGCCCGACCGTGGGCCCGCGATCCGGCGAGGACGAGAACCGCAGCGAGGAGAACCATCGAGCGGCGCGACCACAGTGCGCCGACGATCCCGGCCCACGCCACCAGGGGAGCCACGGCAACCGCGGCTGCGGCGCCGATCCACGCCGAAACGGCCATGCCGACTGCGGCTCGATCCGAGACGGCGCTGCCGCGGGCAGCCCGCAGGCCGCTCACGTGGTGGCCGCCGGTCGGAGGGACTCGAGCTTGGCCGGACCGATACCGGAGACGTTCAGCAGCTCGTCGAGCGACGCGAAGGGGCCGTTGCGCTCGCGATGATCGACGATCGACGCTGCGGTCGTGGGGCCGACACCGGGAAGCACTTCGAGCTCGTCGACCGTGGCGGTGTTCACGTCGACCAGAACCGCCGCGCCTTCACCCACCCCGCCCGACCCGCTACGCGGTGACCTCGAACCGACCACGACGGGGGGTTCGGCCTCCCCGATGATCGGGATCCACACCCGCTCGCCGTCGGCGACG
>CAVOZP010000016.1:0-60118 GCA_963700995.1 uncultured Acidimicrobiales bacterium
CGTCGTCGTTGCCGATCCGGTCTCGCGCATCGGCCAAGTTCGCGGCACTGATATCGGCGATGACCACGTTCATCCCCTCGCCGCGAAGGGCCTGTGCCATCCCGAAGCCGATACCGCTCGCCCCGCCGGTGATGAACGCCGTCTTGCCCGTGAAGTTCTGCATGCGTCTCCCCCATCGACCGACCGGCGGTGCCGAACCTAGCCGCGAGCCGACCGGCCGCACGACCTCAGCCGAAGCTGGCCGCCACGGCCTCGCCGCAGCGGCGGCCCGAAAACATGGCTCCTTGGCTCGATCCGGTATCTCGATGATCGCCGCACACAAACAACCTCTCGGCCACCTTCACCGAGCGCTTGGGCGAGAACGGGGGTCGTTGATCGGGCTGTCCGTGCTGGATCACATCGGTGCGAAGGTGGCGCCAGCTGTCGACCTGGCCACCCCACCATCCTCGGAGCTGGGACCGCACCCGTGGCTCGATTGCGCCATCGGCCACGCCCGGGCAGGCGGCGACGAGCAGCATCTTCCCCTGAGTTGCGTACTCGCTGGCTACGTTCGACATCACCGCCACGTTGAGGGCAGGGCCCTCGCCGTTCCCGTCGAGCATCACCAACCGGTGCTCTACCGGGGCACGGTCGGCGGCGAACCACACGCCGGTGACCGAGCGCGACTCCATCGGCGCCGTCCCGAGCAGCTGGGCGGCGACCGGTCCCTCGGTGGCGACGATCACGCGATCGGCCTCGATCCTCGGGCCACCGGCGACGGCGACTCCGTGCCCGGACACCGATGCGACGTGACTACCCAACCGAACCGTTCCCGGTGCGAGATGCTCGGCCATTTGATCGGGAATCGCCTGCATGCCGGCCGCGGGCACCACGGACTGACCCTGGGCCAGGGACCGAAAGATGACGTCGAACATCCGCCGGCTGGTGTGAAGGGTCGGATCGAGCTGGATCCCGCCGAACAGCGGTCGAAAGAACCGGTCGATGATCTCCTCACTGAACCCGGCATCGCGGAGCGCGTCGACCGACGAGAGGTCGGGCTGGCGAAGGAGGTCGGGCGAGGACCGGGCCAGGACTCGGCGGCGCAGGAGTGCCAGGCGGAGCTTGTCGCGGATGCCGCCGATGGGTGCGAGGGCCGTGTTCACCGCGAATCGAGGTCGACGGAACGGATCGACGACGGTGTGGAAGCGGTCGCCGATGCGTACCGACGCGCCAGGATCGAATGCGCGGAGATCGAGGGCGTCGACGTCGAGTTGACGCTGCACCTCGGGGTACGCCGTGAGCAGCACCTGAAAGCCGCGGTCGAGGCGGAAGCCGTCGACGACGTCGGTCCGGACACGCCCGCCCACGCCGTCGGAGGCCTCGAGGATCACCACGTCACGGCCTGCGTTCCGGAGAACGCGAGCCGCGCTGAGGCCGGCCAGACCGGCACCCACGATGACGACCTCGGCCCGGGCGGGGAGGCCGGCGCTCGTCTGCATCGCGGCGACCATAGTCCGGGCCGGTGCGGCCGAAGGGCTCGGTGGCCGCCGCCGGAGTCCGCGTTTGGTCCGTACAATCATGGCCATGTCGAGTGAGACCGTCGCCACGTTCTTCAGCGTCGTGCTGCTCGCATCACTCGCCGCGGTGGCCGTCGCTGTGCTTCGATCCGACTCGCGCTCGGCGTTGGCGAACTCGGCGCTGCCGTTCGCGGCCGCGATCGCAGTCGGGGCCACCGCCGGCAGCCTCTACTTCTCCGAGATCGCCGACTTCGTCCCGTGCGAGCTGTGCTGGTTCCAACGGATCGCCATGTACCCGTTGGCGGTTATCCTCTCCATCGCCGCGTTCCGCAAGGATCGAACCATTTTCGTCTATGCGCTGCCACTCGCCGCGGCCGGGTTGGCCATCTCGATATACCACATCCAGCTCCAGGCGTTCCCCGACCAGAGCTCGTTCTGCGCCTTCGACAATCCGTGCACCGCAACCTGGGTGGAGGGGCTCGGTTGGATGACCATTCCGCAGATGGCGGGCGCGAGTTTTGCCCTGATCATCGCCCTGGCCACTATCGACCTGCTGAACACCCGACGGGAGTCACCATGAGCAACAAGCCCAACCTCCGTACCGCGGCCCCCAAGCGCCCGGGGGCCGAAGAACGTCGACCGTGGTGGATGTCGCCCATCACGTGGGTCGTGGGAATTCTCGCCGTGGCGTTCGTGGTCACGATCGCGCTCACCGTCGGTGGCGACGACGGCTCGGGCGGCTCCGGCACCAGCAGTGAGACGGCCTTCGCCGAGATCCTCGGTCCTCCGCTGCCCCTCTTCGACGGTGCCGGCAACGCAGTCGGAACCGAGGCACCGCGGATCGTTGCCCAGACGATGGACGGCGACCGCGTCGAGGTGGGGGGCGACGGGACCGCCCGGCTGTACGGCTTCTTCACGCACTGGTGCTCGCATTGCCAGGCCGAGCTTCCCCGAGTGACGGCCTGGCTGGGCGAGAACGACCTGCCCGACGGCGTCGAGGTCATGGCGGTGTCGACCTCGGTCGATCCGACCCGCGACAACTACCCACCATCGGCCTGGTTCGAGCGGGAGGGTTGGCCGAACACGGTCCTGATCGACGATGTCGAAAGCCCGCTCGCGGGGGCTTCGGCCTCAGCGCCTTTCCGTTCTGGGTCGCCGTCGATGCCGACGGCAATGTCGTCGCCCGGACCGAAGGAGAGCTCGACATCGAGCAGTTCGAAGCGCTCGTCGATCTGGTGAACCCGGCATCGGCCACGAGCTGATGAGATCCGATGTCGATCTGGACGCCGGCTGAGCCGCAGCGCTCTGTCAGAGGCCGAAGCGCTCCAGCAGGTCGGCAGGCACGACGGTCTGCCGCGGCACCGTGTCGGCCTCGACCAGATCGGCCATCACCTGCACGACCTCGGAGGGATCCATCTGGTCGATGGTGATCAGATCGTGCAGGAAGTTCACCTGGGCCGAGATCGCCTCTGGCGCGTCGTCGCTCAATCGGTCGACCGCTCGGTCGGCCATCGCATCGTTGAACCCGGTGCCGTAAGGCCCCGGGTTTATGACGCCGACCTCGACGCCGAGCGGCTCGAGCTCGGCCCGCCAGGCACCTCCCATGGCTTCGAGGGCGTACTTCGTCATGGCGTAGGGGCCCGAGATCGGACCGGCCGGGATGATGCCCGCTATCGACGAGACGATCAGGATGCGACCACTCCCCCGCTCGATCATCTGGCCGACGAAGGCTTTGGTGATGGCCAAGGTGCCGAAGACGTTCACCTCGAACACGCGCCGAATCTCTTCCAGCGGGACATCGGCCAGTGGACCGAGGCAGCCGGCGCCGGCGTTGTTCACCAGGACGTCGACCTCCCATGCGGAGGCCCTGGCCAAGTCGGTGGTGTCGGTGATGTCGACCTTCTCGACGGTGAGCTGCGGCGCCTCGGTGCGCAGGGACGCGGCCTGATCGTCGGTGGCAGTGGTCGCGATGACGTGATGTCCTCGTCCCGCCAGCTCGATGGCAGTGCCCTTGCCGAACCCGGTACCGGCACCGGTGATGAGAACTCGCTTGCTGGTCATCGACCCAGCATGGTTCCTTCTCGGCCTGGGGGCGAACCGATCGCGGGCCGCGGCTCGTGTTCGGGCCTGTCGACGATGCGGCCGAGGTACGCGTCGACCTCGGGCTCGGACATCCATTCGAGGAGTCCCGACCGCATCGTGGCCAGATACGTTGCGGGCGGTTCGGTCCGTCGAGGCGGCGGCGTTGTTGTGACGAGGAATCCTTGGAGGCCACGCGGGCGGGCCACCGTTCCGTGGCCTCCCTCGCCAACGGTGCACAGGCCCTGCTCGAGGAGTGCAGGCCAGTCGAGACCGACGGTGTTGGCCGGAGACTCGTGTCGAATCAGGTGTGCGAACTGGGTCCGGCTGAGTTCGTACTCGACCGCGAAGAAGCGTTCGCTCGTCGCGGAGAGGTCGACCGTCGCTGATCCGCCGCCCCATCGCATCGAGTGTCCGGCGAAGACGAGGCGCCCGTGAATCCAGTGCGAAGCGATGGCCGGTGTCGCCGAGCTGTCCTCGCACGGTTCGTGGTGACCGAACGCCGACGCCGCGTCGGCACCATCGATGTACGTGCGCAGCCGGGCATGGGAGAGGTTCGAGCCGTAGGCGAGATAGCGGACCGGCGACTCGCTCACGGCGTCTGCGGTGCGACGCGACCGGTCATAGAGTTCCCTCGTCGAGCGCGGCCAGCACCTCGGCCGCTCGGCGGCGAACCTCAGGGAGGTCGGCGAGGCGCCGCATGCTCGCCATCTGGCGCGCCATTCGGTGGTTGGAGCCGATCGCGTCCTCGTTGCGGGCCAGGAAGTCCCAGTACAGCGTGGTGAGGGGACAGGCGTCGCCGCCGGTGCGCTTCTTGGGGTCGTAGCGACAGTCGCCGCAGAAGTCGCTCATCCGATTGATGTACGCCCCACCGGCGGCATACGGCTTGGTCGCCATCATCCCACCGTCGGCGTGAAGCGCCATTCCGATGACATTCGGGACCATGACCCACTCGGCACCGTCGACGAAGCTCGCCCACATCCAGTCGGTCATGGCTTGTGGATCGACGCCGGCGGTCAGGGCGAGGTTGCCGAGGACCATGAGTCGTTCGATGTGGTGGGCGTAACCGTGATCGTGGATGTGTCCCACCACGGTCGAGACGCAGTGCATGTCGGTCGAGCCCCCGTCGGTGAACGCCGGGGGCACCGGCCGATGGGCGTCGAGCGCATTGTGGTCGCGGTACTCGGGCATCCACAGCCAGTAGAGACCCCACACGTACTCCCGCCAGCCGATCACCTGACGGACGAAGCCCTCGACGCTGTTGATGGGCGCATCACCGCGCCGGTGGGCGTCCACGGCCGCCTCGACCACCTCGAAGGGGTGCAGCAACCCGAGGTTGAGCGACGAGCTCAGTGCCGAGTGCGCAAGCTTCCACTCGGCGGCCAGCATGGCGTCCTCGTGGGGCCCGAAGGGACCCAGCGCAGAGTCCACGAACTCGGCGAGGCGCACCCGCGCCTGGGCCCGCGTGACGGGCCAGGTGCCATCGGGTGGAGCACCCCAGCACTCGGGTAGCCGGTCGAGGACCGTCTGGTCGACCGCATCGAGCGCGAAACGCTCGATCGCCGGCCACGAACGTCCATCGGTCGGTGGAGGCTCCCGATTCTGACGGTCGAAGTTCCACGTCCCACCGACCGGCCCTTCGTCGGTCATCAGCACGTCGAGCCGCCGACGTTGCCAGCGATAGAAGTCCTCCATCTTGAGGCTCGTGCGATCGCTGGCCCAGCCCGCGAACTCGTCGTAGCCGCAGGTGAACTGGTTGTTGGCAACCGTCTCCACCCCGAGTTTCTCCAGCAACTGTCGGCCATCGAAGCTCATGGGTTCCATGGCGAGTACCTCATCGACGCCGAGCTCGCGGCAATGAGCGCGAAGGCCTTCGCTCAACGTCAACGCGTGGCGGTAGTCGACCTCGAAGCCCTCGGCCTCCAGCTCGGCGGCGAAGTGGGCCATGGCCGACACCACCAGGTGAAGCCGCTGCACGTGCCACCGCTTGCCTGTCTTCTTGGCGTCGCTTTCGACGAACAGCACGCGGCAGTCGTCGGGACTGCGGTGCTCGAGCGATGCGATGCCGCGGTTCAGCTGATCACCGAGCACCCACACGGTGGGCCGATCGACGCTCACGGGTTGTTGGCCACGACCAACATCGCGGCCGCCAACACGGAGCGAACCGACCATCCGGCGGTGCGGATCCAGTTCGTGGCCACCAGTCGACGGGTGCGGGCACGGTCGATAGGCCAGCGAGAGCGCTCGATGCATCGGAACCTGGAGCAACACCGTGCTCGCGTGCACCACGCCGAGCACACCGAGCGCGACCAGTGGAAGAAGGCGCCCGAGGTCCTCACCCGGCATCGCGAGTATCAGGAGGGCGCTGACTCCCTCGACCGCCATGAACGGGCCGACGACCCACGCCGTGAGCCGCGGTGCGCGGCCTCGTAGCCGACGAACTGTGCTCGGCCGACCAGATCGAACAGCGGGTAGTGGACCACCTGCACGAACCAGATCAGTCCGGTCATCGCCGCGGTGGCCGCTAGGTGCACGGCGAGCAGGATCACCAGGCCTGTGGTCATGAACGCAGTTCGGCTTCGGCGATCGCCGCCTCGGCGGCGGCGACGAGGCGGTCGGCCAGCGATTTCCAGATCACCTTGTGGAAGGGTAGGAGGATCCACCAGTACGCGTGCGTCCGCTGATACCGCGGGGATGGAAACGTGCGAGCTGATGCAGTTCGCTGCCGGTCGGCGACGCGGGCGTGACCCGCCACTCGAGCCAGGCATCGCCGGGCACCTTCATCTCCGCACGGAGCCGGAGAAGCTCGGGAGGGTCGTACTCCTCGACGCGGAAGAAGTCGAGCGCATCACCGACACGGAGATCGTCGGGGTGGCGACGTCCACGCCGCATGCCGACTCCACCGACGAGCTTGTCGAGGGCCCCGCGCAGCGTCCACAGAAGACCGGCCACGTACCACCCCCGACGCCCGCCGACGCCGGATACGACGGCGAAGAGTCGTTCGGGTGAGGCGGTCGATGCGACGGTCTGCGTGTCGAGGTAGACGGTTCCGCCCGCCCAGTCGGGGTCCTGCGGCATGGGCGAGGCCGGCGTCGCGTAGCGCGCACTGTCCATCCAGGTGGTGACGACGTTGACGTCCTTGACCCGGTTCAGCGCTCGTCGCAGCGCTTCGTCGAGATCGTGGGGTTCGTGATCGATCACCCGCCGGATGTCGCGGTCGGGACTCACGACCACGTCGTTGATGAGACTGTCGACCAGCGGTCGGGCCAGGCCGTACGGGAGGGGCGTGACCACTTTGACCCAGTGGGACGACAGGCGCGGCGTGAGCAGGGGAACCGGAAGAATCAAGCGGCGCTTCAGACCGGCAATCGCGGCGTAGCGATCCATCATGTCGCGGTAGGTGAGGATGTCGGGCCCACCGATCTCGAGGATCTCGTTGCCGGCGGCGCTGCGCTCGATGACCGCCACCAGGTAGTACAGGACGTCGCTGATTGCGATGGGCTGGCAACGGGTACGGGTGACCCATCGGGGACACACCATTGCGGGCAGAACCTCCACCAGATTCCGCAGCATCTCGAACGACGCGCTCCCCGATCCGATGATCACGGCGGCTCGCAGCTCGGTCACTGCGACGGTGCCTGCCGCGAGCACCCGACCCACCTCGTGACGACTCTCGAGGTGTACCGAGAGCTCGTCCTCGTCGTCATCGCCGAGACCGCCCAGATACACGATCCGGGACACGCCCGCGGCTTCAGCCGCTCGGCGGGTGTTCTCGGCGCCCACGCGGTCGGTTTCCTCGAAATTGCCCGAGTGACCCATGGCGTGGACCAGGTAGTACACGACCTCGACGCCGGCCAGGGCATCGTCGAGCGAGCCACGGTCGAGAACATCGGCGGTCCGCACGTCGACGTCGCGTCGCCAGGCGACCAGGTCGAGTCGTTGGGGACTCCGCGCCAGGCATCGGACATCGTGACCGGCGGCCAACAGCTGGGGTACCAGCCGTCCTCCGACATAGCCGGTGGCGCCGATCACCGCGACCTTCATGATGACCTCGACGGCGGACGGTCGGAACCGGCGGTGGCCAGGCGGTCGATGCGGTGGAGCGCCAACCGGCACACGGCCAGGTACGGCGCGGCAACCAGTGGCACACCGAAGCCGACGCGACAGCGCTGCGAATCGATCTTCTCCACGACGTGATCGGTCGCCCCGATCCCGGCGACCTTCCAGCTCCAGCGTTCACCGGCAACGAGATCGGTGATCTCGAAAGGAACATCGACGCCGATCACGATGGTCACGGTACCGGTGGCGCCGCGCTTCAACGAACCACCGTTCACCTGAGCTCGACGGATCGACGGCCCCCACTGCGGCCACCGGTCGGTGTCGGTCAACAACTGCCACACCACTTCGGCCGGCGCCGCGATCTCGGCATGGGTCCAGAGTTTTCGCACGAAGCGACCTAGACCGAGCGCCGAGCGCGAACCGTGACCGCAATCGGAGCGCGTCGGTGAGCCGAGGCCGCGTACTGGACCATGAATCCGGCCAGCGCCATCGAGGCGACGCCGAACCAGCCGAGCGCGGTGAACGATCCAGCACCGACCAGTACACCACCCAACGACGGACCGGCGATGCGGCCGATCGACATCACGGCTTGGGCATCACCGACGCGATCCGACGGGTGCGCCGATCGATCCGAGAGCAGGAAGTAGACCTCGGGAATGGCAACCCAGAAGGCCAGGCCCCAGACCGTCATGGCGACGAAGGACAACCACGAATAGGTCGAGAGGGTGAGTGCGAGTGCGCACAGACCGGTGAGGGCCATCCAGGCCCCCGGCACCCGCCGGCGACCGGCGAAGCGAGCGCCCGGGATACCCACCAGTGCGTTGGCGCTGATGGCAATGGCGAGCCAGACGGGACTCATCCCCGCGTTGTCGGTGGCGAGAACCTTGGCGAATACGAAAACCGATGAGCCACCGGCAGTGAAGAGGAACATGGCAGTGAGGATCGTCTTCACCCCGCGTGCAGCGATCGGATGCCGCTGGGTGGGGAGCGTCGCGTCGACCTCGAGCGGAGCGAACAGCGCCAGAGCCACGACGATCGCCAGAACTCCGTACATCCCTCGCAGGCCGTCGACCGCCACGGCAATGGCGATCACCGGCGACGCAACGACGGCCGCGAGCGGCCCGATGGCGGCGATCTCACCCCGTCGCGAGAGGTCCGACGCAGAATCGCTCCACGCCACCCACGTGATGAGTCCCATCGCAGCTCCAGCCGCGAGTCGAAGGCCCACCAGCGCGCTGAACCACGGTGAGAAGGCGCTGAGTCCGTTGGCGACCACGAACGCGGTCAGAGCCAACCGTGCCAGACGGCGAGACGGGACGAACTTCCGCCCGCCGGCCAGGTTGCCGACGGCGAAGCCGGTCATCTGAGAGGTGGAGAGCAGGGCGGCCGCCCCGGCCGTGACGGCATACTCGTCGACCACCTCGGCGATCACGAACGGCGTCGCCGTGAAGGTCGCGGCGATCCCGGCGACTCCTACGAGCAGGCCGGGTGACGCGGACGGGCGAAGGGCGGCCGCCGCGCGCGTGGGAAGGGAGACCGTCACAGGTTTCGCAGGCTACCGGCGCCGATCTGTCGGCCCGACCGCCGTCCGCCGCTCAGCTCCTCGTCAACAGCTCGAGCTTTCGATGATCGAGAAGCGAGAAGTCAGAGGTCGACGCGATGTCGAGAGCGACCTTGCGATCGCTCGTCTCCGCTACCAAACCATCACGATCGAACAGTACGAAGCGGTCGAACACCTTGGCGAACTCACGGTCGTGGGAGATGGTGACCAGAGTGGCCTCGAGCTCGCTCAGGGCGACTTCGATGGCCAGGATCGACTCGAGGTCGAGGTTGTCGGTCGGCTCGTCGAGCAGGAGCACGTTGGGCCGCTCGGTCTCCAACAAGATGAGCTGCACCCGCGCTTTCTGGCCGCCCGAGAGCTCGCGCAGGGTGTGTCGCACATGGTTGGCCAATCCGTAGCGCCCGAGTGCCTTGCGGGCGTCGTGCTCGTTGCCGAACCGCTCGGCGACGATGTCGAGCAGTGGAACGTCGTCGGCGACGCCCTGGGCGAAGGTCACCCGGTTGTCCTGCGAGAAGTAGCCCACCCGCGGTCGGCCCGAAGCGGACCGGGCTGTCGTCGAGCTCGGTCCCGGTGGCGCCGCCGACATCGCGCAACATGCCGAGCAGCGTCGACTTGCCGACGCCGTTCTCGCCGAGCAGCAGTACCCGCTCCTCGTTCCACACGGTGAGGTCGAAGGGCAGGAACAGATCAGGAACCTCGAGGTCGGTCACGGTCATGGCGACCTTGCCCGACCGGGACCCCACGAATCGGGTGGTGATCTCGCGCTCGGGGGGCGGCGCCGTCGGCGGACCTGCGTCGCGGAAGCGTTCCCACCGGGTCTCGGCCGCGTCGGCCCGCTTGGCCATGTCGGGGCTGATCGACGCCCGTTGTTTCATGAGCTTGTAGTAGCGGAACAGCCGCCGCTCCTCCTCGTGCCAGCGATCGAGGTCCTTGGCCAGCTTCTCGGCCCGGTCGCGTCGGGCCGTGGGCAGCGTCGCGTAGGTGCCGCCGTGCATCCACGACGCGTTGTGCTCGAGGACGAGGATGCGATCGACGGCAGCGGTGAGCAGGGTGCGGTCGTGGGAAACCATGAGCACTGTCTTCTTCGTCGCCCGCAGTTCGCGTTCGAGCCAGGCCTTGCCGTCGAGATCGAGGAAGTTGTCGGGCTCGTCGAGGATGAGTACGGGCACCGGCGAGACGAGGAACGACGACAGGATCACCCGCTTGCGCTCGCCGCCCGAGAGCTGGGTGAGTGGACGGTCGCGAGCCTCGTCGTATCCCTGGCGCAGCACCGCTCGGGTGATCTGGTCGAAGCCGGCCTCGACCTCGTAGCCGCCGAGCCCGCTCCAACGATCGAGCGCATCGCCGATGGCCATGCCGGCGTCGACATCGGATGCGGCGCGGGCGTAGAGATCTCGCAACACCTCGTACTGGTCGCGCAGCTCGCGGGGCAGGCCGAGGGCCAACGCGTCGCTCACCGTGGGCCGCTCCAGGCCGTCGAAGCCCGGATTCTGACGCATGTACGCGAGCTGGCCGTCGATGCTGATCACGCCCTCCGCCGGTTCGAGATCACCGGCGATGAGCTCCAGGAGCGTCGTCTTGCCCACTCCGTTCGGTCCCACGATTGCGGTGACTGCCCCCGACCGAGCCCGGAACGACAGCTCGTCGACGGCCGGCGTGCCGTCGGGATAGTGGAAGCTCACGCTGCTGACGTCGATACTCATGACGCTCCAGTGTGCCGACACCGAACGCAACGCGCAGGACTTTTGACCCTGCGCGGTGGGTGCCGATGCCGACCATACTGGGGCCGTGACCAAACGAATCCTCATCCTTGGTGGAGGCACAGGTGGAACACTCACCGCCAACCGCCTCCACAAGAAATTCCACGGCGAGGTCGACATCACCGTCGTCGACGAGAACAACGACCACGTGTATCAGCCCGGCCTGTTGTTCGTCCCCTTCGGACTCACACAGTCCGAAGATCTCATCCGGCCTCGGAAACGACAGCTCCGGAGGGGCGTGCACTTCGTCGAGAGCGGCGTCGAGTCGGTCGACATCGAGTCACGAGCGGTGACCCTGGCCAACGGCGACGTGCTCGGGTACGACCTTTTGGTGATCGCGACCGGGGCGAAGCTCGTGCCCGACGAGACCGAGGGCCTGACGGGTCCAGGCTGGAACGAGAAGGTGTTCACCTTCTACGACCTCGACGGAGCAAGCGGCCTGGAAAAGGCGCTCGACGACTTCGAGGGCGGCCGCGTCGTCGTCAACGTGATCGACATGCCGATCAAGTGTCCCGTGGCCCCGCTCGAGTTCTGCTTCCTCGCCGACTGGTACTTCCACGAGCGGGGTATTCGTGACCAGGTCGAGCTCACGTATGTGACTCCCCTCGACGGCGCCTTCACGAAACCGCGTGCGTCCGAGCTGCTCGGGGGAATGCTCGACGAGCGCGGCATCCACGTGATCACGGACTTCAACACCGGCGAGGTCGACGGTGAGGCGGGAAAGATCATCGGCTTCGACGAACGCGAGGTCGAGTTCGACCTGGCCGTTGTCGTACCAGTCCATTCAGGGGCCGAGTACGTCGGTCGCTCACCGGGGCTCGGCGACGCCCTCGACTTCGTCGAGACCGACCCCCACACGCTCCAGTCGCGGGCCGCGCCCGAGGTCTTCGTCATCGGCGATGCCGCCAACCTGCCGGCCTCGAAGGCCGGCTCGGTGAGTCACTTCGAAGGTGAGGTGCTGGTCGAGAACATCGTTCGCTTCCTCGCCGGCGACGAGCTCGACGCGAGCTTCGACGGCCATGCCAACTGCTTCATCGAGACCGGGTTCGACAAGGCCCTCCTCATCGACTTCAACTACGACCAGGAGCCCGTCGACGGCCACTACCCGCTGCCGGTCGGGCTTCCCCTCCTCAAGGAGTCGCGCCTCAATCATCTGGGCAAGCTGATGTTCCAGTGGTTCTACTGGCACAGCCTGCTGCCCGGCCGCGACATCCCCGGTATCGGCGCGGCGATGCCGACCGCCGGTAAGCATCTCGACTGAATCACCATCGAAAACCCCCCGAAGGAGCAATCATGCCAACCACTACCATTGCCGAGGTCGCCGTCGAGGTGACTGATGACGGGTTCTTCGTCGATCCCGATCAGTGGACCGAAGACATGCCCCCGATCCTCGCCGCCGAGGTCGACATCCCCGAGCTCACCGACCGCCACTGGCAGGTGATCCGCTTCATGCGTGACGAGTACTTCGCCAAGGGCACCGGCCCGACGGTCCGCATGCTCGGCAAGACCTCAGGCGTGTCGGTGAAAGAGCTGTACAAGCTGTTCCCGACCGGCCCGGCCAAGACCGCCGCCCGCCTGGCCGGCATCCCGAAGCCCCGCGGTTGCATCTGATCGCTCCGATCACTCCCCCTCTACGAAAGGAGAGCTCATGGCTCTCAGTGACTCCAAGGTCTCCATCGTCATCTCCCAAGGCTCGCTCGAAGGCATCTACCCCGGGCTGATCATGGCCAACGGGGCCCGCGCCGAGGGCATGGAGGCGAACCTGTTCTTCACGTTCTTCGGTCTCGACGCCATTCACGCCAAGCGCCACGAGCACATCAAGCTGGCGACAGTTGGCAATCCCGGCCTGCACTTCGCCACTTGGGCCGGAGGCATCCCCGGAGTGTCGACTGTCATGACCCACTACATGGAACGCAAGATGGACGCGCTCGACATCCCGCCCATCCCCGAGTTCCTCGAACTGATAGCCGATACGGGAGCCGGCCTCTACGCCTGTCAGGCGTCGGTCGACCTGTTCGGGCTCGACAAGAATGACTTCATCGAGCAGGTCGAAAGCATCATCACCGTCGGGGAGTTCTACGAGATGGCCGACGGCGGCCACATCATCTTCACTTAGGGTCGACTCCGGTCACGAGCGATCGTCGGCCATCGACTCGAGCATCGCCTTCATCTGGGCGTGGACGGCGTTCACGGCCTGGAGCGGTCGGATCATCACCTTGAACTCGGTGATCTTCGCGTCGTCGTCGCAGGTGATGATGTCGACACCGTTGGCGAACTTTCCGCCGATGGTCGTCTCGAACTCGAGCATTGCGTGATGGCCGGTCGCGATCTCCTTCACGTACCGGAACGTTCCGGATTCGGGTGTTCCTTCGTGGCTCGGCGGTTCTCCGCCCAACGTGGCGAACGCCGCCTGGAGATAGAGCGACGTGATCGCCGCGCCCCGCTGGGGTGTGAACACGATCGGCGAGAAGAAGACGCAGTCGTCGTGGAGCAGTGCATCGAAGCCGCCGTCGAGCTCACTCCGAAGATGGCGGTGCCAACGTTGGAGGCAGAGGTTGATCGGGTCGTTGCTCATGGGCACCGATGCTACGACGCGCGTGCGACTCGGCGGTCCTGGGCTCGCTGCCACTTGTGTTGGCGACTGCGGCACGCCTTGCGACAGAACCGTTGGTTGACCGTCCGGCGTTCGAACAGCTCACCGCAGCGCCAGTACTCGCAAACCGCGAGCCGCTCGGGATCGAGGTCGGGGTCGTCGAGGCTTTCGGCTTCGCCGCGGGCGTCGTCGATCACGAGGTGGCCGGCGGCGGCGAATCGAGCACCAGTTGCGCGGCAGCGACGTCCTCGACGGCCATCCCCACCGAATCGAACACCGTCGTGACCGTCTGCCACTCTGCCTTCGGTGCGGCCAGCGCTTCGCCGATCTCCGCGGTGATCGTTGCTCCGGACCCACGGACGTTGCCGGCCTGGTCGGCGCTACCGGCACGCGACTCGACGAACACGAGTCCGGCCATGGCGACGTCGTCGAGCTCGCGCGCGTCGTTGCCGTTCCAACCGACTGCATTCACGTGAGCCCCCTCGTCGAGCCACTCGCCCCGGAGTATGGGCTCGACGGCCGCCGTCGCCGTCACCACGATCGATGCACCGCGCACTGCTGCCTCGGCCGTGGTGACCTCGGCTCCGACGCCTTCGGCGAAGGCACGAGCATGGGCCTCGTTTCGGCCCCAGACCCTGATCTGGTCGATCGGGCGAACCGCCCGGATGGCATCGATGTGGGCGCGGGCTTGAACCCCGGTGCCGAGGACAGCGAGCGTCGACGCGGCGGGGTCGGCGAGCAGCCTCGTGGCGACGGCGGAGACTGCGGCCGTGCGCATCTCGGTGATGAGCCGGCCGTCGAGCACAGCCCGCGGTTCGCCGGTGACCGGATCGAACACGATCACGAGCGCGTAGTGCGTGTGCAAACCGGGCGCGGCGTTCTCGGGATAGAACGTGACCAGCTTCACCCCCATCGAGTCGCCAACGGCGGGCATGAGCCCCAAGAAGCCTCGGTGGGCCCCGACCTCGACGAACTGGCGCACCGGTTGGATGACGCGGCCGGCCGAGAAGTCGATGAGGGCGTGCTCCATCGCCTCGATGAGCGCAGGCATGGAGAGACGTCGGGACACCTCGTTCTCATCGAGGAAGTCGATGACAGCCATGACCCGACACCGTAGTTGCCCGCAACGACACTCTTGTCAGACCGAGCTCCGACGCAACAGCTCGTCGACTAGTTCGCCCCACCAACCCAACGCAATGGACCCGCCGATCAGCACACCACCGAGGGACGCGCCACGAGTCACGGGCACCGACTCGAGCGCGTCCGACAGGCGCGGCCAGGCCACGATCAGCGCACCTGCGGCAAGCGTCAGCAGGCAGACGCCCACCACATACGCGGCTATCGGGAGAAGCGCCAGGGTCGGGGCCCCGGGGGCGGCGTCGAGCACCGCCGCCAACTCGGAACCCACACACGGGCGCCAGATCGCGGCCACGACTGCTGCCCCGAGGGCCGACGCTGCGGCGACGGGGACGTCGCCGACAGCGACCCGCCGAGCGGAGCCCCACGGCGATTGCCGCACCCGCCACCAGTACGCCACCGGCGACGGCGCTCGCGCCAATCAGGTCGATGGACAAGATCGAGGCAAATCGAAGCCACGCCACGAGGGCAACCCCGCCGACGAAGGCAACGGCGGCAATTGGTGCGCGACGTCCTGCGGCGAGGACGAACACCAGCGACGACAACAAGATGGGCAACGTGCACGGCTGCCGGATCGCCTCGACTCCCTCGAGGAAGATCGCCACGGCGGTCAGCTCACCTCGGCGAGCAGCGCGTCGACCGTGGCCGCCAGCTCGTCGTAGGCGCCCTCGCCGATGTGATCGAAGCGGACACGGTTCTGCGAGTCGATCACATAGGTGCGAGGCCAGAAGCGGCGCGAGCCCTGCCAGGCCCTGAAATTGGTCCTCTCGGTGTCGAGGGCAACCGGCCAGGTGACCCCGAGGTCGGCCACCGCAGCGGCCACGTTCTCCGGCACCCGTTCTCGGTCGAACTCGTGGGCGTGGATGCCGATGATCTCGAGGCCGGCGTCGTGGCGGGTGGCGTACAGGTCTTGCAGGTAGGGCAGCGTCGCCTTGCAGTTCGAGCAGCCAAATGTCCAGAACTGCACGATTGTCACCTCGCCGCGGACCTCGTCGAAGCTCTCCCCGGTGGTGTTCAGCCAGCCGCTGATGTCGACGACCTCAGGTACCGGACCGAGGTCGGGGAGCTCGGCGGCGATGAGAAACGGTTCGCGCGGCTCGGAAGGGAGGGCCGCGGCGCTATCGGCCGGTCGCGGTGACGTGATTGCCGTGGCCGGCTCTGCGTCGTCGGAACTCAGGAGAGTCCACCCGACGATGGCCACCGCGCCGACAGCGACGAGGGCGGCGGCGACACGGGACGGACTGGCTGGCATGGTGCCCTCGATGATCAGGACGGACTCGACCTGTACCCCGAACGACGCCGGTGCCTCGAGGGTTCCCGAAAACGACGAGACCGCCGGCTCGGAAGCCGGCGGTCTCGTTCAGAACAGGGGTTGTGTCAGATGACGCGAACGTTCTGCGCCTCTTCACCCTTGCGACCGGGGGCGACGTCGAATTCGACTGTCTGACCCTCGTCGAGCGACTTGTAACCATCACCCTGGATGTTGGAGTAGTGAACGAAGACGTCGTCAGCTCCGTCACGTGAGATGAAGCCGAAGCCCTTCTCTGAGTTGAAGAACTTGACCGTACCGGTGATTGCCATTGCTTCTCATTTTCTTTGATTCGCGAGAGGTCCGATTGACCTCTCGCACTGCACCGAAGTGCGTTTGTGATGGCCACGGTACGCCGTGTGGGCTCCAAACCGACGCATGGCTCGGATTCAGCCGATGGAACAGATGGCCACGCCGTCGTCGTCGAAGACCTGCCAGTGGTCGAACGACACGCTCACCGCCGTGCCTTCGGCGTCGTCCGCGCCGACGTGACTGGCCACACGGTGAGGGCCCACATGGATCTCCCGACCGGCCTTGGCGCCCTGGAAGGTGAATCGCCCGAGCGTCGCTCGCGTGGGGGCATTGGGGTCGAGGCGCACGGCGTCGGGGCGGATGCCGATCTGCACGCGCCGCCCGACGTGGCTGGCCAGCGCGGGTGGCCACGCGCGGAGCCGCAGGCCCTCCGCGGTCACCCAGAACCCCTCGCTGGCATCCTCGACGGTCGCCTCGACGAACGAGATGACTCCGGTGAGGGTTGCCATTGCCCGATCGATCGGTTCCCGCCAGAGCGTGAGGGGCTCGGCGACCTGCACGATTTTGCCCCCTTCGATCACCGCGACCCGGTCGGCGACGGCCATGGCCTCGGTGGGGTCGTTGGTGGCCCAGAGCATGGTGACGCCGTAGCCGGACTGCAGCAGCTTTATCTCGTTGCGCACGCGCACCCGGGTGGGTGGATCGAGCCGAGCGAGAGGTTCGTCGAGCAGGAACACGCGAGGCACTCGCACGAGGACGCGGGCGATCTGGGCGAGCTGTTGATGGCCTTCGGAGAGCTGCCCGGGAAATCGTTCGAGGATGTGCTCGATATCGAGAGCCCGGCTCTCCGCCTCGACCCGGTCGGTGACCTCTCGCACCGGACGCTTGCGAAGCGTCAGCGGGAACGCAACGTTGCGACGCACACTGAGCCGGGGGAACAACGTGTTGTCCTGGAACGCCATGGCGACATCGCGTTCGGCCACCGGTAGCTCGGTCACGTCGACATCGTCGAACAGAACCCGACCCGTGATGATGGGGTCGAGGCCGGCGATCGCTCGCAGCACCGACGACTTGCCGGAACCCGATCGCCCGAGAATGGCCACGCTCTCGCCATCGGCGATGTGCAGATCGAGGTCGGTCAGGATCTGCTCACGGCCCTGGCGGCGCGTGACCGACTCGAGCGTGATCGATGCCAACAGGACCCCTTTGGTGAACCCGTATGGTCGGTCGGCCGACCCCGCGAGTCAAGGCACCCCGATTGGTCGACGGCCGTCCCGTCAGCTCGAAGGCCGTTGCCGGTACCAGTCGGCGAGCCGGGCCAACCCCTCGTCGAGGGAGACCGCGGGCACCCAGTCGAGAGCCTCGCGGGTGCGACGTTGGTCGAACCAGTGGGCGGTGCTGAGCTGTTCGGCGAGAAAGCTGGTCATCGGCGGGTCGTCGATCCGGCCCAGCCGGTCCCACACGCGTTCGATCACTGCTCCTGCCACGAACGCAACCGGTCGCGGCACGGTTAGCCGGGGACCGTCGTGGCCGGCAGCCGCGACGATGCGACTCACCAGCTCGCCGACCGGGCGAGGCTCGCCGTTGGACACCACCAGTGCTTCCCCCGACAGCGCCGGTGCGTGATCGACGGCGGCGACGAGCGCATCCGCCGCGTTGTCGAGGTACGTGCTGTCCACCAGCGCGGCTCCGGTACCGACCATGGCCAGCCGTCCGGCTTCCGCCCGTTCGACCAGCCGGCCGACGAGTTGTGTGTCGCCCGGACCCCAGACCAGATGCGGACGGATGGCCACCACGGCGAACGACGACGAGTGGGCTCCGAGGGCCACCCGTTCTGCCAACGCCTTGCTCGTTGCATAGCTGCCGCGGGTCGCACTCGGATCGGCCGGAGCCGCCCCGGCGCCAACGAGCGCCCGGCCCCCATGAGCCACCGACGGCGACGAGACGTGGACCAATCGGATGGCTCCTGCAGCGCGGGCGGCCTCGGCCACGGTGCGGGTGCCGTCGACGTTCACCCGGACGAAGTCGGTCCACGGCCCGGTGACGGCAACCTTGGCTGCCAGATGCACGACCGCGTCCTGACCGACGACTGCCTCTCCTACGAGGCGAGCATCGGTGATGTCACCCAGGACTTCGCGGCGAGTGTCGGGAGTCGAGCAGGGCCGACGCTGGAGGGTGGTGACCTCGTCACCGCGGGTGAGCAGCCGCTGGACGAGCGCTCCGCCGATCGCGCTGGTGGCCCCGGTCACGAGGACTCTCACAGGCGCGTCCACCGCTTCCCGGCCGACACTCCGCCGGCCCATCGGGCGACGCGTGAGCGATCGATCTTGGAGTTGTGTCGGCGATCGACCGGGAGCGCTCCGACCTCGAGGACCGCCGCAACCGACAGATCGAGCTCGCGCCGGACTCCCGCTCGGACCGCGTCGGTGAGCTCGGGCGAAGCGAGGCGGCCTCGGCGAGGGGCGTCATCGGTCTCGACGACCAATGCGATCACCTGCGTTCCGACTGGTCCGATCCCAACCGCAGCGGCTCGCCTGACCGGTTCTGTCGCTTCGGCCGCCAGCTCGACGGGTACCGGTGTGACCGGGCCGCGATCAGTCATGATCACATGCTCGAGACGACCACCGATCCAGAGCCGACCCTCGTGGTCGACCAGGCCGACATCGCCGCTTCGATGCCACCCTTCGGGCTGACGGGACCGGTGCTCGGTGAGCCACAGCCGGTCGTAGCGGTCCTTGGTGTGCTCGGCACGGATGACGATTTCACCCTGCACGCCGATTGCTGTCGAGGGAGCTCCGGAGGCCGCCCCGAGGTGGTCGAGCTCGGACACCGCAACGGTCACCCCGGGGCATGGCCGTCCGACGCACACGCCGGCGCCGCCAGTGGCCGTGCCGAGCTCGAGCAGGGAGATGTCGGCCACCGGTAGGACTTCGGTCATCCCGTACGGTGTGTGCACGTCGGCGTTGGGGAACAGCTCGAGCGTTCGGCCGAGCAGGGCGGGACTCACGGGAGCCCCGGCCGACATGACCAGGCGGACACCCCCCAGCTCGGCACCGTGCAGCTCCTCGGCGGTGCCGACGACGTTGGTGAGCGCGGCGGGTGACGTGAACACGAGGGTTGCGTCGATGTCGGCCACGGCATCGCCGAGGGCGGCGGCGGTCAGCGTGCCGGGGCGGGCGACGTGCATGTCGGGCACGGCCGAGGTGATGCCGAGCGCAGGGCCGAACAGGGCAAAGGGCGCGAACGCGGCCACCAACCGGTCGTCGGGTCCGATCGAGTAGAGGTCGCGGAGTTGGTCCCGTTGGGCCTGGAGCTGATCGTGCCGGTAGACGACTCCTTTCGACGGACCCGTCGAGCCGGAGGTGAAGACGATCACGGCGTCGTCAAGGGGGTCGGGCGCTTCGGGTTCGGGGCGCCCGACCGCTCGGTGTTCGAGCTCGGTCATCGTCGACTCGACTCGCAGCGCCGACCGCAACCACGAGGCGCTCTCGTCGACGGCAATGCGACGGCCGGGCCAACGCAACACGCGAGCGGCCGACAACGCACGCGTGACCCCGACCAGGTGGCGGGGGTTCGCCGATGTCAGCGCACGGCGCATGTTGGCCGGGCCCAGCCCCGAGTCGACCAGGACGGCGACCGCGCCGATGCGCCAGCACGCGTAGAGCGCAACCGTCAGATCGATGCCGGGCGGGATCATGAGCGCCACGCGGTCGCCGCGTCGAATGCCGCTGTCGAGCATGCCGGTTCCGAACGCCATGACCCGACCTCGGAGGTCCCTGAAGTCGATGACACGAACATCGTCGCCGCCCAGCTCCGCCACGGCGATGGCCCCACTGTCGCGAAGCCGGTCGAGCTCGCCCCACAGCGGCGCCCGCCCGGTCGACGCGGGCTTCGCACGCGGCGCCTCGGCGGAACGATCGATCCAGGCGAGCACGGCGCCGACCACATCGGCCTGCTCGCTGACGAAATGGCTGGCCCCGACGAATCGGTGTACCTGGGCATGCGGCAGCCTCGTCTCGAGGTCGTGCAGGTACAGATCGGAGAACACCGGGTCGGAGGGGCCCCAGAGCAGGAGGGCCGGCGTCTGGCTCAGCTCGTCGAGTCCGGCGGCAATCGCATCGAGGGTTCCGCTCGACGGGTGGGAGTCGTCGAGGGGGATGTCCGCGACGAAGTCGGCAATGGCCTCGCGCCGGGCACGGGTTGCGTACGGGGCGAGGAACCCGGCACGGACGTCGGCGCTCAGCCGTGGCCGCGAGAGCTCGACTGCCCCGCGGAGAAAGGTCGTGGTGTTGACCGTGGCGGTGCGCAGCACCCCTCGAGTGCGGGTGGCACGAATGAGCGACGGCGCCGGGGATCCGGGGGGCTGATGTACCGCGGTGTTCGTCAACACCACCCCGCGCAGCGACCCCGGCGTACGACGGTGGGTGTGGAGGGCCCAGCCCAGCGATATCGGTCCGCCCCAATCGTGGGCGACGGTGACCACGGGCCCGTCGAGGCCAATGGCGTCGGTGAGCGCTACGAGGTCGGCAACTCGATCGGCCAGACGCCTCGTACATCCCGTGCGTTCGGAGAAGCCCATATCGAGTTGATCAACGGCGATGACGCGCACATCGCGTGGCGCGCCGGCGACGAGGTTGCGCCACAGGAACGACCACGACGGGTTTCCATGCACACACAACAACGTGAGGCGCGCCCCGACGACCCCGTTGTCGAGAAGATGCCACGTGCAGTCGACACGGCGATGATCGGGGGCGGTGACCAGGCGGGACCATGCAGGGTCGAGTCCGACGATGCCCGGCGGGGGCAGTTGTGCCGGTGCTGCGAGGCCCGACCTCACCAGAGCAGTTCGACGACCGCGGCGTTGAGGCCCGAACCGATGCCCATGCACAGCACACGGTCTCCGGCGGTCAGCGTGTCGGCTGTCTGCGCGAGCGTGAACGGGATCGCCGCGGGGCCGATGTTGCCGAATTCGGGGAAGGTCCTCGGCACTCGATCGCCGGGGAGGCCCAAGGTGTCGATCATGGCGGCGGTGTGAACCTTGGAGACCTGGTGGAGGATGTATCGATCGAGGTCGAGCCAGTCGGCCTTGTCGGCTGCGTCCCACGCCACCTTGGCCAGGTCGGTTCCCGCATCGAGCAGGGCCCTGGTGTCGGTGCGCATCTGCTCGAGCGAACCGACACAGAGCTCGTGGTACTCGGTCGCGGCGCGGAACAGGCCGCGAACGACTCGGTGACTGCCCGGGTTCTGCGAGTGTCGTCCGAGCACCATGGCCGCCGAACCCGAACCCAGGGTGAGCGACGCGAAGTTCTCGAACAGATCGTCGACCGTGGAAGAAGGGTCAAGCAGGCGAGCGATGGTGTTCTCGTAGATCTCGCGGGTGCCCTCACCGTCGACGACGAGCGCGTAGTCGATCTGACCGGCTTCGAGCATCGCTCCCGCGAGGTGCATGCCATTGAGGAACCCGAGGCAGGCGTTGCCGATGTCGAAGTTCATGCACGAGCTGGGCAAGCCCAACAGATGGTGCACGGTCACCGAGCTCGACGGTTCGAGTCGCTCCCGACACACCGAGGTGTCGACCATGAGCCCGATACGAGCGCGGTCGATGCCCGAGCGTTCGATGGCCAGCTCGCCGGCGGCGGCGGCGGCATCCATGAACGAGAAGCCCTCGGGCCATTGACGCCGCTCGTCGATGCCGGCAAGGGACTGCAACAGTCCGGGACTCGTGTCGGTGCGGTCGTAGTAGTCGGCAAGGCGATCGTCGACTTCGGCGGAGGTGACGACCTCGGACGCTTCGCAGGCTGCGAGGGAGATCACCGCGACGTCGTCGAATCGGAAGTTGGCGTTAACGGTCATCGGTTCCTCGTCGAGTGTCCAGCCAATGAGTGTTGCACCCGTACGCCGAAAAGACTCACTCTTGCCCGAGGAGGACGGGATTCAGGTGGGTCGGTGCGCGAGTACGACCCAGGTGCCGGCGCCCATGCGCACTTCGTTGCCGACGCGATGCTCGTCGAGCACGGCTCCGGTTGCCGCAACCGCCTCGGCCCGGACGTCGTCGGAGGCAACGGCGAAGGCCACCCCGGCGACAGGATGCTGTTCGAGCAGGCGTCGGGCCAGCACCGGGGTGCCTTCGTCTCGGGTGAGCACTGCTTCGGTCGGCCCGTCGTCGAAGCTCACGTCGGTGAATCCGGCCGCCGTCAGCAGAGCACGCGTCCGGTCGGCATCGGCCAGTGCGAACGGGCTCGGCGCGGCCGGATCGGGGGGAGCGAGACCCAGCGCCGACGCAGCGGCAATCAAGGGCCCGGTGATGAACGGGTTGGCGGTTGGCGGTTTGAAGCAGATGAAACCGAGGCGACCACCGGGAACCAACCAGCGCGCGATGTTCGCGAATGCCGCGCCCGGATCCTCGAAGAACATGACGCCGAATCGCGAATAGGCGACATCGAAGGGTGCAGCCACGGGTGTGTCGACCTGAGCGTCGCCGCGGACGAAGGTGACGTTGTCGACTCCTCGGACCTCGGCGCGGCGGCTGGCCTCGGCCAGCATCGGGGCCGACAGATCGATGCCGACCACCTGGCCAGGCGCTACCCCTGCAGCCAGCACGAGTGATGTCGACCCTGCGCCGCACCCGATGTCGATCGCGGACTCGCCGGCTCGGAGGCCGAGCGGCTCGATCGCAGCCTCGCCGAACGGTCTCAGCGTGGCGTCGAACCGGTCGGCGTGGCGGACCCATGCATCCCCGACCACTTCGTTCCACACCGCAGACTGTTCGATGTTCGCCATTGCGCACAGTACCCCTGCCCGAGAGCGTCGACTGGGCAACGACCAACTAGTTTCGTGGGATGACCGACGACCTCTCCCATTACCGCACGTGCCCGCTGTGCGAGGCGACATGCGGCCTCGAGCTCACGGTTCGAGACGACGCCGTTGTGCGCATCCGCGGCGATCGGGACGACGTGTTCTCGAAGGGCTTCATCTGCCCGAAGGGTTCGGTGCTGCACCGTTTGCACGAAGACCCCGATCGCCTCCGCAAGCCGCAGATCCGTCGCGGCGACCCCGACGACGGCGACGCATGGGACGAGGTCGAGTGGGACGACGCGTTCGCCTACATCGAGGAGCGTCTCGTTCCCCTGCTCGCAACCCACGGGTCGGCGTCGGCCGCCCTCTACCTCGGCAATCCGGGTGTGCACAACCACGCGGCGCTCATCACGGCCCCTCTCTTGATGCACGCCCTCGGTACCCGCAGTCTGTACACCGCCAGCACGGTCGACCAGATGCCCAAGCACGTGTCGAGCGGGTTCCTCTTCGGGTCGCCCAACACCATTCCGGTTCCCGACATCGATCGCACCGACCTCTTGGTCATGCTCGGCGCCAACCCCGTCGAATCGAACGGGAGCCTGGCCACTGCGCCCGACTTCCCCGGGCGCCTCGCCGCGCTCGAAGGACCGGGGCGGACGGCTCGTCGTGATCGATCCGATGCGCACCAAAACCGCCGACATGGCCGACCAGCACCTCGCGATCCGACCCGGCACCGACGCCCATCTTCTCCTGGCGCTCCTGCACGTGGTGCTGGCCGACCCGGGGCCGTATCTGGGTCATCTCGATGGTCACGTGTCGGGTATCGACGAGCTGTTGGCTGCGGTGGCGCCGTTCCCACCCGAGGCGGTGGGCCCACTCTGCGGAGTCGACGCCGGGACGATTCGGGGTCTGGCGGCTGACATCGCCCACGCCCCCTCAGCGGCGGTCTACGGCCGTATCGGAACGCACACGGTTCCCTTCGGAACCCTTGCGTCGTGGGCGGTCGACGTGCTGGCTCTCGTCACCGGAAACCTCGACTCGCCCGGCGGCAACATGTTCCCGCTCCCCGCCCACGGGGCTCCCGAGTCGACGGCGCCCGGAGGTCGAGGCTGGGTGACCGGTCGCTGGCACAGCCGGGTCGCCGGGTACCCCGAGGTGAAGAGCGAGTTCCCCGTAGTCGCCCTGGCCGACGAGATCACCACACCCGGAGACAACCGCACACGTGTCCTGGTGACCGTCGGCGGCAACCCGGCCCGCTCGACCCCCAACAGTGAGCGGCTCGAGGCGGCACTCGCAGAGCTCGATTTCATGGTGTCGATCGACCTCTACCGCAACGAGACCACCCGCTTCGCCGACGTGATCCTGCCACCACCGTCACCACTCGAGCGCAGCCACTACGACGCAGCCTTCTACGGCCTGGCCGTTCGAAATGTGGCCAACTTCTCCGACACGCTGTTCGAGGCCGATGGACCGAGCGAGGAACAAATCGTTGCGAGCCTGGCATCGGTGCTCACCGCATCGGGAGCCTCGGCCGACGAGACGCTCGACTTCGTGCTCGAGATGGAAGTGGGCAAGGAGGTCGCCCGAACAACCTCACCGATTGCCGGCCATGAGCCGGCCGAGATCATCGCCCAGCTCTCGGGCGAAACCGTGCCCGACAAGCTCATCGATCTCCGGCTGCGGGTCGGACCCTACGGCGACGGGTTCGGCGCTGAGCCCGGCGGCGTGTCGATCGACGCTCTTCGACAAGCCGAGCACGGAATCGACTGGGGCCCGCTCGCGGCCCGTCTGCCCAACGCGCTGCGCACTGCATCGGGAACCATCGAATTGCTCGTCGAGCCCATCGTCACCGACCTCGGCCGCCTCGAGACAACCCTCACCGATCCCGAGTGGACCGGGTCCGACGGGTTGCGACTGATCGGTCGTCGCACCCTGCGCTCGAACAACTCATGGATGCACAACGTTCGCCAGCTCGTGAAAGGCAAGCCCCGCTGCACGCTTCAGATCCACCCCGACGATGCGGCCCTTCGCGACCTCGCCGACGGTGCCGATGCCGTGGTCACGTCTCGGGTCGGTCGCCTCACTGCGGCCGTGGAGATCACCGATCGCGTGGCACGCGGGGTTGTGTCGCTCCCCCACGGCTGGGGTCACGGAGCTCCCGGCACTGCGATGCCCGTGGCTGCCGCCCACGCCGGCGTGAACGCCAACACGCTCACCGATCACACTGCGATCGACCCGCTCTCGGGCAATGCCGTGCTCAACGGCGTGCCCGTCGAGGTCGTGGCCCTGGCAATGAGCTGACGATTCCGTCGATCACTGGTCTCGGGCCTTGGACTCGAGCCGATCGAAATACGCGCCGTACAGCGCCGACTCGTTTCGAGCCGCCTCGGTCTGTTGGTGGACGGAGGCGACATTCCCGGCTCGGAGCTCGACGGAGGCAACGAGGGCGCGGGCGACGAGCCGCCGCTCCTCGCCGACGGTGGCCAGCACCTCGCCGACGAGATCGCACGCCTCGACCGTTCCGAGCTGGTCGCACAGAGCTACGGCGATCGCCCATGCGCGCGGCTCGGGGCCGGCGAAGGGCTCGGCCAGGTCGAGGAGAACCTCGGGCCATGCACGGACATCGCGGGGACGGCCCGTGAGGAAGCCGAAGCACTGGTCGAGATGGGAGAGCTGTTCGGAGGTCAGGTCGACCGCGAGGTCGTCGCCGACGACAGCCTCGCGACCCACGCGCAGGCCGAGGCGGCCGAGATACGAACAGACGTCCTCACCGGGCCGGGGTCCGACTCGATCGGTTGCATACCAGAGCGGCCCGCCCCACAGGGCGTCGTGACCCAACTCGACCCACGCCGTTCCCCCTTCGATCCGGTCGAGCCAGCGGTGGAGCGTGGCGGCCCACCCGTCGCCGTCGATCGCACTGCGGACCGGAGCGTTGAAGGAGAGCGACGTGAACTCCGCACTGCTCGCCCACCGGGTCGAGCTCTCGGCCAGGTGCCGATCGAGCAGCCGTCGGATGTTGCCATCGTGGGCAACGCGATCCCATCCGACGTCGAGGCGACGGTAGCTGGAGAGGGAGAACGCGTAGTGGGCTTCGAAGACGAGCTTCAGTCCGGTTTCGCGGGCGGCCTGGCGATACGACGGCGACCCGTAGGCACTCACCCATCCCGACAACCGGCCCGACGGTCGAACGGCCAGAGTGGCCCCGGTGACCACGTCATGATCGTCGAGGAGAGGGCCGAGCGCCGCCACGTGATCGGGAAACCAGAGGTCATCGTCCTGGAGCGGGAAGATCCGATCGGATCTGGCGACATCGAGGGCTGCGGCCCTGGCGACACCACCGCGATTGTGGCCCTTCGGGAGGTCGAGCACTCGGATTCTCCCGTCCTCTGCGGCGGCCGCCGTGGCGATCTCGAGCACGGCGTCGGTGGCCCCGTCGCACGCCACCACGATCTCGATGTCGGCCACGGACTGCGAGCGAGCACTCCGGAGCGCCAGAGGCAGGGTGGTGGGCCGATCGTGGGTGGGAATCAGCACCGTGGCGTAAGGCGAGGGGCTCACTCGTCGCGGACAGCTCGCGTCCGCGAACCTCGCGCCACGTTCCACTCGTAGGGGATCTGGGGTGTGTCCATCGGCAGACGCCAGTGATCGGGATCTTCGTACTGATACGGCAGCGTCGGGAAGTTGATCACCAGCGCGTCGTCGGCCCCGAGGTTCTGGAGACCGTGCCAGATGCCCGTCGGCAGGATCACCATGGCCGGCCGGCGATCGCCGAGATGCACCTCGTTGATCGCGCCCTCGGTCGGACTCCCCTCGCGCCCGTCGAAGAGGACTGCCTTGATGTGGCCGCTGTTCACGAACAACCGATCGATGCTGTGTTGGTGGCAGCTCCACGCCCCGATGGCGCCCGGATAGAGCCGCGACTGGTAGCTCTGCAACACCGGAAGGCCAGTCGGATCCCACTCGCTCCGGTACATCTCGGTGATGACTCCATGGTCGCGGGGTACGTGGCGTACCTCGGTGATGACCACGCCGTCGATCGGCTGCTGGAGCACGTTCCACTGCCGATCGACGAGCTGACTGTCCTTCTGCGCGGTGTCGAACATGGCGCCCCCGTTTCGGTCGGATGTGACCTTAGAGCAGCCATCGTTCGTTTCGAAGTCCAACGCCACGCCGTCAGAGCAGCGCAGGCTGGTGGGTCGGACACCACCAGATGGTTCTGCCGTCGATGTCGGCGGAAACGATCTCGTCGTCACATCGGCGACACGGCTGTCCGTGCCGCTTGTAGCAGTACAACCGCTCAGTTCGATGGAGCTCGGCTCGGGCTGTCTTGCCGACGTCTGACGGGTCGACCGTGACGATCCGGCCCACCCTCTCGCCGAGCTTCAGCTCGGTGACCGAGAGCTCCCATAGCTCGGAGAGAAATCGGGGCGGCACCTCACGCGAAACGGTGAAGGGATGCAGGCCGATCAAAAGAGGAGCTCGGCTCGGTACACATTGCCCAGACCGGCGATGACCTTCTGGTCGAGGATCGCCGCACCGATTGGAATCGTTCGGCGCGCAACCCTCGCCTCGAGCTCGGAAGCACCGTCGGGCGATGCTCCGAGCGGATCGGGGCCGAGGCGACTCTGGATCTGGAGCATTTCGTCGTCGGTGATGACCTCACACACCGTGGGTCCGGCCAGATGGAGCTCGGCCTCGTCGGTCCACAGGAGCAGTCGAGCATTCGGTGACGGCTCGGGAAACGGAGGGGTGCGGATGCGGAACTTGCCGAACAGACCGAGATGAACGTGCAGAACGTCGCCACTCTCGAACCGCGTGAAGAGATGCTTTCCGTAGGCCTCGACCCGTCGAACCGTCTGGCCGTCGAGCAGGGCGGCCCCCTCGTCGAATCGCCCCTGGGGTGAACGCAGACGAACCGTTCGACCGGCGAATCGTTGGTTCTGCAGACGCGCGGCTCGGTGAATGGTGTGGCCTTCGGGCATCGGCGAAGTCTGGCCGATGCCCCGGTGCGACACACATCGCCCGCTCGAGGCAGACACGACGCCCGAGACCAAACCCCGGCTCACGCCTGAGGAGTGATGAGCGCCTTCTCGCCGGTGGCCACGCGGCCGTAGCGGCGGACGTGATCGGGGTCGACCGCGTCGTCGAGCGACAGACGCATACCGTAGGTACTGGCGAACGTGGTGGTGATCTCGTCGGCGACCCGTCGACGGAGTCGCTCCATGGTCTCAGGGGTCTGCTTCATCAGAAACGGCGTGAGCAGCCATCCGCCGACGGCCCAGGTCATGCCGAAATCGCGACGGAGCTCGGTGGGGCCCCGGTCGAGGCCACCGTAGATGTAGACCTGCTTCAGGGTGTCGGAGCCGTAGATGCTGAAACCCCCGCTCTCGCCGGCCACGCGCTCCATGCACGACAACACGGTGCTGGCGATTGTGCCGCCCCCGATGGCGTCGAAAGCGATGGTGGCACCGGTCGCCCGCAGCGCTTCGGTCAGGTCGGCGACGAAGGAGTCGGCGCTCGAGTCGCAGACATGCTCGACCCCCTGACTGCGCAACAAGGCGACCTGGTCGGGTCGGCGGACGATGTTGACCAGACCGACGCCGTCGGCCAGGCAGATGCGGTTGAGCATCAGACCGAGATTCGATGCCCCGACCGTGTGCACGAGGGCCGTGTGTCCCTCGGCCCTCATCGTCTCGACCATGCCCAACGCCGTGAGGGGGTTGACGAAAGCGGCCGCGGCATCGGCCGGGTCGGTGCCGCCGGCCATGGCCAGACACTGGGCGACGTTCAGCGTTCGGAACTGCGCGTACGCGTTTCCCGACAGGAAACCCACGACCTTGCCGAGCAGTGCCTGGGCCGCCTCGGACGAGCCGGCGGCGATGACGACCCCTCCACCCTCGTTGCCGACGGGCATGGGTTTGCCCACCCGGGCTCCCATGCCGGCGAGTACCCGCTCGGACAGCGGAGCGGTGACGGCCGGTAGCTCGCCGTCGACCGCGGTCGCGGCGTCGAGGTCGGCCATGGCGAAGAGCATGCCGAGGTCGGAGGGGTTGATCGGAGCGGCTTCGACCCGGACGATGACCTCGTCGGCGCCGGGAGCGGTGACATCGCTGCGCCGGAGCCCGAGGGTGACGGTGCCGTCCTCGGAGACCGTCGATCGGAGTTCCAGGGTCGTGGCGGGTACGGCGGTCGAGTCGTTCATCGGGCCATCATCGCATCCCTGGCGAAGGAGACCTCGAATCGAGGGGCGAGGCGATCAGGTGACGAGCGAAGCGGCGGTGGCGGCAATCCCGTCGTCGAACGAGGTGGCATCGTCCCAGAAACGATGGGCGAACTTCGACGAGTCGACGATGAAAGGCCGCTCCCACTGGTAGAGCATCTCCTTCAACTCGCGGACGTTCACGTCGAACAGACCCAGTGCCGTCATCAGGATCTTGGGCATGACCTGGACCTTCAAGGGTTGGCCGACTTGGGTGGCGAACAGGCCCAACAGTTCCCGAATGGTGCGGTCGGGGGCGTTGGGGACGTTCCATGCCTCGCCGAAGGAATCCGGCAGCGTCGGCCACGGTCATCAACGCCCTGGCGATGTCGGGTACGTAGGTGACCGAATGCGGCTGGTCGGGGTCGCCCACGATCTGCGCAGACTTGCCGGCGGCGATACGGCCGAGGGAGCGATCGCCCAGGGCCGAGTTGGCGACGCCGGGGCCGTAGAAGTCACTCGCCCGCACGGATGCGACGGGCACCCGGCCGGTTGCGTGGGCTTCCTGCCACATCCGCGTGATGCGTGCGCGGGTGGCCGGTTTGCGCCCGTAGGTCGTCAGCGGCATGTCCTCGCGCATGGGCTCGTCGACGGGTCCGTACATGTAGCAGTTGTCCATGAAGACGAAGGACGCGCCGGCCGACTCCGCGCCGGCGATCATTCCCGCCATCATCGGCGGCCACTTCTCGGGCCACCCTGCGTAGTCGAGCCCGACGCAGCCGTAGACGACCGCTGCGCCGGCACATGCCCGCGCGGCTGCCTCGGGGTCGGCGATGTCGGCTGCGATCACCTCGACGCCGGGGTCGACGCTCGCCCGGCCGCTCCGGGTCACCATCCGCACGGGTCGGCCGTCGTCGGTCAACCGCTTGGTCAGCGCTCGTCCGACCGGCCCGGCTCCCAGAACGACGTTCAACTCATCTCCCATGGGCGTGCCTTCCGTTCGTGTCTGCGCTGCAGGGTATTGCACGCCGGCGGCGCCGTGGGAGGCTGGCGTCGTGGATGCACCCAAGATGCCCGCCGGCCTGGTCGAGGAACGTCGTACCCCGGTGTTCGATGCCGGTTCGGTGCCGGTGACCCTCACCCGGTCGCACTACACGACGGTGTGGGCGGAGCTTCGAGTCGAAGCAGGTGTCGTGCGCTTCGTCGAAGTCGAAGGGATCTCACCGCGTGACGTACAGGTCCAGGCCGGTCAACGGGCCGTGATCGTGCCCGCGGTGGGTCATCGGGTCGAGCTCTCCGGCGATGCCCGGTTCCACGTGCAGTTCTACCGCGCAGCCGGCGACGACTGATCGAGCGGTAGCAGCGATCGGCAGAATTGTCGCCGAGCACGATCGGAGTGGCAGTGTTGGGTGTGCCCACCGAACCCCGAGGACTGGCCGTTGTCACCGGCGCATCGAGCGGGATCGGGGCCCAGACCGTGGTCGCCCTGACCGCCGCCGGTATGAGGGTCCACGCCGTTGCCCGCAGAGCCGACCGTCTCGACGCCCTGGCCGAAGCCACCGGATGCGTCGCCCATACGCTCGACGTCCGCGACACGGCCGGGCTCGATGCGCTGCTCGCACCACTCGAGGTCGACGTGCTGGTCAACAACGCCGGTCTCGGTCGGGCCATGAGTGCGCTGACCGACGCCACCTACGACGATGTCGAACGCACCATCTCCACCAATGTCAACGCGGTGCTGCACGCGTGTCGCAGCGTGCTCGGCGGCATGATCGATCGCCGACACGGCCACATCGTGAACCTCGGCTCGATGGCCGGGCTGTATCCGCTGTCGGCTGCGCTGTACGGAGCCAGCAAGGGTGCGGTGCATCGGCTGTCGACCAACCTCCGGCTGGAGCTCCGGGGCACGGGCGTGCGGGTAACCGAAATCTGTCCCGGACGCGTCAGTTCGGAGTTCTACGACGTCGCCATCGACGACCCGTCCGATCGGGCCGCAGCCCAGGACTCGGGTATCGAGGAGATCACGGCCGCCGACGTCGCCGACGCGATCGTCTACGCGGTGACTGCGCCGGCCCGTGTGAACGTCAACCGCATCGAGCTGCAACCGACCGAACAGACCTACGGAGGCAGTCAGTTCGTGGCGACGAGGGGTACCGATGGTTGAGCCATGTCGAGTCGTGGTGATCACCGGCGCAGCCTCGGGCATGGGAGCGGCTTCGGCCCGAGCCTTCGCGGCCGGCGGCGACGAAGTCGTGATCATCGATCGGGACTCCGAGCGCGCCTTCGCCGTCGCTGACTCGATCGCCGCGAGCGATCCGATCATCGGCGACGTCTCCGACTCGACCTTCTGTCGCGAGACGCTCGACCGGGTGATCGACACCCACGGCCGCATCGACGTGCTCGTGAACTGCGCCGGAACGATCCACCGAGCCAATGCCCTCGGCACCGATGACGACGCCTGGCGTCGGGTGATGCGGGTGAACGTCGACGGCACGTTCTTCATGTGCCGCGCCGCGATCCCGCACATGCCGCGCTGCGGGCCGGGGCGCGATCGGTGAACTTCGGGTCGATCTGGGGGGAGGTCGCCGCCGCCGGCGTCGTCGCGTACTGCGTCTCCAAGGGCGCCGTCCATCAGCTCACCCGCGCCATGGCGCTCGACCACGTCGAGGACAACATCCGGATCAATGCGGTCGCGCCGGGCGAGGTCAACACGCCCATGCTCGCTTCGCAACGGCCGACGCCACCGTCGCCGGCGGACCTGCAGGCACTGGCCGATGCCAACATCCCGATGAGGCGGCTGGCCGAACCCGACGAGATCGCCGGCGTGGTGGTGTTTCTTGCGTCCGACGCGGCCAGCTACATGACCGGATCGATCGTCACCGTCGACGGCGGCTACACCGCCCGCTGAAAGGCGTTGGCAACGGTCGCACAACCCTGACCTTGCAGTTGACAATCAGTGTGTGGGGCGATCGACGGCCCGGGCCCGTTACCGTAGGCTCCGCCCACGGCTCGGTGGGTGATTCATCCCGCCTGCCGGGCAAACGAGACGCAGTGCTTGAGAAGGGGTCTCGTGGTGCCGACAGGTGTATGGCCGCCCATTGCCTGCCCACGGACCCGTCCGTGTCAGGGTCGGCGTCGGGGAGATCGTCCAGTACGCGGTGACCGTCACCATTCCCGAGGGCACCCCCGTCTTCGACGCCGAGATCACCGACCAGCTCCCGGCCACCCATGTGAACCTGCCCCGGCTCCGGCGACGACTCGGTCACGATCACGTTCTACGGGCAGGTGACCGACATCGCCGCCAACGACGCCGATCCGACCCCCACCGTCTTCGGCAACCGGGCCGCTTTCGACTGGACGATCATCCTGTGGGGCATGGCCCTCGTGGCGGTCTCCGGTCGGCGGAGGATGCCGGGCTGACATCAACGGCTCGACGGTGGAAGCGCCATGGCCGTGCGCCTATGGTGGCTCCACTATCCGTGCGTGTCGCGTTGTCTCAGTCGTTGACGGAGTGGATCCCTCGACGAACCCCGGGAGCTGACCAGCCATCGCCGAGATCGCAATCCGGCTCGAAGAGGTCACAAAGCGATTCGAAGGCAGTGCCACCGACGCTGTCACGGCGCTCAGCCTCGACATCGCCGCGGGTTCCATCGTTGCCCTGATCGGTCCGTCCGGGTGCGGCAAGACCACGACCCTGCGCATGATCAACCGGCTCATCGAGCCCACCTCGGGCCGACTCGAGATCGATGGCCGCGACGTCATCCACGAGCCGCTCACCGAGCTCCGGCGGGGAATCGGCTACGTCATCCAACAGGGTGGCCTGTTCCCCCACCGGACGGTCGCCCAGAACATCGCCACCGTGCCGCGGACACTGGGGTGGGAGAAGGGTCGGGTCGTCGACCGGGTCGCCGAGCTCTCCGAGCTGGTCGGCCTCGAATCGGAGATGCTCGACCGGTACCCCGATGAGCTCTCCGGCGGACAACAGCAACGCATCGGCGTGGCCAGAGCACTGGCCGCCGACCCGCCGGTTCTGTTGATGGACGAACCCTTCGGTGCGGTCGATCCGATCGTGCGCAGTCGTCTGCAGGACGAGCTGTTGGCGCTGCAGCAACAGCTCCACAAGACGATCGTCTTCGTGACCCACGATCTCGAAGAGGCCCTCAAGCTCGGCGATCGCATCGCGCTCTTGAACGTCGGCGGCATCCTCGAGCAGTACTCGACCCCCGACGAGCTGCTGCGATCTCCGGCCAACGCTTTCGTCGAGCAGTTCGTCGGCGACGATCGAGGCATGAAGCGGCTCGCCCTCAAGTCCGTGGCGGAGCTTCCGTTCGAGCGCGGTCCGGTGATCGACGACACGGCATCGACGGCCGAGGCCGTTTGTCTGGCCGAGGAAGAGAAGGTCGAGTGGGTCGGCCTGATCAGCGACGGCGGCTTCGGTGGCTGGGTTCGGCTGGCGGAGATCAAGAACGGTTCCTCGCTCGCCGAGGCCGAGCGGTTCCCGCCCGCAGCCCAGGTCACCCCCGACAGCACCTTGCGCAACGCCATGGAGCTGATCATGACCTCGCGCACTTCGGTCGCCGTCATCAACGATGAAGGGCGCTTCGGTGGTGTCGTCAGCCTCGACACCATCCGCAAGGGCCTCGGCTCGGACGGCGAACTGTGAGCCTCGTCGCCGAGGCCAGGAACCCCATCATCCGGTGGGAGTGGATCATCGACGAGTGGGACCAGATCCGCGAGGCATTGGTGCAACACCTCGTGCTGACGCTGTTCTCGGTAGTGCTGGGCGTGATCGTCGCCGCCTTGCTCTCGGCCATCGCGCTCCGCTTCGGCTTCATGGTCGCGCCCATCACGGGCTTCACCGGGTTCCTCTACACGATTCCGAGCGTGGCGCTCTTCGGTCTGTTGGTCCCGTACTTCGGCTTGAGCCGCATCACCGCGGTGCTACCCCTCGCGGCCTACACGCTCCTGATCCTCGTCACGAACACGCTGGCCGGCTTCAACGCCGTTCCCGACTCGGTCCGCGACGCCGCCAACGGTATGGGCCTGACGCCGGTCCGGCGGGTCGTCGAGGTGGAGCTTCCGCTCGCGCTGCCGTACATCATCGCCGGCCTGCGCATCGCGGTGGTCTCCACGGTGGGGCTCGTGACCGTGGCCGCCATCATCGGCCAGGGCGGGCTCGGTGCGCTGATCCTGGACGGGCTCCAGCGCACGTTCTGGACCCCGATGACCATCGGCGCATCACTTTCGATCATTCTCGCGCTCGTGCTCGATGGCGCGATCTATGCCCTCGGCCGAATGGCGACGCCGTGGACCCGGAGAGCGAAGGCACCATGACCACGACGCTGTTCGGTCAGGCCGCCGTGCCCCGCGACATCGGTGTGTTCGAGTTCCTCTTCGGTAGCGAGTACTGGACCGGTTCGGGCGGAATCCTCACGTCCCTCTGGGAAACCGTCGTGCTGTGTTCGGCAGTGATGGTCGTCGCCACGCTCGTCGCGGTCCCTCTGGCCACACTGCTCGCCCACCACGGCCGGGGCGAACTGTCGGTCACCTGGATGGTGACGCTCAGCCGGGCTGTGCCCACCTTTGCCGTCGCCGGCCTCCTGGTGCCGATATCGCTGCGCCGCGGATGGGGCTTCGAGCCCTGGCCGATATTCCTCGCGCTTTTGCTGCTCGCCATTCCACCCATCTACCTGAACACCTATACGGGGGTGAGGGGAGTCGACCGAGGCGTCGTCGATGCGGCACGCGCCATGGGCCTCAGCGAGCGAAGCGTCCTGCTCAAGGTCGAGCTCGCCCTCGCTACCTCTGTCATGCTCGCCGGCGTCAGGGTGGCCGCAGTGCAGGTGGTCGCCACCGAGCCGATCCGTGCCTTTCTCGGCGGCGACGGTCTCGGTCGTTTCGTTCGCGACGGCCTCGGCCAGAACAACGACAACCTGCTCCTCGCCGGCGCCATTCTCGTCGCCGGGCTGGCCGCGCTCACCGGTGCCGTGTTCGGTCTGGTGCGGCGGATGCTGCCTCCGGGTGTTCGCCGCATAGCCTGACTACGTTCGCTAGAGAAAGACAGACCCATGACCAAGCCAAAGTTCCGGCTTCTCTTGATCGTGCTGGCGGTGTTCGCGCTCGTTGCAGCGGCGTGCGGCTCCGACGACGACTCCGGGGAGACCGCCACCGAGGACACGACCGAGACCCCTGCTGATGACGCCGGCGACAGCGAGGCTGCCCCGCCGGAAGGACCGACAATCCGAGTCCGCGGCCAGGACTTCTCCGAATCGGTAACCATTGCCGAGGTCTACGCCCAGTTCCTCCAAGCCAAGGGCTATGACATCTCGGTTCTCACGCCCGCCGGTTTCCGTACCGAGGCGATCGACGGCATCAGCAACGGTGATCTCGACCTCATCATCGACTACATAGGTGGTGCCCAGAGCGCGCTGGCGCCCGACGCAGGTGCATCGGCGGACCCTGACGCCATCGTCGAGATCATCGCACCGCTGTACGACGACCTCGGTGCGACCCTGCTCGACTACTCCCCCGCTGTCGACGGCGATGCCCTCGTCGTTCGCGGCGACTACGACGCCACCACGATCTCGGATCTGGCCGCCGCCAACGCCGTGTTCGGCGCATCGGCAGCCTGCTTCGAGCGACCGCAGTGCTTCCTCGGCTACACCGATCCCGACATCTACGGCATCGAGTTCGCCGACACGGTCACCATCGAGTTCGGTCCCCTCCTCGGCGAGGCACTCTCCGCCGAAGAGGTCGACGCGGTGGTCTGGAACACCACCGCTCCCCAGATCGGCGACCAGGGCTTCAAGGTCCTCGAGGACGACATGGGGCTGCACCCGGCCCAGAACATCGCTCCGATCGTGGTCAGCTCGGTGCTCGAGGCCTACGGCGACCAACTGGCCGCCGACCTCAACACGTTGAGCGCCGCCATCACCACCGACGACCTGGTGGCGTGGAACATCGAGACCGACATCAACTTCCGCGAGTCCGACGAGGTCGCAGCCGAATGGCTGGCCGAGAAGGGCCTGATCTGATCCACCGTCGAGTGCAGCTGACGTGACGATCGCAGTGGATCCTTCCACGGTGGTCGTCGCGTCAGCGGTGCGCTCCGATTGCGGCGTGACTACACCCGCAATCCACACAGCGTCTGTATGACCCTTCGCCTTCCGGTCGACCAAGGGCTGGGCTGATCGGGCTTCCGTACGTAGCATCGTTTCGGTGGATGATCGTGCGCTCATGGCCGGTGGCTATTTCCTTGTTCGACCGGGAGCGGAGGGCGATCGCTACGGAGCATCTGACCTTCTTCCCGAACGGGTGCTGAGCCTGTCGAGCTGCATCGCCGACTTCGCCCTGACCACGTGGTGGAGCCTCGACAATGCGGCCGAAGCGGTCGACTTCGGCGTCGATGAGCGGCGTCTTTCCGACCTCGTCGACTGGTACCGGGCTCACCTCGACAGCAGCCTCGGCTTTCCGAACGTCGCCTTCGATCGCTCGGTGATCGACGAGTTCGTGCACGAGTTCGTCGACGATCCGAGCGATCTGCGGGTGATCGGCGGTGCGATCAGCCGGCTGGACACCGAGCGACTCCTCGCCTTCGAGCAGGCGGTGGCTTCCGCCGATCTCGGCCGGTACGGCGTGTGCGAGATGCTCGAGCGAAACCTGGAGCCCGATGCCGGGGGCGTCGTGGTCGGCTACGAACCGGTCTCGTTCCAGTACGGACTCGAATGCTCGTGGCTGTGCAATGGCCTCGAGTCGGGTGTCGCCGCCTCTCTCGGGTTCGGGCCCGACCCGTCGACCGGCCTCGTCGCCGCAATCGAGGATGCCGCTCGCCTCACCGATCTCGTCAACGAGGGCCACGTGGGTGCCGAGCCTGGACTCTGGCTGCCCTGGCAGCTCTCGACGTACGAGCTTCGCGGCTGAGTTCGACGACGTGCCCGAGGTCCGCCGGCGGGACCTTGTGCCCTGGCCCGTCATTTACCACCCGGTAACTTGAGGAGATGGAGATTCCACTGCAGCACGTCGGTGTCCACGGCCACGATGTCACCTACCGGTTGGTCGAACACGACCAGAGCAGGCCGACCCTGCTGTTGATCCACGGACTGGCGGGCAGTTCGCACACGTGGCGCCACGTGATTCCCGGTCTGGCCGAGGACTTCAACGTTCTGGCTCCGGACCTCCTCGGCCACGGAGAATCGGCCAAACCCACCGGCGACTACTCCCTCGGCGCCTTCGCCAGCGGACTTCGCGACCTGCTCGGCGTGCTCGACCTCGGGCCGGTCACCGTGATCGGCGCGTCACTCGGTGGTGGCATCGCCATGCAGTTGGCCTATCAGCATCCCGAGCTCGTCGATCGCATGATCCTGGTCGGCAGCGGCGGTCTCGGACGCGAAGTCAGCTGGATGCTGCGCATGCTCACGCTGCCCGGCGCTGAGCTGGCCATGCCGTTCCTGTTTCCCACCTTCGTGCGCGACCAGGGCAACACACTGGGCAACATCCTTCAGTCACGCGGCCTGAAGGCTCCGAAGCTCACCGAGATGTGGCGGGCCTACGCATCGCTGTCGGGTGCCGAGAACCGGCGGGCGTTCCTCCGGACCCTGCGTTCGGTCGTCGAACCCGGGGGCCAGGTGGTGAACGCCACTGATCGCCTGTATCTGGCGGCGGCGATGCCGACCCTCATCCTCTGGGGCGATTCCGATCGGATCATCCCGATCGAGCACGCCTACGAGGCGCACGCGGCCATTCCGGGAAGCCGGTTGGAGATATTCGAGGGAGTGGGGCACTTCCCCCACGCCGAAGACCCCGACCATTTCGTCGAGGCCATCTGCGACTTCGTGAATTCCACCGAGCCGGCGCCCGGCGGGATGGGGCCGTTCCGGCACCTGCTCCGGCACGACTGAACGCGACGCTCAGGCGAGCATGCTCCGCAGCATCCACGCCGTCTTTTCGTGCACCTGGAGACGCTGGGTGAGCAGATCGGCAGTCGACTCGTCATCGGCACCGGCGGCAACCGGGAAGACCGAACGCGCGGTGCGGGCGACGGTCTCCTGGCCGAGCACCAGGCGACGGATCATCTCCTCGGCATCCGGACGGTCGGTGTCCTCGGTGACCGACGCCAGCTCGCCGTATTCGCGATAGGTGGCCGGGGCATGCTCGCCGAGGGCACGGATCCGCTCGGCGATCAGGTCGACGGCAAGGGCGAGCTCGTTGTACTGCTGCTCGAACATGAGATGCAGCGTGTTGAACATCGGCCCGACGACATTCCAGTGATAGTTGTGCGTCTTCAGGTAGAGCGTGTAGGTATCGGCCAGCAAGTGCGAGAGGCCGTCGGCGATCTCGCGCCGGTCGGCGTCGTTGATTCCGATGTCGATGGGCAATGATTGAGCCATGAGAAGATCCTTCTTCGTGTTCGTGTCCTCTTCGAATGGTCACAGAGTCCCGCCGGGGCGTCCACGACGTCGCCCTGATCCATCCGATGGGCCAACCCTATGAGGTACACGCTTCGTTACGGCTCCTGGCATGCGCTTCTCGTGTTGCTGGGGCTCGGGCCGCGCCGCTCGTCGGTCGTCATCGACCCGGACGAGGTTCGTGTCCGCATGGGGTGGGCGTTTCGCGCCACGATCGACCGCCGATCGATGGTTGCGCAGGCCGTCGCCGATACGAGCCCATGGGCCGGCATCGGCGTTCACGGATGGCGCGGCCGGTGGCTCGTGAACGGTTCGGTGAGCGGGATCGTCAGGATCGACATCGATCCTCCGAGCAGGGCGCGGGTCATGGGAGTACCGATCCGGCTCCACACCCTGCTCGTCAGCCTCGACGATCCGGACGACTTCCTGGCCGGCCTGACCCGCTGACCTCGTCTCGCTCGCTCACCCAGCGGAGAGTCGCTTCACGCACAGGTCGGCGGCGTCTCGGTACCGGCGCACTGCGTCGGCGGTGTCGGGCGATGCTCCGGCCAACACCTCTGTCAGTCGGTGGGCGTCCCTTCGGGCATGGTCGAGGGCGTCGAGGCCGTCGTCGTCGCGAAGAGTCGGGTCGGCTCCTGCCGCCAGCATCAGATCAACAGCTTCGAGCTCGCCTGACCCGGCAACGAGCATCAGAGAGGTGACGCCTTTCGGCCCCCGCACGTCGGGGGGCACGCCGAGACGGATCAGCGCGGCCAGCGCCGGCAGGTTGACACCGTCGCTCGACTCGAAACCATCGCCGTGGGAGTAAGGCATCGCCGCCGCATGCAGCAGCGTCCAGCCGGCACCGTCCCGCTGGTGAACATCGGCCCCGGCCGCCGCGAGCAGCTCGATCGTCTCCGGCGAGTCCCCTACCGGCCGGCCGCTCCCCCAGCACGCCGCGCCCAGCGGCGGCGGCTCGTCGTTCGGGTCGGCTCCCAGTGCGAGTAGAGCGTCGACCCCGCCGACGTCGCCGCCGAACGCAGCCACGTACAGCCGCGACCAGCCGTGCTCGTTGCGGCGATCGAGCGGTGTGCCGTGAGCAATGAGTCGTCGAGCGACGGCAATCCGCGCGACCGGCTCGTCGATGGCAGAGGCGTCATCGGACACCACGATCTGGAGGACGTCGCTCCCGAAAACGGTCGGGCCGAGTGAAGCCCCTGCGTCGAGTAGCACGTCGACTGTCTCCAACGTAGGTGCCGCCATGAGCGGGGTGGTCCCGACGGAGTCGAGCGGCTCATCGGCGCGTTGTCCGGCTACGAGCAGCCGGGCAACCGTCTCGTGATCGCCACGGCGCACCGCCGACGCGAAGTCTTTGTCCATGGCCGCCATCGAACCACATCGATCCGGTTCTGCGTCGGCAATACTGCATCGGCGGAAGGGTCCAGGATCGGCCGGTGTTCCCCTCCCACGGGTACGAGCGTGCAACCATCGCGATTCGACCGCCTCGGCAGCCGACTGTCGCACTATGGCACCTGGATAGCGTGCTGCCTCGGCCGGGGACGGCGAGCGCCGCTCAACGAGAGCGACGTGGCTGAGCTCGCCGCCGAGCTGGGCGAGTCCCAGCATGCCGGTGGCACGTTCGTGTTCCGTCGCGGCGACAGTGCCGCGCGCGTTCACGTGGTCCGCCGCGGAACAATGGAGCTCTCCCGTGTCATCAACGGCCGCCGGGTCGCCATGCAGATCCTGCGCCCAGGCGATGTGTTCGGTGACGTGCCCGCCTTCTTGGGCGAACCCGAGCCCTTCGACGCCCGTGCGGTCGAGGACTGCACCGTGTTGTCGCTCGAAGCGACATCGCTGCTCACGCTCCTCCAGGCTCGTCCCCAGGTTGCTCGCCGCTGGATCCTGTCACTGGCCGAGCGGATGTCGGGACTGCAGCATCGGCTCGGGGACCTCCTCGCCGGCGGTCTCGACGCTCAGCTCGCGTCGATTCTCCCTCGGGAGAGCGACGACGGCGAGGTCCAGCTGACCCAGGATCAGCTGGCCGAGATGGTCGGCGCCGCACGAACCAGCGTGCAACGCGTCCTGAAGACGCTCGAGGCCGGCGGGTTGCTCGAGCTCGGCTACCGCAGGATCGCGGTGCTCGACCCCGGCGGATTGGTTGGGCTCATCGGCGACGGCGAGACCGCGACATGACGAGGGCATTCGTGCTCTCGGGCGGTGCAAGCCGCTCCACTCCCACCCCACGCCGAGGCGCTCTGGCACCTCGACGAGAATTCACTCATCGGCGACATTTCCCGATCGTTCCCGGCACGGGGGCGGTTCTGCTCTCGAAGACTCCCAATCCGTAGGGGGACTCGAGAGAAGGGAACACACGCATGGCTGCAATCGCAGAACTCGCAGCTCGACCCGAAAGAGGGGCCGACGCAACGGCACCATCCCGGTACCGCACCGTCGGTCTCGCACTGGCGATCGTCGGGCTCATGGGCGCCGCCGTCTCGGTGATCGGCAACCTCGTTGCCGGAGCAGGGATCGACGCCGACAACACCTATCAGCAGACGCTGGCCTGGACGTTCGGCCTGTCGATCTTCTCGTTCGGCGTCGTGAAGATCGCCATCGCCACGATCCTGATGGGGATGATGGTCATGGCGGCCGGGATCATCACGAACTTCGTTGCGGCCGGAGCGTTCAACGGCACCGACCCGGCCGATCTCATCGACAGCGCCCAATTCGGCGCCGTCGCCTCGGGCCTGCGTCGGCTGGGCGTGGCCTCCCATCTGACCGGCATCGCCTTCGGACTGGCCACCATCATCGAAGTGTTGCGCTTCCAGGCCACGCGAATCGGCGAAGTCGCAGCCCGTCACGGTCACCAGCACTGACCAACGGGTCCCGTGGCGATCAGAGATGGCCGGTGACGACATCGAACCGACCAACGCCGCCATGAGCGCGCGTTCGGGAGGTGGTCCCGTCACTCGACCAACAGGATCGGGCCTCGATGAAACGGTGGCGCCGGTCCGCCGGTGACGGCTTCGACCACCTGGGCCGGCACCGAGATGTCGGCGACGAACAACCGGCCGACCTCGAAGCGACCAGCCAACCCGAGCTTCGGGAGGCAGAGCGTCACCGTGGCGTCGGCGTCGACGACCGGGCCGATGTCGCCGCCGTCAGCCGGCAGACCGGAGGGCACGTCCAAGCTCACGACCGCAGAGCCCGGCCCCGTCGAGATGAGATCTGCGCCGAGCGCGGCGCGACCGGCCATGGGCCCCTGGAGGCTGTAACCGACCATGGCGTCGATCACCACCTCGCCGTCGGCGATCAGCGTGGTGGTCTCGTCGACCACCTTCACCGGGACTCCGAGCCACTCGACGATCGCCAGCTGGTGCGTCGCCGCGGCGGACAGGCGCCCGCGATCCGCGGTGAGCATGACCTGCACCCCGACTCCTGCGTTGTGCAGATGCCGGGCCGCCACCAGCCCGCCCCCGCCGTTGCCGCCCGAACCGGCCAGAACGACCACCGACGCCGGTCCGAACTGTTCGTGGACGACGGTGGCCAAGGACCGGCCCGCGTTCTCCATCATCTGCAGCAAGGTGATGCCGACGACGTCGACCATCTGGCGATCGATCTCGCGCATCGCGTCGGCATTGATCCACGCCATCTCATTGGCAGAAACCGACGGCCAGCTCACGGTCTCGACTCTAGGTGGTCGACGCCTACGGCTCGACCACCGAGAGTGCGCCCTCGACGAAACGGGCCCGCAACACCTTCTTGTCGAACTTGCCGACGGAGGTCTTCGGCACTTCATCGATGAACGTCCATCGCTCGGGCAGCCACCACTTGACGACCTTGTCGCCGAGCCACCGTTTGAGCTCATCGGCGGAAATCTCCGAGCTGCAGACGACACACGCCAACGGCCGCTCGTCCCAGCGATCGTCGGGAACGCCGATGACCGCGGCCTCGCGAACCGCCGGGTGACCCATGAGGGTGTTCTCGAGATCTACCGAGCTGATCCACTCGCCACCGCTCTTGATCACGTCCTTGGCCCGATCGGTGATCTGGATGAAGCCGTTCGGCTCGACCGACCCGACATCGCCGGTGCGCAGCCACCCATCGTGGAACTTCTCGGGGACGTCGTCGTCGTAGTAGCTGCCCGTGATGGTGGGCCCGGCGATCTCGATCTCACCCTGGCTCTCGCCATCCCACGGCAGAACCGTCCCGTCGTCGCCGGTGATACGCACCTCGACACCCGGCACGACGCGACCCGTCTTCTGTGTCCAGTCGATGGCGTCCTCGGGTGCCGTTCCTCTCGGGGGCCAGGCCAGCGCCGCCAGTGGTGACGTCTCGGTCATGCCCCAGGCCTGGATCACGTCGACACCAAAGGCGTGGCGATAGCCCTCGATCAGCGACCTCGGCACCGCCGACCCACCGCAGATGACGAAGCGCAGCGACGAGAGATCGGCATCGGGATGGTTGTGGAGTACATCGTTGAGAACCGTGGGCACCGCGCCGGAGATCGTCGGACGGGTACGTTCGACCACGTCGGCGATCGCCGCTCCCTGGAGGAACTGCTGGGGCATGACCATGTCGGCGCCACACCACCATGCCGCGTACGGCATTCCCCAGGCCATGGCATGGAACTGCGGGACGATCATCAGCGCGCGCTCGTGCTCGCTGAACTGGACACCCCACGACGCCATCACTCCCAGCGAGTGCAGGTAGCACGATCGGTGTGAATAGGCGACGCCCTTGGGGTTACCGGTGGTTCCGCTCGTGTAGCACATGGCCGCCGCACCACGTTCGTCGACGTCGGGGTAGGCGAAGCCGGGTTCTTCGGCGGCGAGCAGATCCTCGTAGTCGAGCAGGTTCGTACCCAAGCCCGACGTATCGCCATCGCCGCACACGATGATGTGTTCGATGGTCGTCAGTTGGTCTCTCACCGCGGCGAGCAGCGGCGCGATGGTTGCATCGACGATCACCACCCTGTCGGCTCCGTGGTTGATCACATAGGCGAGTTGCTCGGGAAACAGGCGGATGTTGAGTGTGTGGAGCACCGCACCCATGCACGGGATGGCGAGGTAGGCCTCCATGTGCCGTTGGTTGTTCCACATGAACGTTCCGACGCGATCGCCGGCCTGCACGCCGAGCCGATGGAGGGCCGCCGCGAGCTTGTCGACCCGCTCGCCCACCTCGGCGAATGTTGCCTCTTCGATTGCGGCATCGGGCCCGTGGTAAGTGAGGATCTTCGAGTCGGCGTAGACCGTGCGCCCGTGACGGAGGATGTGGGTGATGCTCAGCGGCCAGTCCTGCATCGTGCTCTGGATCATGGGGTCATGCTCGCGTGCGGGGGGACCCCCGTCCAAGTACCTCCCCCATCGGGCGCTCAGGCCGGCGGTGGTTCGGTGGCGAGGTCGTCGACCACCTCGAAACCAGCCAGATCGACGAGCACCGACGGGTCGAGCCGGATCTTGGCCGACCGGGATCCCGCACCGACGATCACGCTCTGACAGCTCATGATCCTGCTGTCGAGCCAGACCGGAAGGCCGGGTGGCAGTCCGAAGATGGTGACGCCGCCTATCTCCTGTCCGGTCAGCTCCCGCGTGAGCTCGGGGGCGGCAAAGCTCACCTTGCGGACACCCAGCTTCTTGCGCGCCACCCCATTGACGTCGAGGCGGGTGTGGGCGAGGACGACGCACACGGCGTTGTGGCCTTCGGGCTTGCGTGAGGCCACGAGGATTGCGTTGGCCGACTCCTCGACCGGTACCCCGTAGGCCGCGCAGAACTGCGCCGTGTCGGCGAGCGAGGGATCGCACGGCATCACCTCGTAGGGCACACCGAGTGAATCGAGATGCGCGATGACTTCGGGAGCAGCCGACATGAGGTCAGTCTAGGAATCAGCTCCGGTCCGACGCCACGTGTGGCCACCCGGGCTCAACCGTACGTTCCCCGTACGTTAGCGTATGGTTACCGATGCGACTATGCTTGCGAGGCGTATGGATGCAGCAGCACGGGCCCTGGCCGAACCGACTCGTCGCGAGATCCTCAGACTCGTGCGCGACGAGGAGCGCACCGTCACCGACATTGCCGACCGGTTTCCGGTCAGCCGGCCGGCGATCAGCCAGCACCTACGAGTGCTGGCCGACGCGGAGCTGGTGACAGTGCGAAGCGAGGGCACTCGTCGCTTCTACCGGGCCCGACCCGAGGGTCTGGCCGAGCTCACCGAGTGGCTCGAGGGTTTCTGGACCTCGTCGCTGCGCCGCCTCGCGGTCGAGGTCGAGCGCGAACAGTGGAACAACCGCAAACACGAAAAGGTCGATGATGACTGAACCCGACACCACCATCGGTAGCGCTCTCGTACTGACCGAGCGCGTCGCTGCACCACCCGAAGCGGTGTTCGACTTCCTGGTCGATCCCGACAAGATCCTCCGCTGGATGGGCACCGAGATCGACATCGAGCCCGAGCCCGGAGGCAAGTTCTGGCTCAACGTCAACGGTTCCGACATCGCAGTCGGCTCCTACACCGAGGTCGATCCGCCGCGTCGCGTGTCATTCACGTGGGGTTGGCAGGGCAGTGACGACGTGCCGCCCGGTTCGAGCAACGTCACGATCACCCTCACCCCTGACGGCACCGACACGATCCTCGAGCTTCGCCACGGGGGCCTCCCTCACGGGGCCGCCGACGAACACGTCAAGGGATGGACGCACTTCCTCCCCCGACTCACCGCCGTGGCCGAGCGCCGCGATCCCGGGTCCGACGAGCACGGAGTCGGCCGGCCATGAGCACCGTCGTCGTCCGCTATCGCCCCAGCCCCGATCAGGCCGATCACAACCAGCGCCTGGTCGAGGCCGTGTTCGCCGAACTGGCCGAGACCGACCCGGGTGGGCTCTGCTATGCCACGTTTCGCCTCGCCGACGGCACCTTCGTCCACATCGCCGATGTCGAGGGCGAGGAGAACCCACTGGCGGCAAGCGAAGCCTTCGCCGCGTTCCAGCAAGGGATCGGCGAGCGATGCGAGGACGGCGAGGGGCCCAACCCCCAGCCCGCAACTATCGTCGGCTCCTATCGCCTGATCCGGCCTTGACCTAAATGTAAGCATTGGCTAACGTTCGGCTCGACACCAACTATCGAGGAGCTGATCATGCCGAAGTACGTGCTGGCCTACCACGGCGGCGGAATGCCCGAGTCCGAGGAAGAGCAGGCCCGCCACATGGCCGCATGGGGTGAGTGGATGGGCTCGATCGGTGCCGCGTTCGTCGACCACGGCGCGCCCTGTTCGATCGCCCGAACCGTCACCAAGGTAGGCGTCACCGATGGCGGCGGCCCGAATCCGCTCAGTGGCTACGGCCTGATCGAGGCGGCCGACATCGACGCCGCGGTCGAGATGGCCAAGGGCTGCCCGATCGTCACTCTGAGCGATGGATCGGTGGAGGTCGCCGAGACGTTCGAAGTCAACATGGGCTGATCACCTCCGGCCGCCCCCAACGGGCGGTTTCCGACTCTTTGTCACCCGACTGCGGGATGGTGTTCGTCTGTTGGGGTGATGGAAGGATTGGGATCTTCGGGAACAGGGGGTAGTGGGTCTGAGCGACTGGTCCGACTCCGACGCCGTCATCGCGGAGCTCTACGGCCAGCATGCGCGCTCCCTCGTCCACCTGGCTCGCATCTTCGTCGACCATCGCGACGCGGCCGAAGACATCGTGCAAGAGGCGTTCATCCGGATGGCCCGCTCGCTGCATCGGATCGAAGATCCGGACCGGGCCGGGGCCTACCTCCGATCGATCGTCCTCAACCTCGCCCGGGATCACAACCGGCGCGGGCTGCTCTCACTACGACATCAGCTGCCCGCCGACGATCTCGACCCTCGCGGTGTCGACGAGACGGTCGCCGACCAACAAGAGCACCGACGCCTGATCGAGGCGGTCCGGGCTCTGCCGCGCCGACAACGCGACTCCGTGGCCCTGCGCTACCTGCTCGACCTCTCGGTGGAGGAAGTCGCGGACACTCTCGGCGTGTCGCAGAACACCGTGAAGACCCACCTCAAACGCGCCCTGGCCCAACTGCGCACGACCACCGGGTTCACCGATGACGGCGAGAGGCACGACCGATGACCCGGCTCGAACAGCTCCTGCACGAAGCGATGGCCGATGCCGGCGCACACGTGGAGCCGTCCGACGACCTCTTCCGGCGCGTACAGGTGGGAATCGACGCCGATCGGCTGCGTCGACGTGCTCGTCGCCGTGTGACCACGGTCATCGGCGCCGCCACCGCAACCGTTCTCGTAGTCATCGCCGTAGTCACCAACCGACAAGGAGAATCGAACATGGACTGGTGGATCCTCGAAGTCATCGCGTTCACCGCACTGGTGGCGATCGCACTCGTACTCGGCCCGTTCATCAAGCGGTTCGGCCGTAGCTACGCGGCAGACGTCTTCCGGTCGAATCCCAGCACCGGCAAGAGCTTCATCGTGCTCACGGATTTCGCGTACTACCTCATCTTCTCCGCGTACATCCTGTTCACGGCGAAGGTCGACCGCCCGAGTGACTGGTCCGAGACCGTGGGTGCCGAACAGGTGCAGTACAGCCTGGTGCGCGTCGGCGGGATCCTCCTCATCATCGGCTTGCTCCACGGGGTGAACCTCCTCGTGCTGCCGATCATCGGTCGTCTGCTCACGTTGAACCGGCGTCTCGACCAGCAGATGCGTGACCTCAGCTCTCGGGACCTGTCCGACCGTGATCTCCGACAACCCGACGACGAGGACATGTGATGCGGACCGCCAATCTCGTTGTCACGGCACTCGGTCTCTGGGCCACAGGTGTTGCGGTGTGGATCGCGTGGCGGTGGCGTGCCCTTCCGACTCATCCGTCGGGTCGACAGGTGGCCGGCTGGCGGGGCGAGGCGCTCGACGCCGCTCGCACTTTTGCCGCCACCATCACCGCCGGAGCCGCTGCGGGGCTTCTGGTTCTTGGCTTCGGTGGCCGACTGGTCATGCGCGTTCTGGCCGCCACCTCCGGCGACGGTGTGCAGGGTCGTTTGACCGAGGCCGACGAGCGAATCGGCGCCATCACCACCGACGGCACGATCGGCTTCCTGATCTTCATCGGCCTCGGAGGCGGCGTCATCGCTGCCTTCGTCTACCTTCCGCTTCGAACCCTGCTGCCCGACCACGCCGGGAAGGCCGGACTGATCGCGGCGGTCATTGCCACCGGCACCCTCGGTGTCGCCGACCCGTTGGCGCCCGACAACGTCGACTTCGCCCTTCTCTCGCCTCTACCACTGGCGGTGCTGCTGCTCATCCTCACGGCACTGCTGTTCACGACCACCTTCACCGCCCTGGCTGCGAGGTTCGAACAGGTCTCCTCGAGCGCGGCTCCTCTCCCCGGCCGGCTTGCGACCATGGCGATGTTGCCACCCGCTCTCCTCGTGCCGCCGATCACGGCCGGCTTCGCCGTCTATGTCTGTGTCCGGTCGGCGTTTCGGTGCGCCGCCATCCGCGTGCGTCCGAGCGCCGTCTCACCCAGATCGTCGCGCGCGTTGCGTTGACCCTCGCGTTGGTGGTCACGGCGGCGCTCTCGACCCGCGCCGTCGTCGAGATCCTCTGACCGTCACCCCGACTGGGCTTGGGCTGCTCCGGAGAGGCTCGGGGCGTCGCCCCGTGATCGGAGCAGTGTTCCGATCACGGGATTGTCGACCTCGGCACCCAGGATGTGGGCTGCAGCCGCGCGGCCCTCGTGCCCGAGGGCGGCTCCGTGCAGCATCGATCGCACCGTCAGCTCCTTCATGCCGGTTCGGGACGCGAGCCTGCTCATCGCCTCGATCCAGGCCGTGGTGGCAGGATGGTTGTTCCGTAACCCCAGCTCGCACTGTGCGTCCAGGATGTACGCATCGAGCCAGACGTACGGGTCGGCGAGCCGATTGCAGCGAACTCGGGCGTCGGCGAGCAACTCGAAGGCGCGATCGGGTTCGCCGGCCGCATCGGCAACCAGCGCCAGGCCCCGAGCCGCCATCCCCTCCCAGCACGGGTCACCGAGCTGGCAGGCTCTTGCGAACGCCTGATCGAGAAGCTCGGCGGCACGGTCGACTTGATCGTCGGCCAACTGAACGCCGCCCAGCAGTGCCTGGGGCCACGGCAGAAAGGCAAGCCAGTGATCGCGTTCGGCGATGTCGACCGACACGTCGAGCAACTGCACTGCAGCCGGGAGGTCCCCGCACAGGAACTCGATGCGGCCCAGCATCGCCAGACCGTACGCCCGGGTGCGTGGATCTCCCGTGACGTGCGCCAGCTCGACTGCCTCGCCGAGCAGCACCCGAGCGCTCGAGTAGTTCCCACGATCGCTCTCGACCGATCCCAGGTAACTTGCCGCCTTGGCTCGTATCGACGCGTCCTCACCCGCCAAGTCGATGGCCTCGGTCAACCAACGTTGGGCTCGGCTGTATCGAGCGCGGCAGGAAGTCGACATACCCGAGCTCCGCTCGTGCCCGGGCGGCGGACGCCCGATCGTTGTTCGCTAGGGCGACGCCGTCGGCCTCGTGCAGAATGGCCAGGCCTTCCTCGTCGAGACCGCGGAGCGAGTGGATCAGCGTCTCGGCCAAAACGAGCCGTGCGGTGACCTGAAGGGTCTGCAATTCGGCTACGTCGGCCAACCGCACTGCGGTCCTCAGAGACTGGAGCCCGGTGAATACGGCGCCGGCCGACACGGCCGCCGCGCCCGCCTCTATCACGGCGTCGATCGAGGCCGCGTCGGCCAGGTCGACGGCAGCACCCATCGCCTCGTATCTCGCCCTCTGGACAGCCGCGCCGGGCGTCACGCCCATTTCCCGTTCGAGCAAGTCACAACACGAGGTGTATTGCCTCGCCGCGGCCTCCTCGTCTCCCTCGAGCCGATAGAGCCTGATCAACAGCGCTTGGTGGTTCTCGTCGAGCGGAGCCATCGAGGCAGCCCGGACGGCGTGGCGGAGCGCCGTGTCGAAGTCGCCCTGCGACATCGACGCCAACGCCGCCTCGTGGAGAACGGCCTCACTTTCTGCGGCAAGGTGCCGCTGCTGCGACAGCAGCCAGGAGTCGAAGGCAGGCGCGCTGCGAATCACCACTCCCTCGAGCAGATCGCGTCCCAGGCCCGGAAGCCCTACGGCGTCGGCCCATGTCCCGCTGATCACGCTGCGGACGTCAACGGAAACTTCCGCATCCAGCCGAAGCACGACTGGATCGCCATCGGCGGAACCATCGCCGCCCAGACCGCGCCGGACCTCGGACAGATTCCAACGAAGAGCACGGAGCGGGTCGTCGGCCTCGGCGAACAGGAGTGAGGCGAGCTGCACGCGTGTCGGGGCCCGTTCGCTCAGGATCAGATAGGCCAGGAGAGCCCAGCTCTTGCGGCTGCGAAAGCGGTACGCCTCGCCCGTCTCCCGAGTCAGGCAGGGACGACCGAGGAGATGCACACAGAGAGTCATCGTCTCCCGATCGTCCCACGTTCGCGCCGTTCGGGCATCAGCGATCGCATTGGAGCCCGACTGATCCTACGAGTGCTCGCTGACCGGGTAGATCTCGTCAGCGACGAGCCCGTGCGCATGGCGGTGCACGGTATTGGCGGCTTCGGCGTCGGGGGCGTCGACGAGGCAGAAGATCTTGCCCGCTTCCTCGTCGACCCAATAGCGAAGGTAGTTGACGCCATGGGCGCCCTGGGTGGCGAGGTCGGCCTCGTGGGCCGCCGCGACATCATTCGCCGAAACGCCGCCCTCGATATTGTGGACGTCCATGAACAGTGGCATCAGGTGTTCCCTTCGGTGATGGTTCGGCGCTGGTTGCCGAACCCGTTGTGACCAGCCAACAGCACGAGTGTTTGACGCAGCGTTTGAGGGCAGAAGCGTCGAACGGAGGGATCACGGTCGATCTGGCAAACTTGGCCCATGCCGTCGCTACGAACCGAGCCGCTGGCGACCCAGCGGCTCCGACTCGAACCGTTGCACGTCGCCCACGCGGAAGAGATGGTCACGACCCTGTCGGCCTCCGAGCTGTACGGCTACACCGGAGGTGAGCCGCCCGATATCGATACGTTGACCGGGCGGTACCAGGCGCTGGTTCTCGGCAGCCCCGATCCCGGCGAGGAGTGGCACAACTGGATCCTTCGCTCCGTCGAAACCGGTGACGCCGTCGGATTCGTGCAGGCGACGGTCGAGGGTGACTCCGCCGACGTGGCCTGGGTGACCGGCCACACGTGGCAGGGCCGGGGGTTCGCAACCGAGGCGACTCGCGCCATGTGTGACTGGTTGACGTCGAACGGCGTGAAGCAGCTCGCAGCCCACATTCATCCTCGACACGCAGCCTCCCAGCGTGTCGCCGAGGCCAACGGCTTCGAACGCACGGGCCAGGTGGACGACGAAGGAGAGGACATCTGGCAGACCACCGCTCACGCAGGGTCGCCATCGCTGCGGGTCCGCCCGTGGGTACCACAGGAGTCCGAAGCGCGAGTGCACACGATCGCCGCCGAGACCGCCGGGACGAGCCCGGAGCGACTCGCCGATTCTCTCGACGCGTTGATCGACCGGAACCGACGTGTGCACGACGTCGAGTGCGTCAACCTGAATCCGGCTACCAACACGATGAACCCGCGGGCCGAGGCGGCCCTGGCTTCGGGCCTCGGCTCTCGAACGTCGCTCGGCTACCCCGGCGACAAGTACGAGATGGGGCTCGAGGCCATCGAACAGATCGAGGTGATCGCGGCCGAGCTCGCGGCGACCGTGTTCGACGCCTGGTTCGCGGAGGTCCGCGTTCCCTCGGGCGCAATGGCCAACCTCTATGCGTTCATGGCCTGCGCCCGGCCGGGCGATTCGATCATCGTTCCCCCGGCGACGATTGCCGGCCATGTGACCCATCATCCCGCTGGGGCCGCCGGCCTCTACGGGCTCGACATCCACGAGGCGCCCATCGATGCCGACCGGTACACCGTCGACACCGATGCCCTCGGCGCCATGGCCGAGGGCATCGGTCCGAAGGTCATCTCGGTCGGGTCGAGTCTGAATCTCACGCATCACGACGTTGGTGGCATCCGCGCCGTGGCCGATGCCGTCGGGGCCAAGGTGCTCTTCGATGCTGCGCACCTGTCGGGTATCATCGCGGGCCACGCGTGGCCGAACCCTCTGCACGAGGGCGCGCACATAATGACGATGAGTACCTACAAGAGCCTGGCGGGCCCGCCGTCGGGGCTTCTCGTGACCAACGATGCGGCCATCGCCGAGCGGGTCGATGCCATTGCCTTCCCGGGCCTCACGGCAAACTTCGACGTGGGCAAGACCGCGGCGCTGGCCGTGACGCTGCTCGACTGGCTCGAGTACGGAACCGGCTATGCCGAGGCCATGGTGCAGAGCGCGGCACGGCTTGCCGCTTCGCTGTCGGGCGCCGGAATCGCCGTGTACCGAGACGGCGGGCCCGCCACGCTGTCGCATGCGTTCGCACTCGACGCCCGCACGCTCGGCGGTGGTCACCGTCTGGCCAAGTTCCTTCGCCGGGCCAACCTGCTGACGTCGGCCATAGGACTCCCGGGTGGGCTCGATGACGGCCTGCGCATCGGCACCAACGAGATCGTCCGTTGGGGGGCGGGGCCCGACGACATGGACGCACTCGCCGAGCTCGTCGCTCGAGCCCTCGCCGCTCCGGAACCGGAGGCTCTGCAGGCCGACGTCTCGGCCTTCCGGTCCCGATTCGACACCATCCACTACGCCCGGGTCGACCGCGGGACGCCTCGCTGAGCTGCGTTGCTCAGCGGACGTGACGAAACGACGCCCGCACTTCTTCGACGAAGCGTGCCGGCTCCTCGATGGCCGCGAAGTGTCCACCCCGATCGAGTTGGTTCCAGTGGCGGATGTCGGTGAAGACACGATCGGCCCATCGCCGCGATGCGCCGGTGATCTCCCCGGCGAACTGCGAGATCCCTGCCGGCAACGAGACGACCATGTCACCGGCGGTGAACTCGCTGAAGCTCTCCCAGTACAGACGCGCCGAGGATGCGCCGGTGGCGTTGAGCCAGTAGACCATCACGTTGTCGAGCAGCTCGTCGCGGGAGACAGCGTCTTCGGGGAGACCGGCGTTGTCGGTCCACGCCCAGAACTTCTCGAGGATCCATGCCGCCTGGCCGGCCGGTGAGTCGACCAATCCGTATCCGAGGGTCTGCGGGCGGGTCTTCTGCTGCTTCGAGTACCCCGCCTCGTGCTCGTCGTAGTCGCGCGAACCGACCGATGAAATCCAACTCCTCGGGTGTCAGGTCGGCGTAGTGCTCCGGGGCGGGCCCGGCGAGGGGCATCGTGACGTGGACGCTGGCACAGCGCCCGAGGTTCTGCGCGCCGATTCGGGTCGTGATGAGCGAGCCCCAGTCGCCGCCTTGGGCTCCGTAGCGCTGGTAGCCGAGTCGAATCATCAGCTCGTCCCAGGCCCGGGCGATGCGGTCGACGTTCCAACCGGCGCGGGTGGGTTTGTCGCTGAACCCGAACCCAGGCAGAGATGGCACGACGACGTCGAAGGCATCGGCCGGGTCGCCACCATGGGCTGCGGGATCGGTGAGCGGTCCGACCACCTTCATGAACTCCGTGGTCGAGCCGGGCCAGCCGTGGGTGAGGATGAGCGGGAATGTGTCGGGCGACGGCGAACGCACATGGAGGAAGTGGATCGCCAGCGGCTCGTCTCCCCCACCCGACAGGGTTGTACGGAACTGCGGGAAGCGGTTGAGGTTCGCCTCTCGCTTCCTCCAGTCATAGGAGGTGCGCCAGTACTCGCACATCTTGCGGAGGTAGGCGACGGGGACGCCCTGGCTCCAGTCGCCGACGGTCTCGGCCTCGGCCCACCGGGTACGGGCGAGCCGTTGGTGAAGATCGAGAAGCTGCTCGTCGCCGATGGCGATCTCGAAGGGCGTGACGGCTTCGGTCATGGTCGGAACCTAGCGGTCCTCCGTGGCTGTCGACCCGGCAGCCGGGGACCTTGTGCTCTGGAAGCGCGAGCCCCGAACGACCATCGTTGAACGCATGCGGGAAGGCGACCAGGGCACGCGTGCCGGCGCAGCCAGCGTGGACGCTCGCGTCGGACATGCCGGCACGAGAATCGACCTCGAGGCCGTGACGAAGCAGTACCAGGTGGGTGCGGTGGAAGTGACGGCCCTCGATGGCATCAATCTGCACGTCGACGAAGCCGCCTTCGTCGCCATCGTGGGTCCATCCGGTTGCGGCAAGACGACGCTGTTGAACATGATCGGCGCACTCGACGTCCCCACTTCGGGCACTGTTCGCGTGGCCGGCGTCGAATCGAGTGGTGCGTCGCGAAGCCAACGCGCTGCGCTCCGACGACACGCCGTCAGCTTCATCTTCCAGACGTTCAACCTCTTTCCCGGGCTGACCGCGCGTGGAGAACGTACGGTTCGGCGCCGATGCGGCCCAGCGCGCCGATTCCTCGGCGCTGGCCGAGGCAGCACTGGCCCAGGTCGGGCTGGGCGAACGGCTCCATCACTTCCCCCACCAGCTGTCGGGCGGCGAGCAACAGCGCGTCGCCATCGCCCGGGCGCTGGCCACCGGTAACCCGATCCTGCTGGCCGATGAGCCCACCGGCGAGCTCGACTTCCGCACCGGCATTCAGATCCTCCGGGTGCTCGAGGAGCAGGCCCGGTCGGGAATGACCGTCCTGGTGGTGACCCACAACCGCGAGATCGCCAGGGTCGCCGACCGTGTGATCGAGCTGTCGAGCGGCCGGATCGTGTCCGACGGTGCGCCGGTCGGGGGCAAGGCCGAAATCGACGACCTCCAATGGTGAGGCCAGCGTCTTCCCGCCGAAGCGGCGTGTTCTGGTTGCGCTGGTCCTGGCGCGATCTGCGATCGCGCTGGGTCGCCGTGGTCGCCATTGCGCTGGTCCTGGCCATCGGCACCGGCGTGTATGCGGGGCTCGGGAGCACCGCGACCTGGCGGCGCCAGTCCAACGATGCAAGCTTCTCGGCTCTGTCCATGCACGATCTGCGGGTGAGTCTCAGCCCCGGCACCTTCACCGAGCAGAACCTCCTCATCGATGCCGCCGGGGCGATTCGGAGCGCAGCCAGCATCGACGCCGTGGCCGAGCGCTTGGTGACCGACAACCAAGTCGACACCGGCGGAGCCGACTCGGTACTCGTGCCGGCTCGCCTGGTCGGCATGACGTTCGGATCCGAGCAATCCGTCGACGAGGTCTGGATCCGCGACGGCGCCGAACCGGCAGAAGACGAGGCGGTGCTGGAAGCGAAGTTCGCCGATGATCGGGGCCTACCGAGCACCGGAGTGGTCACGGTCGCCAGTGGCCGCTCCGTCACCTACAGCGGGCTCGGAGTCGCTCCCGAGGACTTCTTCTACGAAGGCCCCGAGGGCTCGATCTTCGCGGAGGGCGAACTGGCGATCCTCTATGTGCCGCTCGCGACCGCCCAGGATCTTGTCGACCGACCCGGCACCGTCAACGATCTCGTACTGACCCTCGAGCCCGACGCCGATCGAGAAGAGGTGCAAGCGCAGCTCGCTTCTCAGCTGGCCGATGTCGGACTCAGCGCAACGGTCTCGACGCGTGAAGACGCCGACGCCGTGCGCGTGTTGTACGAAGACATCGACAACGATCAGCGGTTCTGGAATGCGCTCTCGGCACTGGTGCTCGGCGCGGCTGCTCTCGCCGCGTTCAACCTGGTCACTCGCATCGTCGAGGCCCAGCGCCGGGAGCTCGGCATCGGCATGGCGCTCGGCGTGCCCCGACGGCTACTGGCCGTTCGTCCGCTCCTGGTCGGTCTTCAAGTCGCCGTGATCGGCACGGTCGCCGGTCTGGGGATCGGCGTTCTCGTCGGCAACGCGTTTGCCGATCTGCTCGAGTCGTTCCTGCCGCTGCCGATCCACCGGACCCCCTTCCAGTTCGGGGTCTTCGCTCAGGCTGCAGCGCTCGGGCTCGTGGTGCCCGTTGCCGCCAGCGCGGTGCCGGTCTGGCGGGCGTTGAGGGTCGAGCCGATCGAGGCGATCCGAACCGGCCACCTGACCGCCAAGACCAGCCGACTCACCGACTGGACGGGCAAGGTCTCCCTACCGGGCTCGACGATGAACCAGATGCCGGTGCGCAACGTGATGCGGAATCTGCGACGGGCGTTGCTGACCGCCCTGGGTGTCGGTGCGGCGATCACAGCTCTCGTCGGCGTGCTCGGCATGCTCGACAGCTTCAACCGCACCCTCGATCAGGCCGCCGACGAGTTCGACAAGAACGATCCCGATCGGGTTGTCGTGCAGCTCGACACCTTTCATCCCGCCGACTCGTCGATCGTGACCGCCATCGGCGACGCTTCGCCGGTGGCGCACATCGATGCCGGCCTTCGGTTGCCGGTCACGGCCTTGGCCGTCGATTCCGACGACGATCTCGACCTTTTGGTCGAGCTCATCGACTTCGATCAGGCCGTGTGGACACCGACCCTCGTCCGGGGAACCGAAGTAGCCGGCGATGACAGGATCGTGCTGGCGCGCAAGGCCGCCGACGACCTCGGTCTCGAAGTGGGTGACGTGGTGACCGTCCGCCATCCGGTCCGCATCGACGCCGAGCGGTTCGTGTTGTCGGAGACCGATCACGTCGTCTCGGGCATTCATGCCAACCCGATCCGGACGTTCGCGTTCCTGGACTTCGCTGCCGCTGATCGGTTCGGGCTTCGGGGGGCCGTGAACGTCGTACAGGCCTATCCCGCCGACGGCTCCTCCGCCGCTGACATCCAGCGATCGATCTTCGGGCTCGAAGGGGTGGCATCGAGCCAGCCCATCGCCCGTGTCACCCAGGCCATCGACCAGGCCCTCGACCGCTTCCTGAGCTTCTTCGTCGTCACCGCAGTGGCGGTGCTCGCGCTGGCCCTGCTCATCTCGTTCAACGCCACTCGGATCACGGTCGAGGAGCGACAGCGGGAGCATGCAACGATGCGCGCCTTCGGCTTGCCGGTTCGGACTGTTCTGGCGGTTGTCGTGAAGGAAAGCGTCCTGGTCGGAGTGGCGGCCACTGCGATCGGCGTCGGGGCCGGCGCCATCTTCGTCCAGTGGATGCTGGCCTCGTTGGCGACCACCACCCTGCCCGATGTGGGCATCGGTCTGTACGTCTCACCTTCGACCATCGCCATAGCGGTGATCGTCGGAGTCGTCGCCGTGGCCACCGCTCCGCTGTTCCTCGTCGGGCGGCTTCGGCGGATGAACCTGCCCGACACCTTGCGCGTGATGGAGTGAGCGGTCGGCGTCAGTCTCGACCGGCGAGCAGTGGCTCCAGGACGTCGCGGAGGGTCACGTCACCCAGTTCGTCCACGTCGTAGACGCGCATGACGCGTCGGATGGCCGAGCTCGACGATGCGTCCGAGATCGATCGGGGTGCCGGTGACGACCACGTCGCAGTCGGCAGCTCGGATGGTCTCGCTCAGCTCTGCGATCTGGCGCTCGCTGTACCCCATGGCCGGTAGCACCGGCCCGATGTGGGGGTACCGCTCGTAGGTGTCGGCGATCGACCCCACTGCGAAGGGGCGGGGATCGACGATTGCTCCGGCCCCGGCCTGGTTGGCCGCCACCATTCCCGCCCCGTGCGCCATCCCGCCATGGGTGATGGTGGGGCCGTCCTCGATGACCACCACGCGACGCCCGGCGAGATCGGGGCCCGGATCCAGGGTGACCGGTGATGCCGCCTGGACCACCGTCGCGCCCGGGTTGATGCGGTGGATGTCGTTCACAACCGATGCAACGACGTCCGGATCGGCGGAGTCGACCTTGTTGATCAGCACCACGTCGGCCATGGTCAGATTGGTCTCACCGGGATGGAAGAGCAGCCCGTCGTGCGGACGCAGAGCATCGACCACGCAGATGGTGATCCTGGGGTCGATGAACGAACAGTCGTTGTTGCCTCCGTCCCACACGAGCACGTCGGCTTCGGTCGCAGCCGCATCGACGATGGCTCGATAGTCGACGCCCGCGAACATCACCATCCCCTGGCGGACCGGCTCCTCGTACTCTTCGCGCTCCTCGATCGTGGGGGAAGATGCATCGATGTCGGCCAGCGTCTCGAATCGCTGGACCCGCATGGCCGACAGATCGCCGTAGGGCATCGGGTGTCGTATGAGGGCGACGCGCAGTCCGGCGTCGAGCAGGATTCTGCCCACTCGCCGGGTGGTGGGTGACTTGCCCGCCCCGGTACGGGTGGCGACGATCGCCACGACGGGACGCGGGCTCGACAGCATCGATGCACGCGGGGACAGGAGACGGAAGCCCGCACCGGCGGCGGTGACCTTGGCCGCCACGTGCATGACGTCGGTGTAGGCGACGTCGGAGTACGAGAACACGACGTCGTCGACCCGCTCGGACGCGATCAGGTCGATCAAGTCGCTCTGCGGCCGGATCGGGATGCCTTCGGGATAGCCGTCGCCCGCCAGCTCAGCGGGATAACGACGGTCGTCGATACCCGGGATCTGCGTCGCAGTGAACGCCACGACGTGGATCGAGCGGTCGTCACGAAAGACCGTGTTGAAGTCGTGGAAGTCGCGCCCACCGGCCCCGGCGATCACGATCCGTCGGGTCATGGGCCAATTCTCCTTGTCGCGAACATCCCGCGACATTGCCACGTTTCGCTGCTCGGCGCGGGCTTCGCAGTGGCCATCTAGCATCGATGTTCATGACCCAACCGGCGGCAGCCAGCGAAACCGTCGTACTCGAGGGCCACATCGTCGACTCGCTGATTCTCCCGAGGGTTCTCGACCTGGTTCTCGATGCCGGAGCCGACTACGAGATCGTCGACTTCCACATGGGGCGCACCACCCACGACCAGAGCCAGGCGGTGATCCGTCTCACCGCGAGCAGCACCAACGCGCTCGAGTCGCTGCTCGAGGAGCTCCAGGTCCACGGCGTGAACCGGCGCCACGACACCGACGTCTCGACCGCAGTGGTCGACCACGACGGGATCCTTCCCTCCGGGTTCTACTCCACCACCAACCTCCCCAGCGAGGTCCGCATCGACGGCGCGTGGGTCGCGGTCGACAACCCCGAGATGGACTGCGCCATCGTGGTCGAGTCCGACGGTGCGCGGACGGTACCGATGCATCAGGCCCGACGAGGCGACCGCATCGTCGTGGGCAGCATGGGTGTGCGGGTCCACGGGTTGCCCCGGGCGCCGAGCGGGAGCGCTTTCGAGTTCATGGCGTCCGACGTGTCGTCGGAGAGGCCAAAGGCGCTGCAGATAGGTAAGGTCGCCGACCGGATCCGCCTGGCCAAGGAGGCAGGCGGACGCCTCCTCGTCGTGTGCGGGCCGGCGGTGGTGCACACCGGCGGGTCACCTCCACTGGCCCAACTGATCCGCGACGGCTGGATCGACGTGTTGTTCGCAGGCAACGGCTTCGCCACTCACGACATCGAGACGAACGTGCTCGGAACCAGCCTCGGCGTGTCGGTCGAGCACGGCGGTCCGACCGAGGGTGGCCACAGCAATCACGTTCGGGTCATCAACGAGGTTCGTCGCCACGGGTCGATCGCGAAGGCCGTCGATGCGGGATACGTCAGCGGCGGCGTGATGTACGAGTGTGTTCGCCGCGAGGTGCCCTTCGTGCTCGGCGGATCGATACGCGACGATGGGCCCCTGCCCGACACGATGACCGATGTGGTGGCGGCGGCCGACGCGATGCGGGCGCTGGTGCCGGGGGTCACGGTGGCGTTGATGCTGGCAACCACGCTCCATGCGATTGCCGCCGGCAACATGTTGCCGGCGGGCGCCACCACGTTCTGTGTCGACATCAACCAGGCCGTCGTGACCAAGCTCGCCGATCGGGGCAGCCACCAGGCGATGGGCATCGTCACCGATGTCGGCCCCTTCCTCGCCGCCCTGGCCGAGGAACTCGGGGCTCCCTGACGCCCGTTCTTCAATTACTGTCGGTGTCGCCGCGATCCGCCGATGAGAGGCAGAAGCCGATGCCCGACGCAATCGAAGCCGGACCCGTTTCGGAGTTCAACCCGGGAGTGTTGGCGGGTGTCGACCGCTATGCCGTCGGCAACAGCAACGGCAAGATGTTCGCCGTCGGCCGGCGATGCCGCCACCTCATGGCCGACCTCGCGGAAGGCAGCATCGACGATGACGGATGCCTCACGTGCCCGTGGCACGGCGCCAAGTACGACGTCGAGACGGGCAAGATGGTGCTCGGCCCCCAGGGCGTCTTCGCCAAGATCCCCGGCCTCGGTACGGTCTTCAAGGTGTTCACCTCGGTCCTGCCGCTCGGGCGGCGCAAGGTGGTCGCCCGGGAGGCGATCTACTACCTCGAGTAACCGTCAGGACAGCCAGCGTCCGGTGATCTCCTCGGGGATGACGCGGATCCACTCGCCCGTCTTCGCTGCGTCGGCCCATGGGCGGGGTCCGACTCCGTCGGCGACCAGACGCGTGTCGTGGTCGAAGACCCGCTCCGAGTGTCCTTTCACCAGAACACTCCACCCGCTGCGGGACTCCTCGCTCCACTCATCGACCTCGAAGGCCACCTGCT
>CAVOZP010000017.1:0-91707 GCA_963700995.1 uncultured Acidimicrobiales bacterium
GGGCGTTGCTCCGAGAGTTTGATCGAGCAGACCTGACCAATGGGCACAGTCGTGTCGATGATGGCTTCCCAACGGCGCCCATACTCAGCCACCACCTGGCGAGCCGTCGGGTCCATGGAGTCGACCGCTGCAACGAACTCAGCCACGAGGATGTCGATGTCCTCGATCCGGTCGGGTCGGAACGGCATGAACGGGATTGCCAGAGAAACGCACTCCGACGACGACTCGGGATCGGCTCCTTCTCCGAGGGCCTCGACAAGCGCCTCGCGAGCTGGCTCGAGTTCCTGCACCCATCGCTTGACATCCTCGGTTCCTACATCGAGTTCGAGATCTGCATTGAGATACGAGGCGAGCGCATCGATGCGCCAGCGTGGGTCCATCCAGGGAGGAGCCTCCTTAGGAAGTGCGGTCTCGTAGCGGACACGCTCCCGCCAGGCGGACTTGGTGTAAGCGGACACACCGATCCACAACGACCCGCCCAGGGGCTGTTCGTCCAGCGGCCGACGATCGACGTGTGCGATGTATTGCGCTTGGAGTTCGGCTGCCTCCTGACGCAGGAGAAGTGCAGTTGAGTCGCCGCGGACACCGACAAAGTCGACGTTCAGGAGGAGCTGTTTCGGGCGGACCGAGAACGGCAGAAGCAATCGAACTCGGTCACCGGCCTCGGCCGATGGTGCGAACTGTTGAACCAACTCGACGGGTAGGCGGATCTGGTACGCAGCAGTGGCGTTGACGTGGTCGCTGTCCCGGAGGACGATCTCATGCACTGCCCGCTCTCGCCATGTTCGGGTGTCATCGAGAAGAGCGAAGGTCAGCTGCCATTCATGGAGAGATCGATGAACGCTAGCTCGCCGTCGCTAGCGTGGCAGGCGACAGCCTCGACCACTGGCCAAGGGCGCGGATAGGCGCGCTCGTGCCGAGCAGCCCGTTGAGCCATCGAGCGATCCGATCCACTCCTCGATTGTCTCAGGCAGCTGAGACATCGCCGGGGATCGGAGGCGAAACAGCCGGTCGAACGCCGACGAAGACCGTCCCTGGCCCTGTGAATTTCCAGAAGATCCGTTAGAAGAATGGCCTGTGAACGACAAAGCCCCGGCCTCAGCAACGCTGTGACCAGGGCTTTTGTGGTGGCGGGGGTAGGATTTGAACCTACGACCTTCGGGTTATGAGCCCGACGAGCTACCAGACTGCTCCACCCCGCGTCGAAGTGGAACCTGACTCTACCCAGGCCCATCCGCGCCGCCAACCCAGGTGCCCACGCGGAGGGCCCGACCACCGACACCTCGAAGGTGTGATGGCCGGGCCCGAAATCCGGGATCAGTCGTCGTTGCCACCATGACCCGAGTTGCCCTCGTCATCGTGGTCGCCACCATGACCCGAGCTGTCCTCGTCATCGTCGTCGCCACCATGACCCGAGTTGCCCTCGTCATCGTGGTCGCCACCATGACCCGAGCTGTCCTCGTCATCGTCGTCGCCACCGCCATGGCCCGAGTTGTCCTCGTCGCCGCCGCCATGGCCCGAGTTGTCGGCGTCGTCAGCTTCGTCGACATCGTCCATGTCGTCGACGTCGCCGCCAATGTCGCCGACCGCAGGGGCGCCGGTGCATCGAGGATCGTTGACATGCTCGGCCTCGTCACACGGGCCCGAGATGTCCACACCGACCGGCGCGCCATCCGTTGCCGGCGGGATGACCACCCCCGCACATCGAGGATCGTTGACATGCTCGGCCTCGTCACACGGGCCCGAGATGTCCACACCGACCGGCGCGCCATTCGTTGCCGGCGGGATGACCACCCCCGCACATCGAGGATCGTTGACATGCTCGGCCTCGTCACACGGGCCCGAGATGTCGATCACGGAGCCGGGGGGCGTGGTCACGGGCGGAATCGGCACGTCGACGATCACCGGGGCCTGGGGTGTCGCCTCAGGCGTCGCCTCGGGCGTGGCCTGGGCCGTAGGTGTCGGTGCCACGACCACGCCCGCACAGGCGGGGTCGTTGGCGTGCTCGGCCTCATCGCAGGGGCCCGAGATGTCCCCCGGGGTCGATGGGCTGTCGTCGAAGAACGGGCCGGTGGCGCCGGCGGCGACGCTGAGGCCCAGCGTGCAACCGACTGCTATCGACCCGATGGTCAATCGGTTGGGGAGGAAACGGGTGAGGTTCATGGGAGGGGTCCTTCCAGTGGGGTTGTGGCCTCACTGTGCGGGACCGCTCCCTATCGGCACGTCTCGCGTTCCCTAACAGCTCGTTAAGCATCTACAGCCGGGAGCAGCTGCGATCAGGCCGCGGCAGCAGCCGAGGTCGTCGGACGCGGTTCGGGTGCGGGCATTCGCTCGGCGATCCGGTCCCGATCGAAGACCGAGCTCAGAATTGCCTCAACCAGCAGGTAGGCGATTCCGAACACCCCGGCGATGAGCGACGGCATGAGCAGCCACGGAAGCGCGATGTAGGCACTGATGATGCCGGCGCCGGCTTGTCGACCCCAGAGCAACGATGCCGGCAGCGGCAACAACAGCCCTGCCGCGATTCCCCATGTCGAACCGGTTGCGATCGACGTCACGAGAAGTGCGGTGCCGACAAGAGAGACGAGCACCCAGAGGGCCAGCGTCAGTCGTCGCAGCCCGCCGCTCATGCACCGGGTTCTCAGGGCCACGGCGCTCCACATCAGCCACCGGCGCGCGAATCGCACGTCGAGATCGCGCAGCATGAACCGGAAGTACCGATCGATGTGCTGCTCGGTGACGCCCTCGGGCAGACCGTCGGGGCTGCCGATGTACCGGTCGTGGATCAGCGCGGCTGGCGTGTGGGCGCCGTAGGTGTTCGTCCACCACCGGAACGGAGGCGGTATCGAGGCCAGATCGGTCTCGCTCAACTCGGCCGCATCGACCCGTCGCAGTCGCTTGATCGCGTCGTCGGAGATCCCGAGATGGGTGAGACCGGTGTCACCGTTGAACCGAATGCTCGACTGCAGCTCGAACGAGGTGGCGCTGCGTTGGGCCAGGACGATGAACCCGGGCCCATCGTCGGGTTCGATGGTGAAGCTGTTGCCCCACGTCACGTGGGACTTGGTCGTGGTCATGTCGTCTTCTCCTCGTGTCGACGGCGATGTTGTCCGCCGACAACGGGAGCGCGCTGATGCCGCCGTGATACGTCCGAGGGGCAAGGACCGGGTACACCTAGCCGGTCACCCAGCCGTTCAGGTCGTAGTCGGCCATGCAGTCGTCGACCATCGCCCGCATACGGTCGGCGTCGCCCCGGGCCTCGGCCCAGCCCAACACGTCGAGCCGCTGCTGCTCCTGGTTCCCCGCATAGTTCCGTTCGTACAGGGCATGGCGGCCCGCAAACTCGCTGTAGAGCGCGTCCCACACCAGCTTGAACAGCTTGAGGCGGCGCTCGGCGTCGATCCCAGTGCCGCGGAAGTAGCGGTCGATGGTCGGCCGCAGGTCGGGTGCAGCGAGGTCGGCCGGCGACGACACGGTGTAGATCGGCGCGCCGGCCAGGTAGCACTCGAACAGTTCACGCACGCGGCTCCATGCGTTGGTGTTGAACAGGCGGGCAGCCGCCGCGGTCTGGAGGCGGGGCACGACGGTGCCGCCGATACCGGGCTCGGGCTCGGCCACCATGGCGTGGTCAGAGCCCAGACCGTTTCGCGCATGGCGATGATCTCACCGATGGCCGCCTGCGACGGCCCGGAAGTTGCGGGTGCCCGCCGCCTCGGTCGCCCGCAACAGGAGCCCGGCGGCGAAGTCGAGCTTCACCGCCAACCGGGTCGACCCCTGGAGGTTGTAACCGGTTGAAGAAGCCCGACTCGGCGTAGAACCCCTTGGCCAGCGCCACGTCGCGGTAGACCAGCACGTTCTCCCACGGGATGAACGCCTCCTCGAACACCACCACGGCGTCGTTCTCGTCGAATCGGCTGGCCAGGGGGGCCTCGAAGGGGCTGCGGGCCGCGGCCTCATACGACGGCCGGCAGATCAGCTTGACGCCCGGAGTGTTCATGTCGATGATGAAGACCAGGGCCATGTCGTCGTCGCGGCCGGGCTCCATGCGGGCGGCCACGCCGCAGTTCACCGCCACGAACGTGGCGTGGGTGAGCGCCGAGCCGGTGGCCACCATCTTGGCGCCGCTCACGTAGATGCCGTTGTCGTCGCTGCGATCGAGCGAGACGAACACGTCACGTACGTCGACGCGCTCGGCCGCCCGATCGACCGGCGGGTCGATCAGCACGTGATTCAGGAACAGCACCTTGGCCGCGGAGCTGCTTGTACCACTCGAGCGCGTTGGCGCCGTACTCGCCGTAGAAGGCGTGACCTTCGGCCAGTTGGGCCATGAACGCCGCCTTGTAGTCGGGCGTGCGGCCCATCCACCCGAAGGTCATGCGCTGCCAGATGGTCGATGGCCTCACGGGCGCCCCGCAGTTCCTCCGCGCTGTACGACGGGGCGAAGAACCGGTGGGTGCGATGACCGAACCGGTCGACCGTGGTGAGGATGTCGGCGGTCTCGGGGTCGTGCAGCGCGTCGTAGAGCGACGCAACCGTGCGCGCGGCGCTGGCGAATGCCGGGTGGGTCGACGACGTCGTGACACCTTCTCGCCGTCGTACCAGATCTCGCGTCCGTCGTGCGAGGCTGGCGAGGAACTCGTCGCCGGTGAACATCGCGTTCGTCTCGGCCGGAGCCGCCACCGTTGCCGTCATCATCCCTCCGTACACTGACCGTCTGTGAACCTGCAGCTTCGTGTGGGCCGGCCCTCGGCGCAAACGCCATCGACATGAGCGTCGTCGCCCTCCACGTCTCCCCTGCCACAAGGCTCGACATGCGTGCGGTCGAATCGATCGAGCTCACCACCGGTCATGGCATCGCCGGCGACCGTTACGAGAACACTCGCCACCGCCACGTGACCATCCAGTCGAGCGCCGAGCTCGCCGAAGCGGCACGGGTCTTCGGCGCGCCCATCGACCCTGGGCTCACCCGGCGCAACGTCACCGTCTCCGAGGCGCCGCTGCCCACCGCGCCCGGCTCACACATCGACGTCGGCGAGGTCACCTTCGAGGTCGTGCGCATCGCCGCCCCGTGCAAGCTGATGGACTTCATCTTCGGCGACGACGCCAAGGTTGCCCTCCGCCGCCGGGCCGGTGTGGTCTGCCGCACCGTGAGGGGCGGCACCATCACCATCGGCGATCCGGTGGCTCTTCCTCTAATCCAAACCGCCTGAGCGCTACTCGTGGACGTCGCCCATGTGCCCGAGCTGGATCTCGGCGGCCGCCTCGACGTCGCCGATCATGCGCCCCAGCGCCTTGAGCTGCACCGCCGAACCCACCGCGATGATCACGTCGCCGGCCGACAGGATGACATCGGGATCGGGATTGGGCAGGTAGTCGACGCGGCCGTCCTTGCGCAGTGCCACCACCAGCGCCCGCTCGTCTCCGGGATGCGACAACTCGCCCACCTGCATCCCCCGCGCTCGGGACGCCGCGGGCACCGTGAACTCGATGACGGCGACGTCGTGCTCGTCGTCGTGCAGCACCTCGTCGAAGAACTCGGCCACGTGGGGCTGCATGGCCACGGCGCCCATGCGCGAGCCGCCGATCTGATGGGGATTCACCACTCGGTTGGCGCCGGCCTGGGTGAACTTGGCCTCGTTTCGGAGGTGGCTGGTACGTGCCACGATGTAGAGGTCGGGACAGAGCGCCCGGGCCGACAGGGTCACATAGACGTTGTCGGGATCATTGGGCAGTGCGGCGATCAACGAGTGGGCGCTGCGGATGCCGGCCGCCAACAGCACCGAGTCCTCCGTTGCATGGCCTTCGACGCGAAGAAAGCCACTGGAGTCGACTTCGGAATCGCTGTCGATCACGACCACCTCGTGGCCCATGCGGCGCACGAACATGCCGATGGCCTGGCCCACCCGACCCCAACCGGCCACCACAACGTGGTCTTGCAGCTCTTCGATTCGGGTTCTCATGCGTCGTCTCCGGATTCGGTCGTTCAGGTTGTCTTCGATCACGGCCTCGACGAACACCGACACCGTGTACAAGGCCGAAAGGGTCCCCACCACCACCAGGAGCAGCGACCAAACGCGGTACTGCGTGTCGACTTGGTCGCCGCCGATCTCGGCAAAGCCGACCGTGGTGATGGTGATGATGGTCTGATACAGCGAGTCGAACGCGCTGAGCCCGAGCAGCATGTAGCCGGCCGTGCCGGTCATGGTGATCGCGAAGACGGCCGTGACGCCCGCGTATACGCGGCGCCACGGCGAGACCCGTTGATTGCGGATCAGGACCGCATCGAATTTTCGGGTGAACCTCACGCGGGACATTCTCGCACCTCCGCCCCGCTCGCGTGGCGCCTTGTGCGACACCCATACGATTGCTTGCACTCGGGGACATCTGATGGCCGATCCCCCCGCTGCGAGCGGTTCCGCCGCTCCCAACCCGTCGAGGAGACACCATGACCACCTTCGGACTGCTGTTGTTCGACGATGCCGAGGAGCTCGACTTCGTCGGGCCGTGGGAGGTGTTCACGGCATCGTCGATGGGCCGCGAGCCGCACGGGGAGGCACCCGACACCGTGGTCACCATCGCCGAGTCGCTCGACCCGGTGCGCTGCGCCAAAGGGCTCCGGGTGCTGCCCGATCACACCCTCACCGACCATCCACCGCTCGACGTGCTGCTCGTCCCGGGCGGCATGGGCACCCGCCGCGAGATGAAGAACCCGGTGATCCTCGAGTGGGTGGCCATGGTCGCCGCCGACGCCGACTGGACCACCAGCGTCTGCACCGGTTCGCTCGTCCTGCATCAGAGCGGGGTGGCCCGCAACAAGCGACTGGCCACCCACTGGGCGGCCGAGGACCTGCTCGAAGGCCTGGGCGAGGTCACCGTCGTCGGTGACGCCCGCTGGGTCCGCGACGGCCAGATCGTGTCGAGCCAGGGCGTGTCGGCCGGTATCGACATGGCGCTGTGGCTCATCGGCCAGATCCATGGCGTCGATCACGCCCGCACCACCCAGCGCTACATCCAGTACGACCCCGCTCCGCCCTACCAGGCCGACGTCTGACCCCACTCCGAGCGCTGCCGACCGGCCGGCCCGATCAGAATCGTCGACCGAAGACGATGCCGCCCTCGTAGCCGTCGACCTCGGTGAATCCGAGGTGGCGGTAGAAACCGATCGCCCTTCTGGTTGCTCGTCGTCGACACCGAGATGCACACCGGGTGAGTCCCCGCCGGTCGAGCTCACCACAGACCCACTCGATCAGCATTCGACCCCAGCCGTGGCCCTGCACCTCGGGCAGCAGGGCGATGTGCAGGTGCGACGGGTAGTCACGGGCCAGCAACACCTCGGTGCGCTCGGGACGGTGGATGGCGGCCATGGCCTGCTGGTCGAGCGACCACGGCTCGACGTCGTGCGCGGATTGCGGTAGCGCTCCCGCAGACGGCGGCCACCATTCGGCTCCGCACCGCTGCTCGAATCGAACGGTGTCGAGCGCGGCCACGACGAAGCCCGCCGGGATGACCCGAGTCGTCCTCGACCACGCGGGCCAGTTCGGGTTCGAGGGCCAGATAGGCACCCAGCCACAGGTGTCCGAGCAGTTCCGGGTCGTCGTACAGACTGCTGGCGTCGCCGCCGTCGACGTCACCCGTCTTCAGGCTGACGTGGTAGAGCGCAGGCGTGTCGTCGGCGCCGGGGCCCCGCATGCGCACTGCGGTCAGGCGGCGGCGCCCGCGGGATCTCGCCGAAGTACTCGACCAGCTTCTCGTCGGCCCGTCGCCGAAGAGGATCTCGGCCACCTCGCAGAGCCCGTCGGAGTCGCGGACGTCGTCGTCGCGGACCACCAGGGCGATCTTCGAGCGGCGCCGCAGGAAGTCGTCGAGCCGGGTGACCATCTCGGTGCCGGCGGCGAGGTGCAGCTCGACCCGCAGGTAGTCGGCGGAGTCCATGATGTCGTCGCCCATCGACGGGTCTTCGCGGATGGCCTCGAGCATCGCGAAGGCCCGCCGGCCGTAGCGCCGCCACAGGCGATCGGTCAGCGGCTCGACGCCCGGCTTGCGCGCGCAGATCGTCGAGACGCATGAGGCGGGCCTGCCGGTAGAACTCCTGGCGGGCGTCCGCGCCGGGCTCGCCGTACCAGTCGTGCCGGTGTCCGGTTCGAGGGGGACGCCGAGCCGCTCGACCTCGTCGGCGCACCTCCTCGCCGACGTTGAGGCAGTCGGTGAGCTTGCCGCCGAAGATCGTGATGACTGCTGCGTCGGGTCGACCTCGATCTCGTGCTTGCGCGACAGCGAGGTCCAGTCGACGTCGGTCTTGTCGTCCCCGTCGTCTCCACCACGAGCGGGCGGACCCCGCAGCGCTCGGCGATGATGTCGTCGGCGGTGAGCGGGCTGAGTCGAGGTCGAGGCGGGCGTTGATCTGCTCGAGCAGGAAACTGCGGTCGTCGTCGGTCGACGGCGGTGTAGGGATCGTCGACACGGGTGTCGGTGGTGCCGATCACCGACCGCTTGCCCATCGGGATCACGTAGAACAGCCGCTGGGTGTCGTCGAAGAAGGCCAGCACCCGCTCGTTCGGGGTGAGCCGGGGGACGACCAGATGGATGCCCTTGCGAGTAGACGATGCGGTGCTCGGTGCGCAGCCCCACTGACTGGTTGAGGCCGTCGACGAACGGCCCGGCCGCGTTGACGATCACCTTGGCTCGACAGGTGAGCATCGACGCCGTTCTCGACGTCGCGCAGCTGGGCATGCCAGCAGCCCGCCCTCGCGTTCGGCACCGAGCAGCTCGACGTAGTTGGCGGCAATGGCACCGACGTCGAGCGCCGACCGCACGAAGGAGAACACGAATCGGGCGTCGTTGTCCTTCAGGTAGGCGTCGTAGTACTCGATGCCACCCCGAACGTTGCGTGGTGTCGATCACCGGCTCGAGTGCCTCGATCTTCTTCGGGCTGAGAAACGCCGGCCGCTTCGTCCTGAAGTTGCCGATCGCCCAGTACGCAGTCGAACCCAGCGCTGCCAGCCAGGGGGGAAACGGCGCCGACCTGTCGAGCGCGGCGAGGAAGCCGATGCGCTTCGACGTTGGCCGGATACGCCTTGATCAGCCGGTTGCGCGACGTGCACAGCTTGCGCACCAGCAGCAGCTCGTAGTTCTCGAGGTACTTGAAACCGCCCCACACGAGGTTCGACGACTCCTGGCTCGTGAAGCCGGCGAAGTCGCCCCGGTCGACCAGCGCGACACGTGCGCCCCGAGCGGCCAACGCCGCGGCGGAAACGGCACCGTTGATGCCGCCGCCGATGATCAGGACGTCGAAGTCCTCGTCATCGAGGCGGTCGATGTTCGTCGAACGCAACGCCATTGCTTCACGCTATCGGCCCCTCACCTCTACCCGCAGCGGTGATCGTCGCCCGCGACCCGGTGTCGAATGGCGCCCGAGGGAGCGATGGTGACGGTGGCCGGCTCGCCGTCCGGATCGGCCGCGACCGCCGTGCCGTCGACCAGGAGGTGCAACAGCTCGCGATCGGCGGCGGGGGCCGGCCACACCAGGGTGACCGCCGGTCGTTCGAGCGCGTTGCGGGCGGTCCCGCCACCGACCTCGGCCACGATGCGACCCTCGCCCTCCTGCCACGCGACCGTGCCGTGGTGCACCTTGGGCACCACATCGGCACCGACCGTGATCACGAAACACGCCGCACCTCTGCGGTCGATCTCGCCGCCCAGATCCTCGACTCTCACCTTGATGCTCATGGCGTCAACCGTACTGGTCGGCGCCTGAGTAGGTTCGAGGCGTGTCATCCTCGAGGGTCATTCACCGCGCAGGCCTGGCGACGCTGCTGCTGCTCGCGGCCTGCGGCGGCGGATCGGGCGTGACCGGCAGCGATGCCACCGAGCGGGCCGAGTCGGTAACGCCGGAGTCGGCATCGACACGAGCGACGACTGAACCGGTCGCTCCGTCGGGTGTCGGCGTGTTCGCCGACCTCGGTTCGGGCCGCAACACGATCACGGTCGGTCTTTCCGACGGCCGCCCGTTCGACGTCACCGTCATCACGCCTCCCGACTGGCAGGCCGGCGCCACCACGCCCGCCCTTCTGGCCCTGCCACCCGGCGACCAGTCGGCCGCGATGGTCGATGCGGTCACCGGACGGTACTTCGGCGACTCGACTGCAGCCGCCGGTTGGGTGGTGGTGAGCCCGGCCGCGCCCGAGCTCGTCGAGAGCTCGGAAGACGGACGCTTCTTCTACCAAGACCCCGAGCCGCTCACGCAGCTCCTCGATCTGCTCGACGGCGTGGTCGTGCCCGAAGGTGGCCGGTGGCACGTGGCCGGTCCGAGCAACGGCGGACTGAGCGCGTTCCGTTTCGCCACCGACCACCCCGAGCGGGTGGCATCGCTGATGGGTCTGCCGGGCTATCCCGCACCACCGGCATCGGCCGCGGCCGACACGGCGCTGATCGACATCCCCGTGGTGCTCTACGTGGGCGGCGACGACCCCTCGTGGCAAGAACCGATGGAGGCGTTCGCAGCAAGCTTCCGTGACACGGGTGGCGACGTCACCCTCACCGTTCGGCCCGGCCAGAGCCACGTGATCGGCGATCTCTCAGCCGACGAGCTGCTCGAGGTGCTCGAGCGCCTGCGTCTCTGAACCCACCGCCTGACGAAGTTCGCGCCCGTTGCGGTGATCGGCGAGGGCACGGAGCACGACATCGAGGAGGGGGCCGATCGTGAGGGCGAACACGACCGTGGCAATACCGAAATCGCCGCCGGCAACCGCGCCCGTCACCAGGACCGAGATCTCCAGCGCGGTCCGGAAGGCGCGGGGGCTGCGACCACGGCGGGCGGCAACCTGGCCGAGCATCTCGAAGCCGCCACCGCCGGCGGTGGTGTGCACCACGGTCGCCACGCCGGCAGTGATGGCGAAGACGCCCGCGACCATGAGCCCCGCACGAGCGACGTCGCTGGTGGGATCGCCGACGAGACCGTAGGTGGCGTCGACCATGAGCCCGGTGATGACGATGTAGGTCACCGACGCGAGCCTCAGGCGGCTGCCGAGAATCGCGGCGAGCAGCATCATTGCTCCCGAGAACGCCCACGAAGCCTGACCGTGGGTGAGCTGGGTGTGACGATCGATGGCCGACATGAGCACGTCGTAGGGCGGCACGCCGAGGTCGGCCCGTCGGAACATGGTGACGCCGGCTCCGATCAACGTCGATGCCGCCACGAGATACACGATCGAGCGGGCGGGGCTCACCACGCGCGAGCCGTACACGGTGCGCGCCGCGTCGATCACGCCCTGGCGCGAGAACGCCAGCCAGCGCACACTGCGCTTCGCAACTCTCTTCATCAGAATCATCGGCTCGGTTACTTTCGTGGTCGACGGCGGCCAGGCCGTCGTGTACCGGTTCAGTATCGGCCCGATCCGGCGGGGCTGGAGTCGAATTGCGGGGGTCATCGGTCACACCGGTCGAGGCCGCGGGCGACCGCCCATGGCGTCAGTACCCTGCACGGGTGCTCACCGCGTCAGGACTGTCGAAATCCCACGGAAGTCGGGTGCTGTTCCGCGACGTCTCGCTGCGGCTCTCCGACGGGCGTCGAGTGGCGCTCATCGGCGGGAACGGAGCCGGCAAGACGACGCTCATCGAGATCTTGCTCGGCATCCAGGAGGCCGATTCGGGCGAGGTGCACGTGCCCAAGGACCAGCGCGTCGGCTATCTCCCGCAGGATCTCGAAGCCGCATCCGATCGGCTCGTCATCGACGAAGTCATGTCGGGCTCGGACCACATCATCGAGGTCCACGAGCAGCTCGAGAAACTCGAGGCCCGTCTCGGCGATGTCGACGCCGCCGACTACGCCGACGTCATCGACCGCTACGGCGCCCTCCAGAGTCGTTTCGAGCAGCTCGGCGGCTACGCGCTCGAAGCCGAGGCCCACCGGGTGCTGGCCGGGCTGGGTTTCGCCCCCGACGACGCCCGACGGCCGGTGAACGAGCTGTCCGGTGGCTGGCGCATGCGGGTGGCCCTCGCCCGTTTGCTGTTGTCGGCACCCGACGTGCTGATGCTCGACGAGCCCACCAATCACCTCGACGTCGACAGCGTCGGTTGGCTCGAGCAGCCATCTGGCGACCTACCCCGGCGCGCTGCTGTTCGTCAGCCACGACCGCGACTTCATCGACGCCGTGGCCGAGCGGGTGGTCGAGCTCGCCAACGAGACCGCCACCGAGTACGTCGGCGGCTTCGCCGAGTTCGTCGTGGCCCGCGAGGAGCGCATCGCCCAGCGTCGAAGCGGCCGCGGCCAGCCCAGGACCGTCAGATCGCCCAGTCGAGCAGTTCGTCGAGCGGTTCCGCTACAAGGCCACCAAGGCCCGCCAGGTGCAGAGCCGCATCAAGACGCTCGAGAAGCTCGAGCGGCCATCCTCGTTCCCACCAGAAGCCGCAGCTGGTCACGAAGTTCGGTTTCCCCGAACCGCGTCGGTCGAGTCGCGTCGTCGTCGAGCTCGACGGGCGTCGACGCCGGCTACGACGGCGAGGTGGTCGTCGGCGGCGTGTCGACCTGGCCATCGAGCGAGGCCAGAAGGTCGCCACTCGTCGGCCCCAACGGTGCGGGCAAGACCACGTTGCTCAAGCTGCATGCTCGGGCAGCTCGACCCGATGGTGGGCACCGTCGAGCATCGGCAACAACGTCGACATCGCCACGTTCGATCAGCACCAGGCCGAGGTGCTGCGGCCGGAGCGCACCGTGTATCGAGGAGTTCTCGGGCATCGTTCGCGAACGCCGGCAAGCGCAATCTGCGCACGGTGCTCGGCTCGTTCGGCTTCTCGGGCGACGCCGCCGAGCGGCGGATCGTCGAGCTGTCGGGCGGCGAGCAGCACCCGCCTGTCGCTCGCCATGGCGCTGGTCGAACCCGGTGAACCTGCTGGTGCTCGACGAGCCGACCAACCACCTCGACCTCCCGAGCTGCGACGTGCTCGAGGACGCCCTCATCGTGTACCCGGGCACCGTGCTGCTGGTCACCCACGATCGCCATCTCATCCGGTCGGTGGCCGATGCGCTCATCGAGGTGCGCGACGGCCGGGCCCGCTGGCACGAGGGGGTGCCCGAGAAGGTGCTCATGCCAACCGGCGAGACCTCACGGCGGCCGCCGTCCACGTCGACCAAGAAGTCTGCCGCCTCACAACCGTCGAAGGCCGACAAGCGCAAGGCGAGCGCCGCCGAGCGCCAGCGCGGTTCGGACCTGCGCAAGGCCGCGAACAAGGCCGAGCGTGCCATCCAGAAGGCCGAGGCCCGGGCGGCCGAAATCGAGGCGCAGCTCGCCGATCCCGACCTCTACGGCGACGCCGCGAAGGTGCGGGTACTGGCTGACGAGCTCGATGCGGCCAAGGCCGAGGCGGTCGGGCATCTCGCCGAGTGGGAGACGGCCAGCCTCGAGCTCGAGGAGCTCGACTGACTCAGCTCGGCCCGTAGGCCCTGGTCACCGTGGCCACGCGCGTCTCGTAGTGCGAGTACCAACGGCCACGGCCCTCCGCCTGGGCGATCAGATGTTCTGGGTGCTGCTTCCACGCGACCGCCGACGCCTCGTCGGCCCAGTACGACACGGTGATGCCGAGGTTCGTGTCGGGGTCACGCACCGACTCGACACCGAGGTGTCCGGGCTGCTGTGCGGCCAGACTGATCATCGACGCGGCCATGGCCTCGTAGTCGGGCTCGCCGATGTCGGTTCGGCGAGCCGTGAAGATCACCGCGACGTAGGGCGGGTCGGGCGTGGTGGCGAACATGGTGTCACCGTAGTGAAGGACCCAGAGCTCGGGCGACGCCGGAACCGGTGTGACCGTTGAGGACGGTGCCCTCTAGTCTGCGCCAATGGAACAACCGACGCCCGACGTGGCCGACTGGACCTGGGTGCTCGATCGACCGTGCCCCGAGTGCGGCTACGTCGCCACCGACTTCGACCGCACCGAGCTCGGGGGCAAGATCCGAGCCAACGCCGCCTCCTGGCGTCAACTCCTGGGAATGGGTGACATCGTCTCGGTGCGTCCGCCGGTGCCCGCCGGCGTCAGCCCGGTGTGGTCGGCCCTCGAGTACGGCGCCCACGTGCGCGACGTCCACCAGCTGTATCGCGAGCGGTTCGAGCTGATGCTCAAGACCGACGGTGCCGCCTTCGCCAACTGGGACCAGGACGAAACCGCGATCGAGTCCGAGTACCACCGCGACGACCCGGCCGCAGTCGCCTACGCGCTGGCGGTGAAGGCCGGACAGCTGTCCGACCTGCTCGATCGACTGAATGCAGAGGAATGGGAACGCACGGGGCACCGATCCGACGGGGCGAGCTTCACGGTCGAGTCGATGGGCCGCTACCTGCTCCACGACGTCGTGCACCACATGTGGGACGTGCGCAAGGGTTACGAGGCGATAACCGCCGAGTCGGCCTAACCGAGCGGCGGCAGCTTGCCGAACTCGAGCTCGACAGGAAGATCGTCATCGGCGTGATCGTCGTCGATCTGGACCACGGCGACGGTCTTGGCCTTCGAAGGATCGATGATCTCGCCGAGCGCCACCATCGCCGCACCCAACGCCTGGCTGGCGCCCGTCTTCTTGCGTCGTTCCTCGAGCCGGGCTCGCTCTTCCTCGGTGAGTTCGCGGTCTTGGTCCCAAACGAACTTGGACGGTTCGGCCATGCCTCAAGGTTGCCAGGTCGGTGACCCATTTGCGACGCGGGCCCCACCAGCGGCTATACCCGCGTTGATGAACACTCGCCCCGCACCCGCGGCTACCGTCATCGCCCCGCACGGCATGGTGGCGTCGGTCGATCATCTTGCATCGTCGGCGGGAACTGCGATGCTGCGGGCCGGAGGGACCGCCGCCGACGCCGCCATCGCCGCCAACGCCGTGGTCACGGTCACCGCGCCCAACATGTGCGGTATGGGCGGCGATCTGTTCGCCCTCGTCCACGAGGCGGGGCAGCCCGTCGCCTGCCTGAACGCCAGCGGCCGCGCCGGCTCGGGCGCCGATCCCGACTCCCTGCGGGACCAAGGCCACACGACGATGCCGTTCAGCCGAGACATCCGATCGGCAACGGTTCCGGGATGCGTCGACGGGTGGCAGGCGCTGCACGATCGGTACGGCCGGCTCCCGTTCGCCGAGGTCCTGGCCCCGGCGATCGACCTCGCTCGCAACGGGTTCGCAGCGTCGCCGATCCTCGCCGAAACGGTCGAACGCCTGACCGGCACCCCCTACGCCGACGAGTTCGCGGCTGGCGCAGCCCTGCGCAGCGGTGAGCAGATCCGCCGGCCCGACGTCGCCGCCGTGATGCAGGCCGTGGCCGACGGCGGCCGCGCGGGCTTCTACCTCGGCGAGTTCGGCCGACGCCTTCTCGACTTCGGCCGTGGCGAGTACCACGCCCGCGACCTCGCCCACATCCATGCCGATTGGGTGGAGCCGCTCACCGCCCGCGTCTGGGGTCACGAGATCGCCACCGTGCCGCCCAACTCGCAGGGCTACCTCACCCTCGCCGGCGCCCTCATCGCGGCCCAGCTCGGACTGCCCGCCGACTCCGAGGACTCGGCCTTCGCCCATCTCCTCGTCGAAGCAGCCCGCCAGGCCGCCTTCGACCGCCCCGGCGTCCTGCACGAACACGCCGACGGAGCTGCACTCATCGCGCCCGAGCGGCTCGACCCCCGAGCAGCGGCCATCGACCCCCAGCGGGCGGCCACCCTGCCCGACGAGTACCGCAGCGGCGGCACGATGTACCTGTGCGCCGTCGACGATCAGCGCATGGGCGTGTCGCTAATCCAATCGCTGAGCTCGACCTTCGGCAGCCACCTCGTCGTGCCCGGCACCGGGGTACATCTCCACAACCGAGGCGCGGCGTTCTCGCTCGAACCCGGCCATCGGGCCGAGTACGGGCCGGGTCGCCGTCCGCCACACACGCTCTCACCCGCACTCGTCACGAGGCCCGACGGCTCCCTGCGTGCAGTGCTGGGCACCATGGGCGGTGACGCTCAGCCCCAAGTGGTGCTCCAGCTTCTCGCTCGCCTCCTCGTCGCCCACGAGTCGGCCGGTCGGTGCATCACCGCCGGGCGTTGGACGCTCCAGCCTCCGGAGAGCAATGGATTCGACACATGGACCAACGCCACGCCGCCGGTGCTGGTCCTCGAATCCCACTGTCCCGATGCGTGGTCGGACGAATTGTCGGCCCGGGGACACCGGGTGATCACCGCAGACGCCGGTCATGGCCACGCCCATTTGATCGAGGTGCACGGCGACCAGTTGCGGGGCGCCGCCGACCCCCGTGCCGTCGTCGGAGCGGCCATCGGCTACTGAGGGCCTGCAAGCTAGGGTCCCGGGCCATGGAATGGTGGCTCACCGTTGTGATCGTGATCGTCGCACTGGTGGTGCTCACCGCCACTCGCAACCTGACCCAGCGCAAACACGCGATCCTGCGCAACTTCCCCGTGATCGGACACTTCCGGTACTGGCTCGAGGCGGTCGGACCCGAGCTCCGTCAGTACATCGTCACCGACAACGACGAGGAACGGCTCACTGAGCGGTGCGGCCATCGAGGCCCTGAACAGAGGCGCGGCCATTGCCGATGTGTTGCACAACACCGGCAAAGGTGGGATCAGCAGCCACCATCGCCACGGAGGAACACTCGTGTACCAGATGGGGACCGCCTACTTCGGATGCCGCGACACCAACGGGTTCAGTCTCGACGTGCTCGCCGCCACGGTGGAGTCGGCCCCGGTGGCTGCCATCGAGATCAAGCTCAGCCAAGGGGCCAAGCCGGGCCTGGGCGGCGTGCTCCCCGGCGCCAAGGTCACCGCCGAGATCGCGGCGGCACGCGGCGTTCCCGAGGGTCAGACCGTCGTGAGCCCCAACCACCACGCCGAGTTCCACGATGTCGACTCGATGATCGACTTCATCGAGGTGGTGGCCGAGCGCACCGGACTCCCGGTCGGCATCAAGTCGGCCGTGGGCGATCAAGCGTTCTGGGACACCCTCGCCGCTCGCATTAGATGTCACCGTCATCGCTTCCGGCCGGGCCGGTTTCCCCGCCGAGTCCCTCGCCGCGATCGCGCTCGGGGCCGACCTCGTCAACGTGGGCCGCGAGGCGATGCTGGCCATCGGCTGCGTGCAGGCCCAGCGATGCCACACCGGGCACTGCCCCACGGGCGTGGCCACCCAGTCGAAGTGGCTGGCCCATGGCCTCGACCCGACCTCGAAGGGTGTCCGACTGGCCAACTACGCCATGGGTCTGCGCTATGACCTCGACCGACTGGCCCGGGCCTGCGGGGCTGCGCATCCCAGCCTGGTCGATCCTCGATCGATCGAACTGCTCGACGATCCGCATCGAGCGGTCACGCTGCTCGAGCAGTTCGGCGTGTCCGATTCGATCGACCGCTTCCATGAGGCCGACATCGGCCACCTCCAACGGTGAACGCGACGTGAAGCTCACACGGGGCGGCGCCCGGTTCCATCGAATGATTTCGACGATTCCTCAACTTCGCGCGGTGCGCTCCGATGGAGGAGTGGCGGAACACCCCCTCCTCCGCCGTTCTCCCTCCTGAGACTGCACCAGCCCGCCGATTCGGCGGGCTGGTGCGGTTCAGGAAACGATTCTTGGTTCTGGCCCGGGTGGCCGCGGGCGTGGATCAGCCGGCGGAGACCGGACTGCCTTCGAGGCTGATGCGCAGCGCTTCGAGAGTTTCCATCCACCAGAGGTTGGGCACCGAGCTGACACCGGGCATCTCGAGGAGGGCTCGGTCGATTTGGGCCACGATGGCCGCATTGTCGGCCGCACCCAGGCGCAGATCGAGCAGACCGTCGATGACACGCGACTTGGTGCTCACGTCGCCGTCGATGCCGTCGAGCAGCAGATCGATCAGGTGTTGCAGTAGTGATTCGCTCATGGTTGTCGTCTCCTGTCGGTCTGCAACCTGTTTGACCATGATGGCATTCCCTGTCGGCCGACATCGTGCAGCTTGTCGCCACGTCACACGATCTTCATACGAGTTCACGAGCTCACGTGCTCGTCGTCGAGCGCTCCCAGCTGGCGAACAGCTCGGCGTAGCGCCCTCCGGCGGTGACCAGATCGACGTGTGCCCCCCGTTCGACGAGACGGCCACCGTCGAACACCAGCACCAGATCGGCGTTCTCGGCGGTGGAGAGGCGGTGAGCGATGGTGACGGTGGTGCGGTCGGCCGCGAGCCGCTGGAGCGCGCCCGACAGCACCTGTTCGGTCTCGGGGTCGACCGAGCTGGTTGCCTCGTCGAGGACCAGGAGCCCGGGGTCGGCCAGAGCTGCCCTGGCCAGTGCCACGATCTGGCGTTCGCCGACCGACAACCGCTCGCCCCGCTCGCCGACCTCGGTCGTGAGTCCTTCGGCCAGTTCGCCGACCCAGCGGTCGAGACCCAGTTCGGTGATCACACGATCGATCTCGGCGTCGGTGGCGCCGGTTTGTCCGTACCCGATGTTGGTACGAATGGACCCGTCGAAGAGGAAGCCGTCCTGAGGCACCATGCGAACCGCAGCGCGCCACGCGTCGGCGCTCACCCGTGCGATCGCGATGCCCGCCAGACGGATCTCGCCGGCGGTCGGATCGGCCAGGCGCACGAGCAGACGGGCGAAGGTGGTCTTGCCGCTGCCGGTCTCACCGACGATGGCGACATCGGTTCCCGCCGGAATCGAGACCGACACGTGCGTCAGCACATCGACACCCCGGAGGTAGGCGAAGGACACGTCGTCGCACTCGACCGAGAGCGGACCGGTGGGAAGAACCAGACCGGCGGCCGGTTCGGTCACGGTCGGCTCGGTCTCGAGCAGGCCGAGCACCTTGTGCCAGCCGGCGAGGGCCGTCTGCGTCTGGTCGAGCACCTCGATCAGCTGCGACACGGGACGCTGCAGGATCCCGAGCAACAGGAGGAAGGCCACGACCTCGCCGGTCTCGAGGCCCCATCCGTCGCCCCAGACCACGAAGGTGACGGTCACCGAGATGAGCGTGACGGCGGTGAAGATCTCGCCGAGGGCGAAGATCGTGGAGAAGTACCGGGCGGCACCGGCCCGGGCTCGGTACTCACGTGCAATCCCCCGATCGAGCTGGGCACCGAGCTCGGAGCGGTAGCCGTAGGCCCGCACGGTCTCGCTGCCGCCGAGCATCTCGCCGGCGAGCCCGAGGAACTCGCCGACGCGCGTCCGAACCAGATCGTAGGCCCGCAGCTGGCGCCGCTGGAGCGTCTTCACCACCGGCCCGGTGATCAGCATGACCACGACGACCACGACGGTCAGCTGCCACGAGTACACGGCCATCAACGCCAGCACGCCGACGATCAGGGTCGTCTCGACGATCCACGACAGCGCCCCCCAGTCGACGAAACGGGTGATGGTGTCGACGTCGGAGGTCACCCGAGCGACGAGGGCGCCTCGGCGCTGCTCGTTGTGGTCCGACAGACTCAGTTGGTGCACCCGCTCGAAGGCCGAGACCCGGAGCTCGTACAGGGTCTCCTCGGCGGCGCGAATCATGCGGATACGGGCCACGAGCGCCGGAATGCCGACCAGGATCACCACGCCCGCCGTCAACGAAGCGGCCCACACGACGTAGCCGGCGTCGACCCCTGAATCGTCGAAGCCGTTGTCGATCACCAACTGCACCAGGATCGGAACGACGAGGCGACCGACCGCGGCCAACACGGCGAACCCGAAGGACCAGACCAGGCCACGCCGCAGCACCGGGGTTCGGGCCACGGCCCGGCGCAGCGTGGCGAGCGCAGGGATGTCGTCGCCGCGCAGATCGTCGTCGAACTGATCGGTCGAGGCCACGGCCGTCACGCGCGCACCTCGCTCTCGTAGGCTCGCACCAACGCCGCGTAGTCGGGCCGATCGAGCAGCTCATCGTGGGTACCCGAGGCGACGACACGGCCACCGGTCATGAACACCACGCGGTCGGCGAGGGCAATCGTGCTCATCCGGTGCGCCACCACCACGACGGTGGTCTCGAGCTCGCGCAACTGCTCGAGGATTCGTTGCTCGACCACCGGATCGACCGCCGAGGTGGCATCGTCGAGCAACAGCAGTCCGGGTTGTCTCGCCATGGCTCGCGCCAGAGCGACCCGTTGGCGCTGGCCACCCGAGAGCGTGACCCCGCGCTCGCCGACCACCGCCTGCAGCCGGCCTTCGAGATCGTCGACGAATTCTGCCGCCGCAATGGTGACGGCGCGGTCGAGATCGGCGCCGTCGACCTCCTCGGGGTCGATTCCCAGACGCAGGTTGCGCTCGACGGTGTCGCCGAAGAGGAAGGGCTCCTGCATCGCCACCGCCACCCGCCGCCGCAGATCGTGCTCGGCGATGCGATCGAGCGGTACCCCCGCGATCGTGATCGACCCGACCAACGGGTCGATCAGGCGGGCGATCGCCCGCAGGAGCGTGCTCTTGCCCGATCCGGTCGGTCCGACCAGAGCGACGGTCTCACCCGCATCGACGACGAGGCCGACGTCGTCGATCAGCGACACACCCTCGACCGCAACGGTCAGCGAATCGACGGTGACGTCGAGGTTGCCGGGGCGCAGACGCAGCGTGGCCTCGACGTGCAACAGAGGATCCGTTTCGATCGCGAAGACGTCGCTCAGGCGCTCGCGCGCAACGGTGGCCGGAGGAAGTGTCGCGAAGAAGTAGCCGGCCACGGCGATGGGCAGGGCGAGGACGCCGAAGACGGCGACAGCCTGCACGAGCTGTCCGGTGGAGATCGCTCCGGCCTCGACCCTCCACGCCGCCACCAGGACCAGCGTCACGACCCCGAGATCGGGAAGGACCTCCAGCGTGCGCTCGTAGACACCGCGGATGATCGACTGGCGAATGCGTGCGTCACGCAACTCGGCGGTGGCGGCCCCAAATCGCTCGACCTCGGCCTGCTCGCGGCCGAGCGTCTTCACCACCAGCGTGCCGTCGAAGCTCTCGTGGGCAATGGAGGCGACCTTGCCCAGGCTGCGGCGAACGGCCAGGGCGGGTCGTTCGACGAGGTGGCCGTGTATGCGCTGCATCACGAGCAGCAGCGGGATCAGCACGAAGCCGACGAGTCCGAGCCACGGATCGATGAGCACGAGGCTCGCCTCGGCGAAGACGACGATGGCGATGGCCCCGAGGCTGAACGGAAGCGGACCGAGGGGTTCGGTGGCCGCGTCGGCATCGGAGTCGACATGGGCGAGAAGCTTGCCGGTGGCCGAGACACGCACGTGGGCGAGCGGCGCGGCCAGCAGGCGCTCGGTCGCACGGCGCTGCAGCGTTGCCTTGGTGCGGGCCGCCAGCAATCCAGCGGAGAACCGGCGCAACACCACACCCATGGCTCGTGCGACGGCGAGGACGGCGACGAGCACCAACACCTGTGTTGCTCGTGAGCCGTCGAAGTCGTCGTCTATCAGCGGGACGACCACGTCGTCGACCAGAAGCCCGAGCGCGTAGGTCGACCCGACGGCGGCCGCCGCGAACAGAACTGCACCGGTGACCGCAGCCGCGAGCACCATCCGCTCGTCGCGGCAGTAGCCGACGACAAAGCCCAGGCCGCGACGCAACAACGAGCGATCAGGCAGGCTCGGACTCCGCAGCAGAGGCGTCGATCGAGTCGCTCGACGCGGCCGCCGTGTCGTCCTCGAGGATTCCGACGGCCCGTTCGATCAGTTCGGCCGCCCGAGCCGTGAGGTCCTGGTACTCGCCGAGGTCGCCGTCGGTCAGTGCGGCGTTGGCCTGCTCGAACAGCGAGGCCGCCTCGTCGAGCAATGACTTCACGTCGTCGGCGATCTCGAGAGGCTCGGCGTCGGCCGGAGGAGGCGGTTCGGCGGTGCCGTCGTCCGTGGGCGGCTCGGTCGAATCGGTTGCGGGCGCGCCGTCGAGCGGCTCGTCGGGCTCTTCCTGGAGCGTCTCGGGCGCCACGCCGAAGAGCTGCTCGAGGGCACCCGACAGCGTGGAGTCGATCACCACCTGGTCGTCGTGGACGACGATCACGGCCTTGAGCTCGGGAATCGCCGTGTCGGCATCGGCCTGCACGTACAGCGGCCGGACATAGACGATCGAGTTCTCGATGGGCAACAGCAACAGGTTGGCCAAGCGCACCTGGGAGCCCTGCTGGTTGAGCTGGGTGATGCGGTCGGCGATGGTCTCCTCGGTGAGGATGTTGCTGTTCACGTTGAGGGGGCCATCGACCTGGGTTCCCGGCATCTCGTACACGAGCAGCTCGCCGTAGCGCTCCGGGTCGGAGCGGGCCACCATGAACGCGGTGAGCTCGGGGCGTTCGCTGTCGCCCGACACGGGAACGAAGGACCGCAGGACGACGAACTCCTCGGCCTCCTCGCCCGGCAGCTTCAGGAGGACGTAGTACGGGTCGATGCGACCGAGGTCGGTGGGCACGGTGGGATCGGGCGTTCCCGTGGTTGCCGTTGTCGACGTGGTCGGACCACCCCGGACTGCCTCGCCCGGATCCTGGGCGACCTCCCAGAAGTTCGAGCGCTCACCGGCATAGAACTCGTCGGGATCGCCGACGTGGTAGCGGGCCCACATGTTGGTCTGCACCCGGAACAGGTCCTCGGGGTAGCGGAGATGGTCGATGAGATTGGCGGGCATTTCGTCGAAATCGGTGAACAGGTCGGGGAAGACCCGGCTCCACGCCTGGATGATGGGGTCGTCCGGGTTGATCACGTAGAAGTCGACGTGACCGTCGTAGCCGTCGACGACCGCCTTCACCGCACCGCGCACGTAGTTGAAGCCGTGGGCCAGACCGCTGTCGCGGGGAACGGAGTCGGTGTCGGCCCGCTGACTGTAGGGGTACCGGTCGGTCGTGGTGAAGCCATCGACCATGTAGACGATGCGACCGTCGTGAATCACCGGGTACGGGTCGCTGTCGAAGTGCAGGAACGGGGCCAACGCCTCGACCCGGCCGCGGATGTCGCGGTTGTAGAGCACCCGGCTGTCGGAGTCGAGCTGTCCGGAGACGAGCGGGTTGATGTCGCCGAACCGCAAGGAGAACGCCAGCCGACGGAAAAGCCCTCCGAGCGGCACCCCGCCGTCGCCGTCGTACCTGGACGTGACCTGATCGCCCGCGTCGCTCACGAAGTCGATCTCGGGCCGGGTGGCCCCGACGATCGCGTAGCCGCCGAGCTGTTCACCGACGTAGAGCTGCGGACGGTCGAGCGCGACGTCGAGTCGGTTCTCCTGCGGCACGCCCTCGACGAGGAAGTCGGGACGCCCCGAGGCATCGACGCCGTTGGCCGGCGACAGCGCAACACCGTAGCCGTGGGTGTAGGCGAGCGTCTCGTTCTCCCACGACTGATCGCCGATGTCTCCCGGCTGCACGGTTCGGGCGGCAATGACGACCTGGGTGGTGCGACCATCGATCTGGTAGCGGTCGACGTCGAGGTCGACGAACTCGTAGAACGCCCGTTCGGCTTCGAGCCGCTCGAAGGTGTCCTGGACGATGGAGGGATCGAGCAGGCGAATGTTGCGGATCGTCGCCTCGTTGTTGCGGATGTCCTCGGCGGTGAGCTCGGCGGTGTACGGGAAGGGCTGGGTCTGGACCGCCAGGCCGAACGCATCGCGCGTGGCCTCGATGTTGCGGGCGATGAACTGCGCCTCGCGAGCCGACTCCTCGGGCTCGACCCGAAGACGCTGGTACACGGCCGGATAGATGGCGCCCATGACCACCGCCGCGAACGCCCACAGCACCACGACTGCGGCGGGGAATACCCAACCTCGGATGCGGATGTTCACCAGGAAGACCACGAACGCGAGGAGCGCGACCAACAACAACAGGTTGATGGTCGGCAACGATGCGTTCACGTCGGTGGAGGTGGCACCATCGACCACCCCTCGGCGAGACAGGGTGAGATCGAACCGAGCGAGGTAGTAGTCGATCGCCTTGGTCAGCGCCAAGAGGGCCAAGAGCACCGACACGTGCGCCTTCACCGCGGGCCGCACCATCTGCCCGCTGGTCTGGAGGCGGATCCCGCCGTTGATGTAGTGGGCGCCGATGGTGAACAGCAGCATCACCACGAGGGCCCGAAACGACCAGTCGACCACGTAGGACCAGAACGGCAACCGGAATACGTAGAACCCCACGTCGCGGCCGAACTGCGCGTCGTCGATGCCGAAGTCGACCGAATTGTTGAACAGCAACCAGTTCTGCCACTGTGACGCCGCCGAGGCGCCGACCATCAGCGCGAGCAGACCCGACACGCCGGACCGAACCAGTACGGTGCGGTCGCCGACAGCCTCGTGATAGCGCCCGAGTACCATCTCTTCGGGCCCGGCGGGCCGGAACACGGGCGCGATGCGGTCGGCCATGTAGAGGTTGAGCCACATGCCGGCGAAGAAGATGGTGGTGAACACCGCCGCGAGGCCGAGCTTGGTGAAGAAGACCGTGGTCCACACCTGCCCTTCGCCGAGGGCCTCGAACCAGAGGTAGTCGGTCCAGAGCCGCGCCAGGCCGAGGCTCGACAGGAACAGCACGAAGACCACGATCGCCAGGCCGATGAGAACGACACGAGCCGAGCGGGGAAGCCCCCTACGGCGTCGCAGACGGGGCGGAGGCATGTCGCCGGGGTTGCGCATTTCCGCGATCCTAGAGCGGCCGCAGCCCAGGTACTCCGCGCGATCCGCGAATAGCGCCACTCAGACGTGCAGCGGCACCACCAGGCAGCGGCAGTCGCCGAGGGGGGCGGGGCGGACCTCTCCGCTCGGGAACTCGGCGCCGAGACGTATCTCGACGCTGCCGTTCGTTGCGGCGTGCCTCGCGTCGGCAGGTCGGTCGCCGGCTACCCACCGAACCGGGCAGCCGGCGGGCAACGTGTCGAGGAGCCCGTCGAGGAACGCTGCAGCGATCGCCGACTCGGCCAGTTCTGCGAGGCGGGGCCGCAGCACTCGGACCACACCTCGTACTCTTTCGACCGGATCGTCGCTGCCGCCCACGGCCTGCCCGAGCTCGTCGCGGAGCGGCCCGAGCACCTCGGTCTCGAGGGCATCGACGATCCGCCCGACCCGGGCGTCGGCGACGGTTCCGGGTCGGCCGATGGCCGCCGCACCTGCGGCCCATGCCGTCGGCAATGGGTCGGAGAGCGCCGCCGCGACGCCTGCGGTGTCGGTCGACACCTCCGCCCCGGTGCGCAGCGAGGCCAAGAGGTCGTTCTGGAGGTCGCTGAGGGAGCGCTTCGCCAGTTTGGCCATCGCCGGTGCCACGGCATCGATGACCGCTGTCCGCGCGACCACCAGATCGTCGGTGGAGGTCGACGTGTCGGCGACGTCGTCGTCGGCCGCGGTGTCTTCGGGTACGACATCGGCCAGGACCGCCTCGGCCGCGTGCACCTCGGCCTCACGTTCGGCTCGCAGCCGTTCGAACAACGACGACGCCTCGGTGACGACGTCGGGCTCGGCCACTGCCGCCGGCTCCGGCTCTGCTTCGATCGAGGGTTCGGGCTCGGGTTCGGGCTCGGGTTCTGGCTCCAACTCGGCTTCAACGGCCGCCGCCTCGGGTTCTGGCTCCAACTCGGCTCGGGGCTCAGCCTCCACGGCTTCGGGCTCGGGTTCTGGCTCCAACTCGGCTTCAACGGCGTCGGGCACGAGCAGCGGCGCGGGTCGGAGGGGTAGCTCGACACCACCGGCGGCGGCCGCCTCCGCGGCGATCACGTCGAGATCGCCGAGCAGGCCGGCCCGGCGAGCCTCGTCGAGCTCGCTTTCGAGCGCTTCGATCGATCGCGGGAGGTGTTCGTCGGCGCGCCGGGCGGCACGGTCGCCGGCGATCTTGGCTTCGGGTAGGGCCACCTTGAGGTCGTGGCGGGCCGTGTCGATGGTCCGCTGCACGACCTCGTAGGCCTCGAGGAGTCGATCGCGTCCGGCCTGGAGGCGTTCGACCTGATCACGGATACGACGACGACGTTGCTCGAGGTTCTGGAGCAGCTGTTCGCGATGGTGCTGAGCCTCGATCAGCAGAACGCGGCCTTGCTGCTTGGCTTCGGCGATGATGCGCTCGCTCTCCACTCGGCGCTGCGCCACCTCGTCGTCGACCGCGGCGACCCGGCGGGCCGCTTCGGCGTCGGCCTCGGCTGTCCGTTCGTCGAGCACCGCTTCGGCGGCGGCCAGCACTTCTGCCGCCCGCTCCTTTGCGTCGCTCATCAGCGTCTCGGCTTGCGCCTGGCTGTCTGCAGACAGCCGCTCCGCCTCGTCGCGGGCCGCGGTCAAGGCGATATCGGCCTCTTCGCGGCTCGACGTGGCAAGACGCTCGGCCTCGGCCGCCGCCTCGGCCAGGCGGGCGGCCGCCGACTCACGGGCGACGTTCAGGATGGCAGCGGCTTCTGCGCCGAGTCGCTCGGTGAGCGTGTGCTCGTCGATCTCGGATGCATCGACGAGCTTGGCATCGAAGTCGGCAATCGATGCCCGTAAGCGGTCTTCGGTGCGATAGGCGACGCGCAAGGAGGCCGAGAGGTCGCGAAGGAACTGGCGAACCTGCTCCTCGTTGAAGCCACGGCGCACTACGTCGAACGACGCAACGGCGACCTCGTCGGGGTCGAAGCGCGGCTCCGGAGACTCTCGGGGGGCCGGATCGATCATGGAACGATCGTATGCGGCGAGTTCTGAACGTTCGGGCATACCCGCGCGGTCCTTTGTGCAGACCCCGCCCGCCGAACGAGCATAGCAACTACCGCGGGCCTAGTCGCCCAGTGCCAGTTGGTCGAGTTGGGTGCCGGACCCACCGAAGGCCTCCAACACCGCAACCGCTTCTTCGATCGTGTCGGCCGCGGCCACCTGCATGTCCCCCGACTGCGTGAGAGCAAGGTCGACCTCACTGGCCGGAACGATGAACAGATCGACCCCCGACTCGCGAGCGGCCACCGCCTTCTGAGCCACACCACCCACTGGGCCGACGCTGCCATCGAGGTTGATGGTGCCAGTGGTCGCGACCGACTTGCCGCCGGTGAGCTCCCCCGGCGTGAGAACGTCGATCACCCCCAGGGTGAAAGCCAACCCGGCCGATGGGCCGGTGACCTCACCCGAGTCGATCACCACGTCGATCGGGAAGTCGGCGGTGAGCTCGTGAGTGGTGACCTCGACGCCGAGCTGGGCGACGGCGGGATCGTCGGGGACGGCACCGAGTTCGATCGAGACCGTCTCGACAGAGTCGTCGAAATGGCGAACAGTCAGCTCGAGGGAGTCCCCCGGCGAGCGTTCCTGGACGGCGGCAACCAGCTCGTCGGCGAACTGGATGGGTTCGCCTGCCACCTCGAAGATCACGTCGGTGACCTCCAGCACCCCATCGGCGGCCGATCCCTCCCGAACGCCCCGAACGAGGGCGCCGGAACCGCTCGGCTCTCCGTCGAGGCCGAGGAACTGCAGGGCCACCACCGTCGCAACATCTTTCGAGCGCTCCATCTGCACCAGGTTCGCGGCACGGCGCTCGTCGTCGGTGCGGTCGCCGTTGATGACCTCGGCCGGGAGCAGGCTGATGGTGGGATCGTCCTCGTAGCTGCGTTTCTCCCAGTTCGTCACCTTCGACTCGAGCGAGATCGTCGTGAACCCGATCTCTCCGTCGGGCTCGTAGCGCTCGGCACCGATCACCTGGATCACGTCGGTCGTGTTGGTCACCGCACCCGGGCGAAGCGCGTAGAACTCGGTGGGCTGAATGGCCCAGATCACGACACCGGCAACGATGACGGCGAGGACTACCGACACGCCGACTATCCACCAGAGCACCATCGAGCGGAATCGGCTCACCTCGCGCTCAGCGGCGGACGGCGGCGGCTCGTCAGGCGAAGGTAAGGTTGGGGGGAACGTGTCCACTTCGCTGATCCTCACGAATCTTGCCGGCCTCGCGGTCGTTGCGATCGGCATGCTCGCGCTCTGCGAGCGGATGAATTCTGCCACCAACGCCGCGGCTTCGGCGCTCACCCCTGCCTTGGTGATGCGCAGCGGCGTGCTCGGACAGAACAATCAGCATGCCGGTGGAAACAAGAAAACCGACCGGCCGACGGTTCGCCGCGTGTCGCCACTCACCGAGCGGCTCAACCGTTCCCGCGACCCGATCCACAAGTACCGCGAGGTCACGGGCCGGCGGGCTCGGGTCCGGTGGTGGCAACGGGTTCGCGCTCTGGTGGTCCTCGCGCTGATCGTGACCTCGCTCGGCGTGTTGGTCGCGATCCTCATCGGTCTCGCCTTCCTCGGTGGCACCATCCTGCTCGAAACCGTCTCCTGACCGCCGTGGCGACCGATTCGCCTGACGCGGCGAGTCGGCGGCGTCGTCGTGAGGTGGTGATCGCCGGCCACACGGGCGACGCGGCGACGGTGCTGTCTCACGTGAGCGATCCCGACGGCCGCGTCCACGCTTCGGCCCTGCGGGCGCTCCAGCGCTGTGACCGGCTCTCCAACGCGCTCCTCGACCGAGCCCTCGCCGACCCCGACCCGACGGTCCGCAGAACCGCGGCGGAGTTGGCGGCGTCCAACCCGGGCGTGGCTCTCGAGCCGTTGCTCGCTGACCCCGACGCCACCGTCGTCGAGGTCGCCGCGTGGGCGCTGGGTGAATGGGGCGAGCACGCGGCCGCGGCCGTCGGCACCCTGAGCGAGGTCGCCACCGGTCATTCCGACAGTCTGTGCCGCGAAGCGGCCACCGCGGCGCTCGGCGCGATCGGTGATCAGGGTGGGCTGGCGGCCATCCTCGAGGCACTGAGCGACAAGGCCACCGTTCGGCGGCGCGCCACGATCGCTCTCGCCGGCTTCGACGGGGCGGCGGTCGACGCCGCCCTCGAGCGCGGCCTCGACGATCGCGACTGGCAGGTGCGACAGGTGGCGGAGGATCTCCTCGACCGTCGCACCGGGCGCTGAGCTCCCGACCGATTGTCAGCGGGTCTGGTCCATGAACATGACCTGCACTGCCTCGTAGGACTCGATGCACCGCCCGGCACCGAGCACCACGCACTCGAGCGGTGTGTCGACCAGCCGAACCGGCACATCTGACTCCTCGCTGATGCGCCGCGCCAACCCTCGCAGCAGTCCTCCGCCTCCGACGAGATGAACGCCCTGGGTGATGAGATCCTGCGCCAACTCCGGAGGCGCCTGCGCCATGCACGCCAGCACCGAGTCGACCATGGTCGACACTGGCTCGTCGATGGCCTCGCGGACCTCTTCGGGGGTCAACACGATGGTCTCTGGCAGCCCACTCATCAGCTGCCGCCCGCGTACCTCGGCCCGGAACTCACCCTCGGTCGGTGCAGCCGAGCCGATGGTGATCTTGATCTCCTCGGCGGTTCGTTCGCCGATGGCGATGCCGTACTCGCGACGCACATAGGACTGGATGGACGCGTCGATGTCGAACGAGCCGATGCGTACAGCCTCGATGGCCACGACGCCGCCCATCGAGATCAGTGCCGTCTCGGTGGTGCCGCCCCCGATGTCGATCACCATGTTGCCGACGGGTTCGTTGATCGGCAGTCCGGCCCCGATTGCCGCCGCCACCGGCTGCTCGATGAGCTTGGCGTCAGCGGCCCCGGCCCGCTTGGCCGCCTCGGTCACCGCACGGCGCTCGACCGCGGTGATCGCCGACGGCACGCAGATGACCACACGCGGCCGGTTGAAGCGATTGACGCCGACCCGTTGCAGCAGTAGCCGGATCATGCGCTGGGTCACGTCGAAGTCGGTGATCGCGCCCTTGCGCAGCGGGCGAACCGCCACGATGTAGCTGGGCGTTCGGCCGATCATCTGCCAGGCCTCGTGACCCATCGCCAAGACGTCGCCGGTGCGGTCGTTGAGCGCAATGACCGAGGGTTCGTTCAAGACGATGCCGCGACCTCTCGCGTACACCAGTGTGTTGGCCGTCCCCAGATCGATTGCAAGGTCACGAGCCACGGCGATCGCTCTTCTTCTCGTGCTCGGGAGGAGCGAGCGCGCCCATGTTCTTGCGGAAGTCGTTGATGCTCGAATCGTAGGTGCGGCGCTCGCGGGAGAACAGCCAGAGCAGGCACGTGCCGAGCACCGAGACCCCCACGGCGATGGCCAGGAAGACGAGGCTGCTCATGGGGTCGATTCGACTTCGGTCACCGGCTGTGACTCGAGCGCCCAGCTGGTGCCGTCGCTCCAGGTCTCACGCTTCCAGATGGGCACGGTGGCTTTCAGGGTGTCGATTCCGAAGCGGGCCGCCTCGAACGCCTCGGGCCGATGTCCCGACGACACGGCGACCACGACGGATGACTCGCCGATGGGCACACTGCCGGTGCGATGCAGCAGGGCGACACGCCCGATGCCCTCCCAGCGTTGGCGGATGGCATCGGCAATCGCGACGAGACGGGGCTCGACCTGCTCGGCGTAGGCCTCGTACTCGAGCAGGGAGACGTCGACACGACCCTCACTGTGATCGCGTGCGGTGCCCGAGAACACGACGACCGCGCCGCAGTCGGGGCGCACCACCCATGCCGACGCAGCGTCGATGGGAAGGGGGTCGGAGCTCAGCCCGACCCAGGTGTCGGATGCGGCAGGAGGTTGCATGGCGGACCCAATGGTATGAGGCCGCGACCACAACTGTGGTCGCCCGCGGACAACGACGGCGCTTGAATGAGTATTCTGACCAACCGTGTCGGAACAGGGGTCACAGTCACCAGAGGACGATCCGTCGTCGTCCGCAGAGCCTCATCGCCGGTTGCCTTCGCCCGATGATCGTTTGTGGCGGCACCCGGCCGAGGTTGCCGCCGAGTTGCGAGCGCAGTCCGAGCAGAGCGCAGCAACGGCGCGCTCGGGCGGAAGAAGCTCCAACCTGGCCGCTGCAGTCGTGGCGGCGGTCGGAGGTGGATTGCTCGTGACGGGACTGTGGGTCGTGATGAGCTCGACCTCGACCTCATCGGTGGCCCGTGCCGGCGGATCCTTCGGTGCGGTCCTCGATCGCACCGCGGTCGAGTCGACGCGCACGCCGGCGATCGACCTCTCGATCGTCGATCTCCGCTCGACCGACGGCGCCGAGCTCGGCCGGGCGGTTGCGCTCAACCCCGGAGCCGAGTTGGTCGCGTCACTCGACCTCGACCCCGGCACGCTGCTCGAGGCGGTCCTGCCCGATGGCTCCCGACAGCCGGCCACGGTGGTCGGCCACGACCGCCTCACGGGTGTTTCGGCCGTGCGTCTCGACGGCGGCGGCGTTCCCGGTGCCTCGATCGAATCAAACCGCAATGGCGTCGCATCCGACCATCCGCCGATGGTCACCGAGGCCCGAGCCGACGGATGGTCACACGCGACCATGGCGATCGCTCCCGACGCCGAGCCGGGCGACGTCGTCGTCGACGACGACGGCAAGGTCACGGCGCTGGTCACGTCGCGCACCGACGAGGGCGCCACGGCCACGCCCATCGCGGTGGTCGCACGGGTCGCAGCCCAGCTGTTCGAGTCCGGCCAGGCGGCACACCCCTGGCTCGGCGTTCGAGCCCGCGACGCCAGCGATGGCGAAGGCGTCGTGATCACCAGCGTGGTACCCAACAGCCCCGCCGACCACCACGACATCAACCCGGGGATGATCATCACCGGCGTCGGCGAGACGCCGGTCGTCTCGGTCGGCGAGCTGCTCACCGAGCTCCGTGCCCATCGGCCCGGCGACATGGTGACCATCGAGTTGCTCGACGGCACCGTCACCCGCCGGGTCGTGCTCGATGTCGGCGACACAGCCGACGCGCCCGGCTGATCTCGCCTGCCGTCAGCGGCGACGGAGATACCGCGTGAGCGCGGACGCCCCGGCCGCAACCCCCACCACTGCCGAGACCGCACCGCCGAGCGCAAGCTGTTGGCGGCGCTTCGGGCTCATCATCGCCCACGGCTTGGCCGGGAACGTGTCGACGATGGCCTGCTCGGTCGTGAACTGCGGTGTGAAGCCCGCCGCGGTGAGGCGTCCGTTGGCGACCACCCACGGGTGCATGGTGTAGGCCACGACACCGGGCGGTGTCTGCGCCAGCCGGTACCGCCACCGGAAGGAGGCAACGCTTCCCGCGAGGCGCTCCGACACGCGCAGTCGTGGTGGCGACCCCTCGAGCGCCCGCGCCGTCTCGGCGTCGATCCAACCGTCGGGAGCAACGTTGTAGGCGCCGTCGAGAGGGCCTTCGACGGCCAGCACGACCGCATCCCGGAGGTCGTCGAGGTGCAGGTACTGCACCGGGGGCGCTTCGCCTTCGACACTGAGCGCTCCAGCCGAGCGCATGGCCTGGGAAACCCAGCTGACCTCGCCGTTGGCCCCTGCAACGGTCGGACGCAGAATGACGGCCTCGTGGGCCTCGTCGAGGCTGTTCCATTCGCTGACCAGCCGCTCCTCTTCGGCCTTGGCCGTGGCGAAGGCGAACTCCGGGTTCGGGCGCAACGGTGCCTGCTCGGTGATCGGCAGGGGATTCGTGGGCCAGGCGCCGTACACCATCGCGCTCGGAGAGCAACACGATGCGGCGGGTGTCGGCGCCTTCCGCGGCCACCACCAGGCGGCGAGTGGTCTCCAGATCGATGCGAGCGGACTCGTCGGCTTCGCGAATGCCGTCGAAGGCCGAGGCGAGGTGGACGACTATTTCGGCATCGGCGATGGCCCCAGTGATGTCACCATCGACCAGATCGAGCCGCTCGATGCCCGGCGCCGCGATGACGTCGAGCGCGAGAACCACGTGACCATGGGCTTTGAGGGCCTCGACCACTCGAGTTCCCAAGCGTCCGGCGGCGCCGGTGACGGCGACGGTCGTCACCGGGGAACCCCGAGGTGGGGCGCAGTCGCATGGTTCACTCCAATACGATGCCCTTGTGGCCGACTCGAATCCACCCGACGGGCCCTTTGGGGGCCTTCCGTTCTTCGGCGATCTGTCGAAGCTCTTCACCGGCGCCGCCGCCGGTCCGTGGGAGACCGCCAAGCAGCTGGCCGCCCAGATCGCCACCAACGGTGAGCCCGAAGCCAACGTCGACCCAATCGAGCGACTGGCCATCGAACAGCTCGTGCGAGTGGCCGAGCTTCGAGTGAACGATCTCACCAACCGAACGGTCGGCGGCTCCGACGGCCTCCACACCGAGATCACCAACCGTGCCGGCTGGGCCATCCGAACGGTCAGCGATTACCAACCACTGTTGCAGGGCTTGTCCGACGCGCTGGCCCGACCGCCACAGGCCATGCCCGACGAAGCATCCGATGACCCCATGGCCGGAATGTTCGCCGCGGTGTTCGGCATGCTCGGACCGATGATGCTCGGCTTCACGTCGGGCTCGATGGTCGGCCACCTCGCCCAACGCTCACTCGGCGGCTACTCGCTGCCGGTACCGCGCCCCGCCGGTGCGCCGTTGCTGTTGTCGCTGCCGACGATCGACCAGCTGGTCGACGAGTGGTCGCTCGATCGCAACGACGTCCGCCTCTGGACGTGTCTGCACGAGGTGGCAGCTCATGCGGTGCTCAGCGTGCCGCACGTCCACCACGAGCTGACGTCGCTGCTGACCGCCTACGTCGGCGCCTTTCAGGCCGACTCGACTGCACTCGAGGAGCAGATCGGCTCACTCGATCTCAGCGACCCCGCGTCGCTCGCCGGACTCCAGGAACGGCTGGGCGATCCCGACGTCATCCTCGGCGCCCTCAACTCCCCCGAGCAGCGCAGCCTTCAACCCGCCCTGGCCGCCCTCACCGCGGTGGTGGTCGGGGTCACCGATCACCTCGTCGATCGGATTGGAACCGATCTGATCGACACGCACGCCCAGATCACCGAGGCCATCCATCGTCAGCGGGTGTCGGCGGGAGCCTCCGACCGATTTGTCGAGCGACTGCTCGGACTCGAGCTCGATCAGACGCAGTACGACCGCGGCGCAGCCTTCGTTCGTGGCGTACAGGACCGCGAGGGCGACGCCGGGCTGTTCCGACTGTTCCATTCGAGACGGGAGCTGCCGACCGTGGCCGAGGTCGACGCCCCGGGTCTCTGGTTGGCCCGTATCGACCTTCCCGACGCCGACTAGTGCCCTAATCGTCCCACAGGGGCAGCTGTTCCTCGGACTCGCCGGCCGCTTCCATCGCCGTCGGATCGGCACCCGACCCATGCTCGGTCCGGTCGACCGGACCGGATGGCCCCGACTGGTCGGTCCAACCCGTCGGCGTGCGCACCGCCGAGCGCAGATCCATCTTCGGATACGACGGCCGCAGATCGTCGTCGTCGAGCTCGATCGGTGCCTCGGAGGGGTCCAGCGGAGGTCGCCGCGGCACGTTGGTGCCACTGCCACCACTGCGCGACCCGAGGAAGTAGGTGACCGCCGCCACCAAGGCGGCGACGGCGATGACGAGGAAGCCGAACCCCGCCGGCGTCTTGACGACGACGGGCAACAGCGCACCGATGACCCAATACACCTGAAAGCGCGTCTCGAACCGGGCGAACGAGCGGCCGTAGTTGGCGTCGGGTGCATCACGCTGGACAATCGAATCGAACGCCAGCTTGCCTGCGCTCGCCGCCACACCGACCGACATCGACACAAGTGCCGCCGCGGTGAGATCACCCGCCCAGGCACCGAACAGCCCCATGATCACCAGCAACACGAGGGAGCCGAGCAGGATGTTCTCCTCCGGTGTGGAACGGCGCAACCTGGGCGCGAGCAGCGAACCCGCGAGCATGCCCAGCACGTTGAAACCGACGACGACGCCGAGCTGCCAGGCGGGAACACCACCGTCGCTGCCCACATCGAAGCCGAACGCGTTGCGGGCGGCAGCACCGAAGGCGGTACCGACCCCCGAGAGATCGACGCCGTCGGTTCCGCCCCGGAAGGCGAAGGCAACCAGGAACGTCAGGTAGCCGACGATCCCGCGCAGGATGCCCATGGCGGTGCCGGCCAATCGGATGCCGATGCCTCGCAACTCCAGCCTCTCGGTCGAGTCGGCGGGGATGGCCGCGACCGCGACGGTCGGGAGCTGGAATGCGAAGACCGCCGCCGCCGCGAAGGCAACCATCGCCAGGGCGACTGCGGCTCCGGAGCCGAACAGGAGGCTGGCCAGGGCCGCCGGCGCCGCGCCGACCAGCCCGGCAACGCCGGTGATGAGGGCGAGGCGCGAGTTGGCCTCGACCAGCTCGTTCTCGTCGCGAACCACCGTGGGAACCAGAGCCGCCTTCGAAATGGCGTAGCTCTTGCCCCCCACCAGGATGCCGAACGCGAGAGGGAACAACAGCAACGAGTCGATGTTCGAGATCATCAGCAGCGCAAGCACTGCCCGCGCGGCGTTCACCGCCACCATCATCAGTCGCCGACCTCCTCTCGTTCGGTCGAGGGCAGGCCCGATGAGGGGTCCGACAATGGCGAAAGGCGCAACGGTGAAAGCGAGATACAGGCCCACTCGCCATCGCGCGGCACTGGGATCGATCGAGAAGAACAGCGAGCCGGCGAGGGCAACGGCGATCATCGCGTCGCCGGCGGCACTCATCGCCTGGACACGAGCGAGGCGAGCGAAGGCCGAGGTGGGCCGGGGCGCGTCGCCGGACTTCGGGCGAGCCGGCGTTTCGAGGCTGCGCCAACCGCTGGAGCTCTGCGTCACGCGGTCATACTAGAACCCGATCTCGCTGCCAGGTTCCCGTTCAGTCGTCGGCGGCGTACTTGTACCCGAGCCCGCGGATGGTCACGATCCTGGTCGGGGCCGACGGATCGTCCTCGATCTTGGACCGCAGGCGTTTGATGTGTACGTCGAGGGTCTTGGTGTCGCCGACGTAGTCACTTCCCCACACCCGGTCGATGAGCGATTCCCTGGTCAGCACCCGACCGGCGTTCTCGGCGAGCAGGGTGAGCAGGTCGAACTCCTTGAGGGGCAGCGAGATCTCCTCGGCGCCGAGACGAACCTCGTGGCGTTCGGTGTCGACGAGGAGCTCGTCGACCTCGATGACCCCACCCATGCCGTGGGCGTCGGGCACGTCGGGCGAGGCCGCGCCGCGGCGTAGTACGGCTCGCATGCGGGCCACCAGCTCGCGGAGGCGATACGGCTTGGTGACGTAGTCGTCGGCCCCGACCTCGAGGCCGACGACGGCGTCTATCTCCTCCGTCTTGGCGGTGACCATGATGATCGGGACGTTCGACGTGGTGCGGATCCGGCGGCACACATCGACACCCGACAGCACCGGCAGCATCACGTCGAGTAGCACGATGTCGGGCTCGGCGGCCTCGAACCTGACCAATGCCTCCCGCCCGTCTCGGGCGATGTCGACGACGAAGCCTTCGCGGGTGAGGCCGATGCGCAGCGCCTCGACGAAGGACTCCTCGTCGTCCACCACGAGCACACGGGTCGGCTTCGACAAGGTCAGGAGTCCTCTCGCATCGACTCGGCGATCGGTACCTCGGCCGCCGATAGCGCCACGGGCATCGTGAGGGTGAAGACCGAACCCTCACCCTCGACCGAGGTCACGGTGACCGTTCCACCGTGATTGGCGGCAACGTGACGAACGATCGCCAGACCGAGTCCCACCCCTCCGTCGCCGGCGTCGCGACGGCGCGACGAGTCGACCCGGTAGAAGCGCTCGAAGACCCGGTCGAGGTCACGACAGGGAATTCCCCGTCCGGTGTCACGAACCTCGATCACCACGGTGTCGCCGACACGTCGACTGCGGACGACGACGGTGGTGCCGGGCTCGGAGTACTTGACCGCGTTGTCGATCAGGTTCGAGACGGCCGAAACGAGCTGGCGGCGATCGGCCCACATCTCGATGGGAGCGACCGGCCGATTGACCGAGACCTCGACGGTGCGCTTCGCCGCGGCGATGCGGTGTCGGTCGGCGGCGTCGTCGAGCACGTCCTGAACGCCGACGATGTCTCGCTCTGCCCGTTCGTCGTGCTCGATGCGACTGAACTCGAGCAGGTCTTCGACGGTGCGGCCCAGGCGAAGCACCTCGCGACTGATCCGTTCGCCGAGTCGTCGCACCACCTCGACATCGCTTTCACCTTCGAGGGTGTCGGCCAACAGGCTTATGGCGCCGATCGGGGTCTTCAGCTCGTGACTGATGTTGGCCACGAAGTCGCGCCGGATGGCGTCGAGCCGTTGATGATCGGTGACATCGTCGATCAGGACGACCGCACCCACCGGTTCGTCGTCGTCGCCGGAGAACAACGGCAGCGCATGGAGCAGGAGCGACCGACGCGGCGGACCGAACAGTGCGAGCTGGTCTTCTCCCACGTCGCCCCTCCGGGCACCGTCGAGGAGTTGGTTGAGGCGATTCTCGACCACGGCATCGCTGTGGCGGCCACCGAAGAACGACGAGGCGAACGCGTTGGTCAGCACCACCTCACCGTCGGTGTCGACCACGACGGCGCCCTGGGTCATGGCGTCGAGCACGAGCGCCAGCCGATGCTCTGACGCCGAGCATCCTCGAGCGCGACGGCATCGGCTCGAACCCGGAGCGGGAGGCGGGAATCGAGCCGCTGGGTCAGCTCGGCACTGGAGCCACGCGAATCGATGTCGAAGAGCCGGGCCAGTCGGCGGGCGAACTCGACATGGCGGCGTGCAACCGACGAAAAGGGCGGCGGCGGTCGAGAGCAGTGCAGCCGCCAGGAGCACCGCCACCACGCTCATCGGGCCTCGGGATTCTCGGTGCGTGCTTGTCGAATGCGAGCGGCGCCGGCATGCTCGGGCATCCACCCGTCGACCATGTACCGCACTCGCTCGCCGATGTTCACCGCATGGTCGCCGATCCGCTCGTAGTACCGGCGTGATGAGCGCCAGCTGGATGGCGCCCTGGAGGTCGAAGTCACCGGCCGCATGAGCTTCGAAGATGGCCACGACACACTCGTACTGGAGCTCGTCGAGGCGATCGTCGATGTCGTCGAGGGCGGCAGCGAGCCCGGCGTTCTTGTCGACGTAGGCATCGATCGCCAGGCGGTACAGACGAGCCGCCTCCTCGCTCATCTGCACGATGATGCCGCGCAGCCGAGGCGAGAACGTGGTGGTGCCGTAGATGCGGCGGGCGCCCTTGGCGATGTTGACGCACAGGTCCGCCGAACGCTCGATGTGGCTGTTGGCCCACAGCGCGGCGACGATCGACCGCAGGTCGATGGCCATGGGCTGCTGGAGTGCGAGCATGCTGTAGCACTGCTCTTCGAGCGTCACCGACATCTCGTCGATCTCGTCGTCCTCGTCGATGATCTCCTGGGCACCGACGAGGTCGAGATCGAGGAAGGACCTCGGTGACGCGGGGAATGAGCTCGGTGACCATCGCGGCCTCGGCCACGATGCCGGAGCGGACGTCTTCGAGGGCCTCGTGGAATGACTTGCGAAGTTCTTCGGTCATGGTCAGCGCCCCTGCTCAGCCGAATCGGCCGGTCACGTAGTTCTCGGTGCGTTCGTCGGAGGGATTGGAGAAGATCTTCTCCGTCCGGTCGAATTCGACGAGCTCACCGAATCGTACGCCCGCTTCCTCGTCGACCGCCGCGGTGAAGAATGCCGTTCGGTCGCTCACCCGGGCCGCCTGTTGCATGTTGTGGGTGACGATCACGATGGTGTACTCGGCCTTGATCTCCTGCATCAGCTCCTCGATGCGGGTGGTGGCGATGGGATCGAGCGACGAGCACGGCTCGTCCATGAGCAGGACTTCGGGGTCGACGGCGATGGCGCGGGCGATGCAGAGACGCTGCTGTTGACCACCCGACATGCCCATGGCCGAGGTCTTGAGACGATCCTTGACCTCGTCCCACAGGGCGGCCTTGCTGGAGCGAGCTCTCGACGATGTCGTCGAGATCGGACTTCGCCTTGGCGATGCCGGCGACCCGTGGTCCGAACGCGATGTTGTCGTAGATGGACTTGGGGAACGGGTTGGGCTTCTGGAAGACCATGCCGATGCGGCGCCGCACCTCGACCGGATCGACCCGACGGTCGTACAGATCGACGCCGTGGTACTGGAGGCGATCCCTCGACGCGAGCCGAGGCGATCAGGTCGTTCATGCGGTTGAAGCAGCGCAGCATGGTGGACTTGCCGCAACCCGACGGTCCGATGCAAGGCGGTGATCTCGTGGCGCCGGACCTCCAGGTTGACAGTCCGCACCGCCCAGAGGTCGCCGTAGTGCACATCGACATCTGCTGCCTGCAGAACGATCTGCTCTGCGAGCTGCCGCGTTCTCTCCGACCTCGGCGGCACGAGTGTCGACTTCGGTCTCGTCCTCCACGACTTCCTCCATCGCGAGCTCCTTTGCGTCCATCATCATCCTCGCTTCTTCTCGAAGCGATTGCGCATGACGATCGCTGCAGAGTTCAACACCAACACCAACACCATCAGCACGACGATGGCCGCGGCAGCATGGGACGCGAAATCGAGCCCGGCACCGCCGTCGTCGGAGCCACCGTTGGCCTTCTTGACCCAGTCGGTGATCACGATCGGCATGGCCGTGAATCGGTCGCGCAGCCCCCCGACGTCGAAGATGCCGGTGTCGCCGCCGAGTCGGCCCGTGACGGCACCCACCAGGATCAGCGGTGCGGCCTCGCCGATGGCCCGCGACATCGACAGCAGCGTGCCGGTGAGGATGCCGGGGGCGGCGTAGGGCAAGACGTGGCTCCTGATGACTTCCCACTTCGTTGCGCCGACGCCGTACCCGCCCTCCCGGAGGCTGTCGGGCACGGCGCGGATCGCCTCGGCCGACGTGATGATCACGACCGGGAGAACCAGCACGGCCAGGGTGATGCCCGCCGACACGAGACTGCGGCCCCCGGTGAGGCCACCCGAGGAGCTCGAGCCGCCGAGAAGCTTGACGAAGATCGCCAGCCCCAGCAGGCCGTAGACCACCGACGGCACGCCGGCAAGGTTGCGGATGTTGAGCTGGATGAAACGGGTGAGCCGAGTTCGGTTGCGTACTCCTCGAGGTAGATCGCCGCCGCGATCCCGATGGGGAAGGCCAGGACCGCCACGAATATCGCCGATCCAGATCGAGCCCCGAAGCGCCTGGTGCACGCCGAGCAGCGCATCACTCGATCGCGACCGCAGCGTGCCGTTGAGGAAATCACCCAAGCGCTCGGTGAGAACAGTCGATCCGTCGGTGATCACGTCGACCAACAAGACGACGATGATGAGCAGCGTGAGCAACAGGCCGAACAAGAGCAGCGCTCGAAACGCGCTGCCCCGCCAATCGGCGCCCCCGGAGGCGAGGCGACGACGAACGTCGGCTTCGACGCCGGCGGCGTCACCCAGCGTGGTGAAGGCCATCAGTAGACCTCCCGTACTCGGCGCACGAATCGATCGGCGATGATGTTGAGACCGAAGGTGATGACGAACAGCACGAGCCCGACGAAGAACAGACTCTGGAACGTGAGCCCCTCACCCACCACGGCGTCGGTACCCGATGCGAGCGAGGCCATGGCGGCCGTCATGGTGAGGCCACCATCGATGGGATTGTCGGTGTAGAGCGCGGTGTCGCCGGCCCCGCCGGCGATGAACACGACCATCGTCTCTCCGAGCGCTCGCGACACGGCCACGATGAACGCGGCAGCCAGACCCGAGATGGCGGCGGGCACCACCACCTGGATGCTCGTCGTGACCTTGCGGGCGCCGAGGCCGGCCGAGGCCTCGCGCAGAGAATTGGGCACGGCCTGCATTGCGTCCTCGGAGATCGACGCGACGAGCGGGATGGTGAGGATGCCGACACCGATGCCCGCGGCCATCAGATTGCCTCGGTTGGCGCTCTGGAACGCGATTCTGCACCAGATTGGGTGAAATCCACAGCAGAGCAAAGAAACCGAGCACCACCGACGGAATGCCCGCGAGCACTTCGAGCATGGGCTTGAGGACCCGACGGACCCGGGGATTGGCATACTCCGAAAGGAATATCGCCGCCCCGAGACCGAGCGGTGTGGCCACCAGCATCGCGATGCCGGTGACGATCAGCGACGCCACGATGAGTGTCTTGATGTCGTAGATCCCGTTGCGGGGGAACCAACCGGTCGACCACACCGCCGACCAGTCCACGTTGACCATGAAATCCCACGCCTCGAACAGCAACGAGAAGACGATGGCGCCGCTGACCACAACGGAGATCATGGCGGCCGCTTGGAGAACCACTCGCACGGTGCGTTCGCGTCGCGCCCGCTTGGGTGTGGCCTCGAGATCGCTGAGACTGAGTGGTGGAGGGCTGACCGCATCGCTCATGCCGGGCTCGAATCTAGTCGGGGTGGCGGGGCGAAGCGCCATTGGGGGCCGGGCGAGATGCTCCGACCCCCACGGCGTCCGTCGGGATCTAGCGACCGCTCCAGGTGGCGCGGGTGGCGGCCTTGGCGTCGTCGGTCAGGGCGACGTAGCCGACCTCGGGCACCGCGATGTCGAGACCATCGGTCAGGTAGAAGTCGACATAGGCAGCCAGGGCAGGATTGGCCGCCGCTTCGGTCGCGTTCACGTAGATGTACAGCGACCGGCTGATCGGATAGTCACCCGAGGCGATCGTGTCGGCATCGGCGGGCGTGCATCCGTCGCCACCATCGACCTCGAGCACCTTCACATCTGAAGCATTCAGACCGAACGCCGCACCGACGAAGCTCAACGAGCTGTCCGAACCCTGCGTGTTGCCGATGATCACGTTGTCATCCGCCGCCGAGATGTAGTCGGGCCGGTCGCTGGACTCCTGACCACGTTCTTCGGCGATGCCATCGAGCACCAACTCGACCAAAGCTGTCGTAGGTACCCGACTCGGTACCCGGGACCGTGATATCCAACGATGCGTCGGGCATCGTCAGGGAACCACCGACCTCATCGGCCAGCGCCTGGGCATCGGACCAGTTCGAGAAACCCTCGGACTCGGGACCGAACAACGAGTAGAGGTCGCCGAAGTTCACACAGTCAACCGTCTCGTTGGCCGGGTTGGTCATCACCGTGATGCCGTCGATACCGACCTCGAGCTCGATGTACTCGATGCCGGCCTCGGCACACGTGGCCGCCTCCTCGTCCTTGATCTGGCGGGACGCATCGGAGATGTCGGTCTCGCCGGCACAGAACAACTGGAAACCGTCACCGGTACCGGGACCGTCCACATTCACGATCACGTCCGGAGCCACCTCCTCGAAGAGCTCCGCCGCACGAACCGACATCGGCTCGACGGTCGACGAACCCGAGATGTTCACCTCGCCCTCCACCTCGGCCATGGCGCCGTCGGTGGCCGGTTCGTCGGCCGCCGACCCGTCGGCAGGACCAGCATCGCCGCCGTCACTTCCGCATGCTGCGGCCGCCAGGCCCAACGTCAGGACAATGGCCGGCAGGAGCCAGCGGTTCGAGGTTCTCACGGTCAACGCTCCTTTGGGGGACACGGACGGTCGGTCCGACAGGAGCGAAGCTAGGCAAGCCGGATGTCAGCCGAATGGACCGAAGGTGAACGAAGGGTGAACCCTTGTCGACGACTGCGGGTCAGCCGAAGAGCCGACGAAGCGACCACCGACGCCGGGGCTCCTCGGGCGGCTCGATCTCGGCACCGGCTCGGCCACAGTGGCCCGCTCGAGCTCGAGCTCGCGGAGGGTCGCATGGGTGGAGACGCCGTCGACGTCTCCGATGCGCGTCCAGTAGCCGTTCTCGTCGAGGGTCCAGGCCAGCGCAGCGTCGGCCAGGCCGGTCGACAGAACCGTCTCGAGCCGGCTCTGGAGGGTGGGATCGTTCACGGGGGCGACGGCCTCGACGCGACGATCGAGGTTGCGCGGCATCAGATCGGCCGAGCCGATGTAGTACTGCGGGTGACCCGGGCCTGCGCCGTTGGCGAAGTAGTAGCACCGCGAGTGCTCGAGGTACCGGCCGACGATCGAACGCACCCGGATGTTCTCGCTCAGCCCCGGCACACCGGGCCGGAGACAGCAGATGCCACGGACGATGAGATCGATCGAGACTCCCGCCTGCGAAGCACGATAGAGCGCATCGATCATCCCGGCGTCGACCAGGCTGTTCATCTTCATGATGATGCGCCCACCGGAACCGTGCGTGATCTCCTGGTTGATGCGGTGCAGCAGCGGCTGACGAAGATGGTGCGGCGCCACCAGCATCGCGTCGTACTCGATGTCGGAGCCGTACCCGGTGAGCACGTTGAACAGCCGACCGATGTCGGCACCGATCGTGTCGTCGGTGGTGAAGAGCCCGAAGTCCTCGTAGAGGCGAGCCGTCTTGGAGTTGTAGTTGCCGGTGCCGACGTGGCAGTAGCGGCGGATGCCGCCGCTCTCGCGACGAACCACCAAGGCCACCTTGGTGTGCACCTTCAGACCGGCCAGGCCGTAGGCGACGTGAACGCCAGAACCTTCGAGCCGTCGCGCCCACTCGATGTTCTGCGCCTCGTCGAATCGCGCCTTGAGCTCGACCACGACGGCCACCTGCTTGCCGGCCTCGGCCGCCCTGACCAGCGACTCGACGATGGGGGTGTCGCCCGAAGTGCGGTACAGGGTGAGCTTGATGGCCAAGACCCGTCGGTCGATCGATGCCTGATGAATGAACTCCGAGACCGAGCCCGAGAACGATGTGTACGGGTGATGCACCAACACGTCGGACTTGCGCATGACTTCGAAGAAGTTGAGGTACCCGTCGGGACCGTGGAACTCGGGTGGTTGCACCGACTTCCAGCTGGGTTCCTTGAGATCGGGTCGATCGAGGCCGTGGAGCTGCCAGAGATCGGCCAACGCCAGCGGCAGCGGACTGAAGTACACGTCGCGATCGCCGATGTCGAGCTCCTCGATGAGGACCTGACGGGCGGCGGGACTGATGCTGCGTTCGATCTCGAGCCGGACCACGCTGCGGAAACGACGGCGGCGCAATTCGATCTCGACCGCCTCGAGTAGATCATCGGCCTCGCCCTCGTCGATGGCGAGGTCGCCGTTGCGGGTGACCCGGAAGATCACGTGATCGACGATCTCGGTCCCGGGGAACAACTGGTCGAGGTGGGCCGCGATCACCTGCTCGAGTCGGACGAAGCGATGCCCGTCGGGCAGCACCACGAACCGCGGGAGGATGGGCGGAACCTTGATGCGGGCGAACAGCGGCTGGCCCTCGCTCTGCAGGATCACGCCGAGGCTCAACGAGAGATTCGAGATGAACGGGAACGGGCGACCGAGGTCGACGGCCAGCGGCGTGAGCACCGGATAGACCTGCTCTTCGAAGTAGCCGCCGATCCACTGGTGCTCGGTGACAGTCAGGTCGTCGAAGTCGACCAGGTCGATGCCGGCGTCGGACAGCGCGGCCAGGAGCGACTCCCAGGTGTCGGCCACCACCGCCAATTGGTCGTCGACAGCCACGTGGATGGCATCGAGTTGGTCGAGGGGAGTGCGGCCGTCGGGTGTCAGCGCCGTGACCTCACCGGCCACCTGGTCGTTGAGGCCGGCTACCCGGACCTGGAAGAATTCGTCGAAGTTCGAGCCGTGGATGGCGAGAAACTTGAGCCGCTCGAGCAGCGGCATGTGCGGGTCTTCGGCCTGTGCGAGGACACGACGGTTGAAGTCGAGCCAGGACATCTCGCGGTTGATGAATCGCTCGGGTTGGCCCGCCAGCGCCGTGAGCTCGGATCCGGCCGACGCCGGTTCAGCGACCGCCATCCTCCTCTTCCTCGGCGTAGCCGAGATCCCACTCGATGAGCAGATTCGCTCGCTCGGCGTCGCGGTTCACGCGCTCGCGATTACGGCGGAACTGCGGGTCGTGGGGCGGCAGCAGCATGAGGCGGGCGTGGGCTCGGGCGCGGAATCCGTCGATCATTGCTGCATCGCCGAAATCGGACCGGAACTCCCAGTGCGGAGCGACAGGACCGAGGTAGACGACCTTGACGTTGCCGACCGGCGGCACGGTCTCGGCATCGGATGCAATGTCGGTCATGAGGTCTCCTGAGCGGTGGAACGATGGATTCTAGTGCGCGAACCGCTCGCTGCACGCAGACCGTTGGCGGGGCGACGGACCGTCGTCAGTTACCGCGGGCGCCGAGGGTCGCATCGACGCTCTGGCGCTGACCGTTGCGTTCGATGTCGATCGTGAGCGCGTCGCCGGGGGACGCACCGCGGACGATTCGGCCGACGTCCTCGCTGGCATCGACGGTCTCGCCTCCGATTCCCACGATTACGTCACCCGCCTGGATACCGGCGTCGGAGGCAGCGGCACCGGGCACAACGTCGACCACGAAGGCGCCGGTGGGGGTGTCGACGCCCGACTCGGCCAGCAGGTCGGGTGAGAGATCGGCGAGCGTCTGGGTGGTGACGCCGAGAAAGGCCGTGTCCGACGTGATGTCGCCCTGGCCCGCAACGAGCTGCTCGACGAGTGGTTTCACCACATCGATCGAGATGGCGAAGCCGACATTCTGGGCGTTGTCGATGATGGCGGTGTTGATACCCACCACCTCGCCCGCCGCGTTCACCAGCGGACCACCCGAGTTGCCGGGGTTGATGGCCGCATCGGTCTGGATGAGCTCGGACAACGAAATGATCCCCGCTTCGATGCTGCGTCCCTTGGCCGAGACGATGCCGCGCGTGACGCTGGGCGTGGAACCGAGGTTGAGCGCGTTGCCGATGGCCACCACTTCGTCTCCGACCCGGAGCGACTCGGCGGTACCCAGAACCGCGGGGGTGGTGCCGGTCACATCGAGGGTCTGGATGAGCGCAATGTCGTCGTCGGGAAAGCTCCCCACCAGCTCGGCCAGAGCCGACGTTCCGTCGAAGAAGAACACCTCGATCTGGTCGGCACCGGAGATGACATGGGCGTTGGTGAGGATGAGGCCGTCGTCGGAGATGACCACACCCGAGCCGGCACCCTCGAACACTCCTCGAACGGTCTCCTGACCGGTTCGGAGGGTGACCACCGACGGCTGCACGCGCCCCAGCACGCCCTGGATGTCGATCGCCTCGCCGTCAAAGGTCAGATTCGAACCCTCGTCGAAGCTCGGGGGGGTGGCAACCTGCTGGGTGACCGTCGAATCGTCGAGGACCCACACCAGCGCGAGCGCACCGAGCAGGGCGCTCGTCAGCGTGATCATCGAGGCGAGCCACAGCGTGCGGTGCGAGATCGACGGGACCTCGACGACCACGCGCTCGACCTCGGCTTCCACGACCGGCTGGCGAGCGAGATCGTAGGACGCTGCGTCGAGCAGCGGAGGAAGACGGGGGTCGGAGTCGATTTACCCATAGTTGCTCACCGAGAGGCCGCATCCAACGCGGATGGTCCGTTTTGTTCGTTTTCTGGCGCGGCTCGCTTTACTGCGGTTTTCTGTTGGATCCGGGAACCTATACACGCGCTGCGGCGTCATATCAGCACCGAACGGGCTGAGGAGGACCTCGATGGACACAAAATGGATGGCAGACGGGAACTGCGCACACCACCCACCGGAGACCTTCTTCCCCTCTGATGGAGTCGGTGTGATCGAAGCCCAAAAGATCTGCGCCACCTGCCCTGTCCAGGCCTTTTGCCTCGAGTACGCCCTGCGGAATCGTGTCGAACACGGTGTGTGGGGCGGTCACTCCGAACGTTCGCGTCGCCGTCTCGTACGCGAGCGGAACCGGCCGAAGACGGCGGTCTGAGCCGCACCGACTGGATGGCGGTCTAGATGTCGGCGGCCTTCATCATCATGTCGTCCATGCCGGGATCGGCCACGACGGTGACCACGTGGTCACGGCGTTCGACGACCACGACGGCGAACCCATCGGCCTCGTAGTGCCACATCTTGTCGTCGTCGACCTCGTCGACGGTGCCGCCCCGCGCTTCGATCGAATCCCAGTCGACCCGACCCGGTTCGCGATACACCGACAGTTCGTGGGTGCCGTCGGAGTAAACCGCCTGCATCACGTCGTCGCGCCGGTAGGCGCCCATCATGGCCAGGCCGGTGTCGTCGTCGACCATCGGCGGCATGTCGGCGGTGTCGATGGCGAGGAAACCATCGGACTCGACCAGCTCGATGGCGCTGGCGTGGCGGTCGACGTAGTCGTCGACCGCAGGGACCAAGCGCGCCACCCCGGTTCCCGAGAACACCCCGAGCACCAACAACCACACGGCGGCGACTCCGAGAACGGCAACGGCGGGAGCGGCCAGCCTGCGGGCCCGTCGACCACGACGTTTCGCATCGAGGGACACGACGACGGGATCGAAGACGCCGGGCGTGGGCTCGACGTCGCCCATGCTGCGGAGCAGCTGGCGAGTGCGGTCGAGGGAGGCCAGATCGGTGGCCAGTTCGGGTGAGGCGACCAGGTCGGCCTCGAGCGACGCGACGTCGGTCGGAGTGAGCTCACCGTCGAGGTAGGCCGAGAGTCGTTCGTCGGTCACGGCGTCACGTCTCCGGATGCCACCAGACGATCCCGCAACTGGGTGCGCCCGCGATGAATGCGGCTGCGCACGGTGCCGACGGGTACGTCGGTTGCGTCGCTGATCTCGTCGTAGCTCATTCCGACCACATCACACAGAACGACGGCGACCCGGAAATCGTGCCCGAGAGTAGCCAGCGCCGCTTGGAGGTAGTCGGGAAGCCCGCTGGAGGCCGTCGCGACATCGGCACCGGGCGTCCCCGCGATCACCCGGTCGGGATCGTCGGGCAGCGGATCGGCCGGCCGGCGCTTGCGGCGCCGCGTCTCGTCGTAGAAGGCGTTGGTGGTGATGCGGGCGAGCCAGCCCGTCATCGAACGCGGCTCGTAGGTCTTCAGTCCTCGTTGCACTCGCACCATCACCTCCTGCACCAGGTCGTCGGAATCCGACCGATTACCGGTGAGTCGGTACGCCACGGTGTAGATGAAGCGCCCGTAGTCGTGCGCCACGTCTTCCCAGGTCGGTACGTCGTTGGCGTCGGTCATCGATCTTCGACGACGCAACGTCGGCGATGGGGCTGAGGTTCCCGCTGCATCGCCGTGCGAAAAATCAGACCGACGATTCGTCCTCGTCGCTGACGCCCTCGTCGATTCCCTTCTTGAACTCTTTCTGCGCCTGACCGAGCGAACGCGCCAGCTTGGGGAGCTTGGACCCACCGAAGACGACCAGCACGATGATCAAGATGATGAGGAGTTCACCACTGCCGAGACTTCCCATGGCCCAACACTACCTCCGAAGTCAGGCGGTGATGCTGTTCGCCTGCGCCGCGCTGGCCGCAGCCTGGCGGGCCAGGGCCCGCTGACGACGGATGCGGCGGCGCTCGCGTTCACTCATACCGCCCCAGATGCCGAACTTCTCGCCGTTGGCCAGGGCGTACTCGAGGCAGTCGATCCGGACCACACAACCGCGGCAGACGTCCTTGGCCTCGCGAGTCGATGCGCCCCGCTCGGGGAAGAAGAGATCGGGATCGACACCGAGACAGTTCGCCAGTTCCTGCCACGGGCGTTCTTCGGCCCCAGGTTCGACCTGGATGTCGAGTTCGCTCATGTGTGCCTCCCTGCCCTGCGGCCCGTGCCTGCCAGGACACCGCGATGCCCGCTGCCTGGACATCGGTGTAATTACGTTCTTGTGATTCTGGACCCTGAGCAGGCAAATCGCAAGAAAAAGGCCGGATTTTCTGGGAATCGTCGGCGGCGCTCGATCAGGCGGTCCGACGACCCTGCACCATCGCGCGGCGGTGTTCGACGAAATCGACGAGCACGTAGTCACCCAGGTTCTCGTTGGTCGTGAAGAACGCACGCCCGCCGTTCATCTTGGTGATCTGCTCGATGAACCGGGTCAGGTGGGGGGTGGCGTCGAGCATGAAGGTGTTGATGCGAATGCCTTCCCTGGTGCAAGCCGCGACCTCCGCCAACGTGCGGTCGACGGTTTCCCGCGACGGTGGATAGCTGAAGAAGGGCTGTCCGCTGGCGGTGATGTGGGCGGTCGGCTCACCGTCGGTGATCATGATGATCTGCTTGGTGCCGCTCTGGCGGGCCAACAGCTCGCGGGCCAACAGGAACCCGTGTTGCATGTTGGTGCCGTACACGTAGTCCCACGAGACCTCGGGGAGCTGCTCGGGTTTGATCTTGCGGGCCACCTCGCTGAAGGCCACCACACCCAGGTAGTCACGCGGGTACTGGGTGCTCATGAGCGCGTGCAACGCCATGGCCACCTTCTTGGCCGGCAGGAAGTTCTCGCGGATCGGCATGCTCAGCGAAAGATCGAGCATGAGTACCGTGCTCACCGTCACCAGCGACTCGGTGCGCTCGACCTCGAAGTCGTCGGGCGTCAGCGGCACGGGTGTCCCTCCGCCCGTTCGGCGGATGGCATTGCGGATGGTGCGTTGGATGTCGAGGTTGAACGGATCGCCGAACTCGTAGGGCTTGGTCGAGTAATCACGCTCGTGGCCGATGCCGGTCTGAGCCAGCTCGTGTCCGCCGGGGCGGTCGTGACGCAACTTGCGGAACAGGTCGGCGAGGGCCTGCTGGCCGAGCCGACGGACGGCTCGGGGTGTCATCTCGAGGCGGCCGTCCTTGTTCTCGATGAGGCCGGCATCCTCGAGCAGCTTTGCCATCTCGGCCATCTGCTCGAGGCTGCGCGCGGCGTCGTCTCCCATGAGCTCGCGCGCCCGTTCGATGTCGACCTCGGCGAGGGCGCCGGGGTTGGTGGCGCCACGGAGGAGCTGTTCGAGCTGATCGATGTCGGTCAGCTCACCCAGGACCTGTTGGCCGCTGCCGAGATCGAGCGGGTCGAGTCCCTGGAACTGCTGGTGGCCGTCCCAGCCTGCATCGGGAAAGAGCTGCTGGAGACTACGACCGAGCTGATCGGCCTGCCAACGCAGGTCCATGTCCTCGAGCAACTGATCGGACAGAGCCTGGAGCTGCGCCCGTTGTTCGGGGGTCATCGAGTTCAACATCGCCTGCATGGCCGCCATACGAGCGGCCATCGCTTCGAGCAGCTCGTCGAGCGTCTCGGGATTCTCCGGGAAGAAGTCGCCGAAGCGGTCCATGAAGCCGGCGAAATCGGGCTCCTCGCCGTTGGCCCGCTGGTCGAGCATGTGGTTCAGCTCGGCCATCATGTCCTTCGCCCGCTGGAGGTCCTCGGGTGACATCCCGTCGACACCCTCGGTCATCTGATCGACGAACTGTTGCATCAGCTGCTCACGAAGACGCTCGACCAGCTCGTCGAAGCGACGCTGGGCCTCAGGTGAGGTGAAGTCGTAGCTCTCGAGGCTCTTCATCTGCCCCGCGAGATCGGGCGCCAACATGTCGAGGTGGAACTGCGCCTCCTGGGCCGCCTGCCGGGCGATGTCGTCGCGTCGGGCGTCGCCGGACTCCGCCGCGAGCACATCGTCGAGCGCCTGCTTCTCGGTCTCGATCACCTCGTTGAGGTCGCGGGCAATCTCGTCGTAGACGCCGCCCAGGTCGAACTGGTCGAGGCGATCCTGACGCTGCCGCTTGAGTTGGTCGAGCAGCTCGCGGATGCCCTGCATCCGCTCGCCGTCGACATCGAAGCCCTGTTGCATCAAGCGTCGCAGCGCGGCGTTGAGATCGCCGTGGTACATGAGGTCGTCGGCCATCTCGCTCATGAGATCGGCCGCCGACAGGTCGAAGCCGGTCTGGGTTCCGTCCCAGCGCGAGTACGACACGCGCCGGTCCGCGGAGCGCCGACGGGAGCGGCGACGAAACAGAGCCATGTCCGCAAGCTACCCCACCCGAACCCCTTCCCTTCTGGCGCGCGATCGATGGTGTCCAGCCACCCCATGGCGCGCCGGAAGCCAGTGGGGGCAGCGCATACTCGTCTCCTATGGAACGGGTCATGTGGATTGGGGCGACACAGTCGTCGGTGCAGGCCGAGGGGGCCGGCGCTGCGTCGGACTGGTTCGCCTGGGAGCGCGAGCACGATCTCGGTCCGTCGAGCGACGGGAACGGATTCGGCACCGACTTCACCGACGACTTCGCCCTGTTCGCCTCGCTCGGGCACACCCACGTGCGCCTCACGATCGAGTGGGCACGAATCGAGCCCGCTGACGGCAAGCTCGACCGCGACGAGATCGACCGCTACCACGACATGTTGACGGCGGCTCGTCACGCCGGGCTCGATCCCATCGTGACCCTCGTGTCGACCTCGTTGCCCGGCTGGTTCCACGATGACGAAGGCGGCTTCCTCGACGACAAGAACCGACGCACCCGCTGGGTGACCCACGTCGAGCGCTGCGCCGAGAACTTCGAGGGGCTGGCGGCGGCATGGGTCGGCATCGACGACCCCGTCGGATGGGCGGTCCGGGGCTATGGCCTCGGCTCCCGACCCCCGGGTAGGAAAGACCCGGAGAAGGCCATCGATGCCGTGGTCGCCGCCCTCGACGCCGACCGGCTCGCGGCGACGGTGCTGCGTGCGGGCACAGCACCGGTGATCTCGTCGTTCGGACTCCCGACCATCTTTCCCGTCGGGCCCGATGCTGGCGCGAGCGCCCGGTTCTGGGACGACCTCTTCTGGCAGAGCTGGATCGGCGCCGTCGGCGACGGCGAGCTCGTGGTGCCCCATCGCCCGCCCCGAGAGATCCAGGACTACGTCGGCATCTACGACATCGTCGGCTTCATCCACATGCCGCCGCTGGGTGTCGACCGTGAGGGGACGTTCCGCCCCTACCCGGCCGGCGGCGAGCCCGACGACACCGGCTTGGTCCCCACTCCGCCCGAGCTCGGCGAGACCCTCCGACGCCTCGACGAGGAGCTTCCGAACCAGCCACTGCTCGTCACGGGTCTCGGCGTCACTACCGACGACGACGACTTCCGTGACGCCGTCCTCGACGACATGACCCGGGAGATCGCCTCGGCCGTCGGTGACGGCGTGGTGCTGAAGGGATGGCTTCACGACACCGGTGTCGACGGCTACGAGTGGACGGGCGGTTTCTCGCGCCGGCGTGGAATCATCGACCGCGACCGCGAGCCCAAGCCGAGCGCCCGCCGCGTGGCGGCCCGCTGATCGACCTGATCAGGTGCGGGACTTGTAGATGGCTCGCGACCCGGCCGAGCCCGAGGTCGCCGTCTTGTTGAGGCGCTTCGACAGGTGGAGGCCCTCGAGCACGAACTCGATGCCACTCGCCACCAGGGCGGCGTCGTCGAGGTCATCGCCTTCGAAGCCGAGAGCCGTCAGGCACGCGCCGAGAGCCGGGACACGGTCGAGGAGCTTCAGGTAGAGATCGCCGGGCACGTCATCGCCCGCATCGACCACCAGTTGGTCGTCGTCGAAGGCCTCGACCACCGCCTGGCCCTCGGCTGGATCGATGGCGTCCCGGAACACGGTGAGCACCGCCGACTTGAGCAGGGTCTGCACGATCTCGCCGTCGCGGCCATCGTCGAGCGACTCGATCTCGATCTTGCCCATTGTCGAGGGCGCGAGCGCATCGAGGTCGCAGACGCGCGGCACCGCCCGGGCCTCGCCGGCCCGCAGCGACCGTCGAATGGCGCTCGCCGCCAACGTCTCGTAGTTGGCCACGGTGAGTCGAACCGACACCCCGGAGCGCTGGTTGATGTGGGGGCTGTCGCGGGCCAGGTGACTGAGCGTGGCCACGATCTCGCCCATGAACTCGGGCACCTCGACGCTGACACCGTCGGTCTCGGGCAGGCGGGCCTCCTGCTCGGCGATGTCGAGCTCGATGTCGACCTCGAGCGGATAGTGGGTTCGGATCTGGGCACCGAAGCGATCTTTCAGCGGGGTGATGATGCGACCCCGATTCGTGTAGTCCTCGGGATTGGCCGAGGCGAAGAGCAACACGTCGAGGGGTAACCGCACCTTGAACCCGCGGATCTGCACATCGCGCTCCTCGAGCACGTTGAGCAGACCGACCTGGATGCGTTCGGAGAGGTCGGGCAGCTCGTTGATGGCGAACAGCCCTCGGTTCGTGCGCGGCACCAGCCCGTAGTGGATGGTGAGCTCGTCGGAGAGATACCGACCCTCGGCCACCTTGATGGGGTCGACTTCGCCGATGAGGTCGGCGATCGAGGTGTCGGGCGTGGCCAGCTTCTCGCCGTAGCGCTGGTCGCGGTGCACCCAGTCGAGCGGCGTGTCGTCGCCGTCGTTGGCGATCAGTTCACGGGCGTGGCGGGAGACCGGGTGGTACGGGTCGTCGTTGATCTCGCTGCCGGCGACGATGGGCATCCACTCGTCGAGCAAGGCGGTGAGCCCACGGATCATGCGGGTCTTGGCCTGCCCTCGCTCGCCGAGGAAGATCACGTCGTGTCCGGCGAGGAGCGCATTCTCGAGCTGGGGGATCACCGTCTCCTCGTAGCCGATGACGTTGGCCACCAACGATTCGCCGGCCGCAATGCGCTTCACCGCATTGGCGCGGACCTCGTCGCGCACCGAGCGCGACTGCCAGCCGGCTGCCTTGAGTTCACCGAGGGTGGTGGGTCGGGTCATTCCCGGAACCTACACAACCCGACCGTCGAGCGGCGATCAGTCGCGGAGGAACTCGGTCTCGAGCTCGTCCCACGGCAGGGCTCGGCTGTACAGCCAGCCTTGCCCGCGCCGACATCCGAGGCGGAGCAGCTCGTCGACCTGACGAGGATGCTCGATGCCCTCGGCCACGACACCCAGACCAACGGCCCGGGCGAGCTCGACGATGGCGCGCGTGATCGCCGTATCTTCCGACGACAGCCCGAGGCCCGCGACAAAGCTCCGGTCGATCTTCAAAACGTCGACCGGAAGACGCTTGAGCTGACTGAGCGACGAGAAACCGGTGCCGAAGTCGTCGACCGCGACCTCGACACCCGTGCGGCGCAACTCGTCGAGCACGTCGAGTGCCGACGGGTCCGACATGAGAGCGGTTTCGGTGACCTCGACGCACAGACCGGACGAATCGAGATCGGCGTCGGCGAGCGCCTGCCCGACGACATCGACCAGTCCCTCGTCGCCGAGCTGTTCGGCCGACAGATTGACCCGCAGGGTGAGGACGGTTCCGCCGAAACGACGGGCCCAGTTGCCGAAGTCGGCGCAGGCCCGACGCATCACCGATCGACCGATCTCCTGAATCAGCCCCGAGGCCTCGGCCAGCTCCACGAAGTCGCCGGCAACGACCACCCCCCGATCGGGGTGGATCCAGCGCACCAGGGCCTCGGCACCGAGGGCCAGGCCGCTCTCGAGATCGATCTCGGGCTGATAGTGAACCGTGAGCTCGTCGGCCTCGATCGCCTCGACGAGCCGGCCGACATCGCCGGGGTCGAATGGCATGCCGACGGGTACCGGATCGGACAACACCCCCGGGGTCGAGTCGAGGTCGTCCTCGGCACGAGCGGGGCGGAAGGTGAGCAGGCGCGTGCCGGGCGGGCCGAGCCGCGCGGGGCGGTCGACGAACAACACGAGCGGGCCCGCGGCACCGAGGAGTAGCGACCCCGAGCCCTTCGGCGCATCGGCGGGGCGGGCCAACGCCCGTTCCACTGCGCCGACATCGGTCTCGGAGACGAGATCGACCAGCGTCGAGCCGACCCACTCCTCGGCCGGCCGGCCCAGGATCGAGCCACTGTTCGGGCTCGCGTAGCTGACCACGCCCTCGTGGTCGACGAGCATGACGGCGTCACGGAGGTGGGCCAGGACCTGGGCGTGCACCGGCGCGCCAAGGGTCGACACCGCCGTGTCGGTGATGTCGATGACGTCGTCGGTCGATCCGAGTTGATCGAAACCCTGCTCGCGCACCGAAGCAAGTATGGCGATGGTGACCAGCTCAGCCGGGGATGGCAGGAAGAATTGCCCAGGTAACGACGCTACGGTCGAACAATGTCCGAGGTCGCCGGCGCGGTTCGCCATCCCCTTCTGCTCGACGACGACTGGCGGGCGATCACGAGCGACGAACGACTCGCTCTGATCTTCCACGAACCCGACCTCGACGACGGCGACTGGACACCGCTCACCCTGCCGTCGAGCTGGCGAGCCGAGGCCGCGTTCGCCGAAAGTGACGGTCCGGTCCTGTACCGCCGGCGCGTCCCGTGCTTCGAGCTCGGCGACGAGGAGCGGGCGTGGCTGGTTGCCGGTCGCGTCTTCTCCGAGGCCGACGTTTGGTGGAACGGCCACTACCTCGGCGACGTCGACGGCTACTTCGCGGAGCACGCCTTCGAGCTCGATCCGATCCTGCTCGATGGCCCCGAACACACGCTTGCGATCGAGGTGCGCCACCGGCGAAGCGACGAGATCGACGGCAAGCAATCGATCGTCGGCACCTTCGACGATCCGCGGGTGGTCGACCCCCGCGGCAATCCCGGCGGAATATGGATCGCCCCCCGCATCGAGCGCACCGGACCACTCCGCCTCAGCTGGGTGCGGGTGCGGTGCAACGAAGCCTCCCCGGCGGTCGCAGTTCTCACCGTGACCGCCACCATCGACTCGCTCACCCGGTGCACCGCCCTCTTGTCGACCAGCGTGGCCGGCACCGAGCACTCGTTCTCTCAACCGCTCACGATCGGGGAGAATCGGGTGGAGTGGCTCGTGTCGGTGCCCGACCCCGAGCTGTGGTGGCCCCGCGGGCTCGGGGATCCCCATCTCGTCGACGTGCAGATCGACGTGGCCGAGAACGACTCCTCGGTGGTCAGCGACCGTCGGCGGCTCCGGACGGGAATCCGGGCCGTCGAGATGAAGAACTGGACGCTTCGCATCAACGGTGAGCGCATGTTCGCCAAGGGCGTGAATCTGGCCCCCACCGGTCTCGATCTCGCTTCCATCACCCCCGAGGACGCCGAGCTCGACCTCCGACTCGCCCTCGATGCCGGGTTCGACCTGGTTCGACTCAGGGGCCACATCGCCCATCCGGGGCTCTACGACGCCGCCGATCGTCTCGGGTTGCTCATCTGGCAGGACTTCCCCCTCTGGCGCGGTTACTCCAACGCGTGCGCCGACGAGCCGTACGCCTGGTGAACGACGCCGTCAACCAGCTGGCCCATCACCCGTCCGTCGTCGTCTGGTGTGCGCACGACACGCCGACGCCCGACGGCATCGACGATCCAGCCACGCCACGGCCACGCTACGGCGGCGCGAGGGCCGCGCTCGGCCAGCAGCTCCCTACCTGGAACAAGTCGGTGCTCGACCGGTCGGTCAAGCACACGATCGACAAGTACGACGGAACCCGACCGGTGGTGGCCCATTCGGGACAGTGGCCGCATCCGCCGCAGCTCGACGGAACCGACACCCACCTGTGGTTCGGTTGGCGCTGGGGCGAGGGTCGCGATCTCGAGAAGCTGGCGGCCCGCATGCCTCGTGCGGTCCGATGGGTGTCGGAGTTCGGCGCCGCGTCGGTGCCCGACTCGGCGCAGTTCTGCGAGCCCGACCGGTGGCCGTCGCTCGACTTCGACCGACTGGCCGTCGACCACGGGTACGAGCGGTACAACTTCGAGGCCCACCAGAGCCCGGCCGACTTCGCGTCCTTCGACGAGTGGCGGATTGCGACCCAGCGGTACCAGGCCCAGATCGTGCGGCGACAGATCGAGGTGCTCCGACGACTCAAATACCGACCAACCGGCGGTTTCTGCCTCGATCATCTCGTCGACTCCTGGCCGGCGATCAGCACCAGCCTCGTCGACCACGAGCGCGAACCCAAGCTCGCCTACGACGCCGCGTTCGAGGCGCTGGCGCCGGTCATCGTGGTGGCCGATCGACTACCGACGGCCATCCGACCCGGTCAGGCCCTCGCCTTCGACGTCCATGTCGTCAACGACCACCGCCACGAGGTGGCCGCCAGTGTCGCCGCCGAACTGCGGTGGCCGAACCCGGCCGGCAAGCCGACCACGCACCGATGGGAATGGCAGGGAGTCGTCGAGGCCGACTCCGTCTCGCGGGTCGGCACCATCAGCTGGGTTGCCCCCGGCGTGGCCGGACCGGTGACGCTGATCCTGGCGCTCACCGGAGACGCCGACGCCACCAACCGCTACGACACCGAGATCGCCTGAAACCCTGTCGGGTTTACCCATGATCGTGCCGAGCCGGTAGCTTCGACGTATCACCAAACCGTCGTCGGGCTCGCCGTTGGGTGCGCCTCGGAAGGGACTTTCCTCGATGGCAACGACACTGTCTCGCACGCGGCGGGCCCACGCCGCGCACGAGCCCGGGGCCGATTCGCTCGAAGCCGCGTTCACTGCCGTTCCCAATGAACCTCTACCAGACGGCGGTGGGCAAGAAGTGGGTCATGGCGCTCACCGGCATCGGACTGGTGGGGTTCGTCATCGCCCACATGATCGGCAACCTCCACATGTACGAGGGGCCCGTACCGGTCGCCGAATACGGAGAGACCCTCCGCGACATCGGCGTCGACGTCATCCCCCGCACGTGGTTCCTTTGGGCCCTGCGCGGTGGACTCGTCGTCATGTTCGCCCTGCACATCCACTCGGCGGTCACGCTCGCACGGATGAACCAGACCTCGAACCCGAGCTCGAACCTCGAAGGCAACAAGAAGTACACTGGCGGCCAGGACTACATCGCCGTGAACTTCGCGAGCCGAACCATGCGGTGGACGGGCCCGATCATCGGCCTGTACCTGCTGTATCACCTGGCCGACCTCACCTGGGGCCTCCTGCCCTGGGTCGACTTCCAGAGGGGCGATCCCTACAACAATCTGGTCGGAAGCCTCGAGAACTGGCCGGTCGCCATCTTGTACATCGTCGCCAACGTGGCCCTCGCCGTACACATCTTCCACGGCGTGTACAGCTTGTTCCAGAGCCTCGGGGTCAACAGCCCGAAGATCAACGGTGTTCGGCGCCCCCTGGCCGGAGCGCTGGCGCTGATGATCCTGGTCGGGAACCTGAGCTTCCCGATCGCCGTGCAGGCGGGACTGATCGACCAGGACAACTGCGAAGCACCGTGCGGCATCACCGGACTCGAGGCCGAGGAGGCCGCGGAATGATCGGAACACTGGACGCGAAGATCCCCGCCGGTCCGCTCGCCGACAAGTGGACCAACCACAAGTTCTCCATGAAGCTGGTGAACCCCAGCAACAAGCGCAAGTTCGACGTGATCGTCGTCGGCACGGGCCTGGCCGGCGCGTCGGCGGCCGCGTCGATGGGCGAGCTCGGATACAAGGTGAAGGCGTTCACCTACCACGACTCGCCCCGTCGGGCTCACAGCATCGCGGCCCAGGGCGGCATCAACGCAGCGAAGAACTACCAGAACGACGGCGACTCGGTCTACCGGCTGTTCTACGACACCATCAAGGGCGGCGACTATCGCAGCCGCGAGGCCAACGTGTACCGCCTTGCCGAGGTTTCGCTGAACATCATCGACCAGGCCGTGGCCCAGGGCGTGCCCTTCGGTCGGGAGTACGGCGGCCTGCTCGACAACCGCTCCTTCGGTGGCGCGCAGGTGAGCCGCACGTTCTACGCACGGGGCCAGACCGGCCAGCAGTTGCTGCTCGGCGCCTACTCGGCACTCATGCGCCAGGTTGCCGCCGGCTCGGTCGAGATGCACACCAACTCCGAGATGCTCGAGCTGGTCGTCGAGGACGGACGAGCCGTCGGCATCGTCACCCGCGATCTGCTCAGCGGCGCGGTCGAGGCCCACAGTGCCCACGCGGTCGTTCTGGCCACGGGCGGCTACGGCAACGTGTACTACCTGTCGACCAACGCCATGAACTGCAACGTGACCGCAGCATGGCGGGCGCACCGCAAGGGGGCCTTGTTCGCGAACCCCTGCTACACCCAGATCCACCCCACGTGCATCCCGGCGAGCGACGAGTTCCAGAGCAAGCTCACCCTCATGTCCGAGTCGCTGCGCAACGACGGACGCATCTGGGTGCCCAAGTCGGTCGACGAGACGCGACCAGGGGGCGAGATCCCCGAGGACGAGCGCGACTACTACCTCGAGCGGAAGTACCCGGCCTTCGGCAACCTGGTGCCGCGCGACGTCGCGTCGCGCAACGCCAAGACGCTCGTCGACAAGGGCCATGGCGTCGGCCCGTTGAAGAACGGTGTGTTCCTCGACTTCGCCGATGCCATCGCACGCGAGGGCGAGGCGACCATCAAGGCCCGCTACGGCAATCTGTTCGACATGTACGAGCGCATCACCGGCGAGAACCCGTACAAGCGACCGATGCGCATCTACCCGGCCACCCACTACACGATGGGCGGCCTCTGGGTCGACTACGAGCTGCAGTCGAACCTGCCGGGTCTGTTCGTCACCGGCGAGGCCAACTTCTCCGATCACGGCGCCAACCGTCTCGGCGCATCCGCGCTCATGCAGGGTCTGGCCGATGGCTATTTCGTGCTGCCCTACACGATCGGCAACTACCTCTCGGGCATGTTGGGCGACCCGGTGGTGCCCACCGATCACGAGGCCTTCTCGAGCACCGTTGCCGGCGTGAACGAGCAGACCCAGAGGTGGCTCGACGTTCGCGGCACCCGCTCACCCGACTACTTCCATCGTGAGCTCGGAAAGATCGTCTGGGACCACATCGGCATGGAACGCAACCAGACCGGCCTCGAGAAGGCGATCTCGGAGATCCCCGCGTTGCGCAAGGAGTTCGAGAACGACGTGCGAGTGCTCGGCAACGCCGACGGCCTCAACACGTCGCTCGAGAAGGTGGGCCGCATCGCCGATTTCTTCGAGCTGGCCGAGACCATGGCCCGCGACGCCCTGAGCCGAGTCGAGTCGTGCGGCGGTCATTTCCGCTTGGAGAGTCAGACCGAAGAGGGCGAAGCGTTACGCGACGACGAGAACTTCAGCCATGTCGCCGCCTGGGAGTACACCGGGCCCGACAGTGAACCCATCCGCCACGAAGAAGCGCTCGAGTTCGAATTCGTCGAGCTCACCCAGCGCAGCTACAAGTAGGAGCCGTTGTGGAAGCAACGATCAGTGTGACCCTCGATGTCTGGCGTCAGGCCGGGCCCGACGCCGACGGCCGTTTCGTGCGTTACGAGGCCAACGACATCGCCGAGGACATGTCGTTCCTCGAGATGCTCGATGTCGTCAACGAGGCGCTCATCACCAAGGGCGACGAGCCGATCGAGTTTGCGAGCGACTGCCGCGAGGGCATCTGCGGAACCTGTGGCGTGATGGTGAACGGCAAGGCCCACGGACCCGAGAAGGCCACCGCAACCTGCCAGCTGCACATGCGCAAGTTCGCCGACGGCGACCATCTGGTGATCGAACCGTGGCGCGCGATCGTCGTTTCCGGTCATCAAGGATCTGGTTGTCGATCGGTCGCCCTTCGACCGCATCGTCGAAGCCGGCGGTTTCATCGGGGTGAACACCGGCTCGGCACCCGACGCCAACCTCATCCCCGTTCCCAAGGATGTGGCCGAGACGGCGATGGACGCTGCGGCCTGTATCGGCTGTGGTGCCTGCGTGGCGGCCTGTCCGAACTCGGCAGCTCAGCTTTTCACCTCGGCCAAGATCCAGCACCTCAACCTGTTACCCCAGGGCCAGGCCCAGCGCTGGAGCCGCACCGAGAACATGATCGAGACGATGGAGCAGTACTTCGGGTCCTGCACCAATCACGGCGAGTGTTTCGAGGCCTGCCCCAAGGAGATCTCGCTCGACTTCATCGCCTACACCAACCGCGACTACGTGAAGAGCAAGATCAAGAACCGCAAGCTCACTGGCCAGTAGGCCAATCACCCGTCGTTCGGGCGGAGCGCTCAGGTGACCGCTCGCCATGCATCGGCGAGCCGCGCCGGCCGCGTCGTCGAGGCGATCGGGGGGTTGCACGAACGACATGCGAACGTGGTTGCGTGCGGTGTCATCAGGCGACAGCAGGCGCCCGGGCACCACCGCGACTCCTCGCTCGAGCGCCTCGGACGCGAACATCTCGGCGTCGACACCCGGCAGCCTCACCCAGAGACTGAGCCCGCCGTTGACATCGGCGATCTGCCAGTCGGGCACCCGACTGCGCAGCCCGCCGACGAGCGCGGTCGCCTGGGCGCGGAGCTGTCGATTGCGCCAGTGGCGCACCTCGTCGTAGTGCTCGGCGAGCAGCACCTGGCCGAGTGCTTGGGTCGGCATGGGGCTGCCGAGATCGCTGATCGTGCGAGCTGTGGTGAATCGGGAGATCACCGACCGCCCGGCGCGGATCCAAGCCAGGCGCAGGCCGCCCCAGAACAGCTTCGACATCGACGCGAGATGCACCACGTTGGGTGCAGCGGCGAGCCGATGACGGTGCGGTTCGGGAAACGGCCGACCGAGATCGAGATCGGCCAACACCATGTCGTCGACGAACACGACGTCGGGGAACTGCTCGGTGAGCTCGAGCAGACGGTCGCGCGCCCGGTCGCTGAAGCGGAGTCCGGTTGGGTTGTGCACGGTCGTCGAGAGGTAGACCAGCGACGGGTTGTGGGTGTCGAGAACGCTCGCCAGCCGATCGAGATCGGTGCCTCCCGGCGGGATCGTCACCGGTCGCAGGCCGTGACGATGCACCAGATCGATGGCCCCGGCGAAGGTGGTGTCCTCGATCACGACTGCTCCGCCCGGCCGCCCGGCCGTCTCGAAGACCACGTCGATGGCCTGCTGGGCACCCGTGGTCACGAGTATCTGGTCGGGATCGGTGGGCAATCCGAGCCGCTCGGTGTAGTGCTGCGCGATGGTGGCGCGGAAGCTGGGTAGACCGGCCGGGTGATAGCCGTGGGAGTGCTGCCAACCCGGTGCAACCGAGTCGAGGATGCGGCCATGATCGCGCAAGAGGTCGACCACGGGTGGCGCGCAGTCGGGCGCAGCGAGCGTGAGATCGAACTCCGGTGGCTTGTCGGTGAGCGAACCGGCGAAGAGCCCATCGATCTTGTGGGGAGCGCCGGGTCGCGATCGGCGAGGCGCCACTGCGGTCCCCGATCCTCGTCGGGAGCGAGCCAACCCCAGCTCACCCAGGCGGTGATAGGCCGCGGCCACCGTGTTCCGGCTCACCGCAATCGAAGAAGCGAGCTCGCGCTCCGCGGGCAGCACCGCGCCGGCGGGGAGCCGTTCGGTCTCGATGAGGATCTCGAGCTTCTCGGCCAGTGAGCGAAAGAGGGGCCCTTCTCCGGCCCAGTTGCCGAGCAGGTCGGTGACTTGACGCGTGGTGACGCGATGGGAGGCCAACTGCTGGCCAATTGGCACTGTGCGCATAGTGCCAATTGTGCCACGCTGAGAGCGCTGCAACAGGGAGTACTCGTGACCGACCCGACGTCACCGCCAACCGAGCCCGGCGCCGACTCCGTTCGCGAGGGTTTGCGACAAAGAGACGACCTGCTCGCCGACGCCGCCGACCGGGCGCGGCGCTACCTCGCCACCGTCGCCACACGGTCGGTCGCCCCGTCGACCCACGCGCTCGACGAGCTGAGTCGGCTCGAGCACCAGCTGCCTGAACGAGGGTCGACGCCACGGGCGGTGCTCGAACAGCTCGATCGCATCGGCTCACCGGCCACCGTCGCCCAGGCCGGGCCCCGGTACTTCGGCTTCGTCAACGGTGGCACCCATCCGGCCGCTCTCGCTGCCGCCTGGCTCGCCAACGCCTGGGACCAGAACAACGCGCTGCACGCTGATGTCTCCCGTCGGCAACGCCCTCGACCAGATCGCCATCGACTGGGTGATCGACGCCCTGGGTCTTCCGAACGGGACCGGCGGCGCCTTCGTCACGGGCGCCACGATGGCCAGTGCGACGGCCCTCGCCGCGGCCCGAGACCACGTGCTCACCGAGGTGGGCTGGGACGCCCATGCCGACGGCCTGATCGGCGCGCCCGCCGTCGAGGTGATCACCGGCGCCGAAGCCCACACCACGGTGAGCAAGGCACTCGGCATCGTGGGTCTCGGCCGATCGCGGGCTCGACTCCTCCCCACCGACGGCCAGGGCCGCATCGTCGCCCACGACCTGCCCGCCATCGACGGACCGACCGTCGTGATCCTGCAGGCCGGCAACGTCAACAGCGGCTGCAGCGACCCGTTCCCCGAGCTGATCGAATGGGCCCACGCGGCCGGGGCCTGGGTGCACGTCGATGGCGCCTTCGGTTTGTGGGCGGCGGCCAGCCCCACCCGCCGACGATTCGTCGTCGGGGTCGATCAGGCCGACTCCTGGGCGACCGACGGACACAAGTGGCTCAACGTGAGCTACGACTGCGGCATCGCCCTGGTGCGCGATCCGGCCCGTCTGCGGGCCGCGGCGCGGTCCGACGCGCCCTATCTCGTGACCGACGACAGTGTCCGCGAGCCGATGCACCTCTCCCCGCAGTCGTCCCAGCGCGCCCGCGGCATCGAGGTGTGGGCGGTACTGGCCGCCCTCGGGCGCCAGGGTCTGGCCGAGCTGGTCGACCGCACCTGCGACCACGCCCAGCGCTTCGCCACTGGTCTGGGCGACGCCGGCTTCTCGGTACTGAACGATGTCGAGCTCAACCAGGTCGTGGTCGACTTCGGCCCGGCAACCGACGAAATCGTCGCCGCCATCCAGGCCGAGGGCACCTGCTGGGCGGGGCCGACGACCTGGCGGGGTCGGCGGGCCATGCGACTGAGCGTGAGTTGTTGGGCCACAATGAGCAGTGACGTCGAGCGCAGCCTCGACGCCATCGTCTCCATCGCACAGGCGCACACTTCCCGAGAGGAACGCCAGCCATGACCTCCGATCCCACCAAGGCGCCGTTCGGTTCCGTCTTCGGCGAGAACCTGCCAATCTCGTACTACGACGGCGAGTCGTGGAGCGATCCGGCCGTCGTGGCGATCGACTCGGTGACGTTCGGACCTGCGACCCATGCCCTCCACTACTCGAGCGAGTGTTTCGAGGGCCTCAAGGGTCACCGCCAGCCCGACGGCACGGTGAAGATGTTCCGGCCGGAAAAGAACATCACCCGCCTGCGCAACAGCACCGAGCGGCTCTTCCTGCCCAAGCCCCCGGTCGAGTTGTGCGAGACCCTGTTCGGCCTGGCCGTCGAGCACAACGCCGAGGCCACGCCCGATCCGCCCGGTTCGCTGTACCTCCGCCCCACCATCATCGGCACCGAACACAACATCGGCGCCGCGGGTCGACCATCGAGGACGGCGGCGTTCTACGTGATCGCCAGCCCGGTCGGTGAGTACCTGCCCCCGCATGCGCTGCGCATCGTGGTGGAGACGGTGCACCCGCGAACCACTCCGCAGTTCGGCGTGGTGAAGAGCGGCGCCAACTACGCCATGGCCCTCAGTCCCCTCCTGGCCGCCAAGCGCGACTGGAACGCCGACCAGGTGCTGTTCGCTCCCGGCGGCCTCATCGAGGAGACCGGTGCGGCCAACTTCCTGCTGATCGACGAGGGTCACGTGCTCACCTCGGCGCTGTCGGAGGCCTTCCTCCATGGCGTGACCCGCGACTCGGTGCTCCAGGTGGCTCGGTCGCTCGGTTGGAAGGCCGAGGAGCGCGACGTGTCGATCGACGAGCTCCGCGAGTGGGCGGCGCGCCCAACCGGCGAGATGGCCCTGGCCGGAACCGCCGCCATTCTGGGCGGCGTCGGCGAGCTGGTGCTCGAGGGTGAGATCGTCACCGTGGGCACGGGTCAGACCGGGCCGGCGACCACAATGCTACGAACCATGCTCACCGAGATCCAGCAGGGGCGGCGCCCGTTCACCTTCCACTGACGCTGCGCCGCCCTACCCTGCGGCGGTGGCTGTACTGCTCGCATCGTTGTCGTCGCTCACTTGGGGCATCTCGGACTTCGTCGGCGGGATGACAACCCGGCGGGTCGCCGTCTTCGTCGTCGTCTTCTGGTCACAACTCGTCGGTCTCGCAGTTGCGAGCGCGGCCGCGCCGCTCTTCGGCGGAACATTGTCGCCACAGTCGGCCCTGTGGGGAGCCCTCGGCGGCCTCGGCGGCTCGGTCGGGATCCTGGCGCTCTACCGAGGGTTGGCGAGGGGTCGCGTGGCCGTCGTCGCCCCTGTGGCCGCCGTCACCGGCGCCGCGGTTCCGTTGGTGGTTGGTGTCGCCACCGGCGACCGGCCGGTGCTCACCGCATGGATGGGCATCGTTCTGGCCCTGCCCGCGATCTGGCTCGTGTCGAGATCACACCGCCACGAGTCGGCGGTCGGCTTCGGTGACGGGGTCGTGGCCGGGCTGGGTTTCGGCGCGTTCTTCGTGCTCCTGGCCTTCACCGCCGACGATGCCGGCCTGTGGCCGCTGGTACCCGCCCGAGCTGCGTCGCTGGCGATGGTCGGCATCGCGCTCATTCTCCGACGGGAGAACGCTGCGGCCGCACCCGTCGCCGGTCCTCGTCGGCGGCATCGTGGTCGCAGGGGCCGGTGACATGTTGGCCAACATGCTCTACCTGAGTGCCACCCAGCGCGGCCTGCTGAGCGTGGTCGCGGTGGTCGCGTCGCTCTACCCGGCGGTCACGGTGACGCTCGCTCCGCCTTCGGCGAGAGAGTCGTCGCCACGCAATGGCTCGGCGTTGGTCTGTCGCTGGCGGCCGTGGGCCTGATCGCAGCGTGAGCTCAACCGTCGCCGAAGGCAGCCTTGCGATCAGACGACGAGAGCTGGTCCTGCCAGTAGCTCACCTGGCCGTCGAGCAATGCACGGGCCGCCCTGACCATTGAGCCGTAGGCCGCAAAGGCCAGCGCACCCCCTGTCGACGCTCGACGGGCGCCAACCGAGGCCAACTCGTCCAGCGTCGGACCGCCAGGAAACAGGAGCACGTTGACTGGTAGGCCGACATCGTCGACGACCCGCCGGATCTCGCCGAGATCGGTCAGGCCCGGCGCATAGACCGCATCGGCCCCCGCGTCACGAAACGCAGACAGACGGGCGATGGTGTCGTCGAGGTCGTGGACGCCGTGCAGCTTGTTCTCGGTGCGGGCAGTGAGAACCAGCGGGCGGCCGGTTCGATGAGCGGCCTCCGCAGCGGCGGCGCATCGCTCGACGGCCTTGGCGATGGGATCGATCGCCTGCGCCTGTGGATCGAAGTCCTCGATGGAGACGCCCGCCGCTCCGGCCTCGCCGATGAGCGCGACCGTCTCGGCCACCCCGTCGGCGGTCGTCGCGAAACACCGCTCGGCATCGACGTTGACGGGTACGTCGACGGTCGCAGCGATCGCCGCCACGTGGTCCAGCAGCTCGGCCCGGGTGACGTGTTGATCGGGTTTGCCGAGCGAGGCGGCGTGACCGGAGCTGGTCGTGGCGAGAGCCACGAAGCCGAGCGTCTGGAGCAGTCGGGCCGAACCGACATCCCACGGATTCGGGAGCACAAACAAGTCGTCGGCCGCATGCAGGGCAGCAAAGCGTTGATAGGGCGTGATCATGACCGCGATGGTCGCACCCCGCAGTGGCGGCGTCGACAAGAGATGGAACCTCCTGCTGGTGCCCGTCGCACTGCCCGGTGTCGTCGTGGGACACTGCAAGGGATGAATCTGCTGTTCCACATCCTCGATCAGCCCCGTTGGGACGAGGCCCGAGCGCTCGGAGTGTACGAGCCCGAGTCGCTGACGGCGGAGGGCTTCATCCATCTCTCGACCGCCGACCAGGTGCTCGGAACGGCCAACCGCCTCTACGCCGGCAGAACCGATCTGGTCGTGCTCGCCATCGACGCCGACGCCGTGACCCCGGAGATCCGGTTCGAGGACCTCTACGACCACGGTGCCGAGTTCCCCCACCTGTACGGCCCGCTCGCCACCTCCGCCGTCCACCACGTGGTGCCGCTCGAAGCCGGCCAGGAGGCCACGTTCACGTTCGCGTTCCCTCACGAGGGAGGCGACGTCGAGGCCCTCGGGGCGGACTATCCGTCGGCCCGGCGCCGCTTTCTCGACGCAGCCGTCGGCGTCGGCGCAACCATCGAGTCCTTCGCCCATCCGCGCCTCGGCCTGAACGACGAGGAGCTGTTCGTCGACGTGGCCCGCCTCGGACCCGACGAGGCCGAGGCCTGCGTGCTGGTCGTGTCGGCCACCCATGGGGTCGAGGGCCTTGCGGGGTCCGCCCTCCAGACCCATTGGCTCAGCGAGCACGCTCATCAGCGGCCCGACGGGGTGGCGGTGCTCCTCGTCCACGCCCTCAATCCCTTCGGCTTCTCCTGGGTCCGACGGGCGAACGAGGACAACGTCGACCTCAATCGCAACTTCATCGACTGGAACGACACCATTCCGGCCAATGCCGGGTACGCCCAGATCGCATCTGCCCTCGTGCCCGTCGACTGGTCGATCGAGACCCAGCGGCGATCGCTGGCCGATCTGCTCACCGTCGCCGGCGATTGGGGATTCGAACGCATGCAGACCGTGGTGAGCTCGGGCCAGTACGCCCATCCCACTGGCGTTTTCTACGGAGGCGACGGGCCCGTGTGGTCGCACCGATGGCTGCGGTCATGGGCGAGCGACCATCTGGCCGGAGCCCGTGACCTCGCCGTCCTCGATCTCCACACAGGCCTCGGAGCCTGGGGGGCCTGCCAGCTCATCGGCCACGACGGGGCGGGAACCGCCGGTCATGCTCGCGCCGGCGACTGGTGGGGGCCGGTCGTCACCATGGGCGACGAGAACAGCGTCTCCGCCGCTCTCACCGGCGACTGGCTCGGCGTCATGCAGGAGCTGGCACCGAGCGCCCGAACCACCCGTGTGGCGCTCGAGTTCGGCACCGTCGATGCCATCACGGTGCTGCAGTCGCTGCGCGCCGACGTGTGGCTGCACGCCCACGGCGACCCCCGCGGCGACGAAGCGGCCGCGATCCGAGCCCAGGTTCGGGCAGCCTTCGCCGACGACGACCCCCGGTGGATTCGCTCGTGTTGGCCGCACTTTGCGCGGGCCATGACCGCCACGTTCGCCAACATCGGCCGCTGAGGCCGCGCTCAGCCCAGCCGCCAGAATCGCGCCGTTTCCTGATCCGCTGGAAATCGTCCGCGCGCTCCTACGCTTCCGGGCGTGTTCCAACGGATCGGATTCCAGGCGGCGCGAGGCTTCATGATGGGGGCCGCCGACATCGTGCCCGGCGTTTCGGGCGGAACCATCGCGCTGCTCCTCGGCATCTACGACGATCTCGTGCACAACATCAAAACCGGCGCACGTGCGCTCGGTTCGCTGGCTCGGCTCGACGTTTCGGGCGCGGTCGAGCGCCTCCGTCGGGTCGACTGGCTGTTCATCGGTCCGCTCCTCGTCGGCCTCGGCGCAGCCGTGGCGGCGCTCTCATCGGTCATCGAGACACTTCTGCACGACTATCCCGAGGAGATGGCCGGACTGTTCAGCGGACTGGTGCTGGCCTCGGTCTACGTCGCCATCGCCATGGTTCGAGCCTGGACGTCCGCCGCAATCGGCCTGGGCATCGTCGTTGCCGTCGGGGTCTTCGCGCTGCTCGGACTCCAGAACGGCCCCGTCGCCGACCCGAGCACGCTTGCCTGGTTCGGTGCCGGCGCAGTGGCCATCTGCGCCATGATCCTCCCTGGCATCTCGGGCTCGTTCCTGTTGCTCATGCTCGGGATGTACGCGCCGGTCCTCGCGGCGGTGAACGACCGCGAGATCGGCCACCTGGCCGTCTTCTTCGTCGGGCTCGTGCTCGGCCTGGCGCTGTTCTCCAACGCGCTCGGCTACCTGCTCGACACGGCCAGAGACCTCACCATGGCCGCCCTCATCGGACTCATGGTCGGCTCGATGCGCGTGCTGTGGCCCTGGCCCAACGGCGTGGGCACGATCAGCGACAACCAGGCCGAGGTGGTCGACGGCAGCGGCCTCGAGTGGCCGGCCGGCGACGAGACCGCCGTTCCGGTGGTGCTGGCGGTGCTGGCGTTCGCGATCGTGGTCGGCCTCAGCCGGCTGGCGGTCCGTCGCGGGTCGGTTGCGGCACCGATCGCCAGCTGAGCAATCCGCTCGGTGTGCGTACGAGGTCGTTGCGCCAGGCCCACTCACCGACCACGAGACCACCGGCTGCGACGGTCGCCGCCGGTGCGGGCTCGACGCGGTGGTGCGGCCCGGGCCAGGGTCCGGTTCCGAAGCGATGAAACCACGATCCCGACGCCGCCGACGTCAGCTCGATTTTCTCGGAGCCCACCAGGATCTCCCCCTCGACGCGAGCAGGGACCACGTGTCCGTGGTCGAGGTTGTCGACATCTCCCGAGCGGTGCCACTCGACATCGAGCCCCACGGGGCACCGGACGCCGCGGCCCGAGCCGAAGACGTCCTCGACGTCATCGATCTCCACGCCGAACGCCTCGAGGTCGACACTCAGATGCTCGCCGGGGTCATTGATGCCGACCTCCGCCCACAGACCCGACGAGCGGATCTCGAGGTTGGGCCAACCCGGGAGCGGTACCTCGTCGTCGATCACCAGCACCAGCGGCCGACGGACACCACACACCTGCGTCCACCACCACGCTCGGGCGCGAGTGAGGACCAGGCCCACCGCCAGGCCCACGCCTCGGCTCGTGGGATCGATGGCCTCGAGCTCCCACGATTCGTAGGCCCCCGAGCGGAGATCGGCGGTCGGGAAGTGACGTCGGTCGGGATGCACGAGGCCCAGCGTCGCACACCCGTAGCGGCCGGTCCTACGCTGGCCCGATGGATTCGTGGCCGTCGACGGAGTGGGTGCAGCGGTGCGATGAGGCTCTCCGCCGTTCCGAGCTGACCGGCGATGGCGTCTGCGTCGAACACATCATCGGCACCGGCGACCTGGCGTTCCGGTATCACGTGTCGGTCGACGCCTCGGGCGCCCGCGCCGACATCGGCTCGGCCGATGAGCCCACGGTAACCTTCTGCCAATCGCGCGAGACGGCGCAAGCGATCCGAGCCGGTCGGCTCGGGGCCGGCGAGGCGGTGTTGCTCGGTCGAGTCGACGTACGGGGCGACGCTGCGGCCCTCGTCGCCCACCGAGGCACGCTGCGCGCCATCGATGCCGTGATCGGTGCCATCGACTGATGCCCGAGCTTCCCGACGTGATCGTGTATCTCGAGGCGCTCGAGCCTCGCGTGGTCGGCCAGGTCATCGAGAAGGTCGACGTCCGCGGCATCTCGGTCCTCAAGACCTATGACCCACCCATCGACGAGGCCGTCGGGAACGAGGTCGTGGCGCTGCGGCGGCTCGGCAAGCGACTCGTCTTCGAGCTGACCGACGATCTGTTCCTGGTCATCCATCTCATGGTCGGCGGTCGGCTCAAGTGGGCCGAAGGCGGCGCCAAGGTACCGGGAAAGGTCGGTCTGGCCGGCATCCACTTCGCCAACGGCTCGCTGATCCTGACCGAGGCGTCGAAGAAGAAGCGGGCGGCGCTGTGGCTGCATCGCGGTGAGGAGGCGATGCTCGCCGAACACGATCGAGGCGGTGCCGAGCCCCTCGAGATCGATCTCGCGACACGTTCGTGGCCCGGCTCACCGCACGAGAACCGCACGCTGAAGCGGGCGCTGACCGACCCCGCGTACCTTCCGCGGCATCGGCAATGCCTACTCCGACGAGATCCTGCTGCACGCCGGGCTGTCGCCGGTGCAGACGCACCGATCAGCTCGACGCCGACGAGATCGCTCGGCTGTTCGACGCCACGACCCAGACGGTCCTCGGCCGACTGGCTCGATCGCCTACGAGCCGAGGTCGGCGACGGCTGGCCGACAAGGTCACCGCCTTCCGGCCCGAGATGGTCGTCCACGGCAAGTTCCGCCAGCCGTGCTCGGTGTGCGGCACCGAGGTACAGCGCATCGCGTACGCCGAGAACGAGGTGAACTACTGCCCCAGTTGCCAGACCGGGGGCAAGGTGCTCGCCGACCGGTCACTGTCGCGCCTCTTGAAGGACGACTGGCCCCGAACCGTCGAGGATCTCGAAGAGCTCCGTCCGACGGAGTGACAGCGCGCGGCCTTCCTCAGATCAGACCGAGCCCGACAACGGTGTCGCGTTCGCCGATCGAGCTCGGCCGCCGAGGCGTCGATGCTTGCCTCGACTGAAGTCGTCGATGTCGAGACCCTGCACGATCGAGTACGAGCCGTCGGAACAGGTGACCGGGAACGACGAGATGATGCCCTTCAGCCACGCCGTAGCTGCCGTCGGACGGGATGGCCATGCTCACCCAGTCGCCCTCGGGCGTGCCGAGAGCCCAGTCGTGCATGTGGTCGATCGCCGCGTTGGCGGCCGAGGCCGCCGACGACGCGCCCCGCGCCTTCGATGATCGCCGCGCCGCGCTTCTGCACGGTGGGAATGAAGGTCGTGCTCGATCCAGTCGTGGTCGTCGATGGCGTCGGCGGCACTGCGGCCATGGACCTGGGCGTGGAAGACGTCCGGGTACTGGGTCGCCGAGTGGTTTCCCCAGATGGTCATGGTGGTGACGTCGTTCACTGTCGCGCCCACCTTGTGCGCCACCTGGGCGATCGCCCGGTTGTGATCGAGCCGGGTCATCGCCGTGAACTGACGCGGATCGAGATCGGGGGCCGCCGACTGGGCGATCAGCGCATTGGTGTTGGCCGGGTTGCCGACAACCAACACCTTGACCGTCGGGGCTCGCACTGTCGTTGAGGGCCTTGCCCTGGGGGCCGAAGATGCCACCGTTGGCCTGGAGCAGATCGGCTCGCTCCATGCCCTGCTTGCGTGGCATGGCACCCACGAGAAGTGCATAGTCGCTGTCTCCGAAAGCGACGTCGGCGTCGTCGGTCTTCACCACGCCGTCGAGAAGGGGAAAGGCGCAGTCGTCGAGCTCCATGTGCACACCGTCGAGAGCACCGAGGGCCGGGGTGATCTCGAGCAGCTGCAGGATCACGGGCTGGTCGTCGCCGAGCAGTTGACCACTCGCGATGCGGAACAGCAACGCATAGCCGATCTGACCGGCTGCGCCGGTGACGGTGACTCGCACGGGTGACTTGCTCACGGTGTTTCTCCTGTATCGACACGACGTCGTCGTGAGGCTACTCACCCGCGTGGGTCGGCGAGAAGTCGTGAAGCTACTCGATCAGAATCCGCAGGCCTCGAGGGCAGTCTCGATGCCGGCGGTCATCTGGGTCGTGTCTCGATCGAACAGGACGAAGTCGGTGAATGGCACGCTGGTGGCGAGGGAATTCCAATTGCACTGACAGAAGTCGTTCTGCGATTCGCCTGCGTTGGCCAGGCAGGACTCCATGAAGTTGGCCTCGACCTCTTCGGTGTAGCCGGTGAGCCACTGGTCGCGCTCGATGTCGAGAAGCTCCGGGGGCACGTCGGCGGACGGTCCGACTCCGCAGTACTGCGAGACGATCTGGTCGAACTGCCCGCCACAGCTTCCACCGAAGGCCTCGTACTCGCTGTCGAACGGTGAGTCGGCGAAAAGCGTGTCGCAGGCGTCCATGTCGCCGGCCGCGGAGTCGTCATGGAGAACGTCGAGGTAGGGATCGGAGCCGTAGGTGCCGACCGCAGGGACGTCGCCGACTCCCTCGCCGAGCCCGGCAGTCGCCGCCGGACCGGCAGTGGGCTCGGGCGTGGGATCCGCCGCGGGTTCGGTCGACCCGGGGGTCGGTTCGGCGACGCTCCCCTCAACGCCTGCCTCGCCGCCGCACGCTGCCGCGGTCACCACCACGATCAGTACCACGACCATCATTCGCCCCACGGCGACCACCTCCCGTGGCGACGAGTGTACGAAGGCGTGGACCGCTACCCGGGTACCTCGTCGCTCGGCCGGGAGCCGCCGCTCGCTAACCTCACAGCGCAAAGCCGAACCGACACGCGTGAGGCGCAACGGAAGCGACATGACTGACACCACCCCCAAGATCATCTACACCAACACCGACGAAGCACCGGCGCTGGCCACTGCGTCACTCCTCCCGATCATCGAGGTGTTCGCGTCGGCGGCCGACGTCGTCGTCGAAACCCGCGACATCTCCTTGGCCGGGCGCATCCTCGCCAACCTCGCCGACTGGTTGCCCGAACACCAGCGCGCCAGCGACGATCTCGCCGAATTGGGCGAGCTCGCCACCCGGCCCGAGGCCAACATCATCAAGCTGCCCAACATCTCGGCGTCGGTGCCCCAGCTCAAGGCGGCGGTGGCGGAGCTCCAGGAGAAGGGCTTCGCGCTCCCCGACTACCCCGACGAGCCCGAGACCGACGCCGAGCGGGCCCTCCGCCAGCAGTACGACCGGGTCAAGGGCAGCGCCGTGAACCCGGTTCTCCGCGAGGGCAACTCCGATCGGCGGGCACCGAGGGCCGTGAAGGAGTACGCCCGTAAGTATCCCCATCCGATGGGCGCCTGGTCCGCCGACTCGCTCACCCACGTGGCCACGATGAGTCACGGTGACTTCGCCCACAACGAGCAGTCGGTCACGGTCGATGCGGCCACCACCGTCGCGGTCAACCATGTAGCGATCGATGGATCCGTGACCCCGCTGCGCGACCCGATCGCACTCGAGGCCGGCGAGATCATCGACGCCACCGTGATGCAGAAGCAGGCGTTGGTCGACTTCCTGGCCGGCCAGATCGACGATGCCGCCGCCCAGGGTGTGCTGTTCTCCGTCCACCTCAAAGCCACCATGATGAAGGTGTCCGATCCGCTGATCTTCGGTCATGTCGTGAAGACGTTCTTCGCCGACGTCTTCGCCGACCATGCCGCCGAGCTCGACTCGGTCGACGCCGACCCCAACAACGGTCTGGCGAGCGTCCTCGCCTCGCTCGTCGACCTACCGGCCGACCGAGCCGATGCGATTCGTGCCGACATCGAGGCCACCTATGCCCGCCGGCCTGGCGTGGCGATGGTCAACTCCGACAAGGGAATCACCAACCTGCACGTGCCGAGCGACGTGATCGTCGATGCGTCGATGCCGGCCATGATTCGCTCGTCGGGAAGGATGTGGAACGCGGCCGGCGAGCTCCAGGACGTGAAGGCGGTCATCCCCGACAGCAGCTACGCCGGGATCTACCAGGTGGTGATCGAGGACTGCCGAGCCCACGGCGCCTATGACCCGGTGACGATGGGATCGGTGTCCAATGTCGGCCTCATGGCGCAGAAGGCCGAGGAGTACGGCAGCCACGACAAGACCTTCGAGATCGCTGCGGCAGGTGTCGTACAGCTCGTCGACGCCGACGGCGATGTGCTCACCGAGCACATCGTTGCGCCCGGCGACATCTGGCGTGCGTGTCAGGTCAAGGACGCCGCCGTACGCAATTGGGTGAAGCTCGCGGTCACCCGCGCCCGTGCCACCGGTGTGCCCGCACTGTTCTGGCTCGACGCCGCCCGCGCCCACGACGCCCAGCTGATCACAAAGGTGCAGCACTACCTCGGCGATCACGACACCGACGGCCTCACCATCGAGATCATGTCGCCCGTCGACGCCACCCGGTACTCCGTCGATCGCATCCGCCAGGGCCTCGACACCATCTCGGTCACCGGCAACGTTCTGCGCGACTACAACACCGACCTGTTCCCCATCCTCGAGGTGGGCACCAGCGCCAAGATGCTCTCCATCGTCCCCCTGATGAACGGTGGCGGGCTCTTCGAGACCGGCGCCGGAGGTTCGGCACCCAAGCACGTGCAGCAATTCCTCGCCGAGAACCACCTGCGCTGGGATTCGCTCGGCGAGTTTCTCGCACTGGCCGTGTCACTCGAGCACCTGGCCGAGACCACGGGGAACGAACGGGCAGCGGTGCTGGCCGCCACGCTCGACGTCGCCACCGAACGCTTGCTCGACGAGGGCAAGTCGCCGTCGCGCAAGGTCAACGAGCTCGACAACAGGGGAAGCCACTTCTACCTCGCCTTGTTCTGGGCGACGGCGCTCGCCTCTCAGTCCGGCGACGCCCAGCTGGCATCTCGGTTCGGTCCGCTGGCGGCGCTGCTGGCCGACAACGAGAGGGTCATCGTCGACGAGCTGAACTCCGTGCAGGGTCACCCGGTCGAACTCGGCGGCTACTACCTGCCCGATCCTGCGCTGATGTCGGCGGCCATGCGCCCGAGCGCCACGTTCAACGACGCCCTCGCCGCTCTCGACGGCTGATCACCGGCCGCTGGTCCGGCCCCCGATCACTCGGTGAGCGTCGCCTCGGCCGCAGCGACGGTGTTGGCCATCAGCATCGCCCGGGTCATCGGCCCGACACCTCCGATGCGGGGTGAGAGCCAACCGGCCACCTCGGCAACCTCGTCGGCGACATCGCTCACCAGCTTGGCGCCTTCGAAGCTGACGCCCGCGGCCACCACCGCTGCTCCCGGCTTCACCATGTCGGCGGTGATGAGGCGAGGAGACCCGGCAGCCGCGACGAGGATGTCGGCCTGTCGCGTGTAGGCGCCGATGTCGCCGACACCGGTGTGGACCACCGTGACGGCGGCGTTTGCGTTGCGCAGCTTGAGGGTGAGCAGATTGGCGAGCGGTCGACCGATGGTGAGGCCGCGCCCAACGATCACCACGTGACGGCCCGCTATCTCCACGCCGAATCGCTCCAGCAGGAGCTGGATCCCCGCAGGCGTGCAGGCGAGCGGGGCATCGACTCCCTGCACGAGCTTGCCGAGGTTCACCGGGTGGAGCCCGTCGGCGTCCTTGGCCGGATCGACCCGGAGCAGTGCCGCCTCGTAGTCGAGACCCGCGGGGAACGGGTACTGGATGATGTAGGCGTGGATCGCGGGATCGTGGTTGAGATCGTCGACCACAGCGTCGATCTCGGACCGCGTGGCGTCGGCCGGCAGCTTTGCCTCGCGCGAATGCATGCCGAGCTCGGTGCTGTCGCGGTGCTTCATGGCGACGTAGTTGGCCGACGGCCCGTCGTCGCCGACCAGAACCGTTCCCAATCCCGGGACGACGCCCCGGTCGGCCAACGCACGTATGCGCTCGCCAAGGTCGGCCTTGATCTCCGAGGCCAGGAGCTCGCCGTCGAGGGTGATGGCTGTCATGGGGAACGGTCCTCTCGGGTCAGTGACGGAAGTGACGCTCGCCGGTGAAGACCATGGCGATGTTCGCCTCGTTGGCCGCGGCGATCACCTCGTCGTCGCGAATGGAGCCACCCGGCTGGATGACCGCCGTGCATCCGGCGTCGACAGCCGCTTCGAGCCCATCGCTGAACGGGAAGAAAGCGTCGCTGGCACAGACCCCACCGACGGCCCGTCCGTCGGCCTTCTCGGCCGCAATGCGACCGGCGTCGCGACGGTTCTGCTGACCGGCGCCGATCCCGACCGCCTGGCGATCCTTGGCCAACACGATGGTGTTCGACATCACCCGGGCGACAACCCGCCACGCGAAGTCGAGATCGGCCCACTCGGTGTCGGTCGGCTCGCGCTCGGTGGCGATCGTCCACTCGTTACGGCCCGCGATGATGCGGTCGGCGGTCTGCACGAGGAGACCACCTGAGATCGAGCGCATGTCGAGCACCTCCGACGGTGGCGGGCTGGCCGCGATCACGCGGAGGTTCTTCTTCGCCCGCAGCGCGTCGAGGGCGTCGGCTTCGAACTCGGGAGCCACGATCACCTCCGTGAAGCGGCCGGCCATGGCCGCGACCATCGCGGCGGTGACCGGGCGGTTCGTGGCGATGATCCCACCGAAGGCCGAAACCGGGTCGCACGCATCGGCGCGCTGATAGGCCTCGGCCACGGTGTCGGCCACGGCCAGGCCGCAGGGGTTGGCGTGCTTGATCACCGCCACCGTGGGGTCGCTGCTGATCGACCACGCGAGGCGCCACGCCGCTTCGGTGTCGTAGAGGTTGAGATACGAGAGCTGTTTGCCGTTGTGCTGTACCGCCGTGTCCCACCATCCGCCGCCGTTGGCCAACCGATAGCGCGCACCGACCTGGTGGGGGTTCTCCCCGTAGCGCAGATCCTGGACGCGGTCGAGGGTGAGGTGGAGGGAGTCGGGAAGGGGGTCGTCGGAGTCGGTGGCGTCGTCGGTGTCGTCGAGCCATGCGACGATGGCCGCGTCGTAGGCGGCAGTGTGGGCGAATGCGGCACGTGCCAGGCGGCGTCGGGTGGCCGCGCTCAGGCGGCCGCCGGTGCGAAGCTCGTCGAGCACGGCGTCGTAGTCGTCGGGAGTGGTGAGAATGCCGACGGCATCGTGATTCTTGGCGGCCGCGCGCACCATCGTCGGACCACCGATGTCGATCATCTCGATCGACGGCTCGGCGTTGAACGGATACAGGTTCGACACGACCAGATCGATGGGCGCGATGCCGCGCTCGGAAAGGGTTTCCAGATGTTCGGGCTTCGACCGATCGGCGAGGATGCCGCCGTGAATGCCGGGATGCAGGGTCTTGACCCGGCCGTCGAGCATCTCGGGCGCCTGGGTGACCTCGGCGACCTCGAGCACGGGCAGGCCGGCATCGACGAGAACCCGGAACGTGCCTCCGCTCGACACGAGCTCCCAGCCGAGGTCGACCAGGCCGGCGGCCAGGTCGACGACCCCGGTCTTGTCGAACACCGAGAGGAGGGCGCGGGGAGACGGATCGGTGGTCACAGCACAGTGCCTCGTTCGAGTATGGCGAGCAGGGTTTCGGGATACAGGCGGCGCTCGATGGCCTTGATGCGCTCGTGCAGCGTGGAAACCGTGTCGTCGGCGTGCACGGTCACCGCCTCCTGGGCGAGAATCGGCCCGGCGTCGACCTCGAGGGTTGCGACGTGCACCGTGCAGCCGGTGACCTTCACGCCGTAGGCCAACGCATCGTCGACCGCGTGCCAGCCGGGAAACGCCGGCAGCAACGCCGGGTGGGTGTTCACGATGTGACCGGGGAAGCGGTCGTGGATCGGCTGATCGAGGATGGTGCCGAAGCCGGCCATGGCGATCAGCTCGATCTCGGCCAGCTCGAGCAGCTCGCGCAGCTGCCAGGTGTAGTCCGTCCGGTCGAAGCCGGGACCATACGACGACCGTTCGAGGAGTCGGGCCGGGATCTGGTGGGCGGCGGCCACCTCGAGTGCGGTACACGGCCGGTCGGTGACGACGAGACCGACCGGCACCCCGGCGGCAACCATGGCGTCGAGGATGGTGCCACTTCCCGACGCGAGCACTGCCAGTTTCACGGGGGCGAACCTACCAGCGCGGATCGCAGCCTCGTCGAGTCGCCACCCCCTCGAGCGAAACCGATTACGGTTGGGACACATCGTCATAAGGGGGCGTGGAGCATCATGGACATGAAACCACCGGCAATGATGAAACTCGGAGGAGGTGCACTGCTCTTCATTGGTACGTTCTTCGACTGGTACGGGGCCTCTGAAGGAGGATTCAGCTTCGGATTCTCGGGCACCGACATCGACTTCAACGGACTACAGGGAATCTTCGCTCTGCTCATCGGCCTGGCGATCGCTACTGTCGCCGGACTCCGCGCCTTTGCTCCGCAGGTGAACATCCCGGCCGCCGTCGCCGGGTTCGCAATCGACAAGCTGCTGTTCATGTTGGGCATCGCCGTCTTCCTCATGTGCTTCGGTGGGCTGTTCCTCAGCGCCGGTCCTCTCGGACCGAAGATCGGACTGTTCCTGTGCACCATCGGTGCCGCCATCGCCGTGGTCGGTTCGTTCATGGACAGCAAGGAATCCTCGACCGCCCCGGCCACGAGCTTCTAGGAGACGACCATGGACAATCTCAAGCCCAGTGCCATCGCCCTGCTCGGCGGGGGCGGCCTGCTGTTCATCAGCAGTTTTCTCAAGTGGCGGGGAGACCAGTCCGGCATCAGCTTCGACGCCGCCGGCCTTCAAGGTCTCATCTGCCTCGTCATCGGCGCCGCAGTGGTGATCCTCGTGGCCATGGCCAACTTCGGCGGCAGGACCACCGAGCTCAGTGTCGGTGGACTCACGACCAACGACGTGTATCTCACGCTCGGCCTGACGGCCTTCCTCATCACCTTCGGTCTGCAGTTGGCCGACAGTGCGAAGTTCGGCCTCTTCGTCGGATGGGTCGGTGCGGCCGCCATCATCGTCGGCGCCTTCATGGACTCGAGGTCCGACTCGACGGCCACCACGCCACCCACCCCGTTCTAGCCACCGCTCACTCCACGCCGCGCGTGGTCGGCCGACTTCGGCGTCAGTCGGCTTCGGGGACGCGAGCGCCCTCGAGCACGGCGCCGGAGGGCACTACGACGTGGGGGCCGACCATGCTGTGCCCTGCGATCGAGGCGCCCGCGGCGACCGTGGCGCCGGAGCCGATGATGCTGTCGCTCACCTGCGCCCCCTCCGCGATCGTGGCGCCCTCCATGAGTACCGACCGTCGGATCGACGCATGGGGCCCGACCGTTGCGTCGGAACCGACCACCGCCTGATCGATCACCGCAGTCGAATCGACGCTCGCACCGTCGCCGATCGGGTCGATGGGGTCGGACCACGCGCCGGTCAGGGCGTCGAGGTTCACCTGGAGATACGTCTCGGGCGTGCCGGCGTCGACCCAGTAGCCGTCTTGGTGAAACCCGTTCAGCTCGCCTCGAGCCACGAGCGCAGGGAAGGTGGCTCGCTCGATGGAGACGGCTTCGCCGTCGGGAATGAGGTCGAGGACCCTCGGCTCGAGGACGTAGGTCCCGGCATTGATGAGGTTCGACGGTGCTTCGTGCCGAGGCGGTTTCTCGACGAATCCGATCACCTGATTCGCCTCGTCGATCGACACGACGCCGAAGCGTGACGGATCGTCGACCGAGACGAGGTGCATGGTCGCCGCCACCCCTGCGGCGCGGTGCCGGTCGATCTGGGTGCGCACGTCGAGCGAGGTGATGACATCGCCATTGATGGCCACGAAGGTGTCGGCGATCCCAGCTTGGACAGCAGCGAACCGGATGGCCCCCGCGGTGTCGAGCGGATACGGATCGACCGCGTAGTCGACCTCGAGTCCTCCGATTCTGGCGTCGGGCCATCGCTCTCGGAACACCTCTGGCCGGTACCCGAGCGACAGAACGGCCCGGGTGATTCCCTGGGCAGCCAGCCGGGCGAGGACGACCTCGAGCATCGTGACGTGACCGATCGGCAGCATCTGCTTGGGTGTCTCGCTCGTCAGGGGCCGCAGCCTCGTTCCGAACCCGCCGACGAGCACAACAGCATCCATGCCTGCAGTGATACCAGGTCGAAGGACCCAAGCCACGTGGGCTGGGTAGATCATCGTGTGGGCCGATTCGCCTACAAGCGTTAGCTTGGCCCCATGAAGCGAATTCCTGCGTTGGCGCAGTTCGTCATCGCCGCCCTCATCGGCGCAGGGCTCGTCGCCTTCCTGACCACCCTCGGAGACGACGACGGCTCCAGCAGCGACCAGACGACGGCAGCCGCGGCTCAACCGACGCCGGTGCCTACTCCGACCACCCAGCCCACCCCCGACACCGAGTCCCCGACCCCGACGGCCGAACCCACACTCGAGCCGACCGCCATACCCGAGCCGACGGCCACGCCCGAGGCGACGCCCACGCCCGAGCCAGCCCCTACCACCGACCCGGCGGCCGAACCGCTGCCCGAGGGCGTCGAGGAGTCGCGGGCCATCGTGAAGAACGGCCAGATCGTGCTCGAGGGGGCCGTGCCCGACGAGGCGAGCGCCGAGGAGATCGTGGCCCTGGCCGCCGCCATCCTGGGCCCCGAAAACGTCATCAACAACTATGTGATCGACCCCCGGGCCGGCGACCCCAACCTGGGGAACATCCGTGTCGACGACACCGTGTTGTTCGCCACCAACAGCGCAGACATCGCGCCCGAGTTCGAACCGCTGCTCGCCCAAGCGTTGGCGCTGATGTTGACGCGACCGAGCGTGACCATGACCGTCGAGGGCCACACCGACGACATCGGAAGCGACGAGACCAATCTGATCCTTTCCCAGGATCGGGCCCAGGCCGTGGTGGACTGGCTCGTGGAGCGCGGCGTGGAGCGCAGTCGCCTGACGCCCGTCGGCAAGGGCGAGACCGACCCCGCTGTCCCGAACACCTCCGAGGAAAACCAGCAGATCAATCGCCGGATCCAAGTGTTCATCTTCAACCTGCTGGCCGACTGAACCCGCGGGTGGGTCAGCTCGCGGCCATCGGACCGAGCTAGAGCGACGCCACGATCTCGGCCATGAGCTCGCCGGCTTCGGTGGGGTTGTTCCCGACCTGCACGCCGGCGTCGCTCAGCGCTTCCATCTTGGCCTCGGCGGTGCCCTTGCCGCCCGACACGATGGCGCCGGCGTGGCCCATCTTCTTGCCCGGCGGAGCGGTGACACCGGCGATGTAGCTGGTGACCGGCTTGGTCATGTGGTGCTTGATGAACTCGGCGGCCTCTTCCTCGGCCGACCCGCCGATCTCGCCGATCATCATGACGGCCTTGGTCTCGGGGTCGGCCTCGAAGGCCCGCAGGCAGTCGATGAAACTGGTGCCCGGGCACCGGGTCGCCACCGATGCCGACACAGGTGGTGACGCCGATGTCCTTCTGCTTCAGCTCGTAGAGCGCCTGGTAGGTGAGCGTGCCCGACCGGCTCACGATGCCGACCGGGCCACCCGGCTTGGCGATGTGGCCGGCGGTGATGCCGATGTTGCACTTGCCGGGGCTGATGATGCCGGGGCAGTTCGGGCCGAGCAGTTGGGTCCCGGGGAAGTCGCGCTGCAGCTTGTTGTAGAACCAGGCCTCGTCGTGGGCGGGCACGCCCTCGGTGATGGCCACGATGAACTCGACACCGCCCTCGGCCGCCTCGATCACCGCGCCGCAGGACGCCGGCGGCGGGGATGAAGATGCAACTGGCGGTGGCACCGGTGGCCTCCACGGCCTCGGCGACCGTGGCGTAGATCGGAATGCCGTCGACGTCGGTGCCGGCCTTCTTCGGATGGGTACCGGCCACGACCTGGGTGCCGTAGTCGCGGTTCAGCTGGCCGTAGTAGCTGCCCTGGGAGCCGGTGAGGCCCTGGTAGATGACCTTGGTGTTCTCGTCGACGAAGATGCTCATGACCGGTTCCTCAGCTCGCGCAGCTCGACGGCCTTGCGGGCCGCGTCGAGCATGGTGGCTTCCATCATCAGCGTGTCGGACAGGTTCGGTTCGAGGATCGCCCGACCCTCGTCGGCGTTGGTGCCGTCGAGGCGGATGACGATCGGTGAGTCGATGTCGACCCGTTGCATGGCCTCGAGGATGCCGTTGGCGACCTCTTCGCCCCGGGTGATGCCGCCGAAGATGTTGATGAAGATGGACTCTGCACGTCGGGGTCGTTGTTGATGACCTCGAGCGCGCCGGCCATGACGTCGGCGTTGGCGCCGCCGCCGATGTCGAGGAAGTTGGCCGGCTTGCCGCCCACCTGGTTGACGACGTCGACGGTGCTCATGGCGAGCCCGGCACCGTTGGCGATCACGCCGACCGAACCCTCGAGGCCGACGTACTGCAGGCCCTTCTCGTGGGCCGCGGTCTCGCGCTCGTCGCGGGGCTGGGTGTCGTCGTACTGCGCGTAGTCGGGGTGACGGAACTCGCAGTTGCCGTCGAGGGTGACCTTGGCGTCGAGGACGTGCACGACGCCCTCGGGGGTGAGGATCAGCGGGTTGATCTCGCACGAGGTCGGCGTCGCCTTCGGTGTAGGCGCGTGTAGAGCTTCTGCAGGATGTCGACCGCGCCCTCGGTGACCGCGGGGTTGAGGTCGGCGGCCAGCGACCCAGTCACGGCGCCGCCTCGGCGTGAGTCCGTCGACGGGGTCGACCCAGATCTTGGCGATGGCGTCGGGGTTCTCCTCGGCGACGGTCTCGATCTCGACGCCACCCTCGGCCGAGAGCATGCCGAGGTGCTTCTTGGCCTGCGGTCGAGGGTGAAGCTGGCGTAGTACTCCTCGGCGATGTCGGACGCCTTCTCGATCCAGACCCGCTTCGACGATGTGGCCCTTGATGTCGAGGCCGAGGATGTTGCCGGCGTGCTCGCGCACCGCGTCGACGTCGGCGGCGAACTTCACCCCGCCGGCCTTGCCCCGGCCGCCGGTGTGGACCTGGGCCTTGACCATCACCGGGGTGCCCGAGCCGCTCGGCGGCGGCGACGGCCTCGTCGACGGTGAAGGCGATCTCGCCGGGCGAGACGGGCATGCCGTAGGGCGAAGAACTGCTTGCCCTGATATTCGAACAGATCCACCGGGGAGCCTCCGAGGGGAACGAGATTGGGGGTGGGGCCGACTCGGCCCGCGGGCGATACTAGGCGGGTGCTCACGATCATGACGCAACCGAGCACCGTCGACGTGAGCCCGGTCGCCAGCGATGCGTCCTTCGACACCCGACGGGCAATCGTCGTCGGGGTGGTTGCGGTGGTGCTCGGCATCGGTCTGGTCATCCTGGTCACCCGACTCGCGGGCACCGGCACCCTCGACGTGAAACTCGGCGACGACCGTTTCCAGGACATCAGCGCCGCCAACCTGGCCCGACAGATCGACGAGGGCGGACCCGTGCTGTTCCCCGACGCCGGCACCGGGGAGCGCGAACATCATCGTGCAGCATCTCGGCCCCGACCCGAACGAGGGATGGTTCGCCTTCAACGCCCACGACCGGGGCAACCCCGGGAGTGCACGCTCGCCGTGGCAGGCCGATCGGAACGCTCTTCACCGACTCGTGCGAGCCGAGCGTGACCGTCCCCGCCGACGGCGGCGACCAGGTGAGCTATCCGGCCGAAGTCGACGCCGACGGCCGGCTCGACATCGATCTCAACGCCGCAGAGCGCAACGGCGACCTGATCACACACCGAGTGCGGCGATCGGTGGTTGGGGACCCGGGCTGGCGGGCGAGCAGCTCGCGCGACCGTCGGCGCTGCGATGGTCGACGATCCAGAACCGCTCGACCGCCAGTGCTCGGTGATGATCGAGATGGGACTCGACCGTGGTGCGCCTCGTCGTGCATGGCACCCAGCACGACGAGGGTCGACGGCAAAGGCGACGATCGGCACCGACGATCCGGCCCGCAGCCAGAGCCGACTGTGCGTCGAGCTGGCGGGCCAAGGGCCTAGATCTTCTCGAGTGGAGCCCAGCTCAACAACAGCACCTTCTCGCGGCCGTCGCTGAAGCGGACGGTGGCCTCGGTGGTGTCGCCGGCACCCTGCATGTCGATGATCACGCCCTCGCCGAAGGTGCTCGTGACGGACATCGTCGCCGGTCTTCAGCCCGAGCGTGTCGGCCCCGCTTGCTTCGGGTGCGCTGACGGGCTCGACACCGCTGGCCTCGACCCGCTCTTCACGATGACCGCCCCAGGAAGTGCGGCCGAGACGGCTCTGCGACGCGGCGCTCGCTGCCGACCGGCTGCCCTCGGCCTCGTCGACCAGCTCGGTCGGGATCTCATCGAGGAACCGGCTCGGCGGGTTGTACTGCGTGTTGCCGTAGAGCGTTCGGCTCCAGGCGTGGGTGAGGAAGAGTCGCTGCTGGGCCCGCGTGATGCCCACGTAGGCCGAGGCGCCGCTCTTCTTCGAGCTCGTCGGGATCGCCGAGGCGCGAGCGTGAGGGAAGACGCCGTCCTCCATGCCCAGCAGGAACACGACCGGGTACTCGAGGCCCTTGGCCGAGTGCAGGGTCATCAGAGAACCACCGAGCTCTCGTCGTCGTCGAGCGCGTCGGTGTCAGGATACCAGGCTCACCTGTTCGAGGAAGTCGTCGGCCTGTGCGGGAACTCGCGAGCCCGACACCGCACGAGCTCGGCCAGGTTCTCGATCCGCCCGTCGGCCTCGACGCTGCGCTCGGCCCGTAGTTCGCCGAGATAGCCGCTGGCCTCGAGGAGGTGCTCGATGAGCGGCCCCGGACCGCCGTCGTCGAGGGCCGAGGCCTCGTCGATGAGGTCGAGGAAGGCGGCAATGCCCTTCGACCGCCGTGCCGCTGACACCCGCGTCGTTCGATTCCCGCAGGGCCTGCATGAACGTGAGCCCGCGCGACTGCAGCCCAAGTGTCGATACGGGCCACCGACGAGTCGCCGATACCCCGCTTGGGTGTGTTGAGCACCCGCTTGACCGACACCTCGTCGATGGGGTTCACGACGCAACGCAGATAGGCGAGCGCGTCCTTCACCTCGCGGCGATCGTAGAAACGGGTGCCGCCGATGACCTTGTAGGGAATGCCCACCCGGACCAGGTGCTCCTCGAGCACTCGACTCTGGGCGTTGGTGCGGTAGAAGACGGCCATGTCGCCCCAGCGCATGCGCGTCGGAGTCGTGCAGGTGTGGCGAGCTCGATGGGCGACCCACTGCGCCTCGTCGGCCTCGTCGTCGGCGTGATAGCGGGTGATGCGATCGCCCTTGCCCTGGTCGGTCCAGAGGTGCTTGGGCTTGCGGCCGAAGTTGTTGTCGATGACGGCATTGGCGGCGTCGAGGATGGTCTGGGTCGACCGGTAGTTCTGTTCGAGGAGCACGACGGTGGCGTCGGGAAAGGCAGTCTCGAACTCGAGGATGTTGCGGATGTCGGCCCCCCGGAACCGGTAGATCGACTGGTCGCTGTCGCCCACCACGCACACCTGGCGGTGTTCGCCGGCCAACAGCGTGACCAGCTCGTTCTGCACCGAGTTGGTGTCCTGGTACTCGTCGACGAGCACGTGGCGGAACCGCCGACGGTACGACTCGAGGACGTCGGGGTTCTGGTGGAAGAGGCGCACCGCCTCGAGCAGGAGATCGTCGAAGTCCATGGCGCCGGCCTTCTTCAGGCGGTCCTGGTACTCCTGGTAGACGTCGGCCACCTTGCGTTCGATGAGCACCGTGGCGTTGGCCGGCGTACTGCCTCGGGGCCGATCATCTCGTTCTTGGCGTTGGAGATCTGCGCGTGCATCGACCGTGGCGGGAATCGCTTGCGAGTCGAGGTTGAGGTCGCGCAGCACGTAGCTGGTGAGCCGGAGGGCGTCGGCCTGGTCATAGATGGTGAACGCCGACGGGTAGCCCGACGTGTTTCGGCTTCCCTCCGCAGGATGCGCACGCATGCCGCGTGGAATGTGGACACCCACATCTTGTCGGCGACGGGACCCACCAGGCCGCGGAGGCGCTCGCTTCATCTCGTCCGCGGCCTTGTTGGTGAAGGTGATGGCCAGGATCTCGAACGGCGAGATGCCCAGATCGTCGATGAGATGGGCGATGCGATGGGTGAGCACGCGTGTCTTGCCCGAGCCGGCGCCGGCGACGATGAGCAACGGGCCGCCGTCGTGGACCACGGCATCGCGCTGGGCCGGATTGAGCCCGTCGAGCAGATCGAACCGCGGCCGACGGCGGGGCTCCTCGTCGCCGTACTCGACCTCGTCGGGTGGTGGCTCGTCGGGCGCGCCGAACGGGTCATCTGCGGAGAAGAGCGACATCGAGGTCACCCTACTGGGCGGCTGCGACACCGCTGCGGCCCGCCGACGGGTCAGGACAGGAGCCGCTCGCGAAACAGATCGAGCACCTGGTCGAGAGCTCGACGGGTGGCATGTCCGGGCTCGTCCTGGAGGTCGAGGGTGAGCACCGAGTGGGCCCGCCGGCTCAGGCCATTGCGGTTACCTGCGCCCGAATCGATCTCGACGGCCACGAAGCCCTCGCCCAGCTCGCGCCGCAGGGTGTCGAATCGCTCGGCGGGCGACATCGAGTCCTCCGAGAACCGCAGGCCCAGCACCGGGCAACCCTCGGCCACCCGCTCCTTGACCACCGCGAGGTCGACCTTCGAGAGATGCGGTGCCGCCTTGCGCTTCCTGCCGATGCCCAACGGAAGACTCGGCTGGCTCAGTACCGGCGCCACCACGACCGGGTCGACCATCATGGCGAGCGCGAATCCCCCGCTCCAGCACATGCCCACGACGCCGACACCCGGTCCGCCCGCCTCGCCGTGCACGTCGCGTGCCAGGGCTCGCAGCCACTCGGTGACCGGCGGTGACTTCTTGGTGCTGAACGCAGCGAACTCGCGTGCCACACATCCCCTGGCCAGGGACTTCACCGAGTAGCCGACCGAGACCGGTCGGCCCGGCTCGCCGTAGAGCGACGGCATGACCACCGTGCACCCGATGTCGACGATGCGGCGGGCGAAGTCGGCCACGTCGGGGCTGATGCCCGGCATCTCGGTGAGCACCAGCACGGCCGGACCGGTCCCGGCGAACAGGACGGTCTTCGTCTTGGCCAGATAGGTGCGTTCCTCTCGCGTGAAGTCGCCCATCTCGTCGGGGATCTGCGTGCCCAGGCCCATGGCCGAACCCTAGGCCGGACCCGGCAGCAGCAGGTAGCGTCCACCCGCATGACCCACCCGATCCGATTCTGCGTCGCCGCTGGCATTGTCGACGACACGGCCGACTTCCTCGACACCGCCCACCGGGCCGAAGACCTCGGGTACGACGCGCTCGCCATCGCCGACCATCTCGGTGACCAGCTCGCCCCGCTTGTCGCCCTGACCGCGGCCGCCGGCGTCACCAGAACCCTCAAGCTCCAGACGCTGGTGCTGGCCAACGACTATCGCCATCCGGGCATTCTCGCCAAGGAGGTCACCACCCTCGACCAGCTGAGTGGCGGCCGCCTCGAGCTCGGTATCGGGGCGGGCTGGATGCTCACCGACTACGAGCAGATGGGCATGAACTACGACCGGCCTGGCATGCGCATCGCCCGTCTGGCCGAGAGCGTTGCCATTCTCAAGGCGGCCTTCACCGGCGAGGCCGTCGACTTCCACGGCGACCACTACTCGATCACCGGGCTGGTGAACGGTCCCGCTCCCGTGCGGCCCGGCGGTCCGCCGCTGCTGATCGCCGGAGGCGGGCGCAAGGTGCTCTCGCTGGCCGCACGCGAGGCCGACATCGTCGGCGTGAACCCGTCGCTGGCCGCCGGCGTCATCGACGAGCGGGCCGGCCCTTCGGCGACGCCCAACGCCACCGACGAGAAGATCGAGTGGATTCGCGAGGCCGCGGGCGATCGCTTCGGCGAGCTGGAGCTCCAGACACGAGTGCACCTGGCCACGATCTCCGACGACCGACAGGGCATGGCCGAGCTCCTCGGCCCCGCCCTCGGCGTTGCGGCCAACGAGGCGCTCGAGTCGCCCCACGCCCTGGTGGGTTCGGTCGCCCAGTGCATCGAGACCGTTCTCGGCTGGCGGGAGCGCTGGGGTATCACGTACGTGAGCATCGGCTCAGACGCCATGGACCAGATGGCGCCGGTGGTGGACGAGCTCGCCGGGCGATGATCCCGTGAGCGCACCCAGGGTGAGCTTCCCCGACGGGTTGTCGACTCGTGGCGCGTCGACGAGCGACGTCGACATCGTCTTCGAGCTCTTCTCGACGACTGACCTGCACGACCAGGGCGTGGTCATGATCACCCGTGAGGACATCGAGGCCGACATGGCCGACCCGGACGCCGACCCGATACACGACAACCTGCTGGTGTTCGATGGCTCACAGCTGGTCGGCTATGTCGAGGTCCCGGGCTGGCGCGCCGACGGGGAGGTGCATCCCGATCACCGAAATCGAGGGATCGGATCGGCCCTGATCGACTGGATGGAGACTCGGGCACTGGCCCGGACGCCGGCCGACACCGACGTACGCGTGGGCCAGACCAAGTTCGACGGGTGCACCGAGGCCATCGAGCTGTTCGAGCGCCGCGGCTACGAGGTGCGACACACGTCCTGGGTCTTGTACTTCCCGCCCGGTGCCGAGATCGTCGATCGCCACCCCCCCGGCGTCGAGATCCGGGCCTTCGCCCAGCCCGAGCTCCCCGCCATCCACCGACTGATCGAAGACGCCTTCAACGAGTGGCCCAACCGCACGCCCACCTCGTACGCCTCGTGGCTGGCTCATACCGTCGAACGATCCGACTTCGACCCCGCTCTGCTGCAGGTGGCCGTCGAAGGCGAGACCATCGTCGGCGTGTGCCACGGTGTCGACGCACCGAACGAGGGCTGGGTCGACAGCGTGGCCGTTCACCGCGATCGTCGGCATCGGGGTATCGCCCAGGCGTTGTTGGCTCGGACCTTCGGTGACCTGCGCCGCCGGGGACGACCGCGGCTCGGCCTCAGCACCGACTCACGCACCGGTGCCCTCGATCTCTACATCCGTCTCGGCATGGAGGTCGAGGCCACCTACCGCCACTGGTCGAAGCTGCTGCGACGCGCCGGCGAGTGATCAGCCGTCGCGACCCATCAAGGCCAACAGCCGCGTGGCGGCGTCGGCGTCGAGCCCGAGGGGGATCGGTGCGCCGAAGTACTCGCTGTCGAGCACCGCGCCGGCCATCGGGCGAATGAAGTCGAGCGCCCATTCGGCCAGCGAATCGGGCAAGGGCCGAACGACGCCCAGCGCTCGGGCGAGATCCCATCCGTGGGCCAGGTTCTCCACCACCCGCATGCCGGCCAGCTGCTCGCCGGTGCGCGGCACCCAAGGGATGCGAGTAGGTGGCGGCCAAGGCGCCGGCCTCGCCGAGCGCGCCGAGCAGCCCGAGCGCCACCCCCCGCCAGGTGGCCATGGCGTTGGTGCCGATCGCCGAGACGTCGACCTCGGTGGTCCACTCGACGTTCTCGCCGCGGACGAGCGCGGCGATCTGAGCATCGTTGATGATCACGTGGGCGACCAGGCGGCGGATGTCCCATTCATCGACGGGACGATCCCAGTCGGCCTCGCCCACCAGCGACAACGTCTCGCCGAAGTAGGCGAGGGCACCCTTCAGCGCGTCGAGCGGCGCAGGGTCGATGTCGTCGTCACCGGGATCTGACACCGGGTCATTCCCACTCGATGGTGCCCGGCGGCTTCGACGTGATGTCGTAGGCCACCCGGTTCACGCCGTCGACCTCGTTGATGATGCGGCTCGACATGCGTCTCGAGCAGCTCGTAGGGCAGTCGGGCCCAGTCGGCGGTCATCGCGTCGTCGCTGGTCGACGGCACGGATGATGATCGGATGGGCGTAGGTGCGCTCGTCGCCCATCACCCCCACCGACCGGATGTCGGGCAGGACGGCGAAGGCCTGCCAGATCTCGCGTTCGAGACCGGCCTTGGCGATCTCGTCGCGGACGATGGCATCGGCCTCCTGGAGGATGACCACCTTGTCGGGCGTGACCTCGCCGATGATGCGCACACCGAGGCCCGGGCCCGGGAACGGCTGTCGCCACACGATCTCGTCGGGGAGGCCCAGCTCGGATCCGACGGCGCGTACCTCGTCCTTGAACAGGGCCCGCAGCGGCTCGACCAGCTCGAAGTCCATGTCGTCGGGCAGGCCGCCCACGTTGTGGTGGCTCTTGATCCGGGCCGGCGTCGCTCGTGCCCGACTCGATGACGTCGGGGTACAGCGTTCCCTGCACCAGGAAGTCGGCGTCGGTGATCCCGCCCGGCGTCCTCGAACACGCGGATGAACAGTCTCGCCGATCGCCTTGCGCTTGTCCTCGGGGTCGACAACCCCGTCGAGCTTGTCGAAGAACCGGTCGGCCGCCCGCACGTGGATCAGCTCGATGCCCTGGTTGCGCTTGAACGTCTCGACCACCTGGTCGCCCTCGTCCTTGCGCATCAGGCCGGTGTCGACGAACACGCAGGTGAGCTGCGGGCCGATGGCCTTGTGGACCAGCGCCGCAGCCACCGCCGAGTCGACACCGCCCGACAGCCCGCAGATGGCCCGGCCGGCACCCACCTGGGCGCGGATGAGCTCGACCTGGGCGTCGATGATGTTGTCCATCGTCCAGGTGGGCTCGATGCCGGCCCCCTCGTACAGGAATCGTTCGAGCAGCTGCTGACCCGCCGGCGTGTGGCTGACCTCGGGGTGGTACTGCACGCCGAAGAGCTTCCGCTCGGTCGACTCGAAGGCGGCCACCGGGGTGGCGTCGCTGTGGGCCAGCGGCGTGCATCCGTCGGGCGCGCCGTCGATGGCGTCGAAGTGGCTCATCCACACCTGCTGGAGGTGGGGCTGGCCGCCGAACAACACGCCGGCATGGGTGACGTGGAGCTCGGTGCGGCCGTACTCGCCGGTCTCGTACCGCCCGACCGAGCCGCCGCACTGCTTGGCGATCAGCTGGGCGCCGTAGCAGATGCCCAGGATCGGAATGCCGAGGTCGTAGACGCCCGGGTCGATCATCGGCGCGTGCTCGACGTTCACCGACTTCGGCCCGCCGCTGAAGATCAGCGCGGCCGGGGCCCGCTCGGCGATCTCGGCCGCCGTGACGGTGTGAGGGACGATCTCGCTGTAGACACGGGCCTCACGGACACGCCGGGCGATGAGCTGGGCGTACTGGGCGCCGAAGTCGACGACGAGAACGGTGGGGGTATCGGTCACGTCGGGCTGGCTCAGCCCATACCGACACCCTGCTGCTTCTGGAGGTACTTGCCCTCCGTCTGCAGCGCGGGGGCCACCATGACCTCGGCCTTCTGGAACTCCTTCAGGTCGCTGTAGCCACAGGTGGACATGCTGGTCCGCAGGGCACCGAACAGGTTCATGCGGCCGTCGTTCTCGTGGGCCGGACCGACCAGGATCTCGCGCAGCGAACCGCGAACCGAGGTCTTGACACGAGCACCGCGGGGCAGGGTGGGGTGGAACGTGGCCATGCCCCAGTGGTAGCCCTTGCCTGGGGCCTCCTCGGCGGCGGCCAACGGCGAGCCGATCATCACGGCGTCGGCGCCACAGACGATGGCCTTGGCGATGTCGCCGCCGGTGGCCATGCCGCCGTCGGCGATCACATGCACGTACACACCGGTCTCGTCGAGGTGGCGCATGCGGGCGGCCCGGGCGTCGGCGATGGCCGTGGCCTGGGGCACGCCGATACCGAGCACGCCCCGGCTGGTGCAGGCGTGGCCCGGGCCGACACCGATGAGGATGCCGGCCGCCCCGGTGCGCATGAGGTGCAGTGCAGCCTGGTAGCTGGCGCAGCCGCCGACGATCATCGGTATGGGCGAGCTCGCGCGACGAACTCCTTGAGATTCAGCGGCTCGTGCGTCTGGCTCACGTGCTCGGCGGAGACGACGGTGCCCTGGATGACGGCGATGTCGAGCTCGCCAGCGCAGCATGGCGTCCTTGAACTTCGCCGCCTTCTGCGGCGTGATCGAGGCGGCCGAGGTGACTCCGCCGGCGTTGATCTCGCGGATGCGCTGGGTGACCAGCTCCTGCTTCACCGGCTCTTGGTAGAGCTGTTGCATCCGGGCCGTGGCCTTCTCGGATGGCAGCTCGGCGATCTCGTCGAGCACACGATCGGGGTCGTCGTAGCGGGTCCACAGCCCTTCGAGGTTCAACACGCCGACCCCACCCAGCTGGCCCATGGCGATGGCGGTGGCGGGGCTGACCACACCGTCCATGGCCGACGCCATGACCGGCAGATCGAACCGGAACGCGTCGATCTCCCAGCTGATGTCGACGTCTTCGGGGTCGCGTGTGCGCCGACTGGGCACGATGG